>NZ_BJKK01000007.1 GCF_006538325.1 Alteromonas sp. KUL42
GAAGAAGGTATTTCTGGCGTCGAGCTTATCTTGTGTAAGCTGCATGCGGGTGGCAAGTTTTCAAATAAAAACTATGCGTTTTCAGGCGGCTTACACGGTGTAGGTATATCGGTTGTTAATGCCCTTTCCACACGCGTAGAAGTGACCATTCGCCGCGATAGCAATGTATATCAAATTGCATTTGAAAACGGTGATAAAGTCGAAGAGCTGCAAGTTATTGATACCTGCGGTAAGCGCAACACGGGAACGCGAGTTCATTTTTGGCCCGATCCTCAGTACTTTGATTCAGCAAAGTTCTCAGTTAGCCGTTTGATACACAACTTGCGTGCTAAAGCGGTACTTAGCCCAGGTTTACGCATACGGTTTGACAATAAAATCACCAAAGAAAGCCAAGAGTGGTATTACGAAGACGGGCTTAAAGATTATCTCTATCAAGCGGTTGAAGCTTTTGAGACGCTACCTTCAGATACGCCTTTTGTGGGTACATTCAGCGGCAATACAGAAGCGGCTGATTGGGCTGTGATGTGGCTACCTGAAGGGGGTGACCTAGTCACAGAAAGCTATGTGAACCTTATTCCTACTGCCCAAGGTGGTACTCACGTTAACGGCTTGCGCCAAGGCTTGCTAGAGTCAATGCGCGAATTCTGTGAATTCAGAAATTTAATGCCACGTGGGGTCAAGCTGTCTCCCGATGATATCTGGGACAGATGTGCGTATATCCTCTCGACCAAAATGCAAGACCCTCAGTTTGCTGGGCAAACCAAGGAGCGCTTGTCCTCACGTCAAGCCAGTGCGTTCGTATCGGGTATTGTTAAAGACGCATTTAGCCTATGGCTTAACCAACACACTGAAATTGCTGAAGCATTGGCGGAAATGTGTATTAACAACGCGCAGCGCCGTCTTCGTCAAACTAAAAAAGTGGCCCGTAAGAAAGTCACTCAAGGTCCCGCTTTACCAGGCAAGCTTACGGATTGTTCTTCACAAGACATTACCTACTCAGAGTTATTTTTAGTGGAAGGTGACTCAGCGGGTGGCTCTGCAAAGCAAGCGAGAGACAGAGAGTTTCAAGCCATCATGCCGCTACGCGGTAAAATTCTTAACAGCTGGGAAGTCGATTCGTCGCAGGTGTTAGCCTCCCAAGAAATTCATGATATATCCGTTGCACTGGGTATCGATCCCGATTCATCTGATTTGTCAGGCCTGCGCTACGGAAAAATTTGTATTTTGGCCGACGCTGACTCAGATGGATTACACATTGCTACCTTGCTATGTGCATTGTTTGTGCGTCACTTTAGAACCTTAGTAGATCAAGGCCACGTGTACGTTGCCATGCCGCCCTTGTTTAGAATTGATGTGGGCAAAGAGGTGTACTACGCATTAGATGAAGGTGAAAAACAAGGGATTTTAGATCGCATTGAAGCTGAGAAAAAACGAGGCAAAGTGAATGTTCAACGCTTTAAAGGTCTCGGTGAAATGAACCCACTGCAACTGCGTGAAACGACCATGGACCCGAATACTCGTCGTTTAGTGCAGCTTACTATTGAAGATGCCGAAGAAATGATGGAGCTAATGGACATGCTATTGGCCAAAAAGCGCTCTGGCGATAGAAAAACATGGCTAGAAAGCAAAGGTAATATGGCGGAAGTGGCGCTAGTTGGTTAGTCATTAAAGCAATTAATGACAAATTTAAAGTTTAGTTTGACAAATTTAAAGAATGGTTTGACAAATTGATGTGTGTGACCAAAGCTGAGAGATAGTCAGTGGAGGTCGCAATGTCGAATTTACGTGGTGAGCAACGTCGTGATTTAGGTGCTGTTTTCGGGAAGTCCATAGGGGTATTTCCGAAAAAGAAGCATAAAAATCCTGGAACTCTACTTGTTGAGGGTAGTTTAGAGACTGAGTATTGTTATCACCTAGAGTTTGATAAAAACGTTATTGAATATGAATCTCAGCCATTGGGATTCCATTATTATTTCGATAACAAACGCAGGTTCTATACTCCCGATTTCCTCGTTACATACGTTGATGGTCATCAGACTTATGTGGAAATAAAGTATTTAGAAGATATCGAGGGCAATGCTGATTTCGAAAGAGATTTTCCTCTTTGGCAAAATCAGGCTGAAGCTCTTGGTATCCCACTCGTTAAAATTACAGATAAGTTCATCAGGAAAGAGCCGTTTTTTTCGAATATTCGGCATCTCCGTAGGGCTAGTATCTACCCCAAACTATCAAGCCAATTCAAATTGAGGGCGCTGG
Organism: Alteromonas sp. KUL42; assembly: GCF_006538325.1. GTDB lineage: Bacteria > Pseudomonadota > Gammaproteobacteria > Enterobacterales > Alteromonadaceae > Alteromonas. The sequence goes on from NZ_BJKK01000007.1 coordinate 2,257, forward strand.
AAATCATTCGAATGAATGGTGGTGAATTGTATGCGTCAGAATTGATGGAGCATACGGAAGTCTCTGATATCGGTGTTGTTTATCAGTTAATTGCCGAAGAATTGTCACTTGTAAACTTGCATAAAGAAGCCCTGGGGCCAGATGTTCTATTAAAGTGGGGGACTAATGATTAGTGAGTTAGTGGCTGGCGCAGAATTAATCATTGATGGCAATAAGTTCCGAGTAACGTCTATTGTCGCAGGGCAAGTTCACTTAATGGATTTAATAACTAAAGCTGAGCTAACTTACAAAAAGCGCGATATTGAAACGCTAATATTCAAAGACGAAGCTAAGTTTTCTTACGATGATCCAAAGCTCAGACGAATCACTGCTACCACGGCTGGAGATTTTTCGAGCCTGTCAGATAAGGATAAGAATATAGTGCGCGAGCGGCTGGCGTACATCGAGGCTGTGTTGGATGCAGGCATTAGAGGTTTGACGCAAAAGAACCTCGATCCTCTAATCGAAGAGGTCTCAGCAAAACTCAAAGGGAAGCGTCCCAATTGGCGAACCTTAAAGCGATGGAAAGACCTACATACGCAATACGGAAATGCCGGTCTTATTCCAAATTACGGAAAAAGAGGAAACAGGAAGTCGAGGGTTAATACGAAGCTTGATGAGCTCATTGATAAATCACTTGATGAACTCAAAAGAAAAGAAAAAATATCTTTCATCGAGGCGTACAAGACTTTCAAGGATTCAGTTGTTTTAACAAATCGTGAGTTGCAGGACAGTGAAAAGTTAAAGCCGATAAGTTATGTCGCATACTTGGCAAGAGCCAGAAAGCTAAATGCATATGAAGTTGCTGTCGGGCAATATGGTAAGAAGGTAGCCAATAAACTGTATCGAGAGAACAAGGAAAACAGGGTAAAGAGGTCAGTCAAATACATCCTCGATAGAGCAGAAATCGACCATACGAAATTAGATTTATTTATTTTTGACCACAGTACAGGATTACCTTTAGGTCGACCTTGGATAACTTCGGTCTTAGATATGAAGTCTAAAAGTGTTCTTGGGGTTTACGTTGGCTTTGAACCACCGAGTTTTGTCAGCGTGGGTAGGGCCATAAAGAGCGCGATTTCTGATAAATCAGAACTATTGAGTAGGTACGAAAGTGTAAAGAATGAATGGCTCTGTAGAGGAGTGTTTCATGTAATTGCCGTAGACCGCGGAAAAGAGTTCATGAGTCAATTGTTAGAAGAGGCGTTATTCGAGCTCTCTATCGTGATTGATAGAAATCCGGTCCTGAAACCTTGGTACAAAGGATCCATCGAGTCACACTTCAATTCAGTAAACAGGAAATTATTGTCTGGCTTACCGGGTAAAGTATTTTCGACTTTAGTTGACAAGAGAGAATATGACCCAGCAAAAAATGGGTGTATCTCGTTCAAAGCATTTTTGAATATTTTATACTTGTGGATAGTTGACGATTACCAAGTCAATAAAAACTCATCATACAATGTGCCTAACTTGATATGGCGACAGGATGAGCCTTCAGTGGATACACGCCCCATATCGAATCAGAAGCTTGAACTGGTATTTGCGGAAAATAAAACCCCAAAGAATTCTGAAAAGGGTATCCGAATTAACCATATTCAATATGACAACAGAGAATTACGTAACCTCAGGGTTCGTGATGGTTTTGGCAAAGTTAAGGTCAAATATAATAGAGAGGATATCGACTTCATTTGGGTCTGGGATTCTCATAGCGAGTCGTATTTTAAAGTCTATTCTTTGACCCCCAACTACACGCGAGGCCTGAGTCTGTACCAACATCAGACGATTCTGAAGTACCACCGTAAGTTCGTTGACGAAAATATTGATACAGAAGCATTGGTAGACACGCGGCAAGCGATAAAAAACATCGTTCTTGAAGAGCTTGCGAATCGGAAAAGGCAGAAAAGATCAGCAACAATGGCAAAAGCCTCTAGATACGGGAATGTTTCCAGTCACTCAGGAGGAGAAAAGTCTCTGCATGAGTCAATGCAAAATCATGCAAAAAATATTGATGACATAGCTACCATTGATACAAAAAAACTTGAAGAAGACCTTTTGAAACCAATTGATGACGATGATATCGATGAATTTGACTTTAGCTAAAAACCCCAAATATGAACCGGAATCTTGTAGAGAAAAGCGGAGTATTCAGGTTGGACAAGTGTTTGTGCCCTCAGAGTTTTTGCAAGAGATTATAAATGACATTAAGCAGTCTAGGTTCTTAGCAAAAGAGGTCGGATATGACGAACAGCCGGACTCGATACTCATTGTCGGAGAAAGTGGTGTTGGCAAAACAGAGCTGTTAAAGCGTTATGTTAGCCAATTTCCTCGGTATGTTAGGACAAATCAGGACGGTATCCCATGTGATATAGTCCCTATCGTTTCTGTCAGCCTGCCTGATGATGCCTCTGGAAGGGCTGCTCCAGTCGAAATTTTAAAAGCTTTAGGCGGTGAAGCTGACAAGCCAAAAGGTACGAGAGCTGAACTTAATCGAAGGTTTTGTAACAGAGCGAAAGATTCGAAAGTTGAGTTGATCGTCATTGATGAATTTCATCATGCGTTTTCAAATATCACGTCGGTCCAGCTTAAAAATGCAGCTGATTGGATAAAAAACCTAATAAACAAAACGGGAATCCCAGTGGTATTAATGGGGTTGCCTATTTGTCTTGAAATACTTCAGCGACATCCAGAATTGAGGAATCGATTTTCCATTGTCCATCAAATTGAACGATTTTCGTTAGCGGATATAAAAAAATGGCGAGTATTCTTAAAGAAACTTGATCAAAGCCTAGGCTTTAAATATCTAACTGGACTAGATGAGCCGGACTTGGCACTGAGACTTTTAGCTCTATCGGGGGGATTGTTAACAGTGCTAATGAAAAAAGTAATTCGCCCTGCCGCTCGGATGGCAATTGATAATGGAGAGGAATATATTTCAATTGAAAACATGCTCTCGGTATCTTGTAAAAGATTGAATATGCAAATGCGTGACAACCCCCTTTCCAAAGAGCACTTTAGTCAAGAAGATGTTCTAGCTCGCATATACGGAAACGAAAAGGAGTTGAAGAAGCGCTGGACTCCCACAAGCAATAAGATTGGTGATGTTTTCAATTGATTGACCAAAAATTACTGTGTCGTCCTACCCCAGAGGTAGATGAGTCCTTTCAAAGTTATGTTGAAAGGTTAGCATTTTACAACCATGTGAAACCGCAAGACCTCTTATTATTTTCGCAGGCAAAACTGAAGTATCCCGCCACTAGTAGGGAGCAGAAACTTTCAATACTTACATTATTGTCTGAATTAACAGAATATTCAGAATCTGAGGATCTTTTTGATATCCGATTAGTCCCAAAAGAATACAAAACCCTGTTTGATTTTGACTTTAAGAAAGTCTGCCAAAAATGCTTGTATGATCGTGCTTATTTCAGAGATATTTGGAGTTTGAAAAATTACGTTGTTTGCGCTGAACATCGAACTCCTCTATCAAGTCACTGCCTCAGCTGTGGAAAAATGTTCAGTTTTGAGTCGGCTTTTCTGAAAAAGTGTGATGGTTGTAATAGCCACTTTAGAGGCACAAGTAATGCGCAGTCTGTTTATGACCCAATATCAGAATACATTTTTAAAGTGTTTGACGGCAGTGATTCAGCACTCAAAGAAATTACGAAAAAAATTAAGCAACTTCAGCCGTATATTAGGCTAATTAATAACGGACGATTTGAGAATATCGAATCATTGAGAAAAGGTAATTTGACCGGTTTCGCTCGTTTGCAAGCTAGCAGCGCTGAATTGATGCTTGATAATGATAAATCGGTCGAAGCTTTCTCAAAATACTTAGCTTCTAAAGTCAATAAAAACGAATGGTCAAAAGCCTTAAACGGTTTTCGTGATGTTACCTCTAATCCGAGCGAATATGAATTTGCTGATGTAATGAAAAGAACGATATTAGAGCGAACTGGAGACATCGGAGACGGGGCAATAAGCTACGACTTGCTTGCGAAGATTTGGAAGTTAGACGCAAGTAAACTGACTCTTGCAATTCAAGAGTCAGTTCCGGACGAAGTGCTTATTAAGACAGGACGACACAAAATTAGATGTTCCGATTTTACAAATTATTGGGAACATATATTGGCTGCATATTCGGATCTAGGCTAGTCAGAGCAATCCAATAAATAAGTCACGTAAATACCACTGTATCCACTAGTATGAAAGTAGAGTTTCTGCCAAGGTGAAAGCGTCACTGAGTGACCTAATATCGAAACAATGTCGACGACAGGTAACTCTGTACAATCCAAATCAGCTGAACGCAGCAAACACACCCGGCTTGGTCCATCCTCCAGCTCGATACTCCAATCTTCATTGGGTTCTACCGAGATGCAGGTCTTAACAATTTGATAAGGTCCTGCGAACCCGTACCAACATTGAAGTTCGTTGGGGTTTACCAGCACACATTCATGGCTATTTCGCCCAGATTTTGAGGGGCAGGGAATTAGAGATTGCATAGCAGCTTCTCCTTTTAGTTTAGGTTTAACGATGAAGTCATGCCCTTTAAGCCAACATTGGCAAACTGGACAACTGGGGAGTCTTGAAAGTTGAAGCCGAGACTCGGCCCTCTTTCTGCTACAAAACCGAAAATATCGATCATGGTAACGCTGGCGAACATATAGTCCGCTTCGTCCAAAAATGTTGAATCTGTATGGTTGTGCAGAATGGACTCAATGCCCAGGTACATGTACTCGTATGCATGCAATTCCGAGAGTACTCTTTGGGTTCGGGGTTGTTTCCCTGAAAGGCTTAGCCCAAGCAGCAAGCAACTGGGAATGCACCCAACATGTGCCAGGACTTGCAAGTAGGCCTGTTCTTCCGTGCGCATAGGCGATACGAAGCCGCGCTCACCTAAAAGCGAGTGAGGCAATATAAAGCGTTTGTGAGGTAACTTTTCCAGATTTTCATTGGCGCACAACTGTTCTATTTCAGACATAGTCTTTGCTGGTAGTAGGTCGCCTAACCAAAGCGCCTTACATTCCATTATTGAATCGAAGTTAGCCATGATTTTTTCCTTCTGAGACGTGAACGTGGCGGTAAATATTCAGTAGCGCACCATCAATTTTCGGCCCACTGATGCAGATCAAGTTGTCTCGCTTTCGGGGTTTCAAAACATACTTCGCCTTGAATGCGTTGATTGACTCGACGGTAATCAGGCAGATTTTTCGAGAGTGAGAAGGAAGCTTGATCATCTGACTATCTAAGTAATTCCTTTTCGCAAGGTCATACACAGCATTCAGGTTTACACCCAGTAATCGAGTCACTTGTTTTGGCATCAGGTAACCGAGGTGTGAAAAGTCTGGTTCATCGGTCACTAATGGATGGAACTGATTTAGTGAAAGTGGACGGTTTTTGTCAGGGTGGAAAGCAAATTTAACCTTTCCTGCCAGCATATCGGAAACGACCTCTGCCGTTGATTTACCCTTGAAATGGAGGCTGCGCATCGGCACATGGGGAAGTACGCTTTTGTTATTGATTATTCGGCAACCGCCTTTACTCAGTGCCAGAATAAAGCGACTGATATGCCGTGTATCGAAAAGCCAGTCTCGGTGTTCATCGTCCGGCTGTGCAATGGAAGGAAGCAGGCCTTCTTTGACCAGCTGTACAACACCCGAACTGCTGAGCTCCATTCTGTTGCATAAATCACTCAGATTAATGTAATGATGCTGTTCAGCAGCAAATTTCAATACATTTGATTTACTCAGAAGCCTTACACCACTTTGTGTTTCACTGACATCGCCGAGCAATCCAAGCTTTATGAGTCGTTCAAGCCCTTTCTCACGAAGCCCCAATAACTGCATGGCCTGTTTGCAGGACATATTCTGTATACATTCGCTGGGTAGTAGCTTGTGATTCGGGCTCCATAAAGGCGTTGTGGAATCTGATCTCTGAACGAACGTCTCAAATGCCTTTTGCAAACATGAGTAGGCATAGGTATTGCGGTACGGACCAGCATACAGTTCGTCATAAATATCGCGAAAGACGGCTCTCAATCCATGGCCATTATTTGTTTCAATACCCGCAGTTTCACGGTGAAGAAACAATGGGAAGATCGAAGTCGGCCAAGTATGGAGTAATGAAAACGCATGTTCCCAGGCATCTATTGGGGCGTACCGCGGTCTGCTGCTACCCGATATTCTGGGATCAAACTTCACAATAAATCGCAACAACAGCAGCAGGTCAAACAGTGTCAATAAATGTATTGGTTGTGGTAGTCCGGTATCCGGCACTCCACTTGAAAGTCTGACGATGAGTAAACTCAATTCTATGGCATCGTCTGATGCCATAGAACAATCATCAGGCTCTTCGACCAGCTTCGACCATATATCTTGCTCACCCCAACTAAGTAGCTTGCCATCGTGCCAACAGTTGGTCAGTTTGCCCCCGTGCTTCGGACAAACAGTCATAGGCACCATTGCGCTGCTAAACGGAATGTACCCCATTTCTTCGAAACACTGGCGACACAGCTTAGGATGAGAAAAATCCAGCATATCGGTCGGAAACTCTTGGTTAAAAGCCTGTGTTTTTGCCGCCGCGATATTAACCGCATTGTCCTCAAGCAAGCTAACGTCGAGCTGTAAATTGTGAGCGAGCACATCAACGTCGAACGCACCAGTTACCAGCTTTCTGTGCGCAATTCTGCAATTTAGGGTTTCAAGTTCGCAGGAGAACAACAGGTCCTGCAAACACCGCATATGGTTTAGCCAACTTACCCGCATCATAAATGCCAATAAGTGCTCGTTTCGCTTTGGAAAGGGTCTAATCAAAAATCTCATCATTACCGCCTTTTACATCGTCTCTCGTAGACAGTTTAGACCGATTTTAAAAAGATCGTATTAAAATGATAGGATTAAATTAATATTATCTAATTGATAGGATTAAATTGATAGCCAGGCGGGATTGCAGTAAGGTAGAGAAAATTACAACAAAAATGTGAAATTCAGGGTGAGTAATCAAACTGGTGATCTGCTTAATATTCAGTACGCACAGCGAGAAAGGCTGGCGTTCATAGACTATTGCCTGGAGTATGTCGGTAAGGTAAGTCGCACAACTCTCGTTGCTCATTTTGACGTGGGTGTGGCAAGTTGTTCGCGCGACTTCAAGCTGTACACCTCACTTGCGCCAAACAATGTAACTTTCACCCATCGTGATAAATTTTATTACCGAACTGAAGAATTCACGCCGCTATTTAAGCACGAGCCTTCTGTAGTGCTAAAAAGCCTCTCTGAAGGGTTTGGTGATGGGTTTGTTAACCCCAGAGTGCAAATTGATTGGATCTTTGATGCGCCTGCATTGATGCTGCCAAAACCTGAATTAGTAGGGACTATCACACGCGCTATCGCCTCTGGTTCTGCTATTACAATCTGTTATCACTCAATCAGTTCCGGCGAAAGTGAACGCACCATTGTACCGCATGCCATTGTGAATAACGGGCAACGATGGCATGTCAGAGCGTTTGATCTCCAATCTCAATCTTTCAGAGACTTTGTGTGTACCCGCATCGAGCATGTTTCATCTTCAGATCACGTTATTGACGAGGCACAAACAGCCAGCGCTGATGATCAATGGCAGAAGCAAGTCAGCCTTGAACTTGTGCCACATCCAAAGTTAAAGCACAGAAAATCCATCGAATTAGATTTTGGGATGCAGGAAGGAATACGCGTAATTGAAACACGTGCTGCGCTTGCTGGATATCTTCTGCGTTACTGGAATGTGGATTGTTCAGACGATGCCCGTCTGCCTCCAGATAAAAATCAATTGTGGCTGAAAAACGCTGAAGTTAAATCGGCCATAGAAAACATTGGAGTCGCTTTAGGGTAGAGGTATTGAAATAATATGACTAAGAGAGTTTTGTCAGTTTGTTGTAAAAAGTATCTATGAGACCATGTGTAGCTCTCATAAAGGCATTTGATTTTGATAATAAATAAGTAGTGTTATGTCGTACAGGTATCTAGGAAATAAAAGCCGTATCTCGGACTGGATTGTCCAGAATATTTCAAGTCGGTTAGCCGAAGGTTCTTCTATTGTTGACCCTATGTGTGGCACAGGTGCAATGTCTGAAGCACTCGCGACAAAAGGATATTCGGTGACTGCTGGGGATATACTTTCATTTCCGGTGTTGCATGCTAAGGCAAGATTACTGCCTTTAACTGATTCACATTTTGAGGGGGTAGGTGGCTCATACGAACATGCGATAAGAGCGTTGAATGACGTTGAGCCCATTAAAGGTTTTTTTTGGGAAGAATATAGTGCTGATGGAAGTCCGAGAAATGGAAGTAAGCCTAGAAAATATTTCACTGGTGAAAATGCCGCGAAAATTGATGGGATAAGGAAACAATTGCTTACATGGAAGGAACATGAAAGAAATATGGCGGCAGTTGATAGGCTTACGCATGACTTATTATTAGCAGTAAATAAAGTTGCCAACATATCTGGCACTTATGGGTACTATTGTGCAAAATTTGGCAAAAATAGCTTATCGCCTTTGAACTTGAATGCGTCGCGGACAAATAGTTTCGGTACCAAAATGAACGTAGTTCAAGGAGATGTACTGACTGTTTCCAAGGCTAATCCTGCTGATGCTTACTATTTAGACCCTCCATACACAAAAAGACAATATGGTGGTAACTACCACATACTTGAAACAATTGCATTGCATGACTTTCCTGAACCAGCAGGTGAAGGTGGATTGAGGGATTGGAAGCCAACCGCATCGGATTTTTGCTACAAGCGAAAGGCTAAACTTGCATTTGAAAATGTTATTAAAAACATAGATGCCAAGTATGTTTTCGTAAGTTACAGTGATGATGGTCAAGTCAGTAAAGAAGAACTAATTGAATTGCTTTCATCGATGGGTGAAGTTGCTTTACACGAGAGAAGTCTGGAACGTTATAGCAGCAACCCCAATGGAATTAAAAAAAGTCATGTAACTGAATATTTATTTGAGCTGAAAAAAAGGGAGTTTAACATTGCTTAAAATCAAAGAATTATGGTCGCTTAGGATAAAACCTTCAGACTTATACAATATAGAGCGTATACCCGCTGATAAACCGGAAAATGGGGGCGGACATACTTATATTCAAATTCCTAAAAGAAGGGTTGAAGATACTCTGGAATTCTTACGCTCTTCTTATCCTCCCAATGGTAAGCCCATCAAAGTTCAGGTGTTAGATTTAAAAAAAGCCATTGATAAGCAAGATGCTTTTGAGCTTGAGTTTAGTTCAAAGTCTTCGGGACGAATGAGGATAAATCGACAAAATCGAAATTCTCAGTCTAGGCTACCTGCTTGGGATGCATCTCGCGGCTTCCCAAAATTAGAACCTTATGAGGGCTCAGATGTAGCAGACGAGCTTTTAAAAAGTATAGGTCATGCTCATGTATTTTTAGTACGTGATGATCAAGAAAATTTGTGGGCAGGTTTTACAAAAGGAACACCCAGCAGCGCTGATTCTAAACAGCCATTCAGTGATATTTTGTGGGGAGAAAATGATGGTGGTTTATGGAAATCTTAGATAGTGTTTTAGAGTCTCTAAAAGAACAGAAGAACGTACTTATCTATGGCCCACCTGGGACCGGTAAAACGTACCTTTTATCTCAAATTATTTCGAACCTTTGTGGAACCAAAGATGTAACTCCGGTAATTACTCCGGGAGAAGATGAAGTGTTCGGGCTAGCTGAGGGTGGAGATTGGAAAGCTCAAATACCCAGTAACATTGAGGTTGAGTGGGTGACATTCCATCAATATTATTCATATGACGACTTTATATTGGGTAAACGGCCAATACCAAAAGACGGAGGTATGTTTCTGGAACCATACCTAGGAATATTGACCGACGGGGCGTTAAGAGTTTCTGTTGGTGAAAGTGAAGCTTACCTTTTAATAATAGACGAGATTAACAGAGCAAACACTAGCCAAGTTTTTGGTGAATTTATAACTTTTATGGAACCGGGTTACAGGGCGACAATAGACGGCAAAGAAAACTCAAATGCTTTGCCAGTTAGGTTTCCGGGCGTAATTTATGAAGATGATAGATCTGAACATCTGTTATCGTTACGTAATGGGAATCGCTATCAAATCCCATATAATTGGAAGTTTCCCGAAAACGTTTTCGTCGTTGCTACCATGAATTCTGTTGACAGAGCTGCATTGCCTCTTGATTCAGCGCTTACTCGACGCTTTTATCGAATCGAACTGCGATGTGATCTCAAAGTTCTTGCTGAGAACTTGGGGCTCACTGAGGAGCCATCAAGAGATACGGCTAGTTTGGATTCAATCGGGTATAAAGAATGTGCCTATTTTTTGCTTGAAAGGCTGAATACTATCATTTGTGCGGAAATTGGAAGTGATTTTGAATTAGGACACTTTTTGTTAAAGGACCTGTTTAGTGCTTCTTCTGATGAAGATGGTTGGAATTTATTAATTGATGCTTGGGACCATAAATTATTCCCTCAAATTATGGATAGATTTACTGGTAGAAATGAAGTCTTAAAGGATATTTTCAAGGTTTCAGAAGGATCAGTAACAGAGCTTGTTTTTAACGAAATCCATTATTCTTCAGCTGAGGGTGTTGAATCAGGTTCTTATATAAAAGCAAGTAGACTTAAGGACGTTGAAACAGACGGTGCAATCAACGTCATTAAGCAAATTAGTTTATGACAAAGTTAATTGAGTATGGCCCAGCCAAAATAGTTAGTATTGATGAAAAGACCGCACATGAAATAGAGTTGGCAGGCTACAAATGGAAAGCTATTTTGGGTCTCCAGAGAAACCCTCTTATCATCAATAGACTGCGAAAAAATACATATAAAGTAGAGGCGAAAGGTGTTGCGGGCTTTATAAGCTTCAATCAGGTCGGGTTTGAGATTATTCCCAAATTTTTGTCAGAGGATGAGATTGGTGCTGAATGGAAGATCTCGATGTGGAATTTTTTCTTGTATGGTTCAGGCTTAACTATATTTGGTAAATCTAACTCTTCGATAGAATCTTTCGATGGAATTGTCGATCTGCTTGCTTATGCATTTATCAATGAATTCAAAAAGTCTTATGTGCGAGGGTTTCCATTTGAATATCAAAGTGTAAGGCTATCTTCATCTTCAATAAAAGGAAGACTTGATTCCAAAAGGTTTTTTAAATTACTCCCAGTTACAGGAAAGGTAGATCAGATACAAAATCGCTTAAGTCAAAATACTAATGTGGCTTCTTTGCTGAAGTGGTCTTGTTTGCAAATGATGAACAATGTCAGTTCAGGTCAGCTACGCCAGCAATTATCTGATATCTCAAGTCAAATACCGTCAGAAAGCAATCGGAAGCCAAATTATTTAGATGTCTTTACAGCAAAGAGAAGCTGTCCTCACCTATCTTCTCTTATTGATATCGCAATGGTGATATTTGATGACAAAACTTTAAATTTTGGTAACTCAGAAATGAAGCTGCCAGGGTTTTTGTGGAATTCTCATTCACTTTTTGAAAAGGTGGTTTTCAGGCTTTTTAAGGAGTCATTTCAGCCTGAAGACATTACGATTGAAAAAAGTGCTCAACGTTTACTTCAACCAAATAATGGTCGATATCCCGTAAATACAATACCTGACCTTAGACTAGTGAAAAATGGTGAAACAAACTATCTGATAGATGCAAAGTATAAGATTCTGAAGAATCAGCCAAAAACTGAAGATGTATATCAAGTTCTGGCTGGTGGAAGAATAAATCGTATCAGAGAGGTGTGTCTTATATACCCAGGGAACGGGGTTGATAATACTCATAAGGAATACGATGTGATGACTGACTCTCACCCATCTAAAGTTCTGACCTATAAGCTTGATTTAAGTATGTTTTCATCCCTCAAAAATTTGAACGAGTTAAAGCGTAAAGTTTCACTAGTTTTTTAATCAACGCATGCTCGCAGAGTGTGACGAACCTTCGGCTTGATTGAGACTCTATACTTCGATTATTGGTTACGTATTTAATCCTTGGCAATGTAAATTCATAGAACGTCCTTTCTTCTTTTTCTGTTGTAAGCCAACGCCGGTTAAGCTTCTCTGCAACTGCGGCAGTGGTACCCGAACCGCCGTAAATATCTATTACATAGTCATTTTCATTGGTTGCTATCCGAATGGCACGCTTAACGAGCTCCTCTGGCTTCGGTGTTTCAAAAGGAGTCAGTTCAGGGAATATAGATTTGAGGTGCTTTTTGGCACTGTCGGCAGTCCCTACTTCTTCTCCAGACCACCAAGTATTGGGCACCAACCCTGCATCTACTTCACACAGAAATCTTTTCAGTCTTGGCATAGAATCCCCACTTCCAAAGTAGATTCTATTGTCGGCAATCATTTCATCCAGTCGGTCTTTCGTGTATCTCCATGCAGTGCCGGTGGCAGGTCGCACGATTCTGCCTGAGGGAAGCTGTAAATCATAGAACTGAGAGGCTCTTCTTCCTGGACCAGCCTTTGCGGTAAGATCTCCTGAGGTCCAAGGTCCTCTTGGATCATTGTCTTTGTTCTTATATCGGGAAAGTTGCTCCTCAGTTGGGGGAAGTTTATTACGCGTTTGTTTCCATAAGGCTTTATCCTTTGCATAAACAAGTATGTATTCGTGCGTCGCAGAAATTAGGGTTCTATTATCGCGACTAAGTGATTTCTGCCAAACAATCGATGCTACGAAGTTCTTCTCTCCGAAAATGCGATCCAATGTAATGCGCGCTCTTATCATTTCCGCATCATCAATGTGCATCCATAAGCTACCATCCTCGTGGAGGCAATCTCTTAACAACCGACAATGAGTCTCCAACGTATCAACCCACTTATCTCGGCACATACTATCATTGTAATGGTGAAACTTTGTTCTCCTATTGTAAGGCGGATCAATCAAAGCCATTTTGACTTTGTTGTTAGATTCCTTCAACACAGATAAAAGCTCTTGCCCATTGCCATGCATTGCAAGAGATAATTCTCCCTCAAATATCTTATTAACCTCATGGATATTTAGTGCTTTCATTTCATCTGATATTTTCATACTACTTATCGACCTTACATGAGGGGTTCATTTGTATCTAGCCATTGTGGACGGGGACGGAGTTTAACATACGGTATTTTTTTATTCGTTAAAACTGTACTTCAATCGAGTTTAGGGAAAGGTTTTCTTGAAGGGTCAGTGTTTGAGTAGTAACTTATAAAAAATTGTCAATAAATGCTTAAATAGCGTTATAATTTTGTCATTATATGCTTAATTATTTTATGCGGATTTATGAAAGCCTTGTCATTCAATGAATGTTTACAAGTAAATTTGTCAACTTATGCTTTAATGACCATTGGTTAAGTATAAGCTGTCAAAATCAAAAAAGATATTGTCAAAATAAAGCATAAGTTGACAATATCTTTTTTCTATCCTTTAAAAATCTTTTCAATTCATCGTGCTCTGCTGTTATGGAACTAAAGATAATAATGCTATTTTTGGTACGTTTGCTTCTACTCAAGAAGAAAGAGGTTACTTTCCCGGAAAATTTGAAAAGTTTAGGGCAGGAAAGCAAGAAAAACTAGACTTCATCGAACTAACTAAAACCGCGATGAACTCTTTGCAGAATAAAGCACGAGATGTGAATTTTGCTTCTGGTGGTTATATCTTATTTGCATCTTACGTAAGTGATACTAAACCATTCTTGTTGGTTGCTATGATCAAACAGCGTGCGGGTATTCAATTAAATGAAAAGCTTGAACCTGTCGGTATCCAAGAATTAGATCTTAGCAAACTTCACAAAGCAGCAAGAATAAATGTTGAACGGTATTTGCAGCACGAAGAAGCAGAAGAAGAGGATAAAGATCAGTTTAGTTACTTAAGTTTTGTCAGCCCAAGAACAAATCAAAGTGCGTCAGGCTATTTTATTAAAGCATTAGGCTGTAGCGGAGGGGTTGCAGCTAGTCGCGCTACTGATTCTGCATGTAAAGAAACGGCAAAATTCTTTCGTAAGAACTCTGAGCTTAAAGCTAATGTAAAAGAATTAAAAGCTGATGTTTTATCATACTTAAGAGAATGCTATGACGAAAAGAGAGCCGCATCAATTAATGATTTAACTGGTATTGCAAGAAAACATCTTCCAGCAAATTATGGTGATGATAAAAGAAATGAAATGGAGAAGGAACTTGCTGAACATCTAAATAGTAAAGATGTGCAGGTTCCTAATGAGTTCAGGGTTCATCTAGCTACTATTAATAAACATGCAAAAATTAAACTTAAAACTGCTAACTGGCAGTTTCAGTTTGAAAAGCATGCGTTAGGCTCAACAGAAAACGCTGAAATTTGGTACGACAAAACAAATAATCGTTTGGTTATTAACAATCTAACGGAAGAAACTAAATCAGCTATTACAGATGATTAGCGATGGTAACCAAATCTAACAACATTAATAGTTCTTTACATTTAGTAGTCAGTCTATACAGGGCTGCGGGTTTGCCAATTATTTCGGATAACCGATTTGAAGCAGAGTTAAATGCGGATGAACAGCTAATATCTGTTATTGAAGAGAGCTTGTTGCTTAATAAATCTTTTGGAAGATTTGATGAATTATTAGTCGATGATTCTGAATTAAGCGACAATCAAAAAATTCAGGTAGGTCAAAACATACAATTTACTTGGGCACTTTCGACTAGTGGTTCTCTACCTTTTTATCAGAGCTTCGAACAGTTACTTAGCAGTAGAAAAACCATTTATAAGGGCGACTCACCAGAATGCTACTACATAGCAAATGCGGATCTGTTAGTAGAATCCGATACTAGTAATGTTATGGGGCAAAGGCTAAAGAGTATTTGTCAGTTAATAAAATTATTGTCTCAAGTCGCCCATTATCATGATAAAAAAAGTCAAGCTGATACATATCAGTTAGTTTTTGTTATTAATGATTCATCCAAAAACGGTTATCACCCTGTTGTTCTAGATACAAAATTTGAGCAATGTGACTTAGATGGTGAGGTACTTGATTTACGCACAATGGAGTATATAGTCCACGCAGAGCAACGCGCAGAATCTCATGCTCAAGAAAAAGCGAGTATGTTTAGACTGTGCCTCGCTGAAATAATTGAGTCAGCTCCCAAAGGTGAAAAAGCATTTAAGTACATGCTAAGTAATTGGGAAGAGCTACTAGCAAAATATAAACAGAATTTTGACGTGTATTTCAGTGGCTTTTCATTTAGCAAACTAAGAAATGAGCTGGCTAAAGCGGAAGTTGAAATTGCAAACTCACTTTCGAAAGTATTAAGTGATGTGACAGGTAAGTTATTTAGTATCCCATTGTCGTTTGCAGCACTACTTACAGTGAATAAATTGAAAACAATTGGAGAATCAGTTTTATTTGTCATGGGAACGCTATTGGTATCAATGATTATCAGTGGGTTGGTAAGAAGCCAGTTTCTTCTCAAGAGGAATATTGATTCAAGCCGAGACATGATATTTGGAGAGTTTGAACTAAAACGCGATGACTACCCTCAGCAGCTCAAAGACTGCTTGGATGAGGCTAAAACAACAATTGAAAATCAGTCTAAGCTACTAAACAGAACATTGCATAGAGCGAGAGTGTTAGGGTGGAGTATTAGTGTTATTGCAACTTGGATATTTGTCTTGCGGTTTTGGCCTTATTAATTGCTTAAAAGTTAATTGAAGTGGAAAGGTTGGTAAGAGTTAAATGGATGAGCTTTTAGAAAAGTCGGAAGGGTTAAGTAGTGAATTCAGCCGTATTTTTGAATATGGACCAATTGATGAAAGCAACCGAGTCATAGCAAGTTGGGTGATGTGTTCAGTAGCGCTGGAGCATAGCGCTAGTCTTCGACAATTAGTACTGAACGGTAATTATACTTCAGCAATTTGTATTATGCGGTCTCAATTTGAGGCATTAACTCGTGCTTTATGGCTATTTTATGCAGCTAGTAACCAAAAAGTTGATAACACAATGGCGCTGCTATCAGAACGTTCTCAAAATGCAGATCAAAAACCAAATAATAGTGAGATGATTACGAAGCTAGAGGGGAAAGCTCCAGAACAGGCCGTACAAATGCTAAAAGAGTTTAGGGATATTCAATGGAAAGCTTTGAACTCTTATGTTCATGGTGGAATACACGCTCTACAGCGTCATGGTACTGGTTATCCAGAAAAGTTAGTAAAGGATATAATAAAATCATCAAATGGATTGTTAACTATGACTGCAATGATGGCAGCTATACTAACTGGTAATAAACTAATAGTTCAGGATATTTCGAGAATACAGTTGAAACATAAAGATTGTTTACCTGTACTTTTGTAAACATGCGAATGTCATAATGGTGTTAGAGACTAATGAACCTTGCCAATGGATAAACCATTAAACATGCTAATCTGCTCTGGACTGAACCCCTGTCGAAGCAACTCAAAATCATGAAAATTAATGGAAGCTTGCTTACCTTCACCTAAGGTTTGGTAAAGGCTGCCACTGGTGGTTTTAACCAGTTTGGTGTGAGAGTTGAAATCTGTTATGCGTGAAGTACTAACATAATCACCAGCAGAAAAGCGGCAGGTCATATCATCAACACATATGCCCCACAATACTTCACCAATTTTACCTAATTCGCCAACAAGAAACTGTGGAGATTTTTGCAAGTAACTATTTGAAAGGTTGTGTAATTAATGTACAGTTGGTTTTATGGATTGGGATAAAACAACTAATAGTTAAAATGGATATTAAATTAGAAATTAGGAATAACCTGTTTAAGCAAATAGAGCGAGCTAAATCTAACGTTATAAAATTATCTTTGCCGCATTATTTGTACCAGACAACAGAACAAGCTAAGGCTTATGAGTTGGCTACTTATGGAAGTAAGCAATATCACGATAGCCTCGATCTACCAATCTTAAATCTTATTGAAGAGAATATTAATTTACTCTGCGACTCTCTACCTCAAAATATTCAATTCATTGACCTCGGCCCCGGATATCCTAGCAAATCTTTCAGAATCCTAGACGAACTGCAATTTAAGGGATTAAATATTACTTATTTCCCGGTTGACGTATCTGAGTTTTTTTTAAAAAGAGCAACAACAGCAGTAACCAGTAGAGGGATACATTGCAATCAAATTCACGAGAAGTTTGAAAACCTAGCTGAGGTGCTAGATCGAAAATTGTTTCGTGATGATGGAGCTAGATATATTTTTTTGGGCCTTACATTCAATAACTTTCAACCCGAATATATTAGTAAAATTTTATCTGGTTTAGTAAATAAGGGAGATAGATGTGTCATATGTTGCCAATCGCCAGAGGGAATTAGTGAAGAGAAGCTAACTTCACCATACAAGACTCAGTCAGTGGACGATTTTTGTTTCTATCCGCTTAAGTTGTTAGGGTTAACTAGAAATTCTTTTGAATTCACTGTGGTATTTGAATCGGATGCGGTTCGAGTTAGATATCAAGCAAAACAAGCGGTACGGGTTCAGGACTTAGTGGTTGATAAGGGAACAATTATCGAAACCTCAGCATCTTACCGTTATTCATTACCTGATGTAGAGAAAGCTCTAGCTCCTTACTTTCAAATTGAGGGAGTATTTAGGTCTAAAGTTGAGAACCTCGCGCTATTGCAACTTGGATGTAAGGAGCTTTAAATGGAACTAATGATTGTAATAACAGTGACTTCAATTGCTTTGTCTATTGTCATAACTATAGTCACCTCTAAGTTCGCTGGTACAAAAAAAGACGAGTTCCAAAGAGCAGCCATATTAACGCTCTGTACTACAATTTTATTTAATATTTTATTTCAGCGATATGAAGTTGATAAGTTGGCTGAGCCTATTAATACTGCTGCAAAGGCTTTAAGTGAAGAAAAAATTAATTCGATTTTAGTAGCGTTTAAGGACTCTCAGGAAAAATTCGCTGATAAATCAAATGATGTAATGCTTAACGCTCTTAAGTTGCGGTTTAGCGAATTTGAAGAAGCTATTACAGAAGTCTCAAGAACTGGAGTGCTAGCAGTCAGATTGACTGACCTAGAACCAGTTGCACTTAATATTGTTCAGTCTGCAAATAATAGTATTAAAGCAACCAGTTATGTTGATTCTAGTGAATGGTGGAAAAAACCTTGGGGCAGAAGGTATTTCAACTTAAATGCTAGGGAAATACAAGACGGAGTAGAAATTGACAGAATATTTATTTTCGAAAATGAGGAAGCTTTAAAAAAGGATAACGACCTTTTAGTTTGTAATGCAATGATTGGAGTGAATGTGCATGTACTTCTATTATCTGATTTATCTAGGCCGCTGGGAGAGGATGTAATAATTGTTGATGAAAATGTTGTAGCTGGTCAGCTAGTCTTTAACCCTCATAAGTCTATTGTGGCGAGCAATTTCTCTGCTTCATTTGAGTTTATTAAAAAAAGGCATGATACCTATGAAACGGCTCTGTTTAATTCGACAGAGTATGAAATGCCTGAGAACCCTATTTGTCCTTATTACACAATGTCAAACTTCAACAAGGAAGAGAATAATGGCACTTGAACATATCGTATTTTTATTGACACTTTTACCTATTCCTATTCTCGTTTACCTCGCAAAAAGAAATACAGATGTTAGAGATGAGTTTGGCGGCAAGACTTACGGTCGGTTTGCTGTGGGTATAAGTGCTGCTGCTACTGGAAATAGCGGATTCATAATGACAGGCGCTGTCGGGCTGGGCTATGCCTATGGACTGCAATGGATTCTGCTTCCTCTATCGTGGCTAATTGGCGACCTAATTTTTTGGAAGTATGGCCCAAAGAAATTAAATGGCTATTGTTCGAAAAACAATCTTTCTAATGTTGTAGAAGTTATTTCAGGGAAAGGGGGAAAGCCATCGTCCTACCTTTTCATATTTACACTTATTTTTGTAATAACACTCTTAAGTGCATATATTTCCTCTCAATGGCTTGCCGGTGCGAAGATTATTACAGGTTTTGTAGATATAGAGCCTGAACTAGCAATTGTATTGTTTGGAGGGTTCGTCTCAGCGTATTGTATAGTGGGTAAATATAGAGGGTCTGTCTATACAGATCTCTATCAAGGATTATTGATGTTAATAGTAACCACCCTTTCTCTATATTTAGTTTTCTCTCTTGATAACACTATTCAAACAGGGCTGGATGATAGCTTTTATTCAATAACGGGTAGCATGTCAGCTATATCTGTATTGGTTTTTGTTTTTGGCTATTTGACCGCAAGCATTGGTTTTGGATTTGGTCAGTTACAAGTTACAAGTAGATACATAAGCGCGAAAGATCCTGTTGAAGCAGAAAATGCTAGGTGGATCTATATTTTGTTTCTACAGTATACATGGATTGGAATGACGTTATTCGGAGTTATCTTACGACAAAAGAGTTTTCAAGTAATTGATCCCGAAGCTGCGCTAATCCCTTTCTTTCATGAAAATGCTGGCGCTATCCTCACAGGAGTGGCTGTAGCGGGGATATTTGCTGCTATTGCTTCTACTGTAGATTCTATAATTATATCCATTACAAATTTAATAAAGTCAAAGTCTACGAGTTTTATCAAAAGCCATAAATTCGTTGAACCCTTAACTATTTTCAGTATCGCAATTGTTACAGTAGGTTTTTCGATACAATCCAACAGCTCTGTATTTTCTATTGCGTTGATTTCAATATCGATGATTGGAGGAGTGCTAGCGGGGCCTATTATAATTAGGCTTTATGACTTTAAACATACAGATTGGTCATTGTTCATTTCTATTGTTACTAGCTGCATAGGTTGTATTATGTGGAGAGTGAATGGCCTTTCGAGTATTATCAACGAGGCTGTTATCGGAATTGGTTTGTCATTTGTTGCTAATTATTTTGCTTATTTATCAATCGCAACGAAAAACGAAAATCAAGGTCCTAAGGGAGAAGTAGAAAAGGGTTAAGCTTTGTAAAAGTATTACTTTTATGAATTCATCGTTATTGGCAAAACCTTTAAGTAGTATTTTGTTTTTAGGTAATCTTAATCTTTTATAAAAAGTGCCAAACGTTTGAACGCATTAATTTGCTCTGGACAGAACCCTTGTCGCAGCAATTCAAAATCATGAAAGTCAATGAAAGCTTACTTCCCTTCACCTAAGATTTGGTAAAGGCTGCCACTGGTGGTTTTTACCAGCTTAGTGTAGGAGTTGAAATCTGTTATGCGTGAAGTACAAACATAATCACCAGCAGAAAAACGGCAGGTCATATCATCAACACATATGCCCCACAATACTTTACCAATTTTATGTTCGCCTTCAATGATTGTCACGACTTGCCAGTTTGAAAGAATGGTGTTCATTAGCTTATCTCCGCCAACGTATGAACACCAATGATAAGAAACAAAGATTTGAAAAGATAATCAAACCGTGGAAGTAATATCGTTTTTTGGAGGCTCTGGCAAATAACAACACTACAACGGGTAGGTTATGCTAGCAGGAGTATTTGGACAGCATTTGCTTTATTTTTTGTGTTTTGTGCCGTTTAATGGTTATGTCATCTAAACTAATGAAACGTGAAAGTAGCGTAGCTCTTGCTCTAGAGATGATGGATTTAGACAGCTTTTGGTTTATTTGGTAGGCGCTTTAGGTTCTCAAACTCACCCTCCATACCAAATATTGATAGGCGTAGGTAAGAGATCGCTTTTTAACCTACGCCTTCTAATAAGTAATTTTCAAACTATCAACACCCTACCTTTTCTCTTTTTCTTTCGTCCACACGGATTACTTTAATCTCAACAGCCCTCATTTTCAGACGTATTGAGCGTCTGAAATGGATTACCTATTTCAATAATCAAAAACGTACGATTTGCTCCAAATTTCAGTGTTTTGGTTTACTTCTTGGTGTTTTTTCTACGTAGCCTAGCAACGGCAGCCGTAAATACTCCTAACACAAAGCAACGATGATTTGCGGTTAAAGAATAATAACAATATCAATGAGAAGAACACTGTGTTTGAACAGGTTATAGACAACAATGCTTACGAAAGCAAACTGCCAAGATGGTTT
This sequence comes from Alteromonas sp. KUL42, assembly GCF_006538325.1. GTDB lineage: Bacteria > Pseudomonadota > Gammaproteobacteria > Enterobacterales > Alteromonadaceae > Alteromonas. The sequence continues at coordinate 23,328 of NZ_BJKK01000007.1, forward strand.
ATTTTTGCGGTTTGTTTATGCTCGTTTACCCCTTTAGTTTACAATCTACTCGGTGGAAATGCCGCTGTATTAGGGTATTCCAACGAATCAGCGATTGTTCACAGCCACTTAGAATTCGCCGAACAAGCTCACCAGTTAGCGGGAACGAATGAAAGTACCCGAACAATCGGCAAATTTGTCGATCATTTATTTTATAGTTTACCCGGTGCATTTTGGCATGTTATATGGGAGTGGAGCTCAGTTGCCATCGCATTTTTGAGCGTCATTTTGGCGTTTGCCCATTATCGCGTACGTAAGAATCTCGTTGTACCATTAATCGGCATTGTTATGTTGTGTGCAGGTATTATGGATTTATATCACACACTTGCAGCAGCCCGCCTCATTAACGTTCATGCACCTAATGCAGATTTAATTCCATTTACTTGGGCTGAAGCTAGATTATTTAGCGCTGTGGGATTCACTATTGGTGCTTTGATTTTACTAGTAAACGTAAAGGAATCCCATTACACCACTGTGTTGTTTACAACAGGGGGAGGATTATTAGCGGCAGCCATCACTATAATGGCTCTAACAAGCGCAAGTGAGACGTTACCTGTAAGTCAATACTCAGACTCTCTTATCACACGTCCCTACGATGTTATTCCCCTTGTGTTGTACATATTACTTGCATTTGTACTTTTGCCGATCCTCAACAAAAAAGCATCGTCCATATTTGTATCAAGTCTTATCTTAAGTATGGTGCCTCAAATTGTCGCACAACTCTATATGGCATTTGGATCTAATGCCTTGTTTGACAATGGCTTTAATATTGGGCATTACCTTAAGTCACTGTCATACCTCATTCCGTGTGTTGGGATTATTATCGATTACGTCGCAATATCAGAGCGCGGTACACATATCACCAATAATTTGGAAACGTTACATAACAACATTACAGAAGCGGTTACAAAGTCAGTAGAAGAGCTCACAGTTGTTGCGAAACAAGTAGGGGAAGGAGCAAGTGCTGTTTCTACCTCTAGTAATAAGGTGAGAGAGCTTGTAAATAAGCAATTCGAATACACCACGCAGTGCGCTTCGGCCATGGAAGAAATGACCGTATCTGTAGAAGACGTAAGTATGAATACTCGCAATGTTGCAGATACCTCTCTAAGTGCGAATGAAGAAGCCATTACAGGAAGTAAAACGGTTGCTTCAAGTATCAATTCGATGGACCAAATAGCAAATGCCGTGACATCAGTCGCGGAAAAAATAGAAAGGTTGAATGTAAGCAGCGAAGAAATTGCGAAAGTCGTGTCAGTAATCAGCACAATTGCCGATCAAACTAACTTACTTGCACTAAATGCGGCTATTGAAGCGGCTAGAGCAGGCGAGCATGGTCGTGGCTTTTCAGTTGTTGCAGACGAAGTTCGCGGACTTGCTGCAAAGACACAAAATGCCACTAATCAAATTGTTACTACGGTAGAAGCTAATCTTACAGATACACAAATTTCAGTAGAAAGTATGCGACACAGCATGGAAATGGTGTCTATTGGAACGGAATCTGCCTCAACAGCAAAAGAAAATATGGAAAGCATTGTCAGAAGTTTTGATCAAGTCACCATGATGATATCGCAAATCGCCACGGCTAATGACCAGCAAGCGGCTGTCGCGAAAGAAATATCACACCAGCTCAATCACATTAATGAAATAAGCGCTGAAGTTGTTGAGACCATTAATAACGTAGCCGACTCCGCTGAGACACTCTCTCGCTTTTCTAAAAAGACACTAACGCTCGCCAGTGAACTTTCTTTAGAAAGCACAAAACAAGAAAAACAATAATAAAGGTAAGTGATATGAAATACGTCTTGATGATGCTATTTGTGTTATCTCCATTGTCTTTTGGACAGTCATTGGAAAATATTGCTTCAGCAATCAAATCAGGCGAAATTGACGTGAAATTTCGCTACAGAGTTGAAGCCGTTGACCAAGATCTACTATCAGAAAATGCACTAGCATCTACATTACTTTCTCGGTTTACATATCAGTCAAATCAAGTTAGAGGTTTCTCAATAGGCCTAGAGGTAGACAATGTGTCTCATCTTGGTGCTCAGAAATATAATGACACGATTAATGGGAACACGTTATACCCTGTCGTTGCAGATCCAGACGCCACCGATATAAACCAGTATTACGTAAAATACTCAAGTGATGTATTTACAGCTACGGCCGGACGTCAAAGAATTAATCATCAAAATCAGCGGTTTATAGGTGGTGTCGGTTGGCGCCAAAATGAGCAGACTTACGACGGTTTTAGGCTACAGTGGCAAGTTCTTGCTAAATGGAATATAGACTATAGTTACCTTCATAATGTGAATCGTGTATTTGGACCTAATGGAAACAACGCAAATTTAGCTGGCAATTTTCACCTTATCAATAATCAATTGAGCTTAACGCCATTCCATGAACTTTCGGTGTTTGGATATTGGCTCGACTTTGATGACAGCAAAGCACTATCCAGTCAAACGCTTGGCTTTGACTACAATGGAAGTTTTAAACACTTAAGTTGGCATGGAGCATACGCGCAACAAACCGACTACAGAGAGAACCCTGAATCATTCTCGCTCGATTACTGGGCTTGGGACGTTAAACTCGACTTGGATAAAAATACTGTATTTATTGGGCAAGAAGTCCTTGGCGGTAATGGTACTCACCGTTTCACAACACCGCTGGCTACATTGCACAAATTTCAAGGCTTCGCTGATAAATTTCTTGTAACACCGGTCGATGGCTTACGCGATAGTTTTATTGGAATAACGCAGCAGGTTGGCGCTTTTAATGTCGCGTTAACATTCCACTCATTTAAGAATTTGGACAGTGAGAAATTGGGCAAGGAAGTAAATGTGTCCATGACTTACCGTATTAGCGAAAGTGTAAACCTTCTTCTAAAGCACGCTAATTACAGAGCTGAAATACATCAGACCGATACCCAAAAATGGTGGTTGCAACTTAGTGTTACGGTGTAAATGGCTATCCACTTATTGTACTAGAAGTGAGTTTGAGGTTGGTACAAAATGATAACGAAACTTGAGTCTAAAAACCTGAACTATTTACCTCCCGATAGAGATTGCTTCTCTTTGTATGCATCTTTTTATAGAAATACCCTTTCTATGAGTCGGCATGGCTTCTTGCATAGTTTAGAAGACGCATGGCTAGCGCTGTGCAGCGACGCGGGGGCATGGTACGTGCGAGGCATTGGTATATGGATTATTCAGTGTAAATCTACACATCAATTACTTGGTACTGCGGGCTTTTGGCAGTCAAAGAGCAAAGCGAGAGTATTCGAGCTCGACTTGCTCCCCTACATGGTTGACTACACAACGAGGCAAGAAATTGTTCAAACCCTTATTAATTACCATAATGAAAAGTTCTGTCGATCAGAGTTCTGTGTACAGAACGTGGCAGAATATCTCTGAACTAACCAAGCGAGTCTCATGCTGCTTTTCTCGTTGCTAATTTGGAATAACCAAACCACGCAACTCGTTGATTGCCTGAAACTCGCTTGGAGCAAACAAAAAGTGTACCGCAAAGGTCAACACGCTATAGAAGGATTAAAATTGAAAAAGCTAATATTACTTACCGTAGGTTTACTCTCGAGTGGTGCTCAAGCCATGAACTGCGCTAATGAGTTTTCTTGGTTGAAAAAGACATTCGAAGAGAACGATGCTGGTTTTTCCTATGTGATAGACAGTAAAGGGGAAGCGAGCTATCAAAACCTTAATTCACAAACCATCAAAAAGCTTGATGGTGTTACAGACCCCAAGCAATGCCATGAAATCTTAAAAGACTGGCTGTTTTTCTTTCGAAAAGGGCATATTGCTCTTTTCTTAAATACGAGTTCTTCTAGTACTGTTGCGACAGAAAAACGAAAAATATATTTGATATGTCCTCGTTTAAAAAGCGCATAACTGCATTGCCGGCCGATGACTTACAAGGTCTGTGGCAGTTTTCAGATTATACCATCGCCCTAGATAAAACGGGTGAGGAATATGTGGGTTACATTGTTGAATCGGATAACCCCTCGTGGAAACCAAATGATATAAAACTTAAATTCATACTCAAAGATAATACATTGAGTGCAATTTATTACATGGGCGATCGCTCTCAAAGAGAAATTAGCAGTGTAGAGCGTTATGGAAACAATGCGATTATCTTAGATGATGGGTTCGTGGCAATGCGCCGGCTAAACCCAAAAGAAGAAGATGCCCAAGAAGTTAATCGATATGTACGGTTAATCACCGCCAATTCACCACTATTCGAACGCGTTTCTAGTGACACCGTGTTATTGCGCATACCGTCTTTTTTTCACGGGCAAAAGCAAGCTATTGATAGACTTATAAAAGAGAACTTTAAAACAATCGCTAGTACTAACAACCTTATTATTGATATACGCGGTAATGGTGGTGGCAGTGATGCCAGTTATAGCGAGATCCTTCCACTTCTTTACACCAACCCCATCAGGAATGTCGGGGTAGAGATGTTGTCTACACCACTAAATAATAAGCGCATGGTAGATTATGCTGAAGGTGAAGAGTATCCTCAAGAAATAAGAAATTGGGCAAAAGCATCGATTGATAAGTTAAACGCCAACGAAGGCAAATTTGTTCAACTAGAAAAAGAGAGGGTAACCGTTGAGCAGTTTGACGCTGTTCTACCTCAGCCTGCTCAAGTAGCTATTCTTATTGATAAAAATAACGGAAGCTCTGCTGAACAGTTCTTACTGGCAGCTAAACAGAGTAAAAAAGTAAAGCTGTTTGGCACTACAACTACGGGGGTGTTGGATATTTCCAACATACATCAAGTTAATTCGCCAAGTGGTAACCTTACATTGTACTACAGCCTTTCACGAAGCTTCCGCATTCCAGATATGACAATCGATGGTAAAGGTCTTCAGCCTGATTACTTCATAGACTCTAGTGTGCCTAAGTACCAATGGGTCGATTTCACTACAGACGTTTTGGAATATCAGTAATCGCATACAGAGGTTGTATTAGTCAGTGCCTGTCTTAGCGCCTTTGATAGCGCTTTTTTGGGGAAGTGAGCCAATAATTGGAGTGTTGATCCGGATAAATGCTTCATGCTACAGCGTGTGAGATTAGCGATAGAGTTTTTACTACAAGGCTTTTCACTTTGCGAATTTGGAATAACCAAACTACGCAACTCGTTCATTGCCTGAAACTCGCTTGGAATGAACAAAAAAGTGTACCGCAAAGGTCAACACGCTTTAGCTTAGTCACTCCCTTTCAAGGCTTTTGGTAATGTAGGTAAATAGGATTGAATATCAGTGCTGGAAAGGGGTTTAAAGAAATAGTACCCCTGAAACTCGTCACATCCCTGTTCGCTAAGAAAGTCAAACTGAGCTGCGTTTTCCACACCTTCTGCAACGGTTTTGAGCTCTAAGTTTTGCGCTAAAGAAATAATAGTTGCGCAAATTTTGGCGTCTTCTTCGGAAGTCGCACATTCATCAACAAACGAGCGATCTATTTTTAATACATTCACAGGTAAGCGCTTTAAATAGCTCAAGGAAGAATAGCCAGTACCAAAGTCATCAATTGCAATACATATCCCTAATTTCTGTAGCTCGGTGAGTACCTCAATACACAGCTCCATTTCAGTAAGAAATACGCCTTCTGTGACTTCAAACTCGAGTAATTCCCCTGGTAATGAGTATTGCTGCAAAATCTTTTTCACAAAAGGCAACATATGTGGCGAATGCAAGTGTTTACCTGATAAGTTAATAGCCACCGGCGGGGTTGCAATACCCTGAGCGTCCCATTCACATAACTGGCGACATACCAATTCAATAATGTGTTCTTCAATTTCTATAATAAGGTTTGCTTCTTCTGCCAATGGTATGAATTCAGTGGGAGGGATCCAATGACCATCAGGGTGTTGCCACCTTGCAAGCGCTTCAAGTCCAATAATAGTTTGCTCACTGTTCACTTTGGGTTGATACACAACGTGAAAGGCGTCATTAGTATTAAGAGATTGGCGTAGTGCTTGCTCAGAGTGAAATTGATGTGATGCTGTATTCGCCATCTCATCAACGAACACTTTATAGGTGTCGCGTCCAGCTTTTTTTGCAAAATACATGGCAATATCAGCATGTTGAATAAGGGTCTCGGCGCTAATATGCGAGTCATAGGCCAATGCAATACCAATACTAGTCGGAATTTTCAATTCCCGCCCACCAAGTGCTACTGGCTCACGCATCACGTGAAGAATTTTCTCTGCCGTGTGTTCAGTAGCTTGCACGGTAAGCGCCCCTCGCATCATGACAACGAACTCGTCGCCTCCCCATCGGGCAATAACGTCATTTTGACGCACTACTCGTGATAATCGTGCGGCAACTTCTAGTAATAGTTCGTCACCCGCTTTATGGCCGAGTGTGTCGTTGATTTTTTTAAATCTATCTAAATCTAGAAAGAAAATGGCAGTAATATCACCAGATGTCTCATTAGCCGTTAATGCGCGATTGAGTTGCTCGATAAGATAGGCGCGGTTGTACAGCCCTGTAAGAGGGTCAGAATAGGCTTGCTGGCGCAGTTTGTTCTGAAGCTTGTGTTGGCGGGTAACATCCCTTACGTGGAGAGTGAACTCGTCCATCGACTCTCGCCCAACATTAGCACTGGTGATCGTGATTTCAGCTGGAAATATATCGCCTCCGCCGCGCTTTAAACTAATACTATTGCGACGGTTGATTAGCAGCCCAGAGCTAGTAGCAAATTTGTGCTCAAGACTGTGCTGTACATCTGGTCGGTCTTTTTCTAGTACAAATGTGTTTATAAACGACGAGCCAACAACTTGGTTCTTATGTTGACCAAAAGTGCGCTCAGCAGCCGGGTTGAATTCAAGGACAAACCCTCTTAAATCGATAGTGATAATGCTGTCCATGGATGAATCTAGGATGGCACTTTTTCGCTTTTCGCTTGAACGAAAGTTATCAATTGCTTGGTCGCGTTGGTGCATTTCTTCTTTTACGCGATTGATCACGCGGTTGTACTGCCGTGCTATTTGACCTACTTCCGTAAAAGGCTCAACGGGCACTTTAGCGGCAAAATCGCGTTTATCTTCTTGTGTTTTCATTGAACTGAGTAAATCGATAAGCTCAGTAGACGCTCTGTGCTCTGAAATGTTCATACCGAGCATTTCATTTTTGTTAGATACTCGCAATGGGGTTAAGCGATTAATAAAAGATATAAAGGCGAAACTAATGCCAAAGCTGAACAGCCCAATAACGACTACGCCAAGGATTTGCACTTGAAATTGTGACCAATGTGTCGCACTTTCAGGCAGAGAGTCCGTGCGTGCAAATAAGGCTACCGCCAGCGTTCCCCATATTCCTGCGAATAGATGCGCCGGAACCACTGATAAAACGTCGTCAACTCGCCATTTATCCATAAGCCAGTTGCCAACATAGAGAATAATTCCGCCTACAAAACCAATTAGCGCGGCACTTAATGGGCTTACCATATGCGCTGATGCGGTTATTGATACTAACCCTGCAATGACACCATTTAAAATGTAGGTGACTTCTACATAGCGGTGACGTATCACAAATAAGCCACTAGCGGCGAGGCCTCCCCAAGCCGCTGCTACACAGGTGTTCAGCAGTACCGCGGGCACACTTTCGTTAAGCGCTAGGGTACTGCCACCATTAAAGCCAAACCAACCCAACCAAATAAGTAGTGTTCCCAATACGGCCATTGGTAGATTATTTCCAACCGGCAAGCGTCTGCTTTTATCGAAGCGACCGAGTCGTGGACCAATGATTATGGTTGCCGCAAGTGCAATCCAGCCACCAACGGAGTGCACAACAGTAGAGCCAGCGAAGTCGATAAACCCGATAGATTCAAGCCAACCCGTATTGCCTTGATCATAGGCTCCAGCCCAAACCCAATGACCTACCACAGGATAGATCACACTGCACAATATGGTTGTGATGATAAGGTAACCGTGGAAGGACATTCGCTCAGCGACAGCGCCTGACATTAATGTGGCAGCAGTACCGCAAAACATCATTTGGAAAAAGAAGAAGCTAATTTGCCAGGGGGTTTGTGTTGCACCAAAAAAGTGCTCTGAAGTGCCGAATATTCCCCATATTGAATCACCGAACATCAGTCCAAAGCCAAACATCCAGTAAACTATGGCGGCGATGATAAAGTCAGATAGGTTTTTAGCTGCTACATTGATACTGTTCTTGCTGCGAATTTTACCTGTCTCTAGGCAAAGAAAACCCGCTTGCATCAAAAAAACCAATAATGCAGAAATTAAAAGCCAGCCATAATCCAACGTCAACCACCATTTATGACAATATAAAAATGTGGTAGTGCAATTTTTACACCGCTATTAAAAAATAATGCAGCAGATATGCTTAAACGGCGCACAGTGGTATGGTATGGAGCACGTTGTAACCATTCCTGTTTTTAACTTAACCTCAGGGTAAACCAATGTCTATGTCGACCATTTCAGCACCTGATGATCAGTGGGTCATTACGCCCCAAACGAGCACGATATTGTTTGATCACGATGGTACCTTGATAGATTCTGAAACAATCCATTTCGACTTATGGTGTGACATTCTCGATGACTTCGGCGTGACACTGACTCAAGACTTTTATTGCAAAGTTATGGCTGGTATTCCGGTAAAGCAAAATGCTGTCGATTTGGTCGAACATTTCAATTTAGATGTCAGCCCAAGTTATTTGGCGCAGAGAAAGCATGACTGCCTGGGGAGCTTTCTTGAAACACAAGCGTTCCCTCTTATGCCTTATGCTAGAGAAACAATTCTGGCCTGCTCGAAGGCTGGTTTTACGCTAGGGATCGTAACGGGAGGAAGTAAAAAGTCAGTAGAGAAAACACTGTCACAATATGGATTGAGAGACTATATCTCTTGTGTAGTCGCAGTTGAGGATGTTGCTAGCAGTAAACCTGCACCAGATTGTTACCAGTTAGCAATGAAAATGCTTGGCGTCAGTGCACAAGAATGTATTGCCGTAGAAGATACTCAGACTGGTTTGGCTGCAGCAGTTTCAGCTGGGTTGCGTTGCGTGGTTATTCCTACCGTATTATCAGAGCACCACGACTTTACTCAGGCTACTGCACAGTACGATTCTTTGTCATCATGGCTAAAATCTGAAGCTATTTGAGCATGTTAACCTTTGCGGAAGGTTATAGCAGATAGGTGCTAACATTCCTAGTAGCCCTAACAATCGCATGGTGACAGGTGGAGTCACTCGCTAACTTCGCGTAATATAAATACGAAGACTAGGAAAGGTATTACACAATTTCATGATTTCTCGCGGTGTAAAATGGCTTCTAATGAGTATCGCCATTGTTGGTTTCATCATATTGTCAGGTACGGTGGTGCTGGCTTATTTGTCAGTGCAAAAAACGCCGTTAGTAACCACTTACGCTCCCACTCAATTGGATGGTGCAGACACCGTTAATGAGTTGCTCAGTCAACTACAACAAGCATTTGAAAAACGTAAAGAAGGTCACCAAGTTACGCTGACACAAACACAGGTTGAGAGTTTGGTTGGGGTATTACAACGCGCTATTCCTGATTTCAAAGGTATTGTTAACATCACACCGCTAGCCGGTACGATTAGCGTTACCTATAACATAAGGCAATCAAGTTACTACATTAACGCCTCTGTCCTTGTGCTACCTGATTCGAGCTTACGCATAGAGCAAGTTCAGCTTGGTGATCTTAAGGTGTCCGGTGGCTTTTTGCTTTCACTCATTGAACGGGCCGTGAACTTCTATACCGACTCTCAAATTGTGAGTCTCGCGCTTTCGAGAATTGAGCGAGTTAGCATGCGTGAAGGAGAGATCACATTAGAGCTTGGTCCTCTTGACGCCTTTATCAGTGAGTTTGACTATGTTGCTTCGCAACTCTCAGATGACGAAGTGACCGAGCTTGAACTGCTAACTGGCTATTATTTGCGTTATATCTCAGGTCGTCACATTGCGCTTTCACATGAGCCTGTTTCGTTGATTGAATATTTGCGTGAAGGCATGGCTAGAGCCAGAGAACAAAGTGATACGCCAGAGCAAGCAGCCTTTCACAACAAAGCTGTTATTTTAGCGCTTGCTGCTTATGTCGGGCATCACAGAGTAGGAAACTTAGTTGGTGATATTCAGCCTGATGCACTAAAAGCACTTAAACCTAGAACCGGTGCGGTACTGCATGAACGCAATGATTTAACTCGCCATTTCATCATATCTGCGGCGCTTGAACTGCTAGCCGAGCAAGGTATGTCATTAGCCATTGGAGAGTTTAAAGAGCTAATGGATAGAGGTGAGGGGGGCTCTGGCTACAGTTTCGTAGATTTATTGGCTGATATGTCGGGTACTGAATTTGCTAAGGTAGCAACCAACCCTAATTATGCTAGTGAAGTACAAAACACGATGGCCCGCATTCAAAGTGAGTTGGAAATTATCCCACCCATTGATGGGTTAAAAGAGGGGCTGAGCAAGCAAGCGTTTACGTTGCAATATGGAAAAGTAGACAGCGAAGCATATATGAAAGAAGTAGCGGCAATCAAAGAGCGAATAAGACAGCTTCCGCTTTATTCAAAGCCTTAATCATTACTGCCAACTAGAATTTCCATATTTGAGTTGGCAGAAGCGACTCAGTTAACCTTTACTCAAAGACTGTTGAAATTGTGCAATGGTGACCAGAGCCAATTCAATCTTCTTGATAAGCGGCGCTAACGCTTTTTTTGCCTCTTCCTCATTGAGCTCCTTTAAAGCCTGCCAATCACTAGCTATCTCTTCCACATAAGGGCCAAAGCGTTTTGATGAGGTTGTAAAAACACTATCTGCGGCGAAGACTGCTGTGAACTTCCCTTTTTGGTCACGTTGTAAATTATCTAGAATTTGGTCTGCATCAACAGCTTTTCGATACAGGGTCTGCATGGTTTCTTGTAGTTGCTGATGAATGGTTTGCATTTCCTGACTGTGTTGCATTTGCACGCCTTTTGTTTCAATTGTAAGTTTGTTTAAAAAAATGCTAAAGTTTGGTCGTTAATGGCCGATACTTAATGAAGTGGGCAATTTTGCCTACTTTTTTACTTTGCTACAAGCAACATAGGAATATGGTATGGATCTACAAGGTACTAGTGCCTCTGGAACGTCCGGTGCGTCACTTGAGTTGGCCTCTCTTAAACTTGCTAAAAGCCAGCAAGAGCAAGAGGGACAAGCGTCGCTTCAGTTGCTGGAATCAGCATCTGACGTACCAAAATCGTCATCTGCAAACCCCGCGTTAGGCGCCAACATTGATACCTTCGCGTAAGTTACGGGTGCATCTGTAAGTCGATAGGCGTTTTGCCAGGTTGACCGCCAATTTCTCTTACGAGTTTTGGTACCAAAAAGCCTGGTAGGCGCTTTATCGCTTCTTCCAACAGTTTTCTCGCGTTGTCATCATTCACGTAAAAGTGGCTTGCACCCTGGACTTTATCTAAAACGTGCAGGTAGTAAGGCAGTACCCCTGCATCAAACAGTTTTTCACTTAAAGCGCAAATTGCATCTGCATTGTCGTTCACATCTTTTAGCAAAACAGACTGATTTAACAAGGTCACTCCTTTATTTCTTAAATCCTGCAACAACAACGTCAGTTCCGATGATACTTCATTGGCATGATTGGCATGCAATACCAGTATTTTTTGTAAGGGAAGCTCGGTAAACCATTTTGAAAACGAATCGCACAACCTACTCGGAATGACGATCGGAAGACGGGTATGAATACGCAAACGTTTAATATGCGGTATTTTGGCAATTTCATTTGCTAGCCATGAAAGATGATCATCTTTTGCCATAAGCGGATCACCTCCCGAGAAAATGACCTCGTTGATACCTTTGTTTTCACTTAGGTATTTGAGAACATCAACCCACTGTTGTTTATTCACCGCGTTGTCTGCATAGGGGAAATGGCGGCGAAAGCAATAGCGACAATTGACTGCACAGCCAGTGCGAACCATCAGCAAAACACGAGAGTCGTATTTGTGCAAAATTCCTTTGCCGGCTGTTTCATGCTCCTGAAGCGGATCTGTACTGTAGCCCGGCGTACTTAAGAACTCATCGCTCAGCGGAAGAACTTGTAACAAAAGTGGGTCTAGCGGGTTACCTTTCTCCATTAAATCAACAAAATGGCGTGGCACACGCATGGGAAATAGTCGTCTGGCTTTGATGTGCTGGGTGTAGTTTTCCTCTGCCAATCCTAGATAGCGCAATAGCATTACAGGGTCGGTAAAACTATTTGATAATTCTTTTTGCCAGTTATGCTCTACAGAAATGGGTTTTTTAGGTATTATTTGTTCCACTAAACTTTTTGTACCTTATGTTAAGACAGAGGAAATATGGCTCATTACAGCACTAACGAGTTCAAAGGCGGCCTGAAAATCATGCTGGACGGCGAACCTTGCAACATTCTAGAAAACGAATACGTAAAACCAGGCAAAGGCCAAGCGTTCAACCGTGTAAAAATTCGCAAGCTTATTTCAGGTAAAGTTTTAGAAAAAACTTTCCGCTCGGGTGAATCAGTAGAAGGCGCTGATGTGATGGATACAGAGCTTGCTTACTTGTACACCGACGGCGAATTCTACCACTTTATGAACAATGATACATTCGAACAAATCGCTGCGGATGAAAAAGCCGTGGGTGACAACAAAAAGTGGTTGGTTGAAAACGACATTTGCACCATTACATTGTGGAATGGCTCGCCAATTACCGTTACTCCTCAAAACTTTGTTGAGTTAGAAATCACAGAGACCGATCCTGGTCTTAAAGGTGACACTGCCGGTACAGGCGGTAAGCCAGCAACATTAAGCACTGGCGCTGTAGTTCGCGTTCCATTGTTTGTGCAAACGGGTGAAGTGATCCGTGTTGACACACGCTCTGGCGAATATGTGTCTCGCGCACAAAAATGATCCTAGATTAAATAAACGTCCACAGTGGCGTTTGTAGAAAAGCCGGTGTATCACTAACAAGTGTTCGCCGGTTTTTTATTTGTAATTAAGGTGTGAACCAATACGCCTTAACGTGTTTATCGATATTGAGTGTGTAATGCAAAATTGGCAACCTACCACTACTAGCGAGGCGCGCATAGCTCGCGCAGCGATGCTTCGCTTAATTCGCGATTTCTTTTACACCCGAAGTGTGCTTGAAGTTGATACGCCACTTTTGTCGGCGGGTACTGTAACCGACGAGCATCTGGAGGCCTTTGAAACCCCCTTTCATTTTAGTTCAACAGGTGAGCCTGTGCGGTTGTTCTTACAAACGTCGCCAGAATACGCTATGAAACGCTTACTGTGTGCACAAAGTGGCTCTATATACCAAATATGTAAAGCCTTTCGACATGAAGGTGAGGGACGTTGGCACAACCCTGAATTTACTATGCTTGAGTGGTATCGCATCGATTTTGATCATTTCGCATTGATGAATGAAGTTGATGAATTGTTACAGCTGGTACTCAACACGCAAGCGGGAAAGCAGATAAGCTATCAGCGCGCTTTTATTGAATATCTTGACGTTGACCCTCTCAATACCTGCGACGAGGTGTTAGTTGATATCATGTCGAAAGAGAATATTGATATTCATGCGCCAGAAACCTTGAGCTTTGACAGTAAGCTTCAACTGTTATTCAGCTATTGTATCGAGCCGAAAATAGGTCAGCAGAGGCCTTGCTTTGTATACAACTTCCCCGCGTCTCAAGCGGCATTGGCGAAAATTAATGAAGACGATCCAAGAGTGGCTGACCGCTTTGAGGTTTATTTTAAAGGTGTGGAGCTTGCCAATGGTTTTAACGAACTCAGTGCCGCACAAGAACAGAGAAATCGATTTCAACAAGACAATGAAAAACGCCAGCAAGCTGAGTTAGCAACTAAGCCAATTGATGAGAATTTTTTGTGTGCATTGGAAGCAGGGCTTCCCTCGTGTGCAGGGGTTGCATTGGGCATAGATCGCTTACTAATGCTGAAAATTGGTGCACAGCACATACAAGAGGTGATTAATTTTCCAGTAAGTCGCGCTTGAGCGATATAACAACCAAAAATGCAGGTCAATACGCTCTAATAGAGTTACTGACGTCGAGTTGAATGCTAGAGAGCTTGAGACAACTGGCAGTTGACATTAAAGCCTATTTGCTGAAAAATGTTATAACATCACAAGCTTATGTTATAACATCTCCCAGAAGGAAGCTCATGAAAATGCGTTCACTGCTAAGTTTGACAATAGCAGGGCTGCTAAGTGCACCTGTATATGCCACAACGGTAACCGGTAAAGTGACGGACTCTACCGGTCAGCCTGTTGCTGGAGCAGAAGTTAAAATTGAGGGAACACGTCGTGTAGCCTTCACAGATGCAAATGGTATCTATCGTTTTGAAGACGTTAAGCAACCTCACATTCATTTGCACGTTTACTCTTCTGACTATATTCATGGCGACAATGACCTCGGTGATGTCAGTACCGATCAGAATGTGGATTTTGTGCTTAAACCCGCCTCTGTTGAAAACATCGTTGTCACCGCCAATGCATTGCAATCATCAGTACTAGAATCAGTAACACCTGTGACGGTAATAGGTGCTGACAAGCTGCGTAAGATTGAAGCACCTACGCTAGGGGAAACGCTAAAGAACGCACCTGGCGTGCACAGTACGTATTTTGGCCCGGTATCGAGTAGCCCGGTTATTCGAGGCAACGATGGCCCTCGTGTGAAGATTGTTCAAAACGGCTTGGATGTGTCAGACGTTTCTCGCGTAGGTCCTGATCACAACGTAGCCACTACGTTGGCGAGCGCTACGCAAGTTGAAGTTTTGCGTGGACCTGCGACCTTACAGTATGGCAGCGGTGCAATTGGTGGTGTGGTTAATGTGGTAGACAAACGCATTGCACAATATCAACTTGACGGCGTAGAAGGTGAAGCCGAAGTAAATTACAGCACGGTAAATGAGGGTAAATATACTCGCGGTGATATTACCGGTGGCAATGGCAATATTGTGTGGCACCTCGATGGTTTTTATCGCAATACCGAGAATGCTGATATACCTGGGTATGCATCTATAGAGCCCGATGAAGACGAACCAAAGGGTGTTCTTGAAAGCAGCGCAATGGAAACTACTAATGTTGTTGCTGGCCTTTCTTATGTTGCAGAGGAAGGCTATTTCGGCTTTGCTGTAGAAAAGCTAGACAATGAGTACGGTGTGCCGGGGCACAGTCATGCGCATGGTGAAGAAGAGCACGAGGACGATCATGAGCTTGAAGGTGATCACGAAGATGAACATGAAGAGCATGGTGCTGAAGGTGTGTTGCTTGATGTCGATATGACCCGCTATCAAGCTGCTGGTGAATGGCATTCACCAGTACAAGGCTTAACCAATGTGAAGTTCGCCGCGGCTTACACCGACTACGAACACGCTGAAATTGAAGATGGCGTTCCCGGTACTGTATTTACTAACAAGAGCAGCGATATTCGTTTGTCGGCCTATCACGAAGAAATAAGCGGTTGGCACGGTGTATTCGGATTGCAGTTCAATCACAGTGATTATAACGCAGTAGGTGAAGAAGCGTTCACTCCAGCGAATACGACATCTGGCTTTGCGCTTTATTTAATTGAGCAGAAGAAGGTTGGTGATGTTACGTTTGAGCTAGGTGGGCGATTAGAGCGCACCACACTAGATGCCGATGATAGCGAAATTGAACTCGAAATTGCGCATGATGAACACGACGAGCACGAAGGTGAAGAGCACGAAGGCGAGGAGCACGACGAACACGAAGAGCATGACGCTCATGAGTTAGCGTTTGATTTTCCTGAGTATGACTTTACCAGCCTTTCATTGTCAGCGGGCGCAAATTGGGAATACATTGAAGGCTACTCTGTTGCCCTAACACTTTCTCGTAGCGAACGAGCACCTAGTCAGCAAGAGCTATTCTCAGCGGGCCAACACTTGGCAACGCAAAGTTATGAAGTTGGCCTTATTTTCGATATGGACGAAGAAGGCCATATTGAAGAAACGCTAAAAAGTGTTAATGAGGAAGTGAGTACCAACCTTGATATTACTTTCCGTAAATTTACTGGCGATTGGGGTTACAGTGTATCGCTGTTCTACAATCAAGCTGACGATTATATTTTTCAAACCAGCACTGGCTTGATTGCACTGGGTGGGCATGATGAGCACGAAGAAGAAGGTGTGGAAGAGGAGCATGATCACGAAGACGAGAGTCATGCAGATGAAGAAGGCTTACCGGTCTATTACTTCCAGCAAGCCGATGCTGACATTTGGGGCTTCGAAGCCGAAACCTATATCGACTTAAGTAACACGCTTCGTTTAACCATGTTTGCTGATTATATTCGCGCTGAAATAGAAGATGACAACCTTCCTCGCACACCGCCAATGCGCTTTGGTAGCGAGTTAAGTTACGCAAACGATGGTTTAAGTGCGGATGTGGGGTTCACATGGTATGACACGCAAACCGATGTGGCTTCGTTTGAAACTGCAACGGATGGGTACACACTTGTAAATGCCAGTGTTCAATACGAGTTTGGTGGTCAGGGTGTCGATTGGATTGTATTTGCGCGAGGCGATAACCTGACGGATGAAGAAGCGCGTGTACACACGTCATTTTTGAAAGATCAGGCGCCCCTACCTGGACGTAACTTCACCGTTGGTGTTCGTGCAATGTTCTAGTAAGGCGTTAGCATAAGTTAACACGCTTTAACTTAATCTTATCGATAAGCGGTGTTTCCAACACCGCTTTTTTCGTTATAGTGAAAAATTATTCTTAGTTTCCTGATTAAGTAATAGGGACCCCAAATGCATCAGCTTAAACAGTGGCTAGAATCGCTTACCTCGCAGCACGTTGTAGTGGGGTATGGAAGTTTACTGAGCAAAGATAGCCGTGAACGCTTTTCAAATATTCACACCACAAGCTTACCGGTAACTGTACAAGGTTTCGAACGTGCTTGGGTTACACGCAGTATTCAGGAAAAGCAAACCTATGTGGGTGCCGTAACGAAATCAAGCAGCCAGCTTAACGCTCAGCTCATTCCCACAGATATAAACCCTTCGCTTAAAGAGCGCGAAAAGGACTACCGTTTTGTGAAAGTTAACTTGCAAGATATTGCGTTTGTGAATGAGGGGTTAGACAACTTATGCCTAAGCTACGATGCCTTGGAGCAATTGTCTTTCTGGATATGCGAGACACTAGACTGTGTGCCTCCATCGCTAGATTTTCCTGTGAATCAAAGCTATGTTGATACGTGTATGTCAGGATGCCTAGAACATGGTGGTGTTGGGGAAGCGGAAGCATTCTTCGCTACCACACAGTTATGGGAGCACCCTAGAAGTAGTGACAGAAAAAATCCGCAATACCCAAGGGCTGCAAAGGTCAGTCGCAATATACAAGATGAAATAGATCGCATCATTGGGCAAGCTTAAAAAACGGCGTTACACGACACTTTCCATGAGATTTTACAAGAGAGACTACATGAGACGTTACATTGAACAGTAATTCCACGAATTTATACTCTGAGCGCTTATGCCTTCGGCCTTTAACACTGGCCGATCAGCATTGGGTATTAGCACTTCAGCAAGATGCACTGTGGCTTAAATATATAGGCAGCAAAGGGGTGAATACCCTTCAAGATGCGTGCGACTATATTGAAAATACTAATGCACAGCGTCAGGAGTGGGGCTATGGTTTATGGGCAGTTGAAGACAAACATACCGCACAACCTCTAGGAGTGTGTGGGTTATTTAATCGGTTTGCCTTTCAGTGCCCCGATTTGGGTTTTGCTATGCTGCCTGAGTCGCGAGGAAAGGGAATATGCCAAGAGGCATGCCATGCAGTGATTGCATGGGCAAAGGCGCAAAACTACACTTTCCTCACGGCCATGACCCACCCAGAAAACAGTGCATCACAATGTGTTTTACAACGGGTTGGATTTACCAAACAGGGCGTGTTTTTCGACAAAGCTTTTTCTGGGCAAACACTGTTCTGGTTGAGTTTGATTGATTAGAGCGTGCTTGTTTTCTCACACGCTCTGTTCACACTGGAATGCCGTTATATGCCTCCAGCTATGTTGTTTAAAGTGGTGGAAGCACAGTTACTTTTTTAATAACAATTGGTTCAATAGGCACGTTGTTAGCATTGAGTCGAATTGAATACTCGGTTTCAACTTCTGACATTGCATCAACAATGTCTTCTCCTTCAACAATGACACCAAAAACGGCGTACCCCCAGTCTCTTCCGGGGTTTAAGCTGGTATTGTCATTCACATTAAAAAACGAACTGCCTATTGGCTGTATGTGGTTCGCTTTGTCTTGCCATCGCGATAGTGTGCAAGTCATTGGTCAAGCCATTTCCCGATTCGTTGAAAATATCGGGAAAGTTAGACTTTCCGTTAAAGTCCGCCGTGTAGCCCCCACCTTGTACAACAAACCCTGGCACTATGCGGTGGAAAATGGTGTCTTCGTACGCGCGTTTATCAACATAACGCAAGAAGTTGTTTACTGTGATCGGGGCGCGTCGTCTATCCAATTCTACAATAATGTCGCCCATGGTCGTTTCAAACTTAACCCTAGGGTAATAGTTATCTGGTTGTACATGGGAGCCGTCGTCGTTTTTTGCAGCAACAGTGACGGTACTAAATGCAATAAGTAAGAATGAGATAAAACTAAACAGTGTCTTATTCATGAATAATCCTATTTTTTCAACGTTTTGCGGTGCCCAAGATAACGAATTTTTTATCGCTGGCAAGTACTTTAGCACCACCGAATAGCTTTTTGAGTTTAATGTGGTAATCGAGATGACGGTTTCCCACTACCACTAAATGGCCACTTTTCATCAACAGTTCACGTGCGTCATTAAACATTTGCCACGCGATGTGATCGGTAATTACATTTTGTTGATGGAATGGCGGATTACAGAGTACTTTAGTGACCTTTGGACGAGGCTCTCGGGCAATCAAATTTTCTAAACAGTTACTTGCAACAAACTCGCATTGGCCAATTTTATCGGGGAAATTGTTGAGCACGTTAAGGCGCGCACTTTCAAGCGCCATATAAGACTCATCAACAAAAATAACCTTGCAATCAGGGGCTATCGCTAATGCATTGACGCCTAATACGCCGTTGCCACAACCTAAATCGACAACTACATCATTACTACTTACTGTCATGTGCTCAAGCATTATTCTTGCGCCAATATCCAGTGATTGACGTGAAAACACGTTGGCAAGATTATCCAGCGTCAAAGCAACGCCGCTCGTTCCTTTACACTCCCAACGGGTTGGGTAGGGAGAGGTATGTTGCTTCTTATCTTGTCGTGGCGTCGAAAAAATAAGTCGCGACTTTTTCTTCGCAAGGGAGGTGGTGGTTTCGCCAATATACTTTTCAAACAACGCAAGTACAGACTTGGTGATGGATTTTACTTTTCCGGCAGCGATAACACGGGTTTGTGTTGTTAAGTAAGGTTGTAAGTCGATAAGCTGTTGTTCAAGTAACGCCAAGGCTCGCGGCACTTTAATTACTACTACGCTCGGAGTTTGGTTTGAATTTAGGGGTAAAGGTTGAACACTGGTAAGCACTGTTACTGGCTCAAATGACGCATGATCACTTGCGTTATCAAGTAACGCATTTCCTGCCAAGTTCTCTTTAAGCGAGCGTGTGGCAATATAGGAGTCTGAAATCCACAGCGGCTTCAAATAGGAAAACCAGCAACCCAGTGTACCAAAGTCATCATTGTAAATCGCAAGAGGTGAGTCTTGCGTTATCGCAACAGCACTTTCACTTTGCAGATTTTCAATGTATTCAATAATGAGCTCATCCGCACTGTCCCACGCTTGTAAGCTCACATGCTGATGTTTCTGCGGGTAGCGGATCAAACTGAGTTGACGGTCTGCAAATAAAAATTCTGTATTCATGGAAAAAGTAAGTGGGCCTTAAAACGCGTACAATGTGTACTTTATATGGCGACAAACACCGTATTAATTTACCCCGTAGAATACCATTTTCTGCTGCTAAGGACATGCATCAATTATACTTGAAGTCTAAATACAACTGACACTCGTATGTTATACACAATCTGTGCGGACTGGTATTAAGCTCGTATGTTAAGCTAGATATGTTGTAAAGCGGTTTGCAATAACGCAGACAAGCAATCAAAAGGTCCTCATGCAGTTTTCGTTATTTGACAAAAGTACTGATGGCACACCGGGCAATGGTGAAGAAAAAGTACGTTCATCACTGGAGTCGATGTTGCTGCCTTTGCCTGATGCGCACGTACAGTATTTTCCCAATGCAATTGCAAGCGCTCACGCCGATAACTACTTTGAAACTCTTAAAGCTCAGTTACCGTGGCGGCAAGATGTTATAAAGCTGTTTGGCAAATCGGTCAAAATTCCGCGCTTACAGAGTTGGCATGGTGACCCTCAATGTCAATATACTTACTCCCATTTAACCATGCAGCCGAATCCGTGGACGCATGAACTCACCGATATAAAAACACTATGTGAGTCGTTGTCGGGTTCACGGTTTAATAGCGTACTGGCGAATTGGTATCGAGATGGGCAAGACAGCATGAGCTTTCACGCCGATGATGAGGCAGAACTAGGTGCGAACCCTGTTATTGCTTCAGTAACCTTTGGGCAAGCCAGACCGTTTGTGTTTAAGCACAAAGTTACCCGAGCAACCTATCGATATACGCTTAACCACGGTAGCGTGCTAGTGATGGCGGGCGAAACACAGCGACATTATGTGCATGGCATAGCAAAGACGGCAAAACCGATAGGTGGTAGAATTAATCTCACATTCCGACAGCTGATTTTGTAGATATTGTTTGTCGGTGCATATTGTAGATGTAGATTGTAACTATTTGGGGTAAGCAGAGATAATGGAAGTAAAAGCGTTTTTAGAATCAGCTATTCAATCGGCTTTAGCGCCAAGCTATCTTGATGTCGTTGACGAAAGTTATATGCACAATGTGCCAGACGGAGCCCAAAGCCACTTTAAAGTAACTGTGGTAAGCGACGCATTTGAAGGTAAGCGTTTGTTAGCACGTCACCGTGAAATAAACGCCCTAGCGGCGGATGCCCTTGCAGGGCCTGTGCATGCATTAGCCTTGCATACTTATACCCCTAACGAGTGGGAAGATAAAGGAGGGCAAGCTATCGCCTCACCCCAGTGTTTAGGTGGAAGTAAGCAAGACAACTAGTTCACAATCATGCAACCAAGGTCCTATTCTATCTTACCTGAACACTATGAAGCTGTTTCGGCTCTTATAGCGGCTGATGCGTTTAGAATGGCCTGCTTAACTGCCTTGCGTAGTATGGCGTTACCGCAAGGTTATATAGGGGCGGGCTTTTTGCGCAATGCCATTTGGGATGCGCTGCATAACAAAGCCTTCGCTACCCCGCTTAATGATGTGGATGTTATTTACTTTTGTCCAAACAGTACCCAAAGCCAAGATAAACACATAGAGGCCGAGTTGGCGAGACTAATGCCTGACGTGAATTGGCAGGTAAAAAATCAGGCGAGAATGCACCTTCTACACGGTCACGAGCCCTATGCCTCTTGTGAAGAAGCTATTTCATATTGGGTAGAACGAGAAACCTGTGTAGCAATAAAGTTAAACGATAACGACAAACTGGAACTGCTAGCTCCCTTTGGCTTAACAAGTAGTTTCGAAGGTAGTTTAAGCATAAATCCCATGCATGGTAGACCCGATGTGTTTCGCGCAAGAGTTGAAGCCAAACAGTGGTTAACACAGTGGCCGAAACTTAGGTTGGAAAAAGAAACTTTTTAACCCTTGCTCGCATTCCTTTCTTTGCTTTAACAAGGCCGTATTTTTATTTATGGTTTTTGCCTTGCCTTTGTGGTTGTAGTAACGGCAACCACTTTGGATGCAATATCTATAATAGTCGTATTTTCACTCATGGCCTGCTTTTGCATACGTCGGTGCGCGTCATTTTCGCTAATGTGGAATTTTTCCATGATCACCAATTTGGCGCGACTAATTAGTTTTTGTTCGTTAATTGCGCGTTTAGCATCTTCCAGTTCTCTTTCAACATCTTCGATATGTTGGGCTTGTGAGCGCAATAAATCGTAAAAAGATCGATGAGCCGACAGTGTTTGAGTTTGCTCTGTCAATGACGAAACCTTTTTGTTTCTGTTTATTCCCTCTTTCGTTTGCTTGTCTTCAGCTTTTCCTTCTTCAATCAAACCAGGCATACTTGGATCAAACAACAACGTTAACGGTGAACCATCCGTAGCATGTTGGTGATTGAAGCTTTCAATCAATTGCTGGTGGTTAGCCATCTCATTTTTTGCATCGATCACCTTTTGGTTTGCCTGTTGAAGTAAAGCCTCCGTCAGCTGCACTTCAATATTTTGCAGGGCATCAATACGCCGCGTTGCGATATCAAACCACACTTCTGAAATCTCTGATGCTATAGGGCTTCCATTGCTTAATTGAGAAATCATGTTTCTAAGCTGCATAATGTCAGATGCTGCGGAACTACTTTCCAGCTCAACAAATGCCTGTTGAAGTGCCCTGTCACTGAATTCATTGAAAATTGCAAAATGGCGTTCTTGCGCCTGCTGAAGTGTCGTCAGTTTCTCGCAAAGGCTAACATCGAAGTGGGTTTCAGCAAAACCTATAGCTCCCCATGCACGTTCTTGCCCAGCATATTCTTTTGCTTGCATAAAATTAAAAAGTGCAACGAGAAGTCGTGTTATAGCAGGGTCGCTTGCAATATCTGCTGCTTCAAAAACAACCGTTAATAAACTTGCAATAAGACGGCTAAAAGCGCGAGTAGAGTCAAGTGGTGAAAGGTTTTGTTGTGTAATTTTATCCCTCAATATAGAGAGGTGATCTGCTGCTTGCATGGCAAGTGTAATACTGCTGAGTAGTCGCGGATTCCCTGACTGAATAGAGTCTGTCAGATACAGCGACTTCAACTGACTGTTAAGAGCCGACTCAGCTTCATCACTCGCGACAAGGTACTGTTGTCGCTCACTAACATAACGCTCACCTTGGGAAGCAAGATAGATATTGCTTGCTCCTCGTTCTTTTTGCAGTGCATGAATGAGCTCTCGCACCGCTATTACAATGCGGCAATTACTCGATAATTGCTCTAAAACGGCGATTTCCGCGCGTTTCGTTGCCAATAGAAAACGCTTTGTTGCGTCACTGCACAATGCACTGAAAGATTCAGATTGTTTAAGCATAATGATTATTTGCTGTTATTACGTCTTAGGCGACAAGATAGATAGGAACTTGTTGCTTACTGAATAATTAAAAATACACAGCACAACACGCTCCCGAATATTCTAATACCTTAGCCTGCAACAGCTATGCCTTATTTCGACAAGTTCAGTAATTTCCTCTAAGGTGATAAACCTTAACTGAGGCTAGGCAGGAAAAGATGGAGGATTTTTAGAAATTAGACCAAAACTTAATTTGATCCAGTAGCAGAGAAAAGCGTAATTCGGAAAGGTTGGCTGCACCATTATGGCGCAACCAAGCAGTGATATATCAGTTTCTAACGACGCGTAAAAACCAGCCCACGAAAAGGGAGATAAGAAACCCAAAAAAGGTAACTAAGATTGTAATGGTGAGCATCTGACCAGAAAAGTCGGCGTTTTCACCGGTCTGTTCACTAACTAACATGCCAGAAGCTTGAAAAATAAAAAGTGCGGCAACTGAAAATAGTAATATTACCGCAGTCGACATTAGTGTCGCTTTCCAATACGCCTTAGGTGACATCCAGTGAATTGCGCCAGCCACACAGACGCATAAAATGGTGAGTGTATAGGGTACCACTTTGACTCCTCTTGAGAATTTTATTCATTATGGTAATGCATCACAGTCGCCATAGTAACAAATCAGTGAGAACAATGTGATCATTTGACGCACCGCACTAACAACCTATTAAAAGATTTTATGCACTAATGGTGATAGAATCGCCAACAAATTTCTATAAAGCCTTTTAGAGCCTGTTGTTCGACGACAGAGATGCTATAAAAGGCTTTTGTGTTTAACACCCTAGTTTCTGAGAGAACATGTTCAATTTAATTACAAGTAAAGACAGCAATGTAAAAAATGATGTGCTTTCTGGTATTACTGTCGCATTGGCGCTAGTACCGGAAGCCGTGGCATTTGCATTTGTAGCTGGCGTTGAACCCATGATTGGTTTGTATGCTGCGTTTATGATGGGATTGATCACATCCGCTATTGGTGGGCGCCCAGGCATGATATCTGGTGCTACTGGTGCAATGGCCGTTGTTATGGTGGCATTGGTTGCTCAGCACGGTGTGCAGTACTTATTTGCCGCCGTGATTTTAGCCGGACTACTGCAAATTTTGTGTGGTATTTTCAAGCTTGGGAAGTTTATTCGACTTGTGCCATATCCTGTTATGTTAGGGTTTGTGAACGGTCTTGCTATTGTTATTTTTCTTGCTCAGCTTGGTCAGTTTAAAGTCATTAATGCGGCGGGTGAGCTGCAATGGATGGAAGGGACATTACTTTATTGGATGCTTGGCTTGGTCGCGTTAACCATGGCAATTATCTACTTATTGCCCAAATTGACCACGGCGGTTCCTGCTTCGTTGGTGGCAATTGTAGCCGTTACAGCCTTGGTACATGGTCTAGACCTTGAAGCGCGTACAGTTATCGATTTCGTAAGAGACCTGTTACCTGCTGACCAGCGAGATTCCGCGACGCTGGCCGGTGAATTGCCTAGTTTTGCAATTCCTATGGTGCCATTCACGTGGGAAACCTTCATGATTATTCTACCTACATCTGTCATTTTGTGTCTTGTAGGTTTAATTGAATCTTTGTTAACACTTACGCTTATCGATGAGATGACCGACACCCGTGGTCGCGGAAACAAAGAATGTGTTGGCCAAGGTGTTGCCAATACAGTTAATGGCTTTTTTGGTGGTATGGGCGGTTGCGCCATGATTGGTCAAAGTATGATTAATATTAACTCGGGTGGTCGTGGGCGTTTATCTGGTATTACTGCAGCTGTTGTACTGTTGGGGTTCATTTTATTTGCTGCTCCATTAATCGAAATGATCCCATTAGCAGCGTTAGTTGGTGTGATGTTCGTTGTAGTTATTGCTACCTTCGAATGGGCATCATTTAGAATTGTGCGCGGTGTGAATAAAGAAGATGCGTTCGTTCTATTTTTGGTAACCGGTGTAACCGTTATCGCTGACTTGGCAATTGCCGTTGTTGTGGGTGTTATTGTGTCTGCACTTGTCTTTGCGTGGAAACACGCACGTCATATCGAAGCAAAATCACATATCGATAATGATGGCTGGAAGGTTTACGAACTTGATGGGCCGTTGTTCTTTGGTTCGGTATCTCATTTTAAAGACTTGTTTGATATAGCTAACGACCCAGAAGATGTGGTGATTGACTTTAAAGAGTCACGTATTTGGGATTCATCAGGCATAGATGCGTTAGATTCACTTGCTGGCAAATACGAAGAGCAAGGCAAGAAGCTGCATATTCGCCATATTAGCGACGAATGTCGTTCATTGTTACGCAAAGCGGATAAGTACGTAGAAATTAACGTGGTAGAAGACCCGCGTTATCGCGTTGCGACAGACAAATTAGCGTAAATCCACGCAAAGAGCGTGCCGTAACACGAAGAGGGTGTTTGCTGCACCAAGTAAATACAATATTGCGTTTGTTTGGTGCATCTAGTGTACTTGTTATCGTGTGATTTTTTGACTTATTCTATGTAAATTAATAAGTTACAGATTTGGCACTTATATTGGATACTCTTTAAGGTAAAGTGTGATTTAGCGATTTTGTGTCAATCGCTAAAAGTGTGTGAAATAAAACACTCCGTAAAATGTGTGAGCTAAGCATCTTGTCAGTGCTTAGCAAATAGGCAACGAAGCCCGCATCAACGAAAGTTGAAGCGGGCTTTTTTTTGTCCCAAATAAGGGGAATATCATGACTTCATTGGACGTAAAAAAGCGAATTGTTGTTGTTGGTAACGGCATGGTAGGCCACCACTTTGTCGAGCAGCTTCACCAAAGCGAAGCCAATGTTGACATTACCGTACTATGTGGTGAGTCACGTTTGGCCTACGATCGGGTTTACTTGTCATCGTTCTTCAGTGGTGCAACTGCAGAAGATTTGGCCTTAACCACACCCGCGCAATATGCCCAATGGGGGGTGAATGTAGTTACCAATGCAATGGTGACTGATATTGACCGCACTCAACAACAGGTCACAACACAAGATGGCCAGTCCTTTGAATACGACAAGCTAATACTTGCTACTGGCTCTTATCCTTTTGTACCGCCAATTCCCGGCAACGATCAAGAACACTGCTTAGTATATCGCACTATTGATGACCTTTTGGCAATTGAAGCATCGGCAAAAGTCAGCAAGGTTGGCGTTGTCGTTGGCGGTGGTTTACTGGGCCTTGAAGCGGCCAATGCATTAAAACAGGCCGGCCTTCAAACTCACGTTGTCGAGTTCGCTCCTCAATTAATGGCAGTGCAGCTAGACCAAGCAGGTGGCAATCTACTAAAAGAAAAAATTGAATCACTTGGTGTGACGGTACATACGCAAAAAGCCACACAAGTTATCGAAGCAGGAGAACAGTGTCGTTATAAAATGGTGTTTGCTGACAACTCGGTATTAGAGACAGACATGATCCTTTTCTCTGCCGGTATCAGACCGTCTGATCAACTTGGTAAAACGGCCTCACTGGCCTTGGGTGAACGCGGTGGTATCGTCATTGATAATCAGTGTGTGACATCTGACCCTAATATTTACGCTATTGGTGAATGTGCGCTTTGGGACAACAAAATTTTTGGATTGGTTGCCCCTGGCTATGCCATGGCACGTGTTGCAGTGAGCCACTTAACCGATGGTGACAAGCAGTTTACTGGTGCAGATATGAGTACCAAACTCAAGCTTATGGGCGTTGAAGTTGGTTCAATAGGTGATGCCCATGAACGCACGCCCGGCGCGCTTAGTTATACCTATTTGAATCAGCCGGAAGGCGTGTACAAAAAACTTGTGGTAGATAGCGCACAACAAAAAGTACTCGGCGCCGTTTTGGTGGGTGATACGTCTGAATATGACACGTTACTGCAATACGCTTTGAATGATATTGCGTTGCCCGAGCACCCTGAAAGCTTAATTTTACCATCGTCTGATAGTGCACCTGCTCTTGGTGTTGATGCATTGCCTGATACTGCTTCTATTTGTTCATGCTTGAATGTAACGAAAGGAGACATTGTCGCAGCCATCGATAGTGGTTGTTGTAGTGTGGCTGATGTCAAAGGTCAAACTAAAGCAAGCAGCGGGTGTGGCGGCTGTGCTGCGCTTTTAAAGAATGTGGTTGACGGTGAACTTGAAAAGCGTGGTGTGGAAGTATCAAAAGCCATTTGCGAGCACTTTAATCACACACGCCAAGAGCTATTTCACATTGTTAAAGTGAATGGTATACGCACATTTGAAGAGCTGATAAGTCATCATGGAGAAGGACTTGGGTGTGACGTATGTAAGCCCGCAGTAGGCTCTATTTTGGCATCAGTTTACAATGAATACATTCTCGATAAGGCCCATTTGCCTTTACAAGATACCAATGATATTTACCTCGGTAATATGCAAAAGGATGGCACTTACTCCGTTGTGCCTCGGGTACCGGGTGGTGAGATTACACCAGAGAAACTCATTTTATTGGGCGAAATTGCCAAGGAATATCATCTTTACACCAAAATCACGGGTGGGCAACGTATTGACCTGTTTGGCGCCCGCGTTGAGCAACTACCAGACATTTGGCAAAAGTTAGTCGATGGCGGTTTTGAAACCGGACATGCCTATGCCAAAGCGCTTCGCACAGTGAAGTCCTGTGTTGGCAGCACATGGTGTCGCTATGGCGTGCAAGATTCAGTTGGTACCGCTATTGACCTAGAAAATAGATACAAAGGCTTACGCGGGCCGCACAAGATTAAGTTTGCGGTTTCAGGCTGTACCCGCGAGTGCGCCGAAGCACAAAGTAAAGACATCGGTGTAATTGCCACTGAACAAGGCTGGAACCTTTATGTGTGCGGTAATGGAGGCATGAAACCTCGTCATGCCGATCTGTTCGCTACCGATTTAGATACTGAAACCCTCATCAAATATATCGACCGCGTTTTAATGTTCTACGTAAAAACCGCCGACCGACTGCAAAGAACATCCGTATGGATGGACAATCTAGAAGGCGGCTTGAGCTATTTACAAGACGTAGTCATCAACGACGCGCTTGGCATTAACGATGAGCTGGAGTCGCAGATGAATGCCGTTGTAGATGCGTATCAATGCGAATGGAAAACCACACTTGAAAATGAGGAGGCGAGAAAACGCTTCCGTCAATTTGTAAATAGCAATGAAAGTGATAGCAACATTCAGTTTGTGTCTGAACGGGGGCAAGTGAGACCGGCAACTGAGAAAGAAAAGTTAGCTGGAGCCGAAAAGCTCATCCCTGTGGCGATGGTGTAATTATCTTAATTTAAATTTTTGAGGAACGAAAAATGACTGCAGCGCAAGATATATCACCGGTTTGGCATTACGTCTGTGACGCCAGTGAACTGGTACTTAATAGTGGTGTATGTGCACTCGTCGGTGAGCAGCAAGTCGCAATATTCAATATCGATATGAACGGTTTCACTTCCCTTTATGCGGTGAGTAATTACGACCCTATTGGTAAGGCAAACGTTATATATCGCGGTTTGATAGGTTCATTGGAGGGGGAGCCAGTGGTGGCTTCACCTTTGTACAAAGAACACTACTTTCTGCAAAGCGGAGTGTGTAAAGAGCGCAATGACATAACACTTAAAACCTTTGCGATAAAACAAGATGGTGAGCAAGTCTATATTGCTTGTTAGCGCTTAATTTATAAGTAGGATTCTAGATGAATATGCCAATACCTCAACCTGAAATAGCGACTGAACAATTAAGGCAAACCACATGCCCTTATTGCGGTGTAGGTTGTGGTGTGGATATCAGTTGCAACGTAAGTGCGCGTGCCATAACCCTGGACAACGTTAAAGGCACGCCCGAGCATCCCGCCAATTTTGGAAGATTGTGTATAAAGGGCGCAAACCTGCTAGAAACAAACGGCTTAGAAGGGCGTTTGTTGTACCCAACCATAGCAGGAGAGCGGGTGGATTGGGACACGGCCACAAGTACCATTGCAGATAAAATTACTTCTACCATAGCGCAGTATGGTGCGGATGCCGTTGCTTTTTATGTATCTGGGCAATTACTTACGGAAGACTACTATATCGCCAATAAGCTCATGAAAGGCTTTATTGGCAGTGCCAATATCGATACGAATTCTCGTTTGTGCATGTCTTCAGCGGTGTCAGCTTATAAACGTGCGTTTGGCGAAGATGTGGTCCCGTGCAATTACAGCGACCTTGAAAATACCGACCTGCTGGTGATTACGGGGAGTAACACGGCGTGGGCACACCCTGTTCTTTTTCAGCGGATAACACGGGCAAAGTTACGTAACCCGAACATGAAAGTGGTGGTCGTCGACCCCCGTCGCACCGAAACATGTACCATTGCCGATGTACACCTAGCCATCAAACCAGGTAGTGATGTGGCATTGTTCAATGGCTTGTTAGATTTTGCGCAAAGCACAGACCGTATTAACCACACTTTGGTTAGCCAGTTTGCAGAGGGGTTAGCAAGTACACTTGAATCAGCAGCTGGCCTGACAATAGAAGAGATTGCACAGCAATGCGACATATCAACATTGCAGTTGAAAGCGTTTTACTCCCTCTTTTGTTCATCACCACGGGTTATTACTTTCTACTCTATGGGCGTAAATCAATCGGCTTTTGGCGTTGATAAAGCACAGAGTATTATCAATTGTCACTTGGCGCTCGATTTAGTTGGTAAGGAAGGCTGCGGGCCGTTTTCTATCACAGGGCAACCCAACGCCATGGGCGGGCGTGAAGTTGGCGGCCTTGCAAATATGTTGGCTGCACACCTTGATTTAGACAATGAAGAGCACGTTCAAGCGGTTCAAACATATTGGAATGCTCCTAGTATGCCGGCGCAACAAGGGCTAAAAGCCGTAGATTTGTTCAACGCAGTTGAGCAAGGAAAGGTAAAATTCATATGGATCATGGGCACTAACCCAGTGGTAAGCATGCCCAACCGTTTGCAGGTAGAGCGTGCACTGAAAAAGTGCGACATGGTTGTGGTTTCAGATATTGTGGTGTCTAATGATACCCTCAATTTTGCGCATGTTGCGCTACCTGCAACGGGATGGTCTGAGAAAAATGGAACGGTGACCAATTCGGAGCGTCGAATTTCAAGGCAAAGAGGCATTCTTGCCGCGCCTGGCGAAGCAAAGCACGACTGGCAAATAATGTGTGAAGTCGCCAAGGCAATGGGATTTGTTGATGCTTTTAGCTTCAGTCACCCCGCACAAATATTCAGTGAGTACGCAGGGCTAACTGGGTATCAAAATAACGGAAAGCGTTTGCTTAATCTGTCGCCATTAAAGGGTTTAAGTGAAGCTCAATATGATGGGCTTTCACCCATACAGTGGCCAATTCGTCATGCATTCGAACAGGGCGACGAGCTTGTTTCTCTTCGCCCTTTCGCCGATAAACAGTTTCCAACAGCAAGTGGCAAGGCGCGGCTCGTACCCGTGAAATTTAACCCGCCGTTGCAACTCACCAATACTACTTACCCTTTTGTAGTAAATAGCGGCCGTGCACGAGATCAATGGCATACTATGACCCGTACAGGCAAGGCCACTAAGTTGTTGGCTCATATGGCAGAGGCTTGCGTACATATACATCCTGACGATGGGAAAGCATTAGGGTTAAGTAACGGTGATTTGGCGTCTTTGAAAAGTACTTCAATGGAAAACACAACGAAGTCTGATGATGAAGACCGCTTGGGAGGCAATGGCAAAAATAAAACCAAGGATGCCACAACATCAAAGGTTATTTACCCAGTGAAAATAGACCCTTCCATGCGTAAGGGAGAGGTATTCATTCCTATTCATTGGTCTGGTCAATGGGGGTCGCACAGCAAGTTAGGGGCATTATACGCAAGTGCCGTCGATGCCATTTCAGGGCAGCCTGAATTGAAGCATGCTGCAGCCTCTATTACCCCTGTCAGCTACGACGTGTACGGCAGTTTTTTGTTTGGTGAGCAATGTGACGAGTACGCCTTAAAGGAATCT
Source organism: Alteromonas sp. KUL42 (assembly GCF_006538325.1). Taxonomy (GTDB): domain Bacteria; phylum Pseudomonadota; class Gammaproteobacteria; order Enterobacterales; family Alteromonadaceae; genus Alteromonas. The sequence goes on from NZ_BJKK01000007.1 coordinate 54,592, forward strand.
GTGGATTTTTGGACAAAGACCCTCGTTCCTACTAGTGATAATTCTGAAGCAGAAGTTTTGAACTTCGCTAAAAATGGTAAACGTGCCGATATTGCAAAAGCGCTGTTGACGGTACTGCCTCAAAATACGGTACAGCATCAATTTCATCACAATGATTACTCAGTGTGTATAGCCCTTAAAAATGATGTGTTGTGTTTTATTGCTGTTTTAAGTGATGAACCTATTATTCCTAAATTAGAGTGTTACATGCCAAGTAACTGGTTAGCCTCGTTGTTGAATAACCCCCTTTCGTTGGAAAAGCAATGCAAGCTTATGCGCTGTGAAGTGGATGAAAGTTTCCTTAATGGCAGTGTGGTGTGCAGTTGTTTCAATGTGAGAGAAAAGCCCATTAATGAAGCAATAAAAAATGGAGTGAATTCAGTGAGTGAGCTGGGTTTGAAGCTTAAGTGCGGTACGAACTGCGGTTCCTGTAAGCCTGCATTAGCAGACATGTTATCTCAATCGACGTCTATAAAATTTCAAGCGAATTAATGCCTTTTCTTTTAGGAGTGAGCTTATGTTATCAGTTACTTCAGTATTTTCTTTTCTGAATTCTTCGTTGCTTTCTTCCGTATTATCACAATCGCCATTATTGCGGTTATCACACTATTTAAGAACGGGGCCGTTTGCACTTAAAACGCCGTTACACTCAAGAAATGATACACGAAGTAGTCAGGACTCTTCTAAAGGGCAAGTATTCATAGTTGGCGCAGGGCCAGGCGATAGCGAGTTATTAACGCTAAAAGCGTTTCGACTGTTACAAACCGCTGACGTTGTATTATTCGATGCGCTAGTGAGCGACGAGGTACTATCGCTTATTCCAAACGGCGTTGCTAGGGAATACGTGGGTAAACGTTGTAAGAAGCACAGTGCATCGCAAGCTGATATTTGCCACCGTATTGTTGATTTGGCCCTTCAAGGGAAGTTAGTAGTGCGACTTAAAGGCGGCGACCCCGCGTTATTTGCCAGAACAAGTGAAGAGGCCGTTGCTCTTGAACAAGCAGGTATTTCATTTGCTATTGTGCCTGGTATCACTGCTGCTTCAGGTGTTTCTGCTTATACAGGTATTCCGCTCACTGATAGGCGTTGCGCCCAATCGGTTAGTTTTATCACGGCGCATTTTAAAGATGCATCCCAATGGCCTGAAATGGCACCATTGGCGCAAAATGTACTCAAACAGACTGTAGTAGTGTATATGGGGCTAAGTCGTCTACAAGGCTTGTGCAATGGGCTTAAGCAGTTTGGCGTACCTAGTGATTGGCCAGTAGCAGCAATTGAAAATGCCACAATGCCGTCGCAGCGCATAATCACCGGTACACTGAGTTCAATAGGCGCCAATGTTAGTCATGCCAATTTAACTGGCCCCACGTTACTTATTTTAGGAAAGGTGGTAGAGTTTCGACATTCAGTCGATACCATCCTACTTCACACGAAAAAGCATGCAGCCACCATTTAGTGAATACATCAAAATAATTGGCAAGGGCCAAAAAGGGGGGCGCAGCCTTACCCGTGAAGAAGCCTATTACGCAATGAAAATGGTACTTGCCAATCAAGTGACTGGTGAGCAGCGCGGCGCGTTTTTGATGTTATTGCGAACACGGGAAGAAACCGCCGAAGAAGTCATCGGATTTATCGATGCCTGTCGTGAATTGCTTACCCCAGATGTCCGAAGCTTAACCCCTACCATTGATATTGGCTGTTACGCGGGTAAACGCAGACAGCTACCCTGGTATTTACTCGCCGTGGCCGTGCTTGTAAGACAAGGTTACGCTATTATGCTTCACGGTGCCCACGAGCCTGGTTCTGGTCGTCTGTATGCCAGTGAGGTATTACCCGCGTTAGGATTACCTGCAGTTGAAAGTATTGCCAGTGCTCAACAGCAGTTGAATTCTCAGGGGGTAACCTATCTTGATTTGTCTTATCTTTTGCCTGCCCTTGATGACATTATAAAGTTAAGAGAAGTTTTTGGTTTGCGCTCATGTGCTAATACATTGGCGCGGTTACTTAACCCCAGTGCGGCTAAATATTGCGTACAGGGTGTTTATCATATGCACCTAGACTACAAACACTGTCGCGTAAATGAAAACTACCCCAATACCGATGCCTTGTGTTTCAGAGGTGATGGCGGAGACCCAGAAGTCAATGGCGAGAGAGAAACCGCGCTACTTATTACCCGAGCAGGGCAAACAGAAGAAGTGACATTACCTGTTGTCTCAGATAAATGGGCGTTGAAAGACAAGTACATGAACGTAGAGGATATGCTAGATGTTTGGTACGGTAGTAAGAATAGTTTATATGGTGAGCAAGCCATTATAAGTACCCTGGCAAGTTATTTGGTGCTCATTAGTCAATGTGATGCCTCTGACGCGCTAAGGGATGCTCGCCGTTTATGGGCAGAGAGAAATAAATCTGCGTTACCTTTTTAAGGGAGGAGATATTTTAGAAAGCTGACCCTCGAATATCCATTTTTGCTTAAAGGCTTCAGCGAAAACGTAAATCAAAAATCCTAAGGTCCTATTAACAAAAGGTTTACTTTGAGTTTTCTTAGACAATAGTCTCCTTCTTGCGTCATCGTCTTGACTTATTAGTCGCTATAATTGTTAATGAGATAAAAATGAGCGTGGATAAAGCAAAACAATGCGACTGGGGCTATTCCTTCTTCTACTTACTATTTTTCCGTTAGTTTCTAAGGCTGATCATGCTCACCTGCCGGTTACTTTTATTTTTTCAGCGGACATGCCTAATATTTCGGAAGAGCAATCCGGTTACTACGCACAGTTACAAACACTTGTAAAAAAATATCGAAAACAAGGTGGTACGGTTTTTTTATCTATGGCGGAGGCTCGATAGGCCCAAGTGCGTTGTCTTCGTTCGACCGTGGGTCGCACATTATCGATATTCTTAATACTATTGAACCTGATGTAATGGGGATAACGAAGCGCGAGTTTAGTTTCTATGAAGATGAACTGTCATTGCGTTCCTATGAAGCGGCATTCCCTTTTGTCACGAGCAATGTCATTGATAATCGTGTGGGGCGTGCGCTAGATGGTCTAAATACATCAGTACTGATTACCAAAAACAATATTACGTTAGGGGTAATCTCTGTCCTTCATGACAGAGTAATAGATGAATATCAACTGTCAGATATCTCGATAGAGTCACCTCAAAAAGCCATTTTAGAAGAGGCAAAATCACTTAGGCAACGAGGGGCTGATATCGTATTATTGCATTATTCTTACCCATTTCCGTTTGTTGAAAACCTATTAGCTAAACACGTTGTTGATATCGCTTTTATTTCAGATAGCCGTTTAAGCGAAAAGCATGCTGACAGCGAAGCGCATTCACCAAGTAGTATTCGACTACAAAAGGCTGGCTATGCTGTTGTTGCAGAATTAGGTGAGCAATCGCATTGGACAATTGCTAATGTAGAAGAAATTGAGTTGAGTCAGTTAACGGCGGACGCGTTTGTTAAAGAACAGATTAAAGGATATGAATCAAGGCTTAAACGCTTGCTGAACATTCAAATTGGTGAATGGCAATCGAGCTTCTCAACCTTAAGAACTAAAGTAAGAAGCGAAGATAATGCATTTGCTAATTACATTGCGGATACACTGCGAAACTACGCTAAAACGGATGTGGCTATAGTGAATGGCGGTAGCATTCGAGGGAACAAAGAGTACACCGCAGGCATGCCGATAACGAGGCATGATATTGTCACTGAAATTCCTTTCAGAGCACATGTGGTGAACATGAGCTTGACTGGAGCGCAGTTGATATTAGCTCTTGAAGAGGGATTGTCCCAATACGAAAATTTAAAAGGTGGGTTTCCTCATGTATCCGGCATGACTTACACCTTTGATGCCAATGCTCAGCCACTTAAACGTGTGAAAAGCGTTTTGGTAGCAGGGCAGCCACTTGACAGGCAAAAAGTTTACACCCTCGCAACCAGTAACTTTCTCGCTAATGGTGGGGATGGATTTTATGCACTAAAAGATGCACGGCACAATAAGGCGCAATCGATACGTCAACCTCAAATCTCCGACTTAGTGATACGGTCTATTACTAGTCAATATGAAGTGACACTTGAGAAAGAAAAAAGAGTCCTAAACGAAGCGGAAGGCGGGATTTAGGATGCAAAATAAAAAGACAACTTTGTATGTTTTTATTTTTGCACAATGCAGCGTCATGGTGCTATTTATTCTTATTCTGTTACTGTCCCTTTTTAGGCTTCACGACGTTCGCCAATTACTCGGTGATGTAACAACTAACGCTGTCCCTGCTTTAAGCCAAGCGGCGGTGATTACTCGAGATGTGCAGCAATTGGTTTCGTTGACAACCCGTTTAACTTCTGTGGAGAATCAGTCGGCAAGGCGTATTATTAAAGGTCAGTTAGATGAAGCGCTTGCTAGGCTAGAATCATCAGCACTTCAGCAAGAGCACAGTGACAAATATTTTTCAACACAGTTGAACGTGCTTGCACAAGAAATAGAAGAACTCAACACACTAGTTCGTCAGCAAATAGAGGTTGAGAAAGAAGTAAAAGTTGAGCGAGAAGCACTTTTTGATTACCTGAATCAAGTTTTTGAAGGCCGAGATGAAAGGTATATTGAGCTCAAGTCTTCTCAAGTTCTTGTATCTCTCACGTTAAAAATTGCGCAAATTAACCAACAGTTTCAGTTGCATGAACTCAGATTATTAGAAGGCAAAATTGCCCATCAGCTAAAGCAATTACGCGAAAGTGCAGATAAAGGGCAATATACTGATAAATTAGTTATCACTCTTGAAAAGGCAATATTAGGCGAATGGGGCATGGTTGATAAACAGGCCAATGTCATGCGGATTCGCGGGCGTTCTCGTGGAAGAGGGAGTTTTGTTGAGCACCTCGCTGAGGAAGTCGCTTCTAGCATAGAACTTCGAGCAAGTGAGGTTACAAAGAATACGGCACAGAGTGCGTTATCAGCAAGCACACGCGTTACTGACCAGATTACCCTGTCGCTAGGGTTGTCTACACTCGTTATGCTTATTTGCTGCGCCATCATTTTCTATATTTATAAGCGTATTATTCTTCGCTTAATCGCCTTGACCAATATGGTTGAGCACGCTAGTGATGAGGTGGTTGAATTTGAAGGTAACGACGAGGTTTCTCGCTTGGCAAAGAGTTTTGCGCTGTACTTTAATCGTGTGAAAACACAGGAAGCAGAGCTAATAAGGCTGTCTTTAAGTGATGCGCTTACTAATATCGCCAATCGTAGAGCATTTGAACTTGAAATAGAAAAAAGTATGGCAATGGCTAAACGCCATCAGTGGCCATTAACGATCATGCTTATCGATGTGGATTTCTTTAAAGCTTATAACGACCATTATGGCCACACTCAAGGTGATTTGTGCTTAAAAGCAGTCGCGTCATGTTTAAACGACACTATAACGCGAAATACCGACTTTTGTGCACGTTTTGGTGGTGAAGAATTTGTCGCTATCTTACCTAATACCGATGAAAAGGGCGCACAAGTTAAAGCGCAAGCAGTGCGAGAAGCGGTAGAACAACTCCAAATAAAACATGAGAAAAGTGTTGTGTCAGCGCATGTGACAGTAAGCTTGGGGGTGGCAACATATTATTCTACTACCGATGCTAATTGGGGTGTCAAAACCGTGCTAGATACCGCTGATAAGGCACTCTATAACGCTAAAGTTTCTGGTAGAAATCGATGTGTGTTTACTATCCATAGATAAGGTAATTATGGGCGCTTTATGGTGTCGTGTTTATATCGAATAAATTCAGCCTAGTAACGGGTCTCTGCTAAGTTTATATACCTTCTGACTTGGTTTTGTCAGTTTTTTCCAAAAGAAGTACTGCACCAAAGGGGGAATTACGCTTTAGAGATATGACAGTTTGTGATACTCGGGAATTTCAAAAAAAACTAGAAAAGGAGTGCATCTTGTTTTTTATAAATAAAAAGTTAGCTGAAGAAAATCAAAGGCTTATCAAGGAACTTGAAGCATTTAAAACAGTCCAGAAAGAACTGCGTGCAGAAATGATGTTTGTGGAATTTGACCCTCAAGGAAGAATTCGTGACGTAAATGAGCTCTTTACCAACGCTACAGGTTATAAAGTTAATAATGTTATTGGCAAATCACTTTCAGACTTAATCTGTGATAATAAGCAAACAAGAAATAGCGCACAAAATTTGCAAAGTGCTCTAGATGCAAATAATCATTGGCATGGCACTGTAAGTTTGTTGAATGCTTCGGGCGAAACAATTTGGGTTAGGGGCATTTTACAACCTGTAGATGATATACATGGTAATGTTTCATTCATTACTTTTTATATGTCAGAGCAAACAAGGACTATCTCAAAAGCCAACGAAATGAAGGATATGATTAGCGCCTTACATAGATCATCTGCGGTTATAGAGTTTACATTAGATGGCGTTATTCTCGATGCAAATGAGAATTTCCTGCAAAGTATGGGGTATCAACGAGAGCAAATCTTAGGCAAGCATCATCGTAGTTTTTTGCACGCAGGATGAAGCTAACTCCCAAGATTACAAAACGTTTTGGCAGGACTTGAGGAACGGGAAGTCAACTTCAGGGCGTTTTAAACGCATAGATAGCCATGGTAACGAGGTGTGGCTTGAAGCTTCATATAATCCAATTCACGACGAGAACAACAAGCTCTATAAAGTAGCCAAGTTTGCCACGGTAATTACGCAACAAATGCAGCGAGAGTTTGCGATTTCCGAAGCCGCGACTGTAGCTTTTGAGGTTTCACAAGAAACTGGTGAACAAGCTAAAAAAGGTAACGACATTCTCGATTCAACGGTGCGAATTATGGAGGAATTAGCCAAGAGCATGGGGGATGCGAGTGAAGGTATTAAGGAGCTAGATGAGCAATCGCAAAAAGTAGCTGACCTCGTCAAGAGTATAAGTGGTATTGCAGATCAAACGAACCTTCTCGCGCTAAATGCTGCCATTGAAGCAGCCCGTGCAGGTGACCAAGGGCGAGGCTTTGCAGTTGTCGCCGATGAAGTGCGTCAACTAGCTTCACGTACCAGTGCTGCCACGGAAGAAATTGTGAATGTAGTTGCTGAAAACAGAAAGTTGACGGAAAGCGCTGTTCAGCTTATAGAGGCCGGGCAAGACAAGGCACGTGAAGCACTGACATTTTCTACCGAATCTGGCAAAGCCATGCGTGAGATACAAGAGGGGGCCAGTGAGGTTGTCAATGCAATAGGGCAGTTCACTCAGCAATTATAGCGCACCAAAAAGAATCAATTATGCGGTTTTGGTGCACTAAAAAAGAATAATTGGCAACTTTAATGGCATGAGTTCTTTTTTTGTTAGCTAATTCAATGTCTTAAATTTTTGGCATAAGGTGTGCTTTTAAATAAATGTAATGTGGCACACGATGCAATAAAGCTTAACAAATCCTGTAAAGTGACAAGCGTGAGTGTAGTACGCAGCACTAGCTATAACGTTCTAAGATGGAATCGTAGGAGTCAGTAAGGAAGCCAATATGTCTCCAATTGGTTATGGTAAGTGAACAATAATAACTATAAATCATTTATTTTTAGCCTCCTACAAGTGAGGCAACAAGGTTAAGCGAATTGGCTTAGCCAACTACAATTTAATGCGTTTGTAAGTACTCCGATATTACAGACACGGCAACGAAGCCCACCAAGCATGACATTTAGATGTCAAACGCTGGTGGGTTTTTTTTTGGCTTTGAGGAACATCTATGACCGGTTTGAAAACAAATTTACTACACCGCTTAAGACAATCTTTAGCTAAAGGCATTGTGACCACACTGTCAGTGTCTTTGCTTAGCTCGCCCTTTTTGGCATTCGCACAAGAAGAGGCGTTAGGTTGGCCCGAGAAAGAAGAACTTAAATTTGGGTTTATAAAGCTTACGGATATGGCGCCTCTCGCAGTGGCTTATGAGAAAGGCTTTTTTGAAGACGAAGGTTTGTACGTTACTTTGGAGGCTCAGGCAAACTGGAAAGTACTGCTAGACCGCGTTATTGACGGACAGCTAGATGGCGCGCATATGCTCGCTGGGCAACCTCTTGGTGCCACCATCGGTTTTGGTACGCAATCCCACGTGGTCACTGCTTTTAGTATGGATTTGAATGGCAATGGCATCACGGTATCCAATGAAGTGTGGAACAAAATGAAAGCACATATTCCACACGAAAATGGGAAACCTGTGCATCCTATAAAAGCGGATTATCTAAAGCCAGTGATCGACGAATATCGAAGTGCTGGGAAGCCTTTTAACATGGGAATGGTGTTCCCTGTATCAACGCATAATTACGAACTACGCTATTGGCTGGCAGCAGGGGGGATTCACCCCGGCTACTATGCACCGCATAAAGGGGATACTGCAGGGCAAATTGATGCACAAGCACTACTCTCAGTTACTCCACCTCCACAAATGCCTGCAACAATGGAAGCGGGCACCATCTATGGCTATTGCGTCGGAGAACCTTGGAATCAGCAAGCCGTTTTCAAAGGCATAGGCGTACCGGTAATTACCGATTACGAGATATGGAAAAACAACCCAGAGAAGGTTTTTGGCGTTAGCCAAGCATGGGCTGAGCAATACCCCAATACACATATTCGCGTGGTAAAAGCACTAATTAGAGCGGCGATGTGGTTGGATGCAAACAACAATGCAAACCGAGCAGAGGCGGTAAAAATTCTTTCAAAGAGTAATTATGTTGGCGCCGATGAAGATGTGTTGGCAAACAGTATGACAGGTACGTTTGAGTACGAGAAAGGAGACAAGCGCGACGTACCTGATTTCAACGTATTTTTCCGTCATAACGCAACTTACCCCTATTACAGCGATGCCATTTGGTATTTAACACAAATGCGTCGTTGGGGACAAATATCAAGCGCTAAGTCTGATGAATGGTACAAGGAAACTGCGAAAAAAGTATATAAGCCAGAAGTTTATGCAAAGGCAGCACGTGCACTTATCGCTGAAGGAAAAGCGAAGGCGGCCGACTTTCCAGAGTTTTCTACTGAGTCAGGCTTTAAACCACCGCAAAGTGAATTTATCGATGGCGTTACCTTTGATGGTACCCAGCCTAATGCGTACTTAGAGCAATTTAACATTGGTTTGAAAGGCACAACAGAGTTGTAAATTTCGTTTCTTACAGGGCTTCTTTCTCATAATTGAAAGAAGCTCTCGAGCTAAAGCTTTCAAAAGCTCAACAAGTATCAGGAACATAAAATGAGCAAAATAAGCACAATTTTAAGATTTACACCGGCTACATCCCGTTCAGAGGGCGTTACCGGATTCTTGTTTCAAAGTGCGCCGACACTGCTACTCCCAATTATTGGATTGTTATTGTTCCTTGCCATTTGGAATGGCGTTGCAAAAAGTATTGATACCTCACTAGGGCAGTTTCCTGGACCTGCACAAGTATGGGAACAAGTAGGTGCCCTTGCTAATGAGCATATTGAACAACGCGAGAGTGCGGATGCTTTTTATACACGACAAGCTGAGCGTAATGCAGCAAGGGTGGCACAAGACCCTAACTATGTTCCAAAGATAAGAGCATTCACTGGTGCGCCGACTTTTTTGGATCAGATTTGGACAAGTCTATATACGGTACTAGTTGGGTTTCTCATCGCGTCAATTGTCGCAGTACCTGTGGGTATTTTGTGCGGGCTAAGTAAATCTGCTTATACAGCGATAAACCCATTAATTCAGCTATTTAAACCTGTATCTCCATTGGCGTGGCTGCCTTTGGTTACTATGGTCGTCAGTGCGCTCTACGTGAGCGATGATCCAGCATTTTCCAAGTCATTTGTAACATCAGCGTTTACAGTTTCATTGTGTTGCTTGTGGCCCACGCTTATTAATACGGCGGTTGGAGTGTCTAATATAGACAACGACCTTATCAACGTCAGCAAAGTTTTGCGTTTGTCACCGTTGTCTCATCTCACAAAAATTGTTTTGCCTTCATCCATTCCTATGATTTTCACCGGTTTGCGCCTTTCGTTAGGCATTGGTTGGATGGTCTTAATTGCCGCAGAGATGCTCGCGCAGAACCCAGGCTTAGGTAAATTTGTGTGGGATGAATTCCAGAACGGCAGTGGTGAGTCACTGGCGAGGATAATGGTAGCTGTTTTAACTATTGGGGCAATTGGGTTTGTATTAGACCGTTGCATGTTATCAGTCCAGCGCGCTGTTAGCTGGGATAAGTCTCGCGTTTTACGCTGATAAATTAGGAGAGAAAACTATGTCTACAAAGCACTTAGAGTTGGCCCAAGTAGGTATCGACTTTCCTACGCCTAAAGGGCCATTCAGAGCACTTGAAAACGTCAATTTGAAAATAGAAAAGGGTGAATTTGTTTCCCTTATCGGTCACAGTGGATGTGGTAAATCTACTGTGCTTAATATTATTGCGGGTCTGCATCAAGCAACCACTGGTGGTGTCATTCTAGATGGTAGTGAGGTGAATTCTCCAGGGCCAGAAAGGGCTGTGGTGTTTCAAAATCATTCTCTTCTACCTTGGTTGAGTGTGTACAAGAATGTAGAACTGGCAGTGAAATCAACCATGCAGGGCAAAAGTAAAAGTGAAATGCGTGAGTGGATCTTACATAACTTGGCCTTGGTTCATATGAGTCATGCCCTCGATAAATTTCCCAATGAAATTTCCGGTGGCATGAAACAGCGTGTGGGTATTGCCCGTGCTCTAGCCATGGAGCCAAAGGTGTTGTTGATGGATGAACCCTTTGGCGCACTTGACGCGCTTACTCGCGCTCATCTACAAGATTCACTGATGGAGATTCATGCTAGTTTGGGTAATACGGTTATCATGATCACCCATGATGTAGATGAAGCAGTGTTACTTTCCGACCGCATTGTGATGATGAACAATGGTCCTGCTGCAACCGTTGGTGAAATTCTTGATATCGCGCTACCACGTCCACGCGACAGACTGGTACTCGCCGATAGTAAACAATACAACCATTACCGACATGAAGTACTGACCTTTCTTTACGACAAACAAAAGAAAGTGGAAACCGTATCGTCGCATGGCAAAAGCACATTAAAGCAATCAGCTAATGGGGTGTCATCTGAGAAAAAAGACAAAAGTAATTCAGATGCCGCCTAACCATACCGGCCTTTGAATGAAGCGACAATAGTAACGCGACAAATAGTTCAAACACGCTAAGTCGCCATCTAAATTTCCGTAACTTTTTTCCTTGTTGTTAAAGCAGGGGGGGAATGCTGCGCTTAATATTTGATATCGATTGGGAATAAACATGAAAACCTTACACAAAATGAGTTTGAAACTACTTTCAACATCTTTACTCATCAGCTTTGGCACACATGCATTGGCGAATGACATTCATGATGCATTGAGTAATTCATCTGCGTATGCAGATTTTAACCTCCGCTACGAGTCAGTAGACCAAGACAATGCCGTAAAAGATGCCAGCGCATTGACGTTGCGCACATGGCTGGGCTTTTCAACGGGCAGCGTAAATGGCTTCTCGTTTACGGCTGAAGTTGAGGATAGTCGTATTGTGATGGGGCAAGACGAATATACGGTTGGGCCTACAGGCTTTAATGTGGGTGAGTACTCGGTTATCGCTGACCCAGAAACCACTGAGCTAGATCAAGCCTATATTCAGTACAAGAGTGATAATTTTACAGCGCGAGTAGGGCGTCAAGTGATCACCCTTGATGATCACCGATTTGTGGGTCACGTGGCGTGGCGTCAAGACAAGCAAACCTTCGACGCGATAAGTGCCAAATACGCAGTAAACAGTGAATTAGAGCTATTCTATAGTTATTTGTATAAGCGCAATCGTATCTTTGCAGAGGCGGCTGACCTAGACTCTAAAGATCATATCCTACACGCTGCATATCAGTCGAAAATAGGTAAGTTTGTTGCCTACGCTTATTTACTGGAGGTAGACAATGATACCAACAATGCATTGGATACATATGGCATTAGCTATGATGGCAAAACAACCACAGAAAGTGTGAACTGGGCCTATGGCGCAGAGTTTGCCACTCAAACTAGTGAGTCAGGCAGTGGTGATGCTGCAACCAGTTTTGACGCGTCTTATTTTAATGCCTATTTGGGAGCTACGTTTTCAGGTATTACTGCCAAAGTTGATTACGAAGTATTGGGTTCTGACGACGGGCTCTATGGTTTTGCAACCCCACTGGCCACGCTACATAAATTTAATGGTTTTGCTGATCTCTTTTTGGCAACACCTCAACAAGGCTTACAAGATTTGAAGCTCTCCTTGGCAGGCGCTGCAGCTGGCGGTAAATGGCTGTTGGCGTATCATAACTATTCTGCTGATGAAAGTACCGCGACTGTAGATGATTTGGGTAGTGAAGTGAATCTTCAATACACTAAGAAGTTTGCAGGTAAGTACAATGTTGGAATTAAATATGCGGCGTATGATGCTGGCGATATCAAAGTAGACACAAATCGTTTCTGGATGTGGGTAGGTACGCGCTTTTAAATGAAGATTGCATCATCGAGTTTTGAGCACTGGGGCGAAGGCGCTGACGACGTTAGCGCTTTTATCCTGTGTGGTGGCCAATCACGGCGTATGGGACGCAGCAAAGCCGCGTTAACATTAGGTCATAACACCTTCTTGGAAACCGCCAAACAGACCGTGGTCAATACGGGAGTCAAAAATCTTTATTATGTGGGGCAAAAGGGGTGCGATTTTGTTGATGATGTGCCATTTAGAGGGCCGGGCGCGGCGTTAATAAATGCCTTGGCGCAGTTTATTCGTTTTAGCACGTTAACTACATCACCACAGCCAAAAGAACGAGCGAGTAACACTGTGCTGGTGTTACCCGTGGACATGCCGCTTTTGACTCCTGAATTACTTTGTGTGCTGCTTAAACATGCCAGAAGAAAAAGACGTAGCGTGTATTTCGAGAACGAGTGCTTTCCCCTTGTGCTATACAATGTAAAGCATTTGAACAATAAACTTCAAGCACTCGCCTCTATTAATGAGTCGCCCTCTATCCGCTCTATTTTAAAAGCGATAGATGCTGAAAGTATTGAAACGCCATCTAGATTTAAACCCAGTTTAATGAACGTAAATACCCCAGATGACTATGCGCTCATTTCTTAACCGCTAATCTCTTAGACACAAATATCGTAATCACTAATTGACTAGCCAGCCACGTTCAACTGCAATATCAAGTTGGGCCATAACATAGTCCCAAAGGGCAGGGGCACTGGTTTGAAGGTGTGCATTGCGCTTTTCTATTTTGTCTCTGGCAATGCCATGCTTTTTCCAACTGCCGCCCTCGTCTTTCATATTTTGAAATACTGGCAGCACGCGATCCATGGCTTTGGCAAACTCAGCATCTGCAGTTTGGGCCTCTTCAAATTCTAACCAAAGGTTTAGCAATTCGTTGTTTAAAGGCGTTGGAAGTAAACCAAAGATGCGTTTAGCCGCATCGAGTTCTTTTTGCGCTTGTGCGTCGTGATCGTCTTGTGCGTTAAAGGCAAACATGTCACCTGCGTCAATTTCTACAATATCGTGAATGAGGATCATACGAATGACGCGGGTAACATCAATTGGCTTTTGCGCATATTGGCTTAACACAGAAGCCATCAGGGCAACGTGCCAGCTGTGCTCAGCTGAGTTTTCTTGTCGATTGTTGTCAGCGGGTAGCGTAATTTGCCTTTTTACTGCTTTGAGCCTATCGAGTTCGCAGATGAAATCTGTTAAGTCACTAACGGGATACATAGTGAAAGTACTCCTGAAATAAAAATGGGCGCTTAAGCGCCCATTATAAAATACAAAAAACGTAAATTATTTTTGCTCTGACAGCCAAACAATCAAATCAGCGATATCATCAAATGTCATGTCAGAGGTGAACGTTGGCTGATACTTACCATTAATAATGAAATTTGGTACGCCGGTTAGGTGCTCACGGTAGTCATCAATAAGTTGTTGGTTCTTACGTAGCATGCTGTTTACACCAAAGCTCTTCGCCATTTTGTCAAACTCTTCGCCATCTACACCGTTTACTACAAAGATATTGCGAATGTCTTTAAGGCCGGTAATAGATGCACGCTGTTTATGAATGTAGTTGAAGATAGCACCATTCAATGCATCTTCTTGTTTCATAGCACGAGCAATTAACATTGCTTTAGTGGCGTCGTCTTGTACTTCTGGACCTGTAAAGCGCATGAAATTAACGTGCACTTTAGTGAATTTAGTGCCTTCGCTTTTCTTTGCTTTAATTTGTTCAACAATGGGCTCGAACTTAAAGCAGTGTGGACACCAGAAAGAGAAGTATTCAGTAATAACTGGTTTATCAGTAGCTTCTTTATCGAGTACGGTGTAATGCGTACCTTCCTTCCATTTCGACGCTGGTTCTTGTGCGCAGGCCGTTAAAGGCATAAGTATTGCCATGACAAACATTACTGCAAACTTTTTCATCAAATAGCTTCCTGTAGTAAAAATGAAAATGGTGGTGCGTTGCACTTTATACCAATCCGCATAGGAGTCTACCCTCTTAGAGTGGGAAAGCTCCTATACAGATTGGTATTAGTTGGAGGTTATCATAGCCTTCTCGCGTTAACTAGAACAATGCCCAATAACGCGACAATCAGACCAAAAAACACAATGAACGTAAGTTCGTACTAGGATGAGTTTATAAGTGCGAAGCTGAACAGCGCATGAATTTAGAGAGGATACAAAAAAGCACCGCCAATTGGCGGTGCTTTATTTGAACCTTATTCAGATCTTTACGTTTTACAACACTTAGCCAGCATTGCTTATGATTAGCCTATGTCGTGTAAAACCGCGTTAAACCAACATAAAATCTACATGGTATAGTCTACGGACAGCATTGCGCGGCGCTCTTGCCCAGCGTAGCCAACAATGTCTTCATAATCGGTATCGAACACATTATTTACTTTAAGCGAAACTCGCCATTGTTCATCAACTTGATAACTAATATTAACTGTTCCCAGCGTATAAGCCGACAAGGCTAGCGTTTGTGCTGAAGCAGGGTAGGGCGGGTAGAATGTATCAAAGCGAGTACCAGTGTAGGCTAGTTTAGCGTATAGGCTAAAACGCTCTGTACCAAGGTTCGAGGTATAAACTAAAGAGCCTTGATGACGAGCACGGCGCAATTCTGTACTTGTAGTGCCGGCATCTGTTTGAGATGCATCCAAATAGCTGTAATTAGCGCTAAGTTTTCCAAAGTCACCTAACCAATCCAGTGAAACATCAACACCGTCACGGGCACTTTCACCGTCTACATTGGCGGCGCTAAAATTTCCTAACTCAGGAACAAACACAAAGCCATTAATTTCGTTCTCAAGGTCAGCACCATACACACTTACTTGACCATTAAACTGACGCCAGTTGGCTTTTACGCCTACTTCCCATTCTTCGCTTGTTTCTGGCTCAAGGGCAGGGTTGCCGATGAATGTGTCAGGGTAATAGCCGAAACGTTCGGTGAAGGTAGGGGTCTTAACCGCTTTTCCTATGCTACCAAAAACGGCGTAGGTATTCGTTAACTGCCAGTTCAAACCAGTGCGATAGCTGGTTGCGTTGTCGAACTCGCTATTGTTGTCAAAACGCGCGCTTACTGTTGCCACAAGTGAGGAAGTGAGTTCTCCTGTTAGTTCGGCAAATGCACTTTGGGTGTTGTCGTGTTGCTTTTGATTGGGATCGCCAAAATCAACTGGACCACGCTGTTCGAATAAGCGTTGCAAATATTCTACGCCTCCTGCCACTTGCCAATTGTCAAAGGAATAAAAATTGGTCCAGTTGAGCTCAATACGCTCACCTGTGGTGCCGCCCGCATCACTACCTGACGTGCGGTTGTCATTCTTGTCTTGACGGAATTGACTGCTAAGCACTGAGCGATAGGCTGAATTAACTGGTGAGTATTCCCAAGCTAACTTAGTACTGAGTTGTTTGCCATCGGTGACATTGTCAGCATCGGCAGGAAGACCAGTAGTAACAAAGTCGGTACCGTCGTAATCATTTTTATAATCAACTGCTCGTAAATTGACTGAGAAACGGTGTGCTTTGCTGGCAATATAGCTTGCGTTGATACCCGCGGTAGTATTGTCGTAGCCGTCATCTTCAGCACCTGTTCTTGCGATATTGTCGCCATCGGTACGCATAAAGTTAACGTATGCGGAAATTTGCGCGTTATCTGAGTGAGATGTCGCATTTACTCCGCCTTGGTAGGTGTCCTGCGTGCCAGCGCCGACAGAAAGACTTAATGAAGTCCCTTTTGGGGCTGAGCTGCCCGCTTTGGTGGTAATGCTAAGTACACCGCCAATAGCACCGCTACCCCAGCGGGCACTTTGTGGGCCTCTGATAAGTTCGATACGCTGTACGTTTGCACTTGTTAGGTGCGCCAAATCAATCAAGCTACCTTGACCAACATCATTGGCAATAACTCCGTCGATAAGCACCAACAAATGATTAGTTTCGCTGCCGCGCACGCGCACTTCTGTTAAGCCACCTGGGCTGCCAGATTGAGACAAACTGACACCGGGTAATCCGCGGATCAAGTCGGTCAATTGTATTGCGCCAGAAGCTTGTATGTCTTTTTCCGTCAGAATGGATACTGAGCCTGGAAACTGTGTGAGTTGAATTGGAAGACGCGAACCTGTCACAGTGAGCGTTTCGATGTTTTCTTGTTGGGTTTGAGATAATACAGGGGTGCTTAAGCACGACAGTACCGCAGTGGTAACCGCTGCATGAATAAAATGTGTACGCATAGTATTTGTGTTTTCTCTAATGCGCTCCGCCCGAGCACATGATAGTAAGTGGTTGTATGCTGGATTGTTGAGTGTAATAGAGCATACCGCGAAGCACAGGCCGGTATCCGGGCTTACTCATCAGGTTTGCTTTAAGCAGGCACTGATCCTTTTGCCTTCCCAT
The DNA here is from genome assembly GCF_006538325.1 of Alteromonas sp. KUL42. Classification (GTDB taxonomy): domain Bacteria; phylum Pseudomonadota; class Gammaproteobacteria; order Enterobacterales; family Alteromonadaceae; genus Alteromonas. Next base: position 71,554 of record NZ_BJKK01000007.1, read on the forward strand.
CTCTGCAAATGCATTACGCATTTAAAAGACAGTGGCGCGTGAAAAGAAAATGTCTTGCGACAATGAGTTTACCGTTGCGGGGGCAGCATCAGTTTCGCACTGATTTCCCGTTTAACGCTAACTGCTGTGGAACTCTATAGCGGTTAGCGCACCTACGCAGACGGAAGTATATAGAAGTTAAATGATGATTAAAACCCAAGCTTAAGCGGCGGTTCGTTAAGTGCTGCTAATTGCTCTTTAAGTGCAAGAATTTGACCTTCCCAATATTTGTCTTCAGCGAACCAAGGGAACGCGCGAGGAAAAGCCGGATCTTCCCAGCGGTGTGAAAGCCATGCCATATAATGCACCATGCGCATTGCTCTAAGCGGCTCAATGAGTGAAAGTTGCGCAGTATCAAAGGTGTGAAATTCTTCATACGCCTCTACTAAGGTGTCGAGCTGCAATAGTTGTTGTTGCCTATCGCCGCTTAGCATCATCCACAAATCCTGAATGGCAGGGCCCATTCGGGCATCGTCTAAATCAACGAACGTGGGACCATCTCGCCACAAAATATTTCCCGGGTGGCAATCACCATGTAGCCGAATGTTATCGTGACTACAAAAGGCACTTTTGGTGGTTTCAATAACGGGGTTTAAAATTGCAAAAAATGCGGTTTTTAAATGCGCTGGAAGTAACTGACTTTGTTCAAGTACTTGTTTTGGGGCGTCTAAGTAGCTATCCACAGCTATAGAAGGCCTGTGCTGAAAAGGCTTACTTTGTGAGACGCGATGAATACGCCCAATGAATCGCCCCATCCACTCGAGCTGATCTAAGTTATCATTCTCAAACTGACGGCCACCCACAGAAGGGAAAAGAGTAAATCGGTAATCGGTGCCTTCAACGTCGAAATGGTGAAGTGTTTGTCCGTTTAAAGCTAAAGGCGCCGCCATAGGTATTTCATTTTCAAGTAATTCTTGAGCGAAGCTATGCTCCTCTAAAATTTGCGCATCAGACCAGCGCCCAGGGCGGTAAAATTTCACTACATAACGTTGATTGTCCTCAGCCAAGAATTGATACACGCGATTTTCATAGCTGTTCAGCGCAAGTAAGCCGCTTTGTAGAAAAATGCCCTGGGTTTCCAGGGCATCTAAGATAGTATCTGGGCTAAGGCCCGAGAATGTAAAATCTGTCATCGATAAAGAAACTTGGTTGGTTCATCAACCGTAACCGACTCACCATCAATTGATGTGGTAACGCTGATAAAAATGTCTGTTACCGTATCTTCCAGATTATACGCATCGGTTGCAACCGAAATTGGTGTGCTATACACCGCACCGCCTTCTACGACCACTTCTTGCTCACCAATATATTTGTAGTCAGGCAAGCCTTTGACAGAAATAGTGTAGGTGTGTGTTTGTTGCGTCTTATTTAGTACCTTGATGGTATAGACGTTTTCAATTAAGCCTTCATTGGTTTCGCGGTACAACGAGTTTCTGTCGCGAATAATATCGACCTCTGTTGGGCTCCGGGTCCAAATATTGGCAAACAGTAACCCCATCATGATGACCAACACCACGAAGTAACCGATTAATTTAGGGCGAATTATGTGTGTCTTACCACCTGAAAGTTCTTCCTCGGACGTAAAGCTGATAAGTCCTTTAGGGTAGCCCATTTTATCCATCACACCGTTACATGCATCCACACAAGCGCCGCAGTTAATGCACTCGTATTGTAAGCCGTTGCGAATATCGATACCGGTTGGGCAAACTTGAACACACAGTGCACAATCGATGCAGTCACCTAGGCCTTTTTCTTGGACTTGTTCGTGACTCAATTTACGAGGGCGAGGCCCACGTTGTTCACCGCGGTTAGGGTTGTATGAAACCGTAAAGGTGTCTTTGTCGAACATGGCTGATTGAAAGCGTGCGTAAGGACAAATATGCGTGCACATAATTTCGCGCATATAGCCAGCATTGCCATAAGTACAAATGGCAAAGAAAATGATAGAGAACCCTGCCCAAAAGCCAGTGTTAAATGTGAAAAAGTCGATAAATAGCTGACCTATAGGGGTGAAATAACCCACGAAGGTAAGTGCGGTGAGTAGTGCAACGATAACCCATGCCGTGTGCTTTGCGGTTTTACGCAAAAACTTGTCGGTATCCATTGGGCGCGCATCTAAAGCGATACGTTTGTTTCTAGGTCCTTCGAATTTTTCTTCAAACCAAGTGTAAATATACACCCAAGTGGTTTGAGGACACATAAAGCCACACCATACTCTTCCTGCAAACGTAGTGACGAAAAATAGGGCAAACGCAGAAACAATAAATATATAGGCTAACAATGTAAGATCTTGTGGCCACAAAGTGAGAGAAAATATATTGAAGCGCTGTTCACCTATATCAAGAAGTACCGCTTGCTGTCCGTTGTATTGAATCCAAGGAATAATAGCGAAAAGAGCGAGAAAGAAAAGACCGAAGAAACGGCGAAATGACTCAAGAGGCCCCTGTACCGCACGCACATAAATACGACTTCTTGAATCGTAGCGTTTACCTTCCGTTGCCCCTTTGGGTTTGTGTACTTTTACCGGAGTTACATTCTTAACCGGTATTTTGTCGTTCATAATTCAACCTTCGCTAACAAATGTGCACTGCATAACATAGAGCGTATTGACCTTTGTGGTACGTTTTTGCAGCAAAGTGTACCGCAAAGGTCAACAGGCTCTAGTATAACAGTACAAACTAAAGCGTGTTTAATGTAGATCAAGAATGATGGGTATGGTCTATCCTTTCGAACTTTCAGTCAATACTGAAAGTTTAGAAGGTTATGTTGTTTTATACGAGGAAGCGATGTCATACGTCAAATATATGCCTAAAGGAAGTGTATACTTGCGTATATTTTGGCAGATTTACAGTGAGAGGGTTTACGGTCTATTATCATAGAAAAAGGATAGTGTGTTAAAACTAACAAGCAAGATTTTGTCAACTTTACTGAAGGTGAATGCGTATGAATCTATGTTGCTTTTTATTGAGAGTAGTGAAACCCTAAACGTGTATGAAACTTCATAAGTTGTGCACCGCTTTCAACGATTAGATGAGATGTCATGGTTCGGTTTTTCGTAATTACTGCAGAGATTATTTTGTTGGTCATCGTACTTAGGTCGTCGTTTGCGCAATATTTGTTCGAAGACATTCAGCATTCAATCTCAGATTGGCTAGTTGAAATAGCGACGTTGCCTGAACGGGAAAAGTTGGAAGAACTACGCAGTCAAATCTACAGTCAGTTAAGCCCATTAAAGCCTTATCAACAAACCTATGTACAGCAAATTACTGTGGATATCCTTGCGGTCAAACGCTTTCACGCAATGTATTGTGAGACCGACGACATAAATCCCAATTTTTCGGGAACTAAACGTGCGCACTTGTGCCTAATTGTAAAGCAGTCATCGATAATGCAAGATAAACATTAACGAAAACGGGCAATAGCTGTTTAAGGAGTGTCAGTGTGAATAAACTGTTAACGGTTACAAGTTTTGGCTGTGCTGCCATGGTTGGCCTAGTAGTATTTGGAAATTCTCCACACGCAGCAGAAGTGAAGCTAGTCTGGGAGGAGCCAGAGTCTTACACAGACGTTCGACCATCAAACGAGTCGCGCAAGCGTTTTAGAGATCGCACCCTCGAAGAGCTTGAAGCGTACATTACCGAACTAGCTGCGTCATTACCTGAATCTCAAGTGTTGTCGATGACCGTAACGAATGTGGATTTGGCCGGTGAAGTGTGGCCAAGTCAATTTGTTGGCTTTGGAAGTGCTGGGGCCAGCGATGTGCGTATTATTAAGCGTATCGATATTCCAAGAATGTCGTTTAGTTACACGTTATCAAGTGAAGATGGTCAGGTTTTACTAAGTGAGCAAGAGGTAAAACTAAAAGATATGGACTTCATGGAATCAAATATACGCCGTCACCGCACCGACTCACTGTCTTATGAAAAAGCCATGTTAGACGATTGGTTTGCAGATACGTTTCCCAAACAAGTTGCAGTGAATAATACTGAGCATTGAGTTTATTTAAGACACTGCAAATTTGTTATAAAGAACTACGATATAGAGTTGCTATAAACAACTACTATAAAGCGATACGGTGTCTTTATGAAAATGAAAAACGGTCACAAAGCGTGACCGTTTTTGGTTTAGAGCAATAGTAAATTGCAAGGCTTACAGGTAATCGAATTCGCTACCTGAAATTGCCATTGTGCTATCTGGGCCTGCCAAATAAGCTGCCTTATGTGCTTCTCGGCGTGGTAAAAGGCGCTCAATAAAGAAGTCTCTTGATTTTGCTTTCGACGCAGCGAGTACGGCATTGTCAGAACGCTGTGCAGTATCCGCCATACTATACCAAAGTACGGCAATCAATGAGTATGCACTGTAAGCCAAGTAATCACAGGCCGCTGACGCTGCAGTAGTCGCATCCATCCCCAGGCACTCGGTCGAAGAGACTTTCCATTCATCAAGAATTGCTTGTGCTTTCGCTTTGCTTTGCGCATCTTCAATATCAGCTACTAGGGCGTTAAATGCACCGTAGGTCGCTTCCAACATGTGACCGCCATCACGGGTTAGTTTGCGGCCGATAAGGTCGAGGGCTTGAATGCCATTGGTACCTTCGTACAACATACTAATACGTACATCACGCATTAGCTGTTCCATACCCCATTCGCGAATGAAACCATGACCGCCAAATACTTGTACCCCTAAACTTGTCGTTTCAAGGCCCATGTCAGTCATAAAAGCCTTACAAATTGGCGTCAAGAATTGCAGAATTTTCTCTGCATTTTCTTTGTCTTCCTCAGTGCCTAATTTTTCAATATCCATGTACTTGGCATAGACTAAAGACAATGCTCGGCAACCTTCAATTAGGGTTTTTTGTGTTAACAGCATACGTGCAACATCGGGCTGGAATACAATAGGATCGGCTTTGCCTTCTGGGTTTTGAATGCCCTGTGGGGCGCGAGATTGTATACGCTCTCGAGCATAGGTTAATGCGCCTTGGTAAGAAGCTTCTGCCGCACCTAATCCTTGTAAGCCAACTTGGAAGCGAGCATCGTTCATCATGGTGAACATACACGCCAAGCCTTGGTTTTCTTCACCTACCAGCCAACCAGTTGCGCCGTCGAAATTCATCACACACGTTGGGCTAGCTTTAATACCCATTTTGTGTTCAATACTGCCTACAGATAGACTATTCGCCTCGCCGGGGGCATTGTTTGCATCAGGCAAAAACTTCGGTACTAAGAAAAGGCTAATTCCCTTGACGCCTTTAGGAGCATCGGGAAGTCGAGCCAGTACTAAGTGAATTACGTTGTCACTCCAGTCCTGATCGCCCGCGGTAATAAAGATTTTATTTCCGGTTACCTTGTAACTGCCATCACTTTGCGGTTCTGCTTTTGTGCTTAATAGGCTTAGGTCTGTTCCTGCGTGCGGCTCTGTCAGGTTCATCGTGCCTGTCCACTCGCCGCTAATGAGCTTAGCTAAATAGATATCTTTTAATGCTTTACTGGCGTGTTTTGTTACAGCAAGTGTTGCACTTTCTGTCAGCATCGTGGTTAAACGCCAGCTTAAGTTTGCTGCATTTAACATTTCATGAACAGGGACGGCCATGGTGTAGGGAAGGTCCTGACCATCGTATTCAGCAGTACCAAGCATGGCATTCCAGCCGTTGGCAACATATTCTTGATACGCTTCTGCAAACCCTTTTGGTGTGGTCACTTTGCCATCTTCCAGTTTGCAGCCTTCTTCGTCACCTTCTCGGTTTAGTGGCGCAACAACATCAAGCGCGAACTTCGCACCTTGTGCAATAATTTCGTTGGCTAGCTCACTGTCGAAATCACTGATTCCTAGTTTTTCGTAGTGCGCATCAAGTCCAAGCCAATCTTTCAAAAGAAACTGAAAATCAGCCGTTGGGGCATGGTACAGAGGCATAGATGACTCCCTTTTCAAACAAGTGTTTTAATTTTGTCTATTATAGTCACAAAATACGTATCAGAGTAGCCCGTTAACTCAAAGTTAATAATAAATATGATCTATGCGGATTAGTATTATGCGTTGCTGGCTTTTATCCATCGCTTGATTTTCTGAATGGTATTGGCATGCTAGAGCAAATTTGAGTTAACCAAATAATAAGTACCTATGACTAACGAACGTCCTATTTGTATTGTAACTGGTGGTAGCCTTGGAATAGGGCTGGCGGTGTGTAATGTGTTTTCAGCACGAGGCTATACGGTAATCAATCTTGATATTAGAGACTTTGATAATACGCCCGATAATGCTCATTGGCATCACTGTGATGTAAGCAACGTCGAGAACGTGAAGCGTGTTATTGAGGAAGTCGTCGCTCAGTACAAACGGATAGATGCATTGGTTTGCAATGCGGGTATGCATGTCTCTGCAACCATTGAAGATACAGATGAAGCGCTATTAGATAAAGTGTTCAGCCTTAACGTCAAAGGTGCATATGCTTCAATAAAAGCATGTTTACCGTTGATGAAGCAGCAACATGCAGGCGCCATTGTGGTGATGGGATCAGATCAATCCTTTGTCGGTAAGCGCAATTCATTTGCCTATGGCCTAACAAAATCTGCCTTGGCGTCCATCGCAAAAACAACGGCACTGGATTATGCTCCCTTCAACATACGTGTAAATGCAGTATGCCCAGGTACAATTGAAACGCCTTTATTTCACAATGCTATCGATAAGTACGTTGAGCGTTCAGGCGTGAACAAAGCTGAGGTTGTAGCAGAAGAAGCTGCAGCACAGCCTCTTGGGAGATTAGGGCAGCCAAGTGATGTCGCTGAGCTCACTTACTTCTTGTGTAGTGACAAAGCAGCGTTTATCACAGGAAGTTTACATGCAGTAGATGGCGGTTATACCGCTCAGTAGGCCATGCTGTTAAAGGGTCTTTATTAGTGTTTACGGTATATATTAGTAGGTAAAGAGCGAACGAAGCATGACAACTACCACAAATTGGATCGACCCCCACATTCATTTGTTTGCATTGGGAGTTGGAGAGTATGGTTGGCTTCGCGCTGAAAATCCGCCGTATTGGTCTGACAAGGCACTAATAGCAAAAGAGTTCACTGAAACACAGCTAAATGCCGCTTCACAAGGGCGACTTCAAGGTTTTGTGCATATTGAAGCTGGCTTTGATAATCAACGGCCTTGGCGTGAGCTTCAGTTTCTAACAACCCATTGTAAGCGTCCTTTTCGGTCTATTGCGTGTATCGATTTAAATACGTGTGAAGCACATTCACACATAGATACACTTGCAGCCTATTCATCTGTAAGTGGTCTGAGGCATATTCTTGATGATGATGCAGCCCACTTGTTACATACGCCAAAAGTGCGTTGGTCACTGGCCCATATGGCATCGCGTAATTTGTCATTTGAGGCTCAGTTTGATGTGGCTGACTCAATAGCCGTAAAAGCACTACTTCAAACGTTAGAGCGAACACCTGATTTGCGTATTGCTATTAACCATACCGCCATTGCGCCTCTCGCGCTTTCAAGCTCTCGTTTTATGATGTGGAAAGAGCACATTCGAAGATTAAGTGAAACGAAACAGGTGATGTTTAAATTCTCAGGACTCGAAATGCAAGATAGGCAATGGTCGTGGCAGAGGGCATATTTATTATTTGATGCGTTGTTATCGATAACGTCACCTCAGCAAGTTATGTTGGCAAGTAATTACCCTCTGTCGTTATGGCGCATGCCATACATTAAATTGTGGGAAGGATATTGTGAGATGGTATCGATACTTCCTACGTCTGAGCAGGAGGCGCTGTTGAAACGTAATGCGCATAAATGGTACGGCTTTTAGTTAATGTTTTTAATTCAACTAAGCCTTAAATTTTTTCTCTCTACACTCGCTTGGAATAGGCAAGCTACGCACTTGGTTTATTGTCTAAAGTTCGTTAGATATGAACGAAATGTGTACTGATAAATATCGATACACTCAATTATTAGTGAAATTGAATGAAGGTAACGAAAATTGAGTAAAGCCATAGACGGAAAGTAAAAACAAAAAAGCAGTACATTTTCTTACGAATAGTTAAACTTAATTGGTTTAAGGCCAATATCGATAAAACTAATTTCGAAAAAATGTACCGCTTTGCAGAGTGGTCAAGTGTGGTTAAAACCTTACTTTAACGCTGTCACTGTCATATGAGGCGAGCGATATACCACTTCATCGTTAAGATCTATGCCAATTCCCGGTGTATCTGGTGCCTCAATAAAGCCATTAACGGGTTGTGGATCTTGAATACATAACTCTCTATTCCAATCTTTAATCGCATAAGTATGGTGCTCGTGGATTAAGAAGTTAGGAATGGCCGTTTCAAGGTGCAAGCTTGCTGCCGTTGCTACTGGCCCACCGCACACATGCGCTTGAATACGCACATCGTAAATATCTGCGTAGTCACATACTTTTTTCGCTTCAGTAAAGCCACCGCATAAGCCGACATCAGGTTGGAGCACATCAAGAGACTGGTCTTCCAGGTAAGGGCGTACGTCCCATCTGTGATATAAACGCTCGCCACCTGCAATAGGCACGTTTACATTTCTAGCAACTTTGTCGTGCAGTTTTGAGTTCAAGTAGTTCACTGGCTCTTCGTAATACAAGCAACCAATTTCTTCTACAATATCACCCAGTTGAATAGCGGTAGAGGCACCTAACAAACTATGACATTCAAATATGATGTCACCATCTTCACCCATGGTATCGCGAATGGCTTGAAGCCTCGCTTTGAAAAGCTTTAGTTCAGGTTTGGTGAATAACTTGGTTCTATCAAAATGGGTATTACCGTCTTTGTCATAAACAATAGGGTCAACTTTTACTGCATCATAACCCTCTTTTAGGGCTTTTTCTGTTGCTCTTGCGTAGTCCGCAGGGTCATTTAGTTTAGTAACTTCTTTGTCCCAATCGAACTGAAGCTGGCTGGCATAACTGCGTAGTTTGCCATTTGTTTTACCGCCTAATAATTCATACACAGGCAAGCCTAGTGCCTTACCTTTGATGTCCCAAAGTGCGGTATCTATTGCGCTCATGGCCGCATAAATAACAGGGCCGCCACCTAATCCCCAAAAGCCTTCGCGCAGCATGCGTGACCACAATAACTCCGTGTGGAAAGGGTTAAACCCAATGAGCATGGCTTCGGCAATTTCCTTTATCATGTGAGCTGCTGCACTATGACCCCAATCATAAGCCAAACCGGCTTCACCAACGCCAGTTATACCTTCATCGGTGTAAACCCTTACAAAAACAGGGTTCCACTGGGGGCGTTTAGGGCACTCAATATCAAATATTTCTACTTTGGTTACTTTCATCGTAAAGTACTATTCCGTTCTAAAAGGTTATTCGCAAAAACTCGGATCTAGCTTGTAGGCTTTTCTCAACATAGCTGGCCACGCTTTTTGACCACCGGTTTCGCCGCTGTGCACCACGTTGGCTTGCGCGTAAATGCCGTCAATAATAGGTTGTGGTATCTCAATTTTTTCATCGTTCGATTGCATGAGTGCAACTTGAATTTCGCAGGCCCTTTGCAAATCATAAAAGCGCATGAACGCATCACCTACGGTTGGTCCCAATGTTAAACCGCCGTGATTGGGCAACAACATGTGATTGGTTTCGCCTAAATCTTGTTGTAAACGTAGCTTCTCACTGTCATTAACCGCAAGGCCCTCATAACTATGATAAGACAGCGAGGAAAGTGAAAACAGGGAGTACTGGCTCCATGGTTTGAGGCCGCCTTTAACAGAAGCGACAGCAATGGTTGCTAAAGTGTGTAAGTGGATAACACATTGAGCGTCGTGACGAACTTCGTGAATGGCACTGTGAATAGTGAAACCGGCTGGGTTAATACCATAGGGGGTGTCATCAAGAATATTACCGTTTAGATCAACTTTGACCAGATTTGATGCCGTTACTTCATCGAAGGTCAGCCCAAATGCGTTTACCAGATAGTGTTGTGTGCCCGGGACTTTTGCAGATATATGGGTATAAATTAAATCGCCCCAGCGCATATCTGCCACCAAGCGATAGCAGGCGGCTAAATCAACACGTGTTTGCCACTCTTCTTCTGATACTTTGCCTTTGAGGCTTAACGTTTGCAATGAAAACAAGTCGCTTCTCCTTTAAAAACCAATGTCACAATTTACCAATACCCTACCTAATGAACAATGCTTTGTGATTGCAATCATCTAATCAAAACGTCTTACTTATTCAATTTTGTATAACCATCACGTAAAGGGATAAGGTCATCGGCGTTGTGCATGGCGTCATGGTCAAGCAAAAACGGGCTCACTTTTTCCAGTGATAATACATGTTGCTTGACCCACTCTGGGGGTGAAAAACTATTTGATAAAGTGTCTAATCCGGCATCAACCTTACAGTTGAATAACAATACCCCTTCGTTTGTTACACCTAAATACTCATTCACCTCTACGTTAAAACCCGTTTGAGTCCAGGCCCCACGATGTGCAATACACGCAGCAGAGAGTGTATTGGTTCTCTTTTCTTTGGGTAAATCAAGTTTGTCAGAGTACTTGTTCTTAATAAGCAGCACCTGCTCTTGTGTCTTGATTACGCATGCAGCTGCATTAAATTCGCTATCTAAAGGGAAATTGACGTTGTTTGGTGGAAGGTCTTGCATATTCACCGTTCTGCACTCAGGCGGTAAGGGCTCAGAAGGTGAGCAGGCGAAAAGCGTTAAAACCGCTAAAATAGCTGATAAGTGCAAAAAGAATGACATCGAATTAGGTAAAATACTCGTAACAAATGTAAAGATTGATGATGTGTGTGCAAGCTGCAACCTTCATCACGTTCTAATAAATTAAAACAATAACATATCGTGCATAAATCGAGGTTAGGTTTGCAGTAAGCATAACCCTAAAGCACGTCTAAAGCCTATCAGTGTCACGATAGGTTATCATTTTACCTATAGGAAAGGTTATGTCTTCACGTACTCTATTTTCGCCATTGTTGCTTGGGGTTGTATTGCTGGTCGCTGTGGTTGTCTATTTGAATTTACCCAGTGAAGAGGTGGTTGGGCAACAAGGGCAGCGCTCTACGCCAGTCAAAACCGCGATGGTAAAAACGCAAACCTTTCCTATTACCATTGAATCTTTAGGTACTGCTATTGCCAATGAGTCAGTTAGTATTACTGCGCAAGTTACAGACACCATAAAACAAATTAATTTTGAAGATGGTGACAAGGTGCAACAAGGGGCACTACTGGTTCAACTAAATAATACGGAAGAACGCGCGCGTGTCGCCGAGCTTAAAGCCAATATAGATGAAGCAAAACGTCAGTTTTCTCGTATTGCAGATCTTCGTCAATCTAACGCCACCTCAGAGCAACTTCTTGATGAACAGCAAGCAAGAGTGAAAGCGTTAGAAGCTCAGTTAGACATTGCCAATGCGCAACTGAAAGATTTGGAAGTAAGGGCGCCGTTTAGTGGATTGCTGGGAAATCGTGAAATCAGCATTGGTTCATTAGTGCAACCCGCCACCCGCATCACCACATTAGATGATATCAGTGTGGTGAAAGTAGACTTTAACATTGCTGAGAATCACCTAGCCAGTGTGGCAAAAGGGCAGCGGATCACAGCTTCATCCATCGCTTATCTAGGTGAAGCATTTGAAGGTACTATCAGCAATATTGATACCCGATTAGACCCAATCAGCCGTTCTATTCGCGTAAGAGCAATAATTGATAATACCGATGAGCGTTTACGTCCGGGCATGTTACTAACGGTTGTAGTGGAAAAACGTGTATTAGAAACGCTGGTACTGCCAGAGAAAGCGCTGGTGCCAGTGCAAGACAAGCAATACGTTTACGTAGTACAAGATAATGTCGCAGTTCAAACTGAAGTCCAAATAGGCGAGCGCAGACCCGGTGTTGTGCAAATAATTGGGGGCTTGCAAGAGGGTGATGAAGTAATTACGGAAGGTACCTTGCGCGTGCGCGACCAATCGCCAGTTAATGTTCTGAATCGATAAGAGGAGCTCTGCGATGTTATTGTCTGACGTTTCAGTAAAGCGCCCCGTTTTCGCTACGGTAATAAATTTATTGCTGATTATTTTTGGAGTGGTGGCAATTTCAATGTTGTCACTGCGAGAATACCCAGATATCGACCCACCCATTGTATCAATCTCTACAAACTATACAGGTGCATCGGCAAACATTGTTGAAACACGTATAACTCAGTTATTAGAGGACCGAATTTCTGGTATTGAAGGTATCAAGAATGTTACCTCTACATCGCGTAATGGGCGTTCGAACATCACGATAGAGTTTAAGTTGTCACGTGATATTGATGCAGCTGCTAACGACGTAAGAGAGAGGGTAAGTCGCGCCTTGAATAACCTGCCAGATCAGGCCGATCCACCTGAGGTGTCAAAAGCCAACTCTGATGAAAGTGCAGTAGTGTGGTACAACTTGAGAAGTACTAATCTTAATACCATGGAACTTACTGATTACGCTGAACGTTTCTTAGTAGACCGTTTGTCTATTGTTGACGGTGTTGCACGTGTGCAAATAGGCGGCGGCAGACGCTATGCCATGAAAGTATTTCTTGATCGTAATGCTATGGCGGCAAGGGGCATAACCGTCAGTGACGTAGAACGGGTTATTCGCGCTGAAAACGTGGAGCTTCCTGCCGGTGAAGTAGAATCGACAGACAGAAACTTTGAAGTACGTGTTGCTAGAACCTTTTTATCTCCTGAAGACTTTGCTGCACTGACTGTTGCGGTTGGTGACAATGGTTATTTGGTGCGCTTAGGCGAAATTGCCAATGTGGAATTAACCGCAGAAGATGACGAAACCGAGTTTCGTGGCGATGGCGTGAATATGATAGGGTTGGGTATTATTAAACAGTCAAAAGCCAATACCCTTGATGTAGCTCGTGCAGCAAAAGCACAAATTGAAAGGATAGAAGCCACGTTACCGGACAACATTTTTATTGTACCGAGTTACGACTCTTCGGTTTTCATAGAAGCGTCCATTGATGAAGTTTATGAAACCTTAGCCATTGCCATGTTAATGGTCGTGATCGTTATCTATCTTTTTCTCGGTAACATAAGAGCAACGTTTATTCCCGCTGTAACCGTACCAATTTCTATTATTGCGGCCTTTATTGTTATGTATGCCCTGGGTTTCTCAATAAACCTGCTTACCTTACTTGCAATGGTATTGGCCATAGGTTTGGTTGTTGACGATGCTATTGTGGTTTTAGAAAACATATATCGTCGTATTGAAATGGGCGAACCACCAATACTAGCGGCCTATCGCGGAGCTAAAGAAGTTGGGTTTGCTGTAATTGCTACCACCTTAGTCCTGATTTCCGTGTTCGTGCCTTTGGTATTTTTAGAAGGCAATATTGGGCGACTATTCACTGAATTTGCCCTAGCTATTGCTGCGGCAGTGGCGTTTTCTAGTTTTACTGCACTAACATTGTCACCCATGATGGCATCGAAAATACTCAAAAAGCGCGAGCGTTCATCGGGTTTTGGTAGCTGGATGGATGCACGGTTTAATGCCCTAGAAACGCGTTACTTTAATAGTTTGGGTAAAAGTCTTCACCAACCAATTCTGATGTTGTTGTTGCTGGCAGTCGCTGTTGTTGCCGTTGTACAGCTATCCGAAAAAGTACCCAGTGAATTCGTGCCAAAAGAAGATCGGGGTAACTTCTTTATTTTGATGAATGCACAAGAAGGGGCTAGCTTCGAGAGTAATGCAGACAACCTAAAGCAAATCGAAGACATCTTAATGCCTTACCGTGAGAGTGGTAAGATCAATCGACTACTTGTAAGAACACCGGGCTTCGGTGGAAATGCAGGTATAGCCATTGTTGGCTCGGCTGATTGGGATGAACGCGATTTCAGCACTTTTGAGCTCATGGATGAAGTCAGTGCTAAGCTAAATGCCGTACCAGATGTGAGGGCTTTTGCGATTATGCGAAGTGGTATATCTGGTGGTGGCTTTGGCCGTCCAGTGCAATTTGTACTGCAAGGTGATACTTATGAAAACCTTGTTGCATGGCGTGATACCGTACTTGAAAAGGCCAGCGAAAATCCTAATTTGGTGCGTCTGGATTCAGACTACAAAGAAACGTCACCACAATTATTAGTGAAAATTAACCGAGATCGTGCAGCTGATTTGGGCGTATCTATCAGTGATATTGGTGGTACATTAGAAGTGATGTTAGGGCAACGCCGCGTATCGACATTCCTCGACAGAGGGGAAGAATATGACGTTATCATGGAAGGCATAGAGGAAGACTTCAGAAGCCCTAACAGCATTGATAATCTATATGTGCGTTCCGCGCGTACCGGTGAGCTTATCCCTATGGATAACTTGCTTACTTTTGAAGAACAAGCAACATCTGCTCAGTTAAATCGCTATAACCGCATGCGCGCCGTAACAATTTCTGCAAATTTAGCAGACGGTTATACATTGGGGCAGGCACTAGCGTATTTAGAAGATATTGTTCGCACTGAATTGCCAGATAATGTGTCTATCGATTATAAAGGTGAGTCTCAGTTATATCACGAAGCTGGAAACTCATTTGTTTATGTATTTCTACTCGCCCTAGCCGTCACCTATTTAATACTTGCGGCGCAATTTGAAAGTTGGGTGCATCCATTGGTAATCATGTTAACGGTGCCGTTAGCATTAGTTGGTGCATACATTGGGCTGTTTTTCTCCGACATGACCATTAATATCTATAGCCAAATAGGGCTGGTTATGCTCATCGGACTTGCAGCTAAAAATGGTATTCTAATTGTTGAGTTTGCAAATCAGCTTCGCGATGCGGGAATGGCGTTTGAAGATGCACTAAAACGTGCCGCAGCTCAGCGTTTACGTCCGATTGTTATGACAGGCTTTACTACGGTGTTTAGCTCTTTACCACTTGTACTTGCAAGCGGTCCAGGAGCAGAGAGTAGAATGGTAATAGGTATGGTCATATTCTCAGGTGTTTTGGTTTCTGCCTTTATGACGTTATATGTGGTGCCTACTGCATACAGTTGGCTTGCCAGAAATACGGGCTCACCACTTAAACGCACCATAGAAATTGAAACGCTAGAAAAGCAAATTCCTTATAAAAAAGGCGAATAATCAAGTTTTGTGCTCGTTCGCGCCAAACTGTGTGAAGTGAACGAGCACGGCACAAAGCCTACATGCGCCAATTACAGCGTTGCGGTTACAACCTACAAATATCTTATAAATCACGTACAGCAGCACAGGTACTTAAGTTTAGATGGCATACATGTCGGGTACCTGATCTAAAACTACGGTTAATCATACTGGCTTTACGTATATAACTTGCATGGCAGGGTATTCAAAATTATTCCAATTATTTTTATTCTTTATGCCATATGACTTATTCTTGTTGTGTTTCTTTTATGTAACCTATTGTAATTTGTGACTAAAGTTGCCTTTTGTGTTGACACTAAGGTGAGAAAAGTAATTGATAAGTGCAGTGCCTCTTGTAGTTATTAGACAATTGTATACTTGAATAAACATTTCCTTCCTCTACACTGCGCGAAAAATTCAAACACTTGTATAAATAGCTAATTTTTAGACATTAAAATTTTTTGTTTTAATTGGCGAATATGTCATTTGTGACTAATACTTACTTGGTTATTGGCGATTGGCAGGTAAGTAATAATAAAAATAGTAACCTCAAGTGATTGCGAATACCTCGCACGTCACAGGTAATAGAACTATTACTACAATCGCAAGCATTCCAATAAACACACGAGGACACACCATGAAAAAATGGATACTTGCAGCAAGTTTATGCTGCAACGTTGCTTTTGCTGACGTCGCCGTTATTGTCCATCCAAGCAACGGAGACACACTAGATAAAGATAGCATTAGTCGTCTGTTTTTAAATAAGGCTAAAGCGTTCCCAAATGGCACGCAAGCCGAACCCATCGCACTTGCTGAAGGCCAACCGGCCACCGATGAATTCAACGGTAAAGTGCTCAATAAATCTGCCGCTCAGTTAACTGCGTTTTGGTCAAAACTCGTTTTTACCGGTAAAGGTCAACCCCCAAAAGCACTGGCCAGTGACGCAGATGTTGTTTCTGCTGTTGCGAGCAGCGCCAATGCAATCGGTTATGTTGATGCGGGCGCAGTCAACGATAGCGTACGCGTAGTCGCGACGTTTTAATCTATCGTCAATAAAGAATGAAAGGAACAAGCATGAAAACCAGATTTGCTATTTTTTCTATGGCTAGCCTATTGGCAGCACCTGCGCTTGCAGACGTTCAGATTAATGGTTTCGCAAACCTTATTGGTGGCATGACACTGGACGATAATGAAACTGTTTATGATTATGACAGTGATTTTAGCTTCGACCCTGCAAGTGTATTTGGTCTTCAAGTACGCGGAGAAGTCAGTGATAAACTCTCTGCAACAGCACAGCTAGTAGGCCGCGGTAAAGACGATTATGACGCGGATTTCGAATGGGCTTACATGACCTATGCCGTGAATAACAACACGAATATTAGCGCAGGTCGTTTACGTATGCCGTTATTTAAGTACTCATCATCACTTGATATCGGCTACTCATATCATTGGCTAACGCCACCAGATGCTGTGTATGGCATTGATTTCAACAATATCGATGGTGTACGAGTTGATTACAGTAACTTTTCTGGCGATTGGGAGTATGGTGTTCAGTTAACCGCAGGACGTGTTGAAACTGATACTACTATTTCAGGTACACCAGCAGCGCTAGAGTTAAAAAATGTGGTGGCTGTTTCTTTTGAAGTCACAAGAGATTGGTTTAGCGCAAGAACGTTGGTTGGTAGAGGCAAAACGAGTGCGGAAAACGAGCAGTTTGACACCTTCATTGCGGGTATGGCGCAATTCGCTCCGCTTATTCCGGCTGCGGCTTCATCTGCAACGGGTTTCAGCGTAGATGAAGATACCGGCAACGTTTTTTGAAGTTGCTGTCGATATCGACAAATACGATTGGTTTGTTGGCGCAGAATTTACCCAAACAGAAGTTGATGGGTCTGTTATTGCCGACAACAAAGCGTGGTATGTAACGGCAGGCATGCGCTTAGGAAAATTCACACCACACATTACTTATGAAGTGGAAGAAGCTGACAATGCTGATCAACTCGCATTAGTTGCCGCTTTACCATCGTCTATTTCAACTGGTGATCAAGTAACAGATGCCACTTGGTCTGCTATTTACCAAGGCGCTACAGGTATTGCGACGCAACAAAAGTTTGAGGTATCTGCAGTGACAGCTGGTTTGCGTTACGATGTGGAACCGGGTTTTGCTTTAAAAGCTGATGTAACCTGGTACTCAGATGACCTAGATGATGCAAATGATGCAACCTTATTAAAGGTTGGTGTTAACTATACCTTTTAACACCTAGTTTCGAATTTGTTGCTACACACTACTATTTTAAAGATAGTAGTGTGTATTTTCGCTAAAGTTTTGCGTTATTAATAAGATAAAGTAGAACAGGGGTAATTTTGTTTGGCTGAGTTATAGCTAAGCGATATTAAAAAACGGTGACATAGCAGATGAATTTCCTTAAAAAAATGCCTATTGCAAGTAAGATATTTCTTATACCTGGCATAGCGGCAATTAGTTTTATTATCTATTTACTTATAACTGTCTACACCGCTCTTAATAACGGCGCCACACTTGAAAAAGTACAGCAAGTTCAATTTCCAGCTCTGCAAATCTCTGCCACTGCACTGGTAGAAATGCAAAAGGTACGCGATACATTAGCCAGCGCAGTGACAACCGGCGATCAAGATACACTTGCTATGGCGCAAGATTTAGCCAGTGAAGCTAAAGCGAACCTTAATCAAATAGCTGGTATTAGTTCCGACTTCCGCCCTGAGATCTCTCGCATAGCATCTGGCTTTGATGACTACTTTAAAGTGGCCTTTGAGGTGTCTCAGTCTATGGTGGACGGCACAGCTGACTTCAGCCGTATAGGTGAGTTGTCAGCGCAAATGAACAAGTCTTACGACGGTGTTATCGCGGCTATGACTCGTTTTAGTGATGAGCAAAAAATTACTTTTGAAAAAGCATTTGAAGACACCGATACGGCGAACACGTCACTTATCAGTACGGGTATAGTGTTGGCTATTGTCGTAACTGTTTTACTGTTTGCTACCGCGGTACCTATCGTTAGAGGCATCAAACAAAGCATTGATGATGTTGTACGTTCGCTTAAAGATATCGCACAAGAGAATGGTGACCTCACTGTTCGTATTGAGACAAAAAGCGAAGATGAGATTGGTGACCTAGTGTATTGGTTTAACCAATTTATGGATAAGCTACAAGGTGTGGTACGAGACGTCGTAGAAGCAAGTTTGCCCTTGTCAAACCTTGCGCAGAATTTGCGTGGTGTAACAGAAGAGACACAGCGCACAATTGATGTTCAACAGCTCTCTGCAACTAATGCAAAGCGTGCGGTAGATACGATGAGCGGTTCCGTTGATGGCGTTGCTCACAGTGCTGCACAAGCTGCCGGTGATGCGAATGAAGCAACCAACGCAGCAAGCGAAGGTCGTCAGATTGTTCAAAAGACAGTAACAAGTATTCAACAACTAGCGGATAACGTGCGCGAAACGGCCGATGTCATAGCACGCTTGGAAGCAGATTCAAATAAAGTGGGCTCTGTGTTAGATGTGATCAAAGGCATTGCAGAACAAACTAATTTACTAGCCCTGAATGCTGCCATTGAGGCCGCTCGCGCTGGTGAACAAGGCAGAGGTTTTGCTGTGGTTGCAGATGAAGTACGCACCTTGGCATCACGTACACAGCAATCCACCGAAGAAATTCAGAACACGATAGAGCAGCTACAAAATGCTGCGCACTCGGCGGTAGAAGTGATGGCACGAGGCACAGAACAAGCAACAAGTAGTGTGGAAACGGCTAACCATGCAGGAAGTAGTCTTGAAACTATTACCAGTACAATTGGGCGGATTAATCAGATGAATGAGCAGATCGCTCAAAATACTGAAGAACAACGCTCTGTAGCCATTGATATTGTGCGTCATGTTGATGAGATCCACGAGCGTACCGAGCAAACGGCAAACCGTTCTGGCGAGCTAGGTAGCATGTGTAATGAACTTGCCGACCTTGCACAGCATTTGGAGTCAATTGCGAAGCAATTTAGAGTGTAGAAAGCAACTTAGAGTAAAGGTAGCAATCTAAAAACGCCTTTGATATCGAGGCTTTTTTCAAAATATAAAAAAATCCCCAGCCATGCTGGGGATTTTCGTTTTCTCATCACAAGTAATACAAGTGGCCTACTCGTCCAAGAAGCTGCGAAGCTGCTCAGAGCGGCTAGGGTGGCGAAGCTTACGTAGTGCTTTCGCTTCAATCTGACGAATACGCTCACGAGTAACGTCAAACTGCTTACCCACTTCTTCTAGTGTGTGGTCGGTGTTCATATCAATACCGAAACGCATACGAAGTACTTTGGCTTCACGTGCTGTAAGACCTGCTAACACTTCTTGTGTCGCGTCTTTCAAACTACCACCTGTTGCTGAATCGAGGGGCTGAATAATGGTGCTATCCTCGATGAAGTCGCCAAGATGTGAATCTTCATCATCACCGATGGGAGTTTCCATCGAGATTGGCTCTTTCGCAATTTTAAGTACTTTACGAATTTTGTCTTCAGGCATTAACATACGCTCTGACAACTCTTCAGGAGTAGGCTCGCGACCCATTTCCTGTAGCATTTGACGAGAGATACGGTTAAGTTTGTTAATCGTTTCAATCATGTGTACCGGGATACGAATTGTACGAGCCTGGTCTGCTATTGAACGAGTAATTGCCTGACGTATCCACCACGTTGCATAAGTCGAGAACTTGTAACCACGACGGTACTCAAATTTATCAACAGCCTTCATTAGACCAATGTTACCTTCTTGAATAAGGTCTAGGAATTGAAGTCCGCGATTGGTGTACTTTTTCGCAATTGAGATAACAAGACGAAGGTTAGCTTCAACCATTTCTTTTTTCGCACGGCGAGCTTTCGCTTCACCAATTGACATACGACGGTTGATGTCTTTAATGTCAGCGATAACCAAGCCAGTTTCTTGCTCTACTTGATTCATCTTGCTGATGCTGCGCTCAATTTCTTCTTGGTTGATAACCAATTCTGCTGAGTATGGTGCACCAGACTGAATTGCAGCATGTAGCCATTCAGAAGATGTTTCGTTACCCGCAAATGCCTTGATGAAATCTTTCTTCGGCATTTTTGCGTTAACGACGCAATACTTCATAACAAGGCGTTCTTGAATACGTACTTTGTCCATCATTTCACGCATGTTTCTTACCATGCGATCAAACTGCTTAGGCACTAGACGGAATTCTTTGAACACATCGCTCAATGCGTTGATTTGATCACGTGAATCAGCGTGTGCTCGACCTTTTTTCTCGATGACGTCGCGAGTTTTTATGTATTGCTCACGGAGTTCAGCAAAGCGCTCGCGCGCTAGTTCCGGATCTACACCGCTATCGTCCTCGTCGGTGTCATCGTCGTCGTCGCTATCGTCATCTTCGTCATCTAATTCTTCTTCAGATAACTCTGAGCCAATGTGCGTTGCAGTTGGAGCCAAATCTTGTTCGTCGTTAGGGTCAACAAAGCCTGAAATAATGTCACTAAGACGAATTTCTTCAGCTTCGTAAAGGTCCCATTGGTCGAGTAGATACGTAATGGCTTCCGGGTATTCTGCGACAGAGCATTGAACCTGGTTGATACCGTCTTCAATACGCTTGGCGATTTCAATCTCACCCTCACGTGTTAAAAGTTCTACGGTACCCATTTCACGCATGTACATACGCACAGGGTCGGTAGTACGGCCAATTTCACTTTCTACAGTAGCGAGTGCCTGGGCTGCTGCTTCAGCAGCGTCCTCGTCAGCATTCGCTTCTTGCATGAGAAGTTCATCTGCATCAGGAGCTGATTCAGAAACTTGAATTCCCATGTCGTTAATCATGCGGATTATGTCTTCGATTTGATCAGAATCGACAATATCTTGCGGCAGGTGGTCGTTAACTTCTGCAAAGGTTAAGTAACCTTGCTCTTTACCTTTTGCAATCAGGAGTTTAATCTGAGACTGCTTGCTTTGCGCCATATAACCTACACTTCTCACATTCAATTAGTTTGCAATAAAAAAGACAACACACGTTGTTGTATGTTCCCTTATCTGCTGTAGTACTGCTCTTCAAGGCCGCTTATGCTCGATGCCACGCTGCGATAACGCTTTCATTTGCGATGCACATCTGCTCGGGTTTGGTTCTGCCCGTTACTTTCGGCGATGTTTTTGATACTTATGTTGCTGCAATTATGTTCGTTTTTGTATTATCTACCTAAAGATACACACACTTACAGCGAATTAGCCAGTATAGCAGAATAAAGGGGTGTTTGACCAGATTGGTGGCTGATTTTTTAGCCACTATTTGAGCTTATGTCCTTCTAATCAAAGCCTGTTTGTAGCTAAATTAGTGGTTCTTCATCTTAAAT
Organism: Alteromonas sp. KUL42; assembly: GCF_006538325.1. Lineage (GTDB taxonomy): Bacteria > Pseudomonadota > Gammaproteobacteria > Enterobacterales > Alteromonadaceae > Alteromonas. The sequence continues at coordinate 93,098 of NZ_BJKK01000007.1, forward strand.
GGTGGTTTCACACAAAACTGGCAGTCCAACCAAATGGACTAAACACCTAGCCTTTTTGTCTTTCCCTCATCAACAGGGTCAGTTCCTCTTTTTCCGCTTGCGTTAGCGGTTGAACCCGTGAGCGTGAAATTAAGGTTTCAATTCGACTATCAAAATGTCCATCGAGCAAGCGTGCAAAGCTGTCATTGAAAACTCGCTCGGCGTCTTCGTCTTTGACTAAATGCTCTTGCAACAATAATTTCGCGATAGTAGTAGAATGGGGATGGTCGCGGAAATTTTCAACAAGTTGCGCAGTATTAGCGCGCGGGTTGGATAAACAATAGGCGTGAATATCTCTCAGTAAATCCATTCCTGCCGCTTGACTACCTGTAAAGATACCGATTTGAACGTCCTCGCATTGGCTGGCTAAAGCGGGCTTATCAAGTAAAAGACGAATAAGCATGCGAAGAGGTGACAATTTGGGCTTGTTTACCTGATTTCTGTTGGGTGAATAGCCAGGCTTTGTTCCCTTATTGGCTCTGGAAATGTCTTGCTGTAGTTTGAAACGATCAAACTCGCCGGTGTGCTTGGCCAGTTCTTCTAATAACATTTGCTTTTGGTCGTCACCCAGTGTGCTTTCAATCAGTGGCGTGGCTGCTTTTTTTAGCGCTATTTTCCCTTCAGGTGTGCCAACATTATGAGTTTTTAGCAAGTTCTCAAAGAAAAAGCGTGATAAAGGAGTAGCTTTATCAAGCATTGTCATAAAGGCTTCCTTACCTATTTGACGCACCATGGTATCGGGGTCTTCGCCGTCAGGTAAAAATAAGAAGGATAACCGCACGCCGTCTTTTAAGGCAGGAAGGGCATTTTCTAACGCACGCCAAGCCGCTTCTCTTCCTGCGCGATCGCCATCGTAGCAACACACAATGTGCGATGTTGCACGTACCAACATTTGAATGTGTTCTGGCGTGGTTGCTGTACCAAGTGCAGCGGTCGCAATATTGATGTCAAATTGGCTTAATGCGACCACGTCCATGTAACCCTCAACCACAACTACAGTATCGAGGTTTCGATTGTGTTGACGGGCAGAATAGAAGCCAAATAATTCACTGCCTTTATGGAAAATACGCGTCTCAGGAGAGTTCAGGTATTTGGGACCACCCTCATCGAGAACTCGTCCGCCGAAGCCCACCACGCGACCGCGTTTGTCCCGAATAGGAAACATGATGCGATCGCGGAAAAAGTCATAGGTTCTTCCTTGGTCATTTCGATTAACCAACTTTAGCTCTACAAGTTGTTTGATGCGCTGTGGATCAGTACCAAATGCAGTTAGAAGTGCGTCCCAACTATCAGGTGCGTAACCAATTTCCCACTGCTTGACGATATCGCCACTAAGACCGCGATTTTTTAAATACTCAATAGCTTTTGCGCTATTGCTGTTTTGACGAAGCTGTTGTTGGAAAAAGCGGGTTACTTGTTCCATTACCGCATAGTCGTCTTGCTGCTGTTGGCGCTTTTCTTCGCTCATCGCAGGGCGACTGCCTTTTTCTCGCGGTACTTCTAGACCGTGATAGCGCGCCAGCTCTTCAATGGCTTCAACGAATTCTAATCTATCGAACTCCATGATGAACGATATGGCATTGCCATGAGCTCCACAGCCGAAACAATGGTAGAACTGTTTGTCTTGGCTTACGGTAAATGAAGGGCTTTTTTCATTGTGGAAGGGACAACAGGCTTGGTAGTTTTTCCCTGCTTTTTTCAACTTAACTCTGCTATCGACAACTTCTACTACATCGGTTCGAGAGAGTAGGTCATCAATAAAGTCGCGAGGTATTTTTCCAGCCATGAGGGATATTTACACGTAGAACAAAGTTACTGTTGTCAGGTAAGCACTTTAACAGGGAAGTGGGTAAATGAGAACGACTAACCGCTTTGCTCATTCATAATGAACGGTTAGCCATCAACATTATAATTGTCAAAAGCGTTAGGCGTTTAAGCGCGCCTTTATTTTTGCGCTTAGTGCACCCATATCGGTACGACCTTGCACTTGTGGCTTCAGTGTGCCCATGACTTTACCCATATCTTGCATACCTGATGCACCTGTGGCTGCCATAGTATCGTCTATCAGGCTGTTAAGCTCATCGTCAGTTAATGGCTGAGGGAGAAAAACTTCAATATAAGTAATTTCTTCACGCTCTTTACTAGCAAGGTCTTCGCGGTTGGCTGCATCGAACTGAGAAGCAGCGTCTTGGCGTTGCTTAACCATCTTAGTGAGAACGGCCAAGATGGCACTGTCATCTAAGGTGATTTGTTCGTCGATTTCTTTTTGTTTGATTGCTGCAAGTGCCATGCGAATTGTACCAAGACGAAGCTTGTCTTTGGCGCGCATTGCATCTTTCTGCGCGTCTTTTAAGTCATCAATTAGTGCCATGATATTTCCTGTTTTTTTCGTTATCAAGCGATAGCGCTAGGTGAACTTACATTAAGTGTATTACAAGCGTCTAATACATAACAGAGTCAGCAGCACATAAGGTTTGTGCAATTAGAGGCCTGTTTATATCGAATATTTATTTTAAATAGAATGCGACACAAAAATTTCAGAGGCCCAGAAACACGAAAGGTGCTGCAATTGCAACACCTTTCAGACTCGTTACTTAACCCTATATTAGTAGAGTTTTACGCGACGTGCGTTTTCACGAGCTAGCTTCTTAAGATGACGCTTCTTAGCAGCAGCTTTCTTGCGCTTGCGTTCCCAAGTTGGTTTTTCGAAGAATTCACGACGACGAACTTCAGAAAGAACACCTGCTTTTTCACAAGAACGCTTAAAACGACGCAGCGCCACATCAAACGGCTCGTTTTCTCTAACTTTAACGATAGGCATTAAACACTCACCTCAAAACTTTTACTGTGTAAATCCGGGTAAAATTGTGCGCTAAAAAGGCCACCCGGGTTAAAAATGGTGCGAAATTCTAATCATATCTACAGAGAATGTAAAGGATGAATTGCTAAAAATTAGCCAATATTGTGCATTTACCCCTCTAATGCCATTCCAAGAGCATGGGATTAAAGGTAAACTCTGCGCCCAAACTAATGGGCATCCCAAATAAACTTATTGCTCTTGTCGGTGTTAATAGCTGAAAAACATCAATAAATGTTAAATAAACCTACATCAACAAGATGAAACAAATAGGATTTACATGGGGTAATATTTTGATCGCGGCGGGATCATAATGATGATCGCCTCAGATCGCCAGAAAAATCTAATGCTCATTTTACAGAGATAACATTGCCAAATAGGGGTGTTCCCATGCGAATACTAGGAATTGAGACATCTTGTGATGAAACGGGAATTGCTGTTTATGACGACGAGCAAGGTTTGTTGTCACACGAATTGTACAGCCAGGTAAAACTACATGCCGATTACGGTGGTGTTGTTCCTGAACTTGCTTCTCGTGATCATGTTAGAAAGATCATTCCACTTATTGAAAAAGCAATGGCAGATGCAAATACAACATCTTCTGAAATTGACGGTGTTGCCTTCACGCAAGGTCCTGGCCTGGTTGGTGCACTTTTGGTTGGCTCGTCTGTAGGGCGCGCTTTGGCCTACGCATGGGATGTACCTGCGGTAGGTGTTCACCATATGGAAGGGCATTTACTTGCTCCAATGCTAGAAGAAAGTGCACCAGAATTTCCGTTTGTCGCACTTCTGGTGTCAGGCGGTCACTCTATGTTGGTGAAAGTGGAGGGGATTGGCCAGTATGAAGTACTGGGTGAATCTATTGATGATGCGGCCGGTGAAGCATTTGATAAAACGGCAAAGTTATTGGGCTTGGATTATCCGGGGGGGCCATTGTTGGCAAAATTAGCAGAAAAAGGCGAGCCTGGTCACTATAAGTTTCCGCGCCCAATGACCGACCGCCCAGGCTTAGATTTTAGTTTTAGTGGTCTTAAAACCTTTGCCGCTAACACAATTCGAGATGCTGACCTAAGTGCTGATAATGCCGAACAAACCAAGGCAAATATCGCATATGCTTTTCAAGAAGCGGTTGTCGACACCCTTATCATTAAATGCAAGCGCGCGCTAAAACAGACCGGCATGAAACGATTAGTTATTGCTGGTGGTGTAAGTGCGAATACCATGTTACGAGAGCAAATGAAAAACTTGATGGCTGATTTAAAAGGCGAGGTCTTCTATCCGAGTCTTGCGTATTGTACCGACAATGGAGCAATGATTGCTTATGCTGGAATGCAACGTTTGAAAGCCGGTGAAATAGTAGGTTTGTCATCACAAGTAAAGCCCCGCTGGCCGCTTGACACGCTTTCTGCAATTTAACCATTGAAAGCGTTATTCTTTCGTATTGCCTTTATCCCATATCTTACTTTCATTGCCCGCTAATAAACGGGCAATGTTGTCTTTGTGGCGCAAAATAATAAGCAGGGATAGCATCGCAACGGGAATAGTGTAGAGCGGTTTTATCCAAAAAGTGAAAAGCGGCGCTAACGACACGGCGATTAATGCGCCAAGTGAAGAGTAGCCTGTTAAAAATACAACCACAATCCAACTTAAAATCAGTAGCCCAGCCAAATCTAAACCAATTGGAAGCATGGCGCCAAATGCGGTGGCTACGGCTTTTCCCCCTTTAAAACCAAAATAAAGGGGGAAAATATGACCAAGACAGGCCGCGATAGCTATGACACCAAGTAAAATAGGTTCGATACCTAGAAAATAGCTTCCGTAAACAGGAATGGTGCCCTTTAGAATATCCATAATAAGTACTAACAAGGCTGGAATTCGCCCGCCAAGGCGATACACATTGGTGGCGCCCGGGTTTTTGGAACCTGCTGTTCTTGGGTCTGGCAAACCGAAGGCCCGAGATATAACCACAGCACTGGACAAAGAGCCAAATAAATAGGCCACAGCAACCATTAAAACAGTTAAAGAAATCATGTATTAGTACTACTTAATCCTATCTATTCTTAGTACGAAAGGGGTTTTAGTTCACACCACACTGCGATGGTGCAGGTTAAATTTAACAACCTTTGTTGCCCCTTATTGGCATACAGCGTTATAGTTGACGCAAAATTCATTTAAAGCTACTCCATCCACACGTGATATACCACCTTTAGGCCGCTAGAAAGCGCGTTTATTGGGGTGGTAAGACGAGTAATGCAGACAATACCAAACAAGTTGAAGTAAATTCATGGGTAAAATTTATATAACAGGGTTAGCCGTTGACACCCTGATCGGTGTGTATGACTGGGAGCGCACTGCGCAAACACAGCTTTTAATTGATATCACACTAGAAGTAGATTTAGCCAAGGCAATGTTAAGTGATGATGTTAATGATACCGTCGATTACGCGAAAGTTGCTGAGTGTGTTGTAGAAGTTGGAAAGGATAGTTCATTTGAGCTACTTGAGGCTTTTGGTGCCAAAGTTATGGATACGGTGCTTTCACGCTTTAAGGTGGACGCCATTACGCTCAAAATTGTTAAGCCTAATATACTGCCTAATGCGCAAACCGTGGCGGTTGAAATGGTTAAAAGGGCTGATTGAATGTCACTTCACACCATCCTGATAAGTATCGGGTCTAATATTGAACGCGAACATTATACGCGCCAGTCTGTCATTGCCCTTAAAGCACATTTTGACGATGTTCGGGTATCATCTGTGTATGAAAGTGAGGCTGTCGGCTTTGACGGTAGCCCATTTTATAATTTAGTGGCGAGCGCTAAAACGTCGAAAACAATCGCGCAAGTGTGTGAGACTTTAAAAGCAATTGAAACGTCTCATGGTCGTGTGCACCGAGACAAAAAGTTCTGCGCGCGTACACTCGATTTAGACCTCCTTACCTACGATAGCGTAGTAACCCAATCGCCGGTAATACTTCCTAGGGAAGAAATTTGCTATAACGCTTTTGTATTGTGGCCCTTAGCAGAACTTGTACCCGACGATATTCACCCTGTTACAAATAAAAACTATGCGCTCATGTGGCGTGAATTTGACAAACAAAAACAGCAATTGTGGCCAATTGACTTTACGTGGAGCACAGCAAAGGAATGACACTTTTCGAAATCATTATATTAGCCATTATTCAGGGTATCACTGAATTTTTGCCCATCAGCAGTTCAGGGCATTTGTTACTTCCTGCTGAGTTATTTGGATGGGTCAGTCAAGGGTTGGCCTTCGACGTGGCGGTGCATGTTGGAAGTTTGTTGGCGGTGATGATTTACTTCCGTCAAGAAATAGCTCAAATGACGGTAGCTTGGGTTACTCAAGGTTTTTCTAAACAGCAATCAACTGATAGTAAACTTGCTTGGTATGTGATTGTGGCAACTATTCCTGCCGTTATCATTGGGTTTTTGATGAAAGGCTGGATTGAGGACAACGCTCGCACGGCTCTCGTCATTGCAGGAACGACCATCATTTTTGGTTTATTACTGTGGTACGCCGATGCAACGGCAAAGCGTGATAAAGAGCTAGAGGGTTTAACACTGAAGCAGTCAGTGATTATAGGTCTAGCTCAAGTGTTAGCGTTAATACCTGGTACATCCCGTTCAGGCATTACTATGACAGCGGGGCTAATGTTGGGCTTAAAGCGAGAAGCCTGTGCGCGTTTTTCCTTTTTGTTATCCATACCAGTGATCCTTGGTGCAGGTTTACTTGCTACCCTTGACTTATTAAATGCTGAAGAAGTCGTTGACTGGTATGCATTGCTTTATGGTGCAGCTTTTTCTTTCGTTAGCGCTTACTTGTGTATTTACTTATTTTTAAGTTGGATATCGCGAATTGGTATGTTGCCATTTGTGATTTATCGTTTGGCGCTGGGCGTCATATTATTGTGGTTTGTGTTTGCCTAAGCCCATTGGGCGATGACGAATTTTGAATGGTGGAAAGTGAGGAACACTATCTATGTCTGAGACAATTTTTACTAAAATTATCAACAAGGAAATTCCAGCAGAAATACTCTACGAAGATGAGCTATCTCTGGCATTTAAGGATATCAACCCGCAAGCGCCTTTGCACTTCTTGGTGATCCCAAAAAAACCTATCGCTACAATTAATGATATTGCAGAAGAAGATCGCGAAGTAGTGGGTCATTTGTCATTTGTTGCTGCAAAAATTGCCGCAGAGCATGGGTTTGCTGATCAAGGCTTTCGGACCGTAATGAACTGCAATGAATTTGGTGGTCAAACTGTTTATCATATCCATCTTCATGTGTTAGCAGGAAAGCCACTAGGCTGGCCTCCTTACACTGAAAACATGAAGCAGCATGTTGAATAGATAGAGAAAAACGCCGTAAGTTATCACTTACGGCGTTTTAGTATTGCGCGCTGTTTAAGACTATTCTCAAAGAAAGCCCTCGCTCCTGATAGTCAAAAATTTGTGTTGAACAGATGGATAAACATTGTGGTGATACAGTTTTAATTTTCATTTTTTAATGTAGTAGCTTTCTTGGAAATTCAAATCGCTAAAAAGCACATTAACTATGTCGAAATTAAACATCATACCTAGCTTATCTATCATAGTAGCTTTAGGTGCATGCTCTAGCATTCAACCTCCCGCATATGAGAAAGACAAGTCTCCAGAAAACCGTAGAGAATACAATGGGCTAAAGGGAGTTATACAACAACAAAAAGATCAAAGTTACCTTATGTCTGCTGAGCTACAAAAGAAATGTAATGCTGCACGAATAGATCATGCTGTTGCGGAATCAACTGGAGATGATGCTCAGTCAAAAGCGCAACAGGCAATAATTAAAGCAACTTGTGTGACTGATTAACTTAAACTGAAATAAAAGGCCTGATCCCGACAAAAACCAAAAATCAGGCCTTTACTTCTATATAACAAAAGACGCCAATAATTAAATCGAACTAGCGTTATAACCCGAGTACTTCTTTGCCTTGATTGAAGTGGATATCAACAGGTATATTAGCCGCTTCAAGACGGGCTAAATCTGCTGCCAGTGCCGGTTTAATTACGCCCATATTAGCAACTAACTCAGCCACGCCGTCATAATCACCATCGCCTTGAAGCGTTAGAATTAAGGCGGAAAGAGCCTTGATAGCAGTCCCCATTTTTTCCATATTGACGCTATATAACCCCGCTTCGGTTTTTTCAAAGGCGCCTTGCTCAGCGAAAAAGTTAAAGCGGATCATATTCGCTTTACCGTGGGCTGAGCTTGCGCCAAAGCGCACTGAGCGGAAAATGCCTGCCATGAAGGTCACATAGTAGTCTTTCAATGTTCCTTCCGTTATTTCGCCTTTCTCCAATAAGCTTTGTACCATGTACAAACCAAGGATATCCGCCTTACCTTCTTCCAGTGCAGAGGCATGCTCTTTTAATGCGCCACGTACGGTATTACTACCATCAAGGGTATTTTTAATCCCTAAACCGTGGGCAACTTCGTGGAACATGGTGTTAGCAAAAAAGGCGTCAAAAGTAATATGCTCTCGCTGCTCCGGAACAATTAGCGTATCGGCAATGGGAACAAGAATATTGTCAAATTTAGCGCGCATCGCGTTTTTCAGCTGAAGGCGACGGGTTCCTTTCTCAAGTTGAACTCGTTCGTCATTCGGTAGGTTTATCGCAATCGTTTTACTTCCTGCATTGGAATGTCCGGCGTAGTAGATAACATCGTAAGCGTTTAAGTCAGCATCAGAGCCCGGCATCTCAGCTTTGTAGGCGCTCTCTACTGGTAAACCTTGTTGTAGCTCAGGCAAAAAGGCCGCGTACTTGGCAAGTTTTTCGCTCCATTTTAAGTCTTTTACCAGTACATAAGCTTCAAATGCTGCGCGATACCCAAAGAGTTGATCTTCATAGGATTCAATAGGACCTATGACCAGCTCTACTGGGTTGGTTTTCATATCCATCCATGCCATATCAGAGGCTAAATAGTCATCGGTTAACAACGCTTCAGCGCGAAGTAGTAAGTACTGCTTAAACTCTTCATTGTTTGCTAATGCAGATGCTTCTTTGAGTAAATTGGCGGCCTTCGTTAGCTCATCACTGTATGCCTTTGAATAAGGTTGAGTAAACAATTTACCTGTATCGTCGCGTTTCACGACGGAGTACAAACCTTGTTTGTCTTCAAAGTTCGCACTTTCAAATTCAGTTTTGGTCATATCATGAGGATAAAACTCTGCACCCAATGCTTTTTCTTCAAAACCGCTTAAAAAGGGAGCATCGCCGTTCAAGCGATCCCATGGGCCATAATTAATCTCAGCAAAGTGACGAACGTCTTTGTCTTCAATAGCGCTTAGAAATGCACTTTTATCTTGATTGAAGGCTTGTTGCCAAAAGAGGTCGTCCATAATTTTTGATGCATCAATAAGCAAGGACAACATGCGCTTTTGATTGTCACTTAAGTGTGATAAATCGCTGGTAAGGTCAACTGGGTGGTAAATCGACAAGCGAGACTGCTCAATAAGCAATGTGTGTTGAGCTGCAGGTGCGACTTCGGTTACTTGTTCTTCGCTTGTTTGTGGTGGCTTGCTGCAACTTGCTAGTAGAAACACGCTGGCTAGCGTAGTTGCTATTGTTGAATATGTCGTTAGTTTTGTTTTTTCATTATGTCTCTAGCCGGTTGATAATATATCTATGCTTTTGATTTCATACAAAAGTATGAGAGTTATTTGTTCGATATCAATAGTGATTTCGCACTAGTTGTCTATACTTGGTCTATGCTTCCATATTTGTTGAGAAAAATACACAACAAACACAACTGTCAATTTGAAAACCTCATCGAGATTAAGCCGCATTACCAACCGTGCTGATGTATATTTTTGAGAAGGTTAATCATGTTGAGCAAATGGAGCGCTCTAATATTGCACTAATATTGAACTAGGATAGTATGGTATTGGAGTTACCTAAAGAATGCTAAGCAAGCTTTGGTTTTATCGTCCAAGGTTGTAAGTAAAGTCTAAAACAATAAATATAATTTAAGCTGTAAATGGAATTGGGTATCACGGAACAGGTATACAATTTGTTCAGTTTGCTCGTCGATGATGGTCTACAACCACCTCTTACAAGGGTGGCGTAACAAACTCTTTAAGGTAGAAAATATGTCTACACAGAATGCGCTATTAACGATACTAGTTGAGAAAATAAATAACGATACATTAGTGCTTCCTACACTTCCAGCTATTGCATTGAAGGTGCGAAAAGCAGCTGATGATCCTGAAATAAACTTAAATGATATGGGTGATGTTATTGGGCAGGATCCATCTTTAAGTGCGCGAATGATTAAAATCGCAAACAGTGCTTATATGGGACGTAGTGTAAAAGTAACTTCTGTTAGCCAAGCCGTCACTCGTATCGGATTACGTCAAATAAAAAATATATCCACCGCCTTAGCCATGGAGCAGTTGTTTGTTTCTAAAAATGATGTTGTAGCAAATTACTTGCAAAAAGAGTGGGCTAATACGGTAAAAATAGTGGCTAATTCTATGGCTGTGTTACAGCTTTACATAGCGCGAACCAAAAAGCGTGAAATGAGCATGGACACCATGACGCTGGCAGCGCTTGTTCATAATATTGGTGTGTTACCGATTTTGACTGAAGCCGAACGCCACGCAGAGGTGTTTGCGAACCCTTCATTTCTTGATGTGGCTATTGATAAATTAGCAGGGCGAATTGGTGCTAGCATTATGCAAGAGTGGGGATTTGGTGATACGTTTGTTAACGTAGCAAAAAACTGGAAAGATCTCAGTTTCATACCTGAACAATTGAGCTATATTGATTTTGTTCGCGTTGGCGCAGCGGTATCTGGCGCTATGGATAGTCAAAAAGACGCGGTACTGAATCTGGCAATTCAACGCGGTGTGGTTGCAGAAATGGGTGAGTTGCACTCGGATGAGTTTGAAGATTTAGCCAGTGCTGCGAAGCAAATTTTCTTGTAACGCATTTTACATGTTAATGCTTTAAAAGCCGATGTGTGAGTCACATCGGCTTTTTGTTTTCTAACGCGGTTTGTTGGCACACTTTACTCAATATCACGGTGCATTTTCGCTACGTGGGCTTTCTTTGAACCAGTAATAACAGTAACCCAATAGCCAAGCCCCAAACAGCAGACGTCATTGAAAATAAGCTAAAGCCGGATGCAGTACAAAGCATGGTAAGCAAGGCGGGGGCACGGTGATGCTCAACTTCCATCGCGCGCACAATTGCACCTTGTAACGTCGCAAGTAGCGCCAAACCTGCGAGCAAATGCACAATTACTGGTGGCATACTTACAAACAGCGCAACGACCACCGAGGCCAGTAAACCCATTAACAAGTATGCCAAACCCGCGGCAATTGCCGCTTTATAACGTTGTGATTTATCACTGTCAGCTTGTTCTCCCATACATAGTGCAGCGGTTATTGCTGCCAAATTAAAGGTAAAACCGCCGAAGGGAGCGAGTAGCGCTTGCACGCACGCAATACCACTTAGAATAGGCTTGTGATCTGGTTGGTAGTCGTGTGCATGATGAATGGCTATTCCTGGCAAATTTTGCGATAGCGTGGTAATTAGAAATAGTGGAAAAGCTAAACCAATAGTGGCGCTTAAAGAAAACACTGGTGTAGTCCAGATAGGCACTGGCAGCGTAAATGAAATATCTATATCTTGCTGTAAGTAAATACTAATAGCCACTGAAAGTATTAACAAAACAAGCATTAGGTAACGTGGAAACAATCTACTGCCTACTAAATATAAAGCGATGAAACTCGCAACAAGTATGGGCGAGTTGTTTACATCACTGAAAATTGCTAGGCAAATAGGAAGTAGAATCCCAGCGAGTAACGCAGAAGATATTGCCACAGGGATACGGCTAATTTGTGCAAGCAGCGCGCGACTTTGTGCAGTGATTAATGAAAATAACGCACATAAAACAAATGCTCCAATGACTTCTGGTAGTGTATATGCATCTACAGTGGTAAGTAGAAACGCCGCCCCCGGTGTCGACCAAGCGGTTACTACAGGCATTTTTGTGAGCCATGAAAACACTATGCAGGTAAAGCCCATACCTAAACCGAGCGCGAGAAGCCAACTCACTACCATTTCATCAGTTGCGCCAGCACGACGCGCTAAGTCAATTACAATAACGATTGCGCTACTATAACCTACGGTCACCGCGGTAAGTCCTGCACTAATGTGACTAAACTTCCATTGCTTCATATCAACCCCTTTTTAAGCAGAACACTTGAGTGAATTTCAACAACTGCTATTCTGTGCGTTATAACGCACATGGAAAGTCAGCAACATATCATTTGTGCGTTATAGCGCACAAGTGGTGTGCCAAAAAAATTGTAAAATATAGAGTGATAATGAATATGGCAGGAAATGATCCGACGGATATTGCACAAAGTATCTCAACGCATCTTCGCGAAGTACGCAAAGAAAAAGGACTATCTCTTGATAAAGCGGCCGCGTTAACGGGGGTATCTAAAGCCATGTTAGGTCAAATAGAGAGAGGTGAATCTAGCCCGACTATCGCCACATTGTGGAAGATAGCAACCGGGCTAGAATGTTCATTTTCATCCTTTTTACTAGATAGTAACTCTGCGGTGCTCTCACAAGCGAGTCGGATTCAAGGTGAGTTCGCCAACGATCCTAATATGACGGTAAAAACCCTTTTTCCTTTTAACCCAGAAACAGGTTTTGAAATGTTTGAGCTTTGCTTAACGGCCCATCATGAGCAACATTCTAGCGCCCACCAAATAGGTGTTACAGAGCATATTCATGTGACTAAGGGGACATTAAGTGTATTTCAGGAAGGTACTTGGCATACTTATGCCAAAGGGGAACAGTGTCTGTTACGTGCAGATCAAGCTCATGGCTATCGCGACGAAGTAGGAGAAACGCGGTTCATTGCTGTTATTCACTACCCAAAACGATAGTAATAGGGTTCACACAAAGAGAATAAGGACTTGATATGAACCCATGTGTTTCTGAGCGTTTTAAACACTAACGCTTGTCGAAAGACTTTCAATAGTGAAATTATAGGCTAGCGTCGTTTAGATTGAGCACGTTTTGTAAAAATACAATAAGCGCTGATAATTCTGCAGACATCAGAGCAAATTCAGCATCAAGCCTTGCCTCAACTTGATCTTTTGGAACGTCATCTGTCTCTTCTTTAATGCGATCAGTAAATTTAATGCGTTTAAGCGCGCCGTCTTCGCACAAAATTGCAGTTAACGTATCGGCATATTCAAAAGCCACTTTTTGAGCCAGCTTGCCAGCGGATAAATGAATGCTGATTTCTTCACTGTCGAGCGGCTGATTTTTGCACCGTATAACACTACCCACATCGTCAGTTGACTTGAATTCAGCTTCTTCTAGCAACGCAATACCTTCAGGAGTACTGTCAGAAATCCAATGGGTGAGCTCACTTTGTAGACTTCTGCGCGTCAATGGAACAACGGGCAATGAACCAATCGCTTTTCTCACCATAGCAAGAAAGGCCTCAGCTTTTCCGTCTGAAGATGCATCAACAACAACAAGGTTGTCTGGCAAAGAAATAAAACCATGGGTGTAGCTGTTCTTAGTAAAAGCTTGAGGAAGCAAGCGCGTTTGAATTTCCTGCTTCAAGTCGGCCTTCGCTTTTTTACCTACGGGTGCACCTGTTTCGGCTTCAATTTTAGCCACCATTTCTTCAAGTTCGCCGTTAACTACAGCACTCGGTAAAATCTTTTCTTGTTTCTTTAACGTGATCCAATAACGTTGCTGAACCACATGACACATGGTGCCTTGCTTACCTACTTGTGAAAACGGAGAGGCGAAGCCCATTGTCGCGAGGTCTTGACTGCCACAAGGGCGGAATGCATGTGCGCTTAGTACGCGCTCTAAATCGTCATCGTTTAACGAAAGTGGTTGGGTAATTTGATAAGCTTTTGCGTTTTTAAACCACATAATGAAAGCAGTCTCATATAGAAAAAGAGCGCGCAAGCGTACCAATGTACGCTACGCGGTGCAATTGAATAGGAAAAAAAACGATTTAACTGTTTTTATCTACAGATGCATCAATGGGAAAACGGATTATGTAGCACAACCCTTTACCGAGAGTACTCTTTGCATCTATTTGCCCATGAAGGGATTGGGTCACTAAATTGTACATAATGTGCGTACCTAAACCGCTACCGCCCTCACCGCGTTTGGTGGTATAGAATGCATCGAAAAGCTTATCTAGTTCTTCTTTCGACAGGCCTCGTCCATCGTCTCGGTACTCGATAACAACTTCGTCGCCATCTTCCCTTATATCAAGTTGAATATTGCCAGCATTCATGCCCTCGAAGCCATGAGTGATAGAATTAACCACCATATTGGTAATGATTTGTGCGATGGCACCAGGTGCACAATTGACCCGGAAGTTTTCTTTGCAGTTAACCGAAATAGAATGTTCGGTATGTTTAAAGCTCGGTTTCAGTGACTGCAAAATTTCTTGTACATAATCACCTAATACAAACTCGCGCTCGGTCTCGCTGGTTTGATCAACCGCTACGCGCTTAAAGCTTGCAATTAGATCAGATGCACGCTCTAAGTTACTCAGTAACAAGTGTGCAGTTTGGTCTGCTTCGTCGATAAAGCTAGCCATGTTTTTAGTGGTTAAACTCTTGTCTTCGAAGTCATTTTTCAGGTTGTTTAAGCGCTCTTGTAAGAAGCTTGCCGCGGTAACACTTACGCCAAGAGGGGTATTAACATCATGCGCAATACCGGCTACTAATCCACCTAGTGATGCCATTCGCTCAGACTCTACCAGTTGTTCTTGTGCTTGATGCAAAGTATCCATGGAATTCGCGAGCTCTTCGTTGCGTTTGCGAAGCTCTGCTTCGATATACTGGCGATTTTCGTTTTCTTGTCTTAGCTCGCGTTGATGAGCAATCAGTTCATCTTTTTGTTGCTCAAGATCTAGCATGATTTGAGAAAGTGACGCTGTTTTCTTGGCAACTTCTTGTTCTAGTATAAGGTTCTGATCGTCGAGCTTTTTGTTCGCTAGCGTGAGCTCATCCTGTGCGTCTTTGAGCTTTTGGTTTGAAACAATCAAATCATCAATAACTTGGTTATAGGATTCTTTAAGTTGAAGTAGCTCATTGTCATCTTCTAACTTAATGGTGATTTTACTTTCTTCAGGGTGCTGAGGGTCGAAATTCCCCATTTGTTCTGTGATATTTTGCAATGGTTCTGACAACATGGTTCTAAACGCTGTCATGAAGAGGAAAACGAGGAAAGTTGTTTTAACCAGTGCATTTCCGATCAAGAAAAAGACGCCGACTTCAATACGGCTAAAAATAGTATCAAAACTTGAATAAAGTGTTACATCACCAACCGTTGATTCTCTACCAGAAAACTTGAACACCAAAGGAAAGCTGTAACTGAATACACCGCCTCTGTGATCTTCTATAATTTCTCTATCTACAGGGTTGGGAGAGCGTTGAGCCCGAATGCCATACTCAGCTATATAGTTGCCGTTTTCACCCCTAACTTGCAAGCCTTCGACGATAGGCAGAGACATTAAACCTTCGGCGATGGCGCGAACTTGGTCGTTATTAAGTTCCCAAAGAGCACGAGTAAGACTGGAGGAAAAGGTATTTTTTAAGGTTTGTAGTTCACCTTCAACGTGATTTTTTGTACTGAGGTACTCTGTAAATATCTGCCCAACAGTGACGATTAACGTTAACGCGAAATAAACCGACAAAACTCTCGCTAAGAGCTTCCTTGATAACCCTGTTTTAACGGCAGCCATCGATAAACATACCCCTGTTCATAACCGATTACCCAATACATTATCAAGAATATGCGCAAATCATTTAATAAACAAGATTATGTGCTTAAACTTTGAGCTTATTATAAGAAGATTAATTTCTCACCAAAACTTGACACATAAATGTAATCAATTTAATAAAACTGTCACAGACCACATTAATAATAGCGGCGTTTTAATATGAGCAGGAAAATATCAATGTCTCGAACAGTATTGGTGGTTGAGGACGAAGCGCCTATTCGCGAAATGCTTAAATTTGTGCTTGAGCAATCTGGCTTTAATATCATTGAAGCCGAAGATTTTGACATCGCACAAGAAAAAATCTGCGAACCTTATCCAGACTTAATCTTGTTAGATTGGATGTTGCCAGGCGGCAGTGGAGTGCAGCTAGCAAAGAGCCTTAAACAGCATGAGTTTACTCGAGATATTCCTGTAATTATGTTGACCGCTCGTGGCGAAGAAGAAGACAAAATACGTGGTTTAGATGCTGGTGCCGATGATTACGTCACCAAGCCCTTTTCACCCAAGGAGTTGGTTGCGCGCATCAAAGCAGTTATGCGTCGAGTAACACCGACATCCAGTGAAGAACCTATTGAATTCAATGGACTTAAACTCGAGCCCGTATCTCATCGTGTTATGGCTAATGATGAACCACTGGATATGGGGCCCACTGAATTTAAATTACTTCACTTTTTCATGACACATCCAGAGCGCGTATATAGCCGAGAGTTGTTACTTGATAATGTATGGGGGACTAACGTGTATGTTGAAGATAGAACGGTAGATGTGCATATTCGTCGTCTACGCAAAGCTATCTCTCGTCACGGACATGATGCTATGATTCAAACGGTTCGAGGTGCGGGCTACCGTTTCTCAACTAAGCTTTAATCATGGATGGGAGTGGTACTTCGCTTCCATCATTTTAGCGTTTTCACTTATACGAGTTTGTTCATGTACTACCCATTCTCTTGGTTGAGAAGCTCCATTCGCCTAGTGCTATTCCTGTTGGTTTTCGCGCTGGTGGGCTTGTATTTGGACGACTTGGTAATGGCAATAGCTGTTGGTGCTACCTTGTTGTTGTGCTTCAACTACTGGCATTTATACAAACTCAACCGATGGTTATGGCACAGCCGTAAAATGTCACCACCAACCGTAAAAGGGATGTGGGAGCACATTTATGAAGGTATTTACTACCTTCAACGCCGCAATCGAAATAAGCGCAAAGAGCTCGGAGAGTTGGTCAAACGGTTTCGCGAGGGTTCTGAAGCTTTGCCAGATGCAGCAGTGGTGGTTGATGCCAAAGCCTGTATCATTTGGTGTAATCGTCTAGCACGTCTCGATCTGGGCTTAAAGTGGCCTCAAGACTCTGGCCGAAGAATTGACAATCTATTGCGTCATCCTGAGTTTATTCAATACTTCCATGCAGGGAATTATAAGTACCCCATCGAAGTTCCATCACCAACAAACCCTAACAAAACTTTTGAATACCGCATAATGCCCTACGGCGAGGAGCATCTACTGCTGATTGCTCGGGATATTACGCGAGTGTCGCAACTAGAAGAGATGCGCAAAGATTTCGTGGCTAACGTTTCTCATGAACTTCGCACGCCGTTAACAGTGATCAATGGTTACCTTGAGATATTGCCTATCGATGAAGACGCTGATCCATTCATGCAAAAAGCCATGAATGAGATGGTGTCTCAAACGCATCGCATGCAGAACCTTATTGAAGATTTGTTGGTACTATCTCGTATTGAAGCGAGTTCTGAGCGCATTTATGAAAACGTAGTAAATATGCCCGCGGTACTGGCGCAAGTAGAAACCGAGGCATTGGCTTTAAATAAAGAAAAGCAGCACCGGATTCATTTTCATGTTGATCCCGAATTATGTGTTTTTGGTGTTGAAACAGAACTTCGCAGTGCATGCTCCAACCTCGTTTTTAATGCTGTTCACTATACACCTGCAGGTGGTGAAATTAATGTGTATTGGCATCGCAAAAGCGATGGCGTTCACTTTGCTGTTGTTGATAATGGCGATGGTATTGAGCCGAATCACTTAAACCGATTGACTGAGCGATTCTATCGGGTCGATAAGGCGCGCTCTCGTAAAACCGGTGGTTCTGGGCTTGGGCTATCCATTGTAAAACATGTGCTAAGCCATCATAATTCAAGGTTAGATATCACTAGTTCGCTAGGAGAGGGAAGTCAGTTCTCTTTCGTTTTAGACGGTGAATTGGTGGCAGAGCTGGGTTGATAGGAATATTTCACGGCATGAAGAGCACTCGACAATGACCATAAGACAGTGGAGTAGTTACACCCTATCTATTGTGTGTTTTGTATTTCTTGCCAATATTTTCGGCAACAGAGCCGAAGCTATCCACACTGTAGAGCAGTCTACTACCCGCTATGACGTTCCTTCCTATGAAAGAGTCCCAGGGGTTGCGGGAAAGATTTCATCAGTGGGCTCAGACACTCTTGCTAATTTAATGACATTTTGGTCGCAAGAATTCAAAACCCTTTACCCCCAAGTGGGTTTCCAAATTCAGGCTTCAGGTTCATCTACGGCTCCTCCCGCGTTGTTAGAAGGTACAGCTACCATTGGCCCTATGAGCCGTGAGCTCAAGCCCAGTGAAATTCGCGACTTTGTACGTGAGCACGGTTATCCTCCAACAGTATTGAAAGTTGCAATGGATGCGATTGCCATATTCGTGGATAGGCGCAACCCGCTTTCGGGTATGTCACTGGAGCAAGTTGATGCGGTGTTTTCTGAAACCCAGTTTTGTGGCAGTAATCAAAAAATTGAGCGCTGGCAGCAACTGGGACTTGATGAAGATGGTTATCGCTCTCCCATTCGAACATACGGTAGAAACTCGGTGTCAGGTACATACGGGCTATTTAAAATCATGGCGCTGTGTGACGGTGATTTTAAGAACACGGTGAACGAGCAACCGGGGTCGGCTTCGGTAGTGTTGTCAGTGGCCAGTGGTACTGGTGCAATTGGTTATGCTGCCTATGGCTACAAAACAGCGGGTGTACGAGCCTTGCCACTTGGCGAAAGTTTGGACAGCCTTATTCCACTTTCCATTGAGACCGTGCGCAATGAGACTTACCCTTTTTCACGTTTTTTGTATCTGGTCATCAACAAAAAGCCCGGTGAGCCATTACCAACCTTAGAAAGGGAATTTTTACGCTATATCCTTTCAAAAGAGGGGCAGCGCCAAGTAGTTAGAGATGGCTACTTTCCTATTCGCGAAGATGTGTTAGTGCGTCAGCGACGCTTGTTAGAGTGATTTGTGTAATTCACCTTTGAGAAATTAATTTTTGCTGCACCTGTTCATACATATATCACTGCAAAAAGTGAAATATAACGGTCACACACAATTGTCATAGTGTCATTGAATTACGAATAAATGACACTTTTATGACTGTTGGTGAGTCTCACTTTTTCGGTTTTTAGGCTATTCAGTTGAATCAGAAGTACTTATTTTTTCATCTTAAATCGCTTTTCAGACTGTAATCTAAGAAAAACATCTCAAATTTAAGCCTTTCGTATAGTTCAGATTGAAATTTTTTATATGAAACTTTTGTTACAGTCGCTTTGTGTAACAAATGTGTCATTTACCTTAGGTAAAGTTTCCGCGTTTTCTAAATCCATAATTATACCGTACTTGGAGAAACGCATGGAACTTAAGCAATTATTCAAAGCTTCAGCTATTGCTACAGCACTTGTGCTAGCTGGCTGTGGTGGCGACATCAATATCAGCGAAGGCGATATTGACAACAGTGTGACTAATAATACTACAAACAATAATGGTGGCACTGATGGCGGTAACGGCGGCAACGGTGGTGAAACCCCTGTTGATACTGCACCAGGCGAAAGAAGTTCGTTCCTAAGCGGTGAAGTTTCTGATGCGTTTGGTCAAACTGTCGAGGTTCGCGTACTTTCTGGTCGTCTTACTGCTGACGACGCAGATGACCAAGGCGTTATTACGCTAACAAACGATACAGTTTGGGCGCTTGAAGGTCCCGTTTTCGTGGGTAATGACAAAGCTGACAGCGTTACTCTAGCGGTAGAAGAAGGTACTATTATTTTCGGTCGTACTGGTGCTGACTACTTAGTAATTAGTCGTGACTCTAAAATTGAAGCCGAAGGTACTG
Organism: Alteromonas sp. KUL42; assembly: GCF_006538325.1. Taxonomy (GTDB): domain Bacteria; phylum Pseudomonadota; class Gammaproteobacteria; order Enterobacterales; family Alteromonadaceae; genus Alteromonas. The sequence goes on from NZ_BJKK01000007.1 coordinate 112,975, forward strand.
CATCTTCACCTGTTATCATGACGTCTTTCAACGACGTTGTTGGTGATGAAGTTGGCGCAGGCCAGTGGGGTGGTGTGGTTATTCTTGGTAATGCGACCTCGACTAAGTGTCCTCAAGATGGCTCTGATTGTGCTCTTCAAGTAGAAGGTGCAGAAGAAGGTGCAGTATTTGGTGGCTCTGACGATACTGATAGTTCAGGTATCTTAAAGTACGTTGTTGTTAAGTACGCTGGTTTCGAAATTGCGCCAGACAATGAACTTAACGGTATTACTTTTGGCGGCGTTGGCTCAGGCACTGAAGTAGATTATGTTCAAGTACACAGCAACGCAGATGATGGCGTTGAGTTCTTTGGTGGTGCAGTAAATGCGAAGCACTTAGTGCTTACAGCTAACCAAGATGATTCAGTTGACTGGGATAACGGCTACAAAGGTAAACTACAGTACGTCTACGTTCAGCACGCTGCTGACAATTCTGATGCCAACCGTGGCATCGAAGGTGATGGCGATGGCGGTGACGGTTTAGAGTTCTCTAAGCCAATGGTTGCTAACATGACGGTTATCGGTAATACATTCGATACTGCTGATGCCGATTCTGAAGGTCTTTTACTTCGCGACCAAACGGGTGCAAACCTGATGAATTTCTTGATCACTGGCCCTGAGGGAATGGGTGAGTGTTTGGAAATGGACACGGATGATACGGTTCAAGCGAACCTATCTGACGGTGATTTGACTATGACTTACTCTGTAATTTCATGTTCAGAGCCATTCAATACACCAGATGGTGCTGTAGACCTTGAAACCTGGTTTACAGGTCAAGACGGTAATCAGTTAATTGCTTTTGAAGATCGTGCAAACCTAGGTCTTAACCCAGATGGTACGTTAACTTCAGAAAGTGCCTTGTTAACTGCTGGCGGTGACGCATCAACACTTCTTGATACTTTCTTCGAAGCAAATACATTTGTGGGTGCTGTTGGTGAAACTGATTGGCGTCAAGGTTGGGCATTTGGTTTCGGTGGCGGAACTATCGAACTTGTCCAAACGGCATCAGGCTGCCCTTCAGGTACAACAAGTATAACTCCTGTTGATGGTTCAACAACGACTTGTGAATTGTCTGGCACAATTACTTCTGACCTTCGTCTAACTGAAGGTAACTTGTACGCATTGTCTGGCGCTGTGTTCGTTGGCGGTGACAAAGAAAACAGCGCAACACTTACTGTTGACCCAGGTGTAACCGTATACGGCGCGTCAGGTAACGATTACCTTGTAGTAAGCCGTGATTCTGAAATTAATGCTAACGGTACAGCAGACAAGCCAATCACATTTACTTCGCGTGACCATGTTGTTGGTGGGCTTGAAGCGGGTGAAGCTGGTCAATGGGGCGGTATGATCATCCTAGGTAATGGTGAATCTACCAAGTGTCCTCAAGACGGCACGTCTTGTTCACTGCAAGTTGAAGGTGCTCAAGAAGGTGCTGTATTTGGTGGTACTGACAACACTGACAGCTCTGGTACGCTTCGCTATGTTCGTGTTATGCACGGTGGTTTCGAAATTGCACCTGATAATGAGCTAAACGGTATTACCTTTGGTGGTGTTGGTTCAGGTACAACTGTTGAGTATCTACAAGTTCACAAAAATGCTGATGACGGTGTCGAGTTCTTTGGTGGTGCAGTAAACATTAAATACCTAACGCTTACAGGTATCCAAGATGACTCTGTTGACTGGGATAACGGTTACCAAGGTAAACTTCAGTTTGTTCTTGTTAAGCACGCTGCTGATAACTCTGATGCTAACCGCGCTATCGAAGGTGACGGTGACGGCGGTGACGGTACTGCATTCTCTAACCCTATGGTAGCTAACATGACTATCATTGGTAACGAGTTCGACACTGCGGATGCTGATTCTGAAGGTGTTCTACTTCGTGACCAAACTAATGCGCAACTATACAACTTTGTTGTAACAGGTCCTGCTGGTATGGGTGAGTGTTTTGAAGCTGACCTAAGTGATGGCGATACTACGCTTCTTGCTAATATGGACGGCACTAACACGCCACAACTAACGTTTGAAACTTCAGTTCTAGCATGTGCTGAAAATATCAAAGACTCTGGCGATTTCAACCAAGAAGCATGGTTTACTGGTCAAACTGGCAACAGCTTGCTAGACAACACTGCTACAGTACTCAATGGTATCTACACAGTTGATACTACTACTGCAACAGACGTTTCTACGCTAGACAGCTTCTTTACAACCGTAGACTTTATCGGTGCGGTTAAAGATGCTGATAACGATTGGACTGCTGGCTGGACTGTAGGTCTTGAATAAGACCTCTTAAATCTAAGCTAAGATCAAGCAAGTACGTTGCACAAGTGACGTACTTGCTTTCAAGTATGTAATGCATGGTTAATAACCGTGAAAAGAATTCGCTTTTGAAGAGGTTAATTATGAACAGACCTGCTAACAGGTTTCTTCTAAAACCCATCAGCTTAGCCGTTGCAGCGGGTATGATGCTCCCAACAACACTTGCTTACTCTCAATCAAATGAAGAAGAAGTGATTGAAGAGGTTGTTGCAACTGGTACGCGTTTAAAGGGTACCGCGACGGCTGTTATGGAAGAACGTAAAAACCAAGCTTTCGTTGCCGATATCATGGGTGCAGAACAGATTGCACGTACTGGTGACAGTGACGCTGCAGGGGCACTACGTCGTGTAACGGGTCTAACACTCGTTGATGGTAAATTCATCTATGTACGTGGTTTAGGTGAGCGATACTCATCAACTCAATTAAATGGTGCAATAGTACCCAGCCCAGATCCTACACGTAACGTTATTCCGTTAGATTTATTTCCCGCAAGTATCATTGAGAGTTTAGCCGTTCAGAAGTCTTATTCTCCTTCGATGCCTGCTGCTTTTGGTGGTGGTAACGTTGACATTCGTCTTAAATCTATTCCGACACAACGCGTATTTAACTTATCAGCTGCGGTAGGTATAGACACAGAAAACTCTGGTGATGTTCTAGATTACCAAGGTGGTGATCGGGATTGGTTCGGTGAAGATGATGGAACTCGTGGTGCCTCAGCTGCAATTCAAGAGCGATGGGACAGTAAGAACTTCCTAGATGACCTTGAGCCAGAAGAAGCGTTAGCTTTGTTCAAAGGTACTAATCGCAATTACGGTATTGAAAGAACTTCGGCAACGCCTGATATGCGCGTAAATGTAGCTTTTGGTGACAGTTACGACTATGACCAAGACTGGCGTTTTGGCTTCTTAGTAACGTCAAGATATTCAGCACAAACACGTTCGTCTGAAGAATACGAATTACAAGATCCAGATTTAGTTGGTGACAATATTATCAACGTACGTTTTTTCGATGATATCAAAGGAACCGAAGAAACTGTAACTTGGTCTACGTTATTGACGATGGGTGTTGACTACAACAGACAGCACAGAATCGACTACAGTATCATTGCACTTAACGATACGCGCGATGAAATACGTGAAATGTTTGGTAACACAGAAAACTTAAACCAAGCAGAAGGCTTACGTATTCGCGACATCGATATCCAGTATGAAGAGCGCTCTCTGTATACTAATCAGTTGAAAGGCCAGCATACTTTCCCTCAGTTTAACTTTATGGGGGTTGATTGGACGTATTCACTAGGTCGCTCAGTGCGTCACGCGCCAGGTAACTTTAATGCACGTTTTGTCATTGAAGATGCAAACCAAGATGGTGTGTTTGACGCAGAAAACGAAATTTTCTTGTCAGATGCCCAAACAGCAGCCCGCTACACGTTCCAAGACTTGCACGACAGACTGGAAAACTTCGGATACAACGTAACTTATCCTATGACAATGGGTAAGTGGGAGACCGAGTACAAAGTAGGTGCTAGCTTTGTAACAAAAACGCGTACTGCTGAAAACCGTCGTTTTGATATAAATACACTGGGTGTTGCTGACCGCTCAATATTGACGGGCAATGACTTTGGTGAAATTTTTAGTGACAGCGTGCTAGACACGATCTCTTTGTCGAGCAGACCGATAATTCGTGACACAACTATCGCGGGTGACGATTATGTTGCTGGGCAGAAGATTGATGCTTACTATTTTGAAGCTGATTTCTTCTACGACAACAAATGGCGCTTCACTGGTGGTGTACGTTGGGAAGATTTCCGTCAGGTGGTTGCTCCTCTCGATCCTCGCACAAACCAGTTCGACTTAAGTGATGAAGCAGACCGCGCACAATTAGCGTTCCAAGAAGATGACTTTTACCCAGCAGTAGCAGTGACGTACTTCTTAGAAGACGATATGCAATTGCGTGCGAGCATCGGTCAAACGGTAGTGCGTCCAGATCTTCGTGAAGTATCTTCGGCTACATACCTTGACCCACTAACGAATTTCCCAATTGCGGGTACGCCTGGTGTAAGTACAACGGATATTATCAACTACGATCTTCGTTGGGAATGGTATCGCGAAGCGGGCAATAACGTTTCAGTTGGTTTGTTCTATAAAGATATGGAAGCCCCAATTGAATCGGTACAGTCTCCTGCTCAGGATGGTCCGCCACTTATTCGTATTGCCAATGCCGAGTCTGGTGAAGTATATGGCATGGAAGTGGAGTTCCTACAAGGACTAGAGTTTATTGGTGACGGTATTTGGGACAACCTATTCGTTACGGGTAACGTAACCGTTAGTGATTCTGAAATTGTACTTGACCGCCAAAGCATTGTAGAGCAAACCGGCGTTTCTGCGGCTATTACTAATGAAGTTCGCCGTATGACGGGACACTCTCAATACGTGTTGAATATGCAGCTTGGCTTTGACTCTGATAACGGAGAGCACTCAGCGTCACTTGTTTACAACGTATTCGGTGAGCGTATCTTGATTGCAGGTATCGATGGCTTCGACGATAACTACGAGCAACCATTTCACTCATTAGATATGGTTTATAAGTATTATCCAGACTTTAATACTACCGTAACACTGCGTGTTCAGAATATGTTGGGTGAAGATCGTGAAATTGAATTCAATGATACTTTGCTAAGATCTGAAACGCGTGGCACTGGTGTTAGGTTGTCGTATAAGTACGACTTCTAATTGAAACTGCGTTTTAAAAAGGTCGCTGCTTAGCGGCCTTTTTTTGTGCCTTCGCCTTTGATGCGAATTATTAAATTATGACAGTTTCGTAATAAAACTGTCACAGAAAACTCCTATCCTACGCGCAGAAATTTATAGTCGGATAAAACCGATTTCTTTTAACTTTAAAGGTTTGAATGTATGAAGCTTATCAATGCCTTGCTTGTTGCCGGTGCGCTAGCAGCGACACCCGTGCTTGCACAAGACGATGAAGTCTTAAAACCCGTTGTCGATGAGGCAGCGAAAATAAACGAGTCAGCGGCGAAATCTCAAGAAAAAATCAATGGGATCACCGACCAAATTGACAGCAAACTTCAACAGTTCAAAACATTGATGAAAGAAATCGAAGGTCTTGATGTGTATAACACTCAGCTTCGTAAGCAAATCAATAGCCAAGAAAATGAAATGGCCGATTTGAACGCTGCCATTGATGAAGTATCAGTTGTCGAGCGTCAAATTACACCACTTATGATGCGAATGATTGACGGCTTGGAGCAATTCGTTGCACTTGACGTACCTTTCCTTCCTGAAGAGCGCAGTAACCGTGTTGCTGACTTACGTGCCATGATGGACCGCGCTGATGTAGCGGCTTCTGAAAAATTCCGTCGCGTAATGGAAGCGTTCCAAGTTGAGATGGATTACGGCCGTACCATGGAAGCGTATAGCGGTATTCACACTATTAACGGTCAAGAGCGTGACGTTGAATTCTTACGCCTTGGTCGTACAGCGCTAATGTACCAAACACGCGATGCAAGCATGCAAGGTGTTTGGAACAAGCAAACCCGTCAATGGGAAGAGCTTGATAGCAGCTACCGTACACAAATTACTAAAGGTCTGCGCATGGCGAAAAAGCAACTTGCTCCAGACTTGCTAATGCTGCCAGTGGCAATTACAGACTAAGAGGTTGATGAGAATGTTTAACACAGTAAAACGTATCGCTGTTGGTCTAGCAGCCCTTAGCATCAGCGTTGGTGCTTTTGCACAAAGCGACCGTGCTATGGATTTGGACGCACTTCTTAAGCAATTAGAAGAAGGTCAGTTCGCACAGTCACAACAAAATAAACAGCGCGAGCGCGACTTCCAAGCGCAGCGTGCAGAGCAAGACCGCATTCTTCGCGAAACCCGCGAAAAGCGTGACCAGATGCTAGTTCAATCTGAACAGCTTGAAACACAGTTTGAAGAGAACGAATTTAAACTAGCAGACCTTAATGGTGCGCTAGATACCCGTCTTGGTTCACTTAAAGAGCTATTTGGTGTGTTGCAGCAAATCGCAGGCGACACTAAGAATAAGTTCTACAATTCTGTAGTTTCTGCACAAATCCCTGGTCGTGCTGACTTCCTTGATAAAATGGCACAAGACATGGGTTCAAGCTCTAAACTAGCATCAATTGAAGAAATTGAGCGCGTTTGGTTTGAAATGCAGCGTGAAATGACTGAATCAGGCAAAGTCACCACGTTCACAACTGACGTTGTTGAAGCTGGCGGTGAAAAAGTGAATAAGTCTGTTGTACGTGTTGGTCCGTTTGCCCTAGTTGCTGACGGTAAATACCTAGAGTACAACGGTGTAACTGGTACAGTGTCTGAACTAGTACGTCAACCTGCTGACCGCTACATGAGCTCTGCGGCTGAGCTGCAAGGTTCAAACGGTGAACTTGTGCAGTTTGGTATCGACCCAACAGGCGGTTCAATTTTAGGTCTTCTCGTTCAAGCTCCTAATCTTCAAGAGCGCGTAGAACAAGGTGGTCCAGTTGGTTACATCATCCTTATCGTAGGTGCATTTGGTTTATTACTTGCCCTTGAGCGTTTAGTGTCGCTAACGCTTATTCGCATGAATGTGAACAAGCAGCTTAAGAGTAAAGAAGTTAAGACAAATAACCCACTTGGCCGTGTACTAAAAGTACGTGACGAGCATCCAAATGCTGACGTTGAAGCGCTAGAGCTTCACCTAACTGAAGCGATTTTAGGTGAGGTACCTAAGCTTGGCCGTAACCTGACTATTATCAAAATCATCTCTGTTGTAGCACCGCTAATGGGTCTGCTTGGTACAGTAACGGGTATGATTAACACCTTCCAAGCAATCACATTGTTTGGTACAGGTGACCCTAAACTGATGGCAGGTGGTATTTCAACAGCACTTGTAACAACGGTACTAGGTCTAGTTGTAGCGATTCCAATGACACTGCTTTACGCAATGCTTAACACACGTTCTAAGAACATTGTGTACATCCTACAAGAACAAGCGTCTGGCGTAATTGCAGAGCGCGCAGAGCGAGGCTAATCATGATCGAGTTTCTGGAAGCAATTCGCGATTTCACAGAAACAGGTGGCCAGGTTCTCCTGGTCATCGGTCTGCTGATATTCGTTATGTGGCTTTTGATCCTCGAGCGTGCCATGTATCTGATGGTTTGGCATAAGCAAGCTAAAAAAGACGCGGTTGCGATGTGGACTGCACGCACTGACCGCTCTTCATGGTTTGCTGAGCAAGTTCGTCAGAAAACTATTTCACAGTTAACAATACGCCTTAATGGCAGTATTCCTATCATCCAAGCGTTAGTGGCCTTGTGCCCATTACTCGGCTTGATGGGAACGGTAACCGGTATGATTGAAGTGTTTGATGTGATGGCAATTGCGGGCTCAGGTAATGCTCGTTCAATGGCATCAGGTGTATCAAAAGCCACTATCCCTACAATGGCGGGCATGGTTGGTGCACTTTCAGGCGTATTCGCCGCTACTTGGTTAACCCGTATGGTGAAATCAGAACGCACGCATCTTGAGGATGCATTGATTATTCAACGTTAATGCTTAACGAGCATTAAGGTAAGGTATTTATTATGAAGCAGCACTTTCAAAATTTAGTCGATGAAGAAGAAGCAGCCATCGACATGACGCCCATGCTGGACGTTGTATTTATCATGTTGATTTTCTTTATCGTGACTGCGTCATTTGTGAAAGAAGCAGGTATTGATGTAAACCGTCCTGAAGCAGCCACTGCTGTGAAAAAGGACCGTGCTAACATCCTTATCGCCATTTCTGATAAAGGCGAAATTTGGATCAACAAACGTCGAATCGATGTCCGTGCAGTTCAAGCGAACATTGAGCGTCTTCGCGCCGAAAACCCACAAGGCTCTGTTGTAATTCAAGCTGATAAAAAGGCCACAACAGAAACCCTGATTAAGGTTATGGACGCGTCACGAGCCGCTGGCGTTTACGATGTTTCGATTGCAGCCCAAGAGCAATAAATCATGCCACGATATTTAATCGCATTTGTTATTTCCCTTGCGATCACGTTAGGCCTGTTCTTCTTGATGCAATCGCTCATCAAGATGGGTGGCAGTGCACTAACTGAGCCGCCAAAGGGAAGCGTGCTTGACTTTGTAAGGGTTAAGCAGGATGAACAGGTTGAGAAGAAAGATCGTAAGCCGAAGAAGCCACCAAAGCCGGAAGAGCCGCCCCCGCAAATGGAGCAGCCGCAGATGGACTCTCCTTCTCCTGATGCAGAGGGGACATCGATGGACTTTGGCGCTGACGTTGGTGATGACATCTCTCTTGATGGCGGACTAGCGCTTGAGTCGGGTGATGGCGAGTACCTTCCAATTGTTAAGGTTGCACCAGTATATCCCAGACGTGCGTTACAGCGTGGTATCGAAGGCTTTGTTATTGTTGAATTTACGGTAACTAAGCAAGGTGCAGTACGCGACCCAATTGTAGTTGAAGCTAACCCGCAAGGCATATTTGAACAAGCAGCAATAGATGCAGCAATGAAATTCAAGTATAAGCCTCGCGTCGTTAACGGCGAACCTACAGAAGTGTCTGGTGTGCAAAACCGTATTACGTTCCAAATTGACGGGTAACAGAATATGATGAAAAAACAGACGAATACATTGCTTCGTGCTCTGGCGTTTGCATTTGCATCGGCCACTGTATCTGTACCAACCATGTTGGTTGCTACCTCTGCGATAGCACAAGAAGAAGCCCAAGAGCAAAAAGCCAGTGACAAGAAAACCCGCCGTGTACCTACGTTGCGCGGCAAGGTTTATGAACAGCTTGCTCGTGCGCAAACGGCGGCCGATGAAGCCGGTAATATTGAAGAAGCCATTGCAATTCTTAAAGAGGTAGAAGATAAATCTAGCTCAATGAATGCTTACGAAAAAGCCATGATGTATAACTTTTTCGGCTTCATTTATTACAACAACGAAGATTACGATAAAGCGCTTGCTTCGTTTGCCAAGGTGGTAGAGCAGCAGCCTATTCCTGAAAAGTTCGAAATGACCACACTTTTCAGCTTGGCGCAGCTAAACCTGATGCAAGGCAACTACGCAGACACAATCACTTATCTTGAGCGTTGGGAAAGTTTAAATACAGGCCCAATTCCGCCTAAGAACAAAGTAATTAAAGCGCAGGCATACTATCAGAATAAGCAATATGCTGAAGCAGCTGACTGGATCACACAAGCCATTCACGATCACGAAGAAGAAGGCATGATCCCAGATGAGGGATGGTTAATTCTTCAACGCGCCGTTTTTTATGAACTAAAGCAACCCGAAAAGGTGAAGGACGTTCTAATCAAAATGGTGAAGTTGTTCGACGAGCCTAAGTATTGGATCCAGCTTGCTGGTATGTACGGCGAATTAGGTGAAGAGCGTAAGCAGCTTGCCATAATGGAAACGGCTTATCAGCGTGGGTTTGTTGAAACGTCAGCAGATATCTTTAACATGGCGCAGCTTTATTACTATCACCGCGTACCCTACAAAGGCGCAAAGTTGATGGAACAAGCCATGAAAGATGGCGCGCTTGAAAAGAATCTTCGCAACCTTAAATTCTTAGGCCAAAGCTGGTCTTTAGCAAAAGAGCAAGATAAGGCTATTCCTGTCATGATGGAAGCCGCAGCGCTTTCTGAAGACGGTGAGTTAGATGCTCAGCTTGCCCAGATTTTGCTGAACGAAGAGCGATTTGACGATGCTATAGCTGCAGTAGATCGTGCAGTTGAAAAAGGCGAACTGAGAAACCCAGGTTTGGTTTACCTTATTAAAGGCATGGCACTGTACAACAAAAAGCAGTATGCCCTAGCCCTTGATCAATTAGCCGAAGCTGAAAAGCACCAGAAGAGCCGTGCTATGGCCCAGCAATGGATGCAATTTGTTCAAGGCGAAAAGCGTCAAGCTGATGCAATTGCACAAGAATTGGGTAGCTAATAAAGATTTTCACGTTCAAAGGCCACATATCATGTGGCCTTTTTTATTGGTTGACTGTATTAAGCAATTTCATACTAATCAAACTCATGTTCGAGTATTGCTAATAGCTAATTCAAAGCTACTTCATAGCTACCTTACAACTACTTCACAACTACTTCGAGAACTCAGGTAAAAAGTTAATCATAGAAGGAATAATTTGTTCATCCTCTAGTTCAAACCAATATTGCTGAGTAGCCAGTATGCGCTCTTTCACTGCAAAAAATTCGTTTACTAATTGTGGATCAAAATGGCTGCCTGCATGTTTCTCTATATAGTCAAATGCTTCATCTGCCGTCCATGCATTCTTATAAGGTCGTTTCATAGTAAGCGCATCAAAAACATCTGCTATAGCGACAATACGAGCGCTTTCGGGGATAGCCTTGCCTCGTAGCCCCGACGGATACCCTGAACCATCCCATTTTTCATGATGATTAAGCGCTATCTCTGCCGCAAGAATAAAAAGTGGCGTTGTTGATTGTGAAAGAATTTTATATCCAATATTAGAATGTGTTTTCATCACCTCCATTTCTTCATCTGAAAGCTTTCTAGGCGCTTTTAGAATATTGTCGGGTATGCCAATTTTACCCGTATCGTGCATAGGTGCCGCTTGAGACAACAACGTGGCCTGTTCGTACGACCAACCACAGCTTAGCGCCAAACATTTACTGTAGGCCGACATACGCCATATGTGATGGCCGGTATCCGTGTCGTTATAATGCCCTGCGGCAGCCAACATGCAAATTGCACTTTGTTGGCTTAACTCTAAGTCTTTTGTTCTTTCACTAACTAAGGCTTCGGTGGTACGCATTTGATGGGCTAAGCTCAAATGTGTTTTTACTCTGGCAAGGGTGATACTTGGGGAAACCGGTTTGGTGATATAGTCCACTGCGCCTACATCAAAGCCTTTTTCTTCATCTTCTCCTTGTGCTAGTGCGGTAACAAAAATAACAGGAATACGCGCTAACTCACGGTCAGTTTTAAGTTGTTTACACACTTCGAAACCGTCCATTCCCGGCATCATAATATCGAGCAAGATCAGGTCAGGTGTAAATTGTTGAACCACTTTTAATGCTACATGACCTGACGGCGCTACCTTAACGTTGTAAAACGGTTTCAATATCCCCAAAAGAATATCGATATTGGCAGGTTCATCATCGACAACGAGAACACTGAAACGTTTTTCGTCGTTGTGTGTGAGTTCATTCATTTTCTATACTTTCTCTTAATGCTCTCGCTTCATCAATCGCCGCGTCGAATTCGTACACGCCTACATACTGTCTGAGTCTGTCTAGACTATTTGCAAACAGACTGTCTTGCATGTCATGAGCTAGTTGGGTAACTAAGTTAATAGCCTCAGCATCATACATCTCTAGTGTGGATATTATATTGTAGAGTTGTGTTAAAATTTTTGCTTTATCGATACTACTAGACGTGTTTTTATCCTGCTTTGTATTTGCCGAATGTGCAATTAGGCGTAAGGTTACGTCCAGATTTAATGAAATTTTTGAGATTTTTCTTTCAAAAAAATCCTTATCTGCTGCAGAATTATTAAAAAACCTTTCTAGTATATTCACTAATGTTGTTGCGCCAATTGTGTAGGCGTCTTCAAGAAGTTGCTGCAGGAATGCCATGCTTTCTGGCTGTTGTGAAACAGCATTGAGTAGCGTAGTCATAATATTGGTTTGTCGATAGTGAGAATAAAAAGCTAACATGGCATTAAGCTGCTTGTCTTCACTGGTAAGCGTGATGGTATCGGCATTCCCTGTGTGTACGTGTAAATCTATTGCATGAATAATATCGTTAGCACTGGCAGGTTTGGCAATATACTCACACATACCCACATGTAACGCTTGTTTACGCTCTTTTTCTGAAGAATGTGTACCTAGTGCGATTATTGGCGCATACCAATTCTTACTTAAAAGCAAGGCTTCTGCGACGTCAAAGCCACTTATCCCAGGCAGCAAACAGGCAACCAGTAGCGCATCAAATTGAATCTTTTGACTGATTTCTATCGCTTGTTCGCCGGTTTTAACCGTAGTTACGTCTATACCGTGGTCTACCAAAATCTGTTGATTAATTTCGATGTCAATAAGATCACTGTCTACTAACAGTACTTTCTTACCGCTCAGTCGCCGACATCGCCACATCTTACTTTCTAGCCCTTGTTCATTAAGCTTTCTCTGTGGGTCAGGTAACGATGATAGAGACGATATTAGTTCCGAATCACTAAAAGGAAGTTCAACAACAGTGATGTTATCCGAGTACAGATTACCCATTCTCTTTCGCACATCAGCTTTACTTAGCGGGCTAATGATGGTTGTTACATTCAGATGTTCAAAATTGCCAAATCGAAACAGGTTTAAAAAGCGGCGCCATGCGTTATCTTTATCATCGAGAAACGCAACAGATTGCTCGGCGGTTTCTGGTAAGTTCTCATCTTCCATATCAGCTATTTGGCAATCAATATTCAAACGGTGATACGTATTTTTAAGTACCTCACATGCAACGTTTACTTTGTCACTGGATTGTAAACAAAGTACTTTTCTACTAATTGATTTTGGTAATGGCGCTGACTTAGGGGCTTTCTCTCCGTCAGAGCACAGTGCCAACGTAAAGGAAAATATGCTGCCTTTTTCTGGTTCGCTTTCAAGGGTTAATTCTCCCCCCATTAGTTCTACCAAACGCTTGCATATAGCAAGCCCAAGTCCTGTTCCGCCGTATTTACGAGATATAGTAGCGTCAGCTTGAACAAACGCATTAAATAGCCGAGTTTTACTGGTTTTGCTAATACCAATACCAGTGTCTTTGACCGTAAATGTTAAATCACCTTTATGCCTGACGATACTGAGCATAACGTAACCCGTGTCGGTAAATTTAATCGCATTCCCTAAAAGGTTGATCAGTACCTGATAAATCTTATTTGCATCGCCAGTACACTGAATATTGATGTTGCATTGAACATCAAACAACAGCTGCAAATGTTTTTCTCTCGCCTTTACTTGAAATACATGGGCGAGCTTTTCAATTACTTTTGCTAATGAAAATTGCTCATTGGCACTTTCTAATTTGTTTGCCTCAATTTTAGATAAATCTAAAATGCCATTAATAAGTTCAAGGAGCGAAGATGCACTGCTTTGCACTTTTTTTAGATAGATTTGTTTTTGTTCATGGTCATCGTCGTTAATCGCTAAGTGAGTTAGGCCAATAATGGCATTCATGGGCGTGCGAATTTCATGACTCATGGTAGCTAAAAACTCACTTTTCGCTTTATTGGCATCTTGCGCTTCTTCATAAGCTTTTTGCAGTTTTTGCTCGGTAGCCTTGCGGTCGCTAATGTCATTGAAAACACCTACATGCCCGTCTAAATTTCCGTTTTCATCGACCAGTGGGACAGCGATAATAGAGATGGGAAAAATTCTTCCTTGCTTATTAGTAAAGCAGTCTTCATCTGAGCGATAGGTTTCACCTTTCAGAATCGAAAGATTTACAGGGCATTGCTCTCTCGATTGTATGCTGCCGTCCAGTCGTTGATAATGGACCGTATCGTGAAACCGGCGAGTCTGTAACTCTTCTAATGTCCATCCTAGTAGGTGTTGTGCCATTGGATTCAAAAAACGCGTTTTTCCCTTTCCATCAACGGCGTAAACACCTTCTCCAATACTGTTGGTAATACTTTGGTGAAATGCTTGATCGTCTTTAAGTTTGTGTTCAAGGCGCTTTTGTTCTGATATGTCGGTACATATCACAACCATGCGATTGACGCGGCTATCATGTTCTACAATAGGTACTACGGTAGCGTACACCGTCCAGGGCGTTGAGTCTTTTGTGAAACTATTTAACTCCCCTTGCCAAATATTGCCCTTTATCAGTGACTTAAATGCGTCAATTTGCTCATTTTTCGATAAGTTTGATACGCGAAGTATGGCAATACTTTGACCGATGAGTTCATCCCGAGTAAACCCAGATAATTGGCAGCATTTGTCATTGGCTGACAACAACCTACCGTTAACATCTATCATTGCCACAATGCCATGCTTATCCATTGCTTCACGCTGAAGCAATAACTCATTTTTAGCAGTTTTTTTGTTCATTGATGAGTTCTAACACGCGAGAAGACAATTCGGATAAATTCGTGTAGTCCTTATCAATAGGGGGTTTATTTTGCTCAGTAAGTAGTTTATTGACCGACGAGCGCAATGTTTCAATAACATGTTGCTGTTGTTTGTTTTCCGCCCTTAGTTTTTTTATTAGCGGCCAAAAGCTCTTCTGAACTAATTTGTAGACTGCGATCTTTGAGTTTCATATCGCGTTCACTAAACGCGTAACTGTCTTCAATACGAGGAATAAGTGTTAGCAGACCTTGCTTTAGTTTCGCCAACTCATTTGAATTGCTTTTATCATTCTCGTTGCTATTGCTATTGCTATGTAAGGCATTCACCCACTCTTGGAGTTCGCTGTCACTTTCTATAGCGAAGGCTTTGCGAAGTTGTCTTGAAAGTAGTGGATTCAAATCAATTCTCGCAACAGCATCATGGTTAATGTTTGGTTGTGTAGCTTGCAATGTGTGGTGTCATGGAATGGGCTTATCTCTCCATAAGAATAGAAGCCAGAAATTGTGGTATTAGCTTGCAGTTGTCGGCTTACTTCTTCAATTTCTTCTTCAACTCTGTCTCCCATCACAAGCTTTCTTCCCACACAGCTTGTGATAATAGCAAGACAAGTGGATGAGGTAGGGGGCTTTGAATTGGCCAAACCGATCGCTTTTGCTGCACCATCAATTAAATCGTCGGTGGATGCATGCATCAAACGCAAATAATGCGTTTCTTTTATTTCTCCCGCCAAAATCAAGCTGTTAGTTTGTTCATCAACACCTAAAATAGTGCGAATAAGTCCTGTGGGCTCACCATCGTCATCTAACACTTCGAAAGGAAAAAGAAGACCGCTTGAAGGAAGGTCTTTTGCGTATTCGCCAAGGTATCGCTTGTAGATATCAAGCGCAGGCATATCGTCTAACTCAAAAAGTTGATTTTCAGTTGCTTTGGTAACGCTTCGCGAGGGACCAAATGAGCGCCAGCCACCGTGTGCACCATACCCAAAGTGCAATTTGTCACCATAAAAACCAATTGCGACAACCTTTTGTGAACTTACTCCAGTTGGCGATAGCACATGTGTTTGTTCAAAAGCGCCATTGTCACCAGCTAAGCCACCACTAATACCTACGTCCTTTGGTAAATTCTCTAGCAATCCACTAATAAGCGCCGACCCATTTATGTCAATGCCAGGAGCGAGTACGTAAATGCCGCGAAGTTTATCTACTTCAATCTGCTTCGAGAGTGTTTGGCCAGTAGTAAAAGAGGATTGCATATTGGGTAGTGTTTCTTCATACAAACGAACGTAGGCGTTGGACTCAAAACGAACGAGTACCAAAGCAATACTGTGTTCATAAACTTGTTTGCCAGCAACTTCTCCTGCCGTACTACAACCTATTGTATTTATACATAACCCATTAAGTGTATTTAAGAACTGAGGTTCAGTAAAAAACTCCGGCGAGGCGAAAGCGATAACAAAAGAAGGCTTAAACCCTACAAGGGTTTTCTGTTGGGTAATGAGTTCATCAACATTGCTGAATAAGAATGTCTTGGCTTCCATTATATCTTGTATTACACCTTGTATTATATTTAGCATGCTCAAACACTATTTATAGTCAAACACGGTGCTTTATACAATTGTCAGGTATTAGCCTTTCGTAGCGTTATTACGAATACTTAAAGTAAAACGCCGCCATATAAGGCGGCGTCTGAACTTACGCTGAGCGCAATTCTCTGCGCAGAATTTTTCCCACCGTAGATTTGGGGAGCTCTTCTAAAACGGTAATAGTTTTAGGTATTTTGTAATTGGTAAGGTGCTGTTTGCAAAATGCCGTTATATTTTCATTGCTCACCGCTTTACTCACTGTGATAAATGCACAAACACGTTCGCCAGTTTTCTCATCAGGTTGACCAACTACGGCGGCTTCCATCACATCGGGGTGTGTGGTCAGTACATCTTCTATCTCATTGGGATAAACATTGAAACCAGACACGATAATCATGTCTTTCAGCCTATCGACAATTTTAATTGCCCCCGATTCTGTTCTTATGCCTATGTCACCTGTTTTAAAGAAACCGTCTTGTGTCATCACTTTCGCAGTTTCGTCATCACGTTGCCAGTAACCCATCATAACTTGAGGCCCACGTACTGCAATTTGGCCTGATTCACCTTCGGGTACTGGAGTATCGCTGTTGTCTAATAAGGCAACTTCTGTGCTTAGAAGTTCGTGCCCGACAGTTCCAATTTCCTCTTTCCCTGGAATATTAAAAGAGACAACGGGCGCGGTTTCAGAAAGGCCGTAACCTTCTGTTATGGTGTTGCCCGTGACGTCTTTCCAAATGGACACGGCAGCTTGGGTTAACGCGGTACCGCCAGACATGGTAAGGTGTAGTTTCGAAAAATCGAGTTTTGCGAATTCTGGGTGGCGACCTAATCCAACAAATAACGTATTGATGCCCATAAAAGATGAAATCGTATGCGGTTTAAGCGTTTGTATAAAGCCGTCGATATCACGTGGGTTAGGAATGAGGATTATTTGGCTGCCTTTTGAGAATAGCGCCATCATACCTACAGTGAATGCATAAATATGATACAAAGGCAGTGGGCATACTAATACTTCTTCGCCGTCTTTAAATCCATCGCCAATGCGCTCAAGCATTTGGATGCAGTTGGCTAACACATTCTTATGACTTAGTGCTGCGCCTTTTGATACGCCCGTCGTACCACCGGTGTACTGCAACATAGCAAGGTCTTCTAAGCTACTACTTGCGCGAGTAAAGCTTGGTAGTGCCTCTCCTTTGTTTACCGCTTCAGTGAGCGAAATAGTGCCCGCGATGTCAGGTGCTGTACTGGCGTCAAGTAACTCTGTGGCAGAGGTGGCAACGACGGTAGTAATAGCCGTTTGTGCTTTGATGTTTTCGAACTTAGGTAATAAGTCACTTAATATGATCAAGGCTTTTGCGTCACTGTCAGTAAATTGGTGAGTCATTTCTCGTTCGGTGTACAAGGGGTTGGTATTGACTACTACCAGCCCTGCGCGTAATGCACCATATACCGCTATAGGATTTTGAATTAGGTTGGGAAGCTGAATGGCAACCTTTGTGCCTGGTGACAGTTTCGCCTCGTGCACTAAAAAGCGGGCAAGCGCTGCAGATTTTTGGTCAATCTCATTGAACGTCAGCGTTTGACCCAACGCGGTGTAAGCTGGTCTATCAGCGAACCGTTCAAATACTTGCTCAATGTAATCAGCTAAACAGGATACGTTGTCAGGGTAAGTTATCATGCTTCTATTCCTAAATAGGGTCTTGTGACAAGAGATTTAGATTAACAGTAGCAAAATTAACGTTTTATTTACATGGCGATTGCCTTATAACACACTATAAAATTTCTTGATGTAAATAATGTGTGTTGCACTCAAATACGGCTATTAAAGCGAAGCTTACCGTAAAGCACCCCCCCAATTAAACCCGCTAAACATTGCGCTGTTGTCCCCAAAGCAGTGCGCGCCCCTGCTATTAATGTGACATTGAGAATAGGTTGCATGGCACTAAGCATAATCCAAAAGGCAAGGGTGCCAGCTACACCAAACATAAATAGATAGATTGTTGGCGAGTGTGGTGTGGACGTCTGCAAGCGTTGTTTATTTTTAATTACGGGTAATGCCCAATGCGTTATCAAAAACGCCAATAACAGTGCAATTGCGATGACCGCGCCATAAGTTGGAAGCAAACCGAATAGATCACCGATCATCATTGAAGCACCTTCGGGCACTGAAATTTCCACATCAATATTGTGCAGCTCGTACAAAACAAAACTTGAGTGAAATACACTTGCTAAGGTAAACGATGTTAACCACGCTGTAAAAAAAGCAAAAAACGAATTAAAAAAAGTGTTTTTTATGCGGTACTTTTTTAAGAGGTACATAGGATTACCTAAGCAAGAGTTTATATTTTTTGGTATACCATAAAAGAACACACACTTGAGTACAAATTATGAAACGTATCGTTAGTCTATTACTCTCCGTATTTTTTTAACTTCATTTGAAGTATCTGCAGAAGCAACGCAGACGGAGTGGATTAAAGACTACGTTGTAGAAGTGACACAGTCACAGCTGCCTTACCCCAAAGCATTATTGGTACTGCCAAACGATGCAATACTTGTTGCCCACAGAGATGGTTACATTACGCGTATTGCTGAGGGTGTGGAAAATGCTCGCTTTTCCTTACCCCTACCTCAATTATTTACAGAAGGGCAGGGGGGAGTGCTCGACATTCTGCTGGTTAGCGGTTTCGGCGACAAAAGTGTATCTAACCAAGTAGATGCGTCAGGACAATTATTGATTTCCTATTCAAAAGGAACGGCAAGTAACAATAAACTAGCCGTTGTGTCTGTTTGGTTGTCACTGAAAGATGGTGTGATTAATGTCGCCCCAGTCTACGAGGTTAACGAAAGTAAAGATACGCCCGTGCATTTTGGCGGCAAATTGTTGGCATTGAGTCACGGTGGCTACTTAGTTACAACAGGTGATGGCTTCGACTATCGCGAAAAGGCACAAGTACTTTCATCTCACCTTGGTAAAGTCATTGGCTTCACGCTAGATGGTAAGCCGTTACCTTCAGCGCCTTTTGATAGCTCGCCTTATGTATATTCTTTAGGACATAGAAACCCGCAAGGGTTGGTGTATTTTGACGGCAATGTTTATCAGCATGAGCATGGCCCGGCAGGAGGAGACGAGCTAAACAAGCTTACCAAGGGAGCAAATTACGGCTGGCCGGTAGTAACTCTGGGCAAAGACTATTCAGGGGCTAATATTTCTCCTTTTACCCATTATGAAAATATGCAAAGCCCTTTAATTAATTGGACGCCTTCTATTGCTCCCTCTTCGATGACCGTCTATCACCACGATGCCTTTACTACGCTCAATGACAGCTTATTAATAACAACATTGAAAGCAAAACAATTGCTTGCCGTTTCCCTGCACGACAAAGAATGGAGTGCACAACGCATTTTTTCTACTCTAGATGACCGCCTACGAGATGTCGATGTAGATGGCTTAGGCAATATTCTGGTACTGACTGATGGTGAAGAAGCCAAAATACTAAAGATTTCTCCGTTATCTACAATGTAAAGTCGGTGTTCTGGGGCTATGGTTGTCGTAACTAAAGTTGTGACAAGTGTGTAACTCAGTAGCAAAACCTATTTTGGGGCTAAATGTGGAAGGCCGACTGGCTTCGTTTAAAGGTTTATCTCTTAATGCTGATTTTTAGGGTGTTGCCTAAAGGTATTGTCCCGAGGTGTATCTGCGATGTGTATTTATGAAGTATATCTGCGAGGTGTATTTATGAGGTATAGTTGCGTGTTATTCACACTGGTAGTACCATAAATACAATAAATGTTTGTCATAAGTGCAACACTATTATTTATCATGCTCGATGGCATAGTTGACTTATTAAAAGAACATTTATTTGTTTTTGTATGTTTTTAAGTTGTTGTAATCAAAGTTTAATTTTGCATTTGGTTGTGCGGCAGTGTGTGTGTTTCATACAGAAAATAGCCTTAATTAAACCATGAAAATAAGAGTATTAGCACCAAGTCTCTTTTACTTTCAAACATTACGTAAAGCGTGAAAATCAGTTAAAATATAGCCCATTTTTATATGCGTATAGCTAAGACCGACTTAACACTACGCCCAAGTAAAACTAAGACCGAGAGAACTATATGAGTTTGTATTCAGAATATCTGGCAGAGATCGAAACCCGTAAAACGGAATTAGGTCTTAACCCTAAGCCAATTGACAGTGCCGATTTACTGTCTGAGATCATCGCTCAAATCAAAGATACAACGAATGAGCATCGCGAAGACTCTCTTAAATTCTTTATCTATAACACCTTGCCAGGTACTACACCTGCTGCTGGTGTTAAAGCACAATTCCTAAAGGAAATTGTACTTGGCGAAGAAAAAGTAGAAGAAATTACTCCTGAATTTGCTCTAGAGCTACTTTCCCACATGAAAGGTGGCCCATCTGTTGAAGCACTACTAGATCTTGCTCTTTCGAGCGATGAAGCAGTTGCTAAGCCAGCAGCAGAAGTATTGAAGACACAGGTTTATCTATACGAAGCTGACACAGAGCGTCTAGAGACAGCGTTTAAAGCAGGTAATGCCATTGCGAAAGACGTGCTAGAAAGCTACGCACAAGCAGAGTTTTTCACCAAGCTTCCTGAAGTGCCTGAGAAAATTGAAGTAGTAACCTATATTGCTGCCGAAGGTGATATTTCAACTGACCTTCTTTCTCCAGGTAATCAAGCTCACTCTCGTGCAGACCGTGAACTTCACGGCCAATGTATGATCACGCCAGAAGCACAACAAGAAATTGTTGAGTTAGGTAAAAAGCACCCGAATGCTAAAGTAATGCTTATTGCTGAAAAAGGCACAATGGGTGTTGGTTCTTCACGTATGTCTGGTGTGAACAACGTTGCACTATGGGCTGGTGAGCCAACAAGTCCTTACATTCCATTTGTAAACAAAGCGCCAATTGTTGCGGGTACTAACGGTATCGCTCCAATCTTCCTTACTACTGTAGACGTAACCGGTGGTATCGGACTTGACCTTAAAAACTGGGTTAAGAAAACTGACGAAAACGGTGAGATTGTTCGTGATGAAAACGGCGATCCAGTTCTAGAAGAAGCATATTCTGTTGCAACAGGCACTGTGCTAACTATCGATACTAAAGCGAAGAAGCTTTACAACGGTTCAGAAGAACTAGCCGATGTTTCAGCGTCATTCACTCCTCAAAAGATGGAGTTTATGAAAGCGGGTGGCTCTTACGCGGTAGTATTCGGTAAACAGCTACAATCTTTCGCTGCGCGTACATTAGGCGTTAAAGCACCAGCAGTTTACGCACCTTCTAAAGAAGTGTCGCATGAAGGCCAAGGCCTAACCGCTGTTGAAAAAATCTTTAACCGCAACGCAGTTGGCGTAAATTCAGATGCACCACTACACGCAGGTTCTGACGTTCGCGTTAAAGTGAACATTGTTGGTTCTCAAGATACTACAGGCCCAATGACGTGCCAAGAGCTAGAGTCAATGGCGGCATCAACAATATCTCCACTTGTTGACGGTGCATACCAATCTGGTTGTCACACTGCGTCAGTATGGGACAAGAAAGCACAGGCTAACATTCCTAAGCTAATGTCTTTCATGAACAACTTTGGTGTAATCACAGCACGTGATCCTAAAGGTGTTTACCACGCAATGACTGACGTTATTCACAAAGTGCTTAACGACATCACGGTAGACGACCGCGCTATCATCATTGGTGGTGACTCGCATACACGTATGTCTAAAGGTGTGGCGTTTGGTGCTGACTCAGGTACCGTAGCGCTAGCACTTGCAACAGGTGAAGCGGCAATGCCAATCCCTGAGTCTGTGAAAGTAACCTTTAAAGGCAGCATGAAAGAGCACATGGACTTCCGTGATGTGGTTCACGCTACGCAAGCGCAAATGCTTAAGCAATTCTCTGGCGAAAACGTATTCCAAGGTCGTGTTATCGAAGTACAAATCGGTACATTGTTAGCTGACCAAGCGTTTACGTTTACCGACTGGTCTGCAGAAATGAAGGCGAAAGCGTCAATCTGTATTTCTGACAACGAAACCATGATTGCGTCGCTAGAGCTTGCTAAGAGCCGTATCCAAATCATGATCGACAAGGGCATGGACAATGAAGCAAACATGCTTCAGGGTCTACTTGACCTTGCTGATAAGCGTATCGCTGAAATTAAGTCTGGTGAAGAGCCAGCACTAGCACCAGATGACAACGCGAAGTACTACGCAGAAGTGGTTATCGATTTAGACCAAATCGACGAGCCAATGATTGCTGACCCAGACGTAAACAACGAAGACGTATCTAAGCGTTATACGCACGACGTTATCCGTCCAGTTTCTTACTACGATGGCAAGCCAGTAGACTTAGGTTTCGTAGGCTCTTGTATGGTTCACAAAGGCGACATGCAAATCATTGCACAGATGCTACGTAACCTAGAGAAGCTAAACGGTTCTGTAGAGTTTAAAGCGCCATTGGTTGTTGCTCCACCAACATATAACATTGTTGATGAGCTTAAAGCGGAAGGCGATTGGGATATTCTTGCTAAATACGCTGGCTTCCAGTTTGATGATGCTAAACCAAAAGAAGCAGCACGTACTAAGTACGAAAACATTCTTTATCTTGAGCGTCCTGGATGTAACCTATGTATGGGTAACCAAGAAAAAGCTGAGCCAGGTGACACTGTAATTGCAACATCTACTCGCTTGTTCCAAGGTCGTGTTGTTGCTGACTCTGAAGAGAAGAAAGGTGAGTCGCTACTAGGTTCAACACCACTAGTTGTACTTTCAACTGTTCTTGGGCGCTTCCCAACGACTGAAGAGTACAAGCAAGCGGTTGCAGGTATCGACCTTACTAAGTTTGCTCCTCCTTCAGAAGACTTGGCCGTTAAGCCTAAGTTTGAGCCAAGCGTAGCGGTAAAGAACGTTTAATTACTCGCTAAAGCGCACTGAAAACGAAAATGCCCCAACTTAGGTTGGGGCTTTTTTATGTGCTTTTAACTAAAAAGCCGCCCGTGATGAGGGCGGCTTTAATTTATTGAAAACTGCTAACGATAGACAAGTACTTATTCATTAACCTCTTCAACTTCTTCAATGGTGAAAACCTCATCTGCCTCATCTTGACCTAATATATCAAAAATAAGTAGTCCTTCATTCTCAATAGTAAATGCTTCTTCCACGGTTGATTTCACTGTGCTTTCAACAGTCGTAGTGTTTGAGGTTAAGTTAACCCTATAGCTCAAGGGGGCAGCTAAGGCGATGTCGCTTGCTTGACCACCAAAACCCACACGCATTATACGGTTACCATTACCACTTTCTGCAACAATAAACTGGCCATAATTTGGTCGCCTTATGGCTAAATCAGCACGCCCATCACCGTCATAATCAGCAGGTACAGGAATGTCATCAATATTTCCACCAAAGTAGGCTCTAACGATCTGGTCGGTAGATGAGTATCGAATAAACCACATACCTATACTAGGGCGTCTAACGGCAAAATCCGTAATGCCATCGCCATCGTAATCAGCTTGTACAGGAATATCGTCGGGTTGGCTGCCGAAGAAAATTCGTACTATTTTATTGTCACTGGATTGCTTTACAAACCATTGCCCCGTTTCTGGACGTCGAATCGCAATGTCATCAATTCCATCGCCGTCATAATCACCAATCACTGGGATGTCTGTAGCGCTAGAGCCAAAAAATGTGCTCGTAAAGTCTTTTGGAGAACTTGATGGGCGTATTATCCAAGTGCCGGAGCTTGGTCTTCGAATTGCGATGTCAGCAATACCGTCACCATCGTAATCCGCAGGAACAGGCATATCACCAGATTGTGTGCCAAAGGTTATCCTAAAAATAGAGTCATCTTCGGAGTTTTTTATTAACCAGTGGCCAGACTCGGGGCGATAAACCGCAATGTCGGCTTTGCCGTCTCCATCGAAGTCTCCTGAAATGGGAACATCTGTTGACAGCGAGCCAAAGAAAGTTCGTTGAATACTGTTGTCAGAAGTCCATTTAATAAATTGCATTCCTGCTGAAGGGCGTCTTACAGCAAGGTCGGCCAGTCCATCACCGTCGTAATCAAAAGCCGCGCTAGCAGTACGCGACTTATTGCTCACTAAATTTTCGTGAATGTTAGGTACTAATAACGCGGCTTTTCCATCAGTAGCTTCCCAAAAGTTATTTAATCTTTGGTAGTCATCTTCGCCCTGTTTGGTGAAGTTGAGTACTTGATGTTCATAGTTGTGCCATTCATCCTGTGTTAATGGGGTTTTAGATACTACGACAAACAAGGTGTTATGTACTTTGCGTGAGCTATTTACATCGGGCTGTCTGATACCATTTTCCTGCACAATGGTATCCATAGATATGTGATTAAAGCTATCAATCTCAAATAGCGGGTTCACTTCTAACTCAACCGGCGGAACACTTGGCTCTCTGATGTCTGCTACTTCAGAAGACTCTACAAGCCCCATTAAATACAGCTCTAAATCGCTGTAACCAATGAAGTTGTTGCCTGGTCCGATACCATTAAAGCCAACAAGTCCTTCACGCGCATCGTTGATTAAATAGGTGGTAGTAATGTTATCGCCAAAGGCTTCATCTTGCTCATACCAGCCACCTAGTTGACCACCTACATCACGCAAACCCCAGTGATAAGGTATAGAATCTGGGTGCATACAGGAAACCCAGCCTATTTGGTTCTCAGCATCCATACTGCCTTCCAAATAATTTCCCCATCTGTGACCTAACTCATGCAATGAAGGGCCATGTATAATGTCTTTTGAGGAGCTTAAGACAACAACACTTTCTAAACTCCCATTACTGCCATAGTCATCACTGAAATCAAATTCTCCCATACCCAAGCCGGTAATACTGTTTTGAACTGGAGTATGGTAACCATAAGGGGCAGGGTGAGGGGCTTTGTTTTCTTCATTAAATACTAAAAATACGAAATCAAAACTGTCTTGTACTTGCTGATAAATAGATTGAGTGACTTTTTTTAGTGCCGTTTTTTGCGCATCACTACCATCACCTTTCCAGATAAGGTCGTAATCTTGATGGTCTTCTAACACCAAATTAAGTACGTTGCCCGTCTCGTTGACCAATATACGGTCGCCATTTTCATTTTGAAATTCAGTAATGCTTTGTTCGGTAAAAGGCTGGTAATCACTTGGGCTCGACGTACTAACATCAAACTCTATTCGATATACCCGCTTTTCGTTCTCATCCCAAGCGTCTTTTGAGTATTCAAAGTAATAAAGTGAGTTACCTTCAACAGCAAGATCAAATATCTCTTGCATGTCTGATGGGTTGGGCAATGGTACACCGTGATACCACTGCTGTTCCTGCGAGTCATAAATATACGTTTTCCAGAATGAATTAGGGCTTATGGCCCAATCGGTTTGTCCATAAACAACAAGAAGAGGGCCAACGGCTGATATCTTTTTATTGACCAACGCTTCTGGCAGAGTGAGCGTACTCCAGCTGTTTTCGCTGATAGTATAAATGTCGAGGATGTCACTGGGGGTAACCCAATCTTGCTCTGCGCTCAAAAATACCTGTTCGCCTATAATCGTGCTAGCTCGAAATGGTTTGTCAGTTGGAGCATCATTCACAACTGTCCATTCTTGATTTTCGATATTGTAAACTTGAACTTCTTTCCGCCAACTGGCCTGTTCTTCAGCTTCAGAATAAAAAGCTTGGCTTTCGCCCAATTTAGCAAGCGCTTCTGGATTTATCTTAACAATGAGCTTGTTAAAGGTATCAAACCCCCAACCGCCAAATACGTACACATTGCCGTTATAGTACTCAGCCATTGCGTCTTCACGTGCCAGAGGTGCTGCATTTTGCTGACGATACGCTTGCGTTACAGGGTCATAATCGAAAACGTTGTTGAGTTTGTGATTAAAAAAGTTACCTGAACCACCCACTGAGAGTATTCGCCCGTTGTGTTCTACGGTGGCGTTACCGCGTAAAAAGTTTTGACTTAACGTGGTGTCAACGGTGAATTCACCAGTCGTTAAGTCCATCACTAAAACTTCATTTGTAGCGTTACTGCCTCCGCTATACCCATTACCTGCTAGCCAATAAGCTTTGTTCCCGATAATACGAGGATGATGAGGTACGTCCGATTTATATTCATCCGCATAGCGTTTGATACCACTATTCGTATTCACCAACTGCCATTCAGCATTTATAGGGTAATCCTCTATTGCAGACTCTTGAGCTAAAACGTTATTTGGCAACAAACCCAATAATAAGAATGAGCATAAGGTAGCCCGACGTCGAAAGAGGGATGTAAAGAGCTTGGGTGGAGGGAGCTTCATATAGAATTAGTCCATTAAAACAGAATGTTACTAGATTAGCAGGATAGTACATAAAAACAACATTCAGAATTATTTAAAGGGGTGTTCCCTAGGCTCTAGATACCTTCTAAAGACTAATACACATAACTAAAAGTCTATATATAATCTGGGCTGTATTAATTTTAAACAGTCCGGAAGCCACATGATAGAAAAGCAAAGCCTGATGTCAGGCTCCCTGAGTGATGTAACGTCTAAGTTGCGTCGAACGGGATTCGGAATTCTACTGGCTTTTTCTATACTTATCATAATTGCCGTCGTATTTAATCGCCCTGAGAATCTGTTTGTGGCGGTTCTCCTTTCTTTAGTGTGGTTTGTGGTCGCTTTGGTAGGGCTGTGGCTTCCTAACTGTGGTGACGAAGTAGCAAAAGTATGGGCGCTACTGTCAATTCCTATAGCGCCTTATTTGGTATTAAGTAATGGACTCTTACCGGCAACGTTAATTCCTATTGGCACCATCTTTCCCGTATTGCTTCTTAAAGGATGGTGGCGTCTATTACTTATGGTAATTCTGGTGAGCTGCTCATTTTTAGTTCCTTTGCATGCTGGTACTTATGATTCGGCAATTTGGCTACGAGTTTGTATTACCAACGTAACCGTATCAATGCTGATTTTTGCGCTTTCTCACTTGCTAGAATCAGCGTTAACTGAGAGCAAAAATAAAGCACTAGAGCTTGATGATGCGCTTGAAAAAGAAAAGCAAGCATTGGCTTCCCAATCTCGTTTCCTCGCGACTATGTCTCATGAAATTCGCACGCCGCTGAATGGAATTTTAGGGCTGACAGATGTTGTTCTAGCTAACACAATTACCGAGCAAGCACGGCCGAATTTAGAAAAAATACAATGTTCTGGGCAGTCCCTTAATCGAATTCTCAATGATATTTTGGATTTATCGAAACTTAATGCGGGTAAACTTAATCTTGAATTTATGCCAATCGATCTCAAGTTAATCGTCAAAGAGTGTATGGCACTTTATGCGCCCATCGCCAATGAAAAAGGCGTTTCGCTGCATATAGATATAGCTCGCGACATGAGTACACTTGTTATAGGCGACGCTACACGAATATCACAGGTGCTTAATAACCTTATCAGTAATGCGGTGAAGTTTACTCAGCAGGGGAGCGTTAGGTTGTCGCTCACATTTCAATTCACGTCATCAGGTGATCATGTCGTTCACTTTTCAGTGATGGACACTGGGGAAGGTATCAGCGAACAGCAACAACACATTATCTTTGACGCCTATGCCCAAGCTGACAGTCGCGTAAATAGAGTGCACGGTGGTACAGGGTTAGGGCTACAAATCGTCAAAAACCTCGTTGAGGCGATGGGCGGTGAAATAGTGGTAAACAGTTCTCCTGGAAATGGAAGCCACTTTCAATTTTCACTACCACTTGCCATAACAACGATAAAAGAGCCTAAATTTACTATTGTTGAACCTAAGCGGTATTTTTCAGGCCACGTACTAGTGGCAGAAGACAATCCAATCAACCAAGCGGTTGCAAAGTCGTTACTCGAGATGATGGGGATAACAGTCGCACTGGCAAACAATGGGCAAGAGGCAATCGACAGTGCCTTGGCGATGACTTTCGATTTGATACTAATGGATTTGCACATGCCTGAAGTAAATGGTGCGGAAGCTGCTAAGTTGCTGCGGGAGTTAAATGTAACTACACCTATTATTGCTTTTACCGCTGCGGTCATCAGTGATGAAATTAATAATGCCCTTAAATCTGGAATGGATGGATATTTAACCAAACCGGTCAACAAAAACGCATTACATACGGTGCTTTCAAAGTATTTGCGAACAAGTCAAAACCGTGTTGACTCATCCATCAGTCGCTGCTGACACAACGTTTCTTTAATCGAATAAACGGCTTGATAAATAAGTAGGAAACTGTTATAAAAATGTGACTAGAATTAGGTTATAGGGCGCTCTATTATGATCGGCTTTAAATTTACCTATAACCAGAGTGACTTTATGAAATTTCCTATTCGAGCAGCGGTATGCTTGACGACCTGTGCGGCCTTCTTTTCTTCTCACCTTCACGCAACAATCGTAGAGTTTGTAACTTCCCAAGGCAATGTTCGTGTCAATCTACATGACACTACCACCCCCAAAACAGTAGAGAACTTTCTTAGCTATGTAAACGATGGGGCATACCAAGATACGATCATTCATCGTTTAGAGCATAATTTCGTGGTGCAAGGTGGTGGCTTTAAGTACGACAATGGATTTGAGCACGTTGCTGTTGAAGCAGGTGATACGGTAGAAAACGAACCAGAGCTGTCTAACGTTAAAGGGACCATTGCCATGGCCAAAGTGGCCGGAAACCCAGATAGCGCCACTAACCAATGGTTTTTTAATATTGCAGATAATAGCGCTAATCTTGACCTACAGAACGGTGGTTTCACTGTCTTTGGTCAAGTAGTCGAAGAAGATATGCCCGTGTTAGAGGCAATGCAAGATTTAACCCGTTGCTTAAACACCTACGGTAACACCCCAATGTTCAATTATAGCGCGGAACAGTGTACTGATGGAGTGCTGCCGGGTTACGAAAATTTTGTAACCGTTTACGCAATTAATGTAATAGACAGCAACCAGGTGACAGACAGTGAGCTCGATAAAACGCCCAATACTCTGATTGATCAGCAGCCAGGGAATGGCGGAAATAATGGTGGCAATAACGGCGGCGGTAGCAGTGGTGGCGGCGCAGCGTACTGGTTGCTGTTGCTAGGTGCATTTGGGTTGCTAAGAAAGCGCCTAAAATGAAACTAAACTTACTTCAAGAGTAGTTCATTCCTACGAGCCTCTGCTTTAATGTAAAATGGGGGCTTTTTTATTTGAATTCAAACGCTCACAGCGCGTTACGTCCACACGGCACATTGCCGCTTCGAGTAACGATATAGCACTATTTGTGCTGGCAATGTCACTAGCAGCAAAGTGATAAAAATACTCACAATGAGTAAGTTCATTTGGCCTAGCAAGAAATATAAAACACAAGATAGTAGTGCGATATCCACGATTACAATGCTCCAGAAGACACACAGCCAAAATACTCTATTAAAAACTAGGGGTTTTACTTATATATCCAATAAAGCTAGCTATTAAAAGTGTAACAACAAATATGGGTACATAGCGGCTGATAACACCACCGCTATCGGTGGTAATTTTTTGTACTAGTCTGCCCAACGCAAGCGTTATCAACAGTAATATATACATACCATGCCATAGACGCAGGTTTTCATGCGTATTAAGCCAAAAAGACATCTTTAATTTCATTTGAGACAGCAACATTGAACGTTGTGATAATTTATGCATAAAGGTAATTATTAACGATGTTTAGGACATTGTGTTAAATCAAGGGTGAAGTAAAGGTGAAGCAATTCTTTTTGAAAGTCCGATTGGATGACTTCATTCTTTGGGTTTGATAGCGTGTGAAAAAGAGCGGTGAATAGCGCAGAGGAAAAAGTTATGTTAAAGGGCGAGAAGGTTTCAATTCGAGCGGTAAAAGAGAGCGATTTAGACGCACTCTACACGCTCTCACAAGATTTTAGTGATCCAGGAGAGTTCATGCCTGTGGTGATTAGCTCACAAACTAGCTTCAAAAAAGAATTCGCCGAGACGGGGTTTTGGCATAACCAAACAGGTAAATTAATTATCGAGGATAAGTCTTCCAATATTGTGGGGGAAGCTGGTCTGTTTTCTACATCACACTACTTAGATGGACGGGAATTGTACTATCGAATATTTAGTGGTTACAGAGGCAAGGGGTATGCAACGGAAGCGCTCTCTTTATTAACAACATTGTTTTTCACATCAAGTAACTTCAATCGCCTACAAGCAGTGACAATTCAAGGCAATATGGCGTCTGAACATATCCTTAAAAAAGCGAACTTTATTTTTGAAGGTACATTGCGTCAGGCGCGCTATTTCAAAGGTGAACTCGTCAATTTAAATATGTATTCGCTCCTTAGAGAAGATTTTCAAGTTTAGGTTGTTACCGACAAAGACACACCATTCTTAAAGGGTAAAAACCGCCTAACGCTCAGTAGTCATTATTCTCTCTCTCCTTACACTGAGGTTTTTACATTTGGGAGGGAATAATGATGCTAAGAGCACTTATTTGTTCGTTTGCGTTACTTTTTGTGAGCGCTACTTCGGGGAAGTCTAACGACACACTTCCTCTTCAACTTGCTACTGTATACCAAGAGTCTGGTGATTTAACCATAAATGAGTATTACGTGAGTGAAAAGCTTGATGGTATTCGCGCGCGCTGGACTGGAAAAATGCTGATAACGCGAAAAGGAAATATCATTCACTCGCCACCGTGGTTTACGCGTAATTGGCCTGATGAGGTACTAGATGGCGAGCTTTGGGTTAGGCGAGGAGCTTTCGAGTACACCGCTTCCATTGTTCTTCGGGATAGTCCAGATGAGCGCTGGCGAGATGTTACCTTCATGGTCTTTGATTTACCTAATTCTTTACATACCTTTGAGGCTCGCCTCGAGCAACTAGGAGCAATCGTTCAGTCAGTATCCCCAAATTCACTTTCTGTGATCCCTCAATTTACTCTACCGACGCAAGAAGCCTTAAAAAGTAAACTAGACGACATTGTTGCTGCTGGAGGTGAAGGCCTAATGCTGCATCACAAAAAAGCTCTTTATAACGATGGGAGAAGTGAGTACTTGCTTAAACTTAAAAAATTTCAAGATGCGGAAGCCAAGGTTTTGGCACATATTCAAGGGAAAGGCGCCTTTGCCAATCTTATGGGGTCGTTATTGGTAGAAACTGAAGCAGGTGTTCGTTTTAAACTTGGTAGTGGGTTTAGTCATGCAGAAAGAGCAAATCCACCTGCAATTGGAAGCTGGGTAACATATAAATACTACGGTTTAACGGCTTATGGAAAACCAAGGTTTGCCAGCTTTCTGCATACTCGGCCATTACAAGACCTTCCTCAGTAACATGTTCTTAAGCCTTTTAGGGTAGAACCGTGAGCATGAGTTTCTTGTGCTGAATAATGATTATAAATGAATAATAAGTGGTCAAAACTTAACTTATCGGGCTTTGTGGTTATACTTATTTTCGATTTATTCGACTTATCCTTGCGTCAAGTGCAAACACAACCGTTAACTCATATTGCGCAAGCCTATCAAGAGGAAGAAACAGTGTTACAAGAATACCGTAAACATGTTGAAGAGCGTGCTGTAACTGGCATTCCCCCTAAACCTCTAAATGCTGAGCAAGTTGCGGACTTGGTTGAACTTATCAAAAATCCGCCAAAAGGCGAAGAGACGTTCCTTTTGGATTTGTTGTCTGAACGTGTACCACCAGGTGTAGATGAAGCGGCCTATGTTAAAGCAGGTTTTTTAAGTGCAATTGCAAAAGGTGAAGAAACTTGTACGCTAATTTCGCAACAGAAAGCCATTAGCTTATTGGGAAATATGCACGGTGGTTACAATATCGCTACCTTGGTTGAGTTACTAGACGATGATGCGTTAGCCCCACTTGCCGCTGTAGAGTTAAAACATACACTGCTTATGTTTGATGCCTATCACGATGTAGAAGAAAGACATAAAGCGGGTAATCAACACGCTACTGACATTATTACATCTTGGGCTGAAGGTGAATGGTTTACATCGCGTAAACTGATGGCCGATAAAATTACCTACTCTGTTTTTAAAGTCACAGGGGAGACTAACACCGATGATTTGTCTCCTGCACCAGATGCATGGTCGCGCCCTGATATACCCCTGCACGCGCTAGCTGCGTATAAAATGCCGCGTGAAGGTCTAGAACCAGAAGAACCTGGCGTTAAAGGCCCAATGACGCAAATTGAAGCGGTGAAGAGCAAGGGGTATCCGGTTGCATTCGTAGGCGATGTAGTGGGTACAGGTTCATCGAGAAAGTCTGCAACTAACTCTGTGCTTTGGTTCTTCGGGGAAGACTTACCGGGTGTTCCTAATAAACGCGGTGGTGGTGTTTGTATTGGCGGCAAAGTAGCGCCTAGTTTTTTTCAATACAATGGAAGATGCCGGTGCGCTCGTTTTTGAAGCAGATGTGGATAAAATGAACATGGGAGATGTGATTGATATCTATCCATTTGAAGGGAAGATCACCAACCATGCAACCGGAGAAGTACTTGCACAATATAATTACAAATCCAAAGTTATTTTGGACGAAGTTCGCGCCGGTGGGCGCATTAACCTGATTATCGGTCGCGGGCTAACAGAGAAAGCGCGAGAAACACTTGGACTTGGGCCAACCGATTTATTCAGAAAACCTGAGCAACCACAAGACAGCGGCAAAGGGTTTTCATTGGCGCAAAAAATGGTGGGTAAAGCGTGTGGTGTTGAAGGTATTCGTCCGGGTACATACTGTGAACCCAAAATGACCACAGTAGGCTCACAAGATACCACCGGCCCAATGACCCGCGACGAGCTCAAAGATTTGGCCTGTCTTGGTTTTACTGCCGATTTAACCATGCAGTCTTTTTGCCATACCGCAGCCTATCCAAAGCCAGTTGATATTGAAACACAGCATACTTTGCCCGACTTTATTATGAATAGAGGTGGCGTATCACTGCGCCCAGGTGACGGCATTATTCACAGTTGGATAAACCGCATGTTATTGCCTGACACTGTGGGCACTGGCGGTGATTCACATACCCGTTTCCCATTGGGTATTTCATTCCCGGCAGGGTCTGGCTTGGTGGCTTTTGCTGCGGCAACAGGCGTTATGCCCTTAGATATGCCCGAATCTGTTTTAGTGCGTTTTAAAGGCGATATGCAGCCAGGTATTACGCTTCGCGATCTTGTCCATGCCATTCCACTTTACGCCATTAGACAGGGCCTGCTGACGGTGGAAAAGAAAGGCAAAGTGAATGCATTCTCAGGGCGTATTCTAGAAATTGAAGGGCTTGAGAATTTAACCGTTGAGCAAGCTTTTGAATTGTCTGATGCGTCGGCTGAGCGCTCTGCAGCAGGCTGTACTATTAACTTGTCAGAAGCATCCATAGCGGAATATTTGGCTTCTAACATCACAATGCTTCGCTGGATGATCAATGAAGGGTACGGCGACCCTCGTACCTTAGAACGTCGCGCGAGAAAGATGGAAGAGTGGTTGGCTAGCCCATCATTGATGCGTGCAGACGCTGATGCAGAATACGCTGAAGTGATTGAAATAGACCTTAACGAGATAAAAGAACCCATTGTATGCTGCCCTAATGATCCTGATGATGCCAAGACACTATCGGAAGTGGCGGGCGATAAGGTGGATGAAGTGTTTATTGGCTCATGTATGACCAATATTGGTCACTTCCGTGCAGCCGGTAAATTACTTGAGCAGTACAACAAAACGCTTCCCACCCGTTTGTGGATGTCTCCGCCGACAAAAATGGATAAAGCCCAATTGATGGAAGAAGGTTATTACAACATTTACGGTAGAGTGGGTGTGCGCACTGAAATGCCTGGATGTTCATTGTGTATGGGTAACCAAGCACGCGTCAATGCCGGTACCACCGTACTTTCAACGTCTACGCGCAACTTCCCCAATCGTCTGGGTGATGGCGCTAATGTGTATTTAACATCAGCTGAACTTGCAGCGGTAGGTGCAATTATAGGGCGCATACCGACTGCCTCAGAATACATGGAGTATGCAACCAAAATTAACGCTATGTCGGGTGAGGTATTTCGTTACTTGAACTTCGATAAAATGCCAAGTTTTAAACAAGCTGAACAAGAAGCAAAAGCGCGGATTATTCCAACGTTGAATGTTGCATAAAATAGTGTATAAACTTGAAAGCCGGTGCCTGTAGAGTGACACCGGCTTTTTTATGGCAAAAAGGAATGTCTAATGGGAAAATCTTTCTTTATTGTAGCGGTACTTGTATTAACCTTAGGGTGTGCAAAAGCGCAGGTCGACCCGGTAGCTTCGCTAAATCAAGTAAGCTTTGATTCAATTTCATTGAAGATCGGCGACAAGCTCTATGAGGTTGAGTATGCCAAAACATTTGAGCAGCGCGCGCAAGGACTGATGTTCCGTAAAACGCTGTGTGAAGATTGTGGCATGTTTTTCAAATTCTCTTCCCCCAAATACGCAGGTATGTGGATGAAGAATACGTTTGTTCCCTTAGATGTAGCATTTATCGATAGAAATGGCGTAATAACAGATATAAAACCTCTCACTCCACACAGTTTGGAGTCGGTGGGATCATCGAAAGAGGTACTGTACGCGTTGGAAATGAACCAAGGGTGGTTTGCTGGCAATGGAATTCATGTCGGCGACCATGTAACGATTGACTAGTTACGTACAAGCACGTGACTTTACTGGTTGAATGCCAGTTTTATTTTGGAGTTTAATATAGTGACAAATGCCTTATCGATAGCTAAGTTCGGTGGAACTAGCGTTGCCAATTATGAAGTAATGCAAAATTGCGCCCGAATTGTTGCCGGTAATGACAAAACGCGCATTGTTGTGGTGAGTGCAGCGGCAGGTGTAACTAATCATTTGGTTAGCTTGGCGCATACGCCAATGACCCAACAACAAATAGAAGAAACTTGCCAAGCAGTTATCAATATTGAGCTTGCTATTCTGAATAAGCTCAGTGATAAAGATGCGGTAGAGC
The DNA here is from genome assembly GCF_006538325.1 of Alteromonas sp. KUL42. Lineage (GTDB taxonomy): Bacteria > Pseudomonadota > Gammaproteobacteria > Enterobacterales > Alteromonadaceae > Alteromonas. The sequence goes on from NZ_BJKK01000007.1 coordinate 148,004, forward strand.
CTAAGCTTAATGATTTACTTGATGAAATGCGAAGCTTAGCTTTCCACGAAGAAATTCTTCATCGAGATGACTTAAAAGATCAGCTGCTTTCTATGGGTGAGAGAATGTCGTCTTTGATGTTCGCATCTGTTTTGGCTGAAGAAGGTGTCAACACCATGAATTTTGACGTACGCAAAGTGTTGCGTACTGATAGCGAATTTGGTGAAGGTGCCCCTCAAATTGAAGAAATTGAAAAGCTAGCTAAGCAGCTATTGGCACCAGAGATTGAAAACGCCATAGTGGTAACACAAGGCTTTGTTGGTGCCGATGAAGAAGGTCGTACTACCACACTAGGTCGCGGTGGCTCAGACTTTACGGCAGCGCTACTGGCTGAAGCATTAGATGCAGAGTCCTGTGAAATATGGACAGATGTTATTGGTGTTTATACCACAGATCCTCGAATTACCTCGGCAGCACGTCCACTACCAGAGCTGAGCTTTGAAGAAGCGGCAGAAATGGCAACCTTTGGTGCTAAAGTATTACACCCTGCAACCATGGAGCCCGCTTTACGCAAAGACATTAAAGTTTTTGTAGGGTCGAGTAAAGAGCCTGAAAAAGGCGGAACCTGGATAGTTCGCGACTGTGAAAATGAGCCGCCATTTCGCGCAATTACCCGCCGTAAAGAACAGGTTATGGTAACAGTGAAAACACCAAAAATGATGTATGCGCAAGGCTTCCTACAACAGGTTTTTGCTATCATTGCTAAGCACAAATTAAGTGTTGATTTGGTTACAACCTCTGAAATTTCGGTGTCTTTTACGCTAGACAACCCCGCTAATTCAGTGGCACAGCGGTTAAATAAAGAAACCATTGCTGATCTTGAAACTATCTGTGATGTGAAAGTAGAAAAAGGGTATGACCTTGTAACGGTTGTAGGAAACAACATGCAAGCGGCGGTGGGTGTATCAAGTAAGATATTGTCGGCGGTTTCCGACTTTAATCTACGCATGATTTGTTTCGGCGCAAACCCACACAACCTTTCTTTCTTGGTGAATGAAGGCGACAGTGAAGATATCGTTCGCAAACTTCACAAAGCGCTATTTGAATAATACTTTAAGACATGCGACCGAACCTGTCGGTCGCATGTCTTTCATTGATTCAAATAGTTTCTGAGTCAGATTGGAAGGCAACCCGATTTCTTCCCCGCGCCTTCGCGGTATATAAAGCTTGGTCAGCAAGTTTGAAAATATCTTGAACATCTAACAACATGTTGACCTGCTTAGTGGCTACGCCAATAGAGATAGTAATATAGTCAGACAAGGGAGATGTATTGTGCTCATAGTGTTTGTTTTCAATATGTTGGCGAATGTTTTCTGCCACTTTTACTGCCTCTTCAGAATCGGTATCTTGAAGCACTACCACAAACTCTTCTCCACCATAGCGAAAAGCGTGGTCTGTGGATTCATGAAGTGATTGTTTAATCGCTGTAGCAACCAAAGTTAGTGCTTCATCTCCTTTGGCGTGACCATAATGGTCGTTAAAAAGCTTGAAATAATCGATATCTATAATTAATAGGCTGACTGCAATGCTGGGCGTATTTGCGTTGCTAGAAAGCGATGCCATCCACTCATCAAAATAACGTCTATTCGACAGTCCGGTGAGTGCATCTGTGCGGCTTAAGTTTTGTAGAATTTTATTTTTTTCCGACACGGCACTTTGCTGTGCCTGTATTAAGGCGAGCAGGTTATTAAGTCGCTTGCCTAATTGATAAACCTCGTTGCTACCTTCTAACTCGCTTCGCACGGAAAAGTCTTGTTCAGTTTGCGCTCTCTGTACTAGTTGTAGTAAATCGTAAACGGGTGTTATCAGTTTTCTGTTTATGAAACCGTAATACACAATAAGTGATAGCACAGAGACAACTATGCCACCAATTAAGCTTCCGTCCATTATTATATGCTTATCAGGCCCTTTGGGACGTTGAATTGAAATAGCAAAAAGTGATGTTTTAGTCGGTGATTCGAAGCGAACATACAGTCTGTTTAATGAACTTTCAAATTCAAGCAAGTCGAGCTTTTTATTAATAAGAGCACCAAATAGTATGCTGTTTGTGATAGCGTCTTGTGACAGAGAGTCTGTGGAATGAAATTGTATATCGCCTTCAATATTAGGTGTTATTTTGTCGATAAAGGCTTGGTTGATTTGTTGAACAATAATCGCAGTACCATTCGATTCACCTTGCTCGTCAGAGGGAAGAATGTGACTGGCAATGAGCGCAGCTGGTTTTCCATCGATTAATTCAAACAACGTATGAACAATGCTGTCTTCGGTGTGATGTATTTCATCTAATAAACCACTTTGCACAATTTGCCGTGATATATCATCTAGCGGGTACGTTGCCGAAAAGTGTTCTCCGGCAACAAGATTTTTATTACTGTCAAAGAAAAACCAGCCATGAATACCTAAAGTTGAATAGCTAGCAGCTGAGAAGTAGGTTTTTTCAAACCAAGCCACATCTTTTGTTTCAAGTGCTCTGTATGACTCGTCCCATACTGCGTTGTCGTAAACTAGATTTTCGAGCGCTCGTATTTCTTGATGTATTTCAGAAGCAACCCGTAACAGCTCATATTTGTCGTGCTTTTCTGATAACGACTTTAACTGCGGATAAATAACAAATGCGCGTATTGTCATTTGAACTGCAACAAACATTGCAATCACAATGGCCACACCAACAATAATCTGGGAACGAAGTGAATGTATGCGCAAGTTGGAAACCTATTGTACTTACTACTGAAAAGTATAGTTCATTATGTGAAATGCGCTGGTGGTTTCTATTTATATTGACATGCCTGCTTTTGCTTCTGCCACTGCTCCATGTATCGACATCTGCCTTCGGTTTCTCACCGGATCAACATGCATAAAAAAAGCGCCAAGAAGGCGCTTTTGTCTAATTCGATGGAAATTGTCTATTACTACACTTTAAATTGGCGAATAGATTGTTGTAGCTCTTCAGCCAATCTTGCCACTTCATGGCTAGACTCTGATGTCTGCTGTGCTCCAGCCGTTGTTTCTTCAGCGATACCCACAATTGTTTCAAGCTTTTCACTAATTTCTTGAGATACCGTGTTTTGCTCTCTTGCAGATTGCTCGATTTGTGAGCTCACGTCATGGGCTTTGTGTACTGCATCAGAGATAATATCCAATGCTTGTGTTGCGCGTTCAGTTTGCGCTACACAGGCTACCGTTTGCTCCTTACCTTGATTCATTACAGCTACCGCACGCTCAGCCCCCGCCTGTAGGACCTCTATCATCGCATTAATTTCTTGAGTTGACTCTTGAGTGCGGCTTGCTAGCGTTCTTACCTCATCTGCAACAACTGCAAAGCCTCTACCTTGTTCTCCAGCACGAGCAGCCTCGATAGCTGCGTTTAGTGCCAGTAAGTTGGTCTGGTCAGCAACACCACGAATTACATCTAATATACCGCCAATACTCGCGCTGTCTTGATGTAGTTTGTTGATAACATCAGCAGCGTCTTGAACGTCTTTTGCAAGAATCTCTATGGTGTTTTTGTTATCCAATGAAATTTGTCTAACGTTTTGCGCTTCTTTGTCAGCGTGGCGAATTTGGCTAAGTGTATCTTCTGCATTTTGAACAACAAGTTGAGATGTAGAGTGCATCTCTGTAGTTGCCGTTGCAACCTGACCAATTTGAGATTTTTGATCTTGAATTGAGTGGGTTGTTTGTGCCGTTACCGCTGAAGTTTGTTCAGATGCTGCCGCTAACTGCTCAGCGCGAACGTTAATTGCAGTAATTAACTCTTTTAAATTGCCGATTAGTGTATTGCAGTTTCTTGCCAACAAACCAAACTCATCTTGTGCAGAGTCATCTAGGCGATGTGTTAAGTCACCAGAAGAAGCAACTGTTAATAACTCGTTTACACGGTACAAGGGACCGGTAATTGCGCGAACAGTCACAAAGCCGATGAATGCTGCTACACCTATCGATAAAAGTACAACCACAATCACAACTGTATTCCCTGAGGCAATTGTATTGTTTACTTGGTTTTCGATATCACTCGCTTTTCTATCAGCTACTGCAAGTAACTTCTCTAAATCAATGACGCCTTGTGCAATGTTCTCATCAGAGGCATTTAACGCTTTTTCTGCGTCATTTCTACGCTCTAACCGGTTCACATGAAGTTGTACAACACCATTACTTGATTTAATCGCATTAACGGCATCGTTAACTAGCGTGTTTATATCATCTAGTGTACCTGAGTCATCGCGTCCATCGGCAGCGTCTACCATTTCACTTAATTGCGTTACAACCTTGTCGACTACCAAATCAACTTCGTTGCCCAGTGTTTGAGAGCGAACCAGTGTTTGGGTTTTTACGTATTCATTTGAAACAGTCAGCATTGACAATAACGAAGTTTCAAGTTGGCTACCAATTTCCGAGGCACGACGAAGTTTTGTATCGTTTTGAACCGTGTCTAAATCAGAAAAATCCAAAAGATAAGTCGACGCATCGTCTGCATTATCTTCAGCATCACCCAAACGGTCTTGGATTGTGTTACGCAAACTTAAGTATTTTTGATGGTTCTGATACATCACTTCTACATTTCTTGTGTAGGCGTCAAATGACTGACGAACAGAATTCAATGTACTTTTTAATTCAGGTTGGTTTTCAACGGCATGTGCGAGTTGTTTATATTCGTTTTCAAAGCTTTCCTTAGCCGAGTTGAATTCGGAACGCTTTGTTTCCAATCCATTTAACTCTTCAACAATATAGCTTTCAAAAGTGAGTCTACCCATGTTGAGAAAGCTCGCTTTTAGGGCATTACTGCCCGCCACTGTCGGTAACGCAACATCGTTTACTTCTTCTGTCGCAGAGCCTATTGAATTAAGGTTGTATAGTGAAACAACACTAATGACGATCAGAAGTGCGCTGATCGCAACAAATCCCCCGATTACGCGTGTAGCTACGGTTATTTTCATCGGAACTCCTGGATGAGTACATTTTTGTTTTTTTCATTGACGATATTAGCGCGCTCCTTGAAGAAAATACACCCATGCCAACGCGGGGTATCTGGAACTCAAGAAGAGTGCATCAACACATCGTCTTTATTCGCTCAAATTATTGTATCGGCTACAGTAAGTTAATGTTTACTTTATTTAATGTATAAGAGATACGAACTCTTCTGGTCTTACCAGTAGTTAAGTCGAACAAACTACTTCATATTTTAGTGCGAAGCTTAACCAATTGCTACTAAAGTTGTGCGTTGTGTCTGGTTTTAATACTTGATTTAGGGGAAGGCGCACGTTATCCGTCTTTCGCATCTATTCGGATAACCTCTTTGCTATCGATACATAGCAAACTCATTGATTGTCCCCACACATAACCGGTATCTAAACCTATGAACTGTGGATTGCGGGTTTCACCAAGCAGCGCTGCCCAGTGGCCAAATATTACCCTTTCGGTTGTCCTTAGTTGTTCATTAGTTCTCTCAAACCAAGGCGCTAACTTTTTTCGTTGATTGGCTGGTACGCTATCAGGGTGAGATTTATTGTCGAAGTCGAGTTTTCCACTTTGCTGCACGAAGCGCATACGCGTACAGGCATTAACCACGAAACGCAGGCGGTCTTGCATTGGTAAATCCGGTGACCAAGAGTCAGGATTATTGCCATACATTCCCGCTAAAAAGTTTACATAACTATCGCCTTTCAGGGCCTGACTGACCTCATTACTAAGCGAGATGCATTCATCAATAGACCATTTTGGATATAATCCTGCGTGTACAATAAGCGTGTTTGAATCGATTTTGCTAGCGAGAGGGAATTGTCGTAGCCAGTTTAGTAAATCAGGTAAATCGGCTGCATTGAGTAAAGAGGTTAACTTATCCGACTTTTTGGCTTTTCGAATACCGTTAGCAACGGCAAGCAAATGTAAGTCGTGGTTGCCTAATACGGTACTAAAACTTGCATTTAAATCACGGAGAAACCGCAAGGTACTTAATGAGTCTTCTCCGCGAGCGACTAAGTCACCCACGGCATATAACATATCATTTGAAGGGTCAAAGTGTGCTTTATCAAGCAGGCGACGTAAACCTTTATAACAGCCTTGGATATCTCCAATAACAAAAGTTTTGCCGTGCAACATGAACACCTCCTAGTGGAGAATACTGGGAATGGCTAAACGAAATAAGGGAATGGTAACGCGAAATCGTTCACCGTTTTCTTTTTCCATTTCGTAATAGCCTTCCATATTGCCCACTGGTGTGTCAATTACAACACCGCTTGTGTACTCAAAAATTTCACCAGATTTTAAAATAGGTTGCTTTCCGACAACACCAGCGCCTTCAACTTCAGTCGCTTTACCATTAGCATCAGTTATCCGCCAAAAACGGTTGATAAGTTGTACCGTTTCACTTCGCTTATTCTCAATAGTGATGTGATAAGCGAAAGCGAACTGTTTAGAGTCTGAGGGCAGGTGTTCTGGCAGGTGGCGAGTTTTTACTCGCACCTGAATTTCTAAGTCATCCATAAAACGTTTACTGCTCTTGTTGACTTTCTTTAGCAGAGACGGCGTTGGCAATGGTAGCGAAGTCACTTAACGACAATACTTCCGCTCTATAAGTAGGGTCGATACCTAATGCGCTTATTTCTTCTTCAGTCAAACTGTCTTTGAGTGAATTTCGAATGGTCTTTCTACGCTGATTAAAGGCTTGAGCACAAACGCGTTCCAGCGTATTTACTGACACAACGTCTACGGGAGGCGCATCGTGGGGGACTAATTTTACCACGGCAGAGTCAACTTTTGGTGGTGGCTTAAACGCTCCAGGTGGCACGTTAAGCACAGGGATAACGTGGCAGTAGTACTGAGCCATCACCGACAGGCGTCCGTAGTTTTTAGAGCCAGGGCCCGCAGCCAAACGGTTAACGACCTCTTTTTGAAGCATAAAGTGCATATCTTCTATACTGCTTGCATGATCAAAAAGGTGGAACATAAGAGGAGTAGAGATGTTGTAAGGCAGGTTACCAAACACCCTTAGCTTCTTGTCTTTCTCTGGCATGTCTTTACTCAATGCCGTAAAGTCCATTGTCATCGCATCTTGTTCAATGACGGTGAGCTTTTCTCCGTTGAAGGGGTGGTGACGCAATCGCTTCGCTAAGTCTCTGTCTAACTCTATAACTGTTAACGCATTTACCTCTTCGCAAACAGGATCTGTTAACGCGCCTAAACCTGGGCCTATTTCAACCAAGTTTTGTCCGTTTTTGGGAGCGATAGCAGATACGATTTTCCCTATCACGTAATCGTCGTGAAGGAAGTTCTGGCCGAATCGCTTTCTGGCCGTATGGCCTAAATGTGTTTTACTCATTGTTGGTGGTGTGCAAGCTCAATGGCTTTTTCTAATGCTTTTCTAAAACTGCCGGCATCTGCTTCACCGGTTCCTGCTAAATCGAGCGCGGTACCGTGATCGACAGACGTGCGAATAAAAGGCAGGCCTAATGTTATATTCACTGACGCGCCAAAACCTTTGTATTTTAGCACGGGTAGGCCCTGATCGTGATACATCGCTAAAACAACGTCGGCGTTTTCCAGATATTTGGGTTGAAAAATAGTATCTGCAGGGAGCGGCCCCGTAATGGTAATCCCTTCTTCACGCAATTCGTCAAGTGCAGGGATGATGGTGTGTATTTCTTCTGTGCCAATATGGCCATCTTCTCCCGCATGCGGATTAAGACCACACACATATATGTGTGGATCTTTAATACCGAACTTTAGCTTTAAGTCGGTATTAATGATATGGATAACCTTATACAAACGGTCGCGAGTGATTGCTTTAGACACGTATTCTAATGGAATGTGTGTGGTTGCTAGAGCAACGTTCAACCCCTCTGTGGCCAGTAGCATTACCACATCAATGGTATTGGACTGGTATGCAAAGAACTCAGTATGACCGCTAAATGAAACACCAGCTTTGTTAATAATGCCTTTGTGCACTGGTCCAGTAACAACGGCATCAAAGTCGCCATCTATATTAGCCTGACAGGCTTGGCGAAGTGTCTCAACCACATACAACCCATTTTCACTGTCCAGTTTACCGGCTTCTACATCAACTGACTTTTCAATGTGTTTAATAAACAACGAACCCGCAGGTTGAATTTGCGGGTTAATAGGGTCGTACTCAATAAGAGTTAAAGGAAGGGCAAGCTGCTCAGCCCTTGCCCTTAGCATGTCGGCATCGGCAAAGACAACAAGTTGTGCTTGCCACGCTTCTTGGGCCAGTTTAATGATTAAATCTGGCCCTATTCCTGCCGGTTCACCCGGCGTAATTGCAATTTTAATTGGTGTGCTCATAAGTTGTTCTGTTGTTATGCATCGACAACTTCAACGTATGCTGCATCGCGCATTTCGCGAAGCCAGTTTTCCGTCTCTTCTGCGAATTTTCTATTAAAGATGAGCTGATACGCTTTTTCTTCTTTGCGCTTCTCTGTGGCGTCATCCACGCGACGCTCGATAAGTTGTATAAGGTGCCAGCCATGTACTGAACGTACCGGGTCGCTGTACTCACCAGGTTCAAGCTGCGCTAGAGCGTCTCTAAAGGCAGGAACATAGTTTTGAGGATCTGACCATCCAAGTTCACCGCCACGTAGAGCAGAGCCCGGATCTTCAGAATGCTCCTTTGCCAAAGCCTCGAATTCCGCTTCACCGTTTTGCAGTTCTTTTTTGAAACGGGCCAACATACTCTTGGCTTTTTCTTCACTTAGAATAATTGATGGCTTAACCAATATGTGACGAGAATTTACTTCTTCAATCGTCACGGTTTCAATACCACGGGTATCAAGCACTTTCAAAATGTGGAAGCCCGCACCACTGCGGATGGGGCCAACTAATGTGTCTTTGTTTTTATTTTGTATAGCTTCTGCAAATAAGGTAGGCATAGCATTAATATTCAACCAACCCATATCACCACCTTCCAACGCTTCGTTACCCGATGACGAAGCAATGGCTATTTTGGCAAAGTCTGAACCCGACTCCAATAGTGCAATAACTTTATCAGCACGCTCTCGCGCCGCTTGGATATCTTCATCTGTTGGCTCTGGCGGGAAGCCAATAAGAATGTGACCAAGGCGGTACTCTGCTTGTTCAGCACCTTGCTGCTCTATCAAACCAACCAGGGTTTCTATTTCCTGTGAGGTGATATAAACACGGCGGCGGACATTGGCGCGACGAACTTCACCCATGATGATTTCTTCGCGAATATCTTCGCGGTAATCGTCATAAGCAATACCTTCAGCGGCAAGCTGTGCGCGCAATTCGTCAATAGAGGCATTTTGGTTAGCAGCAATATTTCCGATAGTTTGCTCAAGCTGTGGGTCGCTGATTCGGATACCCATTCTTTCTGCCATTTGCAGTTGTAAGCTTTTGGTAATAAGGCGCTCTATCGCTTGAGTGCGCAGTGCACGATCTGACGGTAGCTGTTGATTATTTGCCTCTGCATTGCGCTTAACATCTTTTACCAGTGCGTCAATTTCACTTTCTAATACAACGCCCTGGTCAACGATAACGGCAACGCGGTCAAGCATAACTTCTTGCGCAACGCTGCTAAATGAGAGTAGGGCACCTAACATCAATGCTCGGGTAATGAACTTCATACACACTCTTTTATTATTGGTTAATTACATTTGAGCATACCTATGCACACTCAACTGCGGGTTAATTTAAACTATATGGCTGTCGATAGCCAAACATACCATCTTCTAGCATGCTTCTTCGCGTTCCCGACGAACCGATCCCTTTAAAAATAAACTGTAACGATACGCCTGAGTCGAAATCGTCAATCGATTGCTCGCCAAGGGCGTTATAACGGTTATTGAGGCTTCGTTGTGCAACAAGCCTAACAGCCCAGCAACATGACTCGTATTGAATGCCTGCATAAGTTTCAACACTTCGGTTGCGCTCAATATCACGATAAGTTCGACCTACCCACTGCCAGTTTTCAGAAATAGGCCAGCTTGCCGAAATACCTACTTGGCTAATCGTCTCACCACTGAGGTCGCGCACATATCGATGGTTTACTTGTATAAAACGCGCATCGTCTTTGCGATATTCAATACCAGTGCTACTGAGGTCGACTTTGTCTGTATCTGTTGTTACTTGAACGTCAGTATGGAAGAACCAATTCTGATTAAAGCGCCAATCAACTTCAGCAGCCAATGCTGAGCGATCTTGGTTTTTGGTCGCCGCAATAACTTTATTATCTTCAAGGTAGAATATCTGACCCACACTTAAGACCAATTGTTCCCGATTGTTTTTATCTAGTAATCGGGTTGTGGCGCCAAGCGTAATTTGGTTGTTATCACTTATGCGGTCAAGCCCAGTAAATTCCTGACCTCGGAAGAGCCCCTCAACATCGGTAAGCAGTGGCGTTGAATCATAAAAACCAATCGCCGTTTGGTCTTCATAAGACGTGTAGAGGTATTGAACTTTCGGTTCTAGTGTCATTGATAGGTCGTCATTGAACCAAGAGCTATCACGCTCGAAGTATAGCGCACCGTACAATCTTGCTTGACCGAGCGTTCGTTCTACATCTTCCTTAAGTTGTGTTCCCTCTACATTATCTTGACGGTAGATGGTCTGAAATAATGTCGTTTCAGCGATTAGCTCCCCCCATGCTGAACGGAAAGGTACCGCCAGTGTTGGGGCAATGTGAAAACGGGTTGCTGTTGGTGCCGTTTCCAAAGTGTTATCGAAGTGCGCAACTTCAGAGTCCACATTGAACTCGAGGAATCGGCCAAATGACGTGCGATAGTTCATTTTAATTTCGGGGACTGCGCGATAACTGTCTGGCGTGTTGCCCAACACCTCAAAGTCTTTAATTTGCATATTAATCGACAGTTTTTCTGAGTAGTAACTCAGACCGACACTTCGATATAAGTGGGTATCTGCGCGACTGTAATAATCTGAACCCAAATCGACCAGATAGTTGTTGTCACTTAACCCGTTGAAATCAACATTTAGTAGCCAGTTGTCCCCAATTAGCCCTTGGTGCTCTAGGCGATAGAAGTAACGATTGGGATTACCGGCAATGTCAGTATCACTAGGCAAATATTCGATATACGCTTTACCTTGGCTGGTGTCGGTAAGATACCTAAACTCAGTATTGAGTTGGACGCCGCGCAATGTCATTAAACGCGGCGAAATGGTCATGTCGTAATTAGGCGCAATGTTCCAGTAAAAAGGCTGTGTGTAATCGACACCGGTTCTTCTTGAGCTGGTTAGCTCAGGAAAAAGAAGGCCAGTTTGGCGCTGGTTACTGATGGGGAAAGCAAAATAAGGTAAATAAAATACGGGCACGTCTGCGATGTAAAAACGGGTGTGTTTGGCTTGCCCCCAAACTGTTCCCTTTTCCAAACTGATTTCACTTGCACGAATTTGCCAGTCTTCTCCACCTGCAGGACAGGTAGTAAAGCTCACATTCTTTAACGAAATGCCCGTGTCAGTGTCTAAAACAATGTCTTTAGCTGCACCTTGACCAACAAACCCGGTTAATTGATAGCGTGTGTTGATCATCTCTAGTCGCTCTTCTTCTGAGCGTAGAGTGACCGCGTCGCTTTCAACTTTAATTTGTGCGTCTTGATAGGTCACATTGCCTTTGGCAATCAGATCTTTACCGTTGCCATTAACCTGTGCCTGAGAAGCACTTATCTGCGCCGTATCAGAAGTGATATCTACGTGACCTGAAAACAGTGCGACAGTGTTTTCAATAATTTCAGTTCTATCAGCTTGAACTTTGATGTGCCCTTCAGGCATGAGTTGGCTGCTGGTAAAGGTTACAGGTTCAACAGCACAAAAGGCGAGAGGTGCCTGATTTGGCTCAGTCATTGGCGCTGAATCTGTAGTTTCTTGTGCAGACGCGACGGTGGGCAAGTAGGTCGCGAAAACAACCATGGCGCAGGTTTTTCTCATGCGTAAAAGAATGGCCTATGTGTTAAAAATTGCTTTATTATTCAGCTAAGACGACAAACGCCTTATTTAGTTCTGTTATTGTAAAAGACGCCGACCAACAACTGAATACAAAAGCATTACACCCTTAGCAGCGACATTTTTAATTAGCGCACAATTCTAAGCACTTCTCGCGTAATTACCAACCATTGATGTAAAAAAATGCATATTATCTGCATTTATTGTGCTAATCAGCGTGTACTTGCCTTTATTAGCCCTTGAAATTAGGCTTTCTGTACTTACTTCTTTATCTCAAACGCTTTGTTATAGTAGGCATCAAATATATCTGATTTACTTGTGTTAATTCTCGCTTTAGTTGAGCACTTCCATATATAAGCCATATCAACGCGTTGGAACAGTGTAGAGCAAAGGGCTGTGGCCTTCAGTATCAAACGGAGAAATAATTAATGGCAATTTGGGGAAAGATCCTCGGTGCTTTGTTTGGGTTCTTTTTCTTAAAGATACCCGGCGCCATTTTGGGATTAATAGTCGGGCATTTCTTCGACAAAGCATATAGCCAAGATTTTAATCAATTAGGTGGGTTTGGGCGTTTTTTCTCTGACCAAAACAGCTTAAAGCAACAAGCTATTTTCTTTCATAGTTTGTTTAGTGCACTAGGCCATTTAGCGAAGTCTGACGGCAAGGTTACTGACAGAGAAATTCAGATTGCCACTGCGCTTATGGATGACATGCAATTAACCGGTAGTGCAAGACGAGAAGCACAGGACGCATTTCGCGAGGGAAAAGCCAGAGATTTCCCGCTTGCCGATACGCTAAAAGGGTTTTATGAAGCCAGTCATGGGCGTCGCGACATCCTACAAGTTTTTCTAGAAATACTTATCCAAGCGGCCTTTGCCGATGGTCAGTTGTCGCAAGAAGAATACAATGTACTAGAGAAAGTGGCTAAGCCATTGGGCTTTAGGCGTCGCGACCTCGATTATCTTATTTCCATGTACGAAGCAGAAATTCGTTTTCGTCAGCGCGGTGGGCAACGAAATAACACGGGCGGGCAGTACCGACAAAGTTCGCAAGGTCGCCAGCAAAGTGCTTATTCAGAGCAGCAAAGCCTAGATGATGCCTATCGCATATTAGGGGTGTCTTCTTCTGACGATGAGAAAACGGTCAAACGCGCCTATCGCAAGCGGATGTCTGAGCATCATCCCGACAAGTTGGTTTCTAAGGGGTTACCTGAACAGGCCATGGAAATAGCCAAGAAGAAAGCGCAGGATATTCAGTCAGCATATGAACTCATTAAGCAAAAGCGTGGCTTCTAAATGGTGCCTTTATAAATAATGTCTAAAGAACGCGAATTAACTTATGTGCCTGCGGCTAGTCAGGCACATATAGACGGCTTTATTGAGATGCTTTGGCTTGAAAAAGGGTTATCGGAGCATACTCAACAAAGTTATCGTACCGATCTGACTAAACTAGCAATATTCAGCAACAATCAGGGCGTTAAAGATATTGCGGTACTTACTACCGAGCAGTTGCAAGATTACTTGGCTTATCGCCATGAAAAGGGCTTGTCCGCCCGCAGCACGCAGCGCGCGTTGAGTGCCATTCGCGCTTTTTTCGTCTTTCTTATTACCAAGCAAGTACGAGTAGATAGCCCTGTTTCTTCCTTATCGAACCCTAAAACGCCAAAAGCTCTACCGACGTCGTTAAGCGAACAACAAGTGGAAGACTTGTTAGCGGCCCCACTTACTGATGACCCCATTGAGTGTCGTGATAAAAGTATGCTGGAAGTACTGTATGCCACTGGTTTGCGCGTAAGTGAGTTAATTGGTTTAACTATGGACCAGATTAGTTTGCAGCAAGGTGTGGTGCGCGTTGTGGGCAAAGGCAACAAAGAGCGCTTGGTTCCATTGGGTGAAGAAGCCATAGAGTGGTTGCTTACTTACATCAAAGCCGCACGTCCAATACTGGCGAGTAAGTCGTCTGACTTCGTTTTTTTGAGTAAGCGCGGGCAAAAGATGACTCGCCAAACATTTTGGCATCGTATCAAATATTACGCGGTAAAAGCAGGGATTGAGCAACACTTGTCTCCACACACATTAAGACATGCATTTGCAACTCATTTACTCAATCACGGTGCAGACCTACGTGTAGTACAAATGCTTCTAGGGCACAGTGACTTGTCTACCACACAAATATATACCCATGTTGCAACTGAACGACTACAAACGTTAATACAGAGTCATCATCCGCGTGGCTAACATGAAATAATGCTATGGAATACACAGTGGTGCGACCAGTGAATGCGATGCAATCTTTTAAATACGAATGGGTGTGTTAGGATATTGCGCCTTTAATATGTTCACGTATTACACGCATAGAAAACTGTCATGCAGTTGCCGCGAGTGATGATGTATATGAAATTTTTATTCGGCATTGACGGTCTATTTTAGATATATCCGCACTGTAGAGAAAGTGGGGAGTGTTTATTCAATACGTTGTTTAACTGTATTGCGGTTAGTTCATCAGTGCCAATTAAGTTAAGTCGGGCCGAGGTAGGCTCAATGGAGTGTGTTGTAGTGAAAGCATTTAAGCAGTATTTATGTGCCGGTTTTGTCGCGGCAACGACCTTACTTAGTACGGCCGTTCAAGCGGATGAGAGCGCTATTCGAGAGAAGCTTACCACTAAGCTTGGTTTGGACGTTGATTCTTTAGCAGACTCTCCAGTACCTGGCTTGGTGCAAGTCGCAACCGACCGAGGTTTCTTTTACGTCAGTGATGATGGAGAGTACCTATTACAAGCACGTGTTTTCAATATCGACAATCAAATGCGTAATGAAACAGAAGTAGCGTTATCGTCAATACGTCTGGCGGGTGTTAACGACATGGCTTCTTCTGCTATCACGTTTAAAGCAAAAGATGAAAAGCATGTCATTAGCGTATTTACAGACACCACATGTGGTTACTGCCGTAAACTGCATAAAGAAATAGGTGAGCTAAATGACAATGGTATTACAGTTCGCTATTTGGCGTTCCCTCGCTCAGGATTAAATAGTCAAACTTACAAAGACATGGTATCAGTGTGGTGTGCGGCTAACCCTCAACAGGCGTTGACGGATGCTAAATCGGGTGACGATATCGTAAGTGCTAGCTGCCAAAACAAAGTTGCTGAACAGTACAAGTTAGGGCAGAAACTGGGTGTAAATGGAACGCCGAATATCATTCTTCCTGATGGTACACTTATTCCAGGTTACCAACCTGCCGAATTGCTCGTTCAGGCGCTAGAGCAAGCAGGGTAGGCTGCCAAAACTTAATGCAGCTAGAACTCAGCACAAGCAAGAGTCAGCATGGTCCACATTAAATAGAAAACGCACGCAAGTGCGTTTTTTAATTTGTACGGAGCGGTCTATTTTTGTACGCTAATAGTAAAGCTGAGCTTCTTATTCGTTATTAGTTTCAAGTAAACTTTAAGCAATTCTTTGTTATATTCACCAAGTGGTCCTCCATGATATTGCCCATTGTACGCCGTGAAGTAAACGGCACTGCATTAAGCACTGAACTTCACCCTGTGATAGATAAAATTTATCGCGCTCGAGATATTCATCACCTCGATGATTTAGAAAATGGACTTAAAGGCCTTACGCATTTTAATGCATTAAAAGGTATTTCCGAGGCTGCGAGCCAGCTGGCGAACGCAGTAGAACAAAACAAACGGATAATCATAGTTGGTGATTTTGATGCCGATGGGGCAACCAGTACATCGGTGTGCATACTTGCTCTGAATATGATGGGATTTCGCAATGTTGATTACCTCGTCCCCAACCGCTTTGATTTTGGTTATGGCTTAAGTGTGCCGATTGTTGATGTGGCGATAGAACAAGGAGCTGACCTCATTATTACCGTTGATAACGGCATTGCCTGTATTGACGGTGTAACTCATGCAAAGAGCAAAGGGCTTGAGGTAATCGTAACCGACCACCACTTGCCGGGAGATAGCTTACCTCCTGCTGACGCCATTGTTAATCCAAACCAACCTGGTTGTACATTTCCTTCTAAAAATTTAGCCGGTGTTGGCGTTGCGTTTTACATAATGTTGGCTTTAAAAGCCGAACTACAACAGCGGGGTTACTTTCAAACAGCTGACATAACACCACCGAACTTAGCGACGCTCTTAGATATTGTCGCTATTGGCACTGTCGCCGATGTAGTGGTATTGGATAAGAACAATCGTATTTTGGTTCACCAAGGGTTACAGCGTATTCGCGCGGGCCAATGTCGTCCTGGTATTAAAGCGTTGGTCGAGGTGGCAAATCGAGACTGTGCGCACCTTACGTCGACAGATTTAGGCTTTGTGGTTGGGCCAAGGCTAAATGCCGCTGGGCGTCTTGATGATATGTCGCAGGGTATAGCGTGTTTATTAGAAAACGACACCCTGCAAGCAAGAATGATTGCCTCTGAGTTAGACGCGCTAAACCGGGAACGTCGTGAAATTGAAACCGGCATGAAAGCGCAAGCTGAACAAGCACTTGAGCAAATGAAGCTAAATGAGGGTGATATGCCGCCTGCACTAGTGGTGTATCGTGAAGACTTCCACCAAGGGGTTATTGGCATTGTTGCTGGTCGTTTAAAAGAGCAATATTTAAAACCTGTGATCGCCTTTGCCCATCAAGATGAAGAGGTAATTAAAGGGTCAGCTCGCTCAATACCTGGCGTACATATTCGCGATGTGCTTGACGAGGTGAATACTCGATATCCGGGGATCATCGATAAATTTGGTGGGCACGCAATGGCGGCTGGGTTGAGTTTACCTGTTAATAAGCTTGCTGAGTTTGAGCGTGCCTTTATTGAAACGGCTAGTAAGCACATGGCGAAATTAGACGGAAATCACGCACTGCTCTCTGATGGAGACTTAAGTGCGAGTGAACTGTGTTTGCCCTTTGCGCATCTTCTAAGGCAGGCGGGGCCATTTGGACAAGGTTTTGAATCGCCTTTATTTGATGGAGAGTTTACGTTAGTTGATCAGCGTGTAGTTGGCCAAAAGCATCTGAAAATGGTACTTAAATGTGAAGATGCTAAAGAAGTGGATGCCATCGCGTTTAATATTGATGTTGCGAGTTGGCCAAACCCGACTGCCAAGCGTGTTCATATTGCTTACCGACTAGATGTAAACGTGTTTCGCGGACATGAGACCGTTCAGCTTATTGTTGAGCAACTTGAAGCAGTATCATAACGTTTTAGGCTTCTTATAATTACACGGGATAAAGGTAAGTAATCGACCCGATAGTGTAAGTAAAATGGTGCAAGAAAGATGCTATAAGCACTGCCGAAAAGAGGCTGTGACAATAGATGGCGACAAGGGCTAGCGAAAGAGGTAGCAAAAAGAGATGGCCAAAAGTGAAAGGCAAAAATTGGTTGAAAAGCACAGCCAGTTAAACCAGTCAGATAACCTTAAAGTTGTGTCTCATGTTCAGCGCGAAGAAAAAGACAGCGATTGGATCCGTCATACTATTATGCTTGAAGGCATTGATGTTCCGTTTATTTACCGAAGAAAGCAACAATATCAAAGCCTGAAAGGGGCACGAGTTAACGTAACCTATTATCGCCATGTTGAAGATGTGGCGGGCATTGAATTTGAAACCATGAAAGTGGTGCGCATTAAACGCAGCTAAATTAGCGCGCGTTTATAAAAGAACATACAAAAAACATATAAAAGTTAACGTAAAAGTGAAGAAGAATGAACAATGAATGGCTAAATGCCTATGTTCTCCATAGACGCCCTTATCGGGAAACTAGCTATATTGTTGACTTTTTCACCCTTGAAGAAGGGCGTATTAGTGCCGTAGCCAAAGGGGTAAAAAACAGTAAGTCTGATAAAAAGAGCTTACTTCAACCCTTTCAGCATCTTCGTCTGCAACTTAGCGGAAAATCAGACCTTAAAAACCTGCGTCATGTGGAAAGTGTGGCCCCCGCAATTTCGCTAATGGGTACGCCACTTTTTTGTGGCATGTATCTGAATGAATTAACAAACCGTATTATGCCCACTGGGTTAGCCAGTGACGGGGTGTATCACGCCTATGAAGAGGGTCTGACAAGCTTGCTTCAAGGGGATGATATTGAAGTTGCCCTACGCAAGTTTGAGTTTGCATTACTTGATGAAATGGGGCTGCTTCCAGATTTCACTACCGATATTGAATACGAACAACCCATATTACCAAATTGCAACTATCGCTTTCAGCACGACACTGGCTTTGTGTGCTTACCAGCGGAGCATGAGAATAGTAAAGGGCTTCCTGGCGAAGCTTTAATGTCGTTAGCGCACGGGGAATTTACGCCGCTTAGTAAGAAAGTGGCTAAGGTATTGTGCCGTGATTTACTTAAGCCATTAATTGGCGATAAACCATTGAAGAGCCGAGAACTCTTCGTCGCAACTACAAAACGTCGCTAATTAACCGCTTTTCTCCTAATAAAAACTAATTCTGTCAGGTTTTTAAGCAGCTATTCATTGGTAATATTTGCTACAATTGCACCGTCTTAATTATTTAATAGCTAGTATTCCTAGGTGGTGAAATGAGCACGATTTTATTAGGTGTGAACATCGATCATATCGCGACGTTGCGCAATGCGCGTGGTACCCAATATCCAGACCCAGTTCACGCAGCAGATATTGCTGAGCGCGCGGGTGCTGACGGGATCACCGTTCACTTGCGAGAAGACCGTCGTCATATTAAAGACCGAGATGTTCGCTTGTTAGCACAAACCATCAATACGCGCTTGAACTTAGAGATGGCAGTGACTGACGAAATGCTGGCTATTGCTGAAGAAGTTAAACCTGTATTTTGCTGTCTTGTCCCTGAAAAGCGCGAAGAGCTTACTACAGAAGGTGGTCTTGATGTTGCGGGCAATCTGCAAACTATAAAGGCGGCATGTGAACGACTTGCCAACGCGAACATTCTGGTATCACTTTTTATCGATGCCGACAAAGCGCAAATTGATGCCGCTGTGGAATGTAATGCGCCTTATATCGAGATTCACACGGGGCAGTATGCAGAGGCAAGCAATGAAGACGAGCAACAAGCCGAGCTGGCAAGATTGATTGAGGGTATTGAATATGCTCACAATCGCGGACTCAAAGTGAACGCGGGGCACGGTCTTCACTATCACAATGTAAAGCCTATTGCGGCTATTCCTCAATTGGTCGAATTAAATATTGGGCACGCCATTATTGCGCGAGCAGCGTTTGATGGTTTGCACACTGCAGTTGCAGACATGCGTAAGCTTATGCTTGAAGCGCGAGCTGGAATTTAGTTTTATGCTTATTGACGGACTCATATTGTGGCAATTGCTGGATTAGGAACAGACATCATTGAAATAGCGCGCCTAAGTGGCAGCTTAGAAGTGAGTGAGCGTTTAGCGAAGCGCGTACTTACACCTAATGAGTGGAAGCAGTTTAGCGAGCATAAAATGCCTGAGCGTTTTTTAGCAAAGCGCTTTGCCGCCAAAGAAGCCGCAGTGAAAGCACTGGGTACTGGTATTGGTAATGGAATTAGTTGGCAGCATATTGAAGTGCGAAACAATGCGTTAGGTGCTCCAGAGCTCATTTTTTCAGGTGAGTTTGCTGCCCGTTGCGAAGCCCGAGGTATTACAAATAGCGTAGTCAGTATTTCTGATGAGCAACACTATGCTGTGGCAACGGTTATTCTTGAGTCAGATTAAATTCAACGGAGCAAACATTGGCTAACCTTTTTAAGCAGTCTCGAAGTAAGCGCGTAAAGAGCGAGTCTTCGTCAAAGCGCAAAACCAGTGCTAATGCTCAAGTAGCGGGGCTACGATTCGCTAAACAAACCACTAAGTCAAACGCGGCTGGTGATTTGTCAACGAGTAATAGATCAATAAGTGATAGATCCACGAATAATGCATCAACGAAAATCACGTCTGCCGATAACATCAAAACGGTGACCATCGATAGCCTCGACTGGATGGGGCAAGGCGTGGTGCGCGGTAACCCCATGTATTTTGTGGAAGGGGCATTACCGAACGAGGTGTGTGAAATAGAGGAAACCTCAAGGAAAAAACAGGTAGTACAGGGAAAAGTAACCCGTGTGGTGACGCCGTCTAACACGCGTGTTGCCCCTTTTTGCCCAATGTTCAACACCTGTGGTGGCTGTCAGTTACAGCACATTGACCCTGCTACCGCCCTTGAACACAGAGACAATGCCTTAAAAACCATGATGCAAAAGCAGCTTGGTATGCAAGACGCTGCTTGGCAGCCCCCGCTTGTTGGCGAGCGCCCTCAATATCGCAGAAAAGCACGACTGGCGATTGATGCAAGAAACCCTGATAAAGTTAAGTTAGGGTTTAGAGCAGCAAACAGTAATAAAGTGGTTAATATTACGGCGTGCCCTATCTTGGTAGACCCACTCAGCGCACTAATTAACCCGCTTCATGAGGCCATCGAAGGTTTCGACAGTGCAAAGTTCATTGGTCATATTGTTTTAATGGCGGGTGATGACCGAGCGCAAGTTACCGTTAAGCATACGAAAAACCTTGAGTCATCCTTACTCGATTCACTAGCAGACTTCGCTAAAGCTAATACTGTTGAATTGGTGTTGGAAGATAAGAAAGGTGTATTTCGCGTAATCCATAGCATTGGAACAGACGGTGAGAAAACACCTCATAAAAACGTTCCGAGTTTAACTCTGTCTACGGCGCAAACACTGAGTATTACACCTGCTCCTAATAATTTTATTCAGATAAACAAAGTAGTTAACCAAAAAATGATTGAGCAAGCGCTCGAATGGTTAGCGCCGAAGTCGGATGAGCGCATTGCGGATTGGTTTAGTGGGCTGGGTAATTTCACCTTGCCTATTGCGAAAACCGGTGCTCAGGTTCAGGCTATTGAAGGTGTGGCTGATATGGTGCGACGTGCGCAGCACAATGCACAGAACCAGGGCATAGACAATATCACCTGGTTGCATTTAGATCTGGCCAATCAAGAGAATGTACATACTTCCCTCAAGCAAGGTGTTGATAAAGTACTGCTTGATCCTTCCCGTGAAGGCGCATTGACGGTTTGTCATGCCCTTGTAAAAGCGAAGCCAAAAACGATAGTGTATGTTTCTTGCAACCCAAGTACTTTTAGCCGAGATGCAAAAGTTCTAATTGCGGGCGGTTATGAAATAAAAAAAGCTGGTGTGGCGGAAATGTTCCCGTTCACACAGCACATGGAAATGATGGCTCTATTTACGCACAAGCAGCAGTAGCGAGTAAAAGAAATGGTATCTACAAGAAAGGTTCACGAAGCGGATAGACCCCCCTTTGAGGCGTGGTTAGACAGTCTTAACCTTAGTGCTGAAACGAAAGAGAAACTCAGTGCGGTTTCCTCTATCCCAGAGCGCTTACTTGTAGGTCAGGAAATGGTGGAAATTCTCTGCCAGCTAAACATGGATGACGCTACGTTGCAGGCCGCTCTGGTTTTCCCTTATTGCGAACAACACGCCTTAAGTGAAGATGATATCTTCGAAGAATTTGGCGCTGAAATTCGCGACCTAGTGGTGGGCGTACGCCGGATGGACGCCATTAAATCACTGCATGCGCGCCGCGTGAACGGTTCCGGTTTCGCTGAAAAATCTGATGAACAACACATCGATAGCATACGTCGTATGTTATTGGCTATGGTTGAAGATGTGCGCGCCATCGTTATTAAAATGGCTGAACGCATATGCGCACTGCAGCAAGTTAAAAAGGCCGACGAAGAAACCCGCGTAATGGTAGCCCGTGAGTGCGCCAGTATTTATGCGCCTCTTGCGAATCGCTTAGGCATAGGCCAGTTAAAATGGGAACTGGAAGATCTAGCCTTTCGTTATTTGCACCCAATCACGTATAAGCAGATTGCGCTGCAATTAGATGGAAAACGCAAAGCCAGAGCAGAGTACATCGACGCCATTGTTGATGAACTGCAAGGTATTTTAGATAGCGAGCACATTCGCGCCGAAGTATACGGCAGGCCTAAACATATATTCAGCATATGGAAGAAAATGCAGAAGAAGCGCCTGACCTTCGAGCAGCTTTTCGATATTCGCGCGGTGCGTATTATTGCCGAGCGTTTGCAAGACTGTTACGCAGCGTTAGGTACCGTGCACGCTAGCTACAAACACTTACCCAATGAATTTGACGATTATATTGCCACGCCTAAACCCAACGGTTATCAGTCAATTCACACAGTGATTGTTGGGCCTGAAGGTAAGCCTGTTGAGATTCAAATTCGCACCCAAAAGATGCACCAAGATGCAGAGTTGGGTGTGGCAGCCCACTGGAAGTACAAAGAAGGCAGTACGGGTAAGCAGTCGGGTTATGACGAGCGCATCAACTGGTTACGCCGTATATTGGCGTGGCAAGAAGAGGTGGCAGAGTCTGGCGATTTAGTAGAAGAGCTACGCAGCCAAGTCTTTGATGACAGGGTGTATGTGTTTACCCCGAAAGGTGACGTAATAGACCTACCTCAAGGGGCAACACCACTTGATTTTGCCTACTACATTCACAGTAATGTTGGGCATCGCTGCATTGGTGCAAAAGTAAACGGGCGTATCGTTCCTTTTACCTATTTGTTGCAAAGCGGCGACCAAATAGAAGTGCTTACAGGTAAAGAGCCTAATCCAAGTCGCGACTGGATGCACCCTGGGTTGGGTTACGTACATTCCTCTCGTGCTCGAGCAACTATTCATTCGTACTTTAAAAAGCAAGATAGAGATAAAAACCTCGCTGCTGGACGCGAACTATTAGAGCGTGAACTACAGCGTGCACATTTGCCTGCCAAAGTACCAAACGAGGCGTTTGAGAAATTTAACTTACAAAGTGTTGATGACCTTTTCACTGCTGTAGGTGCCGGTGATGTGCGTGTGATGCAGGTGATTAACTTCATCCATCATTTACAAGAGCCTGCACCTGTTGAACCTGAAATTAGCCCGAAAGTTAAAACCCGTAGAACAGCAGCTGGCGCTGGTAAAAAAGATGCTGTAGTTGTGCAGGGGGTAGGGCACTTGATGAGCCAACTTGCCAACTGTTGTAAGCCGGTTCCCGGCGAGCCCATTTTAGGGTACATCACCCAAGGCCGAGGGGTGAGTGTTCACAAAGAAAGCTGTGATCAATTACAGCACTTATTAACACAGCACCCAGAACGCCAGATTGAAGTGAACTGGTCAGAAGAATTAAAGGTTGGTTTTGAAACATCAATAGATATTTTCTGCCACGATAGAACAGGCTTGTTACGTGACATTACCACAGTGCTTGCCAACGAAAATGTGCCTTTGCTTGGTGTAAATAGCCTAAGTGATAAGAACAGGCAGACGGCGCTTATTACCATATCTATTGAAGTGCAGGACCTAGAGGCGGTATCTAAAGTTATTACTCGACTAAGACAGCTTAAGAGCGTGACAGATGCCAAGCGCAAGCAAAACTAACCTAGAGCAAGTGCAGCGCTTGCTGCGGATTATGGTTGAGCTACGAGACAAAGAATCGGGCTGTCCATGGGACGTAAAGCAAACCATGGAAAGCCTGACACGCTACACCATAGAAGAAGCCTATGAAGTGGCCGATGCCATAGCACAAGGCGATATGGCAGACATTAAAGACGAATTAGGTGATCTGCTCTTTCAAGTGGTGTTTTACGCGCAAATTGCAGCGGAGAAGGGCGATTTTACGTTTGATGATGTGGCACAAAGTATTAGCGACAAGCTAGTACGTCGTCATCCTCATGTTTTTTCAAAACCTAGTGCAGGTGAGAAAGATGGAAAAGGCGAAGCTATTTCGCTGAGCTCTTTACAATCAGCGTTACAGCCAGCGTTACACAGCTCGCCTAATAACACTCTGCCAAATAACCCGCCCCTCAATGACAGTGAATTGAACGCGCAATGGGAAGCGATAAAAGCAGAAGAAAAGCGCATTAAACAACAAGCCAGCGAGACAACTTCACACACCAGTATTTTAGATAGTGTACCTAAAGGAATGCCTGCGTTGATGTATGCGCAAAAGCTACAAAAAGCTTGCGCAAAAGTTGGGTTTGATTGGCCTGATGCAGCCCCTGTGATTGACAAAGTACGCGAAGAAGTAGAAGAAATTCAGCAAGAACTTGATGCAAAAGCCCAAAATAAGCATCTAGATAATCAGCAGTCCATTGAAGAAGAAATTGGTGATGCATTGTTTGCCATGGTGAATTTAGCAAGGCATTGTAAAGTGGATGCCGATAGTGCACTAAGAAACGCCAGCCATAAATTTGCAGCCCGTTTTAAAGGGGTTGAAGCCCTTGCCAAGCAAAAACAATCTCAGTTGGACGATCTAAGTCTTGATGAGATGGAAGCGCTGTGGCAAAAGGTTAAACAGTCGTCAAATGCTTAGTGATTTATACATACCGCTGTAGCCAAAAGATAAAATAGACAACGGCGAGTAGCAATATTGGGAGCGTTCGTTTTTGTATTCTTGTCAATGCAGATGTTTTTGTGCGTTTCCACGTCATAAGTACACCAGTTGCGGAAAGCGTCGTTAGGCCTGCGCCAAATACAAACCAAATTAACTTAGTTATTAGGCCACCAAAATAACCGAAGTGAAGCGGATCCGCATATTCGTTGAGGTAGTTCGTCCACGTCATAGTTTTAGGCTCTTGAACGCCAACAATATTAAGGTTTGTTATATCTACATCGACACTATGAGCACGTTCCCGCAGCAAAGGATTACTTCCTACACCTGTAAACCGCAAAGCTGCTGTGTTGGAAGAGGGAAATAGGACGCTGGTAATCTGCCAATCATCAATTGTCTGCACCGTACTTTCAAAAGCATCATAAAACTGGTTAGCTGATACGGGATTAAGCTCTTCAAAATTAGTAATTAAGGAAGCTTTCGGGGCGCTTGGTGCAAATCTGTTCCCTATAACAGCACTACCAAATTCAAATAAATACCACCAACTAGTTATTACAATGACGACGAAAAACCAAAGGCTCCAAAGCCCAATGAGTTTGTGAAGATCACTAAACAATACTCTTGACCCTTGATTTAGGCGAAGGCGGGTGATGGCGGTCTTCCAATTACGGGTTGTCTTGATCCCTGTATATAGCGAAATAGCCAGAATGAAAGCGAAAAAGGTTACTGTGGGTAACCCAAGATAATTTGGCATGAACAAGTAGCGATGAAAATCTCGGAAGAACCGCTGTACGGTAAGAATGGGAATATCACCGGTGACTTCGTATGTGTATTGATCTACATGTATAAAGCGATCTTTCCCATCGGGAAATTGCGCTCTGACTCTGTAAGTAAAGTTGTCGTGGCCCATCGACGAAATAGACTTTATCTTTGCTTGTTCAGCGTTGCGTAAGGCAGCTTGATATATATTTGTCCACTTAACTACTTCATTATCGGTTTCTTGCTCGTTTGGTAAAGGCGTATTGAAAGTACGCATTTCCTCAAACACTAGCCAATCAATTTCATTGGATATTGTTGCGATGGTGCCGGTAGCTAAAATGATAAAAAGTACTATCGACAGTTGAAAGCCCACCCAAGCGTGCAGGTTGTATAATTTCTTTCTGTGTTTTCGTTGCGCTGTATTGTGGTTACTCATGAAGTGCTAATGTTTAAAGTGTAAGAGAGATGCCCAGCCAGGTACTGGGCGTGCGATAAAACTATGTTCTTAAAATTAAAAATCACGTTTAGAACACGTTGTTTGTTACCACTTATAGGTAAACTCTACAAAGCCGTTTCTTGGGTTGCCTGGGAAATGACCTGTGCGCTCGATGAAGCCCGATTCTGCATACTCTTTATTGAAAAGGTTGTCTATTCTAAATAGCACGCTGTAGTTATCTACTTCCCATGTTACTGACGCATCAGCAATGAAATATGACTTAACATTTTGTCCAGACAAACTCAGTTGCTCGTCAACATAATTTCCCCCAATAGCAAAAGCGACATTCCATTCAGGCAACTGGTAGCGGGTCCAAAAGCCAAGCTGGTTTTGAGGAGCATTGGCAAAGCGGTCGCCAACACTGTTTCGAATACCACCGCTACCGTTGTCAGCGGTAATTCGAGCATCATTGTAGGCGTATGCCACGCTCAATATCCAATCTGGAGTGATGTCTGTAATAACCTCTATTTCAAAGCCATCACTGGTGACTTCTCCTACTGGGGCTACATTGTCAATACCATCGCCTTCAGGATCTTCACCAGTAGTTTGAAGAATGTTTTGCCTCGTAATTTGATAAACGGCTAATCGCAGTAAAGTGGTTTCATCAAATAACTCTGCGTTAACTCCACCTTCAATGATATCTCCAGTAGTTGGTTCAAAAGGCCCGCCAGCTTGCTGAGCTTGGTTGCCTACTGACTGAGGTTCATAAGAGTCTGCCCACTGACCATACAGTGATATTGATGGTGTAATTTTATAAATACCCCCTAAGCGATAGGTGATGCTGTTGTCGTCGAATCTTGTGCCGTTGGAATTATCTTCAAATGTATCGTAACGCACGCCCGTTACGAGAGTGAACTTATCCCATGCCAGTTCATTTAGCACATATGCGCCGTTTCTCTCTTGTTCAGTAGCTCGTGGTGCCCTGAATTGAACATTGTATTTATCAGGCTGCGAAGCACCGTAGTTAGGAGAGTTTAATTGAAGCGGTATGATATCTGACTCAAGAGAAGTTCCGTTCAAATAGCGCAGTACAAAGTCAGAATTGAAGGCGGTACCACCTAACAATGCGTCTTCTTTGCCTTTATATAAATCAATTCCAAAAGCAACACGTTGACTGGCACCAAATGCTTGGCCTTCGTACGTGAAATTAGCTCCGAAGCTGAACTGTTGTTGCTCTCGCAGTTGATCTCTAAACTCTCGGCCAACAAGGTCAATAGCACCGTCGCCGTCAGAGTCAATTAAAGCCCTGGGTTCATGATAATTTTGCTCTTGCTCGTTCTCAATATATCGAAGTTTTGTATCATAGGTTATTGATGGCGAAACCTGACCTTCAAGTGAAAATTGTAGAACGTCTGAACGCAGGTTCAAAAAGTCACTTGGCTCATTGTGGTTCCAAGAACGGTTTGTCAGGAAATTACCGTTATCATCCGTAGGAACCCCCCGTAATCTGTTAGCATCTAAGTCTTGAGAATAATGCGTGTATTGCGCCGTAAAAAGGTGATTATTTAAATCGTAGGTATAACCAGTGTCAAAAATGAATACTTCGCTGGCGCTATTGTCGCGAAAGGTACCTTGTTCTTCGTAAAACGCGCCTAATCGTCCGTTTTGGTTATCAGTTAATGCACCAGTTATTTCACCAGAACCTCCTGTACGAGAATGCGAGCCGGCAATGGCGCGAACGTTTGCACTAAATTCTGGCTCTGGCTTTTTGGTTATATAGTTAAACAGGCCACCAGGTGCTCCAGCACCGTAAAGCATTCCTGCAGGTCCTTTAAGAAAATCGAGACGTTCAACATTGAACAGCTGAGGGACATTAAAACCAACATAAGGGTCGCCACGAAGTCCATCGAAGAAGATCTCTTCTTGTCTAAAACCACGGGCCGTAACACCAGCATAGCTAAACTGACTGACACCAGCGATATTGCGATAGATATCTTTCGCGTTTCGCGCGCCCTGATCTCGAATTAAGCTCTCGTTGATCGTGGTGATTTGCTGTGTTGAATTGAGTGGGTCGACACTGAGTTTACCTGTTGATGAATTCCCATTGCGATAAAGGTTAAGCGCTCTACTAGTAACTACGACTCGCTCTACGTGAGCTGATTTCGAGGCTTCGTTTGTATCTTGTAATACTTTTATGTCCTGTGAAAGAGCTGGAGAGGCCAGCGAAGCTGCAATTAACGCGGCTAGATATTTCATTGCAAATACATCCAAGTTTAGTGTGGAGATTAAAAAAATGATAATTACTTTTTATTTAATCTAAATGATAACAGTTTTTATTATTATTTATCTAGTGGAGGGTTAGCGAGTATGAGGGGAAAGTGAGCAGAAGTTAGTACTTTAAGCTATTTGACACACACAGCGAAAACGGCTGCGTACTGTATTTGCCTATGCAGCTAACTTTAGACCAATGTAGATGGAAACTTCGCCATTTTAGAGTATGGTTAAGCTATAGGTTTGATTTGCAACAATACAACGCAGACTCTTGTTGTCTATTATATCTATTTAGCACTTGGGTAATTCTAGTCATTGGGTAGTTAAGGGCGTTACTTTTTATGAGAAAAGTTGTTTATTTATCGCTGGGGCTATTTTTACGCTGTTAGGAATAATAGGCGCATTTTTACCTATCATGCCCACCACGGTTTTCCTCATTGGTGCTTTGTATTGTTTTACCCAATCCTCTCCTAAACTTGAAAACTGGTTATTAACTCACCCCAAATATGGCTCAAGCCTTGTTGCGTGGCGCAAGCATGGCGCTATATCCAAAAAGGTTAAGTGCATCGCGTGTTGTAGCATGCTGTTGAGTTTTATTTTTGTTTGTTTATTTGCCTCTATGCCCATTCCAGCATATATCGGCATAGCTGCGTTTATGGGAATAGGCGCGTATTTTGTAGTTACGCGCCCTAATTTACCGGTTGCAGAAGCATAGTCGCTGTTAAGCGTTCCTAAATTTGTATCGGTTATCTGTTTCTTCCTAGTCGTTCGTGGCTGCTTACCCATTCATCTGCCACCACTGCAGAGGCTAACGATAAGTCGCCGCACAGAACAGTAGCTGCAACAATTTCAGCGAATTTATTTACTTTGCCTTGTCCTGTGCAACCTAGCACATTTAAACACTCGTTTTGTGTTGCCAACCCAGTTCCGCCGCCGTACGTTGCAACGATAAGAGACGGAATAGTGACCGAGAAATAATAGTCGCCGTTAGGTGTAATTTCTGCATAAGTGAAGCCTGCCGAGGATTCGGCCACATTGGCCACGTCTTGTCCGCAAGCAATAAACATAGCGGTAATACCATTGGCAAAGTGTGCACCATTGCTCACACTGCCTGCCATAAGCGCCCCCATGTTGGAATACTGGCGCTGCTTAAACAAGGCTTCGGGCGGGCAATGCATGATCTCTGTCATCAGCTTTTTGGGTAGGGTAACTTCTGCTACAACCCGTTTGCCTCGTGTGTGCAACGAGTTTAAATGAGAGTGTTTCTTGTCGGTATCTAAATTAGCGGCTAATACGAAGTGCTCTACCTTGCCTGGGTAATTCGCCAATATCCACTCACAGCCCGCTTTCGTGGCTTTACTCACCATGTTCTGACCTGCGGCATCGCCACAGGTGTAATTAAAGCGAAGCCAGCGAAGTTTCGATGCTGCGTATTGTTCGATATCTCTTAATCTGCCCACGCTGGTTGTGGCGTCACTAGCGGCTTTAATGCCGTCAAAATGTTGTGTAACCCATTTGCCAAACGCAAGGGCCTCTCTGGCATCGGCGAAGGCAAACATGGGGGCGCGCTGCATGGCATCATCAATTACTGTGGTGGTTACACCGCCGGCTTCTCGTGTTAAGCGCATGCCTCGGCTATAACTTGCCACAAGGGTGCCTTCTGTTGTGGCCATAGGAACGTAGAATTCTCCTTTCGCATGCTCACCATTAACGACCATGGGGCCAGCAAAACCCACGGGAACTTGAGCGACACCAGCAAAGTTTTCAATATTGCCAGAAAGCGTAGCAGGTGGAATTGAATAATGACCTAGGTGAGAGAGCGGTGCGCCTGTTTCAGTCTCAATAAATTCGCGACGAGTCTGGCTCATCTCTTGGGTGTAGTCGTTTTCATTCGAGCGTGGAATTTTAGCCATAGGAGTCTCCTTTTTCTTTCATAGTAGGAGGGCTGGCACGTGAAGGGAACCCGTTGGGCTTTATACTTTTAAATAATTTGTGTGAATATAATGTTAAATTTTTGATAAGTGCAGCGAGGGTTAACTCGCTGCATTATTGGCTGGTTTTTAGCTTTTTTGCGCTATTTTCGCTTCTAGTTGCGCAATTTCTTGTCGTCTTCCTACATCTGCTAATGGGCGTTCTAAGCGTGCTGGCGCTAGCTTTGCCTTTTGTGCATATTCACGCGCTTGCGAATATTTTCCATTGTCGAATAAGAATTCTGCGTAGAAATAGTTTGGATCAATGCCATCAGGGTTAACTTCAAGGGCGTGTTTTAGAAGTTTTTCGGCGTTTTTTATCACTGCCAAAGCTAATCGGCCAGCCGGGAAGCTTGTGATATAAAACACCTAAACTTGTCATTGCCGAGCCTGATAAAGCGTTCTCATCAAGACGCATGGCTTGTTCGAAACTTTTACGTGCTGCTTTGGCAAAATCCAGCGCACCTAAGCCGCCCTTAGCTCCTGCCGTACTCGACTGAATAATACCTTGCCAAATGAGTAGCTCGGCATTGTCTGGCGCTTCATTTACAAACGCTTTTGCTTTTGCAATTAAGGCAATAAACGCGTCTTCTTTTTGGTCATCTTCCAGCTCGTAATTAATGTGTGCCCATTCGTGTTGTAACTGAAGTAAAGGTGTTTGTTCCATTTGCGTTTGCACGTGTGCTAATTCAGTCTGTGCTTTACTGCTCTCATCTGCCTGGGCAACAGACGCTATGGTAAATCCAACACTGGCATATATTAGGGTGGCGGTTGTTAACAGCGTTAATCGTTTCATGTTCATGATACCTCGTATTAAACCAACTTGTTTGATAGCGCTTCGGCATTGGGCGTCTTATCCTCACTTTGACAAGGCTTAGGCTCATCAAACGTAAGGCGCTTTATTGTCGATAGCTTTTTAGCTAATGCATTGTCAACAAGTGCTGGAAACAGTGCATTAAGCTTTGCAAAAAAGCGTTCTGCAAAGCCAAGAGAAAGGCGACTTTTGTCTTTCTCTAATAGTGTTATAAGTGCCTTGGCAACCACCTCTGGTGAGTCTACTTGGTTGCCTAATGCGGTATTCAGCGCAATGGCGCGCTCATCATTAATGGCCGTGTCTGTGGCCCTGGGTGCAAGGTAATGAAAGTGAATATTACTATCGTGATATTCGCGTAACATCGCTTCAGTCCAGCCTTTTATTGCAAACTTAGATGCACAATAAGTACTGTGGGCGGCAAAGCCTATGCTGCCAAATGCCGAACCTACATTAACCACATGAGGGTGTGGGCGCATGGCAAGTAAAGGTAACAAATCCTGTGTTAGCAACATGGGAGAAATAACATTGGTCGAAATTACCGACTCTACTGGTGCGTTATCAAACTGCCCTACATGTGTTGTACCAGCATTGTTAATCAAAATAGACACGGGCCAGCGTTTACACACTTCAACTATTTTATTACGCCCCTCTAAGGTCGTTATGTCTGCCGTAACAAGGGTGTGATCATGCACCAGTTCACGTTGAAGTTGCTTAAGTTTGATGTCATTTCTGCCCGCGAGAATAAGGTGGGCCCCTTTTTCATCGAGGGCTTTCGCCATCGCATTTCCTATACCACCGCTAGCGCCGGTAATAAGAACAACTTGGTTTTGCCATTGCATTGTCATAATGTGCTACCTTCTAAGCTACTTTATTGGCGGCGCTTTAAGCGACTTTAGCAAGTCCGTGCTCAGTGGTTAGTTCACGGAAAATATCGCCGTATAAACGATAGAACATATTCGCACTGTGAATAATCATCTGCTGTTCTGCTGGGTCTGTAATCTTGTTCATCAGCCCTTCAAAAAACACAATATGTTCTTGGTCTAAGGCGCCGTGTGACGTTAAATAGCTAAAAGCCGCTTTAGGTAATGTGAGCTTATCTTTTATCTGCTTCGCGGCAGCATCTGCCAAAGCAATACTCGTACCTTCTAAAACAAAAACCATACCGAAGAAGTAAAGCGGATTTTTACGTGCAATGGCGTCAAATGCATAAGCCACCATAAGCTCTGTTGCGGGGGCAGGGCTGCTTGCGCGCGCTTGCTCTTTGTCTACACCACATGCTGCTAAATCGTTGAGGATCCATTCTTGATGCCCCATTTCTTCTTCAATATATTCGCCAACAGCTTCGCGTAGCCATTCTTTGCTCTCGTCTAGCTTTGCACCAGTCGCCATAAGCAGTGGAACCGTATACTTAACGTGGTGATAGGCTTGTTGTAAGAATGCAATGTAGTCATTAAGCTCAAAATCACCGCTAAAGCAGCGCTGAATAATAGGGGCCTGAAGGAAAGTCTGTCTTGCTTGTTCTGTACTGCTTTGAAGTTGCTGATAAAAAGACATAGTTGCGTCTCCATTAATAATTTGTTGAGTTGATTCGTTTTGAACTTTCTCTATTGGTGCTATCTCTTTTGGTGCTGCCTCTTTTTGAGAGGAATAGAGCGCTGCCAATAGGTTGTCATAATGCTGTAAGGTGTCTGCGCGTTTTATCTTTCCAGTTTCGGTAAGAAGCCCATTTTCGGTTGTACAAGGTTCAATGACCTTAAAGCCATTCACTTGCGCATAGTCTGGGAGTTGTTGATTAACTGCTTCGATAGCTCGTTGTATATCATCACAGCCAATTGCTGGTGAAATTGGTGCAAATAGCGCAACACAGTAAGGTTTAGCTTCGCAATACACGATAGCTTGGCGGAATAAACCCGTACCTAATAAAAGTGATTCAATCCACTCTGGTGAAACGTTTCTTCCAAAGCTATTCACCATGATATTTTTCTTACGGCCAGTGAGCGTTAATACACCATTGTCAATGCTGCCTAAATCTCCGGTTCTAACTTGCGTTGGGTAGAAAGAATCAGGTTGATTTAAATAACCTAGAAAGTGATTGTCTGTAACCACAACTTCGCCGTTATCAATGTGCAGCTGGTTATGGCCTAGTGCTTCACCAGCACTACCAATCATATTCGCTTTGGGGGTGTTCAACGTAGACACAGACACCGCTTCTGACAACCCATAACCTTCATAAACAGGGAGCCCTTGTGCGTGTGCTTGAGCTAGTAATGCTGGTGAAACATGTGCGCCACCTACTGCAATAAACGATAAAGTAGATGGTGGAACCCAGCCTTGACTGCACGCATGTAATAGCACCATGAGTAAATCGGGTACTAATATAATGGATGTTGGCTGCGCCTTTTGAATAAGCGTTAGCATTGCTTGTGGGTTAGTAAGACGGCTACCTTCAAACCCTCTTTCTTTAGATGAGGCAAGCTCAATAGTGCCGCAGTGCAACAATGGTGCATAAATACCAGCGATGTTTTCAAGCAGTGTAGAAAGTGGCAGTAAACAGAGATGATTAACGTCGTCTTGCTCGATAACGCGGTTAAGCGATTCAGCAACTTTCCATTGCGAGTCAGTCGATAAACAAACTCCTTTGGGGGCACCCGTTGAGCCAGATGTGAACGTGATTTTATTGGTTCCGTTTGGCATCTGAACAGAATTTTCAGACGTTAATGCACGTGCATAAATGTCATAGTCACTGGCTATAGCAAGCATAGAAGTTGTGCTTTTTAATGCTATGGCGTCTGAGGTAAGTAAATACTCACACTGGCTTTCTTCTATGATATGACGCTGTTGTGCTTCACTAAAAAATAAAGGAAGTGGTACACAGCATACTTCTGCTTGCTGACAAGCAAGGTCAACGATAACCCATGCAAAGCTATTGTCGAAGGCCATAGCAACGCGCGAAACGTTGTTCTGAATTAACCACGTCGCAACGCACGCAATTGCCTCATCAAGTTCACCATAAGAAAGTGTTGTAGTTTGGCTTTTTGCCTCACTTGGGTTGCTGATGCTGTGTTTTAATGCAATAGCATTTGGGTTATATGCCGAGGCTAATCTCGATTGCAGATATCTAGGCACCTGATTAGGTATTAGACTAGGCAGATCGCCAGTAGAGTGAGTAGATAAATGATTAGGCGACATGCGAAGTCTCCTTTGACAAACAAGATAAATATGCGTTTGTGGAAAGTGCTGTGGCATTCTCACTAATCAACCCAATAGCTTGTTGATAGTAACTATTCAGCGACGCCGAATGGGTAACGTGATGTGTCACTGACTTTAAAGAAATAGCCACCACTTCTGGTGCTGTGTCGTAATAAGTGCCCCAGTTGTTTGCACTTGGTGCTAGTTTTGATGCATCTGCACATGCCAGAGATACCAATTCTATTCCTGCGCCTTGCAATAATTGTTTTAGCTGCGTGGTTGCACTAAAAACCAGGTATTCACTGCCGCATTGTTTCAGCATAAAAAAGAGTGAAAGCAGTAGGGGCAGTGTGTAACGTGAAGAGCTACTAAATAAATTGCCCACTTCTACAATATGCTGTCTTTGAACATTAATGCCTTTGTTTGTAAGGGCTACTTCAACGGGATGTTCAAGGTATTGTTCAATGAAAAGCATTGCCGGCATGTTATCTTCAACACCAAATCGAGCGCCAACAGCTGCTTTTACGCCCTTTACTTCAAGGGCAAAAAGAACTGGCAAAAATGTTGATGGTGACAAAGCTGCGCCGTAATGCGTAGCAAAACCATTGGCGATGAAAGTTTCAATTTGCTTTCTTGCCAAGTGACTGGTGTCAGCAGCAATAAGAGAAAGTGATGAATCTCTTCTGTTGCTAATTGGCGATGTATTTTTAGCCGCTACATTGACTGACGCTAATGACGTGCTTGATGTTAAAACGTGGCTCATACTGTTGCTCTTTGGTTTTGCGATGGTATGAGTATTAAACACGCACCTTAAGTAAACCTTAAGCAAACATAATATTTTTAAATTTTTTCTATCATACTGAATTTAGTGTGTTTTTATGTGTTCTGAATGGCTCGGGGTGAGCACGGGTGGATAAATAGGGCCTGTTGAAGATAACTCACAGGTAGAAAAAGCCGCAGTTTCAGGAATGAGTAACCATTCGTCGCGATGGGCTACGCCCATTGATGCTGCTTTCGACAAGTTAGCACACTGAAATTCATAGTCTTTGGGCGCAAGAATAAAACGCATGGTAGAGGCGGCTCCGGTCCTCGCTGCCGTTAGCCATGCCCACGCGGTGCCGTTTTCAGTGGCCTTGGCGGTATGGTAGCCAAAGTGCGTTATGCCAAATGGCGCGTACAGCAAATACTGTTCTTTGAAATCGACAATCCCTATCTCAATATTTGAAAAATCCAATAGTGGATAAGTCTGCGATATTGCTGATGCTGTTTTATCTAACAATTGCGTAGGCGTGCGAAAACTATTGAGCTGTTGGCTTAGTAGCGTTGATGGAATGATGCTCATGACCATAATCCACAGTACTAATTGCATACCAAGTGGTGACGCCTTCACCGCCATGCTTTGTGTTGGCACAGTTGGATGCGCTTCATTTTGCGGCTTATTTACAACATAAATAATATGGGTGGCTAAACCCAATATTCCTAAAATTACTAATATAACTGCTAGTTGAGTGAGAGTCTCTGCGTCACTGTGATAGCGGGTAATAAGCTTATTAGCCAAAGACTCATTAAAAATGAGCACTACACCCGCGACTGAAATAATTAATGATAAGGAAAAAGTAAATAGGCGTGCCGTTATCGCAAGTATTTTAGGTACACCAAAACGGGCAAGTAATAGCCCCGCAACCATTGATATTGCAGGAAGTGCCGGCAATACATACACACCGCGTTTGCCTGAGCTAATACTGAAGAACGTAGCAACTAAGACAACCCATATGAATAAGGCCATGTAAGGAGGTCTTTCAGTTAATACATCTTTAAGCCGCTTGGCGTTGAAAGCTACAACTAAGACAGCGCTTAACCAAAAAGCTGGGATCACTTCTAACAAATAATAATACCAAGGTTCTATATGATGCCATGCGTTTGCATATCGCTGAGCAGTTTGCTTAAACAAAATGTTGGAGAGGTATTTTTGAATATCTGGGGCATTTTGAATAAAGCCTTGATAAAGCAGTGGACCTAGCCATGTAAATATCACTAACAGCATGACTAACGGGCCAAATGCTGAGCGTTTCTTCCAACTGCCTTTTAATAATTGGCGACGCCATGAAAAATAAGCAATTGGTATAAGCAGTAAAATAGGTAGAAAACCCACCCCTTTAGTGATGATCCCCAATCCCATAAAGGCCCAGACTGTAAAATACCAACGCCAGTTGTGTTGGATAAAAAAGTGCCGGACGAAACCGTAAACACCAATCCAAATGAAGCAGGCGACCATGGCATCAATTTGGGCAAATTTAGCTTGTATAAGAAATTGAGGGCAAAGCAATAAAACAAACACACTCAGTAGTGCTGTTTTTTCATCAGATAGAGAACGCGAAAGACGATATGTGAGCACCAGAGTAACTATGCTGGCAATAGCGTTGGGCAAAAGCATAGCAATTTTCATGTTACCTGTTATTAGGTAAACCAGTGCAATTGCCCACATGAATACAGGCGGTTTATCGGGGTAGATTTCTCCACCCCGCATGGGAATAAGCCATTGCCCTGTTTGCACCATTTCTTTGGCGACAAGCACAAACCTAGGCTCATCAGGTGGCCAAGCATCGCGAAAGCCGATACCTGTTAGAATAATGGTGACAGCGGCGAGAAAGAGCCATAACACTGCGTTGTCTTCACGTAGTTTCAACATTACGTCGTACTGCCCTTACGCGAAAAAACAGTGAGCGAAAGCAGTAAAAATACACTAACAACAAGGCTGGCAATTTGCATAGGTTGCTCAAATGTGTTGATAAAGGTTGAGCCACTACCTAATAGCGAAAACAGCAATGTTTGCGGCAGAAAGCCCAATAAACTGGCACTGATAAAAGGCAAAAACGGAACCTTTAATACACCAGCCAATGCATTGGTTACCAAGTTAGATCCTATTGGAAATAGACGAATAAACAATATATTACGAAAGCTGCGTTGGGCCAGTGCATCCTGAATTGATGTGAGTTTTAGACCGAGTAATTTCATTACCAACATTCGAAGTGGACCAGAAGCCAATAGATAGGCAATACAGGCAGACAGCCCTGTTAGAAGTAACGCAATGATAGTGCCTTGAAATGCACCAAATCCTACGCCACAAAAAAAGCTAACAGCTTGTCTGGGGAAGCCCATGGTCATCAGTACAACAAAGCAACTTAAAATGACGATTAACCATTGAGGTTCAGCTGAAGATATATAGGTCAACAGCCAGTCGGGGTCACTATTGTGATCCCACACTTCTGCCGTTATACGCAAAGACAAATAGCAGACAAACGCCAAGGTGCCAACACTGAGTGTGAATTGGCACAAACGAAGGATTAAATGGCGAGAGTTAAAGCGCTTACTTTTCACTTGAATAACCATCTAAAATATTATCTAGCTTGGTTCGGTACATTAACCAGCGCACGCCCATCATATCGATAAGGCCTGCCCAACCGCGGTTCCACGCTGTATAGTTCGACACACCTTCGGTACGTGGGCGATGATTTACTGGAACGCACACAACCTCCCCCCCTAAGCGTTTAGTAAGTGCGGGGATATAACGGTGCATATGGTCGAAATAAGGTAGTAGCAAAAAGGTACTACGGGGAAGCAGTTTTAAACCACAACCTGTATCGGGGGTATTGTCATTAAGGATCCACTGACGCACATTGTTTGCAATTCTTGATTGGAATTTTTTCCACGCGCTATCTTTGCGCTTTTGGCGATGACCAATTATGCAAAAGTGCGGAGTGTAAGTATGTTGTGCTTTATCAATAAGTTTAGGAATATCAGCTGGGTCGTTTTGTCCATCAGCATCTAACGTGACAATCCATTTTCCTTTTGCCTCAAGCACACCGTGATATACCGATGTACTTTGGCCACAACTTGTAGGGTGAACAATTACGCGACAAATAACGGGGAGTGTTTTGGCAATATTCTCAATAGAGATAAGTGTGTCGTCACTGCTCCCATCGTCAACTATAACGATTTCAGTACGCTTAGGAGAAACTGCATTGGCGATTTCTTTTAACAGGGTCGGTAAATTCTTACCTTCGTTTTTTGCTGGAAGTACAACAGTAACATCGAGCTCTTGTGCCGTTTCAAATGCCTTTTCGGGCTCTCGAGTTAATTTTTGCTCGGCTTCTTGTGTTAATTCTTGCATAGACAGTTAGCATGTTAGGTAAGGAACACGCTAACTTTACAAATTAAACCTTAAGGTAAGCTTAAGAGCATTATTGTCATATCAAAACTGCTCAAACTTTACTGTTGTAAGTGCAAGGCTGCCAGCTAAAGCGGGGGCCTCCAAAACTAGAGCGTTAAAATTCATACTCCAACGACATACGCAATGTATGGTCCTTACTATCGCCGTTTAATCCTGCAATAAAACCAAGCTCCCATTTTAATTGCTTTTGCCTGTCGAAGCGTTTAATTCCCATGAAGGCGGGGCCCACACCAATGAAGTCCTCGGCCACATACACTTCAACGCCCGGTTGAACCTCGGGCAACCAACGGTAACGAAATTTAGCCTTAAATTCACTTTCCCATTCATTGGGTACGGTTTCACCCCATTCGTAAACTAATGTTACATTGGTGGTGAGGCTAAATTGCCCGAACTCCTTTTCTGTTAACAGGCCAGCCTTTACTTCCCAGTCGTTGGTGTTGTGCTGTTTTTCAAGTTCAAACAACGTACCCCAGTCGGCCCAATAGCGACCTTGCTCCGTTATCATCCAACGAAGTTCGAGTTCGTATCCCTCTACACCAAAGTCTTGGTTTTCGTCTCTAGCCCCCACAATATAGGCTTCTAAAATAACGAATTCAGATAAGGCATGACCAAATGAAAAGCGCTGCATTAAAACATTGCCATTATCGTTTTGACGCGATGTAAATCGCCACTCAAACTCCCGTTCAAAAGGCAAAACATAAGGCTGATAAACCTTATCCACCGTAAAGTTATCAGCCTGTGCAGAAGTACACATAGCCATAAATACAACAAAAATAAGGAGAACATGTTTCATCATGCTACCTCCTGAGAACGGTTTGGATGAACTCGTACTGTTGCAAGTAGCCGAAGTGCAATGGGTACGATTAAGGCAAAGCAAAATACACATAAATAGCTCAGTGAAGGAGTGGCTTCGTAGCCAAATAACGCGTTGAATAAATGACCATATTCACTGTTGTCACTAATAATGTTGCTGCTGTCCCAAAGTAAATGAGGGGCAGGGAAAACGTCGGTTTGCTCAAGTAAAAGCGCAATATTGGCAACTTGTGCTGCAACAAACAGCGGCATGATAAAGTACATTACTCTCACACTGACAAAGTTAGTCAGGACAATATTGAGCAAAATTGCAATGCTAATACATATACCTAAGCCAATGGTTGTGCCAAGCAGTAACAATGAGCTGTCGCTGCTTCTGGCGAGTTGGGACACAAAATAAACCAGAAAATGTAAGCTGTTTGGTAAACATATACCCAGCATTAACAGAGAAACGCCGATGTTAAATCGACGGTGAGTAGTCAACACTGGAAGCGCGATCATACACATGCCTAACCAAGCAACGAAAAAGAGGGCTGATTTCAATAGTTCAAAGCCAGCGCCTTCTGCAAGTTGTGATATTGGGCCGAGTTGTAAGTAAAGAACGAACGAAATAACTGCAAGTACCGCAACGCGCCAAATCAAAGACCATCGACTTACACTAGGTAGAGCCAACAATACACTGATCAGTAAGAAAATAGGTAGGGTATCGCGTAAGAAAAGCACTACGGTGTTAATTAGCATGATCGCCCTCCTTTATATCGGCAACGATAACCTTTCCTACCGCGCTATTGGGGTGGAACTCACCAAAAAACGGGTATTCGCCGGGGCGTAACGGCCCGATAAATATAGATCCTTTACTATTCGCAAAAATAACCTTCTCGCGATTTAGTGAAAAACTGTCTATTTCTTCGGGGGAGTCGTCATAATTCACAAAGGTCAGCCGAACTTTTTTCCCCGCAGGGACAACCACCTCTTGTGGGTAAAAAAGGTGATCTTTTATCTCAACCACGACTTCGGGCAAAGCAAAGGCCTTTGGGGTGTGAATAACACAAAACCCAATGATGATAGCCAGTGATGATTTAAAGTATGCAATCATTGTGAAATGCCACTTTGACTTCTAGCCCGCCCAATGCACAATCGTGCAGTGATAGGGTGGCGCCATGAAGTTCAACAATTTGTGCGACAATAGCTAAACCTAAGCCGCTGCCAGTGGTTGATTTATTGGTTGATGCCCGTTGAAACCGTTTTAATACTTCAGCTCTTTGATTAAGAGGAATACCTGGTCCAGAGTCACACACTGCTAACACTATTTCATTACCTTTCTTAGACACTTGAATCTCAATTTGTGCCCCGTTTGGTGAATAATTGCTGGCATTGCTGATTAGATTTTGCAGCAAAGTGTAAAGCATAAAGTGTGAGCTTTGTAGCCACGCATCTTCGCCATCTAATGCCACCTCTTGTTGTTTGTTATCTATTTTTCCATACAAGTCACTGACAACTTCTTGGGCAACACTGTATAAGTTAACCGGTTCTCGTTGTTCAACAAAGGTTTCAGGGCTTGTGCGAGTAAGCAACAAAAACTGGTTCACAGCGTGAATCATTCTATCGGTATCACCTTGAAGTGTATCTAGGGCTTTGCCTTTATCACCCAATGCGTTGGCAATGTTGTGGATATTAATTTTCATCACACTTAGCGGCGTACGCAACTCATGTGCAGCATTAGATGCAAATTGTTGCTCCCGCTCAAAAGCGGAATTCAGGCGAGTAAACATCGAGTTAAGAGTGCGTACAACAGGAGTAAGCTCATTGGGCTCGCGAGATAGCGCAATGGTGGAAAAGTCGTTTCCTTGACGCTTTGCAAGTAAGTGAGACAGCTGCTTTAAGGGTGATAGCCCCCACGAGATACCAAAAAATAAGATGATGGCCAATAGGGGGACGCTAGCGATAAAAGGAGTAATGGCCGCAACGGTTAGCGCATCGGTAAGTGTATAACGGCTGGCAAGGGGGTGCGCTACCATGTACCATCTATTACTATCAGCAGTATATCGAGTGTGTACTCGCCACCGTGTCCCTAACACATTAACCTCTGAAAAGCCCTCTTCAAAGTCTGATAGGGGAGTATTTAAGCTTTCTGTTGAGGTACTCACCAATTGTTCGTCGTGCCATACTTGAAATAGCAGTCGATATTCTTGAGAGCGTTCACCACCATCAAAATAGACCATAGCGCGAGATAATTCGGTGAGGTCGTCATCAAGTAATCTATTTGAAATATCTAACGTCGCGCGATAACCATGCAGCGCCGCACTGAACACAACAAGCACCAATGCGCTGACTAAGGTTAAAATGAGGAAGCGACGAATTGACGACAAATCAATCCCCTGACTTGGAAATACAGTAACCTACGCCTCGAATGGTCTTTATAAAGTTCTCAGGCATTTTTTTACGCAAGTGGCTAATATGCACTTCAATAGTATTACTAGCCACTTCTTCACCCCACTCGTAGAGTTTGCTTTCTAGTTGATGTTTGCTGAGTATACGTCCAGCATTTTCTATAAGCGCTTTAAGTACCATCAGTTCGCGCCTTGGTAAGTGAACTTCGTTGCCATCAATTGTTAAGGTGTGATGCGCTGTGTCAAGGCTGACGTTTTTCACGTTAATTATACTTTGCGAAGCGGTGCCTAAACGTCTTTCAAG
Source organism: Alteromonas sp. KUL42 (assembly GCF_006538325.1). GTDB lineage: Bacteria > Pseudomonadota > Gammaproteobacteria > Enterobacterales > Alteromonadaceae > Alteromonas. Next base: position 189,529 of record NZ_BJKK01000007.1, read on the forward strand.
TACCCTGAGGCGGGCAAGTAATTCGTCAATCTCAAAAGGCTTGGGTAGATAGTCATCTGCACCAGCGTCTAAACCCGATATTTTATCTAAGGTTTTGTCCCTTGCAGTCAGAATTAGGACTGGAAGCGTGGTTAGACGTTTTCGAATAGACTTTAATACTTCTAACCCATCCATGTCAGGCAAACCAAGGTCCAGTATTACTATGTCATTTTCTCCTGCCTGCAAAGTCACAAGGGCATCATGACCGGTAAACACGCAGTCAACAACATAGTTGGCGTTTTGTAATGACACAGCGAGTGCATTAGAAAGTGGTTTGTCGTCTTCCACTAGAAGTACGCGCATAGGTCTCTCTTAAAAAAATGTCTATTTGAAATAGTGCACAATAAACCTTAAGCGAACCTTAAGTAATATAACTAGAATGAGTTCTGTATTTCGTGCGCCTATTGGATCTAGAGATTTCAAGTTGCAAGGCAATCACCTTATTCTATTTGCTCAATTTCACTATGCAGTGCATTGATTGCCAATAACTTGTTTTTATTCCAACGTGCATAGTTGAGTGTATATGGAATTGAAGGGTTGTCGAGGAAATGCACGCGACGGTGAGGTGAATCAGCAAGTGCTTCCGCTTGAGCATGGCTGTCGAACTGTTGAAAAATAGACTCTAATTCACCCGATTCTAATATTCTGATGAGGCCCAAGCGAAGCCTGTTTGCAAGTGCCTTATCATTGGGTTGTACAAAGAAATATTCGTAATTGGGGTACTCAAGCATATGATGTTTTTCTAACACGATTTGCTTGTCTTTATGTCTTGCCAAATCGCGACGCACTTCGATGATATTGCGGGGAAATGCGTCAACCAGCTTTCTTTCTACTAACGAGTACATCGATTGAAACCACGGGCTCCAGTCTTCGCCAGTTACATTGTATCCATTGAACTCTAGTACTTCTAAATCTGGCCAATCGGCGCCCTGTACATAAGTTAACTGCTTTAACGCTTTAACATCCGGAGTGTGATAAAACGTATACTGATTATCTGGGTGAATAACAAACACGCGATATCCTGCATAGCCTTTTAAAAGGGGAAGCCGTATCGGTATAAGCTTCTTTTCACGTTCACTGTTAGTGACACTCCACATTATATCGGCATCACCCTTTAATAAAGTAAGCAGCTGGCGACTTTGGCTCATAGGGTTAGGGTCGGGTTTGAGATTGGTTGTGCCATATTCGGGGGTTGCATTCAAGGCAGCTTGCAGCACGGCAACGTGGTAATGACCATAACTGTCATCAGCGAACGCGCGAGTAAATGTGATTTCATCCGAGCCGTTAGCGAAAGATACGCTAGAATTCATCGCCAAAACAAACAGTTGTATGAATATGTAGATACTGATCTTCATTCTACTTCTATTTTTTATACTGCCCCACTATCACGTTACCCCAATTTTGTTCACCTGTCATTGTTTGTTAATGGGTTGGGTGATGGATTTTTATTCAATTATTTTGATGTTAGGGGTTCGCATTTACATCAATTCCTGTATAATTCGCGCCCTGCCCAGTTACGCCCACCTTTGGGAAGGTGGAAGAATCGGCCGGCTCGAAGGGGTCATTGTGTTGATTTTAAGGTGATTTCTGGTGTTCAGAAATCAGTAACGACGATATTATTCGGGTGAATTTGAAAATGAAAACTTTTGTTGCTAAGCCAGAAACGGTACAACGTGACTGGTATGTGGTAGACGCCACAGACAAAACTCTAGGCCGTTTGGCTTCTGAAATCGCACTACGCCTTCGTGGTAAGCACAAGCCAGAGTACACACCTCACGTGGACACTGGTGATTACATTGTAGTAATCAATGCTGAGAAAGTGGCGGTAACAGGCCGTAAAGCGCAAGACAAAATGTACTATGCGCACTCTGGTTACCCAGGTGGTCTTAAAGAGACAAACTTTGAAAAACTAATTGCTCACAAGCCAGAAATGGTTATTGAAAAAGCAGTTAAAGGCATGTTGCCAAAAGGCCCTCTAGGTCGCGCAATGTTCCGCAAAATGAAAGTTTACGCAGGTGCAGAGCACAAGCACACCGCACAGCAACCACAAGTTTTGGACATTTAAGGAGCTATTAACATGGCAGATACTCAATACTACGGCACAGGCCGCCGCAAAAGTTCTACTGCTCGTGTGTTCCTACGTCCAGGCACAGGTAGCATTAAAGTAAACCAACGCGCTCTTGACGAGTACTTTGGTCGTGAAACAGAGTGCATGGTTGTTCGTCAGCCACTTGAACTTGTTGAAATGACTGAAAAGTTTGACGTATACATCACTGTTAAAGGTGGTGGTTCTAACGGTCAAGCGGGTGCAATCCGTCACGGTCTTACTCGTGCTCTTATGGAGTATGATGAAGCACTACGTCCAGCACTTCGTAAAGCTGGCTTCGTTACTCGTGACGCACGTCGCGTTGAACGTAAGAAAGTTGGTCTACACAAAGCGCGTAAGCGTCCACAATTCTCAAAGCGTTAATTTTTACGTTTTTTGTATTGCAAAAACCCGGCATATGCCGGGTTTTTTATTGTCTAAAATATATCGCTTAAGAGCTTCAGCCCACTACCTACCTATAATCTCGTATAGATATTCAAAATAACAAAGGTTTAATTTCTACTGTGTATTGGGTTAAAACAGCGGCAAAACCTTGATTTGCAGTATTTCCCAGTTTGATCTTAAATAAAGTTTTCCATTAAATTGTCGCTTAAATATCAGTAAAACCTTGTGTTTATAAGGGCTTTTCTTTTATCATTTGCGGTCGAAAAATTTGTAAACTTTCGTGAATGCGCAAACCAGTGAATTTTCGCTGTTTCGTCATTTTCATGACAAGCCATATGATGCCACGACACAAGCGTGAAATAACCAGTATAAGCTTGTGTTACACATCATAATTATCCAAACCTGGAGAAATGTGGATGAGCAATGTATCTGTAGATGCAACAGAGTCTGCACACAATGAAAACCAGCCAGAAAACAACACCCGTCGTCGGTTCTTGACCGTTGCCACGTCGGTAGTTGGTGGTGTGGGTGTCGTTGGTGCTGCTGTGCCTTTTATTGCGTCCTGGAATCCAAGTGCCAAAGCGAAAGCTGCTGGTGCTGACGTTGAAGTTGATATCAGCGGGATTGAGCCTGGACAACTAGTACGTGTGATGTGGCGAAGCAAGCCTGTATGGATTGTGCGTCGTACGCCGGAAATTCTCGAAGAATTGGGCGCCCACGAAGATAAGCTGAAAGATCCTAACTCTGAAGCAGAGCAGCAACCAGCCTTTGCTCAAAACCGTTTCCGTTCGATGAAGGAAGAGTACCTTATCCTAGTGGGTATTTGTACTCACCTAGGTTGCTCTCCACAGCATCTTAAAGACGGCGCATTCGAAGAAGTGGTGGAAGGCGTTCCTGACGGTTTCTTCTGTCCTTGCCACGGCTCTAAATTCGACATGGCAGGTCGTGTTTTCCAAAACGTACCTGCACCACTAAACCTTGTCGTACCGCCTTATCAGTTTGTTGATGACAAGACTGTTATCATCGGCTCAGAAGCGGAGGTAGCGTAATATGAATGCTTTTCTAGGTTGGATTGAAGAGCGCATCCCAATGATGCGTGTGGCGAACATGCACGCCATTCAATACCCTGCACCAAAGAACATGAACTTCTGGTACGTGTTCGGCTTCCTTGCCACTATTGTTTTGGTTAACCAAATTGTTACTGGCATTTGGCTAACCATGAACTTTGTACCTACATCAGAAGGCGCTTTTGCTTCTGTTGAATATATCATGCGTGAGATTGACTACGGTTGGATCATTCGCTACATGCACAGTACAGGCGCGTCGGCGTTCTTTATTGTGGTTTATCTGCACATGTTCCGCGGTATGATTTACGGCTCCTACCAAAAGCCACGTGAACTGTTGTGGTTGTTCGGTATGTTTATATACCTAGCGCTTATGGCTGAAGCCTTCATGGGTTACGTACTACCTTGGGGACAAATGTCTTACTGGGGTGCACAGGTAATTGTATCGCTATTTGGTGCTATTCCTGTTGTTGGTCCTGACCTTGTAGAATGGATTCAGGGTGACTATGTTATCTCTGGTGCAACACTTAACCGTTTCTTCGCACTACACGTTATTGCGTTGCCTTTGGTTATTGTAATTCTTGTATTCCTTCACATTATTGCACTTCACGAAGTGGGTTCTAACAACCCAGACGGTATTGCTATCAAACACAAGAAGGGTTCATTACCTGAGTCTGAAAAGACGAAGTACGAAATTCACGAGTACTACACAAGCAAGTACGATATTGCTGATGACGTATTGCCGTTCTTCCCACACATCGTATTGAAAGACCTTGTAGCGTTCTGTGTATTCCTAGGTTTGTTTACTTATGTATTGTTCTTCGCGCCAGAAATGGGTGGTAAGTTCCTAGAGCACCCTAACTTTGAAATTGCTAACCCGCTTAAGACACCTGAGCATATCTTCCCTGTGTGGTACTTCACGCCGTTCTACGCCATTCTTAAAGCGGTACCTGATAAGTTGTTCGGTGTACTTGCTATGTTTGGTGCGATTGCTGCGCTGTTTGCATTGCCTTGGTTAGACCGTGGACGTGTTAAATCATGGCGCTATCGTTGTGGGTTACACAGAGTGAACCTTATTGTGTTCGCAATTGTGTTTATCTTCTTAGGTTACCTAGGTGGTACTCCACAAGAAAATTGGAAAATCATCGCGTCTCAAGTAGCGACTGTGATGTACTTCGGTTTCTTCCTTGCGCTGTTCTTGTACAGTAAAAATGAAAAGACTAAACCTGTGCCAGAGAGGATTTCTAAATGAAAAAATTGATGTGCTTTTTAGCCTTCTTCCTACCTGGCGTAGCACTTGCGGCAGGTGGAAACGTACACCTTGATAAAGCGCCTATCGATTTAACCGATAAAGCGTCTTTACAGCGCGGTGCCCAATTGTTTATGAACTACTGCTTAGGCTGTCACTCAATGAAGTACCAGCGCTATCAGCGTTCTTTTAAAGATTTGGGTATTCCTGATGAGCTGGGTCAAGAGTATTTGCAATTTACTGGTGAGAAAGTGTCAGACTACATCACTCGTGCAATGCCTGAAGAAGCGGCCGCAGGTTGGTTCGGTGCTGCGCCACCAGATCTAACGCTTGTTGCGCGTGTTCGCGGTGAAGACTGGATTTACACTTATTTGCGCTCTTTCTATGTTGATGAAAGTCGTCCATTCGGTGTGAACAACACAGTTTTCCCAGAAGTGGGTATGCCGCATGTGCTTCAACCACTTCAAGGTACGCCAACACGTACGCATGAAGAACATATGGTTGACGGTGAAATGGTTGAGCGTTACGTGGGTATAAAGTCAGATGGTACTGGCTCTATGTCTCCTGACGAATATGACCAAGCGGTTGCCGATATTGTGAACTTCCTTGAGTACACAGGTGAGCCTTCAAAGCTTGAGTCTCACAAAATTGGTAAGTGGGTACTTATCTTTATTGCGGTATTGTTTATCTTCGTTTACTTATTGAAGAAAGAATACTGGCGAGAAGTGCACTAATCGCACAGATTTATGTATAATACCAAAAGGGGGCATCTCGCCCCCTTTTTTGGCATTTGTAATTCGCTCATTTATGATGAGCATAAACTTGTTTCTCGACGGAGGAAATTGAATGGCCGTAGCCGCGAATAAACGTTCTATTATGACGTTGTTCTCTGACACAATTGATATTTACAGCCACCAGGCGCGCATTGTGTTGGCAGAAAAAGGTGTGGGTGTTGAAATCAGCTACACAGATCCGAGTAATCTGTCTGAAGATCTGTTGGAGTTAAACCCTTACGGTACTGTTCCAACTCTAGTTGATCGCGAACTTGTACTTTATAAGTCGCATATCATCATGGAATACCTTGATGAGCGTTTCCCGCACCCGCCACTTATGCCGGTATACCCAGTTTCTCGTGGTCAAAGTCGTCTAATGATGCACCGCATTGAGCAAGACTGGTATTCACTCGCAGCACGTATTTTCCGTGGTGAAGGCGATGTGGAAGCTGCGCGTAATGAATTGCGTGAAGCGCTGCTGTCACTAGCTCCAGTATTTGGCGAAATGCCTTACTTCATGAGCGAAGAATTCAGCCTTGTTGATTGTTATCTTGCTCCACTGTTGTGGCGTCTACCAGCATTGGGCATTGAGCTTAATGGTGCAGGCAGTAAAGAAATCAACGCTTATATGAATCGCATATTCTCACGTAGCTCTTTTAAAGCGTCATTGACTGACCAAGAGCGCGAGATCCACAATCCATTATGACATCTATGACGTCGAACCAGCCCTATTTACTTAGGGCTTTTTATGAATGGATTGTTGATAACGATTTGACGCCTTACATCGTTGTAGATGCAACAAACGAGTTGGTGGAAGTGCCCCAAGAGTTTGTGAAGGACGGTCAAATTGTTCTAAATGTGTCACCAAGTGCTTGTGTTAACTTTTCTCTTGATATTGAAGGGTTATCCTTTCAAGCGCGCTTTGGTGGGCAGCCGCGTCGTTTAAGTATGCCCTGTGAGGCGGTCATTGCTATATACGCCAGAGAAAATGGCGCTGGTACTGTTTTTGCAACTGAAGAAGACATCGCTAGTGCTCAGCAGCGCAAAAGTGAGGATAATAAATCTACTTCACAACCCAGTGGACCAACCTCTTTAGAAGAGGCCGATGCAAGTGAGGTTAGCGATGCGCCTGTTCCTCCTAAAAAGGGCAAGCCAACACTTAAAGTCATTAAGTAATTAAGCTGACAACGAAACTAGAGCATTGTTTCTTGCAACGCTTTAAATTGAAAAACGGCCTTACTAAAACAGTAAGGCCGTTTTTGTTTATATAGCCAATGTAACTTAGAACCAAAATATTTTTTAAACAAAATACTTTAAAACCAAAGTACTTTAAAACCAAAGCGCCTTGCTCTAGCTACAACTGGCGTATTTAGCGTGTGCGTGTAATCACGATACGACTGGTTGGATTATCAAAGCGATGAGCTTCACTTAATACCGACATCGCTAAGCCTTCTTTGCTTGCGTCATCACTATTTGCACTTGTTACGACACCACTGTGAAGGCGTACAACATCTGCTAGGTCGTCACGTACTGGGTCGTATCCTGCCGATGCACCACCACCGCCAGCGTTCGCAGCTGCTGGACCTGGTATTGTAGAAAGCGTTTCCGTATTTTTCTCGGTGCCCGCGTCCCACGTTACCGTCATAAACGTCTTAGTTTCACCTACTGTCATATTGCTTACATCAGCTGCATTTAAGCCTGTAAAGCCGTCGTTAGTATTTACTAGCATAGTAGTAACGGTGAGCTTAAGATCATCTGCATCAAGTTCAGGTACTACCAAGGTTTGAATATCACCAACCGACTTTGGAGGTAATACCGCACCAGAGTTAACAGCGTCTAGAAAGTCCGTTGAAGCCATCGCTTCTTCAATAACCATTGAAGGATCGCCTCCCTCAGCCATTACTTCAATACCCATACTTGCTGGTTCGTTATCAACAAATGATTGAAAGCCTGATTCATGTAGGATAACGGCTGCTGGTGCTAATGGTTGGCCATGGGTCAGGTTGGTAATTTGTACTGTATAAACGGCAGAATTACCGTTAATGCCATCTTGACCATCTTGTCCGTCTTGACCATCAACGCCTGCTTCACCTTGTTCGCCTGCTGGGCCTTGAGGACCCCTGTCTCCATCATCGCCACACGCTGTAATAAGGGCAGACATAAGCAAAAGTGTACTGAGCTTAATAATTGAATTATTCATTGTTAACGCTCCTTAAGATGCAGGCACCGTTACTACTACTTTGGCTACGGGGTTCAGCCAGCGGTGCACAGTTGAATCTAAATCACTCGCGCCACCTTCCAAGTCAGTATCGCCAAGTGCATTTCTATGGATGTGAACTGGGCCATCTTCACCGTCTTCAACTTCGCCGTTAACGACCTGAGCTGCAACACCGGTACCGCCCATACCTAAGTCAACTACGCGAGTAGGGGCGCCGCCCCCAGCTACGCCGGGTACGCCATAACCCCCTAGTGCATTGCCTGTTTCGGCTTCAACAATGTCAGTGCGCGCACTATTTAGTTCATCATTGAGTTCAGTACCTGCATCATATGCATTTAAATAATAAGTGTATGTGCCAGGTTCTGTTGGGATGGCAATGCTGTCCATACCGACAAAAGCATCATTGGTAGGAATAAGCATAGATACAAGTGAAAGATATGGCTTATCTAACGCATCAAATTGGAAGCTGTTAGATGACTTAGGTGCAAGTAGCCCATCTACCTTGTGCCACGTATTTGACCCGTTATCAGTATCTGCTGGACCTAACAATGCTTCGAAGTTTTCACCGCTAGATTCTGCACTTTGTTCGTCATCAATAACTCCACCTTCTGCTAGCCATGCCAATGCAGAAGAGGCACTTTCGCCTACTTCAAAAGTGTCTACCGTGTTGTCGTGGGCAACTACTAATCGAGGTGTGAAGCTTTGTGCCTGCGTTAAGTTTGTCACTTCAATATCTAAGGTGACAGCTTGTGTGACTGATATAGTCGCTAGCGACAATAACGTAGCGCTAGCAAGTTTAGTTAATTTCATTGATTTGTCCTTATTTTGACTGAAAGCGGCTAAAAATGTAGGTCAGTCACAAAGGCAATTCATCACACAAGTATCACAAATGTTAGACAGATTTATAGCAGCATATTTGGGGGTGGAAATTGGAAAATATGGACGATGAGTTGCAAAAAATGTACGTATAGCAATGCATAAAATTAATTGCTTAAACAGTCACTAAAAAGGAATATTTTTGCTTAAACCTCCGGTCAACTTTATAGATGGTAGATCAGGAGGGAATTATGATCCTTGTTATAAGTAGTGCTAATCAGCTTCAACAGTTAATGACCCAATGCTTAAGTAAGCATTGCTTTTTATATGATGTGGTGTCTAATTTTGATTCGGCTGAATCTTTGCTGAGTATGCAGAGATATTCACTGATTATTGTTCAGTCTCAGGGTAAAGCTTCTTGCATTGAACGTATTACTTCGCTAATACAGCGTAATCCCGATGTGTGGATAATGGCATTAGACAGTGTGTGTAAAGACGCACAAAGCGCTGAAGTCGACGATGTAGACTACTATGACGCTGGCGTTGATGACTATCTAATGGGACCATTTAATGAACGCGTTTTTATAGCTAGAATAAAGGCTCATATGCGCAGGTGTATGCCAATACTTAGTACCTCGCGCATACAAGGAAGTGAAGCGCAGAGAATCGAAGCTGGACCTTTCAGTGTTGATTTACGTTATCACAGGGCTACTTTAAACGGGCAAACTCTCGAGTTGACTGCGCGGGAATTCAGTCTAATTGAGTATTTTTGTCGCCACCCTAATCAGGTATTTTCACGCATCCAATTACTCAGTGAAGTATGGGGGTACAATCACGAAGGTTACGAGCACACAGTGAACTCTCATATTAATCGCTTAAGAGCTAAATTAGATAGTATCAGTAGTTTTAAAAATGGCGGACAATTAGTCCAGACAGTGTGGGGAGTGGGTTACAAACTCGATGTGACCGGGCACGTTACTAGCGCCCTCAGTGCATGAAACCGAATCACTTGGTGGGCGCTTGCTAGTTGTATTGACGTTTTATACAAGAAACAGTGTTGCTGTTCCTAAGAAGGCAAAGATACCTACAACGTCAGTGATAGTAGTCAGTATAACACTACCGGCCAGCGCAGGGTCTATCTTCAGGCGTTTCATTATCATCGGTAACGTTGCACCTGCCAGAGCTGCTGCAATCATATTGATCAACATTGCAAAGGCAATGATGATGCCTAGCATGTAATCTTGTTTCCACAGTGCAATAACGGATGCTATTAATATTGCCCAAATAGCACCGTTTAAAAAACCGATAGACATTTCTTTGCTGATTAACCAGCGCGAGTTACTCGCGTTTACATGCCCTAGTGCCATACCGCGAATGACGAGTGTTAGTGTTTGGTTACCGGCTACGCCTCCCATACTTGGCACTATGGTGTTTAGAATTGCAAGTACAGCAAGTTGGCTAAGTGTGGCTTCAAACAGATCACTTACCATGGCTGCCATGAGTGCTGTAACCAAGTTCACTGCTAACCAAACCGAGCGTCGCTTTGTACTTTGCATTACTGGGGCAAAGGTATCTTCATCATCATCAAGACCGGCCATACTCATCATTGAGTGTTCGGCGTCTTCACGAATGATGTCAACCACGTCATCAATAGTAATTCTTCCCACCAGGCGATGCTTTTCATCGACAACAGGTGCTGAAAGCCAGTTATACCGTTCAAACAGGCTTGCAACTTCATCGTCGGGCATATTCACCGGAATAGCTTCAGACTCTGCGTCCATCACATCAGATACTTTTTCGTCGGTATCTGCAGTTAACAAGCGTGTTACAGGAACAATACCCACGAGATTGTCTGTTCTATTTACCACATAAAATGTGTCGGTATTTTCAGGCAATTCACCTTTTAAGCGAATGTATCGCAGTACCACATCAATGGTAACGTCTGGACGAAGCGTTATGGTGTCCGTGTTCATGATGAAGCCAGCGGTCTCTTCACCATAAGACAAGGCTTGTTCAGCTCGAACGCGGTCTTGTGCATCCATCGAGTCGAGGATGTCTTGTAACACTTGGTCAGGAAGGCTACTTAGTGTTTCTGCTAGATCATCGGTATCCATCTCCTCCAATGCGTCAACCACATTGGCGGGCAGCATTTTAGTAATAATACCGTTACGTACATCATCAGAGAGCTCTTCCAGTATGTCACCGTGAAAATCGCTATCAATGAGTTCCCACAATTCGTCACGGGTGCGACTTGGGCTTGATTCAAGAATGTGCGCTACGTCAGAGGGGGGGAGTTCAAGCAGAAGTTTACGTACAGATACGAATTGACCGTTAAGCAACGCGCCATTGAGTGCACGTAATTGAGTTTGTACGTATTTAGAAACGAGCGCTTCTGCCATAAATAGCCATTCCTAACCAAGCTAAAGAGTTGTTTTTGCTAAGCCAAAGACTCAAAGGAATTTTGCAGTAGAATATCGCATTAATAATGACACTGTCATAATAAATACGCGTATACCCTTGCTATTATGTCTAAGTGATGATTATTTGGTCAATATCAAGTGTTTGGAATGTGTGAACAAGGTGTCGACGATGCGCCTTACTCATCCTCGTTAAACTTACCTTCTATGAGTTCTTCTATGGCAGCTAATGCAGCCTGGGCATCGATGCCATTCACTAATACATCCACTTGCTCACCTTGATGACTCTCCAGCATCATTAGCCCTAAAACACTACTTGCATCAGCTTCTTTGTCGCCTTTTTTCAACACTATTTTAGCTTCAAATTGATTGGCTAACTGCACAAGTTGAGTTGCTGCTCTGGCGTGAAGACCAAGCTTATTCACAATGGTTAAGGTTTTCTTTATCGTCATTATTGGTTTAGCTCTCGATGGCGAATTTGTACATCAGGGTGAGTATCGCTAAATACTTTGGCCAAATTATTAGCAATGTAGACCGAACGATGCTGTCCACCAGTACAACCAATCGCCACCGTTACATAGCTTCTATTATTTCGCTCTAAATGCGGTAGCCAAGTTGTGATTAAGTTTTGTATTTGCCATACAAACTTAGTTACTACAGGCTGTGAACCTAAAAAAACCTCAACAGGCCCGTCTAGGCCTGTTAGCGGTTTGAGTTCGGGCTCCCAATGTGGATTGGGAAGAAAGCGGGCATCAAATACATAGTCTGCATCTTTGGGAATACCGTGCTTAAAGCCAAATGATTCAAATACTAGCACAAGCCTAGAGCTCTTTTTACCCAGAATTCGCTCGCGAATGAGTTCAGCTAATTGGTGAATGGTAAGCTTATCGGTATCGAGGTATAAATCGGCTCGTTCTACAATGGGCGCCAATAATGCAGATTCAGCCTTGATAGCCTCAGAAAGCGATTTATTCAGTTTTGCCAAGGGATGAAGGCGGCGGGTTTCACTGAAGCGCTTAACCAGTACGTCATCGCTAGCGTCAATGTAAACAATTGTCATAGACCATGAAGAAGGGAGGTAATCGAGGATCTCCACTAAATCTTCAGGGTTCTTAGGTAAATTTCGAACATCAATACTCACTGCTACCTGATCGTACTCATCGACGACCGTGTGAGTTAATGTTGGCAGTAAGTTTACAGGAATATTGTCAACGCAGTAGTAACCCAAATCTTCGAGTGCGCGAAGTGCCACTGATTTTCCCGACCCAGAGCGACCGCTGATAATGATCAGTTTCACTTAAAATCTCCCTATGTATATCGAGTTGTGGTGCGTTGTATTGTTCGGCCTTGGTGAAGTGACTGTTGCTAGGCCAAGGCACTTAAAATATCGTCACTGGTGGCGGCGCGTCTTATTGCCTTAACCGTCTCCTTATCACTAAGTTTGCCTGCTACGCTCGCTAGCGTCTGTAAATGGCCTTCTGTTTGTTCTTCGGGCACTAACAAGGCAAAGAAAATATCAACCGGTTTCTCATCTAGCGCATCAAAGTCAATTGCTGGGTTGCTAGTCACGATAATGGCCGTGAGTTTTTTCTAAGCCCGCCAGACGACCATGAGGTAGTGCAATACCATTACCAATACCTGTACTTCCCATGCGCTCTCTGGCAAGCAAGCTATTAAGTACTGTGGCTTGGTCGATATCAGCGTTATTTTTTGCAGCAATGTCGGCGATAATTTCTAAAATTCGCTTCTTACTATTGCATTGGACTGCACACTCGGTGCAGTCCAGACTTACTATGGCTTGTATATCCATACTTAATTAACTACTAGTGCCTAATGCTTTTTGAGTTTTTCCTTATGCTTGATTACTTGCCGGTCGAGTTTATCTACCATGCTATCAATCGCCGCATACATGTCGGTATTTTCTGAGGATGCGAAGACTTCAGCGCCACTTAAGTGCATTGTTGCTTCGGCTTTTTGATTTAATTTTTCAACGTTCAGGATGACATGCACATTGGAAATGTGATCAAAGTGACGTTCAAGTTTGCTGAACTTCGTATCGACATAATTACGCAAAGAGTCGGTGATTTCGACATGATGACCAGTAAGGTTGATTTGCATATTTCGTCTTCCTTATATTATGTAGTCTATTAAATAAGACTTTTTCGCTGGTTAGACGGCGGGATCGACAATGATTCCCGGTACTTTGCTATTGTCCGCCGTGCCACTTTTATACCTTGGTCGGCCAACAATGTAGCAATTTTGCTATCACTCAGTGGCTTGCTGGGCTTTTCAGCTGCCACCAGCTTTTTGATCAATGCACGAATAGCCGTTGATGAACATTCTCCGCCAGATTCTGTAGCTACGTGGCTTGAGAAAAAGTACTTCAACTCATAAATACCGCGAGGTGTGTGCATGTATTTTTGTGTTGTGACACGAGAAATAGTCGATTCGTGCATATCTACCATTTCTGCGACATCATTTAGCACCATTGGTTTCATCATTTCTGGGCCGTGCTCAAAAAATCCCATCTGTTGCTGAACAATACAGTTAGCAACTTTCATTAAGGTTTCGTTGCGTGATTCCAAGCTTTTGATGAACCACTTGGCTTCTTGCATATGTGAACGGATGAATTGAGAGTCACTACTGTTTTTTGCTCGGCGACTCATGGCTGCGTACTGCTGATTAACGCTCAACTTCGGCAGGCTATCAGGGTTCAACTCTACCACCCAACGACCATTTTTCTTGGTAACTGATACATCAGGAATAACATATTCAGGCTCTTTAGTAACTAAAGCACTACCTGGGCGAGGATTCAAGGTTTGTAGTAAACGCATTGCTTCGCGAAGCTGATCTTCTTTCAAACGGCTCTTACGCATTAGGGTGCGATAGTCTTTGCTACTCAAAAGATCAGAGTACTCAGCAATCAGTTGCTTTGCTTCAGCGAGCCAAGGGGTATCTTCAGAAAACTGGCGAAGTTGTACCATCAAACACTCTTGAGGATTTCGCGAGCCTGAACCAATTGGGTCAAACATTTGAATGCGTTTGAGGACACATTCAACTTCATCCATTTCAATGAGTTCTTCTTCATCGTCACCAATCACATCTTGCGCATTCACTGCTTCTAGAATGTCATCCAGTGACACCGTCAGATAACCAGACTCGTCAATAGAGTCGATGATAGCCATTGCTATGGCGCGGTCAGTATCTGAAAAATGGGTTAGACGCATTTGCCACAAAAGATGCTCTTGTATATCTTCTGTAGTTTCACCTTGAAAAATCTGTTCGTCATCACTTGCAGGGCCTGGCGCTGGGGCGGATGAGGCCGAGTAGTATTCATCCCACGTACTGTCTATAGGAAGCTCATCAGGAAGATCGTTTTTCTCCAGTGCATCACCGGCTTCTAACGTATCGCTTGAGGCACTAGCTGATATATCAGCTGCGCTATCGTCATTGTCGATATTGTTTTTTTCTAACTGAGGCTCGTCGTGACCTTCCTCTATCTCTAACAGTGGATTTGAGTCTAACGCTTCTTGAATTTCTTGTTGAAGATCAAGCGTAGAAAGCTGCAGCAACTTGATAGCCTGCTGAAGCTGAGGTGTCATGGTTAGTTGTTGGCTAAATTTTAGCTGTAAAGATGGTTTCATCTACGTCTTATTTAAAATGCTCTAATTGGTATATACCCAAGCAAAATTGAAAAAGTATTCATTCAGTTACTGTAACTATAGCCTGAATTGCTCACCTAGGTATACATCCCTCACTTTTTGATTACTCAAAACCTGCTGAGCAGTTCCCTGCGCAATAAGTTCGCCATGACTCACAATATACGCTTTTTCACAAACATCTAATGTTTCTCGTACGTTATGGTCGGTAATAAGTATGCCTATCCCTCTGTCTCGAAGGTGTTGAATTATCTTCTTTATATCATTAACAGATATAGGATCAACACCAGCGAAGGGCTCATCCAATAAAATAAATTGTGGTTTAGCGGCAAGTGCTCTAGCAATCTCTACACGACGGCGTTCACCACCTGACAAACTCATCCCCGTACTATTACGTATATGGTTAATATTAAATTCATCAAGTAGTGCATCGGCTTCTTCTTCTTGTTGCTGTGAATTTAAATCTTTACGGGTCTGTAAAATGGCCATGATATTTTCATGTACCGTCAGCTTTCTAAAAATGGATGCTTCTTGAGGAAGATAGCCTATTCCGCGGCGTGCGCGCTCATGCATGGGTTGATGAGTCAATTCGTTGTCATCAATTTCTATCTTGCCTTTATCTAGTGGTACTAAGCCAACTATCATGTAAAACGTAGTGGTCTTACCAGCGCCATTAGGTCCAAGTAAGCCTACTATTTGACCCGTTGAAACAGTCAAACTGACATCCCTTACGACTTGACGAGATTTATAGGCTTTAGCCAAGTTTTGTGCGCTCAGTGTTGCCATTACTATTGGTTATCCTCACGCTCTTTCTGGTCTGATTTAGATGTGTTCTTGCGAATGGTTTCAGGGGTAAATACTGTGGTTACACGTCCATCGCCGTCGCTATTTTTGCCACCTGTCGCTAATAGTTGCTCGGTGATCATGTCAAACGTAATGCTATCACCTTGTACCATGCTGGTGTCTTGCTTTAACTCTGCGCTACCTGTTAACGAAATAGTGCGGCTTTCCACCTCATAGCGAATTTCATTGGCTTTTGCAGACACTGGAGTGCCATCTTCAAGTTCTTGCGAATAGCTCGCAGGCGTTCCGCGAGCAACAAATACTTCTTTACCTTCGCCATTGCTCGCAATTACTTCAACTTCATCTGCATTGATGGTTAACGAACCTTGGATAATGCGCACATCGTCCTTAAACAGTGATTTCTTGTTTTTGCCATCAACGAACTGAGATTTAGCATCAACTTTTATAGGCTGAGAAAAATCATCTTCCGTTGCCGATACTGTAGCGCTAGCAAACACTAAAAGTAAACTAGTTGCTAGGGGAATAAGTGGTTTGTACATGATCGATAAGCTCATATTCTTGGGTGCGCAAGTTTGCATTAAACCCATTACTTTGGATGACATATTGGGTTCCGAGTATTTCTACCATTTGATCCGAGGTCATCTGCTTGGTGTCTAAATTAATTTGAATGTATTCGGTTGTAATGCTTTTGACAAAGTCATCTGCAGTTTGGTTCTCAATAACCACGCTATTCTCAAGTTGAATAAGCTCATTACGGTACAACGCACCTTCTTGCGCAGTAACAACCCACGGCGATGACGCGTTGTCGGTATAAAGTGTATATCTGGGCTTTTGAAAAAGAACAAACCCCAACTGGTCATAATGCTCCATCGATTGAGCAAATACTTTGTGGTTAAGCTGTCCGTCTTGATTGTACAATGTGGTGGTTAGGTTCTTCGCTTTATAAGCCGGTTTTAGGGCGTCTAATTCTTGTTTACTTTGTTCTACAGGAGGCTCTTCCATCCATGATGGAATGTACATCAATAGCGCTAAAATAAATAGCGCAGAAATACTCAATCCTAACCGGTTAAAGCCAAATAGGCTCATACACTGGCTCCGAATATGCCGTTAGTTATCCCTTTGGCCTGTAAAATGGTATCTGAAATCTCACGAACGGCGCCAAATCCGCCTGGTAGTGTGGTTATCCAGTTTGCTTGGCTGCACACTGCTGGGTGTGCATCGGCAACCGCAATGCGCACGTCAACACGTGAAAACATGCCTGTGTCGGGCATGTCATCTCCAACCGCTGCAACCTCATTTGAGGTTAAACCTAGTTTTGTCATAAGCGCTTCTAATGCAGCAGATTTATTTTCTTCGCCTTGAATAATATGTCCTACATGTAGTGAGGTCATTCTGTTTTCGACAATTGCAGAGCGTCGGCCGGTTATTACCGCTACGCTAACGCCATGGTTTACTAGTGCTTTTACCCCATAGCCGTCTCTTGTGTGGAACGCTTTAAGCTCTTCACCGTCATTGCCTAAATAAATTCTACCATCGGAGAATACGCCATCTACATCACACACAAGCAGTTTGATGTCTTTTAAACGAGCATACAACGTATCGTCGATTTCGGTATATAAGGTTGTAATCACTTATAAAACTCCTGCCTTCAACAGCATGTGCATATTAAATGCCCCCACGGGCTGTCCTTGGGAATTCGTAACCATAAGCGCACTAATTTTATGCGTTTCCATAATGTTTAATGCCTCAACCGCAAGTTGATCTGCAGTTGTTGTTTTTCCGCCTTTGGTCATGACGTCGTTAACGGTTGCGCTGTGAAGGTCAATTCGTGCATCTAATATGCGGCGCAAATCACCATCAGTAAAGATACCTATTAGCATATTGTCATCAGTAACAATACCCGTCATTCCAAGCCCTTTTTTGGAGATTTCGAGTAGGGCATCAGCTACGCTCGCATTGGCATTGGTCAATGGAATATCGTCGCCGCTTAGCATGATATCACTAACTTTGAGCAACAATTTACGCCCTAAGCTACCACCTGGGTGAGACAATGCAAAATCGTCAGAAGTGAAACCCTTGTGATCAAGCAGTGCTACGGCAAGCGCATCGCCCATAACAAGAGTCGCAGTAGTACTTGAGGTTGGTGCCAACCCTAATGAGCAAGCCTCTTTATCAACACTGATATTAAGGACGACATCTGCATGCTGGCCCAATGAACTGCTGGCACTGTTGGTCATGGCCACTACTTTGATACCTAACCGCTTGACTACCGGTAACAGGTTTACTAACTCGTTGGTTTCACCAGAGTTAGAAATAGCGAGAAGCACATCGCCCTTGCTCAGCATACCTAAATCGCCATGGTTCGCTTCACCAGGATGCATGAAGAAAGCGGGAGTGCCCGTACTGGCAAGGGTTGCTGCTATTTTATTGCCAATGTGACCGGATTTCCCCATGCCTGAAACGACTACTTTACCTTCGCAAGCATAAAGAATGTCACAGGCTGCAACAAACGTGTGATCTAATCGCGTTGATAGGTTAGCAATGGCTTGTGATTCTATGTCAATTACACGTTGTGCAGAGGCAATGTAATCGGCTTGTACGTTGTTCTTTGTCATTATCCAAACAGCCAAAATTGGTAGCCAATAAAACAGGCTAAAAGTAAAAATCCGTTGGTACGTGAAATAGTACGTTTACCAATTAGGTCGAAGCTAAATAAAAATAGCAGTAGGGTCAAACCTAACATGACATACATGTCACGGTTGTAAACGTCTGGGTCTAACAAACCTGGTGCGATAAGCCCTGGCATACCTAATACGGCAAGAAGATTGAATATGTTGGAGCCAATAATGTTTCCCAGTGCAAGGTCATCCTCACCCTTTAATACACCCGCGATACTCGCGGCTAATTCTGGCAAGCTGGTTCCCAATGCAATAATGGTCAATCCGATGATGAGGTCGGATATACCTAAAAAGCGTGCAATCTCCACGGCGGAGTTCACAAGAAAGTGAGCGCTTAATGGCAAAATGACCAAACCTAAACCAATCCAAAGTAGCGCTGATGTATTTGAAACGTCTTTTGGAATTTCATCTGCGGTTTCTGCTACAAGGGGGTCTTCTTTATCAACTTGCAATGATAACCACGCCATCATGGCCAGCACAAAGATGAAAAGGCCTAGCAGGATAATACCTTCATATGACTTGAGTTTACCATCGAACATAAATGCGATAGCAATTAGCGAGATGATAAGAAGTGCAGGCAGCTCCCGCTTTAAAGTGGTCGATGATACTAAAAGGGGCTTAACTAAGGCAGTGATCCCAAGCACCAATGCAATATTGGTGATATTGGAGCCTAATGCATTGCCAACGGCGGTATTCATGTTGCCGTTGGCCGATGCAATGGCTGACACCACAATTTCTGGCGCAGACGAGCCCATAGCGACAATGGTTAGACCTATCATCATTGGTGAAATGCCAATGTTTTTCGCCAGAGCGGACGCGCCATAGACAAAGCGGTCAGCACTCCAACTTAAGACGACTAATCCAATGATGAAAATGACAATGTTCAGCAGCACAACAATCTATAATAAAAAAGTATTTCAAGGGATTGTCGCAAAATCGTTGCCATTTGCCTATGGGCGTGTCGTTTTATTTTATCAGTTGCGTGGTAAAGGTGCGCGATAACAAGTCAATTATGACGTTATTCAGTTTCAGTTAATGAGATTCGGCGTAGTATTTGAACCATTCGTCTTCATCGAACATAACTTGTAACTTTTTGACTTTGGCGGGGCACTTGAAAAAGCGTACAATGCCATCAAATTACACTGCCCAGTAAACTTTTTCGATATTGTGCCTCTAAGCATAGAGAACGGACGAGTTTAGTGTTGAATATATTCAAAGAATGTTCGCTGGTAAAAAATGCAGCGAAACTTCGCAACATCAAGGGTCGGTAAGCTTACGCTACCGACATTTTAGATAAATATGGATCATCTAGTTGAAGTAGACAACCTTACCTTCAAGCGAGCCGAACGTATTATTTACGATGGCATTTCGCTGAAAGTACCAAAGGGAAAAATTACGGCTGTCATGGGACCAAGTGGTATTGGTAAAACCACACTGCTGCGTCTTATTGGCGGACAGTTAACGCCTGATGAGGGCGATGTAAGATTTGATGGGCAGTCTATTGTTTCAATGTCGAGAAAGTCGTTGTACGAAACAAGGCGCAGAATGAGCATGCTTTTTCAAAGTGGCGCATTATTTACAGACATGAGTGTTTTTGACAATGTGGCGTTTCCATTACGAGAGCATACAGAGCTATCTGAAGATATTATTGCAACGATTGTCGCTTTAAAACTGCAAGCGGTTGGCTTGCGTGGTGCGGCGCAGTTAATGCCAAGTGAGTTGTCAGGTGGTATGGCACGACGAGCAGCTCTTGCGCGCGCTATCGCACTTGATCCCGACCTAATCATGTACGATGAGCCATTTGCAGGACAAGACCCTATCTCAATGGGGGTATTGGTAAAGCTTATACGTGAACTCAATGATGCGTTAAACCTAACGAGTATTGTAGTTACTCATGATGTAACGGAAGTGCTTACTATTGCTGATTACATATACATACTCGCTGACAAGCGCGTAATTGGTGAAGGTACTGCACAGGAAATTAAAGAAAGTGATTCTGAACTCGTGCAGCAGTTCTTAAAGGGCAAGGCTGATGGTCCTGTACCTTTTCATTATCCTGCACCAGATTTGAAAGCCAGTTTTTTGGGAGCCGATAAATAATGCAGTTTTTCCAATCAGTTGGCGCTAATACTATTGGTAAAGTTACCGCTATAGGTCGTGCAGCCATCATGTTGTTCGGCGCTTTAGTGGCGATGCCTCGTCTTAAAAACGTGCCTTTAGTTATAAAACAACTTTATGTGGTAGGCGTGCAGTCATTGCTCATCATAATGGTGTCGGGGTTGTTTATCGGCATGGTTATGGCGTTGCAAGGTTATACTATTTTAGTTGGCTATGGCGCTGAAGGCAGCCTAGGCCCCATGGTTGCATTATCTCTGCTGCGTGAATTAGGACCTGTTGTGACTGCACTGTTATTTGCCGGTCGAGCAGGCTCAGCGCTAACCGCAGAAATTGGCTTAATGAAAGCCACTGAGCAGTTAAGCAGTTTAGAAATGATGGCGGTTGACCCGCTTCGTCGTATCGTTGCTCCGCGTTTTTGGGCGGGTATGTTGGCAATGCCCATGTTGGCGCTTATTTTTAGCGCCATTGGCATATTAGGCGGGCATTTGGTTGGTGTTGACTGGCTCGGCGTTGATGCCGGAAGTTACTGGTCAATAATGCAGTCTACGGTTGATTGGAACCAAGATGTTATAAACGGCGTAATTAAAAGCCTTGTTTTTGCCTTGGTTGTGACCTGGATTGCCATATTCAAAGGTTATGATTCAATCCCAACGTCGGAAGGGATCAGTAAAGCGACTACTGAAACAGTAGTCTATTCATCATTAGCAGTATTAGGGCTGGACTTCGTGCTAACCGCCCTTATGTTTGGTATCGAGTAGGGGATTGGTATGAATAAGTATAAAACGGAAGTAATGGTTGGCGTGTTTGTTATGCTCACCATCGGTGCATTGTTACTCTTGGCATTAAAAGTTGCGAATCAAACCGTCGCTACTGAAGGCGATACCTACACGCTTTACGCGAAGTTTGACAATATCGGTGGTTTAAAGCCACGCTCTGCAGTGAAAGTGGGTGGTGTAACCGTTGGGCGAGTCACTTCTATCACCCTTGACCAAGACGATTTTACACCCGTTGTTGAACTATCTATTTTGAATGAATACAACGGTTTTCCAGAAACCAGTTCGGTCTCCATTCTTACATCGGGTTTGTTGGGCGAACAATATGTTGGTTTCCAGCCGGGCTTTTCTTTCGACGGTGTAGCGAACTTACAAAACGGCGACTATTTACAAGACACTAAGTCAGCGCTGGTACTTGAAGACTTGATCGGCCAGTTCTTGTTTAATCGAGGCAATGAAGAGGATTGATCAGCGAATAAGACTGGTCAAAAAAGAAAATTAGTCGTTTGGGTGGATATAATTAGAAAGATTAGGAAGTAATGAGTAGTCAGGTGAAAGTTATTGATACAGCGTCTGGTCTGCTTTTTAAGAGATGTTATAGGAGAATTACGGTGAAGAAAATCTTAGCGACAATAGGCATTGTAATGATGTCGCTTGTAGGCGTAGCTAATGCACAAGAAGTGAATGAGCAAAACCCATACGAACTTGTTCAAAATGTAGCTAATCGCACATTTGAGCGTATTAAAGAAAATCAAGCGTCAATAAAAGCTGACCCTGAAATGCTGCGCACAATAATGGAAGAGGAACTAGTCCCTCACATCGATTATAAGTTTGCCGCGTTTATGGTGTTAGGTAAGCATTTTAAGTCCGTACCTCAAGAAAAGATGGGTGAGTACATTAGCGTGTTTCGTCAATACCTCATTACCACCTATGCGGTAGCGATGGGTTATTATGATGATCAACAAGTACTGTTTGAGCCTGAGTCTGATTTTAGCGACAAGAAGTCGGTAACAGTTCGTGCTGTTGTTCAAGACCCTAATCGTCCAGAGATTAAGATTGCGTTTAAAGTACGTAAAGACAACAAAACCAACGAATGGAAAGCATATGACATGGTGGCAGAAGGGATTAGCATGTTAAACAGCAAGCGCAGCGAGTTTGAGTCTATCCTTCGACAAGATGGAATTGATGCTGTAATTGCATTGATGAAAGATAAAATTGGTAAACCAGTTGAACTTAATCAAGATGAGACGGTTGCCGTTGAGGGAGAGGCTGAGTGAGCCTGTTCGAGGTAAACGATAAAGGGAATATTGTTGTTCACGGTCATCTCGACCGTGACACCTTGCGTAAAAACTTGTGGGAAAGCCTCAGTCAAAGTGAGCGGAACGCACTACAACAGCGCAAATCGTGCACTGTTGATTTGAGTGATGTTGAGCGTGCAGACAGCGCCGGTCTGGCGTGGCTCATAAATGCCGTTAGGGATGCCAAGCAAAATGGTGTTAGCATGATGCTTTACAAAATGCCGGAAAAGCTACACAAACTCGCAAAAATTAGCGACGCTGATAGCTTTTTACCAGTAGAATAACCCCCATTTAGCGAAAGTAAGAAGTAAGTTATGGAATTGTCGGAAATAGAAAACATATTGAAAGAAGCGTTAGATCTTCACGAAGTGCACGTAAAAGGTGAAGGTTCACATTTCAATATTATTGCCGTGAGCGATGCGTTCAATGAAATGAGCCGCGTGAAGCGTCAGCAAGCCGTATACGCGCCTTTGGCTGATAAAATTGCCGACGGTAGTATGCATGCTATCACTATTAAGACGTTCTCAGTGAAAGACTGGGAGCGCGAGCGTCAATTTCATATTCCTCAATAATAGGCGATATACGTGGATAAACTTGTAATCAAGAAGAGCCCCGCTTTGCAGGGGACAGTACGTATTTCTGGCGCTAAAAATGCGGCGTTGCCATTATTGATGACCAGCTTGTTAACTGATGCTCCTTGCCGCTATACAAATGTTCCTCGTTTGCGTGATATCAACACTACTACTTCGCTTTTGAGAGAGCTTGGTGTTGAAGTCGCTCAGCCCGCACCTAATGACATTTTAATTGATGCCAGCACGCTTGAAAGTGTGACGGCATCTTATGAATTAGTTCGCACTATGCGCGCTTCTATTTTGGTTCTTGGCCCGTTATTGGCAAAGCAAGGCAAAGCGAATGTATCACTGCCTGGTGGATGTGCAATTGGCGCTCGCCCAGTGAATTTACACCTTACTGGCCTTGAAAAAATGGGCGCCAAAATTGAGGTGGATGAAGGCTATATTCGCGCAGAAGTAGACGGGCGGCTAAAGGGCGCACGTATCTTTATGGATATGGTAAGCGTAGGGGCGACTGAAAACCTATTGATGGCTGCTGCGTTAGCTGAAGGAACGACTGTGCTTGAAAATGCCGCGCGTGAACCTGAAATTGTTGATTTGGCTAACTGTCTAATTCAAATGGGCGCAAACATCAGTGGAGCAGGTAGCGACAAGATCACCATTGAAGGGGTAGAAACCTTAAAAGGGTGTGACTACGCTGTGTTGCCTGACCGCATTGAAACCGGCACGTTCTTGGTGGCCGCCGCTGTCACAGGTGGTAAGATTCGCTGTACGCATGCAGCGCCAGATACCCTAGATGCAGTTTTAGATAAGCTCGAACAAGCCGGTGCGAAAATTACCACTGGTGAAGACTGGATTGAACTAGACATGCACGGGCAGAAGCCTAAAGCGGTGCGTGTTAAAACGGCGCCACATCCGGCTTTTCCTACCGACATGCAGGCCCAGTTTGTTACGTTAAATTGTGTTGCAGAAGGCACAGGTGTGATTACAGAAACCATTTTTGAAAATCGTTT
>NZ_BJKK01000008.1 GCF_006538325.1 Alteromonas sp. KUL42
CCGCTGCCTTACCAACTTGGCTATACCCCAATTGGTGCGGAAGGAGAGACTTGAACTCTCACGCCGTGAAGCACTGGAACCTAAATCCAGCGTGTCTACCAATTCCACCACTTCCGCGTAGACGCTAGCTGTAATTATCATTCTAGAAGAATGGCTGGGGTAACAGGACTCGAACCTATGAATGGCGGGATCAAAACCCGCTGCCTTACCAACTTGGCTATACCCCAGTCGTGGTGCGGAAGGAGAGACTTGAACTCTCACGCCGTGAAGCACTGGAACCTAAATCCAGCGTGTCTACCAATTCCACCACTCCCGCGCAGCTAGACTTTCCTAAAAGAGAATTATGAGAATTGGTGGCTACGGCGAGATTCGAACTTGCGACCCCATCATTATGAGTGATGTGCTCTAACCAACTGAGCTACGTAGCCTCTTTTATTCTCTCCCCTCTCAGGAAGTGGCGCGTATTATGCGTATATGACTGGCAACCGTCAACCCCTTTTTTACTAACTTTTTCCAAATGCTCATTAAGTGTTCGGTTTAGCATGAATAACACACAAAACGTGGCGAAATTGAACAACTTGGCCTTTATTTCTTGCTAAATTATTGTGGTTTTTGGGTTGCCTTAGTTTGGTAATAGCACACATCTATAGGGCGTGGTCCATAGCTATTATCATGAAAAAATGGGTTATCTAGGTTTTTGCCGGTATTTATACGTTTTTGATATTCTTCGTGAGCAGGTAATTGAACATAGTAAGGCGCGACCGCGTCAGAGTGAATAAAGGCTTGTTTGATGATACTTTCGCTTTGTAATTCCTCAATAACACCGCCAACCGCTTTGTCTCCTCTGGGGAGCTTTTGTAAAACCTCCATACCTTCTACTACTCGACCAACAACCGACATATTTCTATCTAAATGACGAGGTGCTTGACCGATTACTATATAAAACTCGGTACTTGCAGTATCCTTTTCGCTATTTCGCGCAAAAGCCACCGTGCCAGGACAGTGTAGGCCCCACATTTCGTTTCTTTCTTTATCTATACCAATAGGGAAGCCATCTAAGAACCCTGTATAAGGCGCAAACATATCATCGCTTTCTATAATAGTGGCATTACTTGAAAGAGGTTGAGTAAACTCGGCTTCAATATTTGACAATATTGCCTTATCGAATTTAGAAGAATCATGATTGTTGTTACTTCCCGCTTGAGCCACGAAGCCATCAACCACACGATAAAAATACTGCTCATTATAAAAGCCTTCATTTATTAGCCTCTTAAACCTAGCCACATGTTTAGGCGCTAATGTGGGGTGAAGGGCAATAACAACATCGCCGTAGGTTGTTTTGAATGTGATGGTTTGAGAGTTATTAACGTGAAACCACGGAGAAATACTTTTATACACTAACTCATTTGGACTATTGATGTGGTTTTCGTTAGAAGAGGCTGAATTAGTGATGAGAATGATGAATAAGATTGATAGCATTGCTTTGAGTTTGTAATTTCGTTGACGATTAATGATCATTTTTTATTGGCCTTAATTAATTTAAAAGCTCGATAGTACGAATAGTTAAGTTGATAGATAATGTCTTTAGTCGGTTATTATCTAATAATATAAGTCTCGTCAGTTTTTTTTACACAGACAACTTTTTATATTGAGGGAGACAATGTAACTTTAAGTATTTTCTGTGTTTTTCATGTTTGGCATTATAAATGCTTAACAACCAAAGATACTGGCATCCATACTAACGGACATAAAAAATGGTTAAAAAATTTCTCACAGCAGCGTTGTTAACAGTATGTACAGCAACAGCAAACGCAGGTGTCATTTCTCAAAAGTTTTGGTTTGGAGATGATACGAGTACAGCTACTCAAGAGCTAGTAGTTTCTAGTGTAGACGGAACAAATATTGGTGCGCTAGAACTAAACTGGGGACCTTTGTCGTTTTTCTTTGAGCTGTTTGATGACCTAGGCGGCACTCGAGTTCTTAATTCGGTTGAGCTTAAACTAACGGGAACATCCACCGGTAGTATTTCTGGTACAAATGTCGGTACTAATGCAGCAGATATTTCTTTGAACCTTGGAGCTAATTTGACAGTTAGAGGTTTCGGTGGAAGCATTGATCTGGTCACAGTCTTCCCTGAGTATTCACAAACCTTTTTGAACGTTGCAAATGGAGCGACTGTCTCGTCAGGTAATGTTACTCCCAATGCTTCGAATACGGAAACGTACACCAGCACGGGTGGTGCACATCCGTTAAGCGCATTAATTTTTAACTCTTTCATTGGAACTGGAAATGGTTCAATTGAAATTGATGCGGCCGGTGTTGCTAATGCTGGTGCAGGTGGTAGTGGTTCAATCGTCTACGAAAACTCCGCCGATGGCATTTTAGAAATTGTTTACAAGTACACTGACGTTAATGCAGTGTCGGAACCTGGTTATCTTGCGATGTTGGGATTCTTGCTAATGACAGTAGCTCGAGTGCGTAGATCGTAAGGCCACTCGTAGTACACTCAAAAACCTCCAAATGTTGAACGTTGGAGGTTTTTTTTTGCGTCCTTCTCACTTACATATCCTACTTTAATGTCTATGGAAGTTAGTCGCTTTATAGAATGTGTTTCATGTTTTTATAGATTCAATCTTAACCTGTGAATACGTCCTATTTATCTTCATATATTTAAAACTCTTAGTAAGAGTAGAAAGTAATCAAAGCATATTCAGGAATTAAAGTGGGGATTGCAGAACGAGTTCCACGAGGTGATAGGAAGTGGCTTGTTACATAAAAGAGGCCTGAACTGAGTCAGGCCCTTTCAACTTAAACATTAAATCTAAAGTGAATAACGTCACCGTCTTTAACGATGTAGTCCTTACCTTCTAAGCGCCACTTACCGGCGTCTTTTGCACCTTGTTCTCCGTTAAATTCAACGAAGTGGTCGTAACCAACGATTTCAGCGCGAATAAAGCCTTTTTCGAAATCTGTGTGGATTTTACCGGCAGCTTGCGGTGCAGTTGAGCCTTCAGGGAAAGTCCATGCGCGAACTTCTTTTACACCCGCAGTGAAGTAGGTTTGAAGCGTTAACAAGCTATAACCCGCACGAATAACACGGTTTAAGCCGGGCTCTTCTAACCCCATGTCTTGCATGAACTCTTCACGCTCGTCGTCTTCAAGTTCAGCAATATCGCTTTCAATTGCAGCGCAAACAGCCACAACCGTAGCATTTTCGCCTGCTGCAATTTCTTTCACTTGGTCTAAATACGGGTTGTTTTCAAAGCCATCTTCGTTAACATTTGCAATGTACATTGTTGGCTTAAGTGTCAACATATTCATGTAGCTAATGGCGGCTAACTCTTCTTTTGTAAGCTCAAGAGAGCGAAGAAGTAAACCTTCATCAAGGTGCGGTTTTATTTTCTCAAGTACTTTTAATTCGTACTTCGCATCCGCATCACCACCTTTAGCACGCTTTGCTACACGGTGAAGTGCTTTTTCGGTGGTTTCTAAGTCGGCTAGGGCTAGCTCTGTATTGATAACGTCAATATCATCTTTAGGGCTTACGCGGCCTGCAACGTGTACGATGTTCTCGTCGTCAAAACAGCGAACTACATGTCCAATAGCGTCGGTTTCACGAATATTAGCAAGGAATTTGTTTCCTAACCCTTCACCTTTAGATGCACCCTCAACCAAACCAGCAATATCCACGAATTCCATGGTGGTTGGAATAACGCGCTGAGGTTTAACAATTTCAGCAAGTTTGTCCAAACGAAGATCTGGTACAGGTACAACACCTGTATTCGGCTCGATAGTACAGAAAGGGAAGTTTGCCGCTTCAATACCTGCTTTTGTTAATGCATTGAAAAGTGTTGATTTACCTACATTGGGTAGGCCAACAATACCGCATTTAAAACCCATGATATGGATCCTTGTTTGGAAAAGTTAACTGGCTAGTAGATTACGCTTTGTGTGAGTGTAACCTGTTTTGCGCTTGTTTTAAGTCTTCTTTTAGTAGAATTTCAGTACAACGTACCGCTTCGTCAATAGCACTGTCGATGGCTATCTTATCTTCTGCTGAAGGCTTTCCTAGTACGTGTCCCGTTACACGGCTCTTATGACCGGGGTGACCTATACCAATGCGCAAGCGTAAAAAATCTTTGTTGTTACCCATTTTAGCCACTATGTCACGCACACCGTTTTGACTTGAGCTTCCGCCTATTTTGTATTTTGCAACACCTGGAGGTAAGTCAAGTTCGTCAAATGCGACGAGAATTTGTTCTGGTTCTATACGGTAGAAGTTGGCAAGCGCCGCAACTGCTTGACCACTTTTGTTCATAAACGTAGTGGGATAAAGCAAACGAATGTCTTTGCCTGCAATGGTGATACGTGCAGTTTTACCGAAGAATTTTGTTTCTGGTTTTAGCGGGGCGTTATAGGCGACGGCTAGTTGGTTTAGAAACCATTCACCGGCGTTGTGTCGGGTATTTTCATATTCGGGGCCTGGATTACCCAGACCCACGATAAGGCGAATATCAGCCAAGAGGATTATTCCTCAGTAGCTTCTTCTTCGCTGTCTTCAGCTGCTGCGCCTTTAGCAGGCTTAACAGTTACAACCGCTAGGTTGTGAGCTTCGTCGTTCTTAGCAAGTTCAACTGAAGCAACACCAGCTGGAAGAGTTAGATCAGACAAGTGTAGTGTTTGACCCATTTCAATCGCAGACATGTCTACTTCGATGAATTCAGGAAGATCTTTAGGCTGACAGGTAACTTCGATTTCAGTTACGTGGTGCTCAGCTACACCGCCCGCTTTAACAGCAGCAGATGTTTCTTCGTTAACAAAGTGAAGAGGCACGTTTGTGTGTACGTCTTGACCCGCAATTACACGTTGGAAATCAATGTGCATGATTTTTGGCTTGTACGGGTGGCGTTGCATGTCTTTTACAAGTACTTCAATTGCTTTACCGTCTACGTTTAGTGTAAGAACGTGAGAGTAAAATGCTTCAAAGTCAGCAGCTTGAATTACTTTGTTGTGTGCAAGAGTGATAGAAACTGGTGCTTCTTCACCACCGTAAATGATACCTGGAAGCTTATCTTCGCGACGTAGGCGGCGGCTCGCACCTTTCCCTAGGTCTGTACGAACAGATGCGTCTAGGTTAAAAATTGCTTCAGACATTGTCTGTCTCCAAAATATTAAGTCTAATTATTGTAGATTTTTGCGACCAAAACCTACTGTTAATCAGTGCTTTTATACGACATGAAACCTATAAAAACACTGCCCAGAATTTTAAGGGCGGCGAATACTACCATCTTATGTAGACCAATACAATTACGCTTTACCTAATAGATAGGGAATGACTTAAATTATTTGCACTGTTGTGTATAAACGTTTAGTTGTAAAAATACTAGACAAAAGTCTAAATATTATTGTCTTTCACATTCTCGCTGCTAATTACTTTTACGCTGGTTACTTGAAGGACGGTGCCAAATTGCGTTGTGGTCATGATATCTGGTTTTGTAATACCTGTAATTTCCACCAATAGACCATTTTTTCTGTACGTTTCGTCCAATCCGTGAGGGGTATAGTGTTTACCATTTTGGGTAATAAATGCGAAGAACCCACCTTCAAGGTCTTTATATACAATAGTACCTGTTAAGGTTACTTCCTGTTTTTCACTGTTTTCTTTTGCGTCTAATTGGGTCACTGGCTCGGCAACCAAGTTAGACGGTAAATTACTCGCCTGCGTAACCTCGCTTTCATTTTTCTCTGTCACTGTGCTTGTTCCTTTTTCTTCTTTGTCTGAACACGCCACTATCGATAACGATGCCGCTAGCGCCACAACTACATACCATGGTTTTGTTTTCATGTTTCATTCCTTAGGTTGAGAAATCACAATGTTTGAAATCTGTTTTTATTAAGTCATTGCTCAACGAGTATAACGTTAATTTACAATAAGAAAAGCGTATGCATGCTACGAAGTGGAGGCTTCTAAGAGGTTGGAAAACAGATCGGAATCCATAAACTCTACATGAGAAAAGTTATGCCAGCTATGCAGAAGACATCTCTTAAAAGTAAAAAAGAACAGACAACAAAAAAGCACCCGAAGGTGCTTTTTGCAAATTAGCGTTTGAAATTAATATTCAAACATCGCTGAAATAGATTCTTCGTTACTGATACGGCGAATTGTTTCAGCAAGCATCTCAGACAAGGTAAGTTGTTTTACTTTGCCCATTTGCTGCATATCTTTGCTAAGTGGGATTGAGTCAGTAACGATAATTTCGTCAATAACAGACTCTTTTAAGTTGCTAACTGCATTACCAGAGAATATGGCATGGGTTGCATATGCGTATACTTTGCGCGCACCGTGAGCTTTAAGTGCTTCAGCGGCTTTAGCCAGTGTGCCACCTGTATCAATCATGTCATCCACAATGATACAGTCGCGGTCTTTTACATCACCGATGATGTTCATAACCTGCGCCACGTTAGCTTTAGGACGACGCTTATCGATAATTGCAAGGTCGGTATCGTTAAGCAATTTTGCCGTTGCTCGAGCACGTACAACACCACCGATATCTGGCGATACCACTACTGGATCGACAAAGTCACGTCTAACCATATCCGCAAGAAGGATTGGTGTACCGAATGCGTTATCAACAGGAACATCAAAGAACCCTTGAATTTGCTCGGCGTGTAGGTCAATAGTGAGTACGCGATCAACACCTACGTTAGACAGAAAATCTGCCACAACTTTTGCAGTGATTGGCACCCTTGCTGAACGAACACGACGGTCTTGACGTGCATAACCAAAGTATGGAATAACAGCCGTAATACGACCCGCAGATGCGCGACGCAGGGCGTCGATCATCACGATAAGTTCCATAAGGTTATCGTTAGTAGGTGCACACGTAGATTGGATAATAAAAACGTCCGAGCCACGGACGTTTTCATGAATTTCTACGCTAATTTCACCGTCACTGAAACGGCCAACTTTGGCATTTCCAAGTTTGGTGTAGAGGCGATCGGCGACTTTCTGGGCAAGTTCTGGGACGGCATTACCTGCAAAGAGCTTCATATCTGGCACAAGTGGTTCCTCAGTGCGTTGATAAAAGAGGTTTGGC
The DNA here is from genome assembly GCF_006538325.1 of Alteromonas sp. KUL42. GTDB lineage: Bacteria > Pseudomonadota > Gammaproteobacteria > Enterobacterales > Alteromonadaceae > Alteromonas. Next base: position 7,098 of record NZ_BJKK01000008.1, read on the forward strand.
TGGGGTAGCAGGACTCGAACCTACGAATGGCGGGATCAAAACCCGCTGCCTTACCAACTTGGCTATACCCCAATTTTTAAGTTCGTGTCCGATTTGGCGTGCACACTATTTTTGTTGTTCTAATTTGTCTAATAGTGGTGAGCGATTCACACCTTTTGCGACAAAACTCTGCCAAGCTTCAGGCATTTTGGCCCTAACTTGTTCGGCTAAAGTGTAGTCAGAAAAAGTGGCAAATACACATGCACCTGTACCCGTCATTCGCGACGGTGCGTAGTTTACCAACCACTGTAATAATTTTGCAACTTCAGGATAGCGATTCTCGACTAATTGCTGACAATCATTGCGTGTTTTTTCAAATTTATAGTCTTCCCATGCTATCGCAGGGGTATTTCTGGGCAATTCTGGTGCAGTAAACACCTCTGCCGTACTCACGTGAACATTAGGGTTGGCTACTAAAAAATAGAGTTCCTTTTGGGGAGCGGGTGTGATTTCTTCGCCAACACCGCCAGCAAAAGCCGTTCTACCGCGTACAAAAATGGGTACATCAGCGCCCAATACCAGGCCAAGCTCGGCTAACTCATCTTCATTTAAACCCGTCTTCCACAAATGATTAAGTGCAACCAGTGTGGTTGCCGCATTTGACGAACCGCCACCTATACCGCCACCCATGGGCAAGCACTTGTCTAGGGTAATACTAACCCCTTTTTTGCACTGTGTGTGTTTGGCTAATAATCGGGCAGCTTTGATAATAAGATTATCGTCATCGTCAACGCCCGCTAATGGGGTTGCCATACAAATGGCGCTATCCTCTGTAATATCAAAAGCGAGTTTGTCACCGTAGTCGAGCATTTGAAAAAGACTTTGAAGTTGATGATAGCCATTTTCATAACGACCTAAAATGTGCAGGAATAGGTTCAATTTGGCTGGAGAAGGCCACCAGTCATGGGAAGTTTGCGTGTTCAATTGAGAGTCCATTGATAAATTTTAATCTTAAGCTGAGTATTGGGTAAACCTGATGCAGCGCTCTGTGTAAGGGTAATGCTGTGAGGTAACCAGACTTCTTTATCTTTGGCGGTATTAACACGGCCATAGTTACCGTAATTCACCTGCCAATTTTGACATGTAGTGCAACCAGACTTTAACGTATCAACTAATCCCTTTTCCGTTAACGTGTAAGTATCGTTTTTCAATGGAAGCCCTTTTACCCACGACAATAAAGGCTCAACGGGAATAACCATACCCGTAATTTGGTAAATCAGCGGTTCTGGCAAAGCGTCAACATAGGTTTCACCATCAGCTTCTAATACCGATTTGTTCTGATCAACAGTTAGGTTAACCATGGTTACGCCTAAAAAGTTGGTTAATCTAAAATCAAAATCACCGGAATCGTTTTTCCAAACTAAATTAAGACTCGCTGCTTCCTTACCTTGGCGAAACGCTATTTTTCCGCGCATTTGCCACTGTTGTACTTGCGCAATATTGTGTAGCTGTGCTGTAAGGTTAACCGCGTGTTCTGGGCCTTTGGGCGCAGTTACGCAAGCACTTAGTAAAACGCCAACCGTACAAAAGAAAAGAAAATTGCGGATCATCTAAAGTGCTCACTTGAGTAAAAATACAACTAAAATAGTAATAACAATATGGGAACACAGTTTCACCAACACTTTCAATCATTTTGGCTTTTTCGTACAATGCCGCTCCGACGTTGCCAGCACAGATGTTAATGACTTTACTCGCCCTCGGTATTAACCACAAAACAGCCCCAGTCGCACTACGTGAAAAAGTGGCCTTTACACCAGATTCTTTGGTGGAAGCCCTTGCGAGCTTAAAAAAGCTCGATGGCGTTGACGAGTCGGTCATTGTGTCGACTTGTAATCGCACAGAACTATACGTAAATACGCAAGATGACAGTGGTCAAAAGCTGTTGCAGTGGCTAAGTGAATTTCATCACCTCAATGTGGAAGATATTGCGAATAACAGCTATGTATTATCGCAAGATGATGCGGTAAAGCACATAATGCGTGTGGCGAGTGGTTTAGATTCGTTAATATTGGGTGAGCCACAAATACTTGGGCAGGTAAAACAAGCCTACGGTGATGCAAAGCACTCGGGTATGATCAGCAGTGAATTTGATAAACTGTTTCAACATACCTTTTCTGTTGCAAAACGAGTGCGAAGTGAAACAGACATAGGCGCAAATGCCGTAAGTGTAGCTTATGCGGCTGTGCAGTTGGCAAAACACATATTTGCTGAGCTGCCTAAACGATCTGTTTTGTTGGTCGGTGCAGGTGAGACCATAGAACTTGTGGCGCAACATTTAAAAGAACAGGGTGTAAGTTGTTTAGCGGTTGCTAATCGCACTGTAGCTCGCGCTGAAGCGCTGGCTGAAACACTCGGTGCCAGTGTGTATACGCTCTCTCAAGTGCCTGAGCATCTTAAAGATTTTGATATAGTGATCAGTTCCACAGCCAGTCAGCTACCCTTAATTGGTAAAGGCATGGTGGAAAAAGCGCTTAAGCAGCGCAAGAACATGCCGATGTTTCTGGTGGACTTAGCAGTACCAAGAGACATTGAGTCTGAAGTAAACGAGCTGGGTGATGCCTATTTATACACGGTAGACGACCTACAGCACATCGTTCAAAAGAATTTAGAAAATAGAGAACAAGCTGCCCTTGAAGCAGAGAAGCTAATAGATAAGCAAGCTGGCGACTACATGAGTTGGAAGCAGTCGCAGCAATCTATTGATTTAGTAAGGCAGTATCGTCAAAAGGGCATGGCACAACGTGACGAACTGGTAGAAAAGGCCAAAGCACAACTGGCTGAGGGTAAAGAGGCTAGCGCGGTGTTAGAAGAGATGGCGTACAAGCTAACCAATGCGCTTTTACACCCTACCACGTTGGCGTTGCGCGAAGCAGCCATGCAAGATGATCAAGCATTAAGCCGTTGGATGGGTCAAGCATTAGCATTGTCTGATTATTCGTCAGATGAGAATAAATAAGGTAATAAGAAGCATATGAAAGAGTCGGTAGTTAGGAAGCTCGAACACTTAGTAGAGCGTTTCGAAGAAGTTCAGGCCCTGTTAGGCGACCCTGAGGTTATCGGCAATCAAGAGAAGTTTCGCAACTTGTCAAAAGAGTTCAGCCAGTTGGAAGATGTGGTTGCAGGGTTTAATGCCTATCAGCAGGCGCAGGAAAACTTGGCGTCTGCGATGGAAATGCTAAACGAAGACGACGCTGAAATGCGTGAAATGGCGCAAGAGGAAATGAAAGAGGCTAAGGCTGAAATCGAGCGTCTTGAGACTGAATTACAAGTTTTACTTCTGCCGAAAGATCCTAACGATGACAACAACTGCTTCTTAGAAATTCGCGCGGGTGCAGGTGGTGATGAAGCCGCTATCTTCGCCGGTGATCTTTTCCGTATGTACAGTCGCTATGCAGAAAGTCGTGGTTGGCGTGTAGAACTTGTTAACGCCAACGAAGGCGAGCATGGCGGGTATAAAGAAGTTATCGCTAATGTTAGCGGTGATGGCGTTTACGGCATATTGAAGTTTGAATCAGGTGGTCACCGCGTTCAACGTGTTCCAGAAACCGAATCACAAGGTCGAATTCATACATCAGCTTGTACAGTAGCGGTTTTACCCGAAATTCCAGAGTCTGAGGCCATTGAAATTAACCCTGCGGAGCTTCGCATTGATACCTTCCGTGCGTCGGGTGCCGGTGGTCAGCACGTTAACAAAACAGATTCTGCAATTCGTATTACCCACTTACCAACGGGCCTAGTGGTAGAATGTCAAGACGAGCGTTCACAGCATAAAAACCGTGCTAAGGCGATGTCAGTGCTTCAAGCACGCTTAAACCAAATTGAGGAAGAGAAGCGCGCTGCAGAAGAAGCATCTACTCGAAAAAGCTTGGTGGGCAGTGGCGATCGTTCAGAGCGTATTCGAACCTATAATTTCCCACAAGGTCGCGTAACAGACCACCGTATAAATCTTACTATCTATCGCCTTGATGAAGTGGTGGAAGGGGACTTAAAACAACTTATCGACCCTATTTTACAAGAACACCAAGCTGACTTGTTAGCCTCGCTGTCTGACGAATAAGTATGCGTATTGATGCGGCTCTCGCATGGGCTACACAACAACTCGAGGGCGGCCAGTCGCCCTCTGTTGATGCAAAGGTTATTTTGTCTCATTTGTTAAATCAGTCCCAAACTTATCTTTTTACGTGGCCAGAAAAACACATAGATGATGCTATTCTCGCGCAATTTGAAAGTGCCATTGCAAAAAGGCAAACCGGTGAACCGGTGGCTTACATTATTGGTAAACGCGACTTCTGGACCTTGTCCCTTGAAACCTCACTGCATACCTTAATTCCTCGCCCTGACACCGAAGTGTTGGTTGAAAAAGTATTAGATTGGGCTCTTGCTAAGCAGTCGCAAATTCCAGTAGCTGAAATGACAATTTGTGATTTAGGCACGGGAACTGGTGCTATTGCACTGGCGCTGGCATCAGAATTGCCAACCGCAAAGGTTATAGGTGTGGATTTTATTGAAGAAGCAGTGGCACTCGCAAAACGCAACGCAAAGCAAAATCATATTAAGAATGCGCAATTTCTTCGAAGTGATTGGTTCAGTGCAGTAGGGCAGCAGCAGTTTGATATCATTGTTTCAAACCCGCCTTATATTGAAGATACTAGTCCATATCTTGTTGAAGGAGATGTGCGATTTGAACCCAAATCGGCACTCACATCCGGTGCTGATGGGCTAGATGACATAAGACATATCACTAAACTAGCGCCTTTCCACTTGAAAAATGGAGGGCTCCTCGCTTTTGAGCACGGATTTGATCAAGGAGAACCCGTTCGTCAACTCCTTAGTAATGAAGGGTTTAGTAACGTTCTGACAGTTCGCGACTACGGCGGAAACGACCGGGTTACCTTAGGTACATTAATAAGATAATTCTGCATACTTGCTTAAATTTTGTTTTGCATTAGTATCTTTGAAACGAACCAAAAAATAAAAAAGCGAAAAGCTTAACAGTTTTATAATACGGGTTATACATTACAGGACGTACCAGATGAACGATGATTTTCTGTTTGCTGAAGATGATGAAGAACAAGAGCTAGATGATCTGGGTAGCTGGAAAGTACTTATTGTTGACGACGAACCGGAAGTACACGCGGTTACCAAACTTGCATTAAATGATTTTAGCCTCAATGGGAAAACACTCGAGTTCGTGAGTGCATACAGTGGGGAAGAAGCAAAGAAATGCTTTAGAGAACACGATGATATAGCTGTCGTGTTGCTTGATGTTGTGATGGAAACCGACGATGCTGGTTTACAAGTAGCGGAATACATTCGCAACGAATTAGATAACCACTTCACGCGCATTATTTTAAGAACAGGGCAACCCGGTCAGGCGCCAGAAAAAGACGTTATCATTAACTACGACATTAATGATTATAAGTCGAAAACTGAACTCACCGCGCAAAAGCTTTTTACTGTTATTATTGCTGCACTTCGTTCTTATCGTGACATTATCGTCATTGAAGAAAATCGCCGAGGCCTAGAAAAAATTATTGATGCCTCTGTGGACCTTTTTTCTTCGCGTTCCCTTGAAAAGTTCATGCAAGGTATTATTCAGCAACTCGCCTCTATCTTGGGATGCTCTAAGGATGCCGCATATATCACGACGGCTGTTGCGACTACGTCGCGCACGTTAGAAAACTTTAACAGTGCCATGGGTAAAGATGAGCTTTATGTATTTGCAGGTAATGGAGAGTACGCCAGTAAGGAAGGTATTGCTCTGAAAGACGCTATCAGCGCACAGGAATATGCATTATGTGCACAAGCTATGCGCGACAAGAAAATCGTTTATGCTGAAGATCATGTTGTGGCCTATTGTAATAGCAAGTCGCACAAGGGGGCCTTGCTGTATTTGTCTGGTCTTCCCCGTAGAATTGGCGAAAGTGACAGGCACCTAGTGAAGCGTTTCTCCGACAGTGTGCAACTCGCGTTTGATAATGTGTTAAAAACCGTTGACGTTGAAGCGACACAACGAGAAATCATTGAGCGCTTAGGTAAAGTGCTTGAGCATGAGTCTGAATCGTCAAATCATATCAATCGCATGGTTGAAATGGCAGGGCTACTGGCAAGCAAAGCGGGGTTGAATGAAAAACAAATACACGCCTTGAAACTCGCACTGCCGTTACACGATATAGGGACATCCATTGTACCCAAATCTATATTGCATAAAACATCACCGCTCAGCGAAGATGAAATTTTCGAAATTCGCAAGCATGCGGAATTTGGCTATCAAATATTGAAAAACTCTACGCGACCCACTATTCAACTGGCCGCTACCTTAGCACGTGAGCATCATGAACGTTGGGATGGAAAAGGTTACCCCGATGGTTTGTCGAAAGAGAACATTAAAATAGAAAGTCGTATAGCCACCTTGGTTGACGTCTTCGATGCTTTGCTCAATGAAAGGCCATACAAACCTGCATGGCCGGTAGATAAAGTAGAAGAAGCGTTGCGTCAGGAGAGTGGGCAGCATTTTGACCCCTCATTGGTTAAATTGCTTCTTGATGATCTTCCAGCATTTATGGCGATTCAAACTCACTTTCCAGACGAACCAAAATAAAGTGATTAAAGCGCGATTAAAAGAAACGAGACATAACATTCCAAACCAATCATAATATTAAGTGCTTAAGAGCCTGTTATTTGTGCCCACCAAACTACGTATATTTGCGATTGTCTGACTAAAAAAATGACTCATGCACAATGTATAAACAAAGGTGAGCAAGCTCTAGGGCACCTGAGTTTTTTTGAATTACTAACAGGACTTATTTTATGTATATGATGGCTAAGCACCTACACTTAACGGCTGTAGCACTCAGTATTCTCTTTTTTGTGTTTAGGTTTATTTGGTCACAATTTGATGCCCAGGCATTGTCAAAAAAATGGGTGAAAATACTGCCACATGTTATCGATACCATTCTATTGGCAAGTGCAATTTGGTTGTGTGTTATTCTGTCTCAATACCCGTTTGCAAATGCATGGCTAACTTTTAAGTTAATTGGTGTTGTGCTGTATATCGTATTAGGTTTGTTTGCGCTCAAAAGGGCAAAAAGCACTGTTGGCCGTTGGGCTTTTTTTGTTGCGGCGCTGGCTGTATTAATGGCAACGGCAATGGTTGCAGTAACTAAACAACCGCTTTTTTAAGTACTTTTTTAAAGATATAACTGGATAAAAAAATGTCTGAATCTCAGCAGATTATTCGCGTTGGCGATGTCGAAGTCGCTAACCATTTACCGTTCGTTCTATTTGGTGGGATGAATGTTTTAGAGTCTAGAGACTTGGCAATGCGTATTGCCGAGCATTATGTTGAAGTTACGCAAAAGCTCAACATACCTTATGTATTTAAAGCGTCTTTTGATAAAGCTAATCGCTCTTCTGTTACGTCTTATCGAGGCCCAGGCATGGAAGAAGGGCTACGCATTTTCGAAGAAATAAAATCAACTTTCAATGTGCCACTTATTACTGACGTTCACGAGCCACATCAAGCGGCACCTGTTGCAGAAGTGGTTGATGTTATTCAGCTTCCAGCCTTTCTCGCACGTCAAACCGATCTCGTTGTTGCAATGGCAAAAACGGGCAATGTGATCAATGTGAAGAAGCCACAGTTTTTAGCACCTCACGAAATGCGCCATATTATGGGTAAATTAAGTGAAGCAGGTAATGACAATGTGATCCTATGTGAGCGCGGCAGTTGTTTTGGCTACAACAATCTTGTTGTTGATATGCTTGGTATGGATGCAATGAAAGAATATGCGCCAGTAATCTTTGATGCAACCCATGCGTTACAGATGCCTGGTGGTCGCGCAACATCTGCTGATGGGCGAAGAGCACAAGCAGCACAATTAGCACGAAGTGGCATGGCATTGGGGTTAGCTGGATTGTTTATTGAAGCTCACCCTAATCCAGATGAAGCAAAGTGCGATGGGCCTTGTGCGTTGCCTTTAGCGAAGCTAGAGCCGTACTTGCAACAAATGAAAGCATTGGATGAATTAGTGAAAGGTTTTGAGCCTCTAGATACGAGCAATACGTAATACTGCTTATATTGACTACTTGATGGCGTATGCCGGTGCTTGCACCGGCATGCGTATCAGGTGTGAGAGGGGTTTATTCGCCTTGTGTGACGACAGTACTCTCTTCACGTTCGGTCATAGCTAACAAGTTCTTGTGTAATTGAACTTGAGTTGCTTCTGCCAATATAGCTTTTGATTGCTTCTTAACAATGATATGCGCATCGTTCTCAGGTAGCACATCGGCCATCTTTACACTCGTCATTGCGGTATTAATAAGAGATTGTAGATTGATCTTTTCTGGTTGTGCGTTAGCATTTGCCGCGGCACTGGCGAATGCCATTACAGAAACACTAGCTAAAAGTAATTTTTTCATTTTCACACCTAATAAAAATAATTAAAAATATGTTTTGAAATGTTAAATCTATTAACAATGATGTATTGTAAAATACTGAATTTAAAATCGCTTTTTAAAATTCGGGTAAATAGTAAACAGGATTAGGTTGAAAATAAAACGAGTTAAAGTATGGGATGTCATTAGAAAAACTAATGCTTTTGTCATGCTTCGGTCACACTGGAATAAAAAGTAATGATGCACCGACGTTTACCCCCGCTGAATGCCCTTAAGGCCTTTGAGGCGGCTGCCCGTCATCTAAGTTTTACGAAAGCGGCAGATGAGCTTTTTGTAACTCAAGCTGCGGTGAGCCATCAAATCAAAGCATTAGAAGAGTTTCTTTCAATGAAATTGTTTCTAAGGCGAAATCGCACACTATTACTTACTGAGGAAGGCCAAGCTTACTTTCTCGAGTTAAAAGACATCTTTAAGAACCTTCAAGAGGCAACGGAAAGGTTATTGGCCAAAGGCAGTAAAGGCGCAATAACCGTTGCCATGCCACCTAGTTTCGCCAGCCAATGGTTGGTGCCCCGTATTCATAAGTTTAGTTTGGCACATCCTGATATTGACGTGCGTATTAAAGCGGTGGACTACGATGAAGGCTTTCTAGAAGACGATGTCGATGTTGCCATTTATTACGGAAAAGGGCGCTGGGTTGGTTTGCAGGCCGACCAATTGCACAGAGAGTTTCTCACCCCATTATGTTCTCCTTTGCTTTTCCAAGGGCCAAAGCCGTTATCTGATTTGTCAGACTTACGACATCACGTATTACTTCACGACATGAGTCGAACCGCTTGGAAAAACTGGCTCAAGCATGTTGGCGTGCCGGGTATTAATGTGAATCAAGGGCCTGTTTTTAGTCATTCAATGCTGGTGTTACAAGCCGCTGCTTTAGGGCAGGGTATTGCTTTGGGCAATACAGTACTTGCTCGCCCTGAAATTGAAGCCGGTCGATTAGTTATGCCTTTCGAAGAGCGTGTGGAAAGTAGAGACGCGTTTTACTTGGTGTGTGAGGAGTCTCAAGCTGAATTAGGTAAGATAGCCGCATTTAGAGACTGGATTTTATCTTTGGTTGAAGCTGAACAAGACGATGTTTGATATAGAAATAAATAAGGCAACTGACCCTCAGGCGTGCTTAGTTTTAGCCCATGGCGCAGGTGCAGGGAAAGAGGATGAGTTTATGCAAGACATTGCACAGAAGCTTTGCGCTCTTCAAATTAACGTGGTGTTGTTTAACTTTCCTTATATGCAAACCATTAAAGAAACGGGAAAGCGAAGACCTCCTGATAAAGCTGACAAACTTTTAGCGCACTTTGAAAGTGTTATCGACAAGGTTTTTGAGGAGGGAAATACCTTGCCTTTGTACATTGGTGGTAAATCAATGGGCGGAAGGATGGCAAGTATGCTGTTAGATAACCTTGAACTGGCCGAAGGCGCTATTGCATTAGGTTATCCTTTCCACCCTCCTGGAAAGCCTGAAAAAACACGCACAGCGCATTTAGAGTGTATGAAAAAGCCAATGCTGATTATTCAAGGTGAACGAGATACTTTTGGAACACAGCAAGAAATACTGCAATATTCGTTGGCAGACAGCATCGAATTAGCATTCTTAAGTGACGGCGATCACAGTTTTAAACCTCGTAAGGCCAGTGGTGAAACACAACAAGCGCATATCGAGTCTGCGGCGACAATAGTGGCAGATTTCATCAACCGCCAATTACCTTAATATCAAACATATTGTGTTGGCTTGCGATAAAAAATGAGCAAATCTTTGTATGACAAAAGTAGAAAATAGCGTACCTCCGATAAACCGGTGGTTTTTAGTTTGTGGCGCCCTCTTGGCTGGCTTTAGTGTTGTACTGGGTGCATTCGGCGCGCATGGGTTAAAGCAAGTGCTATCACCAAATAGCTTAATCACCTTTGAAATTGCGGTGCGCTATCAAATGTATCACGGTTTAGCGTTACTTCTTTTGCCTGTTTTGGCAGCTTATGTATCACGCAAATGGCTTAATCGAGTCGCTCTGTGTTTTATCATTGGTTGTGTGCTGTTTAGTGGGAGCCTATATGCCCTTGCGGTAACAGGAATTAAATGGTTCGGCCCAATTACACCTATCGGTGGTATGTTCTTTATTGTTGGGTGGGGGTTACTTGTGGTTGGATTAATTAAAGCTCGCACATCAATAGGAGATAAGGGAGAAAATGATGTCAAATCATAGTGTACTCGCCTATTGCCGACCGGGTTATGAAAGCGACACGGCTAATGAACTGACTACGCGTTATGGTGAAGCCGGTTGCTTTGGTTATCCAGTGTCAAAGAAAAACCAAGGTTTCGTTCACTACCATTTGTACGATGCTACCCAGTTAGAAGCCTGTATTACTCAGTTTGCTGTTAACGATAGTATTTTTCCTCGACAGCTAATCGCTGTGTTTTCGACTATGGCAGACATCGAAAAAGAGGACAGAGTAGGGCAAATTCTAGACGCACTAAGTAGCGTAGAAAAACCTTTTTCCGTGTTTGGCGCCATTGATGTTGAATATCCTGATACTGAAGACGGTAAGACATTAGCAAAATTCTGCAGAAAGTTTACGGTTCCCTTAAGACAAGCGCTACGCAAAGCGAATTGGCTTACAGCAAAAGAAAATAAGGGAAAGCCTAAACTGCATATTTTCTTTGAATCATTTGAATGTTGTCATATTGGCTATACATTACCAAGCCATGCAAGCCATGATCATTTGGGCATTTGCCGATTAAAGTTCCCGAGTGATGCACCAAGCCGCTCTACGTTAAAGCTTGAAGATGCACTGGTGAATATGCTTGATGAAAAGCAGCAGGCCAAAGTACTAAGAAGTGGCGGGCGAGCGGTAGATTTGGGCGCATGCCCGGGTGGCTGGACGTATCAATTAGTTAAACGCGGTATGTATGTTGAAGCTATCGACAACGGGCTTGTTGCCGATAGTTTAATGAGTACAGGGCTGGTAGAGCATCACGCTGCAGATGGTTTTACTTACCGACCACAATTTGGTCGTGTAGATTTGCTCGTATGTGATATGATAGAGCAACCCGATAGGGTAGCTAAGTTAATGGGTGACTGGTTAATTAAACACTGGGCCACGCATGCCATTTTTAATTTGAAGCTACCTATGAAGCAGCGCTATGAAACTGTTGTAGAAGCCATGACGTTGCTTAATGACCGGTTGAATGCACTTGAAGATGCATTTGCGGTGAAGGTGAGACATCTCTACCACGACAGAGATGAAGTTACAGTAACAATTGTTCGCACTTCAACAGATGAGGTGTGATTTTGTTGTTGCTCAAAAAAATATCATAATCTTGTTAGTTTTTGATATTTAAAGAAAATTTTAGATGGTGGCGCGGATTTGAGCTAACGAATTTTAGGTTTATGCTAAAAAAGGTGTAAATCTGGTATAGAAATCCTTTATAATCTCGCCGTTTTTTTACTCTGAACCAATGAAAGTGAACTAATGTCAGACTTATCTTTATACAGAAACATTGGTATTTTCGCCCACGTAGACGCGGGTAAAACTACCACAACAGAACGTATCTTGAAGCTTACTGGTAAAATCCATAAAACTGGTGAGGTTCACGATGGTGAATCAACTACCGACTTCATGGAGCAGGAAGCAGAGCGTGGTATTACTATCCAGTCAGCAGCAACAACCTGTTTCTGGAAAGATCACCGCATGAACATCATTGATACTCCGGGACACGTTGACTTTACAGTTGAAGTATATCGTTCACTTAAAGTACTAGACGGCGGTATCGGTGTATTCTGTGGTTCTGGCGGTGTTGAACCTCAGTCAGAAACTAACTGGCGCTATGCTAACGAATCAGAAGTTGCACGTGTAATCTTCGTAAACAAACTAGACCGCATGGGTGCAGATTTCTACCGTGTTGTTGGCCAAGTTAAGAAAGTACTTGCTGCTAACCCACTAGTAATGACGCTTCCAATCGGTATCGAAGACGACTTCAAAGGTGTTGTTAACCTTCTAGACATGAAAGCGTACATCTGGGACGATTCAGGTCTTCCTGAGAACTACGAAGTTGTAGATATTCCAGCAGACATGGTTGATAAAGCGAACGAGTACCGTGAGCAACTAATCGAAACTGCTGTTGAGCAAGACGACGACCTAATGATGGCTTACATGGATGGCGAAGAGCCGTCTCTAGAAGACATTAAGCGTTGTATCCGTAAAGGTACTCGTGACCTAGCGTTCTTCCCAACTTACTGTGGTTCTGCATTTAAGAACAAAGGTATTCAGCTAGTTCTTGACGCAGTTGTAGACTTCCTACCTTCTCCAACAGAAGTTGATCCACAAGATCTAACTGACGAAGAAACTGGTGAGCCTACTGGCGAAGTAGCAACAGTATCTGTTGACGAGCCGTTCCGTGCGCTTGCGTTCAAAATCATGGACGACCGCTTCGGTGCCCTTACGTTTATCCGTATCTACTCTGGTAAACTAAACAAAGGCGACACTATTCTTAACAGCGCAACAGGTAAAACTGAGCGTATCGGCCGTATGGTTGAGATGCACGCTGACGAACGTACTGAACTTACTTCAGCACAAGCAGGTGACATCCTAGCTGTTGTAGGTATGAAGAACGTTCAAACTGGTCACACACTATGTGATCCGAAGAACCCTTGTACACTTGAGCCAATGATCTTCCCTGAGCCAGTAATCTCAATTGCTGTTAAGCCAAAAGACAAAGGCGCTAACGAAAAGATGTCTATCGCTATCGGTAAACTAGTAGCAGAAGATCCATCTTTCCAAGTTGAAACTGACGAAGATTCAGGCGAAACCATCCTTAAAGGTATGGGTGAGCTTCACCTAGACATCAAAGTTGATATCTTGAAGCGTACTTACGGCGTTGAGCTAGAAGTTGGTCAGCCTCAGGTTGCATACCGTGAAACTATCACGCAAGCGGTTGAAGACAGCTACACGCACAAGAAGCAGTCTGGTGGTTCTGGTCAATTCGGTAAGATTGATTACCGCATCCGTCCGGGCGAAACAAACTCTGGCTTCAAGTTCACATCTACTGTTGTGGGCGGTAATGTACCTAAAGAATTCTTCCCTGCAATCGAAAAAGGTTTCGCAGGCATGATGGAAGTAGGTCCTCTAGCGGGCTACCCAGTACTAGACGTTGAAGTTGAACTATTCGACGGTGGTTTCCACGCAGTTGACTCATCAGCAATCGCGTTCGAAATTGCAGCGAAAGGTGCATTCCGTCAGTCAATGCCAAAAGCGGGTCCTCAAATTCTTGAGCCTGTGATGAAAGTTGACGTATTCAGCCCAGAAGACAACGTTGGTGACGTAATCGGTGACCTTAACCGTCGTCGTGGTATGATCAAAGACCAAGAAGCTGGCGCTACTGGCGTTCGCATCAAGGCTGACGTACCTCTATCTGAGATGTTTGGTTACATCGGTCACCTACGTACTATCACATCTGGTCGTGGTCAGTTCTCTATGGAATTCAGCCACTACTCAGCATGTCCTCAGAACGTAGCTGACAAAGTAATTGAAGAAGCAAAAGCACGTAAAGCTGCTAAGTAATTAGCACTGTGTGTGGGTTGGAAATCCAGCCGCTTCTAACTGTTTTAAAGCCGGTCTTATGACCGGCTTTTTTTATCTCTAGTGGTTTATTTTTGGCAATATATACTGAGAGCAATTGCTAGGAATTAATTTTATGCTGTCGTGGTCGAAGTGGGATTGCCGCAACAAGGATAAGTAAAGTGACAACGCAAAAACTACAACTTCAAGCAGTGGCATCTTCAGCGATATGTGCTCTGTGCTTTATTCTTGGCGTAATCACGTTAAAATGGATAGCTCCAGATATCTATCAATTTCCCCATGGGCGTATACGGGTCATATTGGAATTTGGATGGTTACTGCACTTATGGCATTTTGCAGTTTTTCCATTGCTCGGATTGGCCGTTTTCTTTCTTAACCGCGCTTTTGTTAAACAGTCACCTACTACATTTCAAAAGCTCGCTATTTTGTGCACCGCTGTTAGCTTTTTAAATCTCTCGCACGATACCACCATGTTCATAATAGAAACGATGTCAAATGAAATGCTTATTAGGCGGCACTTTGACAGCGACTATATGCAGGCGCAGTTGACGATCGATATCTATGCCATAGTTAATAAATTAAGGGCAAGTACCGAATGGGGAATAGATTTGTGGCTTTTCTTGATTAATGTTTTGTTGTTACTGCAACGGCGTTTTCATTTTCTTTTGCAGCTGTGGGGAATTGCGGTTGGTGTATTAGGAATGATGGTACTTAACGAGGCCTACAACCATCTATCTATGGTATATCTGTTTGGTATGATCACTTGGTTCACGATAACCAGTGTTTGGCTAATACTCGAAAAACGACAGACAATGCCGAAAACGCAATAGTAAATTGTCGGCACAGTATTCCTACTTGCCGACATTAGGCTCTTATTAGTACATCTTATAAGGTAAGAATTTACCGGACATTACAACACTAACACGGTCTCCATTAGGGTTGTTCTCGCGCTGTAGGTCCATTGAAAAGTCGATGGCACTCATAATGCCATCGCCGAATTCTTCATGGATTAATTCTTTAAGTGTCGTTCCGTACACACTGACTAGTTCATACCATCTGTAAATTAATGGATCTGTTGGTACTTCAGTGGGAAGCGATCCTTTGTAAGGTGTTATTTGTAGCCACGCAACAGCTTCATCAGACAGGTCAAGTAATTTACCCACGGCAGTTGCTTGCTCTTTAGTCATTGTCATTTGACCAAGACAAGCTGCCGTACTCCATTCTTTTGACTGTCCAATAACTTCTGCTATTTGACGCCATTTAATACCTTTAAGCACTTTTGCAGATTGAATCATTTCAGTAACTTGTGTTCTTGAGGTAATCATAGATTTTCCTTTTCAATTAATTGTAGAGTACCAGTGTCACCAAATTGGTGAACACGAGTAGAAGAACCAACGCTTTATAGACGACAAGAGGATGGCGTTGGATAAGTGGAACATGAGAATTGTGCTGACTGGGATTGGGGTAGCGCAGTGCAAACGTAAATTCAGATAACGAAGAAAAGCGCTTTGTCGGGTTTATATGTAGTGCGCGACGAAGCGTATTATCTGCCCATAGGGGAATAGAGAGCGTAGTATTTATCGCACTTTTATACTTTAGTTTGTTCTGTGCGGAAACGGTTTGGCAATGAGCCATTTTAGTGCCATACGGGTAGCGACCACATAATAGAAAATAAGCGAGTACAGCCAAGGAAAATTGATCGGATTGTGGGGTTCCAATTTCGCCTAAGAAGTACTCTGGTGCACTATATAACGCAGTACCTGGAATGGGGTTTTCGCAGTAAAGATATGGTGCATCGATAAGCGCAGCGGCGCCCAAGTCAATAATTGTACAGTGCCCTTCACTATTAACCATAATATTGTCTGGGCGTAAATCTTGGTGAATGAGCCCCTGTCGATGCATAGCCTGTAGACCCGTTGCCACTTGCTCAATAATAATTCTCACCTGTTCGAGGGAAGGGCGAGGATTGTCTAGTATCCATTGCGACAGGGTTTGACCTTCAAAATACTGATAAAGGCTATATTCACTCGATGGTAGCAAAGCCGCGCTGTGGTTTCGCAAATATTCGCTTTTAATAACGTGAGGTGAATGTATACGACGCGTCAAAAAGGATTCAATGCTAAACTGTTTTTTTAATGCTTCGGTTTGCACAAATTCCGTTGCAGGAACTTTTAGTACAACAGAAGTTTTCTTAGTATCTTGTTCGTAAGTATTTCTATTACTACTCGCGAGAAAAACGTGGCTGCGCGCAGACGTATATAATTGGCGTTTAATGGTTAATCCATCAATTGTGTCCCCCACACGCAGTTCTGGTTTCTCAATCTTGGCATACGTTTCTTGGCTTAATTGTAAAGTGTCATTTTTGATGCCAGTGATGCCGGAAATAGTAATAAGTATGAGGGTTAAGTTGTCATTACTGCCATTGTCGATTGCTCGTTGTACTGCTTCTTCAGCCACATTTTCTGCTAACGATTTTGAATTTATAATGTTCTTGAGCGTTTCACACATATCAATGTGTTCATAAACACCGTCTGTACAAATAGCAAATGCGCAATCTGCTGAAATGGGGTATTCAGCAACTTCTATTTCGACTTGGGCACTAATACCAAGCGCATTTGACAGATAAGAATGCGCTGATGATTCTCTACTTACTTCACGATGTACATTTGTAAGAGTATTAACATCACTACCGATTGCCTGTTTTATTTCGCCATCACCAATGTGAAAAACGTGCACTGTTTGGCTAGTTAAAATGAGTACGGAAAACGTACATACGTAGCCTTTTTCAGGAGTATAACAAAATGCGCTATTTTGATTTTTAGTGTAGAGCAGCGCATTTATTTCTTTGATAATTGTTGTTGCAGTTTCCGCGATAGACCATTGTTCAGGTGCAAGTTTGAATAGCTTTAAAAATTGAGATGTTGCATAGTCGCTCGCCCATTGGCTAACCGTACTACTACTAACGCCATCAGCAATAGCGAATAGGTGAATAGGTCTTTTGCTTTGGGAGCTTTTGCCCCGAGAAGCTTGCTTAGAAGGTTCTTCATCTGTAATAAAGCACTCACAGATATACGCATCTTGATTGATAGGTTTGGTGCCTTTTGAACTAAAAGCATTACACGAGATAACAGGGGTTTGCATCACATCTCACAATCTTTAATGACACCTAGGTCAATCACACCTTGTGCATGCGAGGCCAAGCACAAGGTGTCATCGGTTTTGTATAAAGCTAACAGTGATAGTTCTACTTGGTTCACTTTCCTTTCTATCGCGTTAGATAGGAAGTGTTTCAGCTGCAGCAGCTTTATTAACGGGAATTTTGCGCTTAGGTAAGGTTTTCACGTGGGTTGTGTATAGTGTTAAACCTGTAAAGGCCAGACCACCTACCAAGTTGCCCAATGCAGTTGGGATCTCATTCCAAATGAAGTAGTCCATTACTGAGAACTCTCCACCCATTATAAGACCGAAAGGGAACAAGAACATATTTACTACTGAATGTTCAAATCCCATAAAGAAAAACAGCATAATAGGCATCCACATGGCCAGTACTTTACCGCTAACGTGAGTAGAAATCATTGCACCAACTACACCTAGTGACACCATCCAGTTACACAGCATGCCGCGAATGAAAATAGTAAACCAGCCAGCAACACCATGCTCTGCATACCCGAGTGTTCTTGCTTCACCAATACCAGCAACTTTAGTTGCAATAGCACCGCCATCCACGTTGTAACCCATGGTAAAAATGAATGACATCATAAAGGCTACCGTTAGAGCACCTGCAAAATTACCCAAGAAAACTAAGCCCCAATTGCGTAATATTTGTTTCGGTGTAACACCTGGGCGGTTTGCTAACCAAGCCAAAGGCGTTAAAACAAATACCCCGGTCAGTAGATCAAATCCCATCAGGTATAGCATGCAAAAGCCCACAGGAAAGAGTATGGCACCTATAAGAAATACGCCCGTTTGAACCGCAATTGTGATGGCAAAAACTGCGGCCAACGCGAGTATTGCACCAGCCATAAAAGCGCGAATGAGCGTGTCTCGTGTCGACATGTAGATTTTTGCTTCACCGGCATCTACCATTTTGGTTGCAAATTCTGCAGGAAGAAGGTAAGCCATTGTTTCACCTCATATAAATAATGTTAGTAAGGAGTCATAACTTTTCAAAGATCAAAAAAAAGCGTCCGCAACACTCTCGTTAGAAAATGCTGGGGACGCCTTTGTCCTGAACCTTAAATTGTCGATAATTACTCTATTTACAAAATACGCATCGTTTTTTTGATTCAGCTGCGCATTTGTAATATACGCAATGCCAAAAGAGTGCCAAATAGATAGAGTGCATAATTATGATGTGAAAAATTTATTATTTAACAATGTGATACGAGTCTGTGCTTTCGAAATATAGGTATGTGCTCAATGTGTCGCTACAGTTCTTATTGCACCAACTTCGATAGTTGTGCACTAATTTAGTGAGTGTTTTAAGGTCTTGTATTGCACTTTCATGTTCTCATTTGCCACTGTTTCATCAATTGCACCTTGATAAACCACTTTCATGTAGTAAGTGTTTAGCTCGTTGATAATAGTGCGCGTTTCATTATTCAAATGCGGTGCGATTTGTTGTGTGTACGCAAGTGGACTTTGGTTATTTCTTTTTATTCCCGTTTTTTGTTCGAGCAGCTTCAACGTTTTCAAATAGTAACGGTGATATTGCGGTTGATTCGAAGTATGCTTAAAAGGGAAGAAATACAGCAGTAGAATAAAGCCAACAAGTAAAAACGCGCTTAAAAATGCGACGGTTATTTTTGTGGTGTTTAAATCCCCTAAAAGCTCTTCAAATATATCCCGCTGGCTATTGGCATCGAAACCCAGTACCCATTTGCTCCATGAATAGTCCAAATGCCTTAGCCACGTTTGTAATTCAGTTATGAGACCGGATTGTGTAAAGTCTCTTAAAAAGCCTTGCTCTCGGGTTTCGCCAAAATCTAGAAGAGCTTGCTCCAGTCCTCGTGTAATGCGACTAGGTGCCGCCATGCTGGTGGGGTCGTAGCGAACCCACTTGTTATCAATTAGTACTTCTACCCAAGCATGTGCATCGTACTGTCTTATTTGCAGGACGTTGTCCTCTAACGACTCTCCTCCATGGTAGCCCGCGACTAGCCTTGCTGGAATATCTGCCGCGCGCAAGGCAAATGCCATGGCACCGGCATAGTGTGCGCAAAAGCCCGCTTGCTCATCAAATAAAAACGTATCTACTGGATTTGAAGGCATTGGGTTAGGTGACAGCGTATAGCGAAAGGACTGAGAGGCAAAATAACCCATAATGGCCTCGGCGATACGCATAGGGTCTTGATAATGTACTTTTAGTTCATTTGCCCATTTTTGTGTTTCCGGATTTGAATTGCGTGCAACGGAAAGGTTCAGCTGCTTTTCAAATTCGCCAGTACTATTTGGCACGGTTAAATTAGGTAAATAGTGCAGATGAAATTGCTTTTTGCTGGTGATAGCAGACTCTGCTTGCAATGTATGGTCATGGCGTTGTCTCACAAAAGTCGTATTCTTGCTGTTGTCGGGTGTCGACAAAGTTAAGCCAAACAACCATGTTTGGTGAGTGGGCTCAACAATCATTTCATATGCAATAGCACTTATTTCATCTGTTGAGGACAACTGCAGTGATTTTGGGGTTTTACCAAGGTTTTCAAGTTGACGTTCGGCCAGCTTGCGTTTGTCATCAATAGCCCATGTTTTTCCATCAAAGTTCTCCATGACCATCGCGCGCCAATAACGCCGTGCCATAACCGGTACGTCTTCCTTATTTTGGAACGTCGCGGTGAAAGCAAGTTCTGACGATTGGGCTAAAGAAGCAATGTCACCTGGTGTCACGGTTTCCGCTAATCCCGTTTTTGATGATTTTGAGGTGGGCATTTGCCAAAGAGGGGGAAGCTGAGGTAAAACTAAAAAAGTAAAAACGCTATGGGTAACCCTTGTAGCACGATCAACATCACAAACTTTAGATGTCGGTGAAATGAAATTTGTGGTCCGTGATAGGCTGCTGTCGCTAATAAAAGTAGGACTAGAACCCCCGTATAGCCAAACCATGCGAAAATACTTAACGCAGAGATAAAACCACACCCAATTAAAAACAGACACGTGCAAATAAGTAGGTGAAAGTCCCGTTTTTTATTCAGTTGTATTAGCTTCAACGCACAGGCAATAGCTAAAAGGTTGAGCATACTGTCTAGTAGTCCGATAGATAGGCCAAACCAAGACAGTGCAAAAATGGACAAAACGGCAAGTAAGTTTACCGTACGCGTTTTGGGAATACTGTCAGGTTGCCTAACGGCGACTAACCTTGCCACGCACGAACATAAACCCAGTAGTAAAACCCAAAGCATCAAGGATTCACTCAGCGTCAGTAGCAAAATGCTATACGCTAGGCTCAATAATAGAATGGGTGAAGAGCCTTTATGATGAATGAAGTTCGTGATCACATCTTTCATTTTTATGACCTTTGCTTTTTATTCACTGCATCACGTTGAATGTTAAACGCTGAATAATGACTCACCTTGGGTGAGGGTGAGGGTGAAGGTGAGCTTTCTAAACAGGCGAGTGCATGTAAACATGCTTTACTGTGCTCTTTGCCCGAACTCGGAGCTATGTCAATTGAGCGGAACTTTAGCCCGAAAACCGCATTCTCTTCGCTGAGCAATAAAATATGATATGTGAGCACCGAGATAGCCCTTTCAATATCGATAGTATCGTTGACCGATAAAGTAGTGATGTCGCTCTGCGGCGAAGCGAATTGTTTTATAACCCAGTTTCCATTTTTGGCCACTTGCTTCCATGCTACACGATTTAGCGGTTGACCAATGTGATAATCGGTTAGTGCATAAAAATCCGATGCATTAGAAAATTGCAAAGAAGCTGCCGACTCTTCTTCATCGTTTCCAGCCAGCGCATAATTGACATCCCCTTCAATAGGCTGAGGGTAGACAATAACCTTTGAATCAAAATCCAAATGGGTCCAACACTTAAAAAGGCCCAATGGAAAGTCACAGGCCAAAGTAACCCGGGGTAAACGGTGAAGCCCTCGTGTTTCGTAGGATAAAGGAATGCAAAGTGTCTGGCTGCCAGTATTATCAAGCAAAAAGGTGGTAGTCTTGTGGTTGAGTTCTACTACAACGGGGTGTGTGCGTGGTAGCGTCAGCCATGACACCAATAACTGTCCATTAACGTATTTGTTTTTGTGTTGTCGGTGAGGCGTGACTTGCAGTACTAACTGGCCTGTCTGGTGACAATGAAAGGGGTCAACGGTAAGTGCTTTAAGTGCAAGGTATGAAAAGTTTTGATGGGTATAAAAAAGGGCCAACAACATAATACTTAGCAGCAGATAGCAAAGCAGTAGCATTAAGTTGTTCTGATAGTTTGTTCCCAGCAAAAACAAACTAATGGCCATTATAATAAATGCCCAGCCAAATCCGGTAGGCAGAATAAAAATGCTATTCAGGCTCATTTGTTGTCTAGCACTTGCTGGTATTCTTTTATCGAGCCAACGGTGCCAACGTTGTTTGTACCAGTCTTGTGCTGAAGACTTAAATAAGCGCATAGTTATGCCGCAAGAGGGTCGACACTTTCAAGCAATTTTATGCTCAACATTTCGCCGGCTAACGAACTGCTTTGCATATTATTTTGTCGCTGATGCGCACTTGACGCTGTTAGTCGATGGGAGGTTATTGCCACAAAGACAGCTTGTACATCGTCTGGGGTAACGAAATCTCTACCAGCGATAAAAGCCCACGCTCTCGCACCTTGAAGTAGTGCACGGCTCGCCCGTGGAGACAAAGGGTTTGGATACTCACTGTTTTCCCTGCTTTCACTGACCAAGCGCAATATGTAATGGATAACTGCTTCGCCAGCATGTACCTTTGTGATTTGGCTTTGCATTTCTAGTAGCTGTGATTCGCTGATAATTTGCATGAGTGTCTCGCTGGTGTTTTTCTGTAATAGCATGGCTTTTTCAGCCTCCCACGCCGGATACCCCAACGATATCTTCATGAAGAAGCGGTCGAGTTGAGACTCAGGTAAAGGGTACGTACCTGACTGATTGCTCGGGTTTTGTGTGGCAATAACAAAAAACGGAGAGGGCAGGGAATGAGTGACACCGTCAATACTTACTTGACGTTCCTCCATTGCTTCAAGTAAAGCGCTTTGCGTTTTTGGACTGGCGCGGTTTAATTCATCGGCCAACACCACTTGGCTGAAGATAGGGCCATGTCGAAAACTAAACTGCTTTTCGTTGTCAGTCTCGTGGCTGTGAAAAATATTAACGCCTAACATGTCCGAAGGTAGCAGGTCTGAGGTAAACTGAATGCGAGAATAATGCAGTCCAAAAACCTGCGAAAGTGCATGGGACAGGGTGGTTTTACCCATACCAGGCAAATCTTCAATTAGTAAATGTCCGTTGGCCAATAAGCAAGCGATTGCAAGCTGTAACTGGTGTTCTTTACCAATTATTCTTTCGCCAAGTGCTTGCTTAATAGCAATAATGTCAGAGCGCATAATAAAGTCACTTTCGTATTTGAGGTGTGTCGCTATTCATACATATAGCGCAAAATTTTAGTTTTGTTGTTAGAGCGTGTTGACCTTTACGGTACACTTTTTGTTCATTCCAAGCGAGTTTCATGCAACGAGCGAGTTACGTGGTTTGGTTATTCCAAATTAGCAACGAGAAAAGCAGCATGAGGCTCGCTTGGATGAACCTTTCAGACAGCAATTGTTTAGCATATATCCTGCGTCTGCGCACACTTATGTAGATGGCTACACGACGTGTGCACTTCCTTGTCTGAATGCAAACTCTTTGCTGCAAAAACGTACCGTAAAGGTCAACGCGCTCTAGTACATACTACCAAGACGCAGTGATGGCTTTCTTTTGTACTTCCATACAAAGGTATCAGCCCCAATTACCGATGGATTTTATCTAAACATGTAAACAACAAAGATTAAGTGCTGCGCAGTGCTGCTTGGTTGTCTATAATGGAGGCTCTTAAAAAGGAAGTAGTTATGAAAAGCATTGAAATAGATGACGATTTATATGCCTTCATCGCCAGTCAGACTAAGCATATTGGTGAGAGTGCATCACAAATTTTAAGACGCTTGCTGTTACCTGAAGACGGTGTTGCGTCGAATACTGAGTTGAGCGCTACATTGGCACTAAAAACTGAAGAAAAAAATGCCACTGTAGAAACATCGGCGAGCGATAACGCTGAAGTTAACTCAGTTGACGAAATATCTGCTGCTAGTACGTCAGAAAAAACGGTTACCGCTGCAAAAAAAGGTAGAGCTACGGTTAAATCGCCAAGTAAAGTTGTTGCCAAGACAGTCGCAGCCCCTTCAAAAGCAGTAACGTCTAGTAGTAAAACTGCTGCATCAGTAAAAAGCGAACCTTTAGAATTGCACAGTAGGCAAGATATTCTCGATGTGGTTACACATAATGCGCTTAAAGCATTCACAAAACGTGTTGATCAATTCTTGTTTGTTTTGAGTGCAGCGCACAAACTCAATGCAGATAATTTTACCAATGTAGAAAACATCAAAGGTAAAAACCGTACTTATTTTGCTACTAGCAAAGCCGCGTTGCTAGAAAATGGCAGCAGTACCAACCCGAAAGCGATACCAGAAAGCCCGTTTTGGGTGGTTACTAATAATAATACGGCGAAAAAAACCAACATGCTGGAACAGGTCTTGCGTCAATTAGGTTATCAGCCTGAGGTTGTTGAAGCCGTAGTTTCCCGTTTTTCTTCCGAAGGTAAATAAATAACACGTTCACAATAAGGACTTTTTCATGGCATTACATCCGCAAGCCGGCCAGCATGCAGCAAAAGAGCAATTGATAAACGTCGCTCAATTGGTTAGTCAGTATTACAGCTTTAAGCCAAATAGCAGTAAGCCAGCAGAGGCTGTCGCATTTGGTACATCGGGCCATCGAGGTACCGCCTCTAATGTTACTTTTACTGACACGCATATTAGTGCAATTTGCCAAGCTTTAGTGGAGTATCGTCAACAAGAGGGGATCACTGGGCCACTTTATGTCGGTAAAGACACCCATGCTTTGTCTGAACCTGCCATGGTTACCGCCATTGAAGTACTGTGCGCAAATGATGTTGATGTGGTAATTCAACGCAGTGACAACGAAAGTATGGGGTATACGCCCACGCCGGTTATTTCGCGTACTATTATTCGCCACAACCGCTCTAATAGTGATGTAAAGGCGGACGGTATTGTTATAACGCCGTCACATAACCCGCCTTCTGACGGTGGGTTTAAATACAATCCGCCTCATGGTGGTCCGGCCGATAGCGACGTTACTAAGCAAATACAAGACAGAGCAAATGCTTTGATTGCCAATGGCAATAAAGATGTAAAGCGTATTGATATCCGCCAAGCAACGCAAAACGAACTTGTTCGCGAAGAAGACTTCATGGAACCTTATATTGATGACCTTGCCAAGGTGATTGATATGCAAGCCATTGCAAAAGCGAAACTAAAGCTGGGTACTGACCCACTTGGTGGCGCTGGTGTGGGTTATTGGTCTGTTATTGCTAAAAAATATGGCTTAGATATTACGGTAGTAAACGATGCAGTAGACCCTCAATTTGGGTTCATGCGTCGTGACAAAGACGGCAAACTGCGTATGGATTGCTCATCTGCCTATGCCATGGCGGGCCTTATTGAATTAAAAGATAATTTCGACCTTGCATGGGGGAATGACCCAGACTTTGACCGTCATGGTATCGTTTGTAAAAGTGCAGGCTTGATGAACCCCAATCATTATCTTGCGGTAGCGATTAACTACTTATATACCCATCGTCCAGCATGGCCTTCAACGTTGAAAATAGGTAAAACCCTTGTTTCAAGTAGCATGATTGACCGAGTGGCAAAAAGTTTAGATAAGCCACTTGCTGAAATGCCAGTAGGCTTTAAATGGTTCGTAGAAGGACTATCTACAAGTACCATTGGTTTTGCTGGTGAAGAAAGTGCGGGTGGTATTTTCTTAGAGCGCGATGGCAGCACGTGGGCTACCGATAAGGACGGTTTTATACTATGCCTTTTAGCCGCTGAAATTCTAGCAGTTACCGGTAAAGACCCAGGTGAGCACTATCAAGCGTTAACGGAAAAGTTCGATGCACCTGTTTATAACCGTGTAGATGTGGCTGCTAGCTTAGAGCAAAAGCAAAAATTGTCTGCAATGGATGCGTCTGTGGTTACCAGCGATACGCTTGCTGGAGAGGCAATTACCGCGGTGCAAACTCATGCTCCTGGTAACAACGCTGCCATTGGCGGTTTAAAAGTGTCTACTGAAAATGGCTGGTTTGCTGCACGCCCATCGGGCACCGAGCAAATTTATAAAATCTATGCAGAAAGCTTTAAAGGTGAAAGTCATTTACAAGAATTGATTTCTGAAGCTGAAGAGCTAGTAAGTAAAATCATCGCCTAATGCCTAAAAAATAACCTTGTTTAAAATTTAATTGTAAATCTAATGTTAAAAATCGCATGATTGCATACGAATTCATGCGATTTTTTGTAATTTTAACAAAAAATTTACAACATAATCGTTTAAGTGCTGCTATATTGCTGTCATATTCTTAGTTTATTCTGTAATTAAATTACGTTTTCTGGTGCCCGAGCACCGCTTATTAAGAGTGAGACGCACAATGAACGCTAAAGCGACCAAGACGCAACCCTCTCCAACGATAGATAAGACAGCTTTTAAAGCTGCCGTGATCAAACATCTTCATTGCACCTTAGGTACTGACGAAAATAAAGCAAACAACCACGCGTGGTGGAAAGCCACATGCGCAGCTATTCAAGAACAAGTTCTAGAAGGGCTTCGCAAAACCCAAAAGAGCCATTATTTAAATGATACTCGAGCAGTACATTACTTCTCTGCTGAGTTCTTGATGGGCCGTTTGCTGTCGAATAACCTGCAAAACTTCGGTTTGTTTGATGTAGCCAGCAGCGCATTGAAAGAATTAGGCGTTGAAATTTCAGATATCCTAGAAGAAGAGCCTGACATGGCATTAGGTAATGGTGGCCTAGGTCGCCTTGCTGCGTGTTTCATCGACTCTTTAGCGACAATGGAGCTTCCTGCCATTGGTTATGGTATTCACTATGAGCACGGTTTATTTCGTCAGGAAATTAAAAGTGGTGCTCAAATTGAGCGACCGGATAGCTGGCGTGATTATGGTAACCCTTGGGAAATTTGCCGCCCAGAATCAATTCAAGAAGTATCTTTATACGGTTATGTGGAAACCAAGTACGGTGAAAATGGACGTGTACTCAAAGAATGGCATCCTGGCTCTATTGTAAAAGGGGTTCCATGGGACATCCCAGTAGTAGGTTATGAAGGTAAAACGGTAAACGTTTTGCGTTTATGGCAGTCTGAAGCGTCTGACTACTTTAATTGGGATGTGTTCAACGCTGGTGGTTATTTAGATGCCCAACGTGAAAACGTACAGGCGGAAACCATTTCTAAAGTGCTATATCCAAACGATGAAACTGAGGCGGGTAAAGAATTACGCCTTATTCAGCAATACTTTTTCTGTTCTTGTTCTTTGAAAGACATCATCCGTCGCTACAAACGTGCACATGGTGATGATTGGAGCCGTTTTGCAGATCAGGTTGTTATTCAGCTTAACGATACTCACCCTGCTATTGCAGTACCTGAATTAATGCGCATTCTCGTCGATCGCGCCGAATTAGGTTGGGATGAGGCGTGGGCAATCAGTACAAAAGTGTTTGCATATACCAACCATACACTACTTCCTGAAGCCTTAGAAAAGTGGCCTGCGCGTATGATTGAAAAAATCTTGCCTCGTCATTTGGAAATTATTTACGAAATCAACCATCGTTTCATGGCAGAGGTCGATAAAAAGTGGCCGAATAACAATGCGATGAAAGCAAAGCTTTCTATCATTGAAGAAGGTAACGAGAAAATGGTTCGTATGGGCCACTTATCAGTTATTGGTTCATTTGCAGTCAACGGTGTGGCAGAAATGCACTCTCGTTTGGTGAAGTCTTCGCTTTTCCCTGAATTCGATGAGCTGTATCCAGGTAAATTGACCAACGTAACAAATGGTATTACACCGCGTCGTTGGTTAAAAGCGTGTAATCCTGCGCTTTCTAAGCTTATTGATAAGAAAATTGGTGAAGATTGGCCAAGAGATCTCGACAAGCTTCAAGGCTTAGCGAAATTTGCTTCTAACAAAACATTCCAAAAGCAATTCATGAAAGTGAAGCTTGAGAATAAAGAGTTATTAGCTGAAGAAATTCGCAAATCTCTTGATTTAGAAGTGGATGTAAATGCCATTTTTGATGTGCAAATAAAACGTCTTCACGAGTACAAGCGTCAACACCTCGCGCTTTTGCACATAATGGCATTGTATCGCCGTATTTTGGAAAATCCTGCTTATGACATGCACCCTCGCGTATTTGTATTTGGCGCTAAGGCTGCACCGGGATATAAATTGGCGAAAGATATTATCTACGCAATTAACAAGGTTGCCGATAAAATCAACAACGACCCACGTGTAAACAACAAGATTAAAGTAGCATTCTTGCCTAACTACCGCGTGTCTTTAGCTGAGAAAATGATCCCAGCTGCCGATGTGTCAGAGCAGATTAGCACTGCGGGTAAAGAAGCATCTGGTACTGGTAACATGAAACTTGCACTCAATGGTGCGATTACCATTGGTACATTGGATGGTGCAAATGTTGAGATTGCTGAAGAAGTGGGCGATGACAACATCTTTATTTTCGGTCTTACTGTAGAAGAAGTAAACGCGCTTAAAGCAAGTGGTTATAACCCATACGATTACTACTATAAAGATGCAGAAATAAAAGCGGTACTAGATTGGTTAGAAACCGACTACTTCACACCGGGCAAACCAGGTGCGTTGGTGTCGATTAAACAAAGCTTGTTGGATAACGGCGACCCATACATGGTATTGGCTGATTTCCGTGCATATTCTGACGCTCAAATTGCTGTCGATGCTGCGTATAGAGACAAAGATCGCTGGGCTGAAATGGCAATTATTAACACTGCGAAAATGGGTAAGTTTACCTCTGATCGTTCTATTCGTGATTATGTTGAGCGAGTATGGAAGCTTCAACCTTGTAAGATTGAAAGCTAAACACGCAACATAATGGTAAAAGCCCGGTTGTGAAATCACGCCGGGCTTTTTGTTTAGTTATGAATATTAAATGATCTTATTTTATTAGGTTAATCTTATATTTTTGGTGCATTGTCGGTAAATGCCTTGATTTACACGATGCTCAGTGTATTCTTTGCAAAACATTATGACATAATTAAGTATGTAAGCTAATACGCTAGTTTTGTTGCGCACTTATCAGTAGCGTGGTTTTATAGTAGTAGTTGTTTTTAGTACCGACGGGCGTTTTCGCTCAAGGAAAACATCATGAGCCAAGTTCACACATCACTGGCAACCATTCCCAATCGTTATGCGTTTATTGATAGCGTGTCCAAAGAAGCAGCGCTGAATCAGTCGCTTTCACTTATGCTTGTTGATGTAGTTAGATTTTCAGATGTCACCACAAGCCTGGGCATTCATATCGGTGATCGTTTCTTATTAGAAATTGCCAACCGTATTCAGCTTCTATTCGGTAAAAATGTCTTACTAGGACGTATTAGTGGTGATGTTTTCGGCATTGTATTTCCAAACGAGAGCAACGAGCACTTTTTGCGTAAGATGTTCGAGCGGTTGGTGGAGCATTTTAAAACGCCAATGCATTATGAGGACACAGCATTCATTGCAGATTTTAATGTGGGAGTTGTGTGTAGCAGTAATAGTAATCAGGAATTTGATTTAACCATGTTTGTGTCTAGTGCAGAGACTGCACTCAAACAAGCAAAAGAAAATAAATATGAAAATTACTTTGCGCTTTCTACCATAAACAAAACAAATACCGGTCGTAGCCTTGCATTAAAAGCAGACCTTAAGCGAGCGTTGGCAAACAATGAACTTGAGCTTTATTATCAACCCAAAGTGGATTTGAATACCCTGAAGGTGGTAGGGGCCGAATGTCTATTACGTTGGCATCATCCCCTTGATGGTATGCTTTTTCCAGGCCCGCTAATTGAAGCTGCCGAATCCTATAATATGATGAATGAGCTTGGGTATTGGACGCTTGAGCAAGCATTTAGAACTCTCGCTGAGTTCGAAGCATTGCGTCTGCCATTGTCACTCTCTGTTAATATTTCTCCAACGCAACTTTACGACAATCACCTCGTTCCCACACTTAGAACCCTTAGTCAGTCTTATTCCATTGCGTTGTCGCGTATTGAGCTGGAACTAACGGAAGATGTGGCGCTCTCCAACTCGTTAATGGTTAAAAAGCAGTTGGGCCAATTGCGGGATTTAGGAGTGTCAATTTCTGTTGACGATTTTGGTAAAGGGTATTCAAATCTTGCCTATATTCGAGACCTTAATTTAGATGCATTAAAAATTGATAAAGCATTTGTAATGGAACTAGAGGCTGATCCCATTAACCGTGCAATTATTGAAGCAACAAAGGTTATTGGTGATGCCAAAGGGTGTGTTGTTGTCGCCGAAGGCATTGAAACCATTGAACAACTGCATATTTTAAGAGAAGTTGGTGTTACACGTGGTCAAGGATATTTGTTTTCTCGCGCAGTACCATTATCAGACTTTATAGAACTATCACAGCAAGAAATTATAGTGGGTAACTCTCCTTTACGAGTTAACGCTTGATTGTGCTTTGCTGTGTCAATTACATGAAATACCAAGTAACCCTTGTGTGTTAAAGAAATTCTGACATTTCAAAAGATCTAATTTACCAAGAGCGGGTGATTTTGTTTATCGCTCTCGTTACACTATTGCCATTCTTCATTTTCTTGGTAATGACATGCAAGAACTCATCGATAACGGACAATTTCTAGAATTATCACGCCGTTCTCCCTCTTTTTTTGAAAGCCCATTAACATTCACACTAAATAATGGAACCGTGGTTGAAGTTAGTGCACCGGGTATCATACGTTTTTTTCCGCAATCCACTGTATCTGAGAAGAAGCAAATTGTGCTGTCATGTGGTGTGCATGGCAATGAAACAGCACCCATTGAGATTTGTGATGAACTTGTCCAGCGCATTTTGACAGGTGAATTGACCCTATCCCACAATGTACTGTTTCTTTTTGGAAACTTACCTGCGATGGACATTGCGGAGCGGTTTGTGGAAGAAAATATGAACCGTTTGTTTAGCGGGGCGCATTCTGAAGGGCAGGGGCTTATAAATATTGAGCGAAAGCGCGCTAAACAATTAGAAGAAGCTGTTGCTGATTTTTTTGAACAAAATGACGGTATGCGATTTCATTATGATTTACACACCGCTATTCGCGCCTCTAAAAACGAAAAGTTTGCGGTATATCCTTATTTACATGAGCGCAAGCACAGCAAAGGGCAGTTGGCATTTTTAGCTGCTTGTGGCGTGAAAACTATATTGCTTTCAGAAAGTGCCACCACGACGTTCAGTTACTTTTCTTCTTACTACCACAATGCCCATGCCTTTACGGTTGAACTGGGTAAAGTACGTCCGTTTGGTGAAAATGATATGAGCCGATTTGAAGATGCTAAACAAGCAATTACTCAATTGATTTGTGAAGAAAAATTCGCACCAGAGGTTGACATAGCCACACTTGATATCTATCGGGTAAATCAAGTGATTAATAAACATCATGAAGACTTTGCGCTTCATTTTGAAGACGATACACCTAACTTTATGGATTTTCCGAAAGGTGAAGTTCTGGCATCTGAGTCGGGTAAACAGTACGTAGCCGAGTACGATGGCGAAGCAATTGTGTTTCCTAACGCGAATGTTGCCATTGGTCAGCGTGCTCTTTTAACCGTGGTCCCAACCAAATTGGAAGACCTTGATGTTTGAATTAGATAGCCGTTTACACGATGATACATATTTTGTATGCGACCTTGCATTGTGTCGTGTATTGTTAATGAACGATAGCCAATTTCCTTGGCTCATTTTGGTACCAAGGAAAAACGATCTAGCCGAAATAGTTGATTTAGCTGATGAAGAACAAATTGCGTTGCTAAGAGAGTCGGCACACGTTTCTCGTGTAATGCAGACACTTTTTGCTCCGCATAAATTGAATGTTGGCGCGCTTGGCAACGTGGTTCGACAGCTTCATGTTCACCATATTGCCCGCTTTGAAGATGACATTGCATGGCCAAAACCAGTTTGGGGGAATCAGCCCACTAAAGCTTATGATGAACGCGATGCGATGCAACGTTTAGCGTTGTTAAAAGAGGCGCTAAAAGACCACAGTATTTAAGCGATTGTTTATATTGGTGTTACGCATTATTTCCATTAAAAGGAGTTATTTATGATTGTTTCTACTACCCCCACATTAGAAGGTCACAAAATAGAAGCCTATTACGGCATTGTTGTTGGTGAAGCAGTAATGGGCGCAAACGTATTTAAAGACCTGTTCGCGTCAATTCGAGATATTGTTGGTGGACGTTCAGGCTCTTATGAAGAAGAACTTACTACGGCCCGAAAGTTAGCATTTTCTGAACTTGAACACGAAGCCCGTGGCATGGGGGCAAATGCCGTAGTGGGTATAGATCTTGATTATCAAGTTATCGGTGACAAAGGCAGCATGCTAATGGTAAGTATTAGTGGCACAGCAGTAAAGGTTACACCACTTTAACGTTCATATCATGTGTCATATATCTTTAAATCAACCTTATACTCGTTTTTCTGCCGGGTATATCAAAGCGGGCTAAGCCCGCTTTCTTACTTTTAGCTCAAGTTAAAATAATCATCTATACTTCTTCAATACTTTTTAGAACAGTAAAAGAGATCAGCGATGATTGTTACCCTTTCCCATCACAATGCAGAGTTGCGCAAAGTGCAGGCTATTGCTGATGCTAGTCGGCATTTGCTTGAGAGTATAAAAGCGTCTGTTGCGACCATCCAATTTACGCCAACTGGCGATATTATCGAAGCAAACGCGCTGTTTTGTGAACTTATGGGCTGTACACCACAAGATATTGCTGGTAAGCATCACAGGGTGTTTTGTTTGAAACAATATGCGGATTCGCAAGAGTATTCGCATTTTTGGAAGCAGCTTAGAGATGGTCACTCGCAAAGTAATACGTTTGAGCGAATTAAGCCGGATGGCCAGACAGTATGGCTTGAAGCGACCTATATACCTATCAAAGACAGTGTCGGTTCGGTGACCTCTGTACTGAAGATTGCCTGTGACGTTACGCAAAGAATGGAAGAGGTCGCGTATGGTAAGGCTGTTACCGAATCGCTAGATAAGTCGACTGCTGTAATCGAGTTCACACCCGATGGCGTCATACGCAAAGCTAACGATAATTTTTTACATGCTATGGGATACTCGTTAGAGCAAATCCAAGATAAGCATCATTCAATGTTTTGCACCCAAGAGTTTTTAGCTGACAATAGCAATTTTTGGCGACGATTAGGACAAGGTGAACATCAATCTGGTTTGTTTGAACGACGCACTGCGAGTGGTGATCCCATATGGTTAGAGGCAACCTATAATCCAATAATAGGGCCCGAGGGCACAGTGATAAAGGTTATTAAGTTTGCAACTAATGTTACCGAACAAGTGAAAGAAAAAATGCTTGTTACGCAGGCGGCTGAATTGGCCTTTTCTACTGCAGAAGAAACTACACAGATTGCTGATAAAGGCAATGAGATGCTTAAAAAATCGGTTAGTTCATCTGATGCCGCACGTCAACAAGTAGACAAAACGAATGCAATTATGTCAAAGCTCATAGAGCAATCAGGTAATATTGAGGCGATTGTCTCTACTATTCGAGCTATTGCCGAGCAAACTAACTTGCTCGCACTTAACGCAGCTATTGAAGCGGCAAGAGCAGGCGATCAGGGGCGCGGTTTCGCCGTTGTCGCCGATGAAGTAAGGCAACTTGCAAGTCGAACTAGCGAGTCAACGGTAGAAATAGAGTCGGTGGTAAGTGAAAATAAATTGTTGTCAGGTCAAGCATCGGACCAAATGCAAAATGTTCGTTTGAATGTAGAGCAAACTAACGAACAGATAACGCAAGTCCAAGGAGTTATGGATGAAATATATCGCGGTGCTGAAAATGTTTCTGTTTCTGTTTCATCTTTGTTGAAATAACGAATTTACTGACGTTGTAAACTAAAAAGGGAAAGCCTTGTGGCTTTCCCTTCTTGTATTGGCTGTGCACGAATGAAAATCAGTTGTTTCTATACCTTAAATTGACCTACCAGTTCATTAAGGTTTTTCGATAAAGACAGCAAATTATCCGCGTTACTTGAAAGTCCTTTTGAAGCATGACTGACATCAGTAGTTGATGTCTGCATACCGGATATTGTACGACTGATTTCTTCTGAAACTTGATATTGCTCTTCTGCTGCACTGGCAATTTGAGTGATTTGATTCATTATTTGCTGTACTAGCTCACCTATCTGCTCGAAAGTTGCTCGTGCTTGGTTAGACTGATCCGTAGCCTGTTCAGACTGATCTAAGCCTGTGGCCATTTTATTAGAAACAAATTGCGTCCTCTCGATGAGCTTAGTGAGCATGCCGTCAATCTCTTCGGTTGCACCGTAAGAGCGTTGAGCTAGCGAGCGCACTTCATCGGCAACGACGGCAAATCCACGACCTTGTTCACCGGCACGCGCCGATTCAATAGCTGCGTTAAGTGCAAGTAAGTTGGTCTGCTCGGCAATGCTCCTAATAACGTTTAGGATTTGGTTGATATTATCGCTTTCACTTTCCAACTGTTTGGTTGCTTGAGATGAGTCTTGAGTCAATTGTTTTAATTGCTCAACTTGTGTAACTGTCTCGCGGATCATAGACAGGCCGCTGTGGCTTGCTTTATCCGTTTGCTCAGTGGCTTCTTGCGTGGAAATACAGTTTCGCGCTACTTCTTGTGCAGCGGCGGCCATTTCATTAGTGGCAGTGGCTGCTTGTTCAATTGAGCGCTCTTGCTTATCACTGGCCTGTTGTAGAGACGACGCCATGTTAGTGAAATTATTTGATGCGGAATATAAGTGCTCAGATTGCTGCTTGATTTCAGTGATCAAATCGCGAATTGAATCTAAAAAGGCATTAAAGTAATTCGCAAGGTCACTTACTTCATCTTTGCCACGTACTTCTAAGCGCTGAGTGAGGTCGCCTCTGCCTTCCGAAATAGCCCGTAAACTTCGGCTAATTCGGTGGATTGGAGCAACAATGCGATTGGCCATCACAATGCCTAAAACACTGCAAAGAATAATCATGACTATCAGTACAACCATCATTGTCGATACGATACTCCATGCTGGAGCTTCAATATCTGAGCTTTCAATAACCCCTACAAACTGCCAATTCAGCGCAGGTGAACGATAGGTGGTTACTGTTAGTTCACCGTCATCACCATCAACAGTGAAGTGGCTGTCACGTTCAGTTTTTAACGCTTTATAAAGTGGGTTACCACTGAGCTCGTTAATATTTTTGAAGTTATTTGCTTTGTTGCGCGGGTCGGCAAGAACCACACCGTTTTGGTCGACTAAAATAACGTAACCCGTTTCACCCAACTTAACCCCGTTTACCAATTTTGTCAGCGTATCTAAGGTTACATCAATAGATTGCACGCCAATTGTACTCCCTCTTGAGCCCTCAATAGTCGTGGCAATAGATATCATCGGGCCACCTGAAATACCTTGATAAGGCGAGGTTATAATCGCATTTCCAGATGCATTTTTGGCTTGTTGATACCAAGGTCTTTTGCGCGGGTCGTAGTTATCCATAGTTTCAGGAGGATACTGAATAAATCCCCCTGTTTCCGTGCCCATATAAACGTTAAGCAGGTTAGGGTGCTTGTCTCTAAACTGGCCGTGAAACTTAAAGATTTCGCTCTCAATGACACCGTTTTGCAGGGGAACCATATCTGCCCTTCTACCGATGTAACTGGTAATATCGGTATTTGCCGCCGCTAACAAACGCTCATCGCTGGCCATATAGCGAACATGCTCTTTCATTCCTTCAAAGAACAACTCGAAGGCATTGTCAATTTGGTGGATTTCTTGTGTAGCACTATTAATAAAATAATCACGTGACTGAGTAAACGTCTGCACCGTTGTTGTTACAACCAATACAATAATTGGTACGGTAACGGCGACGAGGAAAGCGGTGATGAGTTTACTGCGGATATTCATAGACGCGTCTCTTCTTGTTATTAGGTCTGATGGATGTTATATCCAGTATTAACGAGTTTTTATATCATCGGCAATGGTGTTTGTTATCTGTCTACTAACCTCATCGGCAGAAAGTGAAATATTTCAACCGTTTTACAATAAAAATTTAAAACAAAGATCCTAAATTCAAAGGAGGTTAAGTGATAGACGGTGCTTGAAAGGGTTTTAACGTACTAGCGAATGCGCACCAGAAGACGAGGTTTGTCTGCTACACTATTGCCGAGTTATCTGTTTTATGGCGGCAATATCCATTTCTGTCTCTAGCCTTCTAAACAGCACTGTGCCCTCATCTTGGCTAACGTCGATGAGC
This sequence comes from Alteromonas sp. KUL42, assembly GCF_006538325.1. Lineage (GTDB taxonomy): Bacteria > Pseudomonadota > Gammaproteobacteria > Enterobacterales > Alteromonadaceae > Alteromonas. The sequence goes on from NZ_BJKK01000008.1 coordinate 42,781, forward strand.
AGTTGATTGCTTGGAACAGTCATTACTTGAGTGGCACTTTTTGCCGACAAATCGTAATGCCACAACTGATGCTCACCTTGGTTTCTTACCTGAAAGAACATTCCACTTTCACTATTTACCGACATATCGATATTGTCTGCGTCTGTGTCCCACAGTAATGCAAGGTTCCCTTTGGGGGTAACTAGGAAAAGCTTATTATTTTGAATAACGACAATATCTTTGTTTCCAATGGCATGGGCCGCCTGCTCAGGCTTAATCGGAAAAATAGTGCTTAACCTCTGGGTTTGCGGGGAAAATCGACCAATCCATACATTGTCGTTTTGTTTGAAGGTAACAAGTAGGGTTTGGCTATCTTCATGCCAGCTAAGTAGATGGGTGATATTTGCTTCTATATGAAAGTCTTCTGTGTTGCCAGACTGTGTATCAATTCGTTTGAGTTTTTCACCAACTGCGACAAAAAGCGATGTTTCTGATTGCCATAAAGGGGCGCTCAATGGCATTGAACTACTGTCAGACGATATAAGCTCCCTTTCTTTACTCCCGCTGGTGATAAATAGTTGTCGAGTATTTGGCCTCTGTGATACGTAGGCTACTTGCTTGCCAAGGGGAGAAAGACGTGCGCTATGATCAATTTGTGTGGAATTAACCACATCTAAAGGTGTCAGTAAGGGCTCGGTTTTATCTAATGGGTAACTAACTATATCAGCATCGCGAGTTACTAAACTAAATACAATTTGATTCGGACCTGCAAAACTAGCATCTTGGATTTGCGAGAAGCTAGTGTAATTAACTTGAGAGAGTTGACCCTCACTGTCGAGTATACGCATCTGTTGCGTATCGCTAAGCAGCAAAGTTTTGTTGTTCGGATGCCAACTTACCCTAATATGCGAGGCATCAAGTGTAATGCGGTGGGTGAGTTTTTTCTTTTCAATGTCATATTCAAAAATTTTCTGTTGTTGTGAGCGCGTTTCTTCAGCAACTAACGCTAAATGACGCCCATCTTGAGACAAAGCCATATCACGTACGGTAACTGTTTCTTCAAGAGGGGATAAAAATGTCTCTTGCCCTGTTATCAAATCAACCTGAAGAACACGCATATTATATGAATCAGCAGACTGTACCAGAGCATACATAATATGATCATCAGCTATGTTAATGTCGGTAAGATAGATAAAGCCCGTAAGTGCGTGAAGTAATTGAACATCAACTGAGCTATCGCTAATTCTTAACCGCTTTATGAGAAAATGAGCGCTGTCATCAACATAATCCAATTCAGTAAAAATCAATGATTGGTTATTGCCAAGCCATGCAAACGAGAGAATAGGGAGAGGTGACGTATACAGAAGTTGGTGATTCTTACTTTGATTGTCTCGAAGCCATAGCGAAGCATTATCTTCAGACTCTTTTATATATGCTGTATTGCGTAAGTCTGGAGAGAAACGAGGAAAGTATTCGTCCTCTTCAGTTGCAGACAATACTTCCAGTGCAACCTGCTGAAAAGCAGGCAAAGGTTTTTCGTTCCAATAAGCTCTAACTGCAAAATATAAACTAATACCTAAGATACAAATAGCGGTGATTGACTTCCAGTAGTCAACCAAAGGTGAGAGAAACAGAGTGATAACTTGTTTGTTAGGTGATTGTGCTTCGCCAATTTCGGATTTTTCATTGACGCTACGGGGATCGCTTTCTGGCTGATATACATTCGCAACTAAGCTATAACCTCTTTTGGGGTGAGTTTTTATTACGCTTTGCGTTTTTGCGTTGTCGCCGAGTGTTTTGCGTAGAATAGCAATACAACGTTGTATAGAACTTGGACTGTAAATTGATCGTGGCCAAATAGCAGTGAATATGTCTTCTTGGCTCACTAATTTTGTGTGATGGGCTACCAAAAGTAACAATACCTGCATGACTTTTGGTTCTACCAAAACAGCCTGATCTGATGGGGGAACAATACCTCTTTCAGACAATTCATCTGCGCGAGTAATCAAACCTTTTTCCGGTTCAATATAGTAGTCATTTAACCAAAATGGCTTTTTAATATTTATTGTTTTTTGTACTGCCACTATATCTAACTCTTTGATTTTTAATGCCCTAAGGTTTCCTTAAGGAAAACAACATCATTTCTGTATTGTTAATTATCCCGCGTAACTACACGCTTCCACAATACGTTAACACAGTGCGCTACACAGCATGGGATTGCAGCGTTAGCGCGACTGAGTAAAGCGTATTTAATCACAAACACGTTAGTTCAAGGTAATTAAATGAATCTACAGCCAATATTAAATATAATAAAAACAACGCCTTTGGTACTTATTCTAAGCAGCATATCAACAACCTTTGATGCAAACGCCATTGTTATTCGCCATGACAAACCTGACGCCGAATACCAGCAATTAGCAAAGGATCTAACACCTTACGTGGCACATTTAGACAGCTGCGTCGCGACAGTCATAGATGACTACTGGTTAGTAACAGCTGCCCATTGTGTTAATGCAAATGAACATTACCCCGTGAGCATTACACACCTACAAAACGAATACCCTGTTACGCACATCATTGGCCACCCAGATTTTGCTAAAAGCGGCGATTCTGATATTGCGCTTTTACAATTGGCGTGGCCTTTGATTGGCGCAAAGTATGCGCCTTTATACGAAAATAAGGATGAAAAAGGCAAGCAGATTACACTAATAGGAAATGGCACAACGGGTAACGGTTTAACCGGAGATAGCCTAAGAGACGGTGTTTTTCGCGGTGCAACAAATGTTATTTCTATAACAGATGGACATTGGATGTCATTTAAGTTCAATGAACCCGCTGAGGGGACTGAGTTTGAAGGTGTGAGTGGTACAGGCGATAGTGGCGGTCCTGCCTTCATTTTCCAATCAGGCGTTCCATTTTTGGCTGGTGTAAGCTGTTGTCAGGAAGCAGACGTTCAAGGTAGTTACGGTGCCACAGAGCATTACTCGAGAATATCTACGCATATTGAATGGTTACGTGAGCAGCAGAGAGCTCATCAAAAGGTGCCTGTACTCGACAGTGATATATTATATTTGCTGCGCTCGGGGCGACGCGGAGAAGCATTGGAATTAATTGAAAGAGGCAACAATTGGCACATATCAAAGAAGGTTACTGAAGCTATATTAATGCACGCTTTTATTACACACGATTTGGCGTTGCTTGAAGCTATGTTGAATGCCTCTCCAACTTTGATAAATGAAACGATTAATGAATTGCCCTTGATGGATTATGCGTTGAAGCAGGGCAATGGGCGGTTTTTTTCTTATCTTGCAAGAGCAGGAGCAGACTTAACTCACCGTGGATTTCGAGGGCAGCATTATCTGAGCCGTTTAATGTGGCAATATTTTGGTGATGATGTTTCAGCGTTAGCGCAAGTGCTTATTAACGCAGGCGCAGATATTAATGCTCAAGATGAACGAGGGGATTCTGCGCTGCATATGGCCGGTTACTATGGCGATCTTGCACGGGTGAAATTTTTAATAGAACGCGGGGCTGATTTTAACCTAAAAGACCATCAGGGGAATACACTTTTGATGGACGCTCAAAGGCGTGAGCAACAGGATATTGTTGAGTATTTACAGTTGTTAAATATGAAAAAAATTAAACGAATTCCCACGAAAATAGCTTCTACCACTCGTCATCGTCATCAAAGCCCTTGCTCTTTTTTTGAGGGCTTTGTTTTGAAGTCCCATCAGTATGGGTATTTTGCTCTTCGCCGTCTTCAGTTTTCAAAGGCGTGGGGAACTTAAACTTTGCACTGTATTTCAAAAGTGTGATATTGCCAATTACCACACCAAGTACTAAGACGATAATGACAATAACCCAAGTAAAATCCATGATGTTCTCTTAATAGCTAAGCAAGTACCACACATCTAAATGAGGCGGTAATTTAGTCTCGCCCGTTGTTCAGCACATACCTAGTGTACAATAAAGGTAGCTGAGAAAGTATATATGCTTTGCCGTCAATGTCACTTTGTGAAATGGCGTGTGCTAAATCGTCTAAGTTTCTTGCTTTTTCAAAATAGGTTGCGGTTGATTTATGACTAAGATGCCATGGTTCTCTAGCTACTCCGCCCTTGTATTCATCAAAAGGGCGGTAAAAGCCAAAAGTGGCCATATTGCTTTCAAGCCAGCAAGCCAGTGAATAACACGGGCCGTTTTTTTCATACTCTGCGCAAATCAAATTAAATGGTTGCTGCGATTGAGCGACGGCCTGCTTATCGTAAACATCAATATCGGTACCCCAATGATGACGACTACCGCCTGGCAATGCTGACCATGTAAGTATGGCGTGCAGTTTTTCTTCTTGCGTCAGTGCACTGAAGTTGAGAACTTGACCTTCTGCATTAAGTAGCGTGGCGTCACCTCGCCATTTTCGATTGAAAATAGCCATTTGTCGTGAAAAGTCACGGTAACTGCTGACTAATTGTAAGTCTATACCATCGTGAAGCGCCGCATTTTGCATTGCAGTGAAATCAGTTAATACTTCAGGATGTAAAAAATGGCCATGGCCAGCATCAACTAAGTAATCGTTGTGCTGTCCAAGCCATTGTTCTATATCTACTTTGTGCATTGGTGTAATCGCATACTCGCTTAATTCGCGAGTAAGCGTTCAAGAATACCGAAATACATATCGGCGAGTTGCTCTAAGTCAGCCATTTTAACGCACTCATCTATTTTATGGATGGTGGCGTTTACCGGACCAAGCTCAATTACTTGTGCCCCCGTTGGTGCAATAAAACGCCCATCTGATGTACCGCCCGCAGTAGAAAGTACGGTTGGGTTTCCTTTAACGGCTGCTATGGCTCCTTGAGTGGCTTCTAGCAAAGCGCCTGTATCTGTTAGGAACGGTTGACCGTTGAAGGTCCACTTAATCTCGTAGTCAAGCTCATGCTTATCTAAAATAGCAGTGACACGTTCGATAAGTTGTTGATCAGTGACTTCTGTAGAAAAGCGGAAATTAAAACATACGTGGAGTTCGCCAGGAATAACATTACCTGCACCTGTACCACCGTGGATGTTTGAAATTTGAAAACTGGTAGGCGGGAAAAATTCATTGCCGTTATCCCAGTGAGACTTCGCCAATTCATCTAAGGCAGCCATTGCCATATGCACAGGGTTTTTGGCCAAATGAGGGTAGGCAACGTGACCTTGTACGCCTTTAACCACTAAGTCACCGGTTAATGAGCCTCGACGACCATTTTTAACAATATCGCCTACTTCATCGGTTGATGATGGTTCGCCAACCACACACCACGTGATTTTTTCATTACGTGCTTCTAATGTGTCAATGACCCGTGTTGTGCCATTAATAAACGGGCCTTCTTCATCGCTTGTAATAAGGTACGCAATACTGCCTTTGTGATTAGGGTATTTTTGTACAAATTCACGGGTAGCGACTAACATCGCCGCTAAACTGCCTTTCATGTCAGCCGCGCCACGGCCATGAAGGTAGCCATCAACCTCAGTGGCGACAAACGGTGGTGTTTTCCATGCATTCTCAGGCCCGCTAGGTACCACATCCGTATGCCCAGCAAAGCAAAATACAGGCTCAGTTGTACCGCGACGAGACCATAGGTTGGTAGTATCGTCAAACACCATGGTCTCATTGTTAAAACCCAGTGTGCCTAGAAATTCTTTCATTGCATCCTGACATCCCGCATCCTCCGGTGTTACCGAGCGGCGGTTCATTAGATTTTTGGCAATATCGATAACTGAGTCGTTTAACAAAATATTTCCTCGTACTGGGCTGGCTTAAATCCAATGTGATAAGCGTTATTGTGAAATAAAATAGGGCGTTTCACCATAGCAGGGTGAAGTAGCAATAATTTCAACGCTTTCTCTTTATCAATATCATTTTTGTCTTCATCACTTAGTTGACGAAACGTTGTACCGCGTTTATTTAGCATAGCTTCCCAGCCAAGTTCTGCTTCTGCGCTAGCTAAAAAGTCAGCCTCTATGCCGTCTTTGCGATAGTCGTGAAACGCGTAGGTAATGTTATTGTCTGCTAACCACTTTTTTGCGTTTTTTTATGGTGTCACAATTGGGAATACCGTAAAGGAATGTACTCATGAATAATGTCCAAACTACTTGTTGTGTGCGAAAGCCTAACGTACTGAGGATTTATAAGTAAAGAGAGAAAAGCGTATCTTCTGCTGCTTCAACATGCCTTCTTTGGGTGGGCATAACACCTTGTAACGCTTGGGCATTCAAAACCGTCATTATACAAATATTTGCAACGCCTTGCTGCTTCAACCAAGCACTGTTAATCGTAAATAATGGCTGTTTAATTGAAAATTTGTCACCTGGCTTAAAGGAACATGAAAATTGAGCTCCATATAAATGCTGCGTGTCATTACCGTATTTTATTCTGCATCTAAGGCCCGCTGAGGATTTAACTTCAACGGCATAGTCTAATGGGCAAACCGTTAAAACAACCCCATCAAAAGGCGCCATTACCGTATTAGAGGTGGAGGATACAGCTGCACCTGGCCCAAAAAAAACCATTTTTAACTAAAACGTCTTCTAATGCAGAAAGGGCTATTACTTGGCCAGTAAAGGGACTGGCGATATCAAACTGTCGCTTAAAATCACTGGGTGGGTATTGTAATAGTTTGTTGTTCAATACTATTTTTCCTCATTCACTGTGTATCCAGCTTTCTTGAGGGCAGAAACTGCATCTGACAACTTGTTTTCCTTTACCAAGAAAAAGTCGGTGTCAAAGGTCGAAACCACGAAAATTGACACTTTTGCAGCAGCGAGCACTTGGCCGATTTGTGCCATGATCCCAATCAAAGATAAGTGTAAAGGACCTAGAAGCTCCATTGCACGCCAACCTTCATCACAATCTATTGAGGAGACGTTAATGGTATTGGGTACTACAATCGACAGTTCTTCTTCTGTTTTTCCCAAGAAGAAAAGTGGGCTTGCTAATACCGATGCTGGAATATCACTGTCTGGATCTAAGCTGTGAATGGTAAATAAAGACTCGCGAACTAAGAGTGTCTGTTTGGGCATAAGATACCGAAAAAATGATAATGTCGAAGATGTTCACATTAAACCACTAACTGTGGTTAAGTGCTACGTGTTATCCACTTTATCTGTGGATAAGTTTGTTGAGTAGTTTGGAGTGTTTGTGTAAGTTATTGATAATAAAACAATAAATAAACTGTACAAACAATGTGCAGTGGATAACATTATCAAATTTGCAAGCATTTTCCACAGGCTGTGTCTAGAGTTAAAGTAAAAAATGTTTATTCATTTTGCAATTTCTTGTCTTGACAATGTGGTACTTTTTAAGCGCGATTGGCGTTTGTCAGGCGTGGTGCACTACAAAAGTGCATATCAACGATCGTGTCAACCGATCAGGTATTCTGGTTAACCAGTAGGAGAATTTTATGTCGCAGTCAGCATGGTGTGATATCACCGTACAAGATGCAGAAAGCTTAGTTCAGTTTTACCAAGCCGTAATGGGGTGGACAAAACAGCCTATTGATATGGGTGGGTACAATGATTATGTCATGATGAAGCCTGATGGTACGCCAGTAGGAGGAATATGCCACAAGAGAGGCACTAATGAGTCATTGCCGGGCGGGTGGGTGAATTACTTCACTGTAGAGAATTTAACTGCTTCTATTGACACGGTTTGTTCCAATGGGGGGGAGCTGATTGGAGAAGTAAGACATCACGGCAGCGACAGCTTTTGCGTTATTCGCGACCCATCTGGAGCTGTATGTGCGTTATACGAAAAAGGCAGTGAGTAAAACCGATTCAGGAATTACTCACTACCTATTAATAAAATTTTAAATTGAGCGTATAAAGCGTTACTTGTTCAAAACACCGCGATTCACTTGGTCGCGTTCAATTGATTCAAACAACGCTTTGAAGTTACCTTCGCCGAATCCTTCGTCTTGTTTACGTTGAATAAATTCAAAGAAAACAGGTCCGAACACGGTTTCAGAGAAAATTTGAAGCAACAAACGTGGCTCTCCACCTTCGGTTGTACCATCTAGCAATATACCGCGACTTTGAAGTTCATCAACATTTTCACCATGTCCTGGAAGACGCTCTTCAAGCATGTCGTAATACGTGCTTGGCGGCGCTGTCATGAACTTCATGCCCTTCGCTTTAAGTTTATCTAAGCAAGACACTAAGTCATCACAGGCAAAAGCGATGTGTTGGATCCCCTCGCCGTTGTACTTCATTAGAAATTCTTCAATTTGACCGCCACCGCCAACAGCTTCTTCATTCAGTGGAATGCGAATTTTGCCGTCTGGGGCCGTCATCGCTTTTGACAATAGCCCTGTGTATTCACCCTTAATGTCGAAGTAGCGAATTTCACGGAAGTTAAATAGCTTCTCGTAAAAGTTTGCCCAGAAATTCATGCGACCGCGATAAACGTTGTGTGTTAGATGATCAAGTGTGTGGAAACCACAACCTTCAGGATGACGATCGACACCTTCAAGCCAATTAAAGTCGATGTCATAAATGGTATTTTCACCTTGATAACGGTCAATAAGATAGAGCATTGCGCCGCCAATACCTTTGATCGCAGGAAGCCTAAGCTCCATTGGACCCGTGTGCGTGTCCATTGGCTGTGCGCCGCGTTCAAGTACTTCTTTATACGCTTTCTGAGAGTCTTTTACTCTAAAGGCCATACCACACGCTGATGGGCCGTGTTCTTCAGCATAATAAGATGCGTGGCAATTTTTCTCGTAGTTGCTAAGTAGGTTAATATCGCCCTGACGCCATAGTTCAACGTCTTTTGATTTGTGGCGAGCAACGCGCGTAAAACCCATCGCTTCGAAGATAGGCTCTAACATTCCTTTCTTTGGTGCTGTGAATTCAAGAAATTCAAACCCATCCAAACCAATTGGATTGTCGAATAAATCAGCCATGGTCATGCTTCCTCAACATTGTATTTATTGTAGCTTTATGACTCGATTGTAAGCGCGAGGTAAAAAAGCAAGCAATAGTGCTACAGAATACGCCATTTTTGGAATGGAAAGACAAGGTGTAACGAAAAGTTTTCACCTATTGTTAATGCTGCATTTGTGATGCTACTGGGATGATTAAGGTTTTGTTTTGAATGGACTTTATGTAATTTATTGTATAAGGGGAAGTGTTCATATTACGGTACATTTATGTTGCTCTACATTTAAATTACGGAACATTCTAATTGCAGTAAATTCATATTAGGGTAGAAGACCGAGCAGCTAAATATATAAATTGTCGGTTGTGATTTTACTGCTTGCTGCAATGTGATGATTTGTAAAGTGCGCTTTTAAATGCTGGATAGGGGCTAAGGAGCGCAGTTTTTGTGTGCCCCTTTCGCCTTGTTGAAATGAAGCCAATAGAGATGGTGCGATAACTATTTTTCACCATCAAAATACTTTTTTAATCCTTTCCAACAGGAAAGGTAGTCGCGTTGTCTTATCTCTGAGTTCATCGCAAATTCAGTGGGGACGATGGGATAACGAGACTCAAACATAAACGCTAACGTGTTTTCGTAACGTTGTGGAGCAAGGTCGGCATTCGATGCTTTTTCAAATACTTCAGCTTCAGGTCCATGTGGCGTCATACAATTATGTAGGCTCATTCCACCTGGCACAAAACCGTGTTCTTTTGCGTCATACGTACCTTCAATTAACCCCATGAACTCACTCATTATATTTCTATGATAATAAGGAGGACGGAAGGTTTGTTCTGCAACCATCCAGCGCGGAGGGAAAATTACAAAATCAACGTTAGCCGTGCCTTCCAAATCGGAAGGAGAGGTAAGTACAGTGAAGATGGAGGGATCAGGGTGATCAAAACTCACTGTATTCATCACGTTAAATCGTGATAGGTCGTATTTATAAGGGGCTGAATTGCCAACCCATGCCACAACGTCAAACGGTGAATGACTTAGTGGTGCTTCAAATAAGTTACCGCAAAACTTGTTTATCATCGTATGTGGTATGTCGTTGTCTTCAAACCATGCCGTTGGATATTGAAAATCGCGCTGATTGGCATAGCCATTCGCACCAACAGGCCCACGCTCTGGTAGTACAAATGGATGACCATAGTTTTCGCATATGTAGCCGCGAATAGGCCCATTGATTGGCGCTATTGAAAACCTTACACCACGGGGGATCACCATAATTTCACCCACAGAAACATGTAACTTTCCGAACTCAGTGGTCACTAACATGTTTCCAAGCTGAGGAACAAACAGCATTTCACCATCTGATGAGTAAAACACCTTGTTTTCCATAGCCTTATTAGCGCTGTAGCAGTGAATTCCTATTCCTAATTGTGCTTTGGCATCTCCATTGGTGGCAATAGTAACTATTCCATCAACAAAATCAGTTTGCTGATTGGGCAGAGGAACGGGGTTCCAACGAAGTACATTGGGCGGGCAGGGTATTGCTGTTTCAGGCGCGGTTCGAACAAGTCCATTGTTTACAGCAACAAAATCACCCATAGCAATAGATGGACGTAAACGGTACGTCCAGCTTCTGCGATTACCAGCTCTTGGGGCAGTAAATGCCGTGCTGCTTAACTGTTCTGCATACAGCTTATAGTTTACTTTTTGAGGACTAAACTGCCCCTTGGGTAGGGCATCGGGTAAAGCTTCTGATTCGTGCTCGTTATTAAAACCCGTTAAATACGTTAAGTTATCCATTTAGCTATTCCACTGAATTCTTCGTTAGTGCCCTTACAAGGCTAGTCATATCAAAATGCTTACTAAAATCCTGCACAATCAGTACCCAATGACGTCTTGGGGTGAATTATTTTTCAAGTTAATTAGTTGCAAATGAAACTAATTGTTTTAGGCTAGAAGGATTAACGGTGTAAATCAATTGTTAAGCACAAAATAGAAGGGCGGCATTTTTTAATCTGCTGTTTTAATAAGTTTACACGAAGGTTTTACGCGAGAAGTGCATTGCGAGAGATGGGGCTTTCAACGCTAAGATCTTACAAAGTTCAACACGCTCTAGTTAACATGATCTTCGGTGATGACCTTTTGCGAGTAATTGAGAAGAGTAATTGTGACGAGGAATGGAAAGATGGATAAAGGGCATATGAAACTAAATGAAATGTTAGCGTATAAAGTAGCTATGCTCTCCAGCGACTTAAGTGAGTCACTTTACAAGGTTTATGCACCTTATCAACTTACCATGCCGCAATGGCGTATTTTAGCAACTTTAGGTGAAGTGGCTGAGATTATGCCCAATGAGCTTATCGCTACTGAGTTTATACCTCCTGAGCCTTCTTCGATTGAATCAGATGAACAAGAAATCACAGAAGCTAAAAATAACCTTCCCAGAGGGGCGCTTACGGCAAAACACATAGCTTTTGCGACACGACTAGACAAAGTACAGGTTTCACGTGCGTTACTTACTATGGAAAATAATAATCTAATTTTCCGTAGCCCAAGTGAGGAAGATAGGCGTGCGACAGAAGTTTTTCTTACCGACGAGGGAAAGGAAGTTTATCAAACACTGGTGCCACTGGTCGCAAAATGGCAAAAAGAAAAATTAGCGGGTATCACTGAAACTGAGTATGAAACATTCTTAAAAGTAATAGCAGCACTTACCACCTCACTCACCACCTAGTTTTCGCCTTTGATCTGGCTATTTTACTGCAAAGCTTGTCACGCTTGCTCTTATGCCATAGTTACTTTTGCGCTTTTAACTGTTAAATTTCATCTACATCGTCGAAGGTCAACATGCTCTCGTTTACTGTTTTATTCAAAGCGAAATGTAAGACAGGACATATCTACCAACAAAGAAAAACGGTAGTGAGCCCAGACAAATAAAAGTCAAATAAAAAGTAAATAAAAGACAAATAAAGGATAGTAAGTGTTACCTCTAGAAGTATACGCAGGTCAAAAAGCGCGCGAAACTATTATGAAGCATGGCTTCACGCCAGAAATTTTCAGTTATTTTCTTGGTGCTTCCGGTGGTCCAAAATGGTTCTCACTGGCTGGGTTAGACAGGGTCTTGTTTCCTGAGTGGTTCGCTAACGTTTCTCATCAAATTCACGTCATTGGTTCATCAGCCGGTGCATTTAGAACCATTTGTGCAGTTCAAGATGATCCACTTGCGGCAATTAATCGCTTGGCAGAGTCTTACTCGACAACCACTTACAGTAGCGATAAACCCACTGCACGGGAAATAACGCAAAAAGCTGAAGACTTACTAAAAATAATGGTCGATGACGCAGGAAAACAACAAGTACTCAATAATGACCGCTTTAAAGCGCATTTAATTGTGGCAAAGTGTTTAGGTGCCACCCGTTACGAAAGTAAAGTAAGACAACTTTCAGGCTTGGCCATGAGTGCAGCCATGAATACAGTCAGTAGAAAGCGCTTATCTCGGCTTTATGAACGTTATGTATTCTCTACACCTAACACCACATTTAATATAGATGACCCTTATGAGCTTCCCACGCATTACTGTTCACTCACACAAGGTAATATTCATCAAGCATTATTGGCTTCGGGCTCTATTCCTGTCGTTATTGAAGGCGTAGAAGAAATAGAGGGTGCACCAAAGGGGATGTACCGCGATGGGGGTATAATAGATTACCACTTCGATGTGTCTTTTGGGCCAGATGAAGGTTTGGTGTTGTACCCACATTTTTACAATAAACCCATACCCGGCTGGTTTGATAAAGGGCTAAAGGGCAGAGTGCCCCATCGCTCAAGTTATGACAATGTGGTTATGTTAGTGCCATCCGCCTCATTTGTGGCTAACTTACCTTACAGTAAAATTCCCGATAGGAAAGACTTTGAAGTGCTTGATGCCAATACGCGAATTAAATATTGGCAAACGGTACTTAAAGAAACGGATCGATTAGGGGAATACTTCATAAAAGCGGTTAGCGATGGCACCCTTGTGGATAGCATTAAACCGCTTCCGTTTAAGCAGATTTAATAAGACGAATAAAAACCTAGTGCTTATTTTTGTTGTATTGCCGACAAAATAAGCACTTAACACTCTGTTGATTAAGTTTTTCTTGCAGGCAAGCACTAGCCTCAGTATTATACGCGCCGTTGCTAAGGTTTTATTTCTTTAAACTTTTCAACACCGCTTTTTACTTCGCTGAAAAGCACTCTCAAAATGCGTCTATAGCTCAGTTGGTTAGAGCGCTACCTTGACATGGTAGAGGTCCCCTGTTCGAATCAGGGTAGACGCACCATTTTAATATATTTTGTTATGCCGTTCTGGCTTCCAGTCATATTACTATCATCGCTTTTAATTTTTGTTTTGATTAAAAAAGTAAAGCAACGATCTAACTCAATGAAACGCATATCTTCATTATTGTACGTGCTGCAATGCAGTATGCACGTTCTGTGGTGATTCAAAATAGTAGAGCAATCTATACTCCACAAATGTAAATACAATCATATTGTTGTTGGGAGTCGCTATGGAGCCTCTAATCGCTTTTCAAATATCAACCTTCGTGCAATTAATACTAATTAATGCCTTCTTACCGTGGGGAATTTTGAGAAAAATATTAAGTCCTTCCGAAGCACTTAATACTCTCTTTTTGAAAGCCAATATGGTCGTATTGGTGTGTGGGGCCCTAATACTGCTATTTGGTTTCTCTGCTAGTTTATTTGAGCAAACACGTACCCAGCTGGCTATTCTAGGTGCATTTTTCGTATTCCAGTTGCTCCCTTTGTTACTATTTAAGAACAGTGTTGATGTTGCCGTAAAGCGTATTTCTGTTATTGGAAAACAACTGCTCCCTTTTAGATATATTCAGTGGATTACTGTAACTATCTATATTTCCTCGTGTGTGGCAATTGCACTTTTTAATTCGGAAAAGGTAACAGGAATATTGCTAAAAGTAAGTGTCTTATCTGCTGCTTGTACATTGCTACTGTTCCTGTCTATTAAAGTTTACCGCGATGGAAAGCGTAAAACGGGTGTTGGGTCGGAAAGTAGAGCAGGTCTACTGCTGTCAATGATTTGCCTACTGTGCATTTACTGGGTGTTTAAAGAAATCATTTTTATAACTGATTCACATAACTTGCGCCCGCTGATGATGAGCGTTTTTCTACAATTTGCTACGCTTATTACCCTGCCAAACGTTGTTGCTGAAATAGGGCGGAACAATATTCAAGATTAAAGCGTGTTGACCATTTCGATACGTTTTAACAGCAAAGTGTTTATTATTAAGACCAGAAAGCGCGTCCGTAAGTTGCTATCTACACAAGTATGCGCGCTCTAGGTTGTAAAGTAATTAATAATCAAAGTCTTATATTGTATTGTTTTAATCAGAGTGCTTTTCCATAGTTTTATTTTTATTGCTACTAAGTACGGTAAGGTTACCCGCTTAGTGTAAGTGATGTACTTGTCTACACGTATAGTTATTGGCTCAAAGTCCTTTCCAATAAAACACTTCATAAAAAAATCACAATATTGTCACGATACTATCTTCTTTCGTAGACACCATAAAAGCGTATTTGGTTGTTCAGGGATAGCAGTATGGTAGAGACAGTATGTTTATCTTACTTGCCCGTTTGAACACTAAAAGCGAAATGGAAAATGTATTAAATAAATAGGCGTATATTATGTTTTCAGCGTTACTCATCTATATACTTTTTAGTGCCGTAATTTATAGTGTTGTTGAATATTTTTATGGGTTGCAAAAGCTAAAACGAATAAAGCCTTAATACCATTGTGTTCTGCATGCTTTATATAAGCTTTAGCAACCCGCTCAACATGCTCCTTATCATAGAGACAGTGGACCTACTGGTAAAGTCGGACACCGTGATTTTACAGCCAACTAACACACCTTATGATTGAGCGCCTTTCGCCTTTTGTTAGGGGTTGTATAAGATATTTGTCGATATTTACCAAATATTGTTACTTAATTGAGATTAGCTTGTTCTACATAAAAGCGCTGTACCTCATCTGCAATCGGTTGGTCGTAGTTACTAAGCACAATAATGATGTATCCACTCTTAGGATATATTGATAACCATGAACTCATTCCGGCCGCACCACCGTTGTGACCATAAAAGAATGACTCTCCTTCCCCAAAAACTCCAAACCCATAGCCATAAGCAGCATCTCCCATAGCGACGTGTTTGGTCGTTGCTAAATTTAATGTTTCTTTACTTATCAACTTTTCATTTTTTAGAGCAACTGCGAACTTAAAAAGATCTCCTGTTGTTGAATATGCACCACCTGCTGCAGTTCCTCGCCAAGGAAGGGTATCTTTGTTATCTACCCATTTATCTTCGACGCGCATGTAACCTTTCGTTAATTCTCTTGAAACTCGCTCTTCAGGTTCAAAGCCGGTTGCTTTCATATCGAGCTCACTAAATAAGTTTTCTTTTAAGAATTCATAGTAATCCTGGCCCGACACATTCTCGATTATTTTCCCAAGCAAAATAAAACCAAAATTCGAGTATTGGAAAGTGTTTCCGGGTGGCATAGTGGCTCCTCGGTCTTCATACAGCCTCACATAATCATCATGGCTTTTTAGTGAGAGCCTGTTTTGATCAAACATAGGGCCAAAAATATCGCCTGTACCACCAGTGTGAGATAGAAGATGATGTACTGTCACAAATTCAGAGATCGATTTATTTTTGAAATTGGGTAGGTATGTATTCATGGGCTCATCTAAATTGATTTTACCTTTCTCTACAAGCAACAGGATGCCTACTGAGGTGAACATCTTGTTTAAAGAACCTAATCGAAACTTAGCATCTGTATCTAAGGGCTTTTTCTCGGCTCTATCAAAATAACCAATAGCTTCATGTATCAATATTTCCTCATTTTTAGCTATCAGTATTGAGCCAGAAAATTCATCCTTACTGTAAAGCTTGAATGTATGTTGCTTAAGCGCATTTATGGCACTGCTTGTGTTTGATGTAGATGCTTTTTCGCATGCAATGATACTAAACAAAAGCGCTAGAATGGCGGTGGCTTTAGTTAATGTTTTAGCCAATTTAGAGATCCTTTTCAAAATCAGGTGCTAAATGCTCCATTCCTATAGAACGCTCACGTTATCAAAAAATATACATGTTTTAAACAAGGCGTTTACCTGAATGTGTTGAGGTGAAAATTTAATCTTAGTAATAAATAATGTTTTGATGGCAGCTAAGTATAGTAGCAGTACATTATCAAGCTTAGGTAACGCATTGTTAATATCGAAATTTGAGCGCAAAAGTCTACTTAAGATAAATACTCCCTAAAAAAACAGTAAAGCGTTCCGAATTGATTCCTGAACAAAAAATAAGTGACATTTTTACTTTATTTACTATAATTTGAACCCCATTCGAATGTCATTCGAATAGGGTTCGATTTTTGTGATGTATGGAGTAAATACAGTGCCAGCCCCTAAATTCAGTACTGAAGAGCAGCAGAGAAAAATTATAGATGCTGCCGTTGAATGTATCCTTGCTTCGTCCGTCACCAGTTTTACTATGGCCAAAGTGGCATCTAAATCTGGGCTTTCTATGGGGTCGGTGTACAAGCACTTTCAGTGCAAAGAAGACATTGTCATGGCATTGGCATTTGAATCCTTTTCACACATAACTTCAGTTTTCCAACAAATACTGGATTTGGAACTAAGCACGCCTGAAAAAATTATCGCAATTAGCTTATTGTCCCCAGAGAAATTACAACGCTTTCCCTTTGATAGCGAGTTAGAGTCATTTGCCACAAATGATGCCGTTATCCGCAAAGCAACACCGCGTTGGACACAAAAAATGATTGATGCAGGCGCGGGGTGTGAAGCCATGTTTAAAGCGCGTCTGTCTGATGGTATTAAAGCAGATGAGCTAGTACAGAGCGTGAATGTCGATGAATTCATTGAGGAGATCACAGTGAGCAGCTGGGCGATGATGGTAGGGCATGAACGGGTACTTCGCATTCAACAGTCGAAGCAGATCATTGAAGGTACTGCGACATTGTCGGCCCCTTTAGATGTCAATGAACCCCTTATTCGAAGCATGATCCGCTTAATAAACAGCTATCCTTGGCAACAACCGCTCACGTTACAAACGGTCAACCGCATCGTTTCACTACTCACAGAATTAAACTTTCGTTAATTGAGGCTTAACATAATGAACATAACTCGTTGGCTAATAAGTATCGCGCTCATTTTTGTCGTTATAGCATCACTCGGATTTGTTAAATTTCAACAAATTCAAGCAGCTATCGCGTTTGGTGAGTCTTTTCCAGAACCGTCAGGCAGTGTGAAAAGCACAGTTGTTGAAACGGTTGAACTGGCGAATAGCTATGACGTGATAGGTGAAGCCAAAGCACCTAAGTCGTTAACACTTACTACAGAATACGCAGGGCCAATCACCTATGTTGGTTTTGCGCCAGGGGATAACGTTAAGGCTGATCAGGTATTGTTGCGTCAAGATAGCAGTCTCGAGCAAGCCAATTTGAAAGCCGCCCATGCCCGTTTGAAATTAGCGAAAGCACAGTACAAGCGTCAAGCAACGCTATTGTCGCAAAAGCGAACAAGTCAAAACGACGTGGATATGGCCGAAGCAGAAATGTTAATTGCCTCTGCTGAAGTTGAGAACTTGTCGTCAGTAATTCAGAAGAAAACTATCAAGGCGCCGTTCAGTGGCGTGGTTGGCCTAGAAGACTATCAGGTAGGTCAAATGCTTGATGTAAATTCGGTTATTACTCAACTTGTTGGTGACAGCAATATCATATGGATTGATTTTGCGTTGCCTCAAACGGCCAAACAACCGGCTATTGGCAATCGTGTTTTGGTTACAGTAATTGGTCAGTCGGAAGAAACTTATTCTGCCGAAATTATCGCACGAAATCCGCAGGTAGACAGCGCTTCCCGTCAAATTACTTACCGCGCTTCACTGGATAATACCAATAACGTATTAAGCCCGAATCAAATGGTTACCGTTATTGTTAGTGGAGCAAGTTCTCACCACGTACTTGTGCCTACCAATGCGATTTATCGAGATCATACTGGCAACTATGTTTATGAACTTAAGCGCGACGACAACAACGACTGGCGAGCAAACCCTGTAAAAGTAACCGTCGGCGAGCGCATAAAAGACAACCAAGTTATCTTACAAGGCCTCACAGGTGGCGAGTTTATCGCTACCGAAGGTGCATTTAAGCTCTCAGAAGGTTTACTGGTATATACCCAAGCGCCTAACTCGTTTAATGGCGCTGGAGAATAGCCATGAGTATGCCTAATGAAAACAAACCGTCAATAATGGACGCCTTTGTAAATAGGCCGGTGCTTGCCATTGTGTTGTCTGTGTTAATTCTGCTTGCAGGGATTAACGCGGCAAACAACATCTCTGTGCAGCAATATCCCAAAATTAAAAGTGCGTCACTGGTTATTAACACTGTGTATACCGGCGCATCTGCTGAAGTTGTAAAGGGCTATGTGACCGAGCCCATCGAACGTGTAACTTCTACGGTTCCAGGGGTAGACTATGTCGACTCAGTTACAACGTCAGGCTTGAGCAAAGTAACGGCTTGGCTTGAGCTTAATCACGACACCACAGATGCATTATCTGATCTCACTACTAAACTAAATCAGATTAAGTTTGAGCTACCTACCGGCGCTGAAGACCCGTCTATTGATATTGTGCGTGCCGATAGCCCATATGCAGTATTTTATCTTGATGTTGAAGCAAAAAATGAAACCCGCAGCGAAGTGAGTGATTACCTGATTCGCAACGTGGTGCCAGTACTTAATGACATTAATGGCGTGCAAAAAGTTACTTTAGAAGGTGGGAGAAACCCGGCTATGCGGGTGCTGCTTGACCCAGAGAAACTTGCTGTTTACGGCCTGAGTGCCAGCGAAGTATATAGCGCTCTGCAACGTAATAATACTATCGCCACCTTGGGATACAGTGAAAATGATCTCCAGCGAATTGATTTAATGGCGAATACCAACCTAAGCACAGTTGCCGACTTTGAACAGCTAATCATACGCGACGATGCAGGGAGTCAGCTTAAACTTAGCGATGTGGCCGATATTAAACTTGGCGAGGCAGAAGGCATTGTTACCGCGCGACTTGATGACAGAACCACAGTGTTTTTAGCCGTGTGGGCGCTACCTGGCGCAAATGAAATTGATATTGGTGATGCCCTTTATGAGAAGCTTGACGCGGTAAATGCAACGCTGCCCGAGGGTATGCATATTACCACTGGTTACGACGGCACTTTGTACATGCGTGACTCGATAAAAGAGATATTTACCACGCTAATTGAAACCGTTTTGTTAGTTGGTATTGTTATTTTACTGATGATGGGTTCATTTCGTACCGCATTGGTTCCTCTTGTTACCATTCCTATTTCAGTATTAGGTGCTGTAGCAGTTATCTCCGTCATTGGATTTTCGTTAAACCTGCTAACCATTTTGGCTATTGTTTTGTCTGTTGGCTTGGTGGTAGACGATGCTATCGTGGTTGTAGAAAACGTCGCAAGACACATGCGCGAGGGAAAACCACGTCTTCAAGCTGCCCTCATCAGTTCAAGACAGTTATTAGTTCCTGTTATCGCGATGACATTAACTCTTGCTGCCGTATACGCTCCTATTGGATTTTTAACCGGTTTGACCGGGTTTCTTTTCAGAGAGTTTGCGTTCACATTGGCTATTGCTGTGCTTATTTCAGGCGTGGTTGCCGTGACACTTTCGCCCATAATGAGTGCCTATGTTAACCCTGAAGGCGGAAAAGAAGGGCCGTTTACGCAGCGCGTGAATCACTATTTCGATAGACTTCAAAGCGCCTATAAACGCGCGCTTTTCCATTGTTTCGCGTGGCGTGCCCAAATTACAGTTATTGCTATTGTGTTTTCACTTTTAAGCGTACCGTTTTATGTGTTATCACAGAAAGAACTTGCTCCCACGGAAGATCAAAGTTCCATTAATGTGGTAGTTGAAGCGCCACCCGAGTCGTCGCAGCAATACACTTCTGAAAAAATGAACGATACCGTGGCGGTACTTAATGCGTCTGAAGGTGCGAAGTTTACTTGGCAAATTCTAACGGCATCGGCAGGTTTTGGTGGTGTAGAATTAGTGCCATTTGAAGAGCGTGAAATGTCGGTCCACGACATGATATACGACTTATACGGCCGTTTGGGTACAGTTACCGGCTTAACCTTGTTCCCAGTATTACCTGCATCATTACCGACAGCGGGGCAGTTTGACGTGGAAATTGTTTTTCGTACCACTGATGATCCCGTAACAATGAAAGAATATGCCGACAAAATCATCAGCCAAGCGAATGCGTCGGGCAACTACATGTTTGTTAATACCGACTTGAAAATCGATTTGCCTCAAGCGGAATTGCAAATAGACAAAGCGCTACTTGCCGATTTGGGCTTGACGGTGCAAGACGTCAATGAACAATTAAGTGTGTTACTGTCGACTAACTTTGTGAATTACTTCAACAAAGACGGTAAAGCGTACCGTGTTATTCCTATTGTGGATGATAATAGCAGGTATAATCCTGAGTCAGTATTGGCAATGAAAGTACGCACAGACTCAGGCGCTTTAATTCCAGTGTCATCGTTTGCAACCTTGGATACCTTTACCAGCCCTAGAGTACTGGGCTCTTTCAATCAGCAAAGCTCATTTAGAATTCTAGCTGGTGTGTTGCCTCACATTACCAAGGAACAAGGGCTGAGTACTATTGAGTCAATTGCAGCTGAGACGCTGCCGGCCAATTACTCTATAGACTATGCAGGAGAGTCCAGACAATTGCGCAAAGAAGGCAATACCATGCTAGGCGTTCTAGGAGTTGCTCTGATTATTGTGTACTTCTTGCTCACCATTCAGTTTAACAGCTTCCGCGACCCGCTGGTGGTGTTGTTAGGATGTGCACCACTGGCCCTTGCTGGCGCCCTGATGTTGCCGTTCTTATCATTAACCACTATCAACATTTACAGTCAAATTGGACTGGTTACTCTTATCGGGCTTATCGCGAAAAACGGTATATTGATTGTTGAGTTTGCCAATCAATTACAGCTGTCTGGAAAATCAAAGCTAGATGCTGTGAAAGAAGCGGCAGCAACACGACTGCGCCCAATATTGATGACTACAGGCGCAACCGTTTTGGGGCATTTCCCACTTGTGTTAGTTACAGGCGCAGGTGCAGAGGCGCGAAACAGTATTGGTATCATCTTGGTAGCGGGCATGCTAATAGGTACATTTTTTACTTTAATTGTTTTGCCTTTGTTGTATGAAAGATTAGCGACTGATCACAGAAACGAGGCGCTTTTGGCAGAGGAAGAAGTACCTTCAGTGAGTTGAGCTTCTAATCGCAAATCGGGTGTAAAACCTACCGAATAAATTAGAGCGTGTTAACTTTTGCTGTAAAAACGCACTGCAATGGTAAACAGGCTCTAGTTATAGACATAGAAGAAAGGGACAGATGTTATATCTCGTTCGATGCCACAGTTTGGTTTCTTCCCAGAGATTTTGCATGGTAAAGGGCTTCGTCGGCGTCATTAAATAAATTTTCGAATGTAGATGGAGACGTTTGAATACTAATGCCAATGGATGTTGTTACTGCAACGGGAGTATCGTCAACAGTAGTTGGCGTAGCTTGAATTGTCTGTCGAATGCGTTCAGCGATTTCAAATGAGCTTGAAGCATCCGTATCAGTCATAAATACAGCAAACTCTTCTCCTCCAAGGCGGCCAATTATGTCGTACTGCCTTGTTGCGCGCCTTAGAATTTGCGCGGTATGGACTAGCACTTCGTCACCGGCTAAGTGACCATAGGTATCATTAATTTTCTTAAAGTAGTCTAAGTCGATGACGAGCATTGTGGCTGACAAATCATTTCTCTGACAACGGGCTAATTCAGTTTCTACCGCATCAACAAACGCACGCCTGTTAGCAAGGTTTGTAAGTGAATCTGTTAAAGCTAGCTTTTTCAGTTTGGTGACAGAATCTTTCAGCGTTATTTCGGTAAGTTTCTGCTTACTGATGTCTTTTATCTGAACCAGCAATTCGCCCGATTCAAGTAACTGTTCTGAAAATAACATCCACCGTCCGTCCACAAGGTCGACCTCAAAAATGCGAAAAGCCCGCTTACGTCTCACACTGTGAACATAACTCAACCAGTCTTCAAGACGTTCAGTTTCAATATTTACACCGCGCTTTATCTTGTATGCATGCGTTACCAGTTGATCAAACGTCCAATATTCAGTGGACTCTTGAGTTGCACAAAAGGCGTCTAAGAAAACATAGTTTGCGAATAACAATTTATCATCGGGGCAGAATATCGCGTACCCGTCTTTACTTACGTCTATAAAATCGCGAATAAGTTGATTAAAGTTACAAGCGGCAGCAATCACAGCCTTATTCTCTTTTAAGTTACTTATAATTAAACGTAGTTGAGTTTTTATTATTTATCACTGAATCAACCAATAAAGCTCGTCTAATATGGCCTTTGCTATACATCATCGTGTGAAACACACAATTTTTTACTACACTTCAGCGTTATATTTACTCGTATTTTATTTACTCAAAATCGGGTCTAATTATGAAAGATGCAAGTTTTAAGGCGGTATAGTAGTCTGTCTGGAAGACTTCGATTCATATCATTAAATGTAAAGTGGAATTGTCTTTTTGATACAGCTTAGCAACAGCTAGCAGTAGAAAAGAGACGCCCGGTTTGCAGAAACTAGGGAGAGCTATGATGGTGAAAAATGGAAAGTCTGATCTGTCTTTAGCGCAGTATGAAAAAGGGGAACAGCAGTTTCTGGAGCTAATTAGTTCATTGCCAAAAGTGTCTGTACAAGGGTATGACAAAGACCGAAAAGTAATTTACTGGAACAAATCTAGCGAGGCCATTTATGGCTATAGTCATGCAGAGGCGATTGGAAAAAAGCTTGAAGAGCTGATTATTCCAGAACATATGCGAAGTGAGGTTATTGCTCTTCACCATCAGTGGATCGAAAAAGGTATTCCTATTCCGTCTGAAGAATTACCCCTCAAGCGTAAAGATGGCGCAACCATCCATGTGTTTTCCTCCCACGTTATGCTTAAAGAGCATACTTCTACTCCTGAGATGTATTGCATCGATATCGATTTGAGTGAACAACATGCCGTGCGAAAGCAGCTTAAGCACATGGCATCAACAGACCTGTTAACGGGGCTACCTAATAGACGTCAGCTATATGAAGTACTTCAGTCTCGTATAAAAGCCAGTGAGTCTAATAACAATCCTTTTTACTTGTTGTTTATCGACCTTGATATGTTTAAAGAGGTGAATGATACCCTTGGGCACAGTTGGGGCGATGAATTATTACGCACGGTTACTCACCGGTTGCGGGCATGCTTAAAAGACGAGGGTATGCTAGTAAGATTCGGTGGTGATGAGTTTGTTATTGTTTCAAACCTGGGGTTGAGCGAAGACCAAGTACACCAGTTAGCGCAACGCCTGACAAACAGTTTTGAATGCAGTTTCGATTTAGGCAGAGAAAGAGTAAGAATTACATGTAGTGTTGGAATAAGTGCTTTTCCTAGTGACGGCATTAAACCTGACGATTTACTTAAGTATGCCGATGTGGCTATGTATCAAGCTAAAGCTGAGGGTGGAAACCGTTTTCGCATGTTTGATTCGACACTGGGCGATAGGCTGAAAAAGCAAGTGTTGATGGCAGTGCAACTTCACGAATCACTCCAAAACGATGAATTCGAATTGATGTACCAACCTCAGATTGATTTGGAAACCGGTGAAATTTCTGCTTGTGAGGCGTTGCTTCGTTGGTGTCCTGCCGATGAGTCTCAAAGTGTCCCTCCTAGTGAGTTTATTCCCATTGCCGAGCGTACTGACTTAATTGTACTGATTGGTCAATGGGTACTTGAGCAAGCTTGCCAGCAAATAAATGACTGGCGCAATAAAGGCATTTATTTGCGAGTAGATATCAATGTGTCAGGCAAAGAACTAGTGCAGCCTAATTTCTTTGAAAACCTTGATGAATGCAAAAGCGGATACAACTTAGCACCAAAAGATATAGGTATTGAGCTTACCGAAAATATTCTTATTCAAGCGAATAACGAGGTAATCAATGGGCTTAAAGCGCAAAGGGATAAAGGCGTGGATATATCTATAGATGACTTTGGCGTAGGGTACTCTTCGCTAAGTTATTTACGCCAATTCCCAATCAGTCACCTAAAAGTAGACCGGTCCTTTTTGTTAAACGCGCCTGAAAATGAGTTTGATAGCGCGATTATGGAGGCCATAGTGAATGTGGGGAAAAAACTAAATTTAAGTATAGTTGCGGAAGGCGTTGAAACTGAAAAGCAAGCCAATTATTGTCAGCGCTTGCAAGTAGATTTTGCTCAGGGCTATTTGTATGCCAAACCTATGTCTGCTAAAGATATTGAAAAGCGCTTTTATGCGT
Source organism: Alteromonas sp. KUL42 (assembly GCF_006538325.1). GTDB lineage: Bacteria > Pseudomonadota > Gammaproteobacteria > Enterobacterales > Alteromonadaceae > Alteromonas. The sequence continues at coordinate 67,166 of NZ_BJKK01000008.1, forward strand.
CTTTAAGTGATTGAACATACAAATAGTGGTTGGGTGTATAACATTTCTAAAGCGTTGTGGCTTTTGCTAGGGCTCAAGCCACAACATTTTGTTTGGCGCAAAAGCAGCATCTCCAATAGGAAGAGGTTCGCCAAACATAGGTGTGCTAATGACTATATCATTTTGTTGAGCCAGCTCTACAATCTTTATCAAAGGTTCGTTCCAATCGTGTAACGCAAGGTCAAAAGTGCTATTGTGAACGGGCATCATGACTTTTGCATTAACATCTATATGTGCTTGTAGGCTTTGGTTAGGATGCATATGGATCTCAGACCACATCTCGTTGTACGCCCCGGTTTCTATCAGCGACAAGTCGAACGGGCCATATTTCTCCCCAATCTCTTTAAAGCCGTTGAAATAACCTGAGTCTCCACTATAGAACACTTTTGACTCAGGGCTTTGAATTACCCAACTTGCCCATAAAGTTTTATCACGGTCAAATAATCCACGGCCAGAAAAGTGTTGTGAAGGGGTTGCAATAACTGTTACATCACCAACTTTTACTGAATCCCACCAGTTAAGTTCTTTGATTTGAGTCGCGTTTACTCCCCATTTTCGTAAATGTTTGCCTACTTTCAAGGGGGTAATAAATTTGTCAGTTTTGTCTTTGAGTTTGACAATACTGCCTTTGTCTAGGTGGTCGTAATGGTCGTGACTTATAATTACAGCTGCCAATTGAGGCAATGAATCTAACGATATTGGTGAAGCGTGGAAGCGTTTAGGCCCCATCCATTGAAAAGGGGAGGCGCGTTCACTGAAAACTGGATCAATTAGGATATATTGCCCGGCTAGCTTTAATAATGATGATGAATGGCCGAGTTTGATGATACTGTCATCTTCGAGCGATGCCAAAATAGTTGGTGTTAGCGTTATTACGGGAATATCGAATGTAGGTGTGGCAGCCTTTCTATCATCTCGCCAGTATGCCTTAAATACTTTCCATATATCCCACCAATTGGTTTTATAATCAATATGTTGATTATAAAACTTGCCGTTATCTTCAGTGCCTGTTTCCTGAATAGGCGTGTTCTCTTGAATTGATTTTTGCTTCGAAAGAATGTCAGAAGCCATTGATTGAGAAGAACTACAGCATGAAATCATAATAAAAACTCCAATCAGTAAGTACATGGTCACTTTCGTTTTCATGTAATCACTCCATTTATATTTGTAAACTGCACGGTGTAGTGTAATTATATTGCGATTTTCAAACAAAAGTAAACTGGGTAGTGTAATTTTTAGGGGGTAGTTTTAATTGTCTGAAATTATGAAGGTTTATGTTCAATGTTAACTAGTGCAGAGTAAAGTCTGCAATTGTAATATTCAGCGACAAATAGTTCTGAATTTAAGTGTAACTTTCGTGTTGCGTTTGCGTTCTCTGTACTATTATTTAATTAGGACGATGTACCTGTAGGTCATTTGTGAAACTGCGCTTATTAACGCGGTAGTCAAGATGTTCGTAATTTAACAATAGAGGCGATGGAATGCAGTTGTTTATTAGGGCGGTAGCCCATGTTTGAGAAGACCTTTCACTTTTGTGCTGTTGGGCTTGCACACGTAAGCCTAGATGGTGAATTCATTAGAGTTAACAAAAAGCTTTGCGAGTTTTTGGGCTATCCAAAAGAAATATTAACCCAAATGACCTTTCAAGAACTCACCGTGCCCGACTATCTTGATGAAGATCTTACTTACCTTAATCGCTTACTAAAGGGCGAGATACAAGACTACACCTTTGAAAAACAATACATTCGCAGTGACGGGAAGATAGTGTGGGGAAAATTAATGGTCTCTCTTGTCAGAGATAAACGAGGTAACCCGGAGTGTTTTATTTCTGTTGTTGAAGATATTGATGATAAGAAACGTTTAGAAACCGAGTTATTTCAAGTAGAAGCCTTATTTAGCAAAATCGTAAGTGCTTTTTCAGATCGCACATTTATATGGGTTGCTTCATCTGACTTATGTACTCTTAAGTACGTGAATAACGGTTTCAGTACTATTTTCGGTTGCAATGAATATGAGCTTTACTGCAACCCTACGGCGTTTATAAATCACGTTCATGAAGAAGATAAAGCACGGGTTCACGCTGTATTTAATGAACGTCCACTACAAAATTGGGACATTGAATATCGTATTGTGGATGCAAACGGAAGTATAAAGCACTTGCACGATAGAGGAAGTTTGATTTACGACGCCAGTGAGCGACGGACTCTTATTTTGGGTACCGCAGATGATGTTACCAAGGAAAAAGCGCAGCAAAATGCGCTGGTGAAAGCGGTTGCCAAACTAGAAAGACTCTCTAAAACTGATGCGCTTACAGGATTAGATAATAGGCGAGAGATATTTCATCAATTATCTAATGAAATTAGCCGAATGGAGAGAGGCCAGAAGTCTTCAACTTTGGTGTATGTCGACCTCAACGACTTTAAAGTAATCAATGACAAATACGGACATAAGATTGGAGATAAAGCACTTTTGCACTTTTCACAGACAACACAATGCCTGCTTAGGGAAAGTGATAGGTTTGGCCGAATAGGCGGGGATGAATTTGTCATTTTGTTATACGGCACAAACGTAGTGGAAACGGAAGCGTTCTTTGAACGATTTACACAGAGTAAATTTACGCTCAAATTGGAAAATAGCGAAGACTTGCCAATTTCGTTTAGTTTAGGCTGGGTGGAGTGGAACGATAAAATTAAATCTGTACAAGAGTGGTTAGATTTAGCGGATGAGGCGATGTATCACAAAAAGCATCGACCTGATCAGTATTCATGCAATACAAAATGAGTCAAAGGGCGGTGTTACTTTAAACGTGAACCGCTAAAATCGCTAGACAGTCATGCGTTTTCTAATCCATAAAATCAAATTGTCAGTTATCAGGGTAATGTCAAATGTTATTGATTTTTAAGCCAAAATTGTGAAGGTGATGTTCCTTAGTTTCAGCTCTATTTTGTTTGTCTTAGTTGATTCTTCTTATTGTGATTGATGGCTATTTGTTGATATATGATTTCAATTGGTAGCGGCTTACTGAAATAAAAGCCTTGTACCGTATTAGCGCCTACTTGCTCAACTAACGAGAGATGGTGCTCATTTTCTACGCCTTCAATTACTAGTGCTAGGTTCATAGATGAGGTTAGGTTTACCACTGCATTTAATATGTTTAATGCTGTCTCGTCATCATTTTCATCGAACTGTAAACATGCTTTATCTAACTTCAATGCATTAATAGGTAGTGTACGTAAATAATAAAAAGAGCTATAGCCCTTGCCAAAATCATCAATAGCAATTCTTACACCCATATCTCGAAGTTTCGTTAAAACACGTATTGATTTATCTACGTCGGAAATCAATTCGTTCTCTGTTATTTCCAACTCTAGCTGACTAGTGTGAACACCTGAAACTTCACAAACGGTTTTTATCAGTTCGACCAACCGATCACTTTTGAGTTGAGAACCAGAGATGTTAATGGCAAGGTCTAAAGTAGGAGCTATTCTTGAAATTTGTCTGAAATCTGTGCAGGCTTTATTTACAACCCATTCTGTTAGCTCAGAATGGAGAGAATATTGGTCAGCTATTGTGATGAACTCTTGTGGACTAACTGCACCAAATTCAGGATGTTGCCAACGACACAGTGCTTCCACACCAACAATAAGTCGATTACTAGTGTTAATTTTTGGCTGGTAAACGAGGCTAAATTCACCCGAGAGAAGGCCCGGTACAAAATCTTTGGCAAGACGCGCCTGTCTGGAGGCTGAGTATCCCATGTCTTCAATGTAGTTGCACGAGCGTTGTTTTGTGCTTTTCGCAAAATACATGGCTAAGTCAGATGCGACCAATAGTTCGTCAAAGTTCTTGCCATCTCTAGGATAAGCACTTACTCCAATACTGGCGGATAATTGGTGCTTTATATTTTTGTATTCGAAAGGTATAAGCATGGCTGCTTTTATTTTCGTAATGTAATTGCGCAACTCACAATCGTTAAAATTTGGAATATAAACAATAAATTCATCACCACCGAATCGAGCAATCTCAAACTCGTCATCTAATGTGCTTTCAAGTCTTGTAGCTACAAGCTTAAGTATCTCATCGCCATATGCGTGCCCATAGTTATCGTTTATTGGTTTGTAGTTGTCTAAATCGATGAACAACAAATTAAACTGGAGCGATTTGTTCTTTTCTATTTGGCTGTTGACTTTGTCCCGTAAATAGGCGCGATTTTTTAATCCGGTTAACTGGTCGTGGTATGCTAACTGTTTTAATTTTTGCTTATAGTTGTGGTCTGATGTTATGTCAGAGAATACGCTGACGTATTTTACTGGACCATTATTTAAGGGAATTTGACTAATGTTTTGAAAAGATGCGAACAAAGTTCCGTCTTTTTTTCTGTTCCACAACGTACCCGTCCAAGCACCATCACGTATAATTGAATGCCATAAATCTTGATAAAAGCCTTGGTCTTGTTTGTTTGATTTCAGAATACTTGGGCGCTTTCCAATGACCTCTTCGTAGGAATATCCAGTAATCCGACTAAATCCTGCGTTAACAGATAGAATAAAACCATTCGCATCTGTAACTAATATGCCCTCTGACGTATTTTCGTAAACAATTTTTGCTACTGAAGGAATTTGCAGAAATGATGAAGGACTCTTAACGAGATCTACTGTTCCCTCGATTTTAATCTCTCCATTACGGTCACAAATGCGCTTTACTTCGGTTTTGACCTGCAATGTTTCATTATTTTTTGATTTCAGAGTCGTTTCGAGTACTCCATTTTTTGATTTTCCAAGAAATAGCTTACTAAATTGCCGTAATACACTGAAGCGATTGATGGCCGGAATGGCTGAAATTAACTCTGCCGACGAGGGTGAATTATTTAGAGTTAGCGCTTCTTGTAAATCTGACGATAGATACCAAGAGTTATTATTGGATGAGTAAAACCAAAACGCGGCTGTCATTGTGTTAATTGTTTTCCTTAACCAGTTTGTTATTAATGTATACATAAATAAACCAAAGGTCTAGACTATTGGTCTAGTGGTGTTAATGATGATGGGTTTTTATTTACGTATTTTTTACATCTTAACCTGAGATCTGAGCATTGTTCCGAGAAAAGAATCGTGCTCTGGTATACAATAAGGTTATTCCGTTACCTTGAGTAACTATGTTTGAGGAGATAAATTGAAACGAGACTCCTATCACGATAAAAGACAGGCAATTATTGATAGCAGCTTCTTACTTTTTTTTAAGAGTGGCTTTTGTAATGTAAATTTGCAAATGATGTTGAAACAAGCCGATGTATCCAAAGGTACTTTTTATCATTATTTTAAGTCGAAAGAAGGGGTCATTGAGAGCTGCTACGAACACGTAGTGTCTAGTTTTCAAAAACAGATCAAAGATATTCTCAGTGCAGCAGATATGGGTCTTGCAGAGAAATTGATTTTTTTTATCCACTGGCCTGCTTCGTATATTTTATTAAATACAAATGGCATCAGGCTATCGCTTGCTGAATTTATGGCGTCTTCTGGAAATCATGAATTAAGGCGAGTCTTCGAGACAAGGTATGTCGATATAATTATAGGCTCATTAGAATTGTTACTGGTTCGTGCAAACCAGCGTGGTGAAAGTCAGGTAACTCACCCAGAAATGAGTGCTAAGTTGCTAGCAATGATTATGTTACCACTTGTTTATGAGATACCAGCGTTGTTGAAACCTGCCGATGGTCGCGAGGATGATTCTAGTATTTTAGAAGCCGGACTTGAGTGTATTGAGCGAACCTTAAAGCTAGAGGCGTACTCTATGCGAGGCCTGTTAAGTGATTTACAAAATGAGTGTGCTTAATATAAATGACTCTGAAGAATCGATGCTTCATGAAAATTGCCCAGGAAACTGCAAAGGATGTGTATTGGCTTCAAAATGTGAGATGCCTTACAAACCGGAGTTTATCGCGTCAAATGAATGTTACTGGTTGATGCAGGACGAAAAATTTATACTTGCAAATGAAGCGACAAAGCATGTTTACAAAGTAAATGATCCTGTTGAATTTGTAGGTTTAACACCTGCTTGTGTTTCCCCAAAGCTACAACCTTGTGGTTTGCCATCGAGCTTACTTGCATCAGAGGCAATTGCGCACACTAAAAAATACGGAGAGTGTAACTTTAGTTGGATGTGTGCTGATATTAGCGGCGGTACACAGGTTCCTATGCGTATCCATTTAACATTGATAGACAAGCATGCTCCTAATTTTATTTTGGCTAGAGGAAAAGTTCTATCTCAATTGTTTTTGCCTGAAGTTCTAAACATTGAACATATAAGCCAGCAACTTGAAGAGTTGTTCCTTATGCTTTTGAATGCTTCATCAAAGAGCGATATGACTATTGAAGATCAAATAACATTCTTTAGACAAATGTTAAAACGAGTGGTAAGACGCGCTAACGAAACGAATACCACACAGGTAACAGATGTTTCCTCAACAACTTTTTTAATAAGTAACACGCTACAGCAACTACTCATTGAAAAAGAACCTTCTGAATGGCTTATAGTAGCGTTTTTAGAAAGTGTAGAACGTACACTCAATTTACCTGATGGTGAGCTTAGTACTTCACCGATCTTTTACAAGCTGTTGAAAACATTGGTATATCGCTCGTCAGCTAAAAGCATATGAGATGCGTCAGTTAAACGGTTCTTTGTTGCGTTGTTCAAACCACTGAGCTAACAACTGCCTTTCTTCTTCAGTCATGCCGGTTTTGTTTAAAAAGGGCATGTCTTTGGTTACCGCTGCACGCCGAACGATTTGCGGTGCATAGCGTTCAATGTCTTCCCATGAATCTAACACCACACCTAACGGCGCAACTTTGAATATATCGTCACTTGGCGAGCGTGAATGACAACTAACGCAGTGGGTTTCGATGAGGCTTGTTACTTGCTGGTCTGACACCACATTATTGTGAGCATCTGTTCCTGCTGTTTTTGTTGATTTAGGCAAAGTAGCTTGAGGTAAACCACTTTCTGCATATTTGTTTTCTACTTTGGTCGACTGTGGCCATGACACCCACAAGGTGATCGCCAACATGGCTACCGCTCCCGATACTAAAATACTAGGCTTGGTGGTTCCTACATGACGCAAATTAAAGAAATGGCGTATCCATGCGGCTGCCGCCATGATAGCCATAAGTACCAGCCAGTTGTGTGGGTGCTGATAGGTCATAGGGTAGTGGTTTGAAATCATAATAAACAGCAGTGGCAACGTAAAATAGTTATTGTGAACCGAACGCAGCTTGGCACTAGCACCCCAGTTCGGATCAATATCTTTCTTTTGTGCGACAGCGGCTACCATTTTGCGCTGGTTTGGCATGATATTAAAAAACACATTACCGGCCATAATGGTACCGATTAGCGCACCCACGTGAATGTAGGCACCACGACCACTAAACCATTGCGTAGAAAGGTAGCTTACCAAAGTGACTAGGGCGACTAACCCTATACCAAATGCAAGAGGGTATTTGGCTAACGGGCTGCGACATGCTATCTCATATACAAATAGGCCACCAAAAATAAGGCTCAACCCTAAGGCAATTGCAGTAGTTGGCGTCATTGCATTAACTGAAGGGTCGATGAGATACGCTGAAGCACCAAAGTAATAGACAATAATGAGCAAAGCAAAGCCCGATAGCCATGTGGTATAGGCTTCCCATTTAAACCAGTGCAATGTGGTAGGCATTTGCTCTGGTCCATAGGCATACTTTGCCACTTCATAAAAGCCACCGCCGTGAATGGCCCACAAATCGCCCTTAATGCCTTTGTCTTGTTTCCATTGAGGAGGTGTACGTAAGTTATTATCTAACCAAATAAAATAGAAAGACGCACCTATCCAAGCAACGCCGGCAATAACATGAAACCAACGTACGAAAAGACTCAACCAATCTAGCCACGGCATTATTATTCTCCTTATTCTATTGTGGTGATTTCTTTGTGTAACAACAGCGACCACTTATCCACGTTTGCTCTATAGCACGATCGTCACCCAAAATGCTTAGGGCGAAGAACACATCATCAAACGTTGCATCTTGTTTTATTCGAAGTGATGTTAATTCATCAAATCTTGGCTCAACGACAATGAAGTCGGCCATTGAACCTGGATTTAAGTTGCCTATCTCGTCATCGAGTCGATGGGCTAGTGCAGCACCTTGTGTCATTAAGTAAAAGCCTTCCAATGGGCAAATAGGTGCATTGCGTAGTTGGCTTACTTTGTAGGCATCAGCGTATGTATTGAACATATTAAATGTTGTACCCGCACCCACGTCAGTGGCTAATGCAACATGGACGTTATTGGCTTTAGCCGATGTCATATCAAACAAGCCACTGCCTAAAAATAAATTCGAAGTAGGGCAGAAAGCCAATGTGGCATTGGCTTCACTTAGTCTTGTCCACTCGTCAGGCGATAGGTAAATACCATGACCAAATACGGCGCGTTCGCGCACTAAATTGTATTTGTCATATACATCCAAGTAGCTATTAGTATTTGGGAAAAGACGCTTTACCCATGCTATTTCATCTAGGTTTTCAGACAAATGAGTTTGAATAAATACATCTTTATACTGCTGGGCAAGTTCACCCATTGCCGCTAATTGTGCATCGGTGCTGGTCGGTGCGAAGCGGGGCGTTAAGGCATAGCGGTTACGCCCTTTGTTGTGCCAGGTTTCTATAAGTTGCGCACTGTCTAGTTGTGCACTTTGTGCAGTGTCTTGTAGCTCGCTGGGGCAGTGCCTGTCCATACACACTTTTCCGGCTATCATTGCCATGTCTATTTCGCTTGCTGCGCGAAATAATGCATCGCAACTTTCTTTGTGAACCGTAGTAAATACCAGACCTGTTGTGGTTCCATTTTTAACAAGTTGCTGTAAGAAAACCTTCGCTATGGCTTCTGCGTGCTGGTTATCAGCAAATTGCATTTCTGTTGGAAACGTATAGTTTTCAAGCCAGCTTAATAGTTGCTCACCATAGTGGGCAATGCTTTGTGTTTGAGGGAAGTGTAGATGACTGTCAATAAGACCCGGTAAAACCCATTTCCCAGTGAGATCTTTAATTGCCGCATTGGGGTAGCGCTCGGCAATTTCACTATAAGGGCCGATATCTTTAATGTGCTTACCGTCAATGACAAGGCCGCCGTCTTTGTAAATAGTGATGTCTTTGTTGTACTCAGACGTACGGGTTGAAAAGTGCGCAATACTTGCACGAAATAGCTGCATGTGTGTTAGCTGCCTCTGTAGCTACTGAACCCAAATGGCGAGATAAGTAATGGCACGTGGTAGTGCCCACCATTTGGTTCAAGTTCAAATGTAATATCAATATGCGGGTAGAAGCACTGCTTGTGATTCGCTTCTAAATACGCTTTGCAATGAAAGCGTAATGTATAAATGCCTGCTTCAAATGATGCTTCAACTTGCGTTTTTTTCTAACCCTAGCCACTGCTTACAGCGACCATCATCATCTGTAATGCCGTCTAAGGTTTTACCATTAGGCAGTGTTAGCGTAAGTGCAATACCTGATGCAGGCTTTCCGAGTGTCGTGTCTAGTACATGACTTGATAATGTATTCATTCGAATTCCTTAATACTTATACAAGTGCTTTGCTAATGCGTAATAGCGTAATGTTAATTTGTTGCGCAGCGGCATTTTGTAGCTCTTCATCAGTGCTATTAGGAAGCCTTTTCTGAAGTTCTTCTAGCATAGTCTCAGCGGATAATCCCGTTGCACAGATAATAAAGATAAACCCATGTTTGTCTAAGTACGCATGGTTCGCTTCTTTCAATGCATGTAGAACCTCATCTGACGCACTTGCAGTGCCAGATTGTTCACCCGCTGCAATGGCTTTGGTATTGGCAAAGTTTTTTGCGCAATGAATCCACATCACCAATCATAGGGTGTGCTTTGAAGGCCTCTAGATAGTCGTCATTAGTGCAAGATTGCCACGCTTGTTTTGCGCTGGCTTCAAGAGCATCAATGGATGAATAGGGGCGTGTACTCACCATTTTCTCTATCCACGCGTTTGCCGCGCAGCACTGTTCAAACCATGCCGATGCAGCATCATTATCTAACGTATTTAGTTCATCTAAGGTCATCGACAGTGTCCTTTATGTGTTTCTTCGTAGTTTCTTGTTGCAACGCTTTTTTACCCTGCTCAGCTGGTTTGTGATGCAACAAGTTTATAATTTGCGCAGCAATAGAAACCGCCACTTCAATGGGACGCTTTCCGGGTACTGCAGGGTTACCTATAGGCGTATGCAACCTTGCAAGGGTGGTTTCATCGAATCCTCGGTGCGTTAATTTGGTCATAAAGCGTTTGGCTTTCGTATCAGAACCAATAAGACCGATAAAGGGCAGTGACGGATACTTAAGCGCATTCTCTGTAATACGATAATCAAGCTGATGATCGTGGGTAAGAATGATTAACCAGCTGTTATCACTTAAGTGACGCACTTCAGTTTCTGGCTCTTCTTCTATCACAACTTGCACGTTAGCGGGAATTTGCTCTGGAAATAGCTCGTTTCTGCTGTCTATCCACGAAATACGAACCGGTAACTGTGCCAGTATTGGTACTAAGGCTTTTGCCACATGACCTGCACCAAAAATGGCAATATGTTGCTGGTGCATATTACAAACGTCAAAAAGCACTTTTACCGCACCACCACAACATTGACCGAGTGACTGACTCAGAGGGTAACTGTGCAATTCTGTGCAGGCTTGTCCTTTTGCCAAATAGGCGCGAGCGCGGTTAATGGCATCAAATTCAAGGTGACCACCACCAATGGTATCGATACTTGAACTGGCCGTAACCACCATTTTACTGCCACTTTCTCTTGGTGTTGAACCTGCCGTACCTACAACCGTTACCAGCACGTAGGCTTCGTTTGATTGCTGACATTGCTCAACCGCTTCATACCACGTTTGAGGGCGCCAAGAAGACGTTTTCAACGCCTTGTTCGCTTTGGTGGTCATACCGACTCCTTTGCATTTTCTGTTGCACTTTCTTTTGCATTGGGCGATGTAACTCTAGCTTGAATGTCTGCAATGGCATTGAGAACGCGTTCTGGTGTGGCTGGTGTATCTAATGCAGGGTCTACGGTATACCCAGATAAACTGGAAATGGCATCTTTTAATGCACACCACACCGAAATAGCCAGCATGAAAGGGGGCTCACCGACGGCTTTTGAGTGATAAATACTGTCTTCTGCATTTTCGCGTCCAAACAGCGAAACATTGAACGTCTTGGGTGTATCGCCAATTGCCGGAATTTTATAGGTGGCCATATTCTCGCTAATAAGTTTGCCTTTGTTGTTCCATTTTAAGTCTTCGGTTGTTAGCCAACCCATACCTTGAATAAATGCGCCTTCAATTTGGCCTATATCGATAGCGGGGTTTAAGCTGTTACCCACATCGTGGATAATGTCGACGGCATCAACAGTGTATTCTCCGGTCAATGTATCTACTGACACTTCGCTCATGGATACACCGTATGCAAAATAGAAAAAGGGGCGGCCTTCACCGGTCTCTCTGTTGTATTGTAGTTTAGGGGTTTTGTAAAAACCGCTAGCCGATAGCGATACACGCGCAAAGTAAGCGCTTTGAATAAGTTCTACAAAAGAGATGCTGTGCTTGCCGAGTCTTACTTCATCGCCCACAAACTCAACCAAGTTTGCATCATCAGCACGACTTAAGCTTTTGGCATAACATTCTGCGAGTCGCGCTTTCAGTGTTAAGCATGCATTTTGTACGGCTTTGCCGTTTAAATCAGTACCACTTGATGCCGCGGTAGGTGAGGTATTAGGCACCTTATCGGTGCGGGTGGCGGTAACCTCTATCATGTCGATACCAACACCAAACTCATTGGCGGCAATTTGGGCTATTTTGGTATGTAAACCTTGCCCCATTTCAGTACCGCCGTGGTTAATCTGAATACTGCCATCAGTGTATATATGTACTAACGCCCCAGCTTGGTTTAGGTGTTTGGCTGTAAATGAAATACCAAATTTCACAGGGGTCAGGGCTAGGCCCTTTTTAATGATAGGGCTGGTGCGGTTAAACGCGGTAATGGTTTCTCTGCGCTGCCAATATTCTGCTCTCTGTTCTAGCTCATCTATCATTTCCGGCAGTAGATTATGCTCTATCTCCATGCCGTAAGGGGTAACGGTACCTGTTGATGGTCCGTAGAGGTTGCGTTTTCTCACCGAAAGCGGATCAGTGCCAAGATGTCGAGCAATCTTGTCCATCATAGCTTCAGCCATGATCATCCCTTGTGGGCCACCAAACCCCCGGTAGGCAGTGTGCGATACCATATTGGTTTTTAATCGATGACCAACAATGTCACTGTTTCCCAGAAAGTAGCCGTTGTCGGCGTGAAACATGGCTCTATCTACAATGGCATCGGACAAGTCCGGTGAGTGACCACAAATACCATTGATTTCCATGCGCGTGGCTTCAATTTTGCCCGTATCATCAAATGCTACATCGTAACTGTTTTCGAAAGGGTGACGCTTGCCCGTAACGTGCATGTCGGTAAAGCGTGGCAAACGAAGTTTCACTGCGCAGCGGTTTCTCGAAGCCAGTAAAGCGGCGATACACGCCCATTGTGCTGCTTGGGTCTCTTTACCCCCAAAGCCGCCACCCATTCTTCGCATATCAACCATTACGCGATGAAGTTTTACATTAAGCACTTCGGCTACTAGCTTTTGCACTTCGCTGGGGTGTTGACTAGAAGTATAGATTTTCATCCTGTCTTCTTCGTCAGGAATGGCTAAGCTCACTTGTCCTTCAAGGTACATGTGTTCTTGTCCACCAATACTCAGGTTTCCGTGAGTTTTATGCGTAGCTGTCTCAAAGGTACTGTCAACCTTAGCCATTTCTTGACCAAAGCGATGAAGTGGGCGTACAAACTCAGACTGGGCGTGAGCTTCATCCGCGTTCATTATTGGTGATGCTTCTTCTACGTCTATTTGCCCTTTAAGTGCAGCCTGTCTGGCAAGCTGAACAGAGGTTGCCAGTACGGCAAATACAGGTTGTCCAAAAAACTTTATTTCTTGATTGGCAAGTAGTGGGTCGCCTTCAAAAACAGGACCAATGTCTTTGTGACCGGGTACGTCGTCTATGGTAACAACATCTACAACGCCTTCGCTTTGGCGCACATTATCAAGATTAATGCCGGTGATTTGACCTTTAGCACATTGGCTCAATCCTACAGCAGCATAAAGCGTACCTTGGGGTTCTACAATATCATCTACGTAGTTAGCGGCGCCTTGAACTTGGCGAGGAGCACTTTCGTGTTTAGATGAAACATGAACGACGTTATTTGATGGTGATTGTTGTGCATGTGCTTTGTCTATCAATTTACGCATGTTGCACCACCCGTGTTTCAATTTTGTTTTCTGTTTGATTTTCTAACCAGAAGCGATGCCATAAGTTAGCTAATACTGTTTTTCGATACGCTGCACTTGCGCGTACATCGTCAATAGGCGTAAAGGCATCATGTAATATCTGTTTACCAAGGGTTAAACACTCTTGGCTAGAAAGTGGTTTTCCAACTAATGCATTGTTAAGGGCGTCACATTGAACAGGCGTTGCTGCTACACCCCCAAACCCTGCAGAAATATTTACGATAACATTGTTCTCTACCGTGACATTGAACACGGCACACACCGCAGAAATGTCATCTTCAAATCGTTTGGATATCTTATACGCTGCAATTTTTTGAAACGAGCTAAGCAAAGGAATTTCTATCGCGGAGATCCACTCATTGACGGCGAGTTTTGTTTTGCGATAGCCAACAAAAAACTCGCTAATAGGAAGCTTTCTTACGGCTATACCATTGTCGATATGCAACACGGCATTTAATGCAAGCAAAAGAGGCGGGGTATCGCCAATAGGTGAAGCATTGGCTACATTGCCTCCTAGCGTGGCTTGGTTGCGAATGGGCAATGATGCAAAACGGGTAATCAGCTCTGCAACTTGTGGAAACCTCTTCAGCATAAGTGGTGCGGCATCGTTTAACGGAACCGCTGCACCAATTGTAAGTGAATGCTCTGTTGTGGTGCATTGTTTCAGTGCATCAATGTGGCAAAGGCTGATCAGTTTATTCACATTTTTCAGTTGCTGTGTAAATTGTAAGCTTAAATCGGTACTACCGGCGACAAGCTGAGCGTCAGGGTTTTGCTCAATAGCATCACGCAATGCTTCGCGGGTGGTTGGCATTAAAATATGCCCAGTACCTAGTTGCATATCACTAGCATCTTCAAGCCCTGAAAGCGCTTTAAGCTTTTTAAGTGTGGTAATCGCGTTTTGAGTAAACTGGTCATTAGGCGCTTGAGCACATGCGGCTAAGGTTGCTTCAATAATAGGACGGTAACCTGTACAGCGGCATAAATTACCAGACAGAGCATGTAAAACGTCGTCTCTATTGGGCTTTGTATTGCTGTGATAAAGCGCAAACATAGACATTATAAAGCCTGGTGTACAAAAACCACATTGAGAGCCGTGGTATTCTACCAATGCTGCCTGTACGGGGTGCAAGTTGCCGTTACTACTTAAATGCTCTACTAAAATAAGCTGCTTGCCATGCACGGCACTCATTAGCGTAATACAACTATTAACCGTGCGATAATGCAGGGTGTTTGGTTTTTTTGCATCAGGCTCTGCAAGCACCACAGTACATGCGCCACAATCACCCGCAGCACATCCTTCTTTTGTGCCGGTTTTCTTGCGATGTTCGCGTATGTACTGGAGAAGTGTGAGGTCAGCTCGCGCTTCTTCTAATTCAACGGTGTCTTGATTAATAAGAAAGCGAATCATGTTCACACCTTCTAGTTACGTTCATTGTTGTGTCCATTAATATATCGATTATTTAATCATAAAAGTAGACCATTTGGTCAATTTTTTGCTTATAAAAAATGGCCAAGTCTAAAAAGGCCATATTTTTTAGATGAAATTAAGCAGTGTATTGTGTTTCGCAGTAACCTTTCTTGGTAACTGCAAAGAAGTAATACTGGGCTAACTTAAATAACTCCTAAGCGCGTTGTAAGCAGGTTTTAAGCAATTTCTAAGAAAGTCTCAAGCAAATTTTATGCTAGCTTTTAACTTGATAATTGTATTGTTGATAAAAAGACAACGGGGCTTGAGGTATTATATATTTTTGCAATGGCCTGCTTCTTGTTATAAAACCATTAAAAGACGTTCGTTATAAGAGTGGCGAGTTCTTTTACTCACGGCGCTTGCAGAACAGATTGTAAAGGAATTTGAATAATAATGATTAAGGTGAAAGGCGCTGATGCTGGTGTTGGCGCGATGAACAGAAGAAAGATACTCCAAGCAGCTGAAAAGTGTTTTGCCCAGTTTGGCTTGAAGGGAACCGCAGTGCAGTTAATTGCTGATGAAGCAGGGCTGCCAAAAACCAACGTTTTGTATTATTTCAAAACCAAGCAAGAGCTTTATGTGGCAGTACTAGAAGAAACCCTATCACTGTGGAATTCTCACTTTGATAAAGCCACGGTGAATGATGATCCTGCCATGGTGCTTGCAGCCTATATTGCTGAAAAAATGGAAGTCTCACGAACCCATCCCCTCGCTTCAAAGATTTTCGCGATGGAAATTATCAACGGTGCGCAAAACCTTAGTGGCTATTTCGATGAAGAGCACGCCTTGTGGATGCAAGGGCGTTTAGCGGTAATCGATGCTTGGATAGCGGCCGGTAAACTGCCGCCTATTGAAGGTGAGTACTTGCTATATACCATATGGGCAAGCACGCAGCATTATGCCGATTTCTCTGCACAGATTACCCGTTTACGCGGTAAGAAAATGACCAAGGCAGACTTCGAGAATGCCACTAAACAAGTCATTAAGCTTGTACTTGGCGGTTGTGGGTTAGCAGTACCTGAGGCGTTTAAGGAGTAGTATGTCAAACTCACATTACCCAAGAGACCTGATTGGTTACGGTGAAAACGTTCCAAATGCAGCGTGGCCTAATGGCGCTAAAATAGCCGTTCAATTCGTTTTAAATTACGAAGAGGGCGGAGAAAACTGCGTATTACATGGCGATGAAGCCTCAGAAGTATTTCTATCGGAAATTATTGGTGCACAAGCCTATAAAGATCGCCATTTAAGCATGGAGTCTATCTATGAATATGGTAGTCGAGCAGGCTTTTGGCGCTTACATCGCTTAATGACAGCGTATGATGTGCCTGTTACCGTGTTTGGCGTAACAATGGCAATGCAGAGACACCCTCAAGCAGTACAAGCCATGATGGATGCCGGATGGGAAATAGCTAGCCATGCAATGCGCTGGGTTCACTACCAAGATATGGACGAAGCGCAAGAGCGCAAATTGATAGACGACGCCATAATATTGCATGAACAACTAACGGGTAAAAAGCCCGCGGGTTGGTATACAGGGCGAACTAGCCCGAACACCT
This sequence comes from Alteromonas sp. KUL42, assembly GCF_006538325.1. Lineage (GTDB taxonomy): Bacteria > Pseudomonadota > Gammaproteobacteria > Enterobacterales > Alteromonadaceae > Alteromonas. Next base: position 83,649 of record NZ_BJKK01000008.1, read on the forward strand.
TGAAGTTAATCGCCGAACGCGATGACATTCTTTATTGTGCAGACTCGTATGCCGATGATCTGCCTTATTACGATTGTCATTACAGTAAACCCTTACTGATTGTGCCTTACACGCTGGACACGAATGACATGCGCTTTGCTAGTCCACAAGGCTTTAACAGTGGCGATCAGTTCTTTACCTATCTGAAAGATGCATTTGATGTGCTCTATGAAGAAGGAGAATTCGCGCCTAAAATGCTATCCATTGGCTTACATAATAGAATAGTGGGTCGCCCAGCAAGAATGGCATCACTAAAACGCTTTATCGAATATGTTAAATCTCATGATAAGGTATGGTTAGCTACCCGCGAGGATATCGCACGCCATTGGCTAAGCACACACCCTGTTACGAGCGCAGAAATTGACGAGCTCGAGTAAAAAAAGTAGAAAGGATAACGTTATGAAAACAAAAATGATTGCTCTAGTAATGGGAACACTTGCATTAACTGCATGTTCAAAATTAACCAAAGAAAACTACGACAAGCTTGAAGTGGGTATGACACAACAAGAAGTGGAGACTATTTTGGGCTCTGCTGACAATTGTGGTAAAACTTTGGGAACACTAGCTTGTGTGTGGGGCAACGAAGACGCCAAACACGTTAAAATTGTATTTATGGCTGATAAGGCAATTACCTTCACTTATGAAGGCCTAAAGTAAGCTTTCCTTACTGTTGTATCAAACTACAAAAGGTGGCATTGCCACCTTTTTTGCATTTTAAGCATGAGTTTTGATAAACGACCATGCTTGGATAAAACGTCTCTACTAAGAGCGTTAATTTTCGTTCTTTTATTTAAGGTCGAGCATATAACGCAACAGAAATACAATTGCCATGGCATAGGTTAATAGTGATACTTCTTTGTATTTTCCCGTGCCCACTTTAATACCAACGTAGGTAATAAACCCAAGTGCAATACCTTCACTAATGCTAAAGGTAAGTGGCATAGCAATTAACGCTACGGATGCCGTTGCAAGATCTCCTAAATCGTCAAAATCTACCTGACGGATAGATTCCATCATTAAAATACCCACCATTAATAAGGCTGGTGTTGTGGCCATGAGTGGAATGACTTTCATCAACGGCGTTAAGAATAGCGATAATAAGAAGCAAATAGAAACTACCACGGCAGTTAACCCAGTTCGCCCTCCAGCAGAAACGCCCGTTGCAGATTCAACATAACTTGTCACCGGAGATGTTCCCACGCAAGCACCAACCACACTTGCTGACGCATCCGCCGTCATAGCCGCACCAATTTTCGGAAGCTTACCGTTTTCATTTAACAGGTTTGCTTTTCGCGACACGCCGATAAGTGTACCAATGGTATCGAACATGTTTACAAACATAAGTGCGAAGATTAGGTCCCAAGTTTCAGCAAGGTGGTGTACGGGATACCAAAAATCCATGGCTAAGAAGGTAGTGGATATAGACTCTGGCATACCAACAATAGCGCTAGGCGTCGCGGTTAATGTGCCACTTTCTGTGGGTATAAATGCGCCAATTACTGTTAATGTGACGATAGAAATCAAGATAGCGCCAGTGACGTTTTTCACCATTAAAACAATAGTGAAAATAATACCGGCTAGCGCAAGCATAACGGCAGGGTCTGACAAGTCACCCAGTTGCACGAACGTTGCGGGGTTATCAACAATAAGCCCTGCATTTTTTAATCCGATGAACGCAATGAATAACCCGATACCACATTGAACACCTACTTTCAGCGCAGGTGGAATAGACTCAGCAATTTTCGTTCTAACACCGGTTAAAGAAAGCAGAAGAAACAGAATACCGTTCCAAAACACAATACCCAATGCGGCATCCCAAGGAATTTCGCGACCTAAACAAATGGTAAAGGCAAAAAAAGCGTTTAAACCCATTCCTGGTGCTAGTGCAATGGGGTAGTTTGTCATTAACGCCATTATTAGCGTGCCTAAACAGGCTGCAATAGCAGTTACGGTTATAAGTCCTTCTACTGGCATGCCACTTAACCCAAGAATACTGGGGTTGACCACCAAAATGTACGACATGGCGGCAAATGTTGTCAGACCCGCAATAATTTCCGTTTTAATGGTAGTGCCGTGGCTTTGAAGTTTGAAAAGCCGTTCAAGAATGAGGTTGGACATTTAACTATCTCTTTTTGTGTTCTATCGACTGTTTATTTTGGAAGTTAAAGCAATAAGCTGACCAATTAGTCAACTTGTTGGTGCGTTTTGTGCTATCTTTTTACAACCAGACGACACAACACCATTGAAACAAACAACAAAGCGAAATAATGATGTTACTATGCGGCTAACATTGCCCTAGAACGCGATAAAAATTCGTTAATAGACAACAATAAAGATAAACTACTCTGCACCAAATGCGCGCCTTCGCCTTGTATTGGTGCAAAAAAGTGAGGGGACCATGTCGCTATCATCAATAATAAACAACATTCCCAAAGCCGAGCTTCACCTTCATATTGAGGGTAGCTTAACGCCTGAGCTCATGTGGCGTCTTGCTGAAAAACACAGTGTATCACTTCCTTATGCTAGCGTGGAAGAAATTGAAGCCGCCTATAATTTCGAAGATCTACAAAGCTTTCTAGACATTTACTACGCAGGGGCAGGGGTACTTAAAGACGAAGATGACTTCTTCGCTTTAATGTGGGAATACCTTACGCGATGCCACCAAGAAAATATTGTGCATACCGAAATTATGTTCGACCCACAAACGCACACTGAGCGTGGGATTGGTTTTGACGTATTCATGCCGGGCTTTCTAAAAGCAATGAAAAAGGCCGAAGGCGAGTATGGCATCAGTAGTTTTCTCATTATGTCGTTCTTACGTCATTTACCTGAATCGTCCGCTTTTGAAACATTAGCATTGGCAGAGCCTTACTATGGGGATATAAAAGCAGTAGGTCTTGATAGTTCAGAGTTAGGGCATCCACCGTCTAAGTTCGAGCGAGTTTTCAAAAAAGCTAAAGCGTTGGGGTTTAAAATTGTTGCTCATGCAGGTGAAGAGGGGCCGGCATCTTATATCTGGGAAGCTATTGAGCTGCTTGACGTTGATAGAATTGACCATGGTGTGCGTTGTCAAGAAGATGAACGCTTAATGGATTACTTACAAGAAAAGCAAATTCCCCTTACCGTATGCCCGCTAAGTAATTTAAAGTTGTGTGTAATAGACGATATGAAGCAGCACAACATTATCACTCTTCTTGAGCGTGGGTTATTGGTTACGGTGAATTCTGATGATCCAACGTATTTCGGCGGTTTTTTAAATGAAAACTTCGAAGCACTAGCAAACGCACTGGACATAAATGAAGGTGTTATAAAAGCATTAGCCATTAACAGTTTTAAAGCCAGCTTCTTAAGTGAAGAGCGTAAGTCGCTCTTTGTCGATAAAATTGCGCAAATGTAGTGGTAGTTTTAACGGCAAACGTCAACGATGAGAGTGAATCAATTCAATGGTTGCTTGAATTAGAGCATTTAAATTGGCCAAGTGATCATTTATCTCGTCGAGGTTTCCTTCTTTGGCTAGAAATTCCATTTGCGCAGCGCGCTCTCTGAGCGCATCTGCACCTACATCACCTGAGAAACCTTTTAACGCATGACTGTGAAAGCGAATCGCTTCCGCGTCTAAAATCAATACAGCCTCGTTGACGGCCTTTTGCTTTTGCTCAATTTGCGATAGAAACATGTCTGCAATTTTATTAAGCAAAAGTTCATTACCGCCCAAACGGCGCAGTGCAGTCGCTCTGTTCCATAGCGCGTCATTGTTGGCAAGCTCATTGTTCATCACGGTGCTCTTACTAATTGTATTTGTACTAGTTTAAACTAAAGACGGTACTACTGTCTAAAGCGTTGAGTATACGTTTTTTAAGTACATTTTCGATTGTCTGACTAAAAAACAACTCATGTACAATTTATGAACAAAGATACACAGGCTCTAGGCATATCTGGCTTTGAAATCTGTAAACAGTTAAAAGAGCATGTGCTAATGTTTGTTATCCCCGTTATATTCGTGACTTCACATAGTGATCCCGAAACTAAACGGATGGTATTAATGCTCGGTGCAATACAATCAATATCGAAACCTGTCGATATTGAATTGTGTCGTATTGGAGTGAAAAAACATCTTACTATCCAAGAGCAAAGGCCAAACGTGAACGGATGTCTATGTATGATATTAATATCGTTAAATCTAGCAATGATTGCTACACTGATATACGAGCAGAGGATTGCCTTGGAATCAAAGTAGGTATCAAAATGGGATTTGAAGTAGAAATCAAAGTGCCTACTTCCTTTACATAATGAGTCAAGATTGAATGAATAGAAATGCATTAAAACCGTTTAAAGAATGCAATGTACTTATTGTGGACGATGAATCCATGAGCCGTTTACTTCTTGAATCTTTATTATCGTCCATTTTTGCCTGCAGTGAGGCAGAATCTGGTAAAGAAGCGATTGAGCATTGTAGTGCGCACAAGCCTGATTTGGTTTTACTTGATATGAATATGCCGGATTTGGACGGATTGGATGTATGCAGAGCCCTAAAAGCCAACCCTGAAACCAAAGACATTCCCGTTATTTTTGTCACCGCAACATTGGATGTGGATAGTGAGAATGCGTGTTGGGAAATAGGTGCCTCTGATTTTGTGATGAAACCGGTAATCGCTTCAACCCTTATTCACCGAATTAAAACACATCTGCTCAATAAGCTTAAAACCGACTATCTGGAGTTGATGACATTTCACGACCAGCTTACAGGGCAGTACAACCGCATGTATTTAACCAATGAGATCCCACTTCTTATTAAGCAAGTTGCCCGCGATGAAGCAAAAGTTGGTGCAATTATGATCGACATTGATTACTTCAAGTTGTACAACGATACCTACGGGCATTTAAAAGGCGATGAGTGTTTAAAGCAGGTAGCAAAAATACTTGCCGATACCGTCAGAAGGCCAAAAGATGCAGTGATACGCTTTGGCGGTGAGGAGTTTCTTGTTCTCATTCCCTATGCTGACTTACAAGGCGTTTCTCAAATTGCAAGCCGCCTAGTTACAGCAGTAAGAGAGGCCGCAATTCCTCATGAGAAAGGAATTGACAATAACGTGTCTATAAGTGTTGGATATGCGGTGCGACATGCAAAAGATGTTATTGATGATGAAATGAATTCCTTCATTGAAGATGCAGATGTGTTGCTTTTCGAAGCGAAAGAGTCTGGGCGTAATCAAGCCGTAGGCTAAAACAACTCTTTACTCAAATGAGGCGAATTTTCGCCTCATTTCTGCCGAAAAAGTAGTCTAATGTGTAATGTTCTCCCTTCCTAATTGGGTCTAGTATTTATTCTGTTAGTTTAATTCATAGCTTGCGTTCTGTGCATTTGAGCCCGACGCTACTTTTGGAATACAGAATATGGTCTATTTTGATGAGCGGTCAAACACACATAGTGAATTAGGCAAGGCATTGATGCTCTCAATTCAAGAATTAGTGCAGAAAGCTTGTTACTCCCTCAATGTTTTTCAGGGTTTATTGGTAGAAATTGACGATGAAAATGTAAACATTTTGGTTAAGTCCAGTGCAGGGCAATCTCCGAATTTTAAATCAATACCTGTGTTTTCTGCTGACCCGTCCTCTGAAAATCGCTTTCCCATTAATAGTGATGTGTGCCCGATGGGGTTTAAGCACTGGTTTTCTATGTATTTTAATGCAGACCGCTACATACGTGGGAAATTTCATTACGTAGATTCTCGCCAATTTTGTCTAATTTTCATCAATGCGTGTCCCTCTCAAACTATCAATCATGAAAAAATTGCATTAGTCGACGAGTGGCTTAGTGTAACGGTTGAAAAATACCTAATAGAGAAAGCTGAAGCGCGCCAAAAATCGCTTTATAAAAAACTTCAACATGTCGCGAATATTGGCACGTGGGAAGTAGATACAGTGTCAAATTGTGTGAGCTGGTCGTCTCAGGCAAAGGCCATTCACGAAGTAACAAACGACTACGTTCCTACATTAGAGTCTGCTTTTGACTTTTATCAAGAGCCCTATCGCGGTGAAGTCAGGAAGCTTGTATTTGATGCCATTAAAACAGGCGCCCCGTGGAGTGCCACTGTGCAATTAACCTCAGCGAAAAGTAACCTTATTTGGATTGAAACGCATGGCACGGCTGAATTCAAAGATGGAAAATGTATTCGTTTGTTCGGCACTATTCAAAATGTGGACAAAGCCGTTCACGCTCGTATTGAGCTCGAAAATAAACGTGCGGAAGCAATAAACGCCAGTACTGAAAGCGCCATGTTATTGTCGCGTATTAGTCACGAATTAAAAACGCCGCTCAATGGAATAACTGGCATGTTGCAAGCCTTAAAATGCGAACAAAGGGATTTGGTTCGCAAGAAGAAAACCGACTTAGCCATTCACAGTGCAGAGCGCTTACATGCGCTTGTTGATGATGTGTTGGACTACACATCAATGAAAAATGGTGAGTTAAAACTAAATCCTCAAAATTTTTGTGTGGCTGAGTTATTTAATGAAATAGTTGACCGTTATAAAGCAAAATGCGCTGAGAGAGGAATTCGCTTTCATACGCTACTTGCTGTTGATGAAAAATCATTGGTATATGGCGACCCAATACGCATAGAGCAAATAGTGACTAACTTACTTTCCAATGCACTTAAATTTACGCATTCAGGGTATGTGGCTATTCAAGTCACGCTTAAATATTTAGAAGGTCTTCCCGTATTAATAACTTCTGTAGAAGACTCTGGTGTCGGTATGGATAACACCATTCTTTCTCGTATATTTAAACCCTTTGAAAACAAAACCCAACACGCAAGTGAAGAGTTAAACGGGAGTGGCCTAGGGCTTTCTATTGTTGGGCAATTAGTCAATGAAATGAACGGTGAAATTGACGTGCGATCTGAAGTGGGAAGGGGAGCGTCATTTGACGTTGTTATTCAATTGGAGACTGCCCATCGAAAAAAAGAAGATAACTTACTGCCTAAAACACCGTTCGATTCAAACTTAAATATATTGATTGTTGATGATAATGATATCAATAGGTTAGTTATCGCCTCTATGCTCGAAAAGTACGATATTGTGCCGGACGAAGCCCACAATGGGAAAGTGGCGGTTGAGAAGGCGCGAACTAAGCAGTACGACGTAATCTTTATGGATTGTGTGATGCCCGTTCTTGATGGTGCCAGTGCAACAAAAATCATTTTACAGGAAGGCTTGATGACCAAACACGGCTTTGTGGTTGCAGTGACCGCAAACACATCACCCAAAGATAAGGTGATGTGCAGTGAAGCGGGCATGGCCGATTTTCTCACAAAACCCGTATTGCCTTACGACGTAGCGTTGCAAATTAAACGGGCGTTAAGCGGTAAGTCAATGCTGATGTAGATAGCGGTTACTTTCTTCGCCCCTGTTGGTTTTTTTAGCCGCATTTTTTGTATAAGCCACCTGCGATTAGAGCCCTTTAAAAGTAATGCGTTCGCTAGCATGTAGAAAAATACTTTACTCAGCAATACTAGGTTCTTTGTGTTGAGTTTTATCCCAGTGCTTCACAATGAAATCGACTACGTTAACACCAACGCGATAGGCAGCTTCAATAGCAGACCCCATAGCGGCATAGCCTTCACCTTCACTTTCTTGCTTTAAGTTTTCCGCTGCACTTAAAGAAACGGGTTGCATGGTAAAGTTGCTGGCAGTACGTAGGATCATAACGCGCTGTTTATTTACTAAACCTGCATTGTGGAGGTATGACAAACTTTGCAATGTGGCAGAGTCTTCCATGCCCGAGGTAACAAAATTTCCCTTTGATTTGGTCCAATACTTCACCCACTCATTAGCCCATTCATTTAATAATTTACCGTGCCAAAACGTTGATGCAGACAAATGTGAGCCAATAGACACCGATGGCTTTAACAATGCATTTGGGTAACCTGTGTATTTACCTCGAAGGGAATCCATTGCGGGTGTATTAAATAGCTCGGTGTCTTTACTAATAGAATATGCCCATTTCATAAGTGATTGATTAAGCACATACACTTCACCGTTAGGGCTATTATTAGGGTTTACGTTATCGGCATTTTCATAGGGACCATTGGTAAATAGGGGAAAATAACCCGTCTTCCAATTTGTAGGTATTTCTCGCGCATCTATTTGGTGTGCAAGGTCGCCATCGACCACATAGTCTGTCCAAATAGCACTGCCAATAGTGTTATCAAGCGGGTCGACGCCAGCAATACCTGCCACTAACCAATAAGCGTCAGTAAGATCAAAACGCCTGTCTAACCCTAAGGCCATAATGGCGGAAGCTGCGCGGGCTATCCCCATTCCGGTCACTATGCCAATAACCCCTGTCTCAGTGTTGGCATAAATGTCATGAAAGCCATGAACTAGCGAGTATTGGGTGGTCAGTTCTTGCCTTTCTTTCCACAACTGAAACTCACCGGGTGCATCTCCTTCATCACCCCCAATTTCAAACATACTCACTATTACAACTTTCACTTTCATCGGCGAAGCTTGAGTGCTGACTTGATTGGCGAAGGCGTTTGTACCAGTCAGCGTAAGGGCAACGGAAAGACACAAGCCCTTAAAAAGGTGTTTGTACATTTACTACTCCAAATAAAAAGGTAAACCCGCGAGCCGAGTTTACCTTTATCTTAATCAATCATTAGCTCAGATTAGAATTTATAGCTAAATTTCGCATTCCAGTGACGCGGAAGTTCTGGAAGAATAATTTGGCTACCGAACAAGTCTGGGAAGTTCGAGCGGAAATAGCGCTCATCTGTGAGGTTTTTCACTGTTAAGTTAACTGACCAATCTTCTGCCTGATATGACAAACCGGCATTAACAAGTGTATATGCAGGAAGCATAACCGATGCAGAGAAACCTGAAGCCACTTCTTCTACATCAACAACACTAACGTTAGCCGCATAACCGTTTTGGAAATCATAGGTTGCTGTAAGCGTATAGATATTCTCTGGAATACCTGCTTTGCGGGCATCCGTATTGGCAAAGCCGTCACCAATAAGGTTAAGACCGATCACGTTACCACCGAATACCAATGATGGGTCGCTTAAGTTAACAAGGTCTTCAGCACCCAAGAAGCCAAACTGGTTTCCGTTTTCTCGAGCGGTAAGGTTGATAACTTTAATGTTGGTATAGCCTGCTGATACAACTAAGTTTTCGTTTACTACCCAACGCAGTTCGAATTCAGTGCCTTTGTTGTTCGTTGTGTTGTTGGTAACTGTGTTCTGTGTATTGAAATCAGTACGTTCTTGTTCAAACGATGACAATGCAAAGTAAAGTGTATCGTCAAGGAGCGAGCCTTTAATACCGTATTCGATAAGGTCTGACGTATCAAATGCACCAGAACCGCCAGGTTGGTTAAGCTGACCCACGCCAATTTCAGAACCTTGACCTGCAACCAACGTAGCTTGTTCAGCTAATGTAACGTAAGGAATAAGGCCAAATTCAAATTCATAAGAAATACTGGTATTCCAAGACCATCCATCAACAGTTTCTTCTGCGTAGATAGGAGTTTCATCACCCGTTGCACCTAGCAATAAATCGGTACGTGACGTACTTTCAATATCAATGGTGTCATAGCGTAAACCTAGCACAATGTTTAAGCCCCAATCCCATGTTAAATCGGTCATGGCTGCAATGCCTAAGTCTAGGTAATTACCATCATCGTAGTTGTCGAAATTCTTACCTGAGCGCGTTGAAAGTAAACGGCGATCTAACGCAGATGAAGGCATGGTCAAATCACGGCGGTTAAAGTACTCGTAGGTAAAGTCGTCACCGTGCAAAAAGTCGGTATAGCGAATGGATGGTGAAAATTGGAACTGTGCAAACAAGCTACCTTTTTCAACTTCGGTAGCAAAAATAAGCTTATCCTCTATTACCCAGCTGTCGTGGAACTGTGAAAAACCATAAGCGTTTTCGTTGATGTTGTCATAAGAATCGTAGAAAAACTGGTTGCGAATTTCCCAATTATCAGAGAAGTAAATAGTATCAAAATATAATGTAATCGCTTCGTTCGCCAATTGATCATCAGGAGCAACAAGTACTTGATTGCCAGCAAGAGTAGCAGTACCCACGTTCTCCAATTGCATTAAATCAGTGGCTTCAGAGTCGGTAAATGAACTAGCCGGTACGTAAAAGCCACTTTCGCCACCTATGTTAACCGCTGCATATTCTTCATGGCTAATTTGGCCATCGCCATCTGTATCAAGGGGCTTAGCTGTACCTGTGATATAGGTGCCATTGTCGACTAAATCTTGGGTTAAACGGTTCCAACCAGCAACCTGGTTGCCTTCATAGTCGTGATACATACCACCGAATTCAAAGCGCAAGTTGTCTGTAATATCGATGTTAAAAGAGGCTTGCACAACAGTTTGGTCAGTTGCCGTGTTATCGTAATAGCTGTCTGAGTTTTCTAGTTCACCATAGATGTAGTAACCCATTTCTTTGCCGCCTATGCTGGCTGGACCACCTACTTCAGCAGTAAGAATACTTTTGTCCCAAGAGCCAGTTGTATAAGACATCGCACCTGTAGGCGATTCAAGGTATTGTCCTGATGATGCGCGTGCTGATTTCGGGTTGAAGTTAAGGTATCCCCCAATCTTCGATGGCCCATAGATAGGAGAGGCTGGACCACGAACTATATCAATTCGACTAGATGCACCAATAGGCGTGGGATAGTTACCAGGGTTATCTAAACGTTTTACACCACGAAAATAGGTTTCGCCCGGAGTTCCACGTACGTCAAGCGAGCCTGCTACACCGAAAAATGATTGAGTAAATGTACCGGGGGCGAAAGCAACCAATTCATCGATATCAGAAACGTTAAAGCGCTCCATTTGCTCTTGTGAAATGGTAGATGCTGAGCGTGGCGTTTCAAGAATAGATTTGCCAAAACCGAAAACAGATTCAACGTCTTGCCCAGGTAAGCTGCCTAGCGATCCAGTGACTTCTATCTTCTCAACATCTTTTTCTTTAACTTTACTCTCTTCCTGTGCGAATGCTTGTGTCGACAATGCCATTGCCGTGCTTATGGTTAACGCTTTCGCAAGAGGAGATAATTTGAATGTAGTGTTTTTCATGGTTTCCTCAGTATTTTTAGTTGCCCTCTAAAAGGGCTTTATATACGCAGTAAATTCTTGCGCTTTGCTAAAAGCAGGAAAAGTGCCAACGTCTTGTCCAGTTGGTCAGCTTTTTTCTTGTTCTGTAACTAAATGAAATATATAGTTTTTTTATAATGTTAATACAAAGGGGATGTTATTTTTGTGTTAATGGCGTGAGGTGTGTTCTAAGTTGCACTAATTTGGTGAAAAATAACGTTTTTCTGCACTAAAATGAAAGACTTTGAATTGATAAAGCGTCTTCAATTAAAAGACGCCATTTTTGATGAGGAATTGTTACTAGAGCCTATTTATGAACAAAGGTAAACAGGCGCTAATTTAAAGGTGTAACGCGGTGAGGTGTGGCATGTTGTGCACCGTATTCATTCTTTTCTTTGTTTGGTTCTTGCGCATTTTTGATGCTTTGTTGTTGAGGAAGGGTTAAGTCTAGTAGCACCGCAGTCAAGCCCGCCGATGTGACAGGGGAAAGCAAAATGTTTTGTAGCCACAATGGCAATTGCGCTAGCGCCTCAGGAACCATCATCACACCAATCGCCATACCCAATGAACACGCGGTTATTAAGCTACTGCGTCTATCTAGTGCATAACTTGCAAGAAGCTTTAAACCGCCAACCGCAACCATGGCGAACATGACTAAGGTTGCACCGCCCAAAACAGGCTTAGGAATAGCTTGTAGAACACCGCCTACTACTGGGAAGCAACCAATAAAGACAAATAGTCCGGCAACAAAAAGACCTACTTTTCTGCTGGCTATGCCGGTAAGTTGGATAACGCCATTGTTTTGTCCAAAAGTGGTGTTGGGGAAAGTATTAAATACGCCGGCAATTAATGAATTGACCCCATCGCCCAAAATGCCACCGCGAATACGTGACAAATAGACTGGGCCACTTACCGGTTGTTTGCAGAACAAACTGTTAGCAGTAAGGTCACCCGCTGTCTCGATAGCGCTAAAAAGGTAGATGAGTGCAATGGGCAAAAACAAGCTAAGGTCAAAGTCGATGCCAAAGGCAAAAGGAGTAGGGAAAGCAATAACAGGTAATGCTGATAAATGAGAAAAGCTTAGGCCTTGGGTGAGTGTGACATACAAAGTACCAATGATCATACCGATAAAAATAGCGCTTAAACGCAGCCAATGGTTGTTTGAAGCGTTAAGGAAGACAATGATAAGCAGCACGCTAACGCCAACCAGTAAGTTGTCGGTGTTGGCAAAATCACTGGCGTGAAAGCCGCCTGCTAAGTCAGTCATACCAACATTAATCAATGACAAACCAATGGCCGTTATAACAATGCCAGTGGTTAATGGAGTGATGATGCGCTTAAGGTGTGTTACGAAAAAGCTGAATACCACTTCAACTAAAGCCCCCGCCATGGTTAAGCCAAAAAGTAATGCTAAAACGTCTTCTGGTGTACCGCCGTTGCTCTTTACTTTTTCACCCGCAAGAATGAGCGCGCTGATAAAAGCAAAACTGGTACCTTGTATAGCCACAAGACCGCTACCAATATTGCCTATGCGCTTTGTTTGAATGGCTGTTCCAATGCCGCTAACAAATAGCGCCATACTGATTAAATATGCTGTGTACTGGGTTAGTTCTAGCGTTGAAGTGATAATTAACGTTGGCGTGATCACGCCAACAAAACTGGCAAGAAGATGCTGTACCGCAGCGGTAAAAGAGGGCAGCGTAGCGGGTTTGTCATGTAAACCGTAAAGTAAGTCACTGCTTTTCATAAAAGACCTAATAGTTGAATGCATCGCAAAGTATGCGCATAAAAAGATTGCATGGTTATCGTAAACAGCTGTTGCAATATATTGACCAGTTGGTCATTGTGCGAAAGGTATTTAACTTACTGATTTGTATGTTGTAAATTTGAAAGGGATAGTGATTTTCAATGCATGAAACTATGTGTGCACCTATAGAGTGCAAAATGAGCCTGTTTAGTGCGCTTGTATATGTTCAACCGCTTTGTCCAAACCGCGTAGTTGAAGCAAGCTGTGTGGATTCTTGCTTAGTTGATATTAGTTTGGTCGAACTAGCATAAGCGAAATAAGCTTCAGTGCACACTATCAGGCTCACAATTAACGTCTATAACACCGTGTCTTTATCTAAGGTAACAAAAATAGAATGCCTTACTTCGTTGTACATAGCTTTAGAGCAATGACCTTCGCCTTCGGTATCTTCTAGCAGCAAGACATCTCCAGCACCAAATACGTGACGTTCGCCATTGGAAACGGTGAATTCAGCACGGCCTTTTATAATAAATAATAGCTGACGAGCAGGGGCAGGGTGCCATTTGAAATCATAGTCGGCAGGCGTTTCTCTAAAAATAATTTTATCTGCCCCAAACTTTTCAGATAATAAACCTATTGGTCCACCGTCTTTTAATGAAATCTCCACTTCTCCAAAGTGACTTTTACCTTCTTTGTCATTGTATATTCGCGTTATTTTCATTTCCGTTTCCGCTATTTGATTGTCTTCTTACAATGCTTGATTGCCTGTACGTATTTTGAAAAGATTACTGATATCAAGAATGCTAAGCAGGTTATATACCCAAAAATCGCACTAAGCGTGCTGTAAATTACTAATGGTGTTGTAAAGCGCAGATAGGCTGACGGCAACATCATATTCAGTAATAGATTCTGCTGGATGATGGCTTATACCACCTTTGCACCGTGTGAATAACATAGCTACCGGACAAATATCAGCCATTGCCATGGCATCGTGTCCTGCACCTGATGCGAGTATTCTCGGGTTAATTCCTGACGCTTCAACGCCCTTAACAAGGGCTTGTTTTAAATGCTCATTGCATTTTACGGCAGGGGCACTGTGGGTTTGTTCAATACTGAGTTTCAATTGACGCCTTGCTGCAATTGCATTGAAGCTATCGATAATTTCTGAAAGCGCCTTGTCGCGAAGTTCGTCATCTTCACTTCGAATATCTAATGAGAATAACGTGCGGCCCGATATCACATTCACGCCGTTGGGCGCATTTTCTATTTTGCCCACCGTTGCTACTACACCAGGGCGATGTTGGCTAATGTGCTCCACGGCCAAAATCATTTCTGATGCACAACTTAGAGCATCGTATCGCATCGACATCGGAACGGTTCCTGCGTGACCAGCCATGCCCTCTACGGTCATGTTATAACGCTTAGCACCGGCAATGGCACTAACCACACCCACAGGTAAGTCTTCTTGCTCAAGCACTGGGCCTTGTTCAATATGCAGTTCTAAATAACCCAAAATATCGGTGCGGGCGATGCTGGCACTGGCAATATCGTCAAAGCTCAAGCCAAAATTATTCATGGCTTGCTCAAGGCTAATGCCATTGGCATCTTTTAGGTATCGCCAGTTTTCCTGCCATTGCCCAGTAAGTGCGCGACTACCTAATAAGGTTGTTCCAAATCGGGTGCCTTCCTCATCACAAAAACCAACGATGTCTATGTGAAAGGGGAATTTTGTGCGTGTGCCATCAAACATAGCAACTAGAGATATTGCCGCTACTACACCCAACATGCCGTCATATTTTCCGCCATTGGGTACAGTATCTAAATGGCTGCCAAGAATAAGCCTAGGTGCATTGGGTACACTAGAGGTATAACGCCCCCAAATGTTACCCACGGCATCCTGCCAAGTTGTCATGCCGGCTTCAATCATCCAGCCCGAGGTTAACTGATTCGCCAACTTGTGTTGTTCGGTAAGGTAACGCCTGTCCAAACAATGTGGGTCTTGGCTAAGGCTACCCAAGGTCTCACAGCGGGCCATTACTTGCGTAGCAAGTTCGCTGAACTCACCCATTCACAGCTCCTGATGCTGAATCATTTGCATGGTCGTTGTATACCGTAAGGGCAGCATCTACGCCTTTACCCACATTGACTGAAAAACCTTGCATTCGAAGTACGGTTTCAAGTGACTGTAGGGTATGCAAAACTGCGTCTTCGCGAGCGTTATAGCCCATCGTACCAATGCGCCAAATTTTTCCTTTTAGCGGGCCAAAGCTGGTACCAATTTCGATGTTGAAACGAAGTAGTAAGGTTTCGCGTACTTGCTCTCCTTCTACGCCATCAGGAATATAAACACCCACTACGTTATTCATTTTGTGTTTCAGGTCGCCAAACGGTTGTAGCCCCATGGCTTGTATACCCGCCAGCATGGCATCGCCAGCAACCTTATGACGCGCTATTACTTGCTGTTGACCTTCTTCCAAATGAACCCGCGCACATTCTCTTGCGCAGAAAAGCATGCTTGCTGCTTCGGTATGGTGGTTTAAACGTTCTTCACCCCAATAATCCATGATCATAGGTAAATCGAAATAGTTAGAACAAATTTTAGGGCCTCGCGCTGATTCGTGATGCGCATCGCGAATTCCGGCTTCAACATGATGTCGGGTGCGAACGGTTTTTACGAATTTATCACTTAATGTAATAGGTGCGCTGCCTGAAGGGCCGCCCAAACACTTTTGTAAACCCACAGATACCGCATCAAGTTTCCATGCATCTACGTCTAGCGCGTTGCCTCCCACTGACGCAGTGGCATCGCAGTAAAACAAGACATCGTGTTTTTCACAAATGTCACCAATACCGGCAAGCGGCTGTAGCATGGTGGTTGATGTATCACCCTGTACAATTGCCAGAAGTTTTGGTTTTACTTCTTTAATGGCTTCTTCAATTTGTTCAGGCGTAAATACTTCTCCCCACGGCACTTCAATAGTATGCACTTCTGCGTCGGCCCGTTCAGCAATTTCAGCAAGCAGGTGGCCGAAACGACCAAAAATGGGAACCAGTACTTTGTCACCTGGTTCAATTGCCGATACCAATACCGCCTCAATGCCGGCTCTTGAGGTACCGTCAACTAGAAATGTTTGTTGGTTTTTGGTGTTAAACACATCGCGGTATAACGCCATCACATCATTCATGTAACCTGTCATTACTGGGTCGTATTGGCCTACCAGTTGAGTGGCCATCGCCGACAATACCCTTGGGTAGCAGTTGATTGGGCCGGGGCCCATTAGCAAACGCGGCGGTGGAGACAAAGGTGATAAATGTTGCATGAATAAGCTCCTAGATAAGAACCTGCGCTAACATGCGCAAGCCAGTAATGATGAGAACAACAGCGAAGATTTTTTTCAGTAAACCTGCATCAAGTTTGCTTGCGATAGTTGCGCCAATAGGGGCGAACAACACAGTCAATGGCACAATACAAGCGAAGCCAAGCAAGTTAACGTAACCGTATGTAGCAAAAGGGGCGTCGGTTGGAGTAGCACCTGCAAACAGTAAGGTAATAGCCGCAGGCAGTGAGATGATGAGGCCAACCGCTGCCGCAGTACCTACGGCCTTGTGTGCAGGATAGTTGCAAAAGGTGAGTGTGGGTACGGTAAGTGTACCGCCACCTATACCTACCATAGAACTAAATAGCCCAATACAGGTTGCCATAATAGACTGACCGCCACGACCAGGAAGGCCTTGGAATAGTGCGTCCTTTTTACCTATTAGCATGTTAAGTGCAGACAAGGTGGCAATAATGCCAAACAGCAAAGTAAGGAATGTTGGGTTAACCTGCGTAACCAAATAACTACCCGCAAGTACGCCAATGAGAATGAATACCGCCCAGGCCTTAAGTAAATCAAAATCTACATTGCCTTTTTTGTTGTGGGCCCTAATTGAGCTTACCGATGTGGGTACAATAGTGGCGAGTGAAGTTGCTGTGGCAATGACCATTGCACTTTCAGGAGAAACCCCAAGAGCCTGAAATAGAAAGAATAGGACGGGTACGATGACTATACCTCCGCCCACGCCAAGCATACCGGCTAGTAGCCCAGCAAACACTCCGGTGCCAATTAACGACAATATGACCGTTAAGTTATCCATTAAAAATTGCATTGATAATTCTTCTCTTCAACGTGAATTGATTGGCGGCTTGTGGCATGTGTAAACGCCACTTGAACGCCGCTTTATTACTTTCTTTTTCTACTTTTTACGCGTTTTGTGCGCTAGATATGACCGGTAAAGGCTTTGCCATCGCTGCGAGGATCACTGGCACCGCTGACAATGCCATCGGTTTCGCGAATAATGGCGCCAGCATGGCCCATCAATTCATTGCAAGGATCGACAGTAACCATATCGTGGCCACGGGCAAGTAAGCTTTCACCCACGTATTCCACAAGGTCGCGCTCTGCCTTTAAGTTGTGACTTTCATCACCCCATGTCCGTCCTAAAAGCCAGCGACCTAATGCAATGGCCTTGTCGATAGGTTGGTTGTGATAGACATGACGGGCAAACAGTGCTGCTTGTGTTTGTGGTTGCCCTTCGCCACCCATGGTGCCATAGCTCATTCTGCGGCCATCTGACAACTCTGCAAATGCTGGGTTGAGGGTATGAAATGGCTTTAAACCGGGCGCTAGATACTGTTGGCTATTCGGGTCTAGCGAGAACGACGTTCCACGGTTATTCCATACAATACCAGTTTGAGGGCTAACCACACCTGAGCCAAATTCCCAGTAAAGCGACTGTATGTAGCTAACCATACGACCTTCGCTGTCACAGCATCCCATCCAAATGGTGTCGCCAGGTTTGGCAACATGAGGCCATGGTTGTGCAGTGTCTAATGCGATATGCTGCACCATTTCATTAAGTGCATCGTCACTGAGTAAGCTTTGCAAATCGACCGGCGTTCGCGACGGATCAGTAACATTGGCATTTCTTGCGATAAACGCTTGCTTGGTACACTCAATCAGTAAATGCACCATGTCTGCATCGGTACTACCTAAATGCTGTACTTTGTCGTACAGCGCCAAAATAATGAGTGACGCTACACCTTGTGTTGGTGCTGGCAAATTGTACAACTTACCTTTGCTGGTGGTAACCGTTAATGGGGTTACATATTTCGCTTTATAGCTGTGAAAGTCGGCCAAACGAATAGGCGAACCAGCAGCTTCTAAATCAAAGGCAAGTTTTTCGGCAAGTTCACCGTGGTAGAAATCATCCAATCCTTTGTCTGCTAAATGTGACAACGTTTGTGACAACTGGGTAAGCTTCAATATTTTGCCTTTCTTAAGCGCTTTGCCTTTAATTAAAAACGGCGAGAAATGCGGATCATCGGCAAGGTCATCAAAAGTTTTATTACTGGCATCAACAAGGCTTTGGGTAACTTCTATTCCCCAGTTTGCCTGACTTATTGCTGTATCTAGCAGTGTGCGAAGTGGTAACGGCGCTTGCCATTGAGCGCTTATGTCGAGCGCGGCCTGCCAGCCAGCTACCGCGCCAGCAATGGTTAGTGCAGCTTTGCCGCCACGACTGGGAATAGCATCTAAACCTTCATAAAAACCAGGGGTGGCACCTTGTGCTGCTACGCCTGATGCATCAATACCTATAGGTGCTTTACCGGGCTCACTGATTAACCAAAAGCCATCACCGCCTAAGCCATTCATGTGCGGGTATTCAACGGCAATAGAAGCCGCAGCTGCGACCATGGCTTCAATGGCTGTTCCGCCTTTTTCAAGTATATCTAAACCGACTTGCGACGCGGCGAAATGGGGAGCGGTAAACGCAATATTGGGTTGTTCACTCATTGTTCTATCCTTTGCTGTGTGGCAGTGATGGTGCGATTTGTATAGAGAATTACAAAGGTTGCACCTTCAATCGGCAAGATTGTTATTTTACGAGTTCTTGCGCCAGTGAAAGTAGTGCAAGATCACTGCCTTTTTTGCCCACAATTGATAAACCGCATGGGGCATTGTGTAGGGTAAATAATGGCAAATGCAGCTGAGGTAAACCGGCTAGCCCTGCAATTGCAGTAAGTGCTAGCAATGTATTCCTGTCATTTGCCAAGGTTGTTTCATCGGCGTCACAACGAGGTGCGACTCCCGGTGTAGTGGGAATAACTAATACATCGATGTCGTTAAAAAGCGCATTGATATAATCTATTACCACCTGCTGTTGCTGTTTCGCTTGGTGTATATCTTCTTGTGTAATCGTTTTACACCAATTTAATCGCAACATTATATCGTCGGCGATATCAGGCTTTTGTTCTGATATCCATGAACCGTGTTGCTGCCATATTTCAGCACCTTGTAAAATACGAAAAGTGGCAGCCGTTTGTAATTCTTCTGCATCAAGTGCTACTGGATTGACCGTGTTTTGTGCAGTGCGCTTGCTTAGTTGTTCTATCCATTTGAAGCACTGCGAAGCATGGGCTACTGAATGAAACAGTTGCTTTGCAACGCCAAACTTCAACGTGGCTAAATCTGTATTGTTTTCACCATGCTGTTGCTGGAGTGTTAAGCCCGCTTGTCCAGTCAGGCTTGTTTGAGTTTGCTTATCAATGACTACCTGACTTACTTTTATCAGTGTGTCTAGATCACGGGTCATCCAACCAACGGTATCAAACGATGGTGCCAGTGCCACCATGTTGTCACAAGGTACAGCACCGTGTGTAGTCCTCAGCCCCCACAAACCCTGATAGCTCGCTGGTACACGAATTGAGCCACCAGTATCTGTGCCAAGACCAATATCAGCCAAATGCGCACTTACTGCAACGGCTGAGCCCGATGATGAACCGCCGGCAATATGTGCTGGCGCGACAGGGTTTACCAAGGGCGCATAGTGCTTGTTTTGACCATGTAAGCTGTAGGCCATTTCATCGGTGATGGTCTTGCCTTTGAATACCGCACCTGCCAAGAGCAATTTTTCAACCGTACTATTGGTTTGCGTAGGCAACGTATGGGTAGCCAGCCAATCTGGGTTGCCCGCAGCGGTTGGAAGCCCCGCAACGTGAAAAAGGTCTTTTACCGCCAACCCTAAATTCGCAAGCGTATCGCTTTGACTTGTTACATTATTTGCGTTTGCGTTATTTGTTGGAATTGACGACGTTAAAACAAAAGGTGAATTCACAGCGCATGATCATTGTTATTTTTCTTATTCTCTATGAAACAATTGTTTCATCACTATGTCAAGAGAAACGTTTGTTACTTTTTGTTGCTTAATTTGTTTGTGGTTATGTTTGTGGGCTTATAGATTTTGCCGCTTTACAGCAATGTTTAATAAATGATGACAGAAGTGACTAACTGAAAACATTAACGTCTTGGGCTTTCTAATTCGTCCATTTGAATGTAAACGTCGGTAATAGCTTCAACCCGTTTCGCAGCTTCTTCGCCTAGTTCTTCGTAGGTAAGATTACACAGTGACGCCACTAAGCTCATTGGTGCGGCATAACTGTCAAAAGGAGATTCACTACCAATGTGGCATACCAACAAATGGTTCACTTGGTCTCGGTAAATTTGTCCGGTAGGGTCGGTGATAAGCACAGTTTTGCAATGCTTGATACTATTGAGTACAAATTTGAACTGCCTTGTTCTGCGTCTGAAACCAAACAGCACCACAAGGTCGTTTTCGCCAAGGTCGATAATGTCTTCACTCAGTGTTTGCCCCGGTTGAGGAAGCAAACGAATAGATGTGCGAATTTGTTTTAACTGTTGTCGAAAGTGTAAGGCGATAGGGTAGGCATTGCGAAATCCAATCAGGGTGATTTGGTTGGCTTTTGCCAGCAGTGACGCAACTTCTTTGAGCACATCCATCGACATACCTTCAAAGGTATGTGACAAATTCTTTATTTCGCTCTCAAGTTGCTGAGTATTGCTGGACGCACTAACAACGGGCACTCCTTGCTCACGTAATTGTACGTGTGTGTCTTTTGCTTGCTGATGCGAGTCAAAACCAAGCTGTCGGAAAAATCGGCTCACCGTGGCTTTGGATGTAGCTGTTTTCTCAGCAATAAGAGATGTAGATTGGCTTAAGACCGCAATAGGGTTTTGCTGGAGATAGTGCGCAATAGCTTTACCTGACGGCGATAATGATGCGTAGTGCTTTTCAATTTGCTGTAAAACGTCATTCGGGCTGCTCTTTTTTGCCATACATACCGCCTTAATTACTTGCTGCGATTATTCCACGACTACCACACATTGTACAAATACAAACGCGATTTATAGCGATTTTATACATCACCGACGCCAGTCTAATACCAAAGCACAATACAAAAACGCGCCTGTTTTACATGTAATCCGCTACACTTTAATAAAAATGTCATTAAGTTGAAATGTAAGGTTGCTAAAGGATGTAAAAGGGGGCGTAAGTGGCGCGGCTGTGGTCAGAAATGGTGTTGTTGTTTGTCATACTTCCTTTGGCAGTATTTTATTGGGTACATCAAGTGGCAGATATGCTGTTGGTTATTCTAGCTGCTATAGGCGTGTATTGCTTGGCAATACTGTTAACCGACACCCAGTTTCAGCGGAATAAACTGTGGTTGTGGAATAACAATAAAACACACATTAAAAGTGCCTTTAAGTGCTTTGTACCTTGCGCTGCTATTATCGCTAGCGTCGTTTATGTTATTGCACCAGAGCGCTTTTTACAGTGGCCGTTGAATGACCCGTGGATGTGGGTGATGACGTTGATGCTTTACCCCGTTATTTCGGTTATTCCGCAAGAGATCATCTTTCGTACTTACTTCTTCCATCGCTATAAGCGTATTTTGCCTTCTAAGAATGCGCGCTGGGCGCTAAGTACTTTTGTATTTGGGTTTGCACACTTGGTGTATGGAAATTGGTTTGCGGTATTAATTACATGGTGCGGGGGCGCTGTTTTTGGTTATCGTTACATGCAAACCAATTCAATGCCTGTGGTTGTAATTGAACATACATTGTGGGGCAGCTTTTTGTTTACCGTCGGTTTAGGCTCGTACTTGGTCATTGCTTAGCAATATCAGTAATCAGTAATATCGATAATGAAGTTAAGGTAGATTTCACAGTAAATGCCATAAAAAATACTACAAAAATCGAAATTTCAACTTGGTGCGACAGGGGATAAACTACAGCGTTTCAAAAACTGCTGCCACATTTCAACATGCGTGGTCATGGCATCTTGATAGTGCTTAAACCCTTCTTCAGAATTTTGGCGTATGTAAGTCCTAAATTGTGCGCGTAGGCTTTCTCTTTCCATCCAATCATCCCACAGCGGTGCAAGCTTGTAGTGATACTGGTTCACCACACTACCAATGGGTTGTATTTCCTTTATAAAGAACAAGTAAAACACATTTCGCAGTATTTTGGCTTGCTCACTAGCGCGGCCCTCTGGGCAGCTTATGGCATCAAGGTGGGCTGGTAGTGTTAAGTTTAATTCGCTTAGCGACTTATATAAGGTTTGCTGGGTTAACCATAAGGTTGCGGGTAATCGCGCAGAGCGAATAATGTGTAATTGTGTTTCAAGTTCTTTGCTATCAACGGGGTTTCTAACATCGTTGGTATTAGGCGGTAAAACAGTATTGAGAAAATACAAACTATTAATACTGGCAAGGGCATCTTTATTGTTCTCGGCAGACAACAGGTTTTCCGGTGTATTCAACGCCAAGCGAAGCTCTTGGCTTGTTTGAATAACATTAGCCCAAGTGAGCGTGAAGTCTTGGGCTTTTAGTGCAGCCCACTGTGCTAACTTATTCGCTAATTCTGGGTTGCTTGTTGCGACTGAGTTTTTACAGGATGTAAGTTCAGCAACGACTTGGCTTTCATACACCAAGCGTTGAGATGGCAGTTGACTCTTACCTAACGACGTATTTCTCAGTGCCACCAGGCGGTTTAATTCACAACCATTTAAAGCGTGAAACTCGCGTAGATTTATATTAACTGGCGCAATGTGGTGAATAAGTGTGTCGGTGCTTGCTAGCGGTGGTAGCACGTGTTTTTGGGGCTGAGGTAAATCAGTATCAAGCACATAAGCTAAACGAGATGTGTAGTCATCTAAGCTTACTTCTAGTTGACTGCCAGAAAAGCAGCCACTTAAAACAAGTGGTATCGCCAGTAAAAACAGGCGTATTGATAACGGACAACAGGTTCTCATTATGTTCACTGTGCTATTTATAATTTCCCAAGCAAGCCTATCCAAGCTAAGCCTATCCAAACCAAGCTAAGCCATTTCAAGCCAAGTTATGCCGACGCGTTTGAATGCAGTCGGCGTCCACCGTCAACATAAATCGTATTGCCGGTGACGTAACTGGCCGACACTAAAAATAAAAGGGCTTGCGCAATATCATCAGGTGAACCTAGCGCACCCAATGGAATACTGTCGATCAACGTTTGTTTGTCTTTTTCACTCATAGCTCTTTCTGGCCAAAGAATAGCACCAGGTGCTATGGCATTAACCCTTACATGTGGCGCTAATTCGACAGCTAAAGATTGGGTTAACGATGCTAACCCTGTTTTTGCCAGTAAATAAACGGTGTGGTTTGGCAACGGACGGTCAATATGCATATCAACCATGTTGATAATACAGCCTTTGCTTTTAATAAGGGCTGGCGCAAGGGCTTGTGATAGAAATAGCGGCCCTTTAAGGTTACTTCCAACCAATGAATGCCAATCTTTCTCATCAATACTTCCCACGGGAGTTGGATAAAAGCTGGATGCGTTGTTTACCAGAATATCTACTTTTCCCCACACCTCTAGTGCTTCTTTTGCCAATACGTCGATTTCACCCATATCACACAGGTTTGCTTGAAGTATGTGTGCTGAATGTGCGCGTTGCATGTTCAGTTCAAGAGCGAGTGCTTGTGCTTCATGTTTTGAAGCACCGTAGTGTATGAGGACATTATAACCTTGCTGATGAAGTTGCTTGGCTAATGTTGCGCCAATGCGCTTTGCTGCGCCCGTAATAAATGCAACCGGGGCTGTGGTTTCCATATTCTAAACTACTCTTTTTTGTGTTTTTTATCTTAATTGACGCTGTTAAATAATAAGCGTTATAGCGGCGTAATTGTGCTAATAATTTGTTTTGCTTGGGCAATATAATGTGCGCCGAATAATAACCCGTGATTTAAAATATGGTAAAGCTGGTAAATTGGTTTTCTTTGTGCGTAAGTTTTTTTCTATTGGTGAAGTTTCTTGATAGCCATCAAAGAACGCAGAAGGAAAACCGCCAAACAATTCTGCCATGGCTAAATCGGTTTCTCTGTCACCTACATAAATGGCGGGGTCGAACAAAACCGGGCCTTTTTTGCAAAAGCCAGCGTTACCTGCCCACAAGTCGCCATGCAGTAGTGATGCATGAGGCTGATGCAAACTTAAAACATGTCTGCACAAGGTGACGATGTCGTCGATGTTTCCGTCATCGTTACGCCATTGACCGCATGATGCCAATCGTTCCAGCATGCTGCCAATGCGCTTTTCAGCGAAAAAGTCGGCCCACGATGCCATTCTGCCGTTGGTTTGCACATTGGCACCAATGTAATTATCGTGAGGCCAGCCATAACTGGTGTAGGCATTAATATTGTGTAGCGCAGCAAGTTGTTGCCCTAACAGGGTGTAGTCGGCCTGTGTAGGCTCAACAAAGCGAATACACGAGAGCACCAAGTATTCTATTCGCGGTTCGCCAGTAGGTGTGATGCCATGGCAAATCACTTTGGGAACATTAATGGTTTGTGTGTCCTCTATGGCTTTCAAGCCTTCGGCTTCATGCGAGAGTTGTTGTGTGTCGTCATATTGGCGGGTTTTAACAAAATAGCGGCGGGTTGTGTCTTTGATCACATAGCTTTCATGGGTGTCACCACCACTTATGGTTTCTTTGCGCTGGCAGCTAAAAAACTGGCCAGTTTGGTCTGAAATATGTTCGCTAATAAAATGCCACATATCACACGCTCCTCGCGCTAACAAAAACGCCACGGTTTTCTTGAACGTTATTTCATATGGTGCTTGTATGACCTATTTAATATGTTTGGCTAGCAAGCGCTAAAAACAACATTCTCACTGAAGTATGGAGCAAATTTTAAGAATTGCACAACATCATGGCGTAGGGTGTTTTTTCATCAAATATAACGTGCATTAAAGGAATCTTCTGACAAAGCGTGTTTGCCCATTGAAGTTGATAGTACAGTCGCTATAATCGCTCTTCTTTATTTATTCACTGCGGTTTTATTTAGCGTCATCCCTTAATGTTTGCGCGAGATAAAAAAGCATACTTTGTAAAGCGCACTGTGTAAGGCGCTTTATTTTTTGAAAATGCAAGTGGCGCAGAGTGGGCGTCACCACTGTAAAGGAACACACATGCCAGTAATTACACTTCCAGATGGAAGCCAGCGCGCTTTCGATAACCCTGTTTCTGTATTAGACGTTGCAAATGACATTGGCCCTGGTTTAGCCAAAGCAACCATTGCAGGAAAGGTGAATGGTGAACTCGTCGATGCAGTAGATATCATCGATGCTGATGCACAACTTCAAATTATCACCGCAAAAGATGAAGACGGATTAGAAATTCTTCGTCACAGCTGCGCGCACTTATTAGGTCATGCTATTAAGCAATTGTGGCCAAATACCAAAATGGCGATTGGCCCTGTTATCGACAATGGTTTCTATTACGATGTTGATATGGAAGAGAGCCTAACCCAGGACGACCTGGCCAAACTTGAAAAGCGCATGCTTGAACTGGCTAAAACTAACTACGACGTAGTAAAGAAAAAGGTAAGTTGGCAAGAAGCGCGTGATGCGTTCGACGCTCGCGGTGAGTCGTATAAAATTGAAATTCTTGATGAGAACATTAGCCAAGACGACCGTCCGGCGTTATATCATCACGAAGAATACACTGATATGTGTCGTGGTCCTCACGTGCCTAATATGAAGTTCTGTCACCATTTCAAACTAATGAAAGTGGCGGGTGCTTACTGGCGTGGCGATAGCGACAACAAAATGCTTCAGCGCATTTACGGTACAGCATGGGCTGACAAGAAACAGCTTAAGTCGTACTTACAACGTTTAGAAGAAGCGGAAAAGCGCGACCACCGCAAAATTGGTAAAGCATTGAACTTGTGGCATTGGCAAGAAGAAGCACCGGGCATGGTGTTCTGGCACAACGACGGCTGGTCTATCTATACTGAACTTGAAAGTTTCATTCGCAAAAAGTTGCGCGACTATGGCTACGACGAAGTGAAAGGCCCATTAATGATGGACCGCACTTTGTGGGAGAAGTCAGGTCACTGGGACAAATATGCTGAAAACATGTTCACCACTGAGTCTGAAAAGCGTGAATATGCGGTTAAGCCAATGAACTGCCCAGGGCACGTTCAAATTTTTAACCAAGGTTTGAAGTCTTACCGCGATTTACCATTGCGTATGGCTGAGTTTGGTTGTTGTCACCGTAATGAGCCTTCGGGCGCACTACACGGTCTAATGCGCGTGCGTGGTTTTACTCAAGATGATGCACACATCTTTTGTACAGAAGAGCAAATCCTTGCTGAGGTAAGCGGCTGTATTAAGATGGTTTATGAAACGTATGCAGCATTTGGCTTCGATAAAATTGCGGTTAAACTATCAACACGCCCAGAGCAACGTGTAGGTGCTGATGAAATTTGGGATAAATCAGAAGCGGCATTAGCCGATGCACTGAAAGCCAACGATATTGAATTTGAATATCAGCCAGGTGAAGGTGCGTTCTATGGTCCTAAAATTGAATTCACGTTGCATGACTGTTTAGATCGCGCATGGCAGTGTGGTACGGTTCAGCTTGACTTCTCAATGCCAGGTCGTCTTGGTTCTACATATGTTGCTGAAGATGGCGAGCGTAAAGTGCCGGTAATGATTCACCGCGCTATTTTGGGTTCACTAGAGCGTTTCATTGGTATTTTGACCGAAGAATTTGCTGGTTTTTACCCACTGTGGTTGGCTCCTCAGCAGGTTGTTGTGATGAACATCACAGACAAACAAGCTGAATATGCCGCAGATTGTGTAAAAAAACTGCAAAATTTAGGTTTTAGAGCAAAGTCTGACTTGCGAAATGAGAAGATCGGCTTTAAAATCCGCGAGCATACTTTGAAGCGTATTCCATATATGCTCGTAGTAGGCGATAAAGAAATGGAAGCCGGCGAAGTTGCTGTGCGTTCTCGTCGTGGAGACGACCTAGGCAAAATGCGCCTGGAAGACTTTATTGCCATGGCTCAACAAGAAGTTGATGAAAAGACCATTAAGTAGTTGAGCAAATTGTGTATAATGCACAACAGGTGTCTGCTTTTGGTAAATATTTCGGTTCTTATTGAACGACCCAAAAGCAGACAAAAGAATTAAATGTTTGGAGGAATAGCACATTAAAGGCGCTAACAACAAGGCTCAGGGCGACAAAGCCCGCATTAACGATGAGATTAAAGCCAGAGAAGTACGATTAATTGGCAAAGACGGTGAACAGGTTGGTGTAGTGACACTTGCGGAAGCTACCCGAAACGCGGAAGAAGCGGGCCTAGACCTAGTAGAAATCAGTCCGAATGCCGAGCCGCCAGTCTGTAAAGTTATGGACTATGGCAAATTCCTCTTCGAAAAAAGTAAAGCTCAAAAAGAGCAGAAGAAAAAACAGAAGCAAATTCAGGTCAAGGAGATTAAATTTCGCCCTGGCACTGATGAAGGCGATTACCAGGTCAAACTGCGCAACCTGCGTCGCTTTCTTGAAGGTGGTGATAAAGCCAAAGTTACGATCCGCTTCCGCGGTCGTGAAATGGCGCACCAAGACATCGGTATCGACTTGCTAAATCGCGTTAAAACCGATTTAGAAGACGTCGCTACTTGCGAGTCTTTCCCACGTCGTGTGGAAGGCCGTCAGATGATCATGGTGCTAGCCCCAAATAAGAAGTAGTAATGGTCTAAAGTTTTCAGGAATCTGCACCCTGAAACACCTTGCTGCAAATATTAACCGGTATCAGGTGACTGCACACCAAAAGTACCGATATTAAACAATGCGGAGTTTTAGCAATGCCTAAAATGAAAACTGTAAGCGGTGCCGCCAAGCGTTTTAAGAAAACGGGTTCTGGCCGCTTTAAAAGCAAACAGTCTCACTTACGTCACATTTTGACTAAGAAGAGCTCTAAGCGTAAACGTCACCTTCGTGGCAAGAAACTGGTTCATGATTCTGATACCAAATTGGTTCAGCGCATGTTGCCTTACGTATAAGACTTAGGAGACTGATTAATGGCTAGAGTAAAACGCGGCACTATCGCACGTGCTCGTCACAAAAAAGTCCTCAAGCAGGCAAAAGGTTATTACGGTGCTCGTTCACGTGTTTATCGCGTAGCGGTACAAGCCGTAACTAAAGCTGGTCAATATGCTTACCGTGACCGTCGTCAGCGCAAGCGTCAATTCCGTCAATTGTGGATTGCACGTATCAACGCTGCTGCACGTCAAAATGGTATGTCATACAGCCGTTTCATCAACGGTCTGAAGAAAGCGTCTGTTGAAATCGATCGTAAGATCCTTGCCGACATCGCAGTACATGACAAAGCAGCTTTCAGCGCACTAGTCGAAGCGGCTAAAGGCGCATTAGCTTAATTATTAACTAATTAAGTTTAAGTTCTTTCGGAAAAAGGCGAGCAGGATGCTCGCCTTTTTTCGTTTTCTCGTCTCTATTTTCTTCAAACGCTTAGACAACGTCTTTTATACCAATCCGTATAGGAGTCTACCCTCTCAGAGTGGGTAAACTTCTATGCGGACTGGTATTAAATACCATCTTTTACAAGAAAATTTGTCAATATCAGTTATCTAGGGTAGCCCTTATATTAGTCAGTCGTGTAAACTACTGCCTTTATTTCAGGCAAGCCTTAGCGCACAGAATAATTCTCCCTATGCTTTGGCCATGCAGTCATCATGTAAATTGAGGAAAACATGGAGCTTGACGCTATTATCAATCAGGCACAGAGCCAGATTGACGCTGCACAAGATGCAGCCACACTAGACCAAGTCAGGGTCGAATTCATGGGTAAGAAAGGTAAATTAACCGACTTACTTAAAGGGCTAGGAAAGTTATCTAACGAAGAACGTCCAGCCGCGGGACAAAAGATTAACGTTGCAAAGCAAACTATTCAGCAAGCCATCTCGGCAAAAGGCGAATTGTTGCGCACGGCTGAGCTAAACAAAAAGCTTGCTGAAGAATCTGTTGACGTTACTTTACCAGGTCGTACCGAGAAGCCGGGTAATTTACACCCTGTTAGCCGCACTATAGCGCGCATCGAATCTTTCTTCGGTGAGTTGGGCTTTTCGGTGAAGACCGGCCCTGAAATTGAAGATGGTTTCCACAATTTCGACGCGCTGAATATTCCTGCGAATCACCCAGCACGTGCCGATCACGATACGTTCTATTTCAACCCAGATATGATGCTTCGCACCCAAACTTCAGGTGTGCAAATTCGTACAATGGAAGCAGAAAAGCCACCATTGCGCATTATCTCTCCGGGTCGTGTTTATCGTAACGACTACGATCAAACGCACACGCCAATGTTCCATCAGGTAGAAGGCTTGATGGTAGATAAAAACGTTAGTTTTACTGATCTTAAGGGAATTTTGCATGATTTCTTGCATCATTTCTTTGAAGAGTCACTTGAAATTCGTTTCCGTCCTTCTTACTTCCCTTTCACTGAGCCTTCAGCTGAAGTAGATGTAATGGGTAAAAACGGTCAGTGGCTAGAAGTATTGGGTTGCGGAATGGTACACCCGAATGTACTTAAAGCGGTTGGAATTGACCCAGAAGAATACACTGGTTTTGCCTTTGGTATGGGCGTAGAGCGTTTAACCATGCTGCGTTATGGTGTTAACGACTTACGCGCGTTCTTTGAAAACGATCTTCGTTTCCTTAAGCAGTTCAACTAAGGCAGAGAGTACACATGAAATTCAGTGAAAAATGGTTAAGAGAGTGGGTTAACCCGTCGCTGTCGGCACATGAGTTGTCTGAACAGTTGAGCATGGCTGGCCTAGAAGTAGACGGCGTTGAACCAGTAGCAGGTGACTTTAAAGGCGTGCTAGTAGGTGAAGTGGTAGAGTGCGGTCAGCATCCTAACGCCGATAAACTTCGCGTGACAAAAATTAATGTAGGCGGTGATGAGCTACTCGACATCGTATGTGGTGCGCCAAACTGCCGCTTGGGTATTAAAGTAGCTGTTGCTGTTGTTGGTGCAGTACTGCCTGGCGACTTTAAAATTAAGAAAGCGAAACTACGTGGCGAGCCTTCTTTTGGTATGTTGTGTAGTTTCTCTGAGCTAGGTATTAGCGATGATCACGACGGTATTATCGAGCTACCTGCCGATGCGCCAATTGGTGTTGATATTCGTGAATACCTTGGCCTTGACGACAATGCCATTGAAGTTGATTTAACACCAAACCGTGCAGATTGCTTGGGTATTCGCGGTATTGCTCGCGAAGTTGGTGTACTGAACAACCTAGACGTATGTGAACCACAGGTTGACGCGGTTGAGGCAACTATTGACGACAAGCTAACCATTACATTAAGCGCAGACGATGCGTGCCCGCGTTACTTAGGGCGTGTGGTTAAAGGTGTTAATGTAAAAGCGGCGTCACCACTATGGTTAGTAGAAAAGCTACGCCGTTGTGGTATTCGCAGTATCGACCCTATTGTTGATGTGACCAACTTTGTATTACTTGAGCTTGGTCAGCCAATGCACGCGTTTAACCTTGCCAGCATCGAAGGCAATATTAATGTGCGTATGGCTAACGAAGGTGAAGCACTTACGTTACTTGATGAAACCGAAGCGAAATTGCAAAGCAATACGCTGGTTATCGCCGATGACAACAAAGCACTAGCCATGGCGGGTATTTTCGGTGGTCTTCACTCTGGTGTGACTGAAGAAACACAAGACATTTTGCTAGAAAGTGCGTTTTTCAGCCGCGATGCCATTATGGGTAAAGCGCGTCAATATGGATTGCACACAGATGCATCGCATCGTTACGAGCGTGGTGTTGACCCACAACTTCAACGCAAAGCCATGGAGCGTGCAACCGCATTAGTTCTTGAAATTTGTGGTGGTGAAGCAGGCCCTGTGGTTGAAGCTGTAGCTGAAGATAAGTTACCTAAGCAAGCTACAGTAACATTACGCCGTGAACGTCTTGCCCGTGTACTTGGTATCAGTATTGATGATACGAAAGTAACGGAAATGCTTAACCGTTTAGGTTTAGACGTTACGCAAACCGACGCTGGCTGGGAAGCTAATGCACCAAGCTACCGTTTTGATATCGCAATTGAAGAAGATTTAATTGAAGAAATTGCTCGAGTTTACGGTTACAACAATATTCCAAACGTAGCGCCTACAGCAACGTTGGCGATGTTGCCTTCGCAAGAAGCAAAACTTCCGTTAGACACAATGAAGTCGTTGCTGCTTAGCCGTGGATATAACGAAGCGATTACTTATTCATTTGTTGACCCTAAAGTGCAAAATGCGTTATTTCCAGACGTTGCCGGTATGGTATTACCACACCCAATTTCTGCTGATATGTCGGTAATGCGCGTAAGTTTATGGCCTGGATTATTAGGTGCAACAGCTTACAATCAGAAGCGTCAGCAACAGCGTGTACGCTTGTTTGAAACAGGATTACGCTTTATTCCTCAACAAGATGCGCCAAATGGTGTATTGCAACAACACGTAATTGGTGGTGTAGTAGCAGGGCGTCGTAACGAAGAACATTGGGACATGGGTGACAGCCCAGTCGATTTCTTTGATGCAAAAGCTGACGTTGAGGCTCTGTTGGCTCTTACTGGTAAAGCCGGTGAGTTCCAGTTCGTAACAGGCGAGCATAGCGCGTTGCATCCTGGTATGACTGCAAAAATTTTGCTTAATGATGAAGAAGTTGGCTATATTGGTGCTATACATCCACAATTTACTAAATTGTTGGGTGTTAACGGTCGCGTATTTGTGTTCGAGTTGGTGGTTGACGCCATTGTTGAGCGCAAACTACCGTCGGCAGTACCGGTATCGCGCTTCCCGTCGAATCGCCGTGATATCGCAATTACGGTAAAGGATGAAGTGCGTGTAGGAAATATACTTTCTTACATAGAAAAAATTGGCGTAAATCAACTAGTTGCTCTAAACTTGTTCGATGAGTACAAAGGCAAGGGAATTGAACCTGGTTACAAGAGCCTTGCATTGTCACTACATTTACAAGATCCGGATAAAACCTTAGAAGAAGCTGAAATTCAGCAAGCTGTAGATACTGTGGTTAAAGGTCTGGAATCTGAGTTTGGGGCCGCGTTAAGAGAGTAAACTATGGCATTGACCAAAGCCGAGATGGCTGAACACCTATTCGAGAAATTAGGCATCAACAAGCGTGATGCAAAAGATCTGGTAGAGCTTTTTTTTGAAGAAATTAAAAGCGCTCTGGAATCTGGTGAGCAAGTAAAACTGTCAGGTTTTGGCAACTTTGACCTGCGTGATAAAAATGAACGTCCTGGCCGTAACCCTAAAACCGGTGAAGACATTCCTATCAAAGCACGCCGTGTGGTGACATTCCGCCCAGGTCAAAAATTGAAAAGCCGAGTGGAAAACTCTGCACCTATCGACCAATAACATATTGGTCGTTACAATATGATAAAGAGCGAGGCCTTCTCGCTCTTTTCGTTTTGTGTCTGTTTTTAGGCGTATTCACGCCGATACAATCCTGCGTTACCTTTGGAGGGAAGTGTGAAAAAAGCACTTGTTGTACTCATTTTTATTGCCATTACACTTGCCGGTTGGTTTATCTACTTGTCATATGAGGCCAACACACGAGATGAACAAGCCGCTGAAGTACCACTTATTACGGTAATGGAAATTTTGCATGCCAGCGACTTGCAACAAGGTGTTAAATTGGCGGTAGAGCAAAATAACGAATCAGCGATCAATGAGTGGGTAGAGCAGGCACTACAGGTAGCGCAAGCGGCTAACTTGTCAGCGCAAGATATTCGCTATTTGCAATCTAAAGCAGCCAAAGAGTACTTAATTTTTAATGCAAAGCGCCAGCTGTATAACGACGCGTTTGAAGCGCGTTATTATGCATTAGAAGAAGTAGAAAGCCTTAAAGCGCAATATCCAGAAGCCAAAGATTTGTTTGCCCGTACCGATGCGCTTATAAAAAAACGTGACGCCATAATTGAACAAATTGCCGTTGCACTTTCAGGTAGTGAAACTCCAGATAGTGCGGCATTAGAGGCCGCCCGACAGCAGTGGTTATCGCAAGCGCAGCGTTCACAGACTGACTAATTTTATTCAAAAATATAAACAGAGTCGACCCGCGAGCCTGACTTTGTTTTTAGCCCCACTACGTTGGAAAACGTTTAGTTGAGCTTTCCGGTAGAAGGGCAGTTTATTGTTATTGAATAGCAGTAGAGCATTTCTGGTACACATCGGAAGTCTCAATAGCAGCAGGGCATTTTAGGCTAGGATATATTAAGCACTTTGTGTTAACGATGGACTACGCTAAAGGCCATGTTCATATTTGATTACCTGAAGAAGGGGAGTAGTTCGGCCAACTCACTAACACTGTCACCAAATAGCTTGGTAGCAGTTGTTTATACATAAGTGAATATTGTTTTTTTAATATCGTAATAAGGAACTAAATTTAATGGACATGGATAGGTTGACTGTATTAAACAAGCACAACGAACCAAGCTACGGAAACCCTCAAGAAGTTTTAGGTGAGGTAGTTCAAGAATATGATACAACTACAATTCGTGAATTTGTTTCAGATTCAAAAGCGAAAGATAACTTCTCCCGTCCCGCGCTACCCAAAGAGATTTTATTCCCAGCTATAAACATAAGAAAATTAGACAATGTTTATGTTTATGATGCATTCCTAACTTTCGATGAAAGTCATATATATTCTGACTCCTCTATAATAGGTGGCTTGGAGGGAGGTAGTGATGACGCAATACTCAAGTGGGCTAAGCAGAAGCTTAAATCGTCTTCCAAAACGGTCTCCTTTGAGCATTCTTCCGAATCGGTATTAGTCATCCATAACGAAGGTGGTGGCACTTGGGGTCATCACTTAATTCAAAATTTTCCTAAAATTCTCTTCGCGCAAAAGTATTTTCCTGAAATGAAAATCGTTCTTCCTAAAATATTCTGCAATCCTAATTTGAGTCGTGGAAAGCTCTTGGATATTTACGGTGTGAATAGGAATTCCTTGGTACCTGTAGATCCTACGGTTACCTACGCTTTTAAGTCTGTCTATATACTCGACTTTTTGTTTGACCCGACAAGTGCATTCATCCATCCGTGGGCTTTAGCAGCCCTTAAGAATACTCAACCATGCTTTGAGGCTAGCTTTACTAGTAAATGGTTTTCTCGACGACTTGGTAAAAGAGCGATATTTGACCCGATAAAAGCATTTATCTATCCATGGGCATTAGCAGCCCTTAGAAATATTAACTCAAGCTTTAAAGAGAACTCTACTAGTAAATTGTTTGTACGACGCCTAAGCAAAAGAGCAATAGAAAACCAAGTTACTATTGAAGATTGTTTAGAAGAAAGTGGATTCTCGGTCATCACACAAGGTCACAAGAACCTTGAAGAGCAGATTGAACGTTGGAGTGTAGCTGATATTGTTGTTTCTACATTAGGCAGTGACTTGAGTAACTTAATTTTTCTTAAAGAAAACTCATCAATAATTTCTCTTTCACCTGATTGGTTTGGAGATATGTTTTTTTATAATTTAGCCTATGCAGCAAAACTAAACTGGTTTGAAATTAGGTGTGGTGAAGTAGGAACGCTCAGTAGTAGCTCTCACCGTTTCAATAACTTCTTTGTGAACAAAGAATTATTAGCTAATACTGTTAAACGTGTTGAAGCACTTAATGACACTGAGAGCTAAATATCTTTTGATACTTAGCTCCCATCTAAAACGTAGTGAACCCGCTATTTCTATCATAATTTTTTAGTTTTACTTTTCGACTGGCGAATAGCCAATAAACCATTGCTTTCCTCTTTTGCTATTCTCTCTGCAACAAGCCTAATACGTTGATGCTGGTCTACGTTACAGACTACGCGAGATAGGTGATCTCCCTCTAATTTAGCCAGTAATCGTACACTCGCAGACATACCATCTTTATGGTGTAAACGGCTGGCATTTGGTTGCCATTGAATACGCTTTCGCACAAAAGTAACAGCGTCATCTCCGTACGTTTCATTGATGGCGTTAACACATATTGCTGACGCTTGTTGTTTCAACTCAAGCCTATTTAGTGTTTCTGCCGCGGTTATACCGCTTCCCATTAAGCCTACCAACAAAGCTGCGATTTTTAGTGGTGTTGACGATTTCATATATCCTCCGATACGACGATTTACTTTTATGAACCCAATGTGCCCTGAAACAATTTCATAAATGCACTTTAATTAATTCATGGTTTCATAATGGAACTCTAATTATGGTTGCAAAATGGAACCTGTCAAGTAAAATAATAAAAATAGATTATTTGGAGTGTTCAGATTTATGCGTTGGGAAGAAGTGAGTACTCAAGCCTGTTCCATTGGAAAGGCATCATCTGTGTTTGGCGACCGCTGGACGCTTCTAATCGTTCGTCAGATATTTTTTGGCTTAAAGCGCTTTTCAGAAATTCAGAAATCGTTAGGGATAACAAAGCATCGACTGACAGACAGATTGAATAGACTGATTGAAGAAGGCTTAATTTATAAGCACTTGTATGATGAAACTTACAATCGTTACGAATATCTACTAACGGAAAAAGGGCTGGATTTGTACCCCGTACTCATTGCGCTTGGCCAGTGGGGTGATAAGTGGATGAAAGATTGTGATGGCGTACCCATTGAGTACGTTCACACCAACTGTGGCAAAGTAACCAAGCCAACATTAAGTTGTTCTTGTTGTGGAGAACCTCTGAAGCTCGGTGAGTTTTCTTTGAAGGTTGGGCCGGGTTTGTGCGAAAAGCATAGCCGAGGGGAACTAGAAGGTGCAGATAAAATGATTTATGAAAAAATCAGCGAGTCTGAAACCAAGTAGTTTGTGATTACAGTTTGTGTTTACAGTTTTTGTTGATTGTTTTTTAAAGATTACTTGTTCTTTTTTTATAATTGGTTAATGCTTGAACAGTTCGTCAGGTTGACGGCAATACTAATTACAATAATTAAGGAATAACGATGAAAAAACACCTACTGACACTCAAAGTCGCTTTGGTTCTAATGGCAGCACCACTAAGTTTTATGGCATCTGCGGATGACCATGTTGAAATGGATACTGAGTCTTTCTCAACAGAAGCTTATTGTTTACTTCAAAAGGAAGGGGTTGATCCTCGGTACCTAAAAGTTTACGCGGAAAAACTGGGCGCAAAACCAACGCGCAAAATATGTAGAGCATTTGAAGAGTTCGCTGAAGAAGTTACACCTAAAGACTGGGATTACCCACAAGGTCGACCTTATCCAGGTAGTGTAATTAGGCTAACTCAATCGCAAATTGACAAAATTAAAGCAGCTAGAAACGAGAACTAAGTTCTACTTGTTTATACATGCAATAAATCCCGCTTTCAGCGGGATTTTTGCTTTTACCACGTCTTATTCATATGCGAGTTAGTCATTTTCACTTAATGCCAAACCAAACTCGACTAGTAGATTATCGAGTATTTGTTTGTTTTTTGGGTTTAATACTGTTTCATAAACCCATGTGTAGTAGCCGTTGGTAGAAAGGTTTTCACGGGCTTCTTCCTCACCAATAAGTTTTGTTAGTGCGACGTACTCTAAATAACATACGACAATATGCGTTAAGGTACTTCCTTCACCTTTACTGCCATATGGGTAGCCTGTTTTCACGTTTGGAAAAAAAGTTTTTATTCTGGCGCGAAATGCTTTCTTAGTTGGTTTGCCGTTAATAATTACATGCCAGTGAAATTGCTCATGAAGATAACTAGAGAGCAATTTAACCTTACTATTTAAATATTCTTGTTGGGTGCTCATGGTTAGAACTGGGTGACTATGAGGCGTTTTTGCACCGTCATCAACGTAAATTTTTTCAGTGTAGACCCACGGTGCAAGGTTATATTTGACATGCAGCGACTCTAAATCTGATTTGATTTTTATTTCGTCTTTACTTCCGTTTACCGCGGTAATTGATACCTGAGCTTGTGCAGAGAATACGCAAAATAAACAAATAGCAACAATACGTTTTATATACATTATTACTTCCTTGAGTGGGCGTTTGATGCACCTATATCAGCACCGTCGTAGTTCCAATAGTTGTAAACCGCCAATACTACGATTAACGTTTAGTAGGTTACTGTGTGCTTAAAACTTTTAAATTTATCACTTAAACGACATTGTTTCTAAACTAAATTAACGGGTTTTAATACCAATCGTGCACGGGGGTTAGTGTTAGTACTTTTTATTGGTAATTACTACAAAGTAGTAAAAATAGTTGCTTGTCATAACTATTAATACTACATTGTATGAAAATTAAATTGACGTACTTTGGCAAATGGCTGACAACGAAAAATTTCTAGGTGAATTTGAGCAAATGACACTGCTGGCTATTTTACAGCTAGGGGAGGGCGCTTATGGCGCAAGTATTCGTCAATTGTTACATGAAAAAATTGGCCGTGATGTGTCTTTAGGCGCTTTGTATGCAACCATGGAACGAATGGAAAACAAGGGTTTGGTAACGTCTACATTGGGTGAGTCGACGGCTCAACGCGGTGGCCGACCTAAGCGATTTTTTGTGGTAACAGCAAAGGGACAAACTGCACTTAAACGTGCCCGCGACGCCATGAATACCCTTTGGCAGCACGTAGCCTTGTTGAAGCCCGTGCAGTCAATTTAGCCAGACAACATAGCGACATAATATAGCGACATAATAGAACCACATTCAATGAGTAAGCCTTTAAATATGCCTTCAAATAAGCCTCCACTTGTTACACGTTTCCTCTGTGTATTGCTCATCAAGGTATATGGACTGTGGGCAGGCGACAACATACTTGGCGATATGCTAGAAGAGTTTGATAAGCGTAAGCAAACCTCTGCTTTTGCGGCAAGGTTGTGGATAGCTTCGCAATACACGCGAACCTTATGTACTGGTTTATGGCGACAATGCACAACATCTGTTGGTATTAGCCGCATAGTAATGCTTGCTACCTTGCTTGTTCTGCCACTTTTAGTTGGCCTTGTGGCGTGGTTGTCTAATATGGATACCACTACGACCCAATTGTGGGAAATGGTATTAGCGGGCGAAATGCATCGCATTTTGTTTGTTACTGAGTATTGGCAAGACCTGCCATATGCACTAAGCCAAGTTAGCGATGTCGATATGTTTATTAACCCTAAGTCTGCTTTATGGGCATGCGCGGCAATGGCTGCTGTAAATTGGATACGCAGTAAAACGACTACGCCATTATCACTATGCTGCGCACTGGCGCTAGTTTTAATGGTAGCGCCTTATATTATAAGCCTTGTGTACCTACAAACCGCACAACCTGTACCTAAGCAAATAGGCCCAATCATCGCGTTTTCGCTGTTTACCATTTTCTACATGTTGCCAATGATGGCGTACTGGTTACATCGCCAAGCTAAACAGGAAATGAACGAAAGGCATAAAGTAGAAGAGAGTCAAGTGACTGATGACGAGCGATTTTTCTGTGAATAGCTTTTAATGAATAGCTTTTAATGAATAGCTTTATATGAACAACTTGATGGACAGCAATGAACTGGTTGCAGAAACAGAAAAGTCAGAAGATCAACAAGGTTGGTTAGCCACGTTTGCCGACTTAATGTCGCTGCTTATGTGCTTTTTTGTATTGTTGCTGTCGTTTTCAGAAATGGACGTGATCAAGTTTAAGCAAATTGCCGGTTCGATGAAAACCGCATTCGGCGTACAGCGTGATGTTGAAGCTGCGGATATTCCCAAAGGCACCAGCATTATTGCACAGGAATTTAGCCCAGCCATTACTGAGCCCACACCCATAAACGAAGTACAACAACAAAGCAGCACAGAAGAAGCGCGCCACTTAAGTACAGAAAACCCTACGCTCGACCGACTAAACGACAACACCGGCAGGAAAAAAGACGAACACAATCCTGCCTTTGTGGAATTACAAGCCCAGCTTGAGCAAAGCTTGGCTGAGCAACTGGCGTCAGGTACGTTTGAATTAGACAACCAAGGCCAGCAGTTAATCATTCGCATAAACGAGCGGGGTGGGTTCGCATCGGGCAGTGCGTACTTACAGCCAACTTTTCGACGCCCGCTTCAACGGGTAGGTGAACGCCTTGCTGATATTCCAGGCACTATAGAAGTAGTAGGGCACACCGATGATCAGGTGCTAAAGAACGAAATGTTCTCTGACAACCTAGAGCTGTCTGCTATGCGGGCAGTGGCAATTGCTCGAGTGCTTAAAACAGCTGGCAAGCTGCAATACATACACGTTAAAGGGCTTGCCGATGCTGAGCCCTTGGTAGAAAACAGCAGTGAAGAAAACAGAGCACGCAACCGCCGAGTGGAAATTATTGTTCGTCAGGGTAGGGCTAAAGTGAAAACACTATCGCTAATTAAACAAGGAGCTAACCGTGGATAAAGGGTCGGTTATTGGTGTACTTCTTATTATCTTTGCCATCATTGGCGGTATTATTACTGGCGGAGAAGGCATTGTTACCTACATAAACCCGTCTTCCATTGCCATTGTGGTTATTGGCACTATTGGTGCGGTAATGATGAGCTTTCGGCCCAGCGATTTTTTTAACGCGCTACTTAGTACCGTGCATGCCTTTAAAGGCAATACCCATAATGTTGAAGATACTATCAACCTGTGT
Organism: Alteromonas sp. KUL42; assembly: GCF_006538325.1. Taxonomy (GTDB): domain Bacteria; phylum Pseudomonadota; class Gammaproteobacteria; order Enterobacterales; family Alteromonadaceae; genus Alteromonas. Next base: position 123,391 of record NZ_BJKK01000008.1, read on the forward strand.
ATTCGATTGGCAGACAAGTCTAGAAAAGGCGGCTTTTTAGCGCTAGAAGGCGAGCAATACGACGACCCATTCGTTGCCAAAGCAATGGATATGCTGGTAGACGGTTACGACATAGAAACTGTTTCTGCACTGCTTAATAAAGAAATTTACCAAACCCGCGAACGAAACCAAACGGCGGTGAAAGTAATGACCACGTTTTCAGAGTTTGCCCCGGCAATGGGCATGGTGGGTACACTTATTGGGCTAGTGGCCATGTTGCAGAACATGGATAACCCAGATGCCATAGGCCCAAGCATGGCTGTGGCTTTACTTACCACGCTTTATGGTGCATTAATTGCCAATGGTATAACTACACCGTTGGCAAAGAAACTAAGTGCCCGCAGCAACGAGATTTTACTTCATCAAACCCTAGTTAAAGACGCCGCTATGAAGATTATGCAAGGTGAAAACCCCAAGGCGACATTCGAATTTCTACAAACTTATGTAGATACCCATAAGCGTAAAACCATTGATGAAATGAAGGAAATAATTGCCGCTGGGCCCTAGCTTATTCAATAGTCTATTAAATAGTTTATTCAATACCTTTAAGCAACTAATAATGGCCTAGAGCAGAGCGCGCACTTGCGATAATCAGGCTCATACATTGTTAAGCATTGATGAAAAGATTTTATCTTTTAGAACAAAAAAATTAGCTTTTTAAAAAGGCAAAGCAGGCGCAATATCCAACCCGTAAAATGTTTACACATAACGATATTACGAGGTAATTATGAAGGGTTTAAAGTTGGTTGGTATAAGCGCGTTAACATTTTCTGTAATGGCAACTGCACAAGAAGCGGCCCCTGCGGACCTAATTGCTGAATTAACACAATTTTGTACAGAAGTTGCCGAAGATGAAGGCACAAAAGGTATGGCGTTAAACGAGTTCTTGTTGCAGTGTGTTAACGACGAACTCGACTCTGAAGGTTACGCCACGCTAACATCACTTAACTAAGTGATATAAGGCAATAGCGTTTCTAAAAAAGCCTTGCTAAAAGTGGCAAGGCTTTAAGAATACCCAGTACAGTGCATACTTTTAACGTTCGAAAAACGCGTCTACCAAATCGGCAATAGCTTCGTCTAGTTCTTCTTCAAACTCTGCAAAATCTATATTGAAACTGTCCATGTATTTAGCGGCATTGTCGCGAGATACCACGGTATTTTTTATCTGAAATTCAACTTCGGGCAGTGACTTGTCGTAACGCGGTTTAAACGTCCAGCGCAAACAATGGCCGTGTTTGTCTTTAAGCTTTTGCTTTGCAAAAACACAAAAATCTTCCACATAGTCCATACCTTGTGGCCCAAGGCAGCCTGGCTCTATGCGATACAGCACCAATAATTTTTTGTACAGCGGCAGTCGAGATTCCATTTTTGACGTCACATTACCTAAAGAGGGTAGTATTGAAAATTTTTAGCGCAGAAGCAAAAGTTTTGCGAGGTTTCATTAACTTCTCTTGCGCACCAAATTCAACAGTATATTGACGAAGAGTAATACTAATATTCCCCAAATAGCGTAATCAGAAGAGGGCAGTGTTAATTCTGCATTTACTCGTTCCTCAAGCGCTTCTTCCTTTGCTTTTTTATCGCGATACAATTCTTCATAAGGAATTTTTTGATTAGCACTTAGCCCTTTCATTTCACGATAATAGCGTTCGTATACAACATCAATCGCTCTTCCCGTTGGAAGTATTCTTGTTTCATACAGTTCAAGTGCTTTCTTCTTGTTTCCATTTATAAAATGAGCTTGAGCAGCTGTGTCTAAGTGAGCAATCTCATTCGATAACTCCAAAGTTTCAGCTAGAAATTCATAACCTTCTAGCTTTTGCTTTCGCTCAACGTAACCCCACAAATAACTGTTTACTTTCCTAATATCGCTTTGGCTAACATTCTTTTGTCCTGAGTCCATAGCAGAAGAAATACTTGCAACGTCACCCAAAAAACTAAACCATCCTGCATTAGCGCTTAATGGGATAGTAAGACATAATAAAATTAGTATTTTTTTCATTTTGATTTCCATACGTTCTGAAATGTATATTGTGAAGGCAGTCACAATAATCCTTGTTTTAGTGTTTACCTCTAGTCTTTTATCAATTAACTCTTTATCTATAAAAGTTCGGCAGAAACCATAGCTAATTCGTTGAAGACCAATTTATTTAGAAGGTAACACAAGCAAACATAACATGATTTTTGTACAGGTGGGTATGTATTAAGTGCTTTATGTGGTTGATTTTTAGTAAGAATGAAATGCCAATTGTGCCCAATTAGCTGCGTTTTGTATAAATCGCACGATTTAATCAAATTGACCATTTTGTGTGAACAGCTATACTCTAACTGCTATTCCAAATTTGGAGATTGATCATGCAAACCTTAACAGCAAATGATGCCAAACGTAATTTTGGTGAGTTGCTTCTAAGCGCCCAACGAGAGCCTGTAAAAATTAGTAAAAACAGCAAAGACGCCGTAGTCGTGATGTCGATTAAGGATTATGAAGCGCTAGAGGCCATGAAAACTGATTACCTTAGACAGTGCTTTGAGTCTGCTAAACAAGACTTGGCACAAGGTAATGCGGTTGATGGAGAAGACTTTTTAGACGCCTTATAACCCGTTATGCAAAAGAGTAGATATAAACTAAGTAAATTAGCACAAACTCATTTACTTAAAATAAAAAACTATACTGTTAACAATTTCTCTGCTTCGCAGTGGATGAGCTACAAAGATACGCTACTCAATGGGTTTCAAATGCTCGCTGAGAATCCGGCTGTTGGTCGCAGTTGCGATGATGTATACCCAAGCGGCTTCTATTTTCCAGTAGGCAAACATACAGCATACTTTACAAAAGAAGATGGCTTCATTTTAGTTGTTGCCGTATTGGGTCAATCACAACTTCCTCAGAACCATTTGTAATTACCACCCAAAGCTACAATTAGTTTGTTCAATGCTATATTAATTTGGAGCAGAGTATAAACAAACATAGCATCGACTCTAAGTTAATCAGAAGGGGGCGACTTATTCGTTAATAAGAAATCGTTTAATGCCGCCTTAGCTGCATTAAAGGTATCTTCCCCTAATTCTCGTTTTGGAATAACAAACGCCGTAAGTGGTGTGTTGTAAATGAATATATAATTTTCATTGCCATCTATTTTCTCAAGCGCCTGCCAAGTGCATTGGCTGCTGCTGTTTTCAGTTGACTCACTGATACCGGAATCGGAAATGGTGATCTTATGCTCGCAGAAAACCTCTTTCTGGTTTACTTCGGCACACTTCTTCGCATACCGTTTGTACGCGAAAAATGACCACAGATATGATACTAAAGCACCGATTGTGCCCCCAATGTAATAGATGTCTTCTTCAGATGTGAATGCAAGTAGGGAGAAGGCGAGTAACAAGAAAAGCGGCGATACATACAGGCTCATAACCTTACGCTTTTGATAATCTTGGTTATTAGCCAGATGATGCTCGTTGAATGCGATTAAATCGCCCTTTGTGTTTGTGTATGTAATTTCCATAGAACGTCCTTGTGTGATCAATGTGCTTTCAGTTTTGGCTAAATTGATTTGGTAATTAATTAAATACGTTATTGATTTTTTCTTGGTCGAGGTATTTCTCGAACGCACCAAGTGATTGACCAACACTAGGCTCTGTCATTAATTCTTGCATTGCAACCTGACCTACAATTTCGAACGCTTGCTCGAATGCAGCTGCACCATTCACCTTTGCAGCTGCTTTAGCTTGTTCAGGGCAGTTTTCTATTAATAGGCGTGTAACTAATTCGCCGACAAATTTGTTTGAATGATCAAAATCGGATTCTGATACATTTGAAAAGGGTTCTATTAAACTGTGCGAAGACATGCCAAGAAAAATCCATTTGGCTAAATTCTTACGTTCTTTGCCGTTCAATGAGTCTGTAAGACAAGTTCCTAATTGCAGCGCTTCTTCTGAGGCGCTTACCATCCCCGAACTGATGAGCATGGAAGATATGGCTATTACCTTAGCTACTGTATTCACTGATAGTTTCTCCGTTTTATATTAATTGTTCCGTTCACTGGATTGTTAAGTGTTGTGACTTATTGCGTAACCATATAAGTCTCTACAGATAGTAGCCAACCCTTTTTGTGCATACATGCCACAACAAATGCATATTGGATATCATGGCTTGGCATTTGTGTATCAATCAGGTGTGCTTTTATCTCGCTCTTGCAAAGTTCAAAATCCTCTTTAGCACCTGCTATATTACTATCAGTAGGGGGAATGTCTGCGTTCTTAACCCAATAGGTAACGTAGCCAAAGTAGTCGTAATTATCCTGATAAGAAAAATTCAATTCTGCTTCATTGGAGTTGGTGGAAGTGCAACCACAAAGAACGGTCATAAATAAAATGCACAAATATCGGTTCATTCTCAACATTACATTGTATGAAACGAGTGTGAAGGAAACACTCGTTTAGTGTTTGTGAAAGGAGAGTAACAGCGCGGTGTCAGCTCCCTTTAGCTATCTGAGCGACAATGCTATTTAGAATTTTCGTTATTGCATTATTTCTTGATACCAAACCGTTACACGTTTTCATCCCATCAGGACACACTGGTATCTCAGCGGCTCGTATCGAGTATTTGTTGCCATCAATGCTTCCTTCAAAAGTACCAATAAGCATATTAAAACGTTCTGGGTTTTCTTCAGGCGTATACATTGTGAATTTGTCAGTACTCTCATTGCACTCTACCAGCGACCAGATAGGACCTCTATAAATGTTTCCCTCTCGAAGTTGATACTGCATGTTGTTATAAATAACAAAGTTGTCGATAACTAAGCTTTTGGCGTTTGGAAATAGCCTGCCAATGTGAGATTTTAAGAATTCAACCTTATCTGGTGTTGTCCACTCATCTCCGAGCCGTTGAATTCCATAGTCACAGCTGGTAATTAGATAAGAGAGCATTTCTGTTTCTTTTTGATCCAATGGCCTTTTGTCGATAACTTCTAGAAGAACATTGGTCGACGGTTGAACATCGAGTTGCGTTGGCTGAAAACTTACACACCCAACCAACATAAAAGTAATCGCTACAAATACTGCATAATTCTTCAAAATTTAAATTCCATTTAGGTAACAAAGGCCAGCGGTGAACACATGCTATTAGATGATACCTGTTATTGAATGGCAAGGGTAATAATCCCTAAGGGGATTCGGGCTTGAATTGCATATGATATTCATACATATCTTCACCAACAATCTTAAATCCCAGTCGTAAATACAGTTGTAATGCAGGGTTTTCTTTTAACACTGTGAGTGACACTACTTTTGACTGCGCACTGCTTATTACCTGCTGAATGATGGTTCGCCCATAGCCTTTGTTTTGATGGTCAGGGTGTATTTGAACTTGCATTATCTCAACTTCGAGTTCAGTTGACTGGTATTTGAGCGTGCCAATTAGCGTGTTGTTAAAATGCACCAAGTACGAACAGTGGTATTTATCATCAAGCCTAAATTCATGCTCTTTATCTGACAAGAATTGACCAGACCTTTCTAAATGCTCAACCATAGTTAACTTGCGTAGAGCGAGTAGGTAATCTCGATCACATTTTGTTGCTTGTTGAAAATTAAAGTTCATTGGTTTCCTGTAAGGCAGCAAGGCAGTAAGGCATCATTGAAGGGTTAAGAGTTGTTGGCAACACTTCGGGACGTAGAAGTAAAAGCCAATTGTTTTTCGTTTTGCTTCATTAGTTTTTTATAAATCTTTTTTTGTGTTTATCATTTCTTCTAGATGTGGCGATACAGTTATCATATATCTGTGACCCGCAGCAATGAACTCTTGGTTAATTAGAGGTTGCAGGCTTTTCAGTTTTTTTCCGGTTTGTGTTTCGTAGAACGAGGGATCACTTCCGGTTCTGTAAAACCCGATAAGCTCTTCGATTTCGTCAGCGGTAAACTTTGATTCATATATAGGAACAAGTGACTCCCTAATTTGTTTCCATGCAAAATACGTTGAGGCCCACTCTTTAACCGTTTTCTCGTGAGCAGCTAACTTTGGATCTAGTGCAATAGTTATAGCCGCCATCTTTTCCTGAGATTGGGCAAAATATGCCTTAGCACCATTTGCTTCAAGCAGCGCATAAATCTGGGTGTTAGCCAGAGCTATACTGGACATAAGGGTTAATAAGAGAACTATATATTTCACCGCAAACTCCCATAGTTAACTAGTAAAAATGATCACTAGCCCGATGCAAATTAAAACAGTCAAAAGTAAAATGATTAACTTTTGATTATCTTCAATTTTATACAATTGTTTTTTCAACTCTTCTGAAACATCATGAACTATCTTTTTATCTGTGTTTTCAGTTGTAGCTATTGTTATGTAATTAGCGGCAACACTTAAAGCGACAAACACAAAAAATATATTAAAGAATACTATTATCTGAGCAAAAGATTCTATTTGCTCTCTATTTGCTTCAAGTACATGAATTTCTAATTCATCATTGCTCAACTCAATTTTATATTGTATTTCAGCAACAAGGCTATCTGCAGCGGAATCAAGTTGATTAAATAAGATCGACAATAATGCTCCCCAGAATAGTAAAAAGAAAGCAGTCCAAAGAAGAGTTGGTTTGTTTTTATTTTTGCTTTTATAGAATGTGAATATTGTCCATGGAACAAAACAGGATATAAAAAACAATAATATCGATATTTTAATTAGAGTTGGATCGCTAATTTTCTATCTCCATGTAGGGCAACCTCCCTAAGCAAGGGCTGTAACAGCAGGCTATACTGCGGAAAAAAGTGGCGTGAGGCTACGTGTTAGTGTCCCGCTGCCTTGGTTTGTTAGTTGTCTATTCCACATTATCCGGGGGATAGATCTCTACCATGATCGTATTGTCTGGAGCGTTTGATACTCCAATTTTTTTACCTATTACACCCCAAGTTTGAAGTGTCATTGTTTGCAAATTATTATAACCGAGCTGTTTTAATACTCCCGCAACTTGGTTAGCGAGATTCGTTGTTTCTTTACACCCCGGAAACCCAATCGTAATGTGTGAACGGTTTATTTTATCTGAGTATTTAACGCTAAATTTTTCAATTTCTTGTTTCAAATATTCAGCGTCACTTTGAGTGAATTCACGTTGCTTTAACCCAGTGTACTGATCTCCAATCTGTCCATTATTAGTACCAGTATTTACATTCTTTCCTGTAATAGTTGGCTGAGGGGCGGGGATGGATTCACTGGGTGGTGGCTGAGTTGCATTTACTTCAAACCAAAGAAATTTTGCATGCTTTCCTTTTGCCCGATCAATTTGATATTGAATAAAAAGTATAACTATCATAGCAGCAACTAATGCTAATAATCCGAGTGTGATCATCAGTAATAGATTACTTTCCAATATTTTCTCTAAAAGCTTATCCATGTCAAAATTTCCTCTAGGCAATGGTCTTACCCACTAAAAGTGAACGTGTGCCATGTTTGAGCGAAGCGAGTTCGGCACATGTTTACGAATCCCTCTTGAAGCGTTTGTTAAGCCTCAGTCTGCAAGTGCAGATACTTTCATGTGTAATTCTACAAACTCATCAACCTCTCCGTTGAAAAAAGTTTCTCGCAGCTCTTCAAATGTTAAAGATGAAAATAGCTTGTTTGCTATTTTTTTACCACCTAAGGCACCTGCTAAACCATTAGATTTTGATAATGCCTTAACGTCACACCAGTCGGTAAAAACGAGATTTGCGCCCGGAACTAAGCGTTCAATACCAGCTGAAGACATATAATTTTCTATTTCTCTCTTCTTAGATACCGTAAAGTTCTCGCCTTCCACAAACCCATACTCTGCCAATTTTTCAGCATTTGGAGATGCTTCATCTTCTGAAGTTTTGTCAGAGTCTAAGAAAATGAAGAATGGCTTATTCAAAGTTTGCAGCAAGTCTAGTGTTACCCAATGCTTGATGCTGCCACAACCACCAACAGGGATAGTAACGACGCCTAGATCAGCAAAGTTTTGTTCAACTATTCCATTGTCTTTATATGTATTGGCTAGATGATCGAAAGCAACGCAATCGTCTATGCCTTCGACAAGAAGAAAGCACTTTGTGTTGTCGAACAAAGAAATAAATTGGTTGTCGATTGTTATTCCTAGATCGCTCGCAATACCAGAGTGGTCATTTACACTCGAATCACATGTGTATGAGCCTGCCTCTTTATATACCCTATGCAAGTCAGATTTTTGAGTTTTCGAAACAATTACAGGAGAGTGCGTTGTTAAGAAAACTTGGTAACCTGAAACCGAAATGTCATTTAGCTTTTCGAATAGGTTTTCTTGCGCAGAAGGGTGAAGAAATGTTTCAGGTTCTTCAAAACCAAAGATGATATTTTGAATTTCACTAGAATTCTGCTCAGCGAGATACTCAAAATAAGCCATCATTGTAATTCTTCGGAAGCCGTCCCCTCTTGCTGAAAGAGGCACTGAACCATTTCCGTTATCGCTGTCAAATGTAGTAGTGATTAACTTACTCCAATCAAATTCAACGTTTGCATGAACCTGTTCACTTTCAGGGACTACAGCATTGATTTTGCTTGTAATAGCAGACAGAACTGTTTGTAAATGCCCTTTTACCTTGTCCTCAAGCTCTTCAGTATCCACCTGTTCCTGAATGACTTTAAACGCCATATCTTTAAAGTATTTCTGTATAGTTGAATCACTTTCTGACAAAGGGGCGTCCGCTACAAAGTATTCAAACCTAGGCAAGCATGACTTAATAGCGCTCTCTGTCTTTTTAAGGCGAGATGTACCTGAAGTCGGTAGCTTCTCTGAAATATACGAAGACTCATCTCCACGAGCGATGAAGAACTCTCGAAGTCTATTTCTTTTCTCTGCATTATTGTGGGCTTCACCAGTGTCTGGGTTTGTCATTAAACCTGGTTCCGCTTCTAACCCATTATCTCGGCATAGCTTTATGAGCTTAGCTTCCGTAAGTGAAAAGAAATCTAGCTCACCAAATGAGAGTCTTTCTACAAAATATTCGGGAGAAATTTTACCTGATTTGGTTCCATCCCATCTTTTTTTGAGGTGTAAGTAACCATCACTGTTAACTAAACCTTCAGCTTCAAAAGTCGTGGTAGTATTTTCATCAATAACAATTTGCGTATGATTCGGGCAGAAGTAAAGTTCGATTACAGAAAATTGTTCTGTTGTGTTATTTAAATATTCTGCTTGATACTGCTTTGAATTTATAAAAAGATCTAAGGCTTTCAATACAGTTGACTTGCCCGCATCATTTTTACCAACGATAACATTGAAATCTTTTGCAGGTATTTCTACTCGCTCACTAATACCTTTAAAGCCACTAATCGCAATTTTTTCTAACTTTATCATTATTCCTAATTCCAACTGATGAGGCTTAACAGTTTACTCGTCCCCAAACTGGTCATTATTGCCAAACCAAAACAGGGCTTTTGTTTTTAAATATTCATTAATCAACCCACAATAACCCATTGTCAAAACAAGTAATATCATCGTTTGGTGCCTTTTTCACAAAAGGTAAAAACACCAAATCGGGTTGTAGGTAAATTTGGTGCTTTTCACAAACTTCTAAATCGCAATACCCGCAAACTTCCCACGGGTTAGCTGGACTAAATCTTTAGGTGAAAGTTCTACCTCTAAACCGCGCTTGCCTGCACTTACATAAATAACTGCTTGGGGTTCGGCGGTAGCATCTAACACAGTGGGCAGGCTTTTCTTTTGACCTAATGGGCTAACACCGCCTAGCACATAACCGGTAGATGCCATTACTGCATCGGCTTGTGCCATCGCTACTTTTTTCACCCCTAGGGCTTTTGCCATCTTTTTTTCGCTTAGCTTTGTGTCTACTGGCACTATGGCTACGGCAAGTTTGCCCAGCTCGTTACTCACAACCAGTGTTTTAAACACACTGCTGGCGTTTAAGTTAAGCTTTTCTACCGCTTCTAAACCGAACGATGCCGCATTAGCATCGTGTTCGTATTTAAGCACCTTGTGTTGAACGCGTTTTTTTTAGAAGTAAGGTTATTGCTGGTGTCATTCGTTTTCTTTTTTATAAAAAAGGCGAGTATGTTCTATTTCGCCCGGCAGTAATGGGGTGGCCGCATGGGTGGCATAATCGTTAAACCCTTGCGTAAAATAGTTTGATAGTGGGTGGCCCGATTGGCCGCCAGGCAATGTAAGTATGGCGTTGTCTAAATGTCCTGGGCTTACAAAAAAGCGTTCAGACGCGCCAAACGTGGGCGCTTGTACCGCTGGCATGTAGGTGTCGCCAAATCCATCTACCTTTGCCATGTTAAGGTATTTGCCTACCACAGGAATGTTTGCGGCAAACGGGTGCTCTACGGTTAATGTGTTTACATTACCCCAGCGAAGCAGGTCCATGTCGGCGTCTACCGGTGAGTATTTATCTAATAACTTGTGCTTGGCCCGTCGGTAGGCGTCTACCAATAGTTCGTCATAGCTTTCTGTATTGTCAGGCAACCAACTTTCAGGTTGGCTGTATATTAGCTGCCAGACGGCGGGCTCTATACCGCGTAAAAGCGTACGGCTGTTTATGCCTTGCTGATCAAGCGTGCCTAAAATGCCACCAAATAAGGTTTGCACTACTTCACGTCTAAAGTGTTTCACTAGGGTGTAGCCCACCGAATCGGCGCAGGCGCATTCACCCCATGTATTTAAATAGGCAATGTCGGGCTTAAACTCTACATTTTGTAGCGTTAACAGGCCCAGTAATAAATCGTGCCATGGCGTTAAAAACGCGGCGTGGTTGTCTAGCTGAATGGCATAAAAATCGTTTTCGGTGAAGCTGTCTTTTTCGAACAATCGGTCGCGAATTTGCTTTCCTCGTGCTCCTAATGCGTAACCGCCATCACCTAAACGGGGAATATCGCTGGCTGATATAACGCGGGCATTGGCCGTCCAAATTCTCTCTGAGCTGGGGTTTGAAACCACAGGCAGTCGCTTGGCTTTTTCAGCGGGCACTACGTCTTGCTCAGAAATAGCGGTAAACGACGCTTTGTCGCGCTGCATTACCGCACCGGCGGGTAACCATGCTGCGCTACCTTGTGCATCTACCACCACCATGTTTTGAGTAGGTATGGCAATGGTTTTACCTATGGCAATGGCGTCTTTTACGTGTTTCGCACCACCAAAATTAACAATGCTTAAGTTGGCAGCAAAGGGATGATGCGCCACCCAGTTTAGGGCGTAGCGCTTGCCGTTTATGGCTTTAACAGGGCCGAACTTGCTTACTTCTATGGTGTGCGTGTACTCAGAGTCGGGCAGGGCAATTTTTTGTATATAGGTTTGAGTAGGGGTATTTTCGTCTAGTTCTACCCAATCTACATTATCTAAATTGGCGTTAGTGAAGCCCCACGCAATATGATTGTTAGTACCTACTACTATGCCGGGCAAACCGGGTAGCGACACACCGGTAACTTGTATGTCTTCACCGGCTTCTTGATAGTTTAATTGTGCTCTGTACCAAATAATGGGTACGCGCAAGCCAAGGTGCATGTCGTTAGCTAATAAGCCTGCACCGGTTTGGGTTAATTTTCCGGTTACGGCCCAGTTGTTACTGCCAATATCCGGCAGCTCTGTGCCATTGTATGTTGAGTTTGCTAATTTGGCCAAATGCTGTAACGCGCCATCAACTTTAGCATTCAAATATTCAGGGTAGGGCGGAACGGGCTGCGTGCTTGGTGGTATTTCACTGCCATCTAACGCCGCTTGGTGATGGCTAGGCTGGGTAATAAAACGGTAAATGTCTTCGCCAAAGGTTTCTACCAGAGCTTGTCGCGCCATGTCGATGTCTATCTGAGAACCCTGTAAATCAAGGTACATGCTGTAAATAACCAAAATACTGTCGGTAGGACGCCATTGCTGAATGTCTACACCCGCTGCTAAGTATTCAAAAGGCGGTGTGGTAAATTCGTCTAGCGCATCGTTTACACCGTGGGCATAGCGTACCAACAGGTCCTTTTGGCGTTCAGGCAAGTTGTTAAACACCACGAGTGCTCGTTGCTCGAACTGGTGAAAGCTTACTCGTTTGTCTAGCTCTAACGCTCGTTTGCCAACCCATTGTGACAATCCACCCGACGCTGAACGCCGTTGTAAGTCCATTTGAAAAAAGCGGTCTTGGGCATGGGCAAAGCCAAGGGCATAGGCAGCATCGGCTAAATCGTCGGCATGAATAACGGCTTGGCCTAGCGCATCACGCTGAAGCGAGGTGTTGTTTTCTACGTGAAACGTGTGGCTATTGCCGTCTAAGGTAGGAAGGCTAAGAGTTAGTGTGAAATACAGTGCTGCACCAATGGCCAGTAATAGAATTAAAGTCCCTGCAAGCAACCACTTGATCCAATTTAGCACGTGTAATACTCCCTTTTTTTCTCTATCCTAACCACAGATGTAGTAAATTTGAAGTGATGTTTTATGACACAGTTGCAGCTGTCGCTAAAGGAGGGCATGTGGGCCCGTTAATGTTGGATTGTCAGGCCGAAGAATTATTGCCTGAAGAAAAGGAAAAGCTTGCACATCCTGCGGTTGGGGGCTTGATATTATTTACCCGCAATTTTTACGATAAAGCGCAGCTAGCTGCACTGGTAAAAGACATACGCGCCAGCGCTAAACAGCCCATTGCCATAGCGGTAGATCACGAAGGCGGGCGCGTTCAGCGTTTTCGCGAAGGCTTTACTGCCATTCCTGCAATGGGGGATATTCTTAAAAACACGTCGGACAACGCCAGCAGCGAAGCTTACGCTAAAGCGTGTGGTATTGCGCTGGCTTACGAGCTTAAAGCGCTGGATATCGACTTTAGCTTTGCCCCTGTACTTGATATTAACGGCCCGTCGCAGGTTATTGGCGACAGAGCCTTTGCCGAGCATGCCGACGATGTTATCAGGCTTGCCAGCTGCCTAATTGACGGGCTAAGTACCGTTAACATGCCTGCTATTGGTAAACACTTTCCTGGTCATGGCAGCGTGGTGCCCGATTCTCATATAGCGCTACCGGTTGATGAACGTAGTTTTGACGAGATTGTCGCCACCGATATGGTGGTGTTTAAACAGTTAATTGCGCAAAGCAAACTACATGGGGTAATGCCTGCCCATGTGATTTACAGCGAAGTGTGCAGTCAGCCTGCGGGGTTCTCTTCTCATTGGTTGCAGCACGTCTTGCGCAAAAGTTTGGGCTTTACCGGCGCTGTATTTTCTGACGATTTGTCGATGCACGGCGCAAGCGTTGCAGGCGGTTATGTAGAGCGCGCACAAGCAGCGTTAGACGCAGGGTGCGATATGGTACTTGCGTGCAACAATGTTGAAGGTGCGGAAAGCATTATTGATGGGTTAGAGAGACGAGTGTTCCACGCCCACCCTGAAGATGTTAAAAAAGGTGAGCGTGTATTGTCGTTACTTAGTAGCACACGTTCGTCTGATGGCGAACTTGCAGGGCTTAAAAGCACGTATAACAATGCTGTTACGTTAATTAATAAGCTGCGCAAAGACTAAATAATACTTGCACTTCAAGGCTAGTGTTACGCCTTCAAGCAAGGACCCCGTTTACTGGTTTTGTTTTGCAAATTGGTATGCAGGTGTACAGGTATGGGTTATACGGGTTTAGCCTATGTAGGTTTCGCTTATACAGGAGCTTCGTCAACGCCGGCTTCTATATTCACAAAGCGCGCAAAGGTGAACAGAAAGTCACTTAAGCGGTTTAGGTAGGCGTAAACCACTTCGGGTACGTCGTGATGTTTGGCCAAACTTATCACCGCGCGCTCGGCTCTGCGGCAAACGGCTCTGCAAACATGCGCCTGCGCACCAGCGGTACTTCCACCGGGTAACACAAACGACGTATTAGGCGACATTTTATTGGTTAAGGTGTCGATAAGTGCTTCAAGTGAGTCGATGTCGTCTTGCTGCAAGGTAGTGCTTGCTGAAATAGCAAACCCGGCCTGAAACAGTTTGCGCTGCACATTGTGCAACATGTTTTTGTGTTCAGCCTTTACCATGGTACACAGCAGGCCAATGTGGCTGTTTAGCTCGTCCATTTCGCCATAGCTTTGTACTATTAAATCGTCTTTGTCTACACGAACGGCTTTGTCTACATAAATTTGGGTACTGCCTTTATCACCCGTGCGCGTGTATATCTTCATGTATTTGTTTGTCCTTTCGAATCAACGCTGTTCTCGTTTCTCATATATACCCGTGAACAGCGTTTTACTTTATAAGTCGCTTGTTTCTTCGTCAGCTGGGCGATGATAGCGGCGAATTTGCACGATAAACCCAAACAGTGGATGGTCAAAGTAATGTAATTGGGTACTTATTACGCGGCGCTGCTCGGCAAGCGGGATAGAAGCCAGTTTGTACTCTACCGCTTGGGTAGATGCGCTGTCTTCAGCCGATGCCTCAGTAGCCGCTAACACAGCTTCAGACGTAGGTATAGGCGCGTCCTGAGAACTGTTATCGGCATTACTTATAGCTGCATCACCAAATGTACTGTTAGTAAAATACTCACTTGGTACGGGCTGGCGATAGAAGAGTTCGCTGTCTATGTGCAAATAAGGCACGCGGTTAATGTATTTGAGGAATACTTTCATCGACCCATCAATTTCCCAAATAGGCGGTACGCGACCACCAAGGGCATCGGCGTTAATCGCCTCTTCATCAGAAGAGCGTTTTTCCAATGGGTTAATGTCACTAAACGGGATAGCTTTAGGGTTGGTGATGCGACTATCTAGCTTCGCAAAAAAGTCAGGCTCGTTTTGTGCTGCTTGGTAATTCGAAGCTGCATCGTTGTTGTTTTGCGTGTTGTTACCTTCATTTGCTTCGTTGCTATCAACACTATAACCATCAACACTATTGCTATAGGTGATTTGGTTTGCACTGTCACTATCGCTCATTAAAGCATTGTCGCTCGATTTGCCATGAAGTGTCTGCGTCAGTTTATCTAATGCGTTTAAGCTATCTGCTGGTATGTGCTTCTCCAGCTCGCTCTCAATTTCACTTTCAGCTGGGCGCATGAATCCATCAATGTCGAATTCGCTCGCGTAATTTTTACCACCATACAAATGCACATTAAAGGCGTTGTCTTTGCCAAACAGCACTGGCTGACGCCATGCTACATGAAACATACGCTCAAGCTCGCGGCTACTGCGAATTTGCCTAGAAATAGAGGTGAGTGCGTGTTGATCGCTAGACAGTAAATGCGGGCTAGCGGCACGACGAAAATCAAAGCCTTCAATAATAATGGGTAATTGCTTGGGTATAGGTAAGCTATTGTCTACTGTGTCTTTTTGCCATACTGCGCCATTATTCGTGTAGGCTATGTTTAGCCACGGCTTAGGTTGTTCGCAATAGCTAAACGCTGGGACTGTGTAACGGTTGGTGTATTCTACTGCATTTTTGCTTATGCCTGCTTTTGCTTCTTCAGTTGTTAGTGCTGAAACTGCGTCTTCTGGCAATGCTTCTTTTTCTAGTAATGCTTCGTTTGGTGTGGGTGTGTTTGTAGTTGCTTCGTCTGATGACACCACTGAACTAGCTTGCTCAAAAAATACTTGCTCAAACGCTAGGCCAAAGAACGACAGCCAGTAAGAAGCAATGGTTTCATCCCTCGGTGGTGGTGTTTCTTCAACTTCAGGTTCAAGTTCAGATTCAGTTTCTTCACTAGCGGTACTTGCCTCGTTTGCGTCATTCGCACCGTTTTCGTTAACGGCAAACTCGACAAATTCACCCATGTCGTTAGTGCTTTGTGCATCGGTAAGCTCAAAGTCAGTGCTTTGCTGCACTAGTAATTCATCTTGCGATGGTTCTGTAGAAAAAGCGTCACTGCTTGTTTTTATACTTCTGTTCTGATCAATATCGCTGATTTGTTCAATGCTACCGTTTTGCTCAGCAGTGCTTTCCGTGCTTGCGAGCACCTCAGATTCATCATATTCAGCGTTATTCGTTGCTGCATAGTCGGATACGTTTTCGCTTTCGCCAAACGAGCTTTCACTAAAAGCAGCTTCTCCAAACGAGCCTGAACTTAACGCTGCGGTATCATCCAGTGCTTCAGGTTCAGGTAATGGGGGCAGTGATAAAAAGTCGACGTCGCTGTCGGGAATATGAATTTGATATTCTTCCGGAAAGTCGGGTGGGGCATTGCTGTCTACACCGCAGGTGGCAAGCCCTTGCTTAAGCCAGCTGATATCAGGGTAAATGGCGTTACTAATCACATCCACATCAGCTTGGTTAACTAATAACGATTCTGCCAGCGTGAATTGTTCTTCTAATTCGGTTAATGCTAGGTTTCGCTTAAACGCGATAACTTCCACATCAAACCACCAATCGTCATTGGCATTTGCATTATGCGAGGCAAGCACACTGAATAAAGCAAGTGATAAACACCCGCGAATGAACGTCATGTTACCGCGACTCCTTTGCAAAATCGGCAATGATATTACTAATAAACGCGATGCGCTCTTTAGCAGTTTCGGTTTTCTTCACCAAGCGCAGTTTCTGGCTTCCCTCGAATTTAAAGGTGGTTGGTTGTGTTTGCACCAACTGAATAATGAAGCCAGGGTCAACCTTGGTGGTTTCTTTAAATTCTATGGTACCGCCTTGGGCCGACAAGTCTACTTTCAATATACCGATTTCTTGTGCTTTTATCTTAATTTCAGCCACTTCAATTAAGTTTTTCGCCGCTTCGGGCAATAAGCCAAAGCGGTCGATACACTCAACTTGGAATTCATCAATATCGTCTTGTGTTGCACAGCTGGCTAAACGCTTATACAACGACAAACGGGTATTAACGTCGGCAATATAGTCTTCTGGCAGTAAGGCTGGAATACGCAGCTCTACTTCAGTATGGCCTGCGGTTGCATCGTCAAGTGATGGCTCTCTGCCTTCTTTAAGCGCATTCACTGCACGGTCTAGCATATCCATGTACAAGCTAAAGCCAATGCTGGCAATTTGGCCTGACTGGTCGTCGCCTAACAGTTCACCTGCGCCACGAATTTCCAAGTCGTGGGTGGCTAAAGCGAAACCCGCGCCTAAGTCTTCAAGTTGGGAAATGGCGTCTAAGCGTTTCACCGCGTCTTTGGTCATGCGTTTTGGATGAGGGGTAAGTAAATACGCATACGCTTGGTGGTGCGAACGTCCCACACGGCCACGCAATTGGTGTAGCTGGGCTAAACCTAGGTGATCGGCTCGGTCCATAATGATGGTATTGGCACTTGGTACGTCAATACCAGTTTCAATAATGGTGGTACACACCAATACGTTGTAACGCTGGTGGTAAAAATCGCTCATTACGCCTTCAAGCTCACGCTCGCGCATTTGTCCGTGCCCCACTGCAATACGCGCTTCGGGTACAATTTCGGCAATTTCTTCAGCGGTACGAGCAATGCTGTCTACTTCGTTATGTAGGAAATACACCTGACCACCACGCAATATTTCACGCATAATGGCTTCGCGAATAGTGGCGTTGTTGCGCTGCTGTACAAAGGTTTTAATTGACAGTCGGCGTGCTGGCGCGGTGGCAATAATCGACAAATCACGCATGCCCGACAGCGCCATATTTAGCGTACGAGGAATAGGGGTAGCCGTTAGGGTAAGAATATCTACATCGGCGCGAAGAGATTTTAGTTTCTCTTTTTGACGCACACCAAAACGGTGTTCTTCATCAATAATCACCAAACCCAAATCTTTGTATTTAATGTCGCTTGAAAGTAGTTTGTGTGTGCCCACTACAATATCTACTTTTCCTTCGCCAATGCGCTCTACCACCGATTTTTGCGCTTTACCACTTACAAAACGGCTCATTACTTCAATTTCAAATGGCCACGCGGCAAAGCGGTCTTTAAAGTTTTCATAGTGTTGTTGAGCAAGTAGCGTGGTTGGCACCAAAATAGCCACTTGCTTGCCCGCATTGGCGGCAAGAAACGCTGCGCGCATGGCTACTTCGGTTTTACCAAAACCTACGTCACCACACACCAGTCGGTCCATAGCCGACGGACTGCCCATATCGTGCATAACAGCGGCAATGGCTTGGGCTTGATCTGGGGTTTCTTCAAACGGAAAGCTGTCAGAAAACTTCTGGTAATCGTCCCAGTTAATCGGGTAGGCAAAACCGGGTTTTGCGGCACGGCGTGCGTATACATCAAGTAGCTCCGCTGCCACATCGCGTACTTTTTCTGCGGCTTTTTGTTTGGCTTTGCTCCACGCATCAGAACCCAATGCGTTAACCGGTGCGGTGTCTGCATCGCCACCAGTGTAGCGAGAAATTAAATGAAGTGAGGCAACTGGTACATATAGCTTCGATTGCTTGGCGTATTCAATACATAAGTATTCTGTTGTTACGCCACCGGCATCAAGGGTTTGCAGCCCTAAGTATCTGCCCACACCATGGTCTAAATGCACCACGGGTTGGCCGGTAGACAGTTCGGCCAAATTGCGAATAATTGCACTTTCATCTGTGGCATTGCGGTTATCGCGTAGGCGGCGCTGACTAACTTTATGGCCTAACAGCTCGGTTTCTGTAATAAACAGCAGTTCGCCTTCCTGGGTTTTCCAGCGAAAGCTATGCTCAACCATACCCACTGTAATGCCCACTTTGTGGTGGCTGGCAATAAAATCTGAAAAATGGTCGATAAGCGTAGGTTTAATACCCGCTTTATTGAGCAAGGTAAGCAAGCCTTCACGGCGGCCTTGGGTTTCGGCGCAAAATAGCACTTTTGCCCCTTTGTTCGTTGCATCGTTAACCGTGTTAATGAGGCGTTCAGCGGGCACCTTTTTCTGCGAGTTAATGGCAATGTCGTCAAGCTTTTCGCATTGAAGGTTTACCGAGCCAGACTTTTCTTCAATAACCTTGCTGGTTAATGACGCTCTTGGCCATTGTTTAATAGCGCCGAACAATTCATTAATGGGCAAATACAAATCGCTAGGGGCCAGTAATGGGCGCGCTAAATTATAACGATATTGCTCGTAGCGTTCTTGCACGTCTGCCCAGAAAAATTCGCTGGCATCTTGAACATCACCGTGCAGCAATAACACACTCTTGGGGTGTAAATAGTCGAACAGGGTGGCGGTTTTTTCAAAGAAAAGGGGCAGGTAATATTCCACACCACTTGGCATGGTGCCTTTACTTACCTGAGAAAACACACTTTCAGAGGCGTTGTTAGCGTCAAACTTCTCTAGAAACTTCTGCCTGAACAAAGAAATGGCTTCTTTGTCAGTGGGGAATTCTCTTGCTGGCAATAAGCGAATTTCGTTTACTGCGTCGCCGGAGCGCTGTGTTTCAGTATCGAAATGACGAATAGAGTCTATTTCGTCATCGAATAGGTCAATGCGAAATGGGTGGTCGCTACCCATTGGAAACAAGTCGATAATACTGCCGCGAACAGAAAACTCGCTGTGGCTCATAACTTGGCTCACGTGTAAATAGCCGGCCTGTTCTAAATTGCGCCTGAATTGGTCTCTGTCGAGGGTGTCACCCTTATTCAGCATTAACAAATACTTAGCAAGGTAATCAGTAGGCGCTAAGCGTTGCATTAAGGTGTTAATGGGCACAATAAATATGCCGTCAACTTGCTGCGTAAAACGAAATAGGGTTTCTAAACGTTGTGAAACAATATCTTGATGAGGAGAAAATGCATCGTAAGGCAGCGTTTCCCAATCGGGAAACAACGTAATGGTTGGCGCGTTTTGTTGATCGTCACTTTTTAGAAAGAACGCGATTTCTTTTTCAAGCTTTAGCGCTGATGGCGTATCTGCCGTAATTAATACAATGGGACCTTTATACTGATTAAGCGCCTGGCTTATACATAGTGCAGCACTGCTGCCTTGTAGTTGCCCCCATTGCTTGTGATCTTGTACTGATGCGTCTTTCTTCTGCGCTGGCAGTGGCAGCGATAATAAAGTGGCTGTCATGACTTCCTAGTTTCGTTAATTACTTACAATACGCGTTTGAACGGCAATATATACTGGGTGAGCTACCCATTAGGATCGAGTTCTTTTTTCTTTTGCCCGTTTTCGTAGTTGTTGCGTTTGAATATGTAAACTGGCGCGAACCAACAATTCCTGATCTTGCTCTCGAATGGTATTAAAAATAAAGGCGATATGGTAACTATCTTCTGCTTGCTCGCAAGTAATAACTTCACCGAAGCAAAAAATCGCTGCGGCTTCTTCGTTTAAAAATAATTTAAGCTCAGCGTGAGAACCTACCTCTAGCGGGGTGTCTGATTCAATAACTACACCGCCGCCACCAAATTTAACCGTGTGAAAGCGATGTTTAGGCTCGTCTTGTTGATGCAGTACAAACGACATCATCAAGTCTATTTTGCGCGCTTGATGGTTTAAGTAGTCGGCTAACGATTCGGCGTGGTCACTAAGGTTTCTAAGGGGGCGAATGGCTTGTGCTTCTATACTCGCCATCTCGCTAGCTATGCGAAACGCATAGGGCATGCGTTCTTCAATTTCATCTTCATCGGGAATGTTTTCGTCGTCCTCAAGAGGGCGCACGTTCACATTCATGCGATAGGCAATTGAAAAATACTCATCGAATTGGGCTTTTTTTTGCTCTAGGCTTGGTTCGCTCACTTCATTCCTCTGCCACTAATTCTTGTACAGCCAGTAGCTTACACGTAGTATAGCCACTTTACTATTTTGGGTTAACGCCCAGTTCTCACTTTAGTGATCTTGCTTGTTACTCGTTGATGAACGCCTGTGCACGCCAAAGAGCAACCAGTCTTGTTATCATAGTTAATTGTGAGACAGATTACCGCATTTAAGTAAAACAAGGGCTTATGTTTTCTTCATTTTCGCTTCCAGCCTTTATTGCGTTTCGTTATGCCAAGTCGGGTAGCGTAAAGCAAACCAGTTTTGTGTCGTTCATCAACCGCTTTTCAGTGGCTGGTATTGCATTGGGTTTAATGGCCTTAATTATTGTGGTGTCGGTAATGAATGGGCTAGAAGGGCAGCTTAAACAGCGTATATTGGGTATTGTTCCGCATATTGAGCTAGCCCCGCAGGGAACAACAGCCCTGAAGGATGAAGCAGCCCAAAAAGCACCGATTTCGTCTATTCCCGGCGTTATTGCCGTAATGCCATTTCGTCAAACCGAAACAGTGGTACAAAGTCGCTCTGACTTGCGCGGCGTGCAATTGCACGGGGTTGACCCATCCGTAATGCAAGCTCATACCTTGGTGGCGCAAAATATGGAGCAGGGCGGTTTTAACTACCTTAGTGAAGGTCAGTTCAACGTAATAATAGGTCGTGCTCTTGCGACTAAGTTGAATACCCGAGTAGGCGATAGATTGCGTGTAATGGTGGCGGGAGCCAGTGTTTACACGCCTTTTGGGCGTATGCCTTCGCAACGGCTAGTAACCGTTGCAGGTGTGTTCGATTTAGGCTCGCAAATGGACGATAAGGTCATGTACATGCACCTTGCCGATGTAAACCGCTTATTGCGCGACCCCAAAGGTAGCGGGCAAGCACAGCGCTTATTTTTAGACGATGCGTTCAACTATTTGGCTGTGGTGCAACAGCTCACTTCACAATTCTCTATTCCCGCAGAGCAAATAAAAACATGGCGCGAGCGTCAAGGGCCGTTGTTCGATGCGGTTAAAATGGAAAAGAACATGATGATGTTGATGTTGCTGCTTATTATTGCCGTAGCAGCATTTAATATTGTATCTGCCTTGGTGATGGTGGTAACTGAAAAGCAAGGTGACATTGCCGTATTGCTAACCCAAGGTATGCGACCCAATGCTGTAATGTGGATTTTTGTGTTAAATGGCCTTTTTAATGGCATTAAAGGGTGTGGTATAGGGTTAGTGCTAGGCGTAATTATTACGTTGCAATTGAACAATATTTTGGCGTTGATGGGCTCTCCGCTGTCGTTAGCGGCAGATGGAAGTGGCCTGCCAATTGAGATGGATCCTGTCCAAATAGTCAGTATCACTTTGGGTTCATTGCTGTTATGTGTGCTCGCAAGCCTATATCCTGCGCGTAAGGCAATGAAAATACAGCCATCTCAGGCCCTGCAAAATGAATAATTCACCGAATTAGCCGTGCAAATTTGTGTAAAATTCACTATACTCGCGGTCTTTTAAAATATGCCCAGTGAGACGTCATGAACAAGAATTTTATCACTTCGCAATCGCTTTTACAGGATTCCTTTCGCTTAGCGTCAAAGGTATATGAAGACGGTTTCCGCCCAGACTTTATTATTGGTATTTGGCGTGGTGGTGCACCTATCGGTATTGCGGTTCAAGAATATTTTGAGTTCAAGAACACGTCTACAGATCATATTGCTGTGCGCACGTCCTCTTACTACGGTATCAATAAACAGTCTAAAGAAATTCGCGTACACGGTTTACATTACCTTGTAGAAAACGCTAATGCTGACGACAAACTTCTGATTGTTGATGATGTTTTCGATTCAGGTCGCAGTGTTGATGCGCTAATCAAGCAAATTAACAAGCTTATGCGTTTGAATATGCCAAAAGACATTCGCATTGCATGCCCGTGGTACAAGCCGCAAAACAACACAACAGACATCGTGCCTGATTACTACGTAAACGAAAGTGATGAGTGGTTAGTGTTCCCTCATGAAATTGCTGGTTTATCGGAAGAAGAAATTCGCGAGGGCAAAAGCGAATTAGCTGACGTTATGGATATTTTATTCCAGAAATAATCGCCAGCGCGCTACACCTAGTTAGCAAGCACAAAAAACCGCATTTTTAATGCGGTTTTTTTATGTCGCTATGTTTTACATTGCTATTTGTCATCTTTTTCCAAATAGAACTTATCGTGAAATGTGTAAACCCAACTGGGTTGGTATATCACTAACAAAGTGATAGCCATGCCGTTTAATAAGGCTTCTGGAAAGACAAGCAGCGGAATAAGCAAAATATAGTTGTCAAAAATAACATCCCAGGTGTACATGTCTTGTGTGTAATAAAACATGCCCATGGCGACGGTTTTCAGCGCAATAGACAGCGCTGCCGGAAAGAACGCACACACGAAAATGTACACAAATAGCTGCCTTGGAATACGATGAAACGATAAGGTGTAAAACAGGTATGTCACCCCAATGGGTAGTATGTTACCCAGTAGGCCGTTAACCCCAACGCTTTCCCACGCATTAAACCCCACCACCGTTGTGCCTAATAAGGCGAGGGTGGAAGCTAATACCGCGTAGCGAAAGCCAAGTAGCAGTGTAAGAACAGAAAGGCCCAGAAAGTGAACATCTAAGCCTTCGAAAATACCAGCGCGAAACAGCCACAACACAAACAGCGACGCAGCGCTGCCAAATACCAAGTGTTGTCGATGCTTATTGTGAATAAACTGAGCGAGGTCGGCCTGTTTCAGTGAAATGAAAACAATAATGCCATACAGTGCCATGGCGCCGATGTGTAACTCGCTCACGATAACTCCTCACATGTTTAAATGTTACGCTTTGTATTCAGCCCAAATAGGGGCATGATCAGACGGCTTCTCAATACCACGTAATACGTAATCAATTCCGGCATCGGTCAATTTTTTATGCAAAGTTTTGGTGGCCAGTATCAAGTCGATACGCAGCCCACGGTTGTCATCAAAGCCTTTCGAGCGATAGTCGAACCACGAAAATTTGTCGTCTGCTGTTGGATTTAACGTACGGAAACTGTCTTCAAAACCCCAATCAATTAATGCATTTAGCCATTCTCTTTCTTCTGGTAAGAAGCTACATTTTCCTGTTCTTAACCAGCGTTTGCGGTTGTCTTCACCAATGCCAATATCTAAGTCGGTATGCGAGATATTCACGTCGCCCATTACAATAACTTGCTCGTCAGGCGACAGGTTGTCGTTAAGGTAATACATTAAATCTTGATAGAACTTACGCTTTGCTGGGTATTTGGTTTCGTGTTTTTCGTTTTCACCTTGTGGAAAGTACCCGTTGAGTATGGTGACTGCCTTTCCACTGTCATCAGTGGTTCTCAGGATGATCATACGTCGTTGCGCATCTTCTTCGTCGGTCGGGAATCCCATTGACACCCACTCAGGCTCTTTTTTCGCTAAAAAGGCCACACCATAATGGCTCTTTTGGCCATGAAAATAAACGTGGTAACCCATGGCTTCTACTGCTTCAACGGGAAACTGTTCGTTGTGAACTTTAATTTCTTGAAGGCCGATGATGTCTGGCTGGTGAGCGTCAATAAGCGCTTGTAGTTGGTGAAGGCGCGCGCGAATACCATTGATATTAAATGAGATTACTTTCATGTCGGTTATTTATCAGTACTAATTTGCGCGTAAGTCTACCAGATTGTGGAATAACTGTTTACCACCTTAATGCGTGTTCTTTTACTAGAGCCTGTTGAATATGGATGGCGAACCATCAAGGTTACACTGCAAAGCGTGATACACATTGGAAGGGGATATTTTTGTTTATCTGGATTGCACCTGTGATTGGGGCGAGTATACTTGCCGCAAATTGATTTAAGAGAAATTCCTGTGTTTCCAGAAACAGTGTCTGAAAAATTAAATGACGTGGTTATTGACCAAGCCATGAAGCTATCAGCTGAAGAGCGTCAAGAGTTAGTGGTAAGCTACGTGAGCAAAGCCAAAGCCATTTGGTTAGTACAAGGCAGCGAAGGTTTCGTCATGTTTGAAGATGGCGACAACGTGCAGTTACCGGTATTTCCACACCGTGATTTAGCAAACCGCTTTATTGAAATTAATGGTGTTGAAGGACAGAGTGTTAGCATTAGCCTTGACGAGCTCACGCAAACTTGGTTGCCAGGTCTACAGAAAAACGGCGTAGAGTTGGTGATGTTTCCAACCCAAAGTGATGTTGAAAATCTGGTTATGACAGCTGAAGACCTAGCTGCAGAACTTGCGCAGTAACGTTAGCTTAAATTTAGTAGCCTTTTTTTAGCCACAGCCTAAAGCGTTATAATTGCAATGACAAAAGAAATCACACTTCTACCATTGGCCCAATCACTTGCTAATTCAGCGGGTTGGGACGGGTTCACCCGCACGCTAATGCTGGCAGGTAAGGGGCTAGACGGCCTACCTGAAGCTGCCCGTACACAAGATGCCGCAGTGGAAGGATGTGAGAGCCCTGTGTGGGTGGCCTATAGCGAAGAAAGCCATTGCATAAAAGCGTATTCGCCAAGTAAAGTTATTCGCGGTGTATTGGCGGTGTTATTGGAAAAAGCCAATAGTTTACCGCCACTTGCTCGTACAACGTTCGATTTTGAAGAATATCTACAGCAATGCCAGTTAGAGCGCTATTTAAGCCAATCGCGCGGTAACGGCATCCGCTTCGTCATTCAAAAGCTTAAAGCAATATAAGCCTAGAGTCTGTTCTTCGCTTCAATCCACTGGCTCATGTATTTGCTGGCATTAAGTGTTTGATGCCACAACATAGCTTGTAGAAAGTGCTTTTTTCTGTGCTTGTCGATGTTATTCGCAGTTGTCACTAACTTTTCAGTAAGGGCGTTTACGCTATATTGCTCCCGATATTGTTGTAATACTGTGTGGCAACGGGCGCTAGCCGCTTCCCATGTATGCTCGTTGGTATACAAGTTCACTGCATTACTTACGTAGTCTTCAATGTTGCTGGGGTCTGTAAGAACGGCAGAGCAGACAGTGCCAGGCCATGCATTGTGTTCATGCACGATCCCTTCTGCGCCAACCCATGTGGTAATTGAAGGTGTACCACAGCGCATGGCATCAAGCACTTTACCTTTTATACCCGCGCCAAAACGAATAGGCGCAAGCAATACGCGCGCGTTCATCATTACTTCTTTGGCACTTTCTGCCCAGCCTTTGACCAAAAAGCCTTGTTTGGCGTTGTGCAGTTGCGTTGCTTTTTTAGGCGGATAGGCACCGTAAATATGCAGTTCTGCTTGGGGCAACTTGGCCCGAATGGCATGCCAGATATGTTGCTTCAGCTGCAAAACAGCATCCCAATTGGGAGCGTGGCGGAAATTGCCAATATGCACAAAGTGAGCGCGTTCAGCGTAACTCGGTGTTACTGCTTCCTGCTGTTCAACGCATAGTGGATGATAATGAAGTTGAGATTTCGGTACGCGGTAATGTTGCTGTAACAAATCCATTTCATATTGAGAGATAATTAAGGTGATGTCACAGCGCAAGATAGCGGCAATTTCGCGTTGAGCAAGCTCGGTATGTAAATCAACGTGCAAAGCACAACCTTTACTTTTCACTGCCTCATGACGTGCTTGGCGTAAGCTGTGTAAGTCTTCGGTATTTAACAACCGTAGTGCTTTCGGGCAGCTTTCTTTTACACGCCAAGAGAACTGTTCTTCGGTCATGTAGCGGTCGAAAATCACGACATCGGGCTGCAAGGCAGCGATTGTTTGGTTAAAGCTGCTGCAATTAATTGAAATGGTATGAGATTCAACACCCAGTGTGTCTAAGTCTGCTTTATGCTCACTGTCTGTGGCAGGGGTGTAAAACGTAACACGAAAGCCAGCTTCCAAACACGATTTGATGATTGACAGCATGTTCTGACCAGCGGCAGAAGAATTAGGCTCAGGCCAGACATAGCCAATGATAGCGATATTTAACATGGTTTAAGGTAGTGGCTTACTGTTGATACGAGTAGATGTATAAAACGGTATATTAACACAGTTTTTGTGCACTATTTTTAATTGGTTTTTTGCCTTAGTAAAACTAATGCGAAAAATGCCTTACCCTGATATTTATTTAGTAATGAATATTCTGGTATGGATTTATGCACGTGAGGATATAATAAGCGTTTGGGGGAGCCAATAAAGGTATCTATAATTGTACCAATAGGCAGGGAGGCAAAGCGCGTGAAAGCTTTGATGAAATTGGTCGACAACTCAGTCAAATTTAAGTGAGTCAAATGGTCAATTGTTTAACTAACTCAACAGCACAAATTATTGACCGTTTCGGCATTTTTGCCTATACCTTAATAGTGGGAAGTTGAAGGGATATTGACGTTCTTATCACAGATGGTTGCATTTAAGAGTGTGCAAATATGAAATTAGATGAATTGGTTGCTAAAGCGGAAGACCTTTTTGTGTTGCCGGAGTCTGTTACGCGGTTAAAAGCGTGTATGGATGACGAAGCATCAAGTGTTAACGACATTGGCGACATCATCTCATTTGACCCATCGTTAGCTACTCAGTTATTGCGTGTCGCCAACTCAGCACTATATCGATTTCCCAATAAAATAGACACTATCACCCGTGCTATCCAAGTTGTAGGTACGCGCTCCACTTACGATTTGGCACTTGCCTACGGCGTTAGTCAGGCATTTAGTGAAATAGATGGGCAGCGTATAGATTTAGACAAATTTTGGGAGCAGAGTGTTTCTTGTGGATTGCTAGCTAAATACTTTGCAGACATACGCAATTTACGCGAACCAGAGCGCTTTTTTGTTGCAGGGCTATTGCACAATATTGGTGAGTTAGTCGTTACTGACATTATGCCTGAAGCCGCGAAACGCTGTCAGGCATTCAATATTCGGGTGAGCCCATTTGAACTTCAGTTTGGTGTATTGGGTTTTAACTACAGTACGTTGTCGGCAAAGCTCATTGAAAAGTGGGGAATTCCTGAAACCATCTATGGCCCTATTCTTGCCATTCATGACGACGCAAGTTTTGATGCAACATTGGAAGAGAGAATTTTGCAGTTGTCTTACTTGTTGGCACTAGACAACGTGCATCCTGATATTTATCCAAGTTATCACAACTTGAAGCCTGAACATCACGAGCCCTTGTCACTAGATAGAGATGATTTGGAAGATGCATTGGACATTACCAACCTACAATGTGTGTCGGTGATTTCGTTGTTTAACCCGAACTCCTTTATGCTTTACTAATAGCGCAGATGTTGATTCTTTGATGTTTATTTCAACGCTTTTATTTCCAATTTCTTTTTCTATGTCTCTATTTCCAAATAGTAGCGTAAGTTCATCGACTTACGCTACTTGAGACCGTCCAACAATTGTTTGTCATAACAAGTGCATAAAAAGCTAAATGCTCAAATGCCAAAGGGTTAAAAAGAAAAGCTTAAGGCATTGCCGAGCATTGATGAGTGCAACTTAGTCGAAGATAGCAACGGTTTGACGACTAATTGCAATCACTTCGTTGTCTTTATCCCAAATTGTTGCTTCTGTGTGACCATATCCGTCTGCCGCCTGGCGTGTGTGCGCTTGATAAGCGAACCAATCTGTTGGGCTAACAGGCTTGTGCGGATGAATAAATTCAATATTCCAGCTGACCGTGCTTGCCGGAGCCGGTAGTTTCATCATTTGTAGTAAGGTTGGAGGCCATGCGTCAATAAGTGTGATGATATGGGCGTCTGTAATTTGTGATGGAGCGTCTTTAAAACGCATAAAACCGTGATAGTGGCTGGTCTTCTTGCGAGTAAAAGGAATTCCACCTTCATCAATAGACAGGTCGAAATAACGCAAGAACTTTGGCGTAACTTTGGGTATTTGAGGAATGAATTTGGCCTTAGTTGGCGCAGCCATTGTGTGACGTTCAGTGTTTTCAACTGCCACAGAAGACGTTCTTGCTACGCCAAAACATGCTTGTGAGAAAACACAGCTTTTACCGTCTTGAATGGCATGGGCAGTAAATTGCGATACGTTTTTACCTGCGCGAAGCAGTGTTACTTCAATACTAAAGGGCATATCGAGTGTTAACGGGCCCACAAAATTCGTGGTAAACGAGCGCAGTACACTGTCATTGGTAATACGTTGCTTTACGGCTGAGTACAACATTCCCGCTGAAATGCCACCAAATGCAGTTCGGCCTTGTCCCCAGGTCTTGGGGATTGTTAGGTCATCAACGCGCCATACGTTGTCAGAGATTTGTGTTATTGGTGGAATAGTTAACAGTTCGTCTACGGTCATGATTCGTTATCTGGTCTGATGAGTTATGTGTTAAATATCCTACCTCAAGCGCTAAGTAACAGAAAGACTCTCTTAGAAATTTTCGTTATGTTTACAAATAAGTAACAATTAGTTGTGTAATTTTTTACCTAGCGCGTAGACTGGGATACCGTCACTAAGAAGGACTGTTATGGCCCAAACCCAAGTCGAAGGTATTCCTGCACAAACATCAGGGGTATCGGTAAGTTATCGAAATTACGTTTTATTTATCTTAACCCTAGTTTACGCCTTCAATTTTATCGATAGGCAAATAATTGGCATTCTTTCTCCATTCATCAAAGCTGATTTGGGACTTGACGATGCACAACTGGGCTGGCTCAAAGGCATCTATTTCGCTTTGCTTTATACCGTTATGGGTATTCCTATTGCGTGGTTAGCCGACCGCTACAGTCGCGTGAACATCATCGCTATTTCGCTTACTCTTTGGAGTGGTTTTACTGCGGCCTCGGGACTGGCTGCGAACTACATGCAACTCGCTATTGCAAGGATTGGAGTTGGTATTGGTGAAGCCGGTGGTAGCCCACCGTCTCACAGTATTCTTTCTGATTTATTTCCGAAAGAAAAACGCGCTGGCGCATTAGCCATTTATTCACTGGGTATTCCATTTGGTGTTATGTTGGCCTTCTTTGCATCTGCATTTTTCTTGCAAGGAGGTTCGGCTGATTGGCGCACTGTAATGTACAGTGTTGGTATACCAGGTGTGCTTCTTGCGCTATTGCTCAAATTCACAATTAAAGAGCCTGAGCGCACGGTCACAAAGCTTTCAGAGCAAGAAGAGGCAAGTAAGCCAAGTGTTAAAGCGTCGCTTAAACAGCTGCTAAAAATTCCTACTTGGTGGGGCATGGCGTTGGGCATTTCATTTGGTTCGTTTGGTAACTATGCCATTTCAACGTGGATCATTGACTACTATGTGCGCGCCTTTGCAGGATTAGATATTACACAGCTACTTATTGTATTCGGTATTATTAACGGTACTGCTTATGCATTGGGTGTGTGGTTAGGTGGCTATATTGCCGACCGTTGGGGTAAACACAACAAAAAGGCTTATGCACTGCTACCTGCAATCATGCTAATTATCGGTGTGCCAGCTTTTTATGTCTCGCTACAGGTACAAGACCTCTGGTTGTCTGTTGGATTAATGGCATTGTTACTATTCACTAGCGGTTCTTATTTGGGGCCAAGCTTTGCCATGGCGCAAACGCTCGCGCCGGTGAATGTTCGTGCTATGTCGACCGCGCTTTTCTTCTTCGTGTTGAACATTATTGCACTGGGTGGCGGGCCAACATTAACCGGTATTATTAGTCAGTCGCTAGTGCCTTCGTTGGGAGAGACAGAAGCACTGCGTCAGTCACTAATTTATTTAGTCGTACCCTATGTTATCTCCATTGCTGTGTTCTTATGGACAAGTACCAAGATTGTGAAAGATTGGGAGATGGCAGAGTCCAGAGGGTTATAGTAATATCTTGTCGCTTAACTAAGAGGCTGATTTTCAGCCTCTCTTTTTTATAACGTGTTTTGGTTCGCTATCTTCAATAAAATACGTTGAAAGCTATTCAAGGAGTAGTCGGTGTCTTCGCCCGAATTAAGTTTTCACTTTGCCCACGCCAATGGCTTTCCAGCCTCAAGCTACAACGCTATGTTTTCGGCACTTCCGTCACACTTTAACCGGTTGCATGTAGAAAGGTTTGGACATGATCCGAATTTGCCGGTTAACAAAAACTGGCGTAATCAGGTGAAAGAACTTATTCGACACGTTGAGCAAGAGAATAAGGACGAACGTGGTGTCTTTGGTATAGGGCATTCGTTTGGTGCTGTCATCACCTATATGGCGGCCTGTGAAGCACCAGAGCTGTTCAGAGGGCTTATTCTTTTTGATCCACCGTTAGTGGTTGGGCCCATGAGCCAAGTGTTTAAATTAGCTAAATATACGCCGCTTATTAACAAGCTTACGCCTGCCAAATTAGCCCAAAATCGCAACACTCGATGGCCCGCCCATACCGACATGGAAGCCTATTTTCACGGTAAAGCACTCTTTCGTAATATGGACAAACGTTGTGTAAGAGATTACGTAAAAGCAGTGACAGCCACCAATGGTGATGCCATTTCACTGACATTTCGCGCTGATGTTGAAGCAGAGTTGTTTCGCAATGTGCCGCATAACTTGGGGAAATACAAAGGCAAGCTGCGCTGTCCAGCCGTGTTGGTTACTGGTGCAAAGAGCAATGTTTGTAAACCTGAGATGTATCAGCGCTTGATGCAGCACAACCCCATTGAACATACTGAAATGGATGGTGGACATATGTTTCCATTAGAACATCCTGAGGCCGTAGCAAGGTTCATCACAGAAACGTTGACCCGTTGGAACGTGTAAGGTTTTAGTAGAATCAGAGTTGAAGTTAAGTGAATGTCAGGGTATT
The DNA here is from genome assembly GCF_006538325.1 of Alteromonas sp. KUL42. Taxonomy (GTDB): domain Bacteria; phylum Pseudomonadota; class Gammaproteobacteria; order Enterobacterales; family Alteromonadaceae; genus Alteromonas. The sequence goes on from NZ_BJKK01000008.1 coordinate 154,748, forward strand.
GCTACCATGTTGATGGAACGCAATACCCAGCATAAATAAAGACGTGTTATTAACTTTTTGGTGGTGCGCTTAAGCCGCCAACGGGTTGACCTAGCATTTCTCGCGTTACCAGTACTACGCCTTTTTCTGACACGCGGAATCCTCTCGCTCTGTCTTGCTCATGGTCGTAGCCTATCGTTGTGCCCTCTGGAATAACACAACCACGGTCTATCACCACTTTCTTAAGTTTACAGTGACGTTTTATTTCTACGTCGGGTAATATGACTGCATCTTCTATCAAACCGTATGAGTGTACACGCACGTTAGAGAAACAAATAGACGAACGCAATGTAGAACCAGACACAATACAGCCACCAGACACTACGGAGTTGATTGCCTCACCGCGACGGTCCGCGTCTTCCCAAACAAATTTCGCAGGTGGCAGTTGTTCTTGGTAAGTCCAAATTGGCCACTTTCTGTCGTATAGGTTTAGTTGTGGTACGGGGGCAACCATTTCCATATTGGCTTCCCAAAATGAATCAATGGTACCTACATCACGCCAATAGGCATTGTCGCCACCACTTTTTTCAAACGGATAGGCATACACAGCATGGTCTTTAATAATTGAAGGAATAATGTCTTTACCAAAATCCCTTTGCGACCCCATATTTTCGGCGTCTACGCGTAATTGCTCGAACAGGAACTCTGTATCGAAAACATAATTGCCCATAGAGGCTAAACAATGGGTACTGTCGTTCGGAAGGGGAGTAGGGTTCGCAGGCTTTTCTTCAAACCCATTAATACGATATTGCTCGTCTACCGACATCACACCAAATGCGCCTGCGGCTTCCTCGATAGGAACCGACATACATGACACCGTCATTTTCGCGCCCGACTCTTTGTGTCTGGCTAGCATGTGACCGTAATCCATTCGGTAAATATGATCGCCCGATAAAATCATGACATATTTAGGCAACTCGTCTCGAATGATGTCGATATTCTGGAATACGGCGTCTGCTGTGCCTTCATACCAGCTATCTGAGAAACGCTGTGATGCTGGTAATATCTCTACCGACTCACCGAGTTCCTTTTTGAAATGGCCCCAGCCTCTTACAAGGTGTCGAATAAGTGAATGAGACTTGTACTGTGTAACAACACCTATACGTCTAATTCCCGAGTTAACACAATTTGAAAGAGGGAAGTCGATAATGCGAAATTTACCGCCAAAATAGAGCGCTGGTTTAGCCCGCCAGTTTGTCAGTTCGTGCAATCGAGAACCTTTACCACCTGCGAGTATAAGCGCATAGGTATCGCGTGTAAGGTTACTGATATAACGAGGACTTTGATCTGCCATTTATTAAAAGCTCCTTTACTAAAGCGAGAACTGCATGTTGAAAGACGTTTTTAAAAGAAAACGAAAGTGAGCTAACGATCGCGCTATTCTTAGTTACTCCTTTGAGATAGGGTTAACATTACTCCGTTGAATGAGGCATAACTCGCTACGCTAACCTCATATTACACAAGAATATTTAGAAAGACAGTGGCATTTTTGCGCATTGTTGCCAAGTTGTTAATTTTTCGTTGGGATTATTGTGAAATGAATTCAAAAAAAGCCGTAATATTTGACCATGATGGTGGAATAGATGACTTACTTTCTCTACTTTTACTGTTACGTTTGCCGAACATCGAGGTTATTGGTGTTAGTATTACCCCTGCTGACTGTTATCCAGATGATGCACTAATAAGCACAAAAAAAATTCTTACGCTATCGGGAAATACGCATATTCCGGTGTGCGTTGGTAACATAACGGGTCCTAATCCATTTCCTCCTGAATGGCGTGCTCAGCCCAAAATATGTCACGCGATGCCATTGATGCTAAGAACCCCAAATGACGATGTTACTGTAGTAAATGAATGTGCTCACCAGTGGATGCGGCACGTGATTGCCTCTCACCCTTCCAACGTAACGGTGATAATGACAGGGCCAGCAACTAATTTAGTAGCTGCTATCAACTGTCCAGAAAAAGGGGCGCAGGTAAAAAATAACATTGATCGCGTTATTTGGATGGGGGGGGGCCGTTGATGTAAAAGGCAATGTGGCCATGCACGATCACAATGGTACCGCTGAGTGGAATGCATATTGGCACCCTAAAGCTACACACCAACTAGTGCACAGTGGACTTGATGTTATGTTAGTCCCATTAGATGCAACAAACTCGCTTCCCGTTTCTTGGGAGTTTTTAAATGCTTTAGCAGAAAAACCAAACCGCGGTGTCAGATTTGGCAGGGCAGTTTTGGGCAGCCACGGTTACGGCAATTCCATCTTATGAATTTACCTATTTCTTGTGGGATGTACTGTCAGTATGCGCTATTGCATTACCGCAGGATAAATTTACTACAAATACAGGGAAGATCACGGTAGCCACATCAACACCGAATGCCGGTCAAACTTATCGAGACGATACATTGGGCGCGGACATCACATGGATGTCGTGGGTTGATGCAGAGTATGTGCGACAAATGGTAATTCATTATTTGAGTGGAGAATTTAAAACACCGCCAGTGACATATGTTAATTAAATGTTATATTTATTGGGTGTGAGAATTTGGAGACTTGTATGGGTGCGTTAAAAAAGTTGTTGTCATTGGTCGGTATAGTTATCGTAATGTTGGTTGCAACTAGCTTCATCATACCCAAAGACTATGTTGTCGAGCGCAGTATCACCATAGATGCGCAACCAGATGACGTGTACCCTTTTCTTGTTGATCTTAAAGCATGGCAAAAGTGGGGAGTGTGGTTTAAACGCGACCCCCAAATGGTGTTGAGTTACTCTGGGCCGGACAGAGCCATTGGTATGCGCTCTGAATGGATAAGTGACAAAGAAGGCAGTGGTGAAATGGAAATCACTGAACTTGTGCACAACAAGCGTGTTGTATACAAACTTTACTTTCCAGAGCTAGAAATGGGGTCTACTGGATCTGTTGTTATTAAAGCGCTTGATGATGGTACTCAAGTGACGTGGCGCGATGAAGGGATCGTCGATAACAACCCTATTAATCGGTATTTTGTGCTTTTTATTGATGGTTTGATAGGTCCAGATTTCGAATTGGGTTTGGAGAACTTAAAGACTTTGGTAGAGAATCAGGGTTAAAAATAGAGATAAAGTGCGCTGCAGTGATCTCATTACAGCCTTATCTCGTTTACACGTAATAATAACAACAGCTTGCTCTTGGCTCGCATACAGCTGAGGTAAGTAAATCTCATTCTTTGGTGTTCGCTTGACCAGTAACAAAAAGCATAGGCTCATTGCTGGGCTAACATTTAATAAACTCGCCGACCTTTTAATTTCAGTAAAAACCACGTTAACGGCGCTGTTCATCATGATTGGTGCGCCAGCGTGGATGATAGGGTGGTTAGTGCCTATACGGGAGTCTGGTGCACTGCTTCCACAAGCATTACTCGGTGTTTATTTGCGTCGCCACAGTGCGCGCCATGTTGTGTGGCGCACTGGTATGTGCGTTCAGTTTTTCTCTGTTTTCCTCACTTTTTTTAGCGTTCTGGTGTTTGAAGGGAAGTTTCTCGCCGAGGTTAATTCAAAAGGAGCCTGGGTAGGAGGAATGATCCTTGTCGCATTAATGTGTTTAAGTTTAGGGCGCGCAGCATGCTCATTGACTGTAAAAGACATCGAGGCAAGTGTTGCCAAAAAAGGCGAACGCGGTAATTTAATTGGCTTGGCTTCTACCGCGTCAGGCTTGGTGACGCTGCTAATTGCACTGCCGCTTTACATATTCAACGACGCGCTTAACCTCTATTTTGTTGCCGGCATTGTCGGTTTTAGTGCGTTGGCCTTTTTTGTATCTCTTGTTGTTATATGGCCAATTGAGACCTATGTAGATGTGTCTGAACATCAGTCGAAAGGCATTAAATTACACGTAGATACTACGGTTTATAAGTTTATATTAGTACGCGGTATTTTTGTGCATTCTGCCTTGGTTGCACCTTATTTTCTCCTTCAAAAAGAGGCCGACGTACAAGATTACTTGCCAATCTATATTGCAGCTGAAGCGCTGGCGAGTTTGCTTTCTTCATTAATATGGGGCGCTGTGGCGGACAAAAGCGCTAAGTTGACGCTGCAAATAGCGGGTGGTTTAGCACTGGTTGCTTGCTTGGGCTTGCTGCTTATTCAAAGTGAGCATGTGGTGGTATCAGCAGTGTTGTTTTTCATACTGGCCGTGGCACATGCGGGAGTGCGCACTGGGCGGAAAACTTACAGCTTAGACATTAAAGAAGGGCATGATCGTACTATGCTGGTCGGGCTTTCAAATACAGCTATAGGCATTATTCTGCTTGCATTCGGCGGGTTTTATGCGCTGCTAACACCCATGTTGTCATTTTCGGTGGTCTATATAATGTCAGCAATGCTGGCAATAGGCATTGTGTCTACGGCCTTACTTCCCAACGAAAAAGCCTAAAGAGAAATAGCAAGGCAACGCGATACAAGAAGATATTTGTAGACGGGTAGGTTGGTAGTTAAAAACGTAAGTAGATAAGCAGATAAATAGCTGACAAGGTAAGAGGGTAAGTAGATGAGCACTGGGTTACAGCACTCATCTACACACTTTATTTTATTGGCTTAAGTACGTAGAAGCCACTTTAGAAACGGGCGGGCGAGATAACATCGTCGATACTAACTTAGCTACCTCAAGCAACTTGTTCATATCCACATTTGTTGTTACGCCCATACCATTTAGCATGTAAAGCACATCTTCTGTTGCAACGTTGCCACTGGCACCTTTGGCATAAGGGCAGCCACCAAGACCCGACACCGCTGAGTCAATGGTGGCCACACCGTATTCAAGAGCAGTATACAAGTTCACTAACGCTTGGCCGTACGTATCGTGAAAGTGCGCTGCCGTTTTGGCAACTGGAATATATTTTAACACTTCATCCAATAGCGCTTTTGTGGCACCAGGCGTTCCCGTACCAATGGTGTCGCCCAACGAAATCTCGTAGCAACCCATATCAAGCAGTGTCTTTGACACTTGTGCCACGGCACTTGGGGCAATTTCACCCTCATAAGGGCAACCCATCACGCAGGACACATAACCTCTCACCGGAATGCTGTGTTGCTTAGCCAATTCAAGTACAGGCTCAAAGCGTTGCAGGCTTTCACTGATAGTACAGTTGATGTTTTTTTGTGAAAACGACTCAGACGCAGCGCCAAACACTGCAACTTCGTCAACGCCAGCCTCAAGTGCTGCTTCTAGCCCTTTCAGGTTGGGGGTTAACGCCGAATACTGTATACCTGGTTTCTTGGTTAGTGCGTTAAACACATTCCCAGAATCCGCCATTTGTGGCACCCATTTAGGCGATACAAAGCTACCGGCTTCAATGCGTGTAAGGCCCGTTTCAGAAAGCAGGTTAATAAGTGCAACTTTGTCGTCCACACTCAATATCTGCTTTTCATTTTGTAGGCCGTCACGGGGGCCTACTTCAACAATGCTTACTGTGGAAGGAAATGCCATTATTATGCGTCCTTCTTGTCAGCATCTGCGCTCTCTGGCACGAATGACAATAAGGTTGCGCCGCCGTCAACCAGTTCACCTGCGTTAAAATAAAAGCTCTCAACCATACCATCTTGTGGTGCCACAATACTGTGTTCCATTTTCATAGCTTCCATAATAAGAATAGGTTGGCCCTTTTCAACTTTCTGCCCTGGCTCTACCAATAAAGCAACAATGGTGCCGTTCATCGGCGCATTGAAGTTGGCATCGTGGTTAGTGTCGCTATCATCGCCAAGCGATGGTTGTACAACGGCAAAACGGGCATGTGTGTCATGATTGAATAACGTGTACTGACCATCTTGTTCAGCAAATTGGTACACCGATTTATAGTCATCAATAATAGCACTCAACAATGTACTACCGTCGTCTGACTGAATAAGACCACCGGCAATGTTGTGGGTTTGCTCTCCAATGGTGACTTGCCACGTTTTGCCACCCACTGTTTGTGTGTGTTTAACCACAATATCAAATTGCTCGTCATCGATAATAAGCGAGAGAGTTTCATTGTGATAACTATTAGCTCGCCATGCCCCCGCTGAGTGCCAAACAGGTAAGTGTTTGTCCACTTGATCATTGGCCTTTGTGCGAAGTGCATTGCGGTGAGACAACGCTAATAGCGCCATTGCAGGCAGTGTTACACCTAAATACTGTGCACTCGGTTGTGAGGCAGCAAATAACGCGTCGTGATGTTTTTCCACAAAGGTAGTTGTTAGTTCAGCATTCACAAATGCTTCGTTACTGGCTACACGTTTTAGAAAATCGATATTGGTCGATACACCTTCAATGTGATAGTTGTCTAGCGCGTGCAACAAGCGCTTTAACGCTACTTCGCGAGACTCTCCCCACACGACCAGCTTGGCAATCATTGGGTCGTAAAATACGCTTACTTCGTCACCTTGCTCTACACCTGTATCTACGCGCACAACATCGCTTTCTGTGGGCGGTTGTAGAAGGTGTAATGTGCCGGTTGAAGGCAGAAACTCATTATTTGGATCTTCAGCGTAAATACGCGCTTCAAAAGCATGGCCAGTTAACGTTAGTTCGTCTTGCTGCTTTGGAATAGGCTTACCTTCCGCAATGGTGAGCTGCCACTGAACCAAGTCTTCACGGGTGATCATTTCAGTCACAGGGTGTTCTACCTGCAAGCGCGTGTTCATTTCCATAAAATAAAACGAACCGTCTTCATCTAGCAGAAACTCAACTGTGCCAGCACCAACGTAATTAATAGCTTTGGCTGCTAATATTGCCGCTTCACCCATTTGTTTGCGAATTGATTCAGACATATTTGGCGCAGGGGCTTCTTCAATGATCTTTTGGTGACGACGTTGCACCGAGCAGTCGCGCTCGAACAGGTAAACGCCGTTACCTAACGTATCGCAAAAAACTTGAATTTCCACGTGACGAGGGCGGGTTAAGTATTTTTCAACCAGCATGTGGTCGTCGCCAAAACTGGCCATAGACTCACGCTTAGCGGCACTCAGTGCTTGAGAAAACTCCTTTTCACTCCAAACTTGGCGCATGCCTTTACCACCACCGCCTGCGGCAGCTTTTAGAAGTACGGGGTAGCCCATGTCGTCAGCAGCAGCTTTTAGTACTGCTTCGTCTTGCTCGTCACCATGATAGCCAGGAACCAAAGGTACACCGGCTTTTTCCATTATGTGTTTTGCTGCCGATTTTGATCCCATGGCTTCAATTGCAGAAGCAGGAGGGCCGACAAAAATGATGTCATTTTCAGCACATAACTTGGCAAAATCTGCATTTTCAGACAAGAAGCCGTAGCCTGGGTGGATTGCATCAACCCCCAACTGTTTGGCTTTCTCTATGATGAGCTCACCGCGTAAATAGCTTTCCTTTGAAGGCGAAGCACCTAAGTACACGGCTTCGTCAGCCATAGCGACATGACGAGCGTTGGCATCAGCATCTGAATACACTGCAACGGTTTTAACGCCCAGTGCGTTTGCGGTTTTAATCACGCGGCATGCAATTTCACCGCGGTTAGCAATGAGTAATTTATTAATCATTTTTCTTCTCCGCACTGGTATTGGCTGATTGAACCCAAGCTGCGTTGCGTTTTTCCAAAAATGCCCCTAAGCCCTCTTGACCTTCTTCAGACGTTCTCACTTGTGCAATACATTTACTGGTTTGTTTTAGCAAATCATCATTAATGGGCTTCGATGCTACCCATTGCACCAATGCTTTGGCTTGTGCAACGGCATGAGGCCCGTTTTTGACGATATTATTGATAATGTCGTCGATGGTACTGTCCAGTTCATCTTCGGTGACTGATTCGCTCAATAGACCTAGGCGTCTTGCGCGGCGGGCTGAGAACACTTCAGCGGTTTGGAAGTAGCGGCGACAAACGCGCGCGCCCATTGCCTCGATGACATAAGGGCTGATAGTGGCAGGGATTAAACCTATTTTAACTTCGCTTAAACAGAACTTACTGAGCTTGCTACCAATAGCAATATCGCAACAAGCAATAAGACCAACGGCACCACCAAATGCAGCCCCTTGAACGCGTGCAATGGTAGGCTTAGGCAAGGTATACAACGTTTGTAGCATTGTGGCTAATGCCATTGCATCAGCCTCGTTTTGTTGCTCGGTATACGACGCCATTTTTTTCATCCAGTTCAGATCGGCACCTGCACTGAAACTTTTCCCTTTGGCTTGCAAAATAACCGCACGAACTTGACTGTCTTCGCCGGCTCGTTTAAAAACGCGGGTAAGCTCAGCAATCATTTCATCGTCAAATGCATTGTGCTTGTCCGCGCGGTTTAGAGTGACGATAGCGACATTGCGCTCGTCGACAACATACGTTACTGCGTGTTCCATGTTCATCACTCCTACATTCTGAAAATGCCAAATTGGGTGTCTTCAATGGGCTTGTTAAGTGCCGCTGACAATGACAGCCCAAGTACTAGACGTGTGTCGGCAGGGTCGATAACACCGTCATCCCACAAGCGCGCCGACGCATAGTAAGGGTGACCTTGTTTTTCGTATGTATCGATTACAGGCTGTTTAAAGGCCTTCTCTTCGTCTGGGCTCCAGGTTTCACCTGCGCGTTCTTTTTGGTCGCGTTTTACTTGCGCAAGTACGCCTGCCGCTTGCTCGCCACCCATTACTGATATACGGGCGTTTGGCCACATAAATAAGAAACGTGGGTCGTATGCGCGACCGCACATGCCGTAGTTACCAGCACCAAAACTACCACCAATTAATACGGTAAATTTGGGTACATTCGCGCAGGCTACCGCGGTTACCATTTTGGCGCCGTGTTTGGCGATACCACCGTGTTCGTATTGTTTACCTACCATGAATCCAGTGATGTTTTGTAAAAATACCAATGGAATTTTACGCATGGCGCAAAGTTCAACGAAATGTGCGCCTTTAAGTGCACTTTCACCAAACAAAATGCCATTATTGGCCACAATGCCTACCGGATAGCCGAAGATGCGGGCAAATCCGCACACCAGCGTAGTACCATAAAGCGGTTTGAATTCATCAAAGTCAGAGTCATCTACTACGCGGGCAATAATTTCGCGCACATCGAAGGTTTGACGACTATCAGCGGGGACAATACCGTAAATTTCTTTGCTGTCGTAACGAGGCGGCTTCACTTCAGCCACTTCTAACGCTTGCGGCTTTTGTCGGTTTAAACGTGCAACAGCGTTTCGCGCAAGCGACAAAGCGTGATGATCGTTATTGGCTAAATGATCTGCTACACCAGAAATACGGGTGTGTACATCGCCACCGCCGAGCTCTTCTGCCGAAACTACTTCTCCGGTTGCGGCTTTTACCAAAGGAGGACCACCAAGGAATATAGTCGCCTGTTCTTTAACGATAATACTTTCATCCGCCATGGCTGGAACATAAGCGCCACCTGCGGTACACGAGCCCATCACTACTGCAATTTGTGGGATGTTTTTTGCAGACATATTGGCTTGATTAAAGAAAATGCGACCAAAGTGTTCGCGGTCTGGAAACACATCATCTTGGCGGGGTAGGTTAGCGCCACCTGAATCAACCAGATAGATACATGGCAAGTTGTTCTGCTCAGCAATGGTTTGTGCGCGCAAATGTTTCTTTACCGTGAGCGGGTAATAGGTACCACCTTTTACCGTGGCATCGTTGGCAACAATCATACATTCGATGCCGTTTACAATGCCGATGCCCGCGATAACGCCTGCGCAGGGAACGTAATCGTCATACACTTCCCATGCAGCTAGCTGACCTATTTCAAGAAACGGTGTGTCATCGTCAATCAATGCATTGATTCGATCGCGAGGAAGTAGCTTTCCGCGAGAGACATGGCGTTCTGCGGCCTTTTCACCACCGCCTTGTGCAATTTGATTGATTTTGGCGAGAAGATCGTCAACCTGTGTCTGCATTGCTTCGCTATTGGCAACAAAAGTTTCTGATTTTACATTTATGTTCGAGTGAAGAACGGGCATAACCCCTCCTTGTGTGACAGCCTCTTGTGAAAGAGGCTGTATTGTCGTTGGGTACTTATGTTTTTAATTTAACTGGCGCGTTATTTGGATTCGTTAAACAGCTCGCGGCCAATCAACATTCTGCGAATTTCTGACGTACCTGCACCAATCTCGTACAATTTTGCGTCGCGCAGTAAGCGTCCTGTTGGGTATTCATTAATATAGCCATTTCCGCCTAGCAGCTGGATAGCATCAAGGGCCATTTTAGTGGCGAGTTCAGCAGAATACAGGATTGCACCCGCGGCATCTTTGCGGGTTGTTTCTCCGCGATCACACGATTGTGCTACAGCGTAAACATAAGCACGTGCCGCATTCATCTGGGTGTACATATCAGCCACTTTGCCTTGTACCAATTGGAATTGACCAATTGACTGACCAAACTGTTCACGGTCGTGAATGTAAGGAACAACCACATCCATACAGGCTTGCATGATACCTAGAGGACCACCAGATAATACTAGGCGTTCGTAATCTAGGCCGCTCATTAGTACGCGTACACCTTCGCCTTCCTGACCAATTACGTTTTCAGCAGGGACTTCACAGTCTTCAAAAACGAGTTCACAGGTATTTGATGAGCGCATGCCAAGTTTGTCGAGCTTTTGTGCACGGCTAAATCCAGGGAAATCTCGCTCAACGATAAACGCAGTAATGCCACGTGGGCCCGCGCTTGGATCTGTTTTGGCATAAATAACAAATGTATGCGCATCTGGACCGTTAGTGATCCACATCTTATTACCGTTAAGGATGTATTTGTCGCCGCGCTTTTCCGCTTTTAATTTCATGCTTACGACATCAGAACCTGCATTTGGCTCACTCATGGCCAGTGCGCCAATGTGTTCACCAGATACTAACTTTGGTAGGTATTTTTCACGCTGCGCGTCATTTCCGTTCTTAAAAATTTGGTTTACACACAAGTTGGAGTGAGCACCATAACTTAAACCGATCCCCGCTGATGCACGGCTAACTTCTTCCATTGCGATAGTATGGGCGAGGTATCCCATATCTGAGCCGCCATATTGCTCTGAAACTGTTACACCTAATAGCCCCATTTCACCTAGTTTTGGCCAAAGTGCATTGGGAAATTGGTTATCCGCGTCGGCTTTTTCAGCTAAAGGCGCAATTTCATTTTGGGCAAATTGGTACACTTGGTCACGTAGCATATCGATGTCTTCGCCAAGGCCAAAGTTTAATGTAGGGTATGTGGTATTCATGCAATTTTTCCTCGTTTGAGTTCTGCGAGTTCTTCGCGGCAACGTGCTTCTACGTCATCAAGCTCAGTCATTAGCATTTGAATGTCTTCTAATTGTTGACGTAGTACAGCACGTTTTTGCTCAGTCATTTCAAGCATGGCTTCTAACTGAACAGCTGAATTGGGGTTACTGTCGTACATGTCGAACAAGGTTTTTACTTCAGCCAAAGAGAAGCCTAAGCGTTTACCACGCAAAATGAGCTTTAAGCGCACTCTGTCTTTGTTTAAATAAACGCGGTTTTGACCAGTACGAGAAGGCGACATTAATCCTTGCTCTTCGTAAAAACGAATAGAGCGGGGGGTAATATCAAATTCCCGAGCCAGCTCACCAATGGCGAAAGTTGTTTCGTCGTCGTAATTGTTCATTACACGTACCTTTTATAAAGCGCTTGCTAGCCACCTCTTACTAACGAGGTGGGAGTTGTAATTAGGGTTAACTGCGTCAAACGTAGCACTATCGTGTTATTCAATATCAGTGTTTGCTCACGCTACACTGATACGTAGTGTTTTGTTGACACGTTTCACGTACAGGTTTACGTTAACGTTAATTACAATTTACGTTAAGGTAAAGTAACATTTTACTAACGTCAATTTTTCATGGTGTCAAAGGCCAGTTGATACCGAGAAGAGTGTTTAGTTTTGTATACAATTAACCGGTAAATGCCGGCTAATTGTTTGATATTGAAAGTTAAAGGACACGAATATGAGTAATGAATCGGTTGTAATCGTCGCGGCAAAGCGCACACCAATGGGCGGTTTTAACGGCAGTTTGTCTGATATGTCGGCAACGGACTTAGGTCAAGTAGCGATAAAAGCCGCCTGTGAAGATTTTGATGTTTCTAATATTGACGAAGTTATCATGGGCTGCGTGTTGCCTGCTGGACTTGGTCAATCTCCTGCTAGGCAAGCGGCTCTTGGCGCTGGTCTTCCACTAGGAGCGGGCGTAACCACCATCAACAAGGTATGCGGCTCAGGCCTAAAAGCGGTTATGCTTGCCCACGATTTAATTAAAGCGGGCAGTGCAGAAGTAGTTGTTGCTGGTGGTATGGAGAGCATGAGCAATGCGCCTTATATGCTACCAAAAGCACGTACAGGATACCGTATGGGTCACGGTCAGGTACTTGACCACATGATGCTAGACGGCCTAGAAAACGCTTACGACGGCAAAGCAATGGGCTGTTTTGCTCAGGATACGGCGGACGAAGAAAATATTTCGCGCGGTGAGATGGATGAGTTTGCACTAAGTTCGTTATCAAAAGCACACGAAGCCATTAACAACGGAACGTTTAGCGATGAAATCGTTCCTGTTACGGTTTCTACACGTAAAGGCGATATCGTGGTTGATACCGATGAGGGCCCAGGTTCTGCGCGTCCTGAAAAAATTCCTTCACTTCGACCAGCATTCAAAAAAGATGGAACAGTAACAGCGGCGAACTCAAGCTCAATCTCTGACGGTGCTGCCGCATTAGTGGTAATGAGCGAAAGCAAAGCAAACGAACTTGGCGCTAAACCGCTAGCGCGTGTCGTAGCGCATGCAACGCATTCAATTGAGCCAGAAAACTTCACAGTTGCACCGGTGGGGGCAATGGAAAAAGTACTGGAAAAGGCCGGCTGGCAAAAAGAGGATGTAGACCTTTTCGAAATTAACGAAGCATTTGCAATGGTAACCATGTTAGCCATTAAAAAGTTAGGCCTTGATGCATCAAAAGTTAATGTGAAAGGTGGTGCATGTGCACTGGGTCACCCAATCGGTGCATCTGGTGCGCGTATTTTGGTTACTTTACTTCACGCACTTAAACAACAGGGCGGCAAAAAAGGTATTGCTTCACTGTGTATCGGTGGCGGTGAAGGCGTCGCGCTTGCGGTAGAAATGTTATAATTGCAAGTTAACGTATTGTGCGTTTATCTAGATAAACCGTTGAAGTAGCACCTATTTAGGTGCTACTTTGGTTTTCTAACTTTAAAAATAAATTATTCGAATGATGAGACGTACATCTCACAAAGTATTTTTAATTTCTGTTCTTCTTTCAGTTACCGCACTAGTCGGATTTGGGACTGGAAACACTAATATAGCTAGCGCTAACACAGCAAGCGCCTCGATAACCCCATCACTGATGTCTCAAGTGCCATACAGTGCTTTAAAAACGCTTCCAACCAGCGCATATAATGAACGGTTTTCTTATGGTGCAACGCCTCTCAAAATTGTTGAAGTGTGGCACAGCCAACAGGCACAGACGGAATTTGCTAAAACAGCAATTATTTTTGTGCATGGAGGGTGCTGGCTAAATGCTTATGATCTATCTCATGCATATGGTTTTTACAATGCGCTGGCCCAGCAGGGTATTGGGGTATTTGCTTTAGAATATCGACGCGCTGGTGATGAAGGCGGGGGCTGGCCAGGCAGTTTAGATGATGTAAAGCAAGGTATTAGTGATGTTTTAGCCCGTGTTAACACTGATGAACGTTACAACAAAGTATATGTTGTGGGTCATTCTGCCGGTGGACATTTAGCGTTATTGGCAACACAAACCTTCAGCAAATCAGCGGAAGATTTCAAAAAGTTGAAGGGGGTTATTGGTCTTGCGGCTATAACCGATATTACACGTTACGCAGAAGGTACCAATTCTTGTCAGTCGGCCACAACACAATTTATGAATGGTACAGCGCAAGCACTACCAAAAGCTTATCAAGACGCAACACCAACGCAAATGCGCAATGGCGTGCCTGTTTTGCTGATGCATGGTGATGATGATCACATCGTTCCTTTGCACCACGCTTCGCATTTTGACGAGGGTAAAATTGTGATTGCCAAAGGTGGGCACTTTGATTGGCTTCACCCAGAGTCAGCGTCTTTTCATGCACTGCTTGATGTTTTAAAAAAGAGAGTCACTTTAGAGAACAATAATGAATACTGTATATACCCCGCAAGAATTGGACGACAAAGACCCATTAAAAGCAAAGATCAGTGAGTTTTCATTACCAGATAACACGATTTACCTTGACGGCAACTCGTTAGGGCCACTACCTACATGTGCCGAAAAACGCGCCAGTGAAGTGGTTTGCAATCAATGGGGGCAAGACCTCATCACAAGCTGGAACAAACATAAGTGGATTTCTTTGCCCCAAACAGTGGGCAATAAAATAGGTAAATTAATTGGCGCGAATGAAGGTCAAGTAGTGTGCTGTGACTCTATTTCTGTCAACCTATTCAAGGTATTAAGTGCAGCTATCAAAATGCATCCAGAGCGAAAGGTGATAGCGACTACACAAGATAACTTCCCTACCGATATCTATATGGTGCAGGGGCTACTGAGCCTACTGGGCGACGAATATTCATTGCGTTTTATCGAGGAAGATAAAATAGAAACGTCGCTGACCGATGACATTGCGGTACTTATGCTTACTCAGGTTAATTTTAGGTCGGGCAAAAAGCTTGATATGTCAGGCATTACCTCACTTGCCCATGAAAAAGGTATTTTAACATTGTGGGATTTGGCTCACAGCGCGGGCGCCTTCCCGGTTGCTCTTGATGAATGTAACGTAGATTTCGCCGTTGGCTGTACCTATAAATACCTTAACGGGGGACCAGGCGCCCCGGCATTCATCTACGTGGCAGAACGTCATCAAGCAGATTATCAGCAACCCTTGTCGGGATGGATGGGGCATAATGCACCTTTTGATTTTGTGCCTGACTATGTGCCCGCTGCCAATGTGCAACAGAACTTGTGCGGTACGCCAGGTATTATAGGCATGAGTATATTAGACGCATCATTGAGTATTTTTGACGATGTGTCTTTAAAAGCAATTGATGATAAGTCTAAAAAGCTTCAGGCGTATTTTGTGTCGGAACTACAACATGCTAATTTACTCGACCTGTTTGACGTTATCAGCCCAGCGATTCAAGAGCGAGGAAGTCAAATAGCACTGGCGCACGATGATGCTTATGCCATATGCCAAGCGTGGATAGAAGCAGGGGTTATTGCTGATTTTAGGGCGCCTAATGTTCTTCGTGTGGGAATTGCTCCTTTGTATTTACGCTTTGAAGATATCTCAAATGCGGTACGTAAACTCAAAGTCATAATGACTGAAAATGTGTTTAAAGAGGTTCGTTTTCAAAGCAAGCACTCGGTAACATAAATACCGAATTTTAATTGAAAAAATTGCAATTTACATAGTTAAGTTTGATACTCTGAGAATGTCTTATTAGTAGTACAAGATGTAGGTGAGTGGTTGAAGCGAAAAAAAAACGTAATAACCTAAGCAGAGTGATAAACAGTGTACTTTGTTACGTACTGTTGTTTTTTGCCACCTATTCACTTTGTGAAACGACAGAACCAAAAGAAACGATATCTTCTGAAGTTACTTATTGTGTTGATCCCAATTGGGCTCCTTATGAAGCCATTAAAAATGGTAGCCATGTTGGAATTTCCGCCCAATATCTGCAAATTATATCCGAGCTTTCTGGTTTGCAGTTTACACTCGTGCCTACAGATTCATGGCAACAGAGCCTAGCCTATGTTCAACAGGGGAAGTGTCAAGTGCTCCCCATGCTCAATACATCTGACTATCGCAAACAATTCTTAGATTTTAGCTTACCTTATTTTGAAGCGCCTAACGTGTTGGTTGCCAAGTCCGGCATGCCTATGCTGCAAGGTTATGGTGGGATTGGCAATCGTACCGTAGGTGTGGTGCAAGGGTATCGTCAGGTCGAATATATCGCACGACACTATCCTAATTTGCGGCTTAAATTGGTAGCCTCAGAAGAAGATGGGCTTAAAAAGCTCATGAAGGGCGAGTTTGATGTCATGGTTGGCTCGATAATGAGTATTAACTTGCACATCAATAATCTTAAATTCAAAGACTTGGTAATAGTGGGTTATGCAGAGCCCTATGATTCATTGGCATTCGGTGTAAATAAGTCGTTTGGGCATCTAGTAGAAAAACTAAATTACGCGATTGATAAGATCCCAGAAAGCCGAAAGGTTGAAATATATAAACAGTGGAACAACGTGCAAATCCATTATAAGCGTGATTACACCGTCATGCTTTTATCAACGGCTATAGTGGTAATATTGATGCTATGGGCCATTATGTGTAGGCGTTATAGCAAACGTTTTAATCGCATCGTTGAACAGAAAAATGAAGAGATTGCAGCGTTACAGGCGACGCTTTTGGACAGAAATAAAACGCTCACTTTTTTGTCGGCACATGATACGGTAACCGGGCTTTACAACAGAAATCACATGCTTCAACGCGCCGAAGAGGAAATATCTCGTTTTCATCGCTTTCACACCACTGCATCGTTAATTGTTATTGAACTTATTTCAATTGAAAACAACGATCAAGTGCCAGACAACCTTATGAGGGAAGAGGCGCTGAAAACCGTTGCCGCAAGTTGTTTAAACACAGTGCGTGAAGTAGATGTGGTATCGCGATTTAGCGGTGAACAGTTCATTATTTTATGCCCACAAACTGAGCTTGATCCGGCGAAAAATCTTGCGCAAAGGTTATTGGAATGCATGGTAGGTAATCAAGCCCTAAGAATGAATTTCAACATAGCAATGGGGCTGTCTGAGCTAAAGGAATCTGAGCAGTTTTCGGAGTGGTTTGAGCGCACGCAAAAGGCACTCTATCAATCGAAACGACAAGGCTACGGGACGGTTTCAATAGCAGAATAAGCTTTGTAAAACGGGAAAGGGCGGTAGTGCGTTATTGAGACCGCTTTTTCGCCCTTTGAGGTTGGTTTTTTATTTAAACAATCGGATCGTAGTGCCACTGGTGTGAATCATAATGAATAAGCGCGCGATCATACTCTCTTTCTGAACGCCAGTTTCTATTGTTTAACTTTACAGAAACCCCCGGATAGAGGCGTTTGTTCGCAATGAGTTTTATTTCAGATTGATAATTTTCTTTGGCTAATTTAACGTCATTAGCCTTACTTTCGATCCACTCTAACAATGCACTCTCGTTGTTAAATAGTTCTAGTGCTTCATCTAACTTTTTCTTAAGCTCTTTCGGCACTTTTTTATTTTGCAGTAAGTTAATTTTTTCTTTGTGCTTTAAGTTGTTTTCTCGAATTTGCTTAAGTAAATCGTCAATGGCATCCTTGCGTTCAAGTAGTAAATTAAAGCCTGGGCTGAAATCAACCTTTAATGTACTGCCAGACACTGCGCCTAATGTACCGGCTTCTATTTTCTCTTGGCTGACAATATCACAAGCAAACAAGTTACCCATTGGTTTATCGATTTGACCCACAATAACGGCACCGCCACAGCGTAATTTACTGTACGCGAGTTGGCGTCCAACCGTGATATTCCCATTACACTGAATTTCGATGCCTTGACCATGTTGTACGTGAACACTACCAGCTGCTACCAACTTGCATTGAAACTCACCTTCGTTGTCGTTAACCTTACCCATTGCACCTTCAGTTATGATAATGTCGCCACCTGATTCGATATAAGCTGACTCTACAAATCCATTGATGGTTACGTCACCGGCTGCTTTAATTTGCATTTTTTCAGTGACATCACCATTAACTAACACTGCCCCTTCATAGGTGACATGGCCAGAGCCTACATTGACGCCAGTACATATAAAGGTGTCATCAACTGTCATGGTTTGGTCGCGATATTTAGGCATACCCGAAATGGCAGACATCAGTAAGTTTGGATCATTGTCAGATAAAACGGTACCACCGCCCATCTTGAAGTTAACCCAGTCACCACCAGAGGCAGCAATAACATTACCTTTAACATCAAAGCCACTGCGCCCTTTGCTCGGCTGCGTTCTGCGTAACACTGGTGTGTTTACTTTAACGCAGATCACTTCACCAAGGTTGCGCATATCTACTCGCTCCCCCTTGCTGTTTTGAGGTTTTAAAACACGCTCAAGTGCATTGGGTACAAGAGGGACAAATTTAGAATTTCTGCCATTTCTGGCAGGAAGGCCTTTGGCCACTGTTTCTTCAATAATCGAACCGGGTGGTAGGGTTTTCGCTCTTTCAAGCAGGGATTTGATGCGTTTAGTACCTAAACCCCGTTGTATTTTATTTTTTCGAGCAAGCGAGGTAATGGCAGATACTGAAGGGTACTTACCGCCATAAGGGGTGGTAAGGACAACATTGGCTTGCATAGCGTCTTCTGGGATACGAAATTCAACTTCGGCATTTTTGCGTTCGCCGATGCGTTCAGTAATTTCTGTACCGTCACCGGTTTTAAAATAATGATTCGCAGTATCGCACGCAGATTTTAACGCTTTTTCGGACACGTAAAGTTTTTTAGTTTCACCTGTCGCTAGTTGTTCTTTTAGCTCTCTAATATCCACTTCTGAGCTGAATTCAGCCGGTTTAAGCGTCAAATCAATGTAAGTTCTTGACTCATCGAAACTAATTGTTACGCCATTCATAACATCTATTTTCCTCGCGCACGTTTGCTTTTTATTATCGGCGGCATCTATCAATTACTTGACCTTGTTCACATTTTTATTTGCAAGTTATCGACCGATTGAAACTGCGATACTGCTTCTAATTTATGCCGATAGACCTCGCGCGTCAAAGGTTTTCGGCGTATTGGTACAGGGCTCTCAATATGGCTTGTTTTTCCGGGTTGTCTTGATGGTCGTGGGCAAGTTGCTCCAACTTCATCATATAACTATCAAGGGTGATCGAGCCGTGAAAGTCAGGGTCAGTAAGACGCGCTTGGCGATGGTGCTGCCAGCGGGTCATTTCATCGGCCGTCAGCGTGTTGGGAAAGTTACGCGCTCGGTAGCGAAATAATTGGCGTTTAAGCCCTAGATGTTGGGTGTTGTCTGCCAGTGATGCTAGTTTATCAGGTGATGCTTGGATAACTTGCTCGCACCAACGCTTGTCCTCATCGTTGAGAAAACCACCACTGTAAAGCGCATGGTCTACGTCAACATCATCGTTATGACTGTCTAATTGATACAACTGCGTAAGTTTTTGCGCCAAACCGGTTGCACTAGTTAGCTTTCGATAGTTATCAAGGCAGCGCTCTCTGTTTAACCCTAATCGCGCGGCATTTTCTTCGGTCATGGCTTTTGCTGTGGTAATGAATGGCGAGCGATTAGCGTGAATGAGTTTAATACCTGGTCGTTCAAGTGGAGAGTCAAAAACATCGCTTGGGGCATACAGGGCGTCGCGAATATCCTCTGGGCTGTTATTGAGTAGTGCATCTATGTCGTGCGATAAATCAATAGCAATAAAGGCGTTGTTGTTAGTGGGATGTTTGGCAATGGGCATAACCCACGTACAACAGCCTTGTGCTGCAGGCAGCTTTGAAGAAATGTGAAGTAAAACACTTGGTTTACTTACATCAATTTGTTGAAAAATATTGTGTTTACTGCGCAATGAATAAGCATAGTCAAACAGGCGGGGTTGCTTTTCTTTTATCAATTTTGCTAAAGCAATAGTGGCATATACATCGCTTAATGCATCATGGGCATTTTCGTGACCAATATTGTTTGCTGCGGCTAGTGCTTCTAGCTTAAAACTGGGCGCGCCATCTTCTCGTGTGGGCCAATTAATTCCTTCTGGGCGTAGGGCATAGCACGCTCGGGCTAGGTCGATAATGTCCCAACGACTGTTGCCGTTACGCCATTCTCTTGAATAAGGGTCATAAAAATTTCGATAAAAAAGAAAGCGAGATACTTCGTCGTCAAAGCGAATACTATTGAAGCCAACACTACAGGTATTAGGAACCGACATTTCTTTAAAGATACGTGCCGCGAAATCTGCTTCATTCGAACCATCTCGCAACGTTTGTTGTGGTGTGATCCCCGTGACTAAGCAGGCTTCAGGGTGGGGCAAATAATCATTGGCAATAGCGCTCATTATGTTGATTGGTTTGCCAATAATATTCAAATCGAGATCCGTTCTAATTGCCGCAAATTGGCAGGGTAGGTCTTTTTGTGGACTTGTGCCAAACGTCTCAAAATCGTGCCAAAGAAATGTAGGTGTTTGCATAACCACCGAAGTTAGAAAATAAATGATGTGGACAAGTCTACACTGCGAAATTTTGAATACCAAATCTGGTGTGTTTAGTGACCTTATTACCGGATGACCCGTTCGGTACGCTTTTTGTTCATTTACAAGCGTGTTTAAGTTAATGAGTGAGGCGTGCGACTAGATTTTTCCAAATAAGTACCGAGTTAAGCAGTATGTGCCAGCGCGTCAAACACATGATAGTCTTTAACAGAGCGTGTTGACCTTTGCTGCTAAAACCTACCGCAAAGGTCAACACGCTCCAGTATAAGACCTAATTACGTGCAAAATAATAATAACTGTCTGGAGGATCCTATCGTGTTGTCATTTCCCCGTTTTTTACGAAATCAAAAATCGCAAAGCCAAATTCAACGCAGAGCTTTAGGTGCTGTGGTAACTATCGCGGTACTTTTTCTAGTCAACAACGCATTTGCGGCAGAATCTTCACAATCTGACGCAAAAGTAGCCATAGCGATTCACGGTGGCGCAGGCACAATTTTGAAATCGTCAATGACGCCTGAAAAGGAAGCTGCGTATAAAGACAAACTCCGCGAAGCCGTCACTCACGGGTATTCCTTGTTAAAAAGTGGCGCTAAAGGAGAAGATGCGGTGGTAGAAACTATCAAAATACTAGAGCTATCCCCCCTTTTCAATGCTGGCATTGGCGCCGTTTACACCTATGAGGGTGAACATGAGCTTGATGCCTCTATTATGCATGGTGGCAGTAAAAATGCTGGCGCGGTTGCCGGTATTAAAACCATTAAAAGCCCGATTGAAGCGGCCCGTTTGGTTATGAATGACTCACCTCATGTGATGCTATCGGGTAAAGGTGCTGAAGCGTTCGCTATTGAAAGCGGTTTGGAGCAAGTGGATAACCACATATTTGATACCGAATTTCGCAAACAAGCCCTCGACAAAGCAAAAGCCAGAATGGCGCAAGCATCCGCAGGTTATGGCACGCAGCAAGGCAATGAGCGTTTTGGTACCGTGGGTGCTGTGGTATTAGACAGCGAAGGAAATATTGTTGCTGGTACTTCAACGGGTGGAATGACGGCTAAGCGCTATGGTCGAATAGGTGATTCACCGGTGATTGGTGCGGGTACTTATGCTGATAATGACAGTTGTGCAGTATCTGCCACGGGCCACGGTGAATTCTTTATTCGTTACAATGTTGCTGCTGATATTTGTGCGCGAATGAAGTATCAAGGCCTAAGCTTATCAGATGCCGCAAATGTGGTGGTTAATGATGTGCTTGTAGAAGCAAAAGGTGATGGCGGTGTTATAGCCATTGACAATAAAGGCAATATTGCCATGCCGTTTAATTCAAAGGGTATGTATCGAGCAAGTATCGATACCGCAGGTAAGGTTACTGTCGCAATCTATCAAGATTGATGTAATTTTAATGTTAAAAAATTGGCTTGGGTTTATTTCTCCGTCTAGTCTTAATGGTGTAGGGAGTACTTACACTTCATTAAAATAATTAGCGTATCGTCTTGCTCAAATAGTGCTTGTACTGGCCGTTTTTGAGCAAAGCGATGGGGGAAAATAAATGGAATCGTTGCAAGTTAGTGATTATATGAATACTCACCCTGTGAAGCTTCATATTGATATGCCCGTTGCTGAAGCGGTAGAAGCGCTATTGGTTAGTCAGCAAAGCGGTGGTCCGGTACTTGATGCAAAAGGAAAAGTGGTTGGCTTTTTGTCTGAAAGAGACTGTATTGCGCAAATGATTGCGTCTAGCTACTACCGAGAACAAATATGCCGGGTAGGGGAAATTATGAAAACTCCAGTGGTATCGGTTAAGCCGTACACGTCGGTACTAGAGCTTGCTGAATTGCTATTGAAGGAAAAACCCCGGGTTTACCCCGTTGTCGATGATGATGGTAATTTACTGGGTTGTATTAATCGCACAGCAGTATTGCGTGCTATTGATGTTCAGTTGAACGATGGATATCGACAAGCGGGCTAAGTGAAAGTAAAAACGAGGCAAAAAAGACGAGGTAGCAAATATGAGACATAGCGACGCCTCGTCTATTTTATGCTTTTAGTTGCAGTTTTTTAAGCGTTACTTTTGCAGTAACGCTCTAATTGCCGATGACAATTGATTTCCAGAAACTAGCTTAAAGTTTTGTGTTTCACTTGGCATAACATTTCTTCCGTCTTGTATTACCCATACGCCTTCGCTAAAGACACCACCTAAGTTTGCGTTGGTCGCTTCTAAACCGTCAGTTTCAGAAACGCCGTCAATACCAGCAGCGAAGTTCGCTTCAATTTGAATTAGACCAATATATTCAAGTTCGGGAGTTTCTGTCTGTGATGTCCTGTAAACGGCATAAGCGTTATTGCCTTGGCTCGATGCAATGAGATATTGCACATTATCAACTTTGAATAAGGCAAGCCCTTCTATATCTGCTTCAACAGGTTCTGAAATGGGCATTAAAAATTGGGGTTGTGTCGTATGTGTACTAACATCCAACACCCATATGCCTGCGCCTTCTTCACCCAAATAAGCTATATTATTTTCCCCATCAATTACGCAGCCCTCAGGTTGAGAGGGCAACGAAAATGCTTGCACAAGCTCGCCTGACACCTGATGGTCTTTGTCAAAAGAAAGGGTATGTCGCTCGTAACGGCCACTCGTGTCATTGGCTAGAACATGCGCTACCCCTTTATCTACAAATAAACACATACCATAAATATCGTTGAGTGTTGTATTTACATCCACCAAATGAGCTAGCGTGCCCTCATGTGAAACACTCAGCACAGACAAACTGTTGTTAGTGCGATTAGAAGCAACAGCAATATCGCTAGTGCCGATAACTTTGCCTATGTCTCCTTGCTCTTCTGTGCGCGAAGGTATGCTAACTGCGTACCCAACATCAACGTTATTGACTCGGCCAATAGGTAGCGACTGAACCAGAGTGCCATTCAAATTATAGCTATTAAGCGCTCCTTTTTTATCAGTACCAATGACTACGCTATTTTCCGGTGACACCGCGTTTACCCAGATAGCAGGGTCGTCTGCTGCATCCCCCGCATGGGCAACTGGCTGTGTTTCGACATCGGCAGTAACAGCAACAAGGGCTGTGTCTGACGGTGCTATTTCAGGTACCGCTTTCGATGCTGTTTCTGGTTCAGAGTTAGCCGAATTTGTAGCCTCGCAATGATGGGGAAATTGGTTCATTGGCACTTCTGCAACAAAGATATTGTCAGAATCATCATCGTCAACGCGAACTGTTAAAATGGATGCTTGTGCATTGTCTTTTTGACTATTTAACCGCGCTTGCGATAGGGGCTGTAATAGAGGTTGTGATATAGATAGCGAAAGTGTTTCTGGCTTAATAGAAGTTTCTGCGCCGCCGTTACGATAAGTAAGGTCAATGGTGTACTCACCACAACGATTTTTAAGCCAGATACCACTGTGGTCAGGGCTGACCCAACCAACCAGTGCGTTGCCTATTGCTGAGGTCGTCGCTGACGACAGCACGCTCACGCCTTCTATGGCTAATTCGCTGTCATGAAAAATGAGTTCTCGGCTAAGCTCACTTTCCATGTCTGTATTCATTTTCCAAACACCGGCAAACTCGTCCGCCAGATAAAGCGCATTTTGTTGGGTGTCAATGGCGCAACTCTTAATGCCGGGGCCAATGGCAAATTGTCGAAGAGGAATAAACTTTTTATCAGTTACGAGAAACTGATGTAATTCGCCGTTTGCATCGATATTAACAAGCTCTGTATTCTCAACTTCAGTGCCGCCTAACGTTGTTGCGTTTGCACAAATTGCTTCAGAGCCTGACATTGGCACCAAAAATTCGGTTACAACCTCTAACGTAGTTGGCTCAAGGTGAAGTGCAACAATTTCTTGAGTATTGTTATCGAAATATGTCATCACTAGTGTGGGTTCTTTTTGCAAGCTATCGTTGTTGATATTGGCGCCTGCAAGGGCAAAGTTTCCCGCACGTTGCCACTGTTTTCCTTGTGAGTTATTGACTGTTATTCCATTGAGTTCATTTACGCTCACCTGAATCCGCTGCTGGTGTTGATGCTTATCGATATAGTGAATAGTGTCGACCATTTCTTTCCCATCAATGGTCAGTGGAACTGTGTCAGAATTAGCCGCATACGCTTCAATGTCTGGTCCGGATGGCGCCGCAAATAACATTCCCGACTGAGAAATTGCCCACATAGCCGATGTAGCAAGGAATAGACTGTGTTTTCTAGTACGTGGATGTGTGGACATTACTTTTGCTCCTTGCGTTTTTCTTTTGTTTCTTCTCTTTCTGCAAATGCTTTTCGATTTAGTTGGGCGTTGTTGGCTTTGTTAGCGCTGTTAGCGTTAAGGGCATGGTGGTAGATAACTTCACCTTGATGATCGATGAAATTTAATGCCATTTTTTGATCATTAAGGCTTACTGCGACAAAGCCCCCTGTGGATTTTGCAAACTGGGTGAACGGATAGCGACCTACAGGACGCACTTCAGAACCGCCACCTGACACAATGTGAACCAGTCTTTGTCCATCAATTTGATTGTGCTGCAAGTCGTGCTCATGGCCCGCAATATAAACGTCAACATTGTGTTTCGTTAAAATTGGCTCTAAGACATCTTTAATTGCATCTGTCTTACCGTAGCGTTTTCCGCTTGAGTACAACGGGTGGTGGCCAATCACAATTTTCCATGTGTGTTGAGACTGGGACAATGTTTGCTCTAGCCAGTTAAGCTGCTTTTTTGTGCCTTGAGAAAAAGCGGCTTGATACTTGTCTGAGTGGGCATAGTCTGGGTTTAGGGGCGACGTATCTATAAAAACAATTAACGCCGTTGCACCGCCTTCAAGGGTAAGTGTTTTACTGTAATAAAGGGCAGGCATCTGCCAGCGACGACTTTTTTGACTATAGTCAATTTGCGCCTGCCAATTACCTCGGTAGTCGTGGTTTCCTAGTACCGGGTGCCAATCGATAAACAAATAAGGCTGATGGTATACCGATTCAAATGACGATATCCAAAAAGGGTCATCAACGGACGCTACGCCATTGTCGTAGAAGTTATCACCGGTAGTGGCAATAAACTCTGCATCCAGCTGATAGCTGGCGATATCTAACCACTTGGCAACGTCTCTTTGATAGAAATGACCATTGCGGCCCCAGTCACCTAAGGCTAGAAACGTTGTTGCCTTGTCAGGAACAGACAAATGGTTAATTGCAGTTTGCGCATAATACTCATGTGAGTTTGATGACGTTGTTTGCGTTTGTGACATCGCGCCAAAAGAAAGCAAACTTAGGGCTAGGACTATTACCCTAGCGCAAGTTTGTATGTGGCTTTTAAACCGGAAAGGAAAAGCGTGCATGTAATATTTCTCAACAAGCGGTGTAGTAGGGCGTAATCAACAAGCGTTACCCTGTCAAAAAAGCCCTAAACACCTAATTAAAGTAATGCGAAGTGCGTTTAGTTAAGCTGCCAAGTGAAACCTAGTTCGAAAGTACGTCCGTAAGACTCGTACTGCGCATTGCGATTTCGGGTATCGAAGTAGTTATAAAATGGTCTATCGCCAAGGTTTACACCATTGAAATACACTTGCATGCTGTCATTGATGTAGTAGCGGGCCATAAAGTCTACTTGCACATGGTCATCTTCAAAGCGCAGCATGTCGCCGTCTAACTCTTCAAAGTTCTCACTTTTGTATGTGGTCGCTAAACGCACACTGAAATCATTAGCTTCGTAACCAACAGTTAGGTTACCAATGCGATCGGATTGGTTTGGCAGTTGAGTTTCAAACTTTTCGCCATCCAAGAAGGTGGTTGCTTCCGAGTCAGTAAAAGTGGCATTCGCAGAAACAATAAAGCCGTTGTTAAATGCTTTTACCCACGACAATTCTACCCCTGTTAAATCGGCCGATTCACCATTGATAGGTTGTACTACCTCGTCGAAGCCTTCCCAACCCGTGGTGCCAGCAACATCGGCGTATACCACAAAGTTATCGATATTTTTGTAGAATAAGCCGGCAGATAACACACCGATATCACCGGGGTAGTACTCTACCGATACATCGATGTTTTGCGCTTCATAAGGCTGTAGTGAAGGGTTGCCTACTTCAGCTTCGCGCTCGGTAACAAATTCACCATCATCTTCTTCTGTTTTACTTTCTATAATTTGAAAAGCAGCAACATCTTCAAACTTTGGACGGGAGATAGTTTGCGTATAAGCTGCGCGAAATTGTAGCTTGTCAGATACCGTGTAGCGCGCGTTGATGCTAGGTAACCAGTGGTCGTAGTCGCGCTCTGTTTGCCACGGGGTATTTACTACCTCTTCAACGTCAGTTTGTTCGTTCTCAACTAATTCAACGCGCATGCCTGATGTTGAAAAATCGGTGCGTTCATATCGAACACCGGCGACTAAGTGAAGTTTATTGATATCAACACTACCCATGATGTACGCGGCGAAAATATCCTCTTCGTTCACATAGGTGGCACCGCGAGACTCAACTTCTGAATTCAACTCGTCTAACTCTAGTGTATTGCGGTTGTCGTTAAAATAGTCACGCATAGCGCTACGGCCAAGACCTGGGCCGAAGTTACCCAGTGAATAATCTGGGCTTGTGGTCGCGAATTGTTGCGGGTTTATACCATCGAAATCACCATCGAAGATGGCCATTTTGCTGTCGCGGTCTTTCTCTCGACTGCGGTATTTGGTACCAATTTTCAATTCGCCAATATAGCCACTTAAATTGAGTGGACGAGAGAAATCTAACTTAACACTGGTTTCGGTATCTTTGGTGTAGTTGTCTTCAAAACTAATTTCGTCAACTTCATAAGTGCTAAGATCCATCGCATCGGCATCTTGCGTAACGGTTGGACGTTTAGTGTCTAAGTCTGAAGCAATACTGGCATTGTCTGTTTTGAACACGTAATACAGTGCATCTGGCTCATCTTCATCTGATTTGGCGTAGCCTAATTGCCAGTTGGCTTGCCATGTTGACAGTTGATGTTCACCGCCTAACGCGACAGTGAAAATACTTTGGCTTTCGTAGCGATCTTTACTTTCTTTTTCAATTTCAGAGTCCTCACCGTCAAAGGTGAAAATATTTGCCTGACGGTATTCGGTATCTGAAAACTCACTGTACAAGGTACGAAGGAAAAACTGATTATTAAAATCGGGGCGAAAGTCTATATTAACGGCACTGCCTAAGCGTTCTCGATTAATGGTGTAGTGACGTTGCTCAAGCTCGTCATCACCATTGCTTTCGACATTGTCTGAACCAAAGTCTCGGTCAAAATAGGAGAGGGCAGCAGCAATACCCCATTCAGGGGACAGCTTTTTAGTGAAGGTGCCCGATACTTTAGGGCTAGTTTCATCACGTAAATCATTTTGGCTAGCCTGAACAGTAACACTTGCTGTGTCACGCTGTTTATCAAACGCGCTAACACTTTTAACGGCCACTGAACCACCAATGGCATCGCCATCCATGTCGGGTGTTACAGATTTTGATACTTCTAAGGTTTGAATCAGCTCTGAAGGAATAACATCCAGTGCCACTGAGCGCACACCCGACTCAGGAGAAGGGATGTTTAAACCATTGATAGTAACGTTATTCAAATTCGGATCGATACCGCGAATACCGACAAAGCGACCTTCACCTTGGTCTCGTTCAATGGATAAACCGGGTAAACGCTGTAGTGATTCTGCCGCGTTTTGGTCGGGAAACTGACCAATAGCATCAGCAGAAACAATGGATGAAATGCGATCTGATACCCGTTGTTGGTTGATGGCACTGGCTTGGCCACTGCGCTGTCCACGAACTAGGATCTCATCAATGGTATCTCCTTTACCCATAACCACTTCAGCGCGAGCAATATCATTGTCGTTCACCACAATGGTTTGAACGACAGTATCTTCACCTAAGTATGAAATTTCCAATGTGTAGGTGCCAGGCGCAATAGATGGAAAACGGAAACGTCCATCTCGTGCGGCTTCAGTCACGAGGTTTAGTTCTTTTATTTTATTTCTGCCCCAGCATAACTGCGTGCTTTCGCTTCGTCCTTAACTGAACCAATAATAACCCCATCTGCCGCAATCGCCGCTGGGGCTACGCTTAAACCCATTGCAGTCACACAGGCTAG
Source organism: Alteromonas sp. KUL42 (assembly GCF_006538325.1). GTDB lineage: Bacteria > Pseudomonadota > Gammaproteobacteria > Enterobacterales > Alteromonadaceae > Alteromonas. Next base: position 183,145 of record NZ_BJKK01000008.1, read on the forward strand.
CGCAAGTGTTGAGTATGCAGTTTTCATCTTCATTTTCATCCTAATAGCTTAAATTATAAGTGTGTTGTCCAAGTGCGCACTTACCCTAAAAAGCCTGCATGACACTTATATGACGCTTTGGTAATGAAACTGGTGAACACGATTGAATATTTCTAAAAGTGAGAATGAGTGAGCTAATTTGACCCTTCTGTAGGGCTTTGATTTTTCGTGATATTTTTTCTTTTTTAGGGTTTTAAGATTATCTTTGCCATCGTTTTGTCACATTGTTGAGCCAAACTGACCCTCGACAGCGCGCTTAACTTTGGGCAAGACTCGTCGCAGTTTATGTCATAGGCACACTGTTTTGTGTCTTAAGATCAATGAAGAGATAGTTATGTTTACCCTTACCCAAACGACTCAATTTAAGAACCATAGAATAGGTCTACTCTTTACGTTGGGCGTTGTAGTCGTCACGACATTTATCGCCTTGTTTTTTGGCGAGGCAAAACCTGTGGACATCATTTCAGGCTCAGATATTGTGGGTGAGGGGAGTATTGTGCTGCTTACGCTTGCATGGATGGTCGCCGCAATGGCAAGTCGTCCACCGGGAAAAGTAACACGCTTGCTTATTGTGGGTCTTGGGTTCTTTCTGTTTTCAGTATCGTTGGACTTACTTGATGAGTTTATGACTTATCCTGATTCAGCGTATTGGATAACAATGATTGAATCGTACCCTGCTGCTATCGGTATGGTTATTATGACTGGAGCGCTTTATCAGTGGCATCTCGAACAGCGAGCGCTCAATTTACAACTCAGGCGTCGCGAGTGGGACTATCGCGATCACGATGAAATAGATGCTATTACGCAACTTTATCGCGCGACCTATTGGCAAAGACAAATAGAGGCGTTACAAAAATCGGATACGGCTTTGGTTATTGCCGTTATCGACATAGATGACTTTGCCATGTTCAATCAGCGTTATGGCAGAGCTGAAGGTGACCGATATTTACAGGAAGTAGCACAACTTATCGTCATGAACTTACGCAGTCATGATCTTGCCTGTCGTTACGCCGGAGATCGTTTTGCCATTTTATTACCAGGCGTCACAGTGGCTCAAGCAAATGCCATGATAGAAGAGTTGAAAACAAGCATTGCTAATGTGGCTTTTCGTCATGGCAATAGTGCATCTGCCATTTATACCTCAGCACGCAGTGGTTTGTTGCCCTTGCACCCTAATGACAGTGTTCACCGTGTCTTGTCGACGCTGCTAGTGAAACTTGATAACACACAACATTACGCAGCATGAACGCGTTAAGCGCATTGAGTACTACCAACTTTGTTGAGCAATCTGCGCAGCCTGCTAGCGAGGTGTTGGCAGGTGAAGAGCGAGTGAGCTCGTCGACACAGTACAAATTCACGTCATTGCAAACAGCACGTAACTATGTAAATACCGAACAGCTTGATGGCAGTCAGGTTTACAATCCACAGGACAAAGTCATTGCTGGTTTTTGGTTGGTAACAGCAGCAATTGAGGTCGCGCTACCACGGGGCGCAAATATTCACAAACTACTGCGTGGTACGGGAATTTTTGAGGACGCTATTACCCATGATTTGATGATAAGTATCAATCAATACAATGCACTTCTGACTAACGTACAAGCGCAAACTAAAGGCAATGATGTTGGGTTTCTTCTCGGTAGCGCCCTTGCTACGACTTGGAAAACAAGCCCGTTGTTTGCCCTTAGTTCGTTTGAAAATACCAGTGACATCATCCATGCGCTTATGTGTGAACAAAGCTTTCGATGGTGCATCGCCCCCCTTGTTTATAATCGACAATATGAATTGGATGAGCACCTTCTTTGGGTCCCCGAAGCAACCATACACAACGAAAAACTTAAGGTCTTTGTAATTGAAATTTTCTTCTCATGCCTATTTTCATTGTTAAAGCAAGTAACGGGGCAGAGAGTACCATTGGCGTTTACCTTCAATGCTAGCCGCCCTCGCAATATTGCCGATTTTGAAACTCATCTTGGGCTGAGAATATCTTTTAATCAGCCTGTAACTGGGATTTGGCTTAATAAAGCCTACCTTGCTAGTGTTTCAGATGTACTAGTTGATAAACAAATATCAACCCATAAACAGACATCGACGTTGGGGCAAGGCATGTCGTTAACAGATTTTGTGCGTAACAACGTTTTCTCAAACGTCAATTGTGGGCTTGCAGATATAGCAGATTACTTAGGTGTAAGCACTGCAACATTGAAAAGAAAACTCAAAGAGCACGGTACGAATTACCGGCTGTTGTCTGAAGAAGTGATGCGCAATAAAGCAATTGTGTTACTTTCCTTGCAAAAACTGACCAACGAACAAGCGAGTGCGCAAATGGACATGTCTGACTTACCTAACTTTCGACGTACAATTAAAAGGTTAACCGGCAAAACACCCAGTGAACTCAGAACCATAAGTAACTGCTAATTTACTTTGCATTACCTGTAAAACCTTTTATCCTTTCCAGCTTTATCTTTGGCGTCGTTGTTTTTATTGTCGCCATGAAATCATTTGAGCGGCCGTCGAAAAGAGAGTATTCAGTGCACCAAAACAATCCTATTGCACCTAACCCCATTGGGCTTACGCCTATTTTACTGTTTGTTGTACTTGTTGTGGTAACCGGTATTACCACTAATGACATTACGGCAATGCCTATTCTTGTGGCTTTTTTCATCAGTGCGGGGTATGGGTTGTGTTTAAACCCCAAAGGCAAAAAAGTGAGCTTTTCTGAAAAAGTACAAACTTTTTGCAAAGGGGGAGGTGACAAGAACATTATATTACTGGTGCTTATTTTCCTTTTAGCGGGAGCGTTTTATGCCGTGACCATTGATATTGGTGCGCGCGATGCCACGGTCAATATGGCCTTACAGTTTGTTCCTTCATCACTGATTTTACCCGGCCTATTTCTTATTTGCTGTTTCATTTCATTTTCAATGGGAACCTCAATGGGAACCATTACCGCACTTTCGCCTATTGGTGCGGGGCTTGCTACCAGTTTAGGGTTACCCGTTGAAATGGCGCTGGGCATTGTAGTGGGTGGTGCTATGTTCGGTGATAACTTGTCATTTGTGTCTGACACCACCATTGCTGCAACGCGCACACAAGGTGTTCAACTTAAAGATAAGTTTCGCGCAAACCTTATGGTTGCTCTACCCGCATGTATTGTCACCATGGGGCTGCTACTTTTAATTGATGTAGATACCTCGGGCATTATTGAAGGCAGTGATTACGATTTTTGGCGCATTTTGCCCTATCTGTGCATCATTGGGTTTGCACTTACTGGGTTTAATGTCATTAGTGTACTGGCTGTCGGTATTGCAAGTGCATGTTTGGTAGGTTTGCTACAAGGTAGCTTCACGCCCTTATCTATGATGCAAAGTATTCAAAAAGGCATGGGATGGATGCAAGACCTTGCGATGATAGCTATTACCATTGGTGGTATTGTGGCACTGATGCATGCCAATGGCGGCATCACCTGGCTAATTCAGCGTTTAACTCGTAAAGTCACAACCAAAAAAGGCGCTGAGTTCAGTATTGCTGGGCTAGTGAGCTTTCTTGATATCACCACTGCTAATAATACAATTGCTATTGTTACAGCGGGTCCAATTGCGAAAGATTTGAATGACAAATACGGAGTAGATCCTCGTCGCACAGCATCGCTGCTTGATATCTTTTCGTGCAGTTTTCAAGGCTTAGTGCCCTATGGTGCACAGTTACTAAGCGCTGCGGCCGTGGTGGGTATATCACCATTGGCGATTACGCCGTATTGCTGGTACCCCATGTTAATTTTTGTATTTGGTATTGCCGCCATATTTTTCGGTTTCCCTCGATTTAATGACCCTCAAGACGACGAGCTAAGCACAGCGTCTTAACAGGCTCTAGTTGTTCTGGACTAGCTTTTTTAGGCGGTATCTTCTAGGATCACCGCCCGAATCTTATTGTTGTTTTGAATTTTGTAGGATGCGACTTTGTCTTCACCCATTGCGATTAAACCCCTTTATACCAAACTTGATGAATGCTTAAACGCAGACAGATTTCGTTTGAAGCGACGGATCACGCAACTTGCCCAGAAACTGAATGGTGATGTAACAAATTCGAGCGAGCTACAGCGATCGGGCAAGACTAAACATTCACAAAAGCAATCACAAAAGCAGCAAAATCAAAGTTCATCTGACGCGTCACATTCGAAACTTAAGCAACATCAATCTCTACAGCAGCATTTTGAGCAGCTTGAACAAGATATTGAAGCCTCAATCCAGAAGCGGGCTTGGCGTCAGGAGAATTTGCCACAGGTAGAATACCCACCGTTACCAGTAAGTGACAAAAAAGACGACATTAAAGAAGCCATTGCCAATAACCAAGTGGTTATAGTGGCAGGTGAAACAGGGTCGGGTAAGACAACACAGTTGCCTAAAATATGTTTGGAGTTAGGCCGTGGTGTAAACGGCATGATTGCACATACCCAACCCCGCCGTTTGGCCGCGCGAAGTGTTGCAACCCGTATTGCCGAAGAGCTAAACACGCCACTGGGCGAAAAAGTAGGCTTTAAGATCCGTTTTAGCGATCAAGTCAGTGAACGCAGCTACGTTAAATTAATGACGGACGGTATGCTACTGGCTGAAATGCAACAAGATCGCTTTTTAAATCAATACGACACCATTATTATTGATGAAGCCCATGAACGAAGCTTAAATATCGACTTCTTATTGGGTTATCTAAGCCAGTTGTTGAGTAAACGTCCAGACTTAAAACTTATTATTACCTCGGCGACGATCGACCCAGAACGCTTCTCGAAGCACTTTAATAATGCACCCATCATTGAAGTCAGTGGACGCACATATCCTGTTGAAATTCGTTATCACGCCCCAGAAGACAATGACGATGACATCGATCAAACCGATGCCATTGTGAACGCAGTTGATGAACTGATGCGCGAAGCGCCGGGCGATATTTTGGTTTTCTTAAGTGGCGAGCGAGAAATTCGAGATACCCAAGATGCTTTGAGTAAACAGCACTATCGCAATACCGAAGTGGTGCCTTTATACGCAAGGCTGACCGCTGCCGAGCAAAACCGCATTTTCCAATCGCACAGCGGGCGTCGAATTGTACTGGCGACTAACGTGGCTGAAACCTCTTTAACCGTGCCTGGCATTAAGTATGTCATAGACCCCGGTTTTGCTCGAATATCTCGATACAGTGCCCGCAGCAAAGTGCAGCGACTGCCCATTGAGCCCATTTCACAGGCTTCAGCTAATCAGCGTGCAGGGCGATGTGGTCGTGTATCTGACGGTATCTGTATTCGTCTTTATAGCGAAGATGACTATTTAGGGCGGCCTGCGTTTACAGACCCAGAGATTTTGCGCACCAATTTAGCGTCGGTTATTTTGCAAATGCTGGCGCTAGGGCTTGGTGATATAGCGGCATTCCCCTTTGTACAGCCCCCTGATAATCGCAATATTAACGACGGTTTTCGTTTGCTTGAAGAAATTCAGGCCATTGCAAAACGCAAAGGGAAAATGCAATTAACGCCCCTTGGACGACAAGTGGCTCGTTTGCCAATTGACCCCCGTTATGCCCGCATGGTGATAGAAGCCCAGCGCACCAATGCATTAAGTGAAGTTATGGTTATCGCGGCTGGACTTTCTATACAGGACCCCCGTGAACGTCCTCAAGAAAAGCGTCAGCAAGCCGACGAGAAACACAGCGAATACCACGATAAAGATTCAGATTTTATCAGTTTGTACAATTTATGGGTGGCGTTCAGAGAACAGCAAAATACCTTAAGCCATAATCAATTGCGCAAGTGGTGTAAGCAGCAATTCATCAATTATTTAAGAATGCGTGAGTGGCAAGACATTGTTAGTCAGCTGAAAAAGTCCATTGCTGAACTGGGGTTTGGTATTACTAAACAAGAAGCTGACTACCAGGCTATCCACGAGGCCATTGCCAGCGGGCTCTTGTCTCACTTGGGCTTTAAAGACAAAGAACGGGAGTATTTGGGGTCGCGTAATACGCGATTTTTGGTTTTCCCCGGCTCGGGACTTGCCAAATCACAACCTAAATGGGTAATGGCAGCTGAGCTTGTAGAAACCTCGAAATTATTTGCCAGAATGGTTGCCAAAATAGACCCAGCGTGGATAGAGCCCCTTGCTGAACATGTGGTACAGCGCAGCTATTCAGAACCTCACTGGTCAAAGAAGCGCGGTGCTGTTATTGCGTTTGAGAAAGTGACCTTGTTTGGTTTGCCCATTGTTTTGAAGCGGGCCAAGGTGTACAGCCTTATTGACCCTCCAGTGTGTCATGAACTCTTTATTCGTGAAGCACTTGTTGATGGAAACACAAAGCTTAATTACGGCTTTTTACAAGACAATCAGGCCTTGCTTGAGCAAGCCGATGAGTTTGAGCAAAAGACACGACGTCGTGACCTTATTGTCGATGACGAAGCCCTTGTCAGTTTTTACGCTAAACGCATACCGGTGGACGTTAATAACGATGCTGCGTTTAAAAAGTGGTTTAAACAGCACGGTAGCAATCAATCATTAACGTTTACCGAAGAAGACGTTTATCGCCAGCTGCCTGAACAATCGGTTGCTAATGCGTTTCCTGATGTATGGCGACAAGGAAATATCACTTTGCCTCTTAGGTACAACTTTGAGCCAAATGCCGAAGACGATGGCGTGACCGTTGTTATTCCGCTACCGGTATTGAATCAGGTTGAAGATGTGGGCTTTGATTGGTTAGTGCCTGGGTTAAGGCACGAGTTAGTCGTAGGTATGATCAAAACCCTACCAAAGCGATTGCGTCGCAATTTTGTGCCAGCGCCCAATTTCGCACAAGCCTGTTTGGCTGACATCAGCGAAACCGATAAACACAACCGTCCTGTTTCGATTGTCGATGCAGTAAGTGACAAGCTGAGAAAAATGACCGGTGTTATCGTCGATAGCGAAGAATGGAACCTTGCGTTACTTGATAAGCATTTGAAAATGCATTTTGCGGTGGTGAATGACAATGGTGATGATATTGCTAAAGGTGATGATCTTCATGCTCTTAAGCAGAAATGTGCAGGGCAGGTAAAACAAACTTTTGAAAAAGCCGCAACACCAGAGTTAGAGCGCAGCAATATCGAAGCGTGGGATTTCGATAGCTTGCCCGAAACCTTTGTGCAAAAAGTAGGTGGATTTCAAGTACAAGCATTTCCAGCCTTGGTGCAAAAGGGCGACAAAGTGGATATTGCCCTTATTGAGGAAAAAGACAAAGCTCAGCGATTGCACAAGCAAGGGGTTAACGTACTAATTAAAAACGCCATGCCATCGCCGTTAAATTATTTACAAACTAAGCTGCCCAACAAAGCAAAGCTAGGCTTATATTTTAACCCTTTCGGGCAAGTAAAGGCGCTTATTGATGACTGTATTTTTGCCGGTATCGATACGTTAGTAAACGACTATTGCCGTGACAAGCAAACCGATATTCGCACTAAAGAAGAATTTAATGCATGTTTAGATGTGGTGCGCGCCAATATCAATGACAAGGTACTTGAAATAGCGCAACATGTTGAGCAAGGGCTGACTTTGGCTCACCAGTGTCAAAAGCAAATGAAAGGAAACGTACCGCTTAATATGATTAATGCGCTAGGGGACTGCAAGGCGCATTTGACGTCATTGGTATTCCCTGGCTTTGTGTCAGACATTGGCGCGTCTAAACTTGATGATTGGAACCGCTACATTAAAGGGTTGGCAAGACGTTTGGAAAAGCTGCCTATTGATCCTAACAAAGATAGAATGCACCAAGTTACCGTGGAAAAAGCCGTTAGCGAATGGGAAAAAGCCTGTAGTAAGTACCCTAAAGGTAAAGTACCAGAAGCGCTTAAAGACGTGCGCTGGATGATAGAAGAACTCAGGGTATCTCTTTTTGCACAACAATTAGGGACTGCCTATCCCATTTCGGCCAAACGCATAACATTACACCTGAACGAGTTCTAGTGAGTTCACATACTCGAAAGACTGATTTAGAAAAATAATCTGTTTATTGTCATGGGTTAAGTGTGTAACGCCAATGACAAATTACGTCACCTGATTGACAACTGATCCTCATCACCTTATAACAATAGGATAAATTGTCAGCGATACGCTAATAATAAGGAGAAGTAGACATGCTAGGGTACGACGATAAGCGAAATTTTTTCAGGATGATGGTAAATTCGCCGTGTCAGTTGCAAATTACTGACGATGAGTCGAGCCGCACCATGCAGGCTTTATGTAAAGATATCAGCGCTACTGGGATGTCACTGGAGGTCGATGAGCCTTCTATTGAAGTGGGTACGCAGGTAAGCGTTGCCATAGAGTCTTCAAGCTCTCAAATACCGTCTTTAGCAGCTATTGCAACGGTTGTTCGCTGTGAGCCAGAGTCAGAATCGAGCTGCATCATTGGTGTTGAAATTTCACAAATGAAATAGTCGTTTGGGCTTGAGCTATTTGTAAAGGGTGAACTACAAAAGGTTCATCCTTGTTCCTAATCGTAAAACTTGAACAACCTGTTCGAGCAAATGCGTTGTCTTATCTATTCTTACTAAACAATAATCCTCAATTATTACGTTCACCTATGCCTTTGGGCTTATGAGCAACCCTTAGGGTTAGAGGATTATTCTTATGCAAAAAACAATGACATTCGCCATTATGCACTTCTTCGTCGCTTTCAGTGTGACGTACCTTCTTACAGGAAGCATAGCTGTCGGCGGCGCCGTAGCGCTAATAGAGCCTGCCATTAACACTATTGCTTTTTATTTTCACGAAAAAGTATGGGAGAAGCGAGATCAGATTAATCGTCAGTCACTTCGCAAACCAGCCCTTTTAGATAGTAGCCTTCTGGATAGCTTCCTATGATTGGGTGGTCTGATGCTTGATTTAGTCGCGCGATAATCTTTATGGTGCGCCCTGCATCAAGGGCGGCGTCTGCAACAATTTTTTGAAATAAATCGGCGGGCATTAGCCCAGAGCAACTGAAAGTAAGCAGTAAACCGCCCGACTTTACAGCGTGGATCCCATACATGTTAATGTCTTTATAACCACGCGCGGCACGGTTTAGTGAAGCTTTACTGTCTACAAATTTAGGTGGGTCAAGAATGACCATATCAAACTGTTGTTGTTGCTCGTGATATTCCCGTAACGCTTTGAAAACGTCTTTATTTATATAATGGGCTTTACTTTGATCAAGGCCGTTTATATCAACGTGATGTTTAGCTAAATCTAGTGCGGGTTGTGAAACGTCAACATTAGTTACTGATTTCGCACCACCCGAAAGGGCGTAACATGAAAATGTGCCGGTATAACTAAAGCAGTTCAACACATCGGCATCTTTGGCGTAGTGTGCGGCTGCCGCTCGGCTGTCTCGTTGGTCAAGGTAAAACCCTGTTTTGTGGCCATTTTCAATATCGATCACAATATTGATGCCGTTTTCTTTCACCGTAACCTGCATAGGTGGCTCACCGTGAAGAATACCAACGACGGGCTCTAATCCTTCTTTTTTGCGTACATCTACGTCACTTCTTTCATAAACGTGAACATCAGGCATTAATTTAGTGATTGCCCAAACCAGTTTGTCTCGGTGCTTGTCTGCGCCAGCACTCAACAACTGAACCACAGCAACATTGTCATAAACATCAATGGTTACGCCGGGTAAGCCATCACTTTCTGACGCAATCCAACGAAATGCATTGGTTTTGGTCTCATCGAATAAACGCTTACGCAATTGTAAAGCACTTTCCAGTTTGCGAAGAAAGAAGCCGTTATCGATACTTTCTTCTTTTTTAAACGTCCACATACGAACGCGTATTTTAGATTGCGGAGAGTAGGCGCCGCGTCCAAGCCAATCACCCTCTGCATCATATACATCAACAGTATCGCCAATTCGAGCGCGCCCTTTAAGTTCGGCCACTGCACTTTCAAACACCCAAGGGTGCTTTCGACGAAGTGACTTATCTCTTGAAGGCTGCAAAATGACTTGTGCTGACATGTAGGATCTCGTGTTTCTAAAGGGGCTAATTGAAGAGTAGGGGATTATACTGGTTTCCTCAAAGACTTAAATCTGAATGTGAAGATTTACGGTTATCAGGCGCTATTCATTGCAATTTGGCACGCAGCAATTCACTGTATGGGATACAAAACTGAAAATAGAGTTGTAAACACAGATAACCTTTTGAACTGACATAAGGTGAAAAGCGTAACAAGGCGTAATAAAAGTTAAGGCTACTGGAGGGTATACATGCAATTTGTTGACTTTGAAAAGGGATGCGAACCAACGGCATTGGTTGTAAAAACGCAGGAATCGCTTTCAACGCCACAAGGCAAAGTGAAAGTGAAGGTGAATTCGTTTGGTATTAACCGTGCTGATACACTGCAGCGTCAAGGTCATTATCCACCTCCTCCAGGAGAAAGTCCTATTTTAGGGTTAGAAGTTGCAGGTGTCGTTTGTGAAGTGGGCAAAGGGGTGTCTACCTTCAAAGAAGGCGACAGGGTTTTTGGCCTAGTTGCCGGTGGTGGCTATGCTACTGAGGTAGTGGTAAATCCTGCTCATCTTATGCCCATTCCCAAAGATATGCCTTTTCATGAGGCTGCTGGGCTTGCTGAGGTATTCCTAACCGCATTTCAATGTTTGCGTACCATTGCTCATGTTAAACCCGCACAACGGGTACTGATCCATGGTGGCGCCAGTGGCGTTGGTTTGGCAGCTGCACAATTGTGTCGTTATTGGGGCGTGGACAGTGCAGTGACAGCCTCAACCCCAGAGAAACTTGAGTTGTGCAGTGCTAATGGTGCAGAGCACCTTATTAATTACAAATTACAATCGTTTGACGATGTACTGAAAAGGGTATGGCCCGAAGGGGTTAGCATGGTACTCGATATGGTTGGTGGTGATTACCTCAACCGAAACTTAAAAGTGCTTGAGCAAGATGGTCGAGTGGTCTATCTGGCCATGCTCGCTGGGCGCTATGCTGATAATCTTGATATGGCAATGCTGCTGGGCAAGCGCGCTTCAATTGTCGGTACTACGCTTCGCAATAGAAGTGATGAGTATAAAGCTGATTTAATTAGTGATTTTGCAAAGGTTTGTTTACCCGCCTTTGAGACTGACGAGTTACACGTCAACATTGATACCCATTACCGTATTGATGACATCGACAAGCCTCACGCACGGTTAGAGCGCAACGATACGCAAGGCAAATTAGTGGTGAGTTGGTAATACTAACTCACAAAGCCCGCGTCAATTTGGGTGGGCTTTGCTTCGGCTGCGCCGCGGGCCAATTCGTCACAGCGCTCATTTTCTGGATGACCTGAATGGCCTTTCACCCAATGCCAGTTAATACTGTGCTTTTTAACGGCTTCGTCTAAGCGCTGCCAAAGGTCTGCATTTTTTACCGGTTTTTTGTCTGAGGTACGCCAGCCATTTCTGCGCCAGTTGTGGATCCATTGGTTAATGCCATTTTTCACATATTGACTGTCGGTGGTTAACTCCACTTGGCAGGGCTCAGTTAAACTGTTGAGTGCTTCAATGGGCGCGAGTAATTCCATGCGGTTATTGGTGGTGTGAGCAAAACCATCGCTCAGTTCTTTTCGATGTTGTTTATAGATTAAAATAGCACCATAGCCCCCAGGCCCCGGGTTACCTAAACAAGAGCCATCGGTATATATATGTATGGTTTTTTGCGCCACAGTTGGTCCTTTTCACTACATTAACATTGTTATTTTTTAGTCATACTACCCATAAATGTACTTGTTCAGGGTCGCTAAACCTTGCACATCTGCAATTGTTTGGCTCAATCGCTTGACTAAGAAATAACCAAATCGCGCGCCTCGTTCTTTGCAATAAACTCACTTAGAGTGAACGAAAAGAGTACTGCAAAGGTGAGCGCGCTTTAATTATCTTTTCTTTTCCCTTAGCGTGATGCAAAGGGGTTGATATACTATCAAAAAACAAGTGAGTAATAATAGTAGAGGTTCCATGCGCCAAATAGTTCTCGATACCGAAACCACAGGTATTGAACCCAAAGAAGGTCACCGCATCATCGAAATTGGGTGCGTAGAAGTTGTTAATCGCCGATTAACCGGGAATCACTTCCACGTCTACATCAACCCAGGGCGTCAAATTGAACAAGAGGCCATTGAAGTTCACGGTATTACTAATGAGTTTCTTGCCGATAAACCGACTTTTTCACAGGTCGCCCAAGAGTTTGTAAGTTTTATCAAAGGTGCACAGCTTGTCATTCACAACGCGCCCTTTGACGTAGGTTTTATGGACCACGAATTTGCAATGGAGTCATCAACCAAAGGGGTAGTGACTAGTGAAATGTGTGATGTACTTGATACCCTCACGCTTGCTAGGCAAATGCACCCAGGTCAGAAGAATAACCTTGATGCCTTATGTAAACGCTATGGCATAGATAACAGCCACCGTACGTTACACGGCGCGTTGCTGGATGCGGAAATTCTTGCTGATGTCTACTTGCTAATGACTGGCGGGCAGACCAAATTGAAATTGGCATCAAGTGGTGGCGGTGATGCAGACTCAACAGCCATTCGTCGTATTCAGCGTTCTGCAAATAAATTAAAGGTTATTCAAGCAAGCGCCGATGAATTAGTACAGCACGAAGCACGCCTTGATATTGTTCAAAATGCGGGTGGCAAGTGTTTATGGCGACCGCAAGAAGACGCGTCGCAAGATTAAAAGGCCAGCTAGTCATTGTTTTGGTCTAAAAAATTATCAAAAAACAACATTAGCCCTTAATAACTAAAAATGCAGGAGCAGCGCAGCGTGAAAGTGTGGTTTTATTGTGGACTAATTCTTTATGCCTTTATTCACACAAGCGCAATTGCGCAGTCTCAAGCTGAACAACAAGACGTTGCTTTTCAAGTTGCTGATGGTGCAGTAAAGCAAGAACAAGTACAAAATCAATCAAGTAGTTCGTCGCCCCTTACCGACCTTGGTGACGAATACACCAATTCAATTGAACTGCTTAGAAATCGCTTTAGAGTCGACTTTAATGTGGAAGAGGTCACCATGATCTTCTTCAGGGAGTACGGTTCAGCGCCAGTTGTGTTAGTACGTCCCGATGGCTCGAAGTTGTTTCAAGGGCGAGTCGATGAAGAAAAAGTTGAATGGTATGACGACGATACCTTCGACATGATCAAAATTAAAAATCCGGTACCTGGGCCATGGCAGGCCGTAGGTCAAATATTAAAAGATAGTCGAGTGATGGTGTTATCAGATGTAGAGCTTCACGCTGAGCCGTTACCTTCACTGTTGTTTGCCGGTGAAATCTTAAAATCAACAGCCTATCTAACCAATGCCGGTGAGCTCATTCAGAATAAGCAGTTTAGAGACGTAGTGGACTTAGATATTGAGTTTATCAGTTCTAACAACCCCAATTACTCTAATTTTGGCGCAAGTGATCAAGATATTGCCACGTTTCAAGACAATGGAAGAGGCATGGATGAACGCCCTGGTGACGGTGTTTTTACAGGGCAGTTTAATTTAAAAATTGCGCCTGGCGAGTGGAAACCAGTATTTACTGTTAAAACCCCTATGTACACTCGGGTTCAAGAAGGTGGTTTGATAATTCTGCATGAAAATCCGATAAAAATAGATGTAGAGCAAAATGGCGGGGGAGAGGGATATCACAAAATTTTCATTGATGTTGACAGAGATTTGGTTGATATAGAATCGTTACTTGTTGATGGCAAAGTGCGTTACCCCAATTCGGACATGCAAAACTTCTCATTAACCGAAGGCGGAAGTGAGGCGAGAGAGCATCTTATTGCTGCATACGAACCCGGTGTATTCAGGGTTAAACTCACTGCTTATGGCACAACTGTGGATGGGCGCGATTTTATTCTTGATGTTCCTGAGTACAGTTTTTTAGCTGAAGGGCCTGAAGAACCCATCGTTGAAGATCCGTTAATTGATGGTAAAGATCCTATCGTGGATGGTAGTTCACCCATGACGATGCTCGGTGAAGACGCCACTGAAAAGAATGACATGGCAGATCTCGAAGAGACAATGGATGACAGTCAACTCATGTTCATTATATTGGTAGTTAATGGCTCTATTGTTTTACTGGGCGTTATTGTTGCGGTAACAATTGTGATTGTACGCAAGCGTAAAAATAAGCCAAAGCCGTCAAATAACACCGCAAGTCAAAAAGCTAAACCGGTAACCACAGATGCCAACTTAACGATGGAAGCGCAGCCAAAGGGGTTGAAAAAGCTATTCGCGTCTTTTAAAAGAAAGAAAAAGGATGAGTAAATAGTCCTTCGCTGTAAACATTGCAATTAATAGACAATAAGGGTGATGTTAATTTGCCCATCTTGGATTTTATTTCAACATTGTGTCTAAATTACAGGCAAACAAACCGCAGATGACAATTTTATTAATAAAAAGCGTTGACTCCACATAGGGGAATACGTATTATCTGCGCCGCAGTCAGGGGACAGGGCAACAACAGTCAAGTCAACTGTCTGATAACATTGAAAATGATGTGGAGCGGTAGTTCAGTTGGTTAGAATACCGGCCTGTCACGCCGGGGGTCGCGGGTTCGAGTCCCGTCCGCTCCGCCATTTCATCACTTCATGAAATAGCATCAAGCGTAATATGGTTCTAGGCAGTCGCCTAATCTTTTCTAATAATTCAAATAGCCTTTTTTGGATATCAAACCCAGTCTCAGGTTTCAAATAAAGATCAGACGAAATGCGGTCATAAGTACCCTATTTTAGTGTTTTGTAGTTATGGCGTATTACCGCTATCTTATTTCTGTACTGCCTTAACAATCACGTTTCGTGATCATAAAATTTTACAAGAAATCCGCATACTAACAGGGTTATTACTGTTCTTTTTACACTGGTATTGTTAGTGTTTCGGTTTACTATCATTGTCTCAATTCTAGTACCGTAATTTAGTACCTCAAAAACAATAGAAGAAACTGCGCATGCAAGACGTGCTACTATGTCGAAATATTCATAAAACTTACAATGAAGGCAGTAATGCTACACCTGTACTTCACGACGTTTCACTGTCTATCAAAGTCGGTGAACAAGTTGCCATCCTAGGTAGCTCTGGCTCTGGAAAAAGCACGTTATTACATATTTTAGGTGGCCTAGATACACCCACCAAAGGTGACGTTGAGTTTAACGGTAAACCTTTGAGTAAACTAAACTCCAATGCATTGGCCAAATTGCGCAATGAAGAAATGGGTTTTATATACCAATTTCATCATTTGCTCGGTGAGTTTACTGCGCTTGAAAATGTGGCAATGCCACTGAGAATTCGCGGTTTATCAGTAAAAGAAGCCCAGCGAAAAGCCGTTGCCATATTAAACGAAGTCGGGCTATCTCACAGGCAAGATCATTTACCATCAGCCATGTCAGGTGGTGAACGCCAGCGCGTTGCAATAGCAAGGGCATTGGTGACAGAGCCATCAGTGGTACTAGCTGATGAACCCACAGGTAATTTAGATGATTCTACCGGTGAGCAAATCTATCAATTACTTACAACCCTAAGCGTAAAGAAGAAAACGGCGTTTGTGGTGGTAACGCATGATATTGCGTTAGCAAATAAAATGGATCGTGTTTTGCGCATTAAAGACGGTAATCTAGTTGATACCGAATCGAGCCAGGAGTCAGCGAAATGTTAGCGTTTGAATTGGCCAAACGCTTTCGTAAAACGCGTTCGCAGCAACGTTTCATTTCTTTTATCTCAATGTCGTCGACAGTGGGCATTGCACTGGGTTGCTTTGTACTTATTGTGTTACTGAGCGTAATGAATGGCTTCGAGAGAGAACTCGTTAATCGAATTTTGCACGTTGTACCCCACGGTGAGTTATACGGTGTTGATAACCGAGGCATTGAAAACCTTGATGCCCAGCTTTATCGGTTCAAGCAAGATGCGCGTATTTCAGATGTAACACCATACACACAGCTAACAGGCATGTTGCAATTCAAAGGTGACTTAAAGGCAGTGGCGCTAACGGGTATTCCTGTAAAAGCCGATGATAGTAAATATCAAGGTCGTGTGACCGATAGTGACTGGCAGCAATTTGCGGTTGATAAAAATGGTGTTTTGATAGGAGAGGGAATTGCAAAGTCCCTTGCTCTTAAACGGGGGGATAGCCTGCAAGCGTTGATCCCACAAACAACCAGTGACTTAACCTTTAAAGCACCCAAAACTATCAGTTTGGTGGTATCTGGCGTACTACGTGTTGGTGGCGAGCTTGATAACCAAATAGGCTTAGTACACTTGCAAACCGCTTCTGATGCAGCCGGTATTGAATCGTTAGCACAGGGAATACAGTTTACATTACACAATCCTTTTGCGGCCTATGAAATAATGCGCGACATTGGTTATAGCTTTCCTCAAGCTGTCTATATGTCTGATTGGACACGAACTCAAGGTCATTTGTACAACGATATTCAACTGGTGAAAGCCGTAGTATATATCGCGTTGGTGTTAGTTATCGCCGTGGCGTGCTTTAACATTGTCTCTTCACTTGTTATGGCAGTGAGAGAAAAACAATCAGCCATCGCTATTTTAAAAACGATGGGCGCAACGGATGCATTGATACGTAAAACGTTTGTTTATCAAGGTGTCATAAACGGGCTTATAGGGATTGTGTTTGGTGTTGGTGCTGCGTTAATCGTTGCTCCAAACCTTTCAAGTATTGTGAGTGGTATTGAGAATGTTTTTGGTATAGAAGTACTTTCAGGCGATATCTATTTTATCGACTTTCTGCCGTCAAGCCTGCACTGGCAAGATGTGCTAATAACAGTTGTTGTAGCTATGTTATTAAGTGTACTGGCAACCTTGTATCCTGCACGTAAAGCGGCAAATGTTTCGCCATCATCTGCGCTTCACTAGCGCGTGTTGCCTTACTGCAAAAACGCATCGCAAAGCAGTATGAGTAAGTTAAAATTAAAAAAGGTAGCCAATGCTACCTTTTTAGTTCTTACTGGTTCTAAACAGCGTTCAAACAAATGCTGTTAAAAAGTGCTTAGTTTGCGTTTTTTTCAAAGTGTTCGAAGTCGATGTCTTCTTCTTTCAAGCCTGCTTTAGGGTCGTTGTAGATGCTTTCATCTAACGCACCTTCACTTTTCGCAACTACACAAGAAACCATACAATCACCAGTAATATTCACAGCTGTGCGGGTCATATCAAGCAGACGGTCTACACCAATAATCAGGGCAATACCTTCAACCGGTAGATTAACTTGCTGCAGTACCATGGCAAGCATAATTAAGCCTACCCCAGGAACGCCTGCGGTACCGATTGATGCAAGGGTAGCCGTTAATACCACCATCATATAATCGCTCATACTCAAGTCTACCGCGTACACTTGCGCAATAAAGACTGTGGCAACGCCCTGCATTATAGCCGTGCCATCCATATTAATGGTGGCACCTAAAGGAAGGGTAAATGATGAAACTGAGTTACTAACACCTAATTTGTTTTTCGCCGTTTCCATGGTGACTGGCAGCGTGGCGCTACTGCTTGACGTACTGAAGGCAAAGAGGGCTGCATCGCGCATTTTCTTCATCAAAATGATAGGGTTTAAACCAGAAAGTAGCTTCAACAGCACGGAATAGGTTACTAAACCATGCAATATTAATACGCCAAAAACTAAGAAGAAATACTTAGCTAGGCTTAAGATTGTATCGCCACCAATGGTAGAGAAAAGCTTAGCCATCAACACAAACACACCATAAGGCGCTAGGTTCATAATAATAGTAACAAGACGCATAATGACGGTGTTAATGTCTTCAAAAATAGCCGTTAAGCGCTTACCTGCTTCACCGGTCATTGCCATTGCAATACCAAATAGTACCGCAAAAACAATGATTTGAAGCATGTTCCCTTGTGCCATTGAATTTATTGGGTTGCTGGGGAACATGTTTACAATAACGTCGGATAAACTCGGCGCTTCTTTCGCTTCAAAGGTAGTATTTGTTGTAAGGTTTAGCCCTTCACCAGGAGAAACCACCAGCGCTATACTCATGGCCAGTGTTATAGCAATGGCCGTTGTGACAACATATAACCCAACAGACTTAGCTCCCAGTCGACCAAGTTTACTGGGGTCTGAAAGAGTACTGGTACCGCAAATAAGCGAAACGAACACCAAGGGCACCACAAGCATCTTTAAACTTGCGATAAATATTTGACCGAGCGTAGAAAATATACCTTCTACAAGAATGTTATACGTTGAGAGCTCGAAACCGAATATCGAAAACCTAAAATCTCCGCTATCATCAAACAAGAGTTGGAGAAATACACCAATTAAGATACCGGCAGCCATGCCGATAAAGATGCGAGCGGTTAAGCTGTATTTGTGTGCAGATGAAGACATGAATGTTTCCTGTACATTTTTATATTTTTAATCTCCCGTAGTGTGCCAGATTCAGTTGATTTTTAAACATAAAAAACGACGCAATTGTCAATTAAAGAGGTTCAGGAACGAATTATGTCGACATTAGCGAAGACGCTAAGTGTATTTAGCGCAATATTTATGCTAACAGCATGTGGTGGGGGCGGTTCGTCAGTCTCTCGAGATGATACGAATAACGGTGGTGGCGATGGAGGTTCTACGCCAGTTTACAGTATTTCACTGTCACTAGAGAACGCCAGTGGCGCAAGTGACAAGAATTTATCTGAAGACAACAGTCTCACTGTTGTCGCAACTGTAACCGATCAAAACGGCACACCACGTTCAGACGCGTTACTGACTTTTTCGCTAAGTAATCCAGCGTTAGCGGAATTTGCAAATGATACGGGCACAGCGAGCACAGATGCCAATGGTGTAGCCCGATTAGGCTTAAATGCGAGCACTGCATCGGGGGATGGCGAAATAACGGCCACGTTAAGCTCAGGAGAATCGGGTACTACCACTTTCTCCGCAACCGCCGTCACTGTGGTGCCGGATACGTTGACGGTATCTTTAGTACTGCAAAATACGGCAGGAGAAGCAGATAACCGTCTTTCATCTACCAACGAATTAGTGGCAATTGCTACTGTGACGAATGCACAAGGTGAGCCGCAAGAAGACTTGTTGTTGTCGTTTTCACTAGACAACAGTGATTTGGCAACCTTTGCCAATGATACTGCAACCGCGCTGACTAACGAAAACGGTGTTGCAATGTTAGGTATGTCCGTGGGCACTGCATCCGGTGATGGTCAAGTAACAGCATCACTCGCAACAGGTGAAAGCGATAGTACAACGTTTAGCTCTGAAGGGAATTCATCGGGAGGCGTGCAGCCGGCTTCATTAGAGTTATACGCGAACAGTATTCAATTGGCGTCGAGCGGAAGCGATGAAGTTGAACTTATTGCACTGGTAAAAAATGCTCAAAGCGTGCTGATGGAAGGGGTGGATGTGAGTTTCTCCGCGGCGTCTTCATCGGGTGTTGAGTTGCAATTGTCACAGCCTCAAACTGCTGCAGATGGTACAGCCCGCGCAATTCTCACTTCGCAAAACAACGCGTCTAATCGCACAGTAACAATTACCGCCGCAGCAGGGGCACTTACACAAACGGTAAACATAACTATTGCCGGTACGGAAGTGACCATCAATGGTGCGTCTTCAGTTATTCTAAATGACAGTGTGCAATACACCATTCGCGTTCAAGACTCAGATGGTACTTCTATTTTGAACCAAGACGTAGCACTTGTAGCAACTAATGGCACATTAAGCGCAACTACGGTTAATACAGGAGCAAATGGTCAAGCTATTGTGACCTACACGGCTTCAACGTCAGGCTTGGATACCATTACCGCAAGCGCGTTAAATGCCCAGGCGTCATTTAACATTCAAGTGCAACAAGATGAATTTAATTTTGTAAACTTACCTGAAGAGGAAGTGCCAGTAGGGCAAATGCAGCCTATCAGTGTGCAATGGCGACAAAATAATACACCGGTTGTAGGTGAGACTATTACCTTTAGTGCGTCACGCGGTGAAATTGATGGCAGCCCAATGGTGGTTACAGATGCCAACGGCCAAGCCACTATCAATATAAGCTCTACCAATGCAGGCATTTCATCGATTACGGCAACTGCAAGCGATGGTAATGGCGATGTTCTCGTGTCGGCATTGACACAAATTGAATTTATCGCAACAACACCGCATACCATAATCGCTGATGCGTCACCGGATATACTTGGGCCAGATGGGCAAACTAGCACAATCAGCGCCGTGGTTCGTGATGTTGACGGTAATCTTGTGAAAAACAGTGTAGTGAATTTCAGCGTGTCAGATATTTCAACGGGCTTTGTTTCACCATCTCAGGCAACCACTGACAGCAAAGGTATTGCAACCACAGTATTTACCTCTGGCTCTGTATCAACACGTGATGCCGTGGTTATTACCGCATTTGTTGCTGAAGATCCTGCTATTGAAGATGATGTGGTACTAACGGTAGGCGCCCGTGCGTTTGATATTTCAATTGGAACAGGTAATGAAATTGAAGAGCCTAATTCAACGTCATACTTAAAACGCTTCGGTGTGTTTGTGTCTGACTCTGTTGGTCAGCCAGTGAGTGGTGTGAATTTAACAGCGTCAGTAGCACCTGTTAAATACGTTGACGGTGGTGAATATCGCACAGGTTTTTGGGTATTCAATGACGACGAGTCTGTGTGGGTAGCGGTGGTAAATCAACGTTGTGAAACAGAAGACGTAAACGACAACGGTATTTTAGATACCACGCCCCGTCATGAAGATACCAATGGCGACGGTCAATTAACCCCTGGTTTTGTGGGCACTGTGACGTTCGCAAATGGCGCTGTAACCGACGAGAACGGTTATGCTGAACTAGAGTATCGCTATCCACGTAGCTTTGCACCTTGGTATGACGCAGTAATATCCGTGTTCGGTCAGTCGACGGGCAGTGAAGCTCAGGCGAAGATGCGCTACACCTTGGGTGTGTCTGCAAGTGATGTAACCGATGAAGGCTCTTCACCGCCAGCTAACCCATTTGGGGTTACCGATATGTGTACAGAAGTCACACCGTAACCTTCGTTATGTAAGAACAAGAAAGCCGGCAGTTTGAAGTGACCCCCAATAGTTGGACATTCCAATTACTGGGGGTCTTTTTATGTCCAAACATCATCGAGCTTTTAAGCTCAGAATAGCTGAACTCGCTTTGTCTGAAAGCTCTTCGGCGGTAAGTAACAAATTTAATGTTACAAGTAGGCAGGTCCGATATTGGACCACTATTTATCGAATTCATGGCGCTGAAAGCTTCAGGTCTGTTCACAAACCTTATTCTCAAGCATTTAAAGCTGAAGTGTTAAAAACGATGGCAGCAAACAGTTGGTCACTCGGCTATACCAGTGCTTTCTTCGATTTATCA
>NZ_BJKK01000009.1 GCF_006538325.1 Alteromonas sp. KUL42
TATATGCAGGCGTTGTACATGTTTTGGAAAACCTCCCTCGCGATCACCAATACCGTTCTTATTATGAGTCGCTCTACCAAGAGCTCACACTAGCTATCGTAAAATTGCAAAAGCAAGATGGAGCTTGGCCTATGTCATTGCTCGCAGGAGAAAAATATGCTGAGCCAGAAACCAGTGGCACAGCCTTTTTCACGTATGGAGTTATCTGGGGCATTAATAACGGCTTATTAAACAAAAAACGTATTTACCTAACGTCAAAAAAGGATGGCAAGTGCTCTCTGCGGCTGTACATCCTGATGGTAAATTCGGCTGGGTACAGGGAGTAAATGAAAAGCCTGATGTAGTAACAAAAGATGACTCACAGCTATTTGGCGTTGGCGCTTTTTTGCTGGCTGGAAGCGCTATGTATGACTTTTTAAATGAACAATAGTGTCTATTTATCTTTGGTGTAAAAACAGGAACTCAATGTGAAAAACAATATAAAATGTTCAGTACGACTCTTAACAGCTTGCGGCGCGTTAATGTTTGCAGGTCAGGGCCTCGCAGCAGACTGCAGCAGTAAACCAGCGAATCCAAACGGCAAAACTTCTAAGCTACAAAACGCCTTACAACAAGCTACCAATACTGGCAAACCACTAAGATTGACTGGTACCTACTATATTGGTAGCGATAAAGATGCATCAGATGGGAAAACCATTCTCAAAGGTATAACTGTAACATTGCGGAAAGACTTAATAGTAGATGCCACGGGCGCTCGTTTTATCGCAAAGGCTGATTTAGATGGTGACTTGTTTAGCTTCGACACAAAGAATAATGACAACGTTTGTGGGAACAAAGGTCAACTTGCTGATTTTACATGGAAAGGCGGTGATTTCGATATGTCCCGCGCGAAAGTATCTACTGTTGTACCTATCACACGCTTAACTCCTGCGGGGAGAGAAGGTAAAGACAAAACTGCTGATGCACTTTCTATCCGAGGTGTCGTAAATACAACTAACTATCACAAACTAAACGAACTTGTTATCGAATACATTAACTTTTACGGCACGCGTGATAATAGTGCCCCTTTCTATGAAGCGGGTGGGGACAGCGGTATTTTAATGACAGGCGCACTTAAAGCGACGATAAGGTATAACAATTTTTATGGGGTTCGCGACGCTGCAGTTTACTTATCTGCGGGCGGGGATAACGGACAGTTTGGCGACCACTTTACCATTCATGACAATTATGTGGAACGAGCATTTGATGGTTTTACGTCGAAAAGAGGCGCTGACAACATAGTTATGCGTGACAATGTGCTGAAAGATGTCGTAGTTGGACTCAGTACAAAAAGCGTTTATCCAGGCTGGCAAGCTACAAACGTGAAAATTATAGATAACACTATCTATAACGCCATGCGCGCAATCAGCCTTGAAACCACGAATAGAATTAAAGTTGAAGACAACGAAATAAACAAACTGGGAGATGTGGTGGCAGGCCAAACTTCAACCAGCAAGGCTAATTTCAATGCTTATGGTGACGCTTTTGAAGGCATCTCACTAAATGGCGTTCAAGGAACAAACACTATAAAAAATAATAAAATTAGAGGCGTTACCAATAGTCCGAGAGAAGGCTCCACTACTACGTGGGGTATTGTTCATCGCAGCTATGAAGGCCGAGATACTAAAAATATCAATAAAACTAACAATACATTTTCAAGCTTAGACAAATGGAGCAAGTACCTCTAACCGTTTTGCTCTATTGAGGTATCGAAGGCACAGTGTTTTTACTGCTGACCTTCGGTACATTCCTTCAACGCCTACATAGACAAGCTTGATCGCCCAGATTAATCAGCCAACTACTTCAATATCCTGTTTTAAGTCGCACAACACACTGAGTAAAGTAAATCGAATTGCGTTACGACTCCCTCAAATTAAGTACCGAACACTAGCGTAATGTATGAAAGCACAAATCATTTTGATGTCTATTTTTTATACTTTTAATGCGAGATAATTCTCACTCGGAAAGACGGTGAACTTTGCTTGTAGATAAGCATTGAAATGAGGATAAGAAAATGAAAGATGATGTATCTCTCGAAAAAGTAATGGGTACTATAAAAAATTGGACTGAGGAGAAGACAAACACTCCTACACCTTCGCTGTTAGTCTCATTGGACGATGGGTCATTCCATGTTGGATATTATGCCGGAATGGGCAATTCTGATAGCTCTCCTTTAAGCAAATTTATGCCACATTATCAAGCTACCGTAGAAAAACTTTACCAGCAGGGTCGGTTGGTTGAAACAGGACGAGCATTCACTCTTTACCCTGGCAGCCACCGATTTAAATCGCTTGTATTAGAAAACTAGCTCTTCAACTTACACGCAGTATTTTAGCTTTGCTTAGCTAAATTAGTCATAACACAAGACTAACGGCAGCCTTGTCCTCACGCGACGCCAAGACCGTATTAGTTATTAAGACCAATGCTTTTTTTAGAGCGTCACTGTCGTCTAAAATTTGTGATGTGTTTTGTGGAGCTTGGCTTTTTAAGCAAAGCGAAAGTTGGTCATAGAAGTTACGGGGTAAAGCTAAACGGGCAAAACTTCCTGCATTTCTTGCTCTATAGAAATCTATAACGAGGTTTGTCGCATTAAGCCCACTACTACTCTCTATACTCTTGAAACTTGAAGCGCAATGGCAAAGGTCAACGATCTCTTTTACCGTATTTGACGAGAGCTGCTCTACCAAATCTGAAGGCCACTCATCTAAATATCTACCGTTCACTACTTGCTGTAAATGCTGGTCGGTGAAATCCAAATAATTTTTTGACGACAAAATACTGGTGTCCCAAGTGGCTTGCCGACTTCTATGGAGAAAGCGCCACTCCTTTTCGTAAGTCGAAAACCATTTTGAGAAATTTTTAACCTCACGAACGATGACTGTCTCTACTAGTGAATACCCCTCTGTATTAATCGTCACAATTGAATAGCCTGGCTGGTAAGCAGCCAAAGATGGCACCTGAACGTTTGTTAAACCGTGCTTTGAAGATTGGCTTACATCAAATAGATGCATGTGTCCGCCAAGGTGTAGTTTCAAACCTGTTGCCGCTAGCACAGCTGTAGTATCTTCACTTGGTTGACGTGACATTTGCAGTGAATTTTCGCCAAGTAGTTCAGCAATGCTATGTGTTTGTTGGTCTGAGAATTCAGCCATGGGAAAATGGCTAAAACTGACTAATTTTTTGTTCTGCTTTTTAGCGCGCACAACAACATCTTTAATCCAATCCAACAGTTTCGGCTTGTACTTTACTAGCGCATTGTAGCCAGCATTGCTCGAACCATAAAACTGTTTGTCCTTCAAGCTACCTTTCGGCCTGTAAACATTGGCATCTATCGCCAAAAGCCAAAGGCCTTCCACTGGCTCTACCAAATAGCTCATATCAGGCATGTCCACACAAAATTTTTCTGTATCGCACCATTGCCAGTGGCGCTCATCTAAATCCACTGTATTAAATGGCGTTTCGAACAACTTGTCTGCAGACGAAGGTAAGAAACCATATTCAGATAGTGATTGTGCAATCTCTTTATACCCCCACTCTTTCAGTAGTTCTGAGCAAAAATCACTTTTCCCAGACATACAATCTTGATGTGATGGGCTCATAACACTGATTTCTGCACCTTCACGATTTATAAAGTCGCGCTTACCACCTGGTTGCGTGAAAGGCCTGACTGGGTCGTGGTTTCCGTTGATAGCGAAAAAACGTAGTCCGTACTTATGTCGGTATTCGTTTAGTATTTCCTTTAATGCAAGGATATTTACTGGCTGACCGTCGTCTGTAAAATCTCCCGGTAACGCTACTAACTTGATATTTCTCTCTACCACATCATCAAGCGCTTCTTTAAACACCATAATATTTTCATTAAACAGTCGAGTAGAACCTAATTGAGCCCGCATGCTTCTCAGTAATATTGGAGCATGACTTACAGGGTCTTTTGGCAATGCATTTTTGGGAAGCTTTGCTGCAGCGGCTTCAGGTGCGTGAAGATGGATATCTGCTATGAAGGCTATTTTTACCTGCGTAATTTCACTTTGGGCTAAGGCATTAGTAGAGATAAGTGCAAAAAAATAACAAATAACTAGCAACCCGCTAGACATTACATTGAACGCGCTAACGTTAAAAACTAGTATCTCTTTCGTTCTCTTTTCATTTTTACCCACAACGCAGTCCTGTTCAGCAAGTCACTAATAGTAATAACTGCGCTTCGCACTCAGTGGGGACAGTGGTTCACAAAATCTATTTCAAGCGTTTTGTTGTATGACACTTTTGTGAAGTTTATCTCTTCGCAAAAATTTCCTGTCCCCTTTTTCAAACAACTCCGCTCTACCCTTCAAAATAGTCTTTGAATGTGTACCTATGCGTTATTTCTTACTTTCTTTAACTCTGGTTCTTAGCGCTATATCTTGCGCGAAATCACTAGACCAGTATCAAATTATTGGTTCGCACAATAGCTACAAAAAGTCGCTACCACCAGAGGCAGAGCAGTTCTTAGCAGGTACATCACCTGACCTTTTAAAGAAGATTTCTTATAGTCATCCTTCTCTTCAAGAACAGTTAAATTTGGGAATTCGTCAAATTGAAATTGATGTAGTTAACGATCCGCATGGGCATCAATACAACACACCAGAAATAGAAACGCTTTCCAATAGCAATTGGTTTACAAAGAGCGAACGTCAAATTTTGGCAGAACCTGGGTTCAAGGTTCTACATATTCCACACGTCGATGTAATGACGCATTGTTCGACCTTGCAGCTTTGCGCGAAACAACTTTTAGAGTGGTCAGAAGCGAACCCTAATCATTTCCCCATTACCGTTCTTTTAAATGCAAAAGAGTCTCAGCCAACGTTTGTTAATAAGGCGGCGCCCGCCATTTTTTCTATTTCAGATTATGAACACTTAGATAACGAAATTGCGCGTTTATTTGGAAGCAAGTTAGTTACGCCAGATCTCGTTCGAGATCGTTACAACACGTTAAGAGCAGCAATAACAAAGAATGGCTGGCCAAGTATTGATGCACTTCGCGGTAAATTCTTATTTTTATTCGATGCTAATGAAGCTCAAAAAGAGATATATCTCCAACAGAGTTCAACGCTTCAAAATAGAAGCATGTTTATCTCTGTTCCGAAAAACTCCGACGCTGCCGCAATATTCATTCGAAATGATCCAGTTAAACATCAGCAAGAAATTCAAATGCTAGTCAAAGATGGTTTCCTAGTGAGAACCCGCGCAGATGCTGATTTATCGGCTACGACAGAAAGTTTGCGAGAGCAAAGAGATGCTGCTTTTGCCAGTGGGGCTCAGTTCATCTCTAGCGACTTCTATAACCAGTCTCCGCAATCCACTAATCGCAGTTATTCAGTTTCTTTCGAGAATAACTGCTTGAAAAGATTTAACGCTGTTACACATCAAAATTTAATCAAATAAAAGGTAAACCCATGAATATTAATTTTAAAAAAACACTCTTGGCTACAGCTGTGCTATCAGCCACCTGCATGACGCAATTTACTGCTCAAGCACAGCAGACTGAAGATGAAATGATAGAACAAATTGTAGTGAGTGGTTTTCGTGGCTCGCTGATAAAAGCTAAAGATTTAAAAAAGGACGCCCTAGGTTCACAAGATTCAATTCTTGCTGAAGATATCGCTGACTTCCCGAGCCTCAATCTAGCGGAATCTATTCAGAGAATACCGGGCGTAACCATAACTCGTGAAGCTGGTGAAGGTAGGCAGATATCTCTGCGAGGTCTAAACGCAGATTTTACTCAAGTGCAATTAAACGGCATGGAAGCACTGGGTACATCTTCATCTGCAATGGACAGTAGAGGTACAACTAACCTATCTCGCTCTTTCGATTTTAACATTTTTGCATCCGAGCTATTTAACCAAATTGACGTTCAGAAGAGCTATTCTGCAGAAATGGATGAAGGCGGCATAGGCGGCACCGTTAAACTCTATACCGCAAAGCCATTTGATTATGATGGGTTCAAAAGTGTAGTCAGTGCGCAAGCAGGCGATAATTCCTTAACCGACGATATAGGCCCGAGAGTCGCAGCCTTAGTTTCAAACACGTGGGGTGATTTCGGTGCTCTTGTCTCACTAGCACTTAGTAAGCGTGATACGGCTGAACAAGGTTATAACACCTATCGTTGGCGACCTCGCAACGCCCAAGGCTCAGACATATCTTCACTATCACCAGCAGATCAAGATGCTGTAAATAGCGGCAACCTGCGTTTCTCAAGAGGTAGTAGATACTCCCAATTTAATAGTGAACAAACTAGGGTTGGCGCTACATTAGCGCTCCAATACAGACCGTCTGATGCATTTTCACTTGGTCTTGATGCATTATACGGCACACTTGATAACGATCGCGGAGAGTTTCATTTACAAAGTAGAGGTTCTAGTTCTACCGCACTTGGCTGCACAGGTGCAGACTATCAAGGGGCACGCAATTTTTGCTCTGCCTTGACTGAAATAGAATATAACCAAAACAACGAAGTTATATATTCGTCGTGGGAAAATACCGCTCTGCACTCAGAAAGTCGCGACCAAGAAGCAACAACAGACATTTCACAGTTGGTGTTGAACGCACAGTGGCGTGTAACGGATGCATTTACGGTTTCAGGCTTACTCGGGCATATGGAAAGTGAGTACGAAAGTAATAGTGCAAAAGTCTACTTAGAATCTTTCGCGGATATGACCATAGACTACAGAGAAGACCGCTTTTATGGTAGCAATACCTACATCAACGGATTTGATCCAACAGATATCAATGAGTACCGTTATCACGAGATAGACCTTCAGGAGGATGAAGTAGAAAATAGCTTTGATATCGCTAAGCTTGATGCGGATTACTTGCTGTCTGATAACGCGTCTTTGAAATTTGGTGGCTCCTTTAAGAAGTTCGAACACAGCAACAACAGAGAACAAGTCGGCAATGCACTAAGAAGTGAATGGCAAAGCGGCGAAGTAAG
Organism: Alteromonas sp. KUL42; assembly: GCF_006538325.1. Lineage (GTDB taxonomy): Bacteria > Pseudomonadota > Gammaproteobacteria > Enterobacterales > Alteromonadaceae > Alteromonas. The sequence continues at coordinate 7,007 of NZ_BJKK01000009.1, forward strand.
CGATGTGATTAACCCTGAATTTGTTTATATAAACTCAATTCACAAAAAACAAGATTGGCTAAGTACGGACGTTGGGGCTGTGCTAAACGAATTCAATGTTGACCGCGACATAGAATATAGCGATGCGCCTAATGAAGTCATAGAAGAGACCATGGCGCTATACGCGACATATGAATATGACTTTCTACTGCCTGATTCTGAGCTGAGAGCTAGTTTTGGTATACGATATTTTGATACCGATATTCAATCTAGTGGCATAGTGAATGGTAGTGAATACGTCACTGTAGAGAGGGACTATGATGGACTGTTGCCCACGCTAAATGTTGCATGGTATGCCACTGAGAGCCTTGTGCTAAGAGCGAGCGCAGGGAAAAACGTAACGCGACCTACATTGGGAAGCTTATCTGTATCAGGTACGGTAAATACTGACCCATTATTTGGTTCAAGTGGTTTGAGTATCAATGCGGGTAATCCTGGCCTTCAGCCTTTTGAAACAATCAATATGGAGGCAGCTGTTGAGTACTACTTTGATGAAGTCGGTTATGCCTCTATCACTTACTTCCAAAAAGAAATAGATAATTTTATCGCCACTAATGTTTCTCCAATAGCCTATGGTGATACAGGGTATCCGCTTTCGTTAATCGAAGGCATGGTAGACGAAAATGGAAATGCGCAAACACCAGATACACTGTACACATTTTCACAGCCTCAAAATCTAGCAGAAAGCGACTTTTCAGGCTGGGAAATAGCGTTCCAGCGTGATTTCGATTTTCTGCCAGCACCGTTCGATAATCTTGGCGCTATTGTTAACTATACATATTCTGATGGCGAATCTTTACACAACATTTTAGTCGACGGTGAAAGCGTTGAGGTTTACCGCCCCTTTTATGGATTGTCTGAGAATATCTACAATGCAACGATGTATTACGAGACCGATAATTGGGGAGTGCGCGTTTCGGCAGCCTATCGTGATGACTACTTAACGCAGGTTGAAACGTCGAGCAGCGATCAAGATGAGGCCGGCTTTCACGGTACCACTTACTGGGATTTCTCTGCATTTTATAATGTAAATGATAACCTCAAGGTAACACTAGAAGGTATCAATCTTTCTGATGAGCGCGAAGAGCAATACAGCGATTCGGATGACCGTTTGTACAACACAACGGTAAGCGGAAGAACCTTTTACATAGGTCTAACTTACTCAATGTAAATGGATGTGCTCGAAGGGCCTATTAAAATAAGCCCTTCGAGCTTTTAATAGCGATAAGTAATGGCAAGAGAGTAATTACGACCACTTACTGTAGTATTGTATGGTCGATAAGAAGAATCGGAGTACTGAATTTCTCGCTCATCAGTGAGATTAGTTGCTTCAACCCTTAGCTCTATACTGTCTGATATTTGATAAGCTATTACCGCGTCCATGTATAGCGTTGATAAAAATCCTGTCTCATTTTCATCAACTAAGGTTCCTCCATCTACTCTTGCAATATACTCATCGCGATAGGTGGCTGAGAGCCTTAAGCTCAAAGCGTATCCCTCAAGATAGGCGGTAAGGTTAGCCAATAGCGGAGAAAGATAAGGCGCAGTCTTTTTATCCAGGCGGTCACCAGTATTAGTGTTGTAGTACTGAACTTTTCCAAACGTATAACTGGCATTCGCTACTATGCCAAAGTGAAATACGTTAAGGCGCGACATATAGTCACCCAGTGACCACTCTAATTGCGCACTTCCTTCTACACCATATAAAAAATAAGTACCTTGGTTCGTCGGCGTTACAACATCTATGTAGACACTTTCAAAATCACTGGAGAATAATTCAGGATAATCGCTAGCTACGTCACTCAAGAGCAAGCGTTGACTCATGGAAGCTAAACTGTTTTTTATCCATTTACCAAATACATTAACCGAATATCTATCGGTTTCTCCCGGATAGGTTTCGAAGCTTAGATCGAGATTGTAAGCACTTATAGGCTTAAGCCTATCATTGGGGAGAATGAATATATTTTCGTCTTCGATAAGTTGAATATTTTGAGTCAAGGTATCTAATTCTGGGTGGCCTAACGTTCTGCTAATTCCAACTTTAACTACTCGCTCACCTTTTCGGTAGTTAAATTGTATTGAAGGGAGAAACGCAATGTTGCTTAAGTCATAGCGATTTTTAAAACTAGGCTGAAACACCGAAATAGAAGACGCATCGCGCTCTGCTCGGAGTCCCGCATCGAATGTCCAATCACTTCCTTCCACAGAGTATTGAGTAAACAAAGACGCTCGGTTTTCTTTTATTAGGTTGTCAATAACTCTATCTGGCGTATAAGACAGTAATAGTGAATCCACCGAAGACGGTTTGTTGTAAAAAGAATATACCTGCTCTGGTCTAAGAGCTAACCAATCCAAATGCTGATGACTATCAAAAACATAGGCTGCGCTATGAGGTACGGACTCTCGTGTAGATAACCAGCGTTCTTTTAGGATGTTTTGGATATCTGTGTATTTGGCCGTATTTTCAAACTGCACGAAGTCAAAACCCACCTCCCAGCTACTTCGGTGGCTTGTATTGACCTGTACTTGGCCTTTCACGTAAGTAAAATCAGACGTAGAAATAAACTGCTCAGAGTCGAGTTCGTTCATTTGCCACATATCCGGATGTGTCAATTCAGCGCTGTATTTTATGTTAGGGAAGTAATAATCGTCTCTGTAGTCGATAGAAACATCGCTTTCTCCTCTCATGTAAGCTCGAATACTTTGAGGCATTCTATAAGTAGCGTTTTGCACGCCTAGCACACCGCCAAATAAAAGATTATTCGACAGCCTATGCTCAAAATTTAGCACGGTTTGTTGAAACTGCGTTGATACATCCTGATGGCGGCTTTCTGTGCCGACTCGAGCATTTCGATAGTTCGCGTAAACGAGTTCGTTCCTTGAGTTAACCTCAGCATCAGTTAAAAAAGTTTTGCCCTCGATAATTGGCGTAGACTGAAAACCCCGTGGGTAGAGATGATTCTCTTGTCTTTGGCTATCGAGTCGGCCGTAGATCCAGTCGATAGTGAAGTAACTAGAGTCCGTTTGGTACTCTATAGTCGCCCCGATACCTAGGCGGTCCATGTCTCCTCTCCACACAGAATAACGATTACCTCTGGGAACCCTAATTTCCTTATTCTGCCAAGCTTTAATTAGTTCTGGCTCTAAAGCAGAGACATTTGCCCCTTCAGGAGAAAGTTTCCTCCACCTGAAAGTATTTGCACCTTGCTCTTGATACGACCTTTGTCCGTAGGCTGCAGAAATCAACATACCCCAATGCTGATTGGTTGTAGACAAAGTAAACGAAGAACGGTTTGAAAGACCTGCAGCATATTGGTTGGTATCGACTTGATGAGAAACGTTCCATTGTAGGCCTGGTGAATCGAAAGGTTTTGCTGTGGTTAGTGCTGCAATACCAGCCACGCCGCCGCTTGGTTGCTCAGCAGTGTAGCTTTTAAAAACTTTAATTTGGCTAAAAAGTTCTGATGTAAACAAATTGAGGTCAAAAGAACGATCTCTATCTCTCTGTGTCCTGCTATCCATGGGAGAGTCATTGTTTGAAAGTACAGGCATTCCATTAATCGTAACCAAGGTAAAGTCGGGGTCTAAACCTCTAAGCACCACCTGACGCCCCTCACCTGCTTCCCTCGTAATGCTCATTCCTGGAATTTGTTGCATCGATTCTGCAAGATTTCTGTCGGGGTACCTTGAAATATCTTGAGCGACGATAACATCTGTGACCTGTTTATCGTTGCGCTTTTCTTGTCTAGACAGGTTTAGAGAGCCTCGAATTCCATTAACGCTTATTTCTTCGATAACGCTTTGGTCGATTATACTTTCAGCCCTTCGAATGACTACCCCACTATTCGTAATGCTAAAAGTTAATCCAGTTCCATCTAGCACCTTTTGTAGTGCAGTTTCGAGCGTAAACCTGCCAGAAATAGCGGGCGAAATTACTTCTTTAATCAGGGAGGGCGATGCGACATAACCAACACCGAACTTTTCTGCAATTAGCGCTAAGCTTTGGCTCAGTGATGTGGAAGTCAGCGTAATACTTTCTAGTCTTTCACGGTCAACGGCAGATGCATAAGTAAAAGAACCGATATCACAGACAAATAGTGACAAAAAAAATACTACTCTACATTTACACGAAACGTGTTTAAGCATAGTGAGCGACTACTTTATTTGTCTCACTATGTAATCTGAGCTCGTTCGTTCAACCGAGAACTCTTGCATTGAAGACAATAAATTTAGAGATTCACTAATATCGCGTAAACTAAACCGCCCTGAGATAATTACATCTGGGTCGCCAATGTATTTGAGGTGTCGCGACGAATAACGGTTTAATCTTGCTATCACCTCGTTTATAGGTGTGTCTTCAAGACTTAACCACCCCATCCTCCAACTTGGGAGCTGCTGTGGCGTAAATGCCGAGTTTGATGTAATAACACCGTTTTCGAGCTTAATTTCTTGACCTCTATTTAAGAGAATTTCGCGGTCGGCGCTAACTCTTACCGTACCGTCGTAAACTTTTACGATAGTCTGACCTTCTAGCCTATCAATGTCGAAAGCGGTCCCTACAACAGTGATTGTTGCTTCATCTAAATCGACAATAAACGGTCTTTGTGGCGCATGCGTCACGTCAAAATACGCCTGTCCTTTAGTGAGTTTAACCTCTCTCTTGTCAGCACTAAACGCTACGCTTATTTGACTATCACCACCTTGATAAACAATTGAGCCATCATTTAATACGTTGGACTTTTCTTCTGTTGTAGAAGTTGAAATAACAGTAAAAGTACTGGTTTCATAAGCAGTAAGGGCAGACAGTTGTTCCTCAGAGTTCGCCGTTAAATCGACATTACCCGAGGTAAAAAACACGACAACACATGCAATACAGGCCGCCGAAGCAATTGACCAATAATTAGCTATGCGACTGCGCGCCACCTTACCCTCTGCATTTTCATTTTCAGTTAGACCATTTTGTGTTAGTGGCGTTATATTCGTTGTGATTTTTGTCGATAAAGCGATTGACCGTGCAGCAAGCTCGGGCTGCCCCATTGCGGTAGCTATCTTGCGAAAAGCAGCCTTGTTTTCTTCTACAGCAAGCCAGTTTGCGAAATCACGCTGCTCTTGTTCGTTGAGTTCATCAATACGATCAAACCAGTCTGCTGCTTCCTCTAAAACTATTGATGTCATCTTATTGCGCCATTTACCCTGTACAGTAAAACCGAGAGGTAGAATTTCATCTTTAGTTGTCCTCTAGCCATCCAGCTTCTTCAAGTTTCACCGTGATTTCTACCATCGCTCTTGTTAAGTGCTTTTTGACCACCTCAACACTTACATCTAACCTTCTAGCGATGACATCCCGCGCCAAGCCGTCTACTCTTCGAAGCAGAAAAATTTCTCTTCTGAGAGGTGACATGTTCAAAAGTATACTGTCTACCAGCGCCAGTTTCTGTTGATTAAGATAAGTATTACTTGGCGAATAGTCGTCAGATTGAATACTTACTTCTTCAATATCGACGTACTGCGGAACATTTTTTTCTGAAAATCGTATAAAACTGTTTTCGACACCGTGATCATATAGGCGAGTGGAGAGTCTAATTCCGATAGATGCTTGCTTTTCTTCGTCCTTAACACTGTCTCTTGAAAGATATCGTCAGCTTGGCTTTTATCGACCGTTAAACTTCGAATAAATGCCTTTAGCGAAGCGAGCAAATCTTTTACGTCGCTATTTTCTAATTCATCCCAATGTAAATCTGCCGCTGGTTTCATTATTCGTTAATTTACTGAAATTCCATTGAATTATCGTATAACTTTTGTGTGACACTATGATTTCAGAAACCCCTAACCCCATTTAAAATCTAACTTTACGACTTAAATAGTAAATGAAATGAGGTGAAAAAATCACCTCACTGAGAATTAATAAATATCTAGATAAAACAAATCTTTAAGCAACATGTTTTCATCTTTTAGATACGAAGGGTTTCTATCACAAGTATTTTCTGTCCCGTCGACTATTCCTGCTAAAACCCTTCCACCGTCAGATCTACATACCGTTCTTTCATGTGGCCTAAGGTTCCTATTAATTGGATTTGTAGAACCAGGGAAAACACTGTTTTGTCCAACACTTGAAAGTGCTTGAACTCCCGGAGCCCATGTTTGACCAGGCCCTCTGGGATCTTTCCAATAATAGCAGTAGTTCCCAGTTCCAAATGCCCAACTGTCAAAAGATGCCCTACTGCGCTGATCGTGATAATTGCCGTGAGAATACTTTCCGACATAAACTACTGGGTGACTACCATCGGTTTCGATCTCTGAGACAGGTTTCGTGTATCTACCATTGTGCTGCCAGTAAGTAACGTGCTTTATTGAGCCATTTACAGTGTGCACTGTTACTGGCTCCCAATCATCTGCGTGACCACTGTCAAAAGTAGTACAACCATTTTGATTACCATAGTAAGCCCAGTAAGTGATAAGTGAATGACTATTGCCGTACACTAATTCTGAGTAGCTTTCCTCATAAACGGAAGGAGGTGACACCTGAAATGACGATTTGCTATTGCAATTACCAGAGTTAAGCCCTTGAGCGGGTTCTGTTGGCCAGCACTGTAAGTCGTTTCGTAGTTTAAAAACGGGCCTAAAATCCTGTGATTCTGAAGTATTAGCTAAAGATGAAAAAGATAAGCTAGCTATAATTAATGCAGCGATAGTCTTCATAGTTAATCCAATTAGGTTAAATTAAGTTCGTAGTTAATTTTAACTACAACTATGAAGACTAATTGTTTATCGAGATGGGGACGAAAATAGTATGTGAATATAGAATCTATCTAAATCGAATATGATCGCGGTTAAGGTCACTAATCTTTGAACAGCCCATTAACCGCATGTCGCGCTCTATTTCTGCAACCATTAATTGCATCGCTCTCTCTACACCTTTTTGGCCTGCAGCGGCTAAAGCAAATAGATAATAACGTCCTAAGCCAACAGCCTTTGCTCCAAGTGCTAATGCTTTTAAAACGTGCGTGCCTCGCTGAGCGCCACTATCAAATATGACATCTATTTCGTCGCCGACTGCGTCAACAATTTCAGCTAGGTGATCAAATGAACTTCTTGACCCGTCTAGCTGACGACCACCGTGATTAGAAATAACTATTCCTGTACAACCTATATCCACAGCGCGCTTTGCATCTTCAACACTCATTATTCCCTTCAAGCAAAACTGACCATCCCAGAACTTGACCATCTCTTCAACATCTTTCCAATTCATCGAAGGGTCTAACATATTAGTGAAATAGTCACCTATTGAGCTAGCACCGCCTCCCATGTTGATGTGTGCATCCAACTGAGGAAGAGAGAATTTCTCGTGGGTAACATAGTTGATCCCCCACATCGGTCGTGTTGCAAATTGCCATAAGCCTTTGAGGTTGAGTCGAAACGGAATAGCAAAACCTGTTCGCAAATCGCGCTCTCTGTTACCACCAGTGATAGAATCGACTGTTAGCATCATAACTTCGATATTAGATTCTTTAGCTCTTTCCATCATAGCCCTGTTCAGGCCACGATCTTTATGAAAATAGAACTGATAAACCTGGGGCGTATCATATTTTTTAGCGATTTCTTCCATACTCACTGTACCAAGGGAAGAAACACCAAACATCGTTCCAAATTTTTCCGCTGCTCCTGCGGTCGCGCGCTCACCTTGGTGATGAAACAGGCGCTGCAGTGCCGTAGGGGATAAATAGACTGGAAGCGCAAGCTTCTGTCCCATCACCTCAACACTTAAATCAATGTCTTTTACACCGGTCAGAACGTTTGGAATAAGATCGCAACTCTGAAAGGATTCAGAGTTGCGACGCATAGTTACCTCGTCGTCAGCTCCCCCGTCGATATAATTGAATATAGGACCAGGCAACCTTTTTTGCGCTAACTTTCTAAAATCATGATAGTTATGACAGTTACTCAATAACATTTGCGTTTTCTTATTCCGATAGTTTGACAATAGCTACTTATATTATTCTTATTCTTCTTTATTCTTCTTCAATCGCTTTTTTGTAGAGTACAGGTAGAAAGCGGCTACCAAATCGTTACTTACACGATACCTGAGCCAGTGGCATTAGGGTCGCGCGGACGCTCTTTATCCAGTTTTTTCTCTGTAATCGACAGAGCGATAAGCACCGATAGGATTAATCGCCGCAGACTGACGATAGCGCGCCATGGCCAAGATTGGCGTAACATCAACGTTAAATGCTTTCTTAAGCTCTAATGAGGCCATCATCGCATCATTGTCTTCTTGATAACCATACAGCGTTTCTCTGTCTACTAGCAGCGCCTTGATGTATGAACGCTGCACTTCGATAGCAGAAATAATCAAGCTTTCGATAGGATCAGTAACGTTATGTGATTGGTCCAACATATAAGATGGATTGAACTCTGCCTGTTGACGATATTCAGCATCAACTAATTCATTGAAAATAAGGAACTGTTGATATGGGTGTAGTGAACCACTGTCTAGATCGTCATCGCCATACTTACTATCGTTGAAATGGAAACCGCCAAGCTTCTTAAACTGAATTAGACGCGAGACAATCATCTCAATGTTTGTATTCGGTGCATGGTGGCCTAGGTCAACAAGTGATTTACACTTCGGACCTAAGTGCATAGCAGCAAGAATATTCGAGCCCCAGTCTTGAATTACTGTTGAGTAAAATGCAGGTTCGAACATTTTGTGTTCAATATGCATTTCCCAGTCATCTGGAAGCCCTGCATAGATTTTCTCCATGCTAGACAAGTAACGTTCAAACGCATGTTGGAAATGCTGCTGACCTGGGTGGTTTGAACCATCACCTACCCAAACGGTAAGGCTCTTTGCATCTAGCGCTTTACCGTACTCGATACAGTCTAGATTGTGCTGAATGGCCAACTCGCGAGATGCTTCTTGCGTATTGCTCAAGCTACCGTATTTGTAAGATGCCGTTTGGCCCTTCTGATCTTGAAAAGTATTTGAGTTAACGGAAACCCACTTAATTCCGTATTCATCAGACGCTTGTTTCAATTCGCTGAAGTCATCTACCTTGTCCCACGGAAAGTGCGGCGACACACTATCGGTACAACCAGAAAGCTCATTAATCACCGCGCAGTCTTCGAGTTTCTCAAAAATGTTGCGGGGTTCACCCTGTAATGGAAAACGGGCAAACCTTGTACCGCCTGTACCAGTCCCCCACGAAGGAACAGCAATTTGAAAGTCTTCAGCAGCCTTGGTGAATTTCTCGATATCAATACCATCACGTGCTAGCTTCTCAGCAAGTGCGTCATAGTCAGTTTTAAGGTTGCTATATAGCTCTTCGTTTTTTTCGCTTATTAAAGCTGAATCTATTCTACGTAACATAATATACTCCTAGCGTAGGAAGGCTTCGTGCAAACCGCCGTCTACACTAATAATTTGGCCTGTGGTTTTATTAAGCTGACCAGATACAAGAAGGTAAGCTGCCTCTGCTTGATCTTCAGGCGTGATTGGTGACTTAGTAAGTGTTCTCTGCGCATAGAACTCAGCCAAGCGTGTACGAAGTTCCTCAGTAGAGTCTGACTCTTGGAACGGAATATCATACTTTGTTAGCGAAGATATAACGCGGTCACGTGGGAACATGCTACTACCCTGCACAACAGTCGCAGGTGCCAGCGCGTTAACATTTACAAGCGGTGCTAGTGTTACAGCAAGCTCTCGTACCAAGTGGTTTGCTGCAGACTTACTTGTATCGTAAGCAAGTGAACCTTTCTTCGATACAGCTCCATTAACACTTGTAGTTAAAACCATATTCCCTTTCATTTGCTGCTTTTCCCAAATTTTTTGGGCTTCAGAAGCAACGACATAACCACCTTTCACGTTTACGTTAAAGCTTAATTCAAACACTTGATCATTCTTCGCCAAATCTGCGCCTTCTGCAATGAAAACACCAGCGGTAACAATAACTTTGTCGATACCTCCGTAGGCAAGAGTAACGTTAGCAAACAACTCTTCTACAGTATCGCGCTTTGTGATATCCACTTCTAAAGCAATCGCTGGCCCGCAAGAAGAAATACCTGTTCCAGCTACTCCGATACCTTTACCATATAGAGCCTCAAGCTCTTCTGCTGTGGCTTTAGCATTTTCTAAACGCAAATCAGCACAAACAACATGCGCGCCCTCTTTCGCTACGCGGTGAGCTGTAGCTTTGCCGATACCATCGCCTGCGCCAATTACTACAACTACATCTCTTGCTAAAGGGGCTTCTTTAGGCATTCTTTGTAATTTGGCTTCTTCTAAAGCCCAATATTCAATATCAAATGCTTCTTGTGCTGGTAATGCCGTATACTCTGATATAGCCTCAGCGCCTCTCATAACTTCGATTGCGCAGTTATAAAATTCAGCAGTAACTCTCGATTCGCTTTTGTTTTTGCCCCATGCAATCATTCCAACGCCAGGAATAAGAACAACTGTAGGACTTGGATCCCTCATTGCTGGAGAACCTTCTCGCTTACATGCTTCGTAATAGGCCGTATAGTCTTCTCTATATTTCTCAAGAGAGTATTCAAACTTTTCAACCAATGTTTCTAGATCGTCTGTTTCAGGATTAAAGTCTACAAACAATGGTTTAATCTTTGTGCGAAGGAAGTGGTCGGGACAAGATGTGCCTAAATCAGCGAGTCGAGAAGCATCTACACTATTTACGAAACGTAGTGTTGCTTCATCGTTTTGCAATGTGCCGATATATTTAACCTTATTCGAAAGCTTGCCTCGAGCAATTGGCATGAACTCTACGAGAAGCTTCTTCGAATCCTCAGCAGATAGCGGCGCATACTTTTGACCACCAAATGTTTGCTCGCCTTTATCATGCTCTTCAATATAACGAGCAGCCGTTTCAATAACCCACAGTGACGTTTCATAACAGCTTTTACTCTCTGAAGACCAGTTTGTGTGACCATGTTGTCCCAGCAAGATTCCCCAGATATCTGGATTCGCTTTGTAGCTATCCTCACAAACTTTAGCGGCTTCCCATCCCGGTCTCATCCATGGCACGTATGCCAGTTTTCCACCCCAAATCACTTCCGTAAGGGCTTCTTGGTCTTTACAAGAGGCAACCGATATAACTGCATTTGGGTGTAAGTGATCGACATGCTTTTCGTCAATCATAGAGTGCAAAGGCGTATCGATTGAAGACGCTCTCGGATTCAAGCAAAAGTTGCAGTGCTTGAACATACCAACCATGCGATCTTCACCCGCAGACTTATAACCTTTATCAGGATATTGCTGATAAACGGTATCTAAAGCTTTTAGTTTGTCTTCATAAAGTGAAGAAAAGTTTTCTTTTGTCGAAGTTCGTAAATCACCGCCAGAGCCTTTAACCCACAATACTTCTACTTGCTCACCTGTTAACGGGTCTTCCTCAAATAGCTTTGCAGATGTATTGCCGCCGCCAGTATTTGTAATCCTTTGGTCTTCTCCTAGCTTATTGGAACGATAGACTAGGTTTTCTACTGGAGAAAGCTTATCTGCTTCTTCATCCTTCCAAAGATACTTTACATGCTTGTAATCATCGGGTTTAAAAGCCATTACAGTGTCCTAAAATTAACAGTTAGTTATGTATCACAAATGTGAACATCGATTAATACGTCCACAATACACGCCACTTCCAATCCTTGTCAATCATTTTCAATCACAAATGATTGATATTTGATTGGTAGTGTCATGAAGTGTGTACTAAATTGATTAATTCTTTTAGTTTTGAGCGCCTTTGATTGACCTATGCCATTCTTTTACATACGCATTCAGACCAAAGAAATAAGAAGGCTCAACGGTTTCTAGGTCAAGCTCGTGTGCTTGTTCACCGTATTTAATAAGTGCAGCCGCTCCTAGTACAGTACCGGTATTGTCTGAAGATGCGAATACGGTTTGGTTTGGTCTCAATTGAGCAACAAGACGACAGAGTAAAGGATTCTTTAAAAAAGCCCCTTCAATGTAAATCGGCCCTTCAGCGTTTAAATCACTCAGACGCTGATTGATCATTAGTGCGCAGTAAAGAGTAGCAATAGCCTGCGGAGAGCTTGGTTTTTCTGGACATAGCAAGCGAGGTTTAATACCCGGAAACGGCCCATTACCTTCACTAAAATCCGGAGTAACAAGCCAAAAATTACTCAGAGCATCTTGAATTGCGCTCTCGGTCGGATTCATCTTTATATTACCGCCCAAAGTTGAACATATTCTTTCGTACTCTCTCCCTCCCATGAATCTTGCACAGGAAACTGGGTTACCATTAATGTCAACATTGGCAAGCGTATCTGTTTTATTGTGAAGAGAGCTTACAGCCCCACCAGACTGCATTAAGATAGTCCAAGTTCCAGTAGATATGACGGTGAACTCATCATCTTGTTCGCCGCTATTCAGGTATCGTAAAAAGCTCGCATTACTATCATGAATACCACAGTAAATCTTGCACGATGTCGGTAGAGCGGTCTGTTTAGAAACATCATCGGTCACGTTTCCGATGCAATCCCATGCTTTCTTCAAAGGAGGAAACAAGTTAGACCACCCTTTCTTATTTGCAAGAGAAGAGTATTCACCCTCTATAGGCTTCCATAAGTCTGTGTGACAACCCAATGACGTTACTTCAGAGCTTAGCTCAGCACCTAGCCTCCATGCCCAATACTGCGGATACAATAAAATTGTATCCGCATTCGAAAACGGCTCTGGATACTTCCTTTGTAACCAATATAATTGCTTGGCTAGGTTTAAACCTGCTGGAAGATAAGGCGAGTAAGTTTCTTTGAAAACTGGGCGTTCTGCCTTGTATAGCTCAGCGCATTCATCGATACCTTGATATTCATAATCTAAGATGGGAAGCGTGAGCGCTCTTGATTTATCTGTAACATTGCTATCAATAAGCGCAGCAGTTGCCCCATGGGTAGTCACAACGAACCCTTCGACATTTTTAGTGTGGGTGCATGACTTTAGCGTCTCGACAATCCAGTCCCATATGTTGTCGACATCTGCTTGAGGGTATTGGCCCGCTATAGGGGCGTTTTTGCAACTGAAACTCGCTACCTGCTCATGATTTGACACAAACAATAGTTTTATATGAGTTTTACCAATATCTAAAACAGCTTTCACTCTAACGCTAACTCCAGTTTTCTGAGATGACGGAGATACCGACTAAATAGCAACACCAACAAAAGCTATGGCGTATTCATTCAAACTTTTAAGTAGTTATTCGGTATCCCTAATTGTTAACGCTATGTATACCAAATCGTGATTGCAATTGAAAGCTTTTGATTAATAACTATTGATTGACGATAGTTGAGTGCATCCCATCAAAAGATATTAGAATTAAGGGGGGACTTATTGAACGGGCTAGTGAATAGAGGTTTCAAGTTGTAGGAAACCTCTAATAAGTAGCGTTTTACATAAGTGGTGACGGAAACTAACGCCCGCTTACCAAACTATTAGTTCAGGGATTAAAAATGATAGTTACGCAGCAGCGAGGGTTTCCACATCAACGACGATTACTTCAATACCGTAGCTTTTGATCTCATCAAGCTGTGCTTTGTCCGCGCGATTATCCGTAATCACTATGTCAACCGCATCTAAATCGCAGAAAACCAGATTGCTCTGTAAACCAATTTTACTGCTGTCAGCTAATACAACTAACTTGTCAGCTTGCTTACGCAATTTCTTTTCCGCCAAGATTAAGAGAGGGTCAGATTCCATTACGCCATACTTGCTAATTCCTGGCGTGCCCATGAACATCATAGTCCCACGGTAGTTCTGAGTCGTATCATTTTCAAACGAGCTCAATATTATACTTTGTTTTCGGTAAACCTCGCCGCCAGGTAACGTCACCTGATTTTGGCTGTTTTCCACTAAGTCTTGGGCAAGAACAAACGAGTTGGTGAGTACATTGAGTCGCTTATCTCTTAAAAATTCTGCCATCATAAATGTCGAACTACCGCCATTTATAATGATCGATTCACCGTCATTGCAAAGTTCGCATGCGGTTTTAGCGATAGCGCGTTTTATGTCTGCGTTTTTCTCTTTATCGATTAGAAAAGCGTTTCCAGAAAGATAGAAGTTTGAAGTGGAGCCACTATCTATTACTTGTGCGCCGCCGCGAATTTTTTTAATCTTTTTCTGCGCAGATAGTTTCTTTAAGTCTCGTCTGATAGTTGCTTCTGATGCTCCAAGTTGACTACACAACTCAGGTACACTTGCAAATGTTGACTCTTCCAATATCTCTAGAATTAACTGCTGTCGCTGCTTTTCAAGCATTACTTTTCTGTCCTATTTAGCGTTATAGATATTAATATAGGGACCCAAGTAACCAAAATCAATCAAAAAACTCATTTCATGATTGATTTTGATATAATTTACATACTTGATAGCTATTTTCAGTAGATTATCTAGCTTAACGAAGAGATTTCGATGTGGTCCATGTCGTCAAACTCTTGATTCTCACCACCCATCGCCCAGATAAAACTATAGTTAGTCGTACCGACCCCACTGTGAATAGACCAACTAGGAGAGGCAATAGCAACTTCAGGGGCTAATGGCAAAGTTTTGACTTCTTTAGGCTCACCAAGCATGTGAAATACTCGTTCGTTTTGGTCAAGGTCGAAGTACATATATATTTCAGTTCTACGAAAATGCGTATGAGGCGGCTTAGTATTCCATACGCTGCCTGTTTTTAACTCTGTAATACCCATCACTAATTGACAGCTATCCACGATTCCAGGGCGGATTGATTGGAAAATCGTTCTTTCATTCGATGTTTCCTGAGAACCAAGCTCGATGTGTTTTGCATCGACTTTAGGCACGTGAACTGTTTTAGTTACACGGTGTGCTGGGTATGAAACCATATAAAATTTTGCAGGCTCATTTGGGTCATCCGATGACAAAGTAACTTCTTTACTTCCTCTCGACACGTACAAGCTATCTTTTTGCGCCATCGTGTAATCATTGCCATCAACTTTAACAGCGCCTTTACCACCGATGTTAATGATGCCAAGTTCTCGCCTTTCACAAAAACTAATCGGCCGCTAATTCTTTATGTGTAGGTAACTCAATAGGTGAGCCTGTCGGCATCGCGCCACCAATAACAGCCCGATCAACATCTGTGTACGTAAGTGAAAGCTGACCAGGAACGAAAAGAGGTTCAGTTAAGAAAGCCTCTCTAAGCTCTTCATTAGTCATGCTGGGGTAGCTGCGTTTATTTGTAGAGAAAAGAAAATTCATGCGATACCTTTTTATCGTGAGGTGAAAATTTGAACAGGCTCGCTTTAGCGAGCCATCCAGCCACCGTCAACAAGCAATACATGCCCGTTAACATATGATGAGGCCTTTGAAGAAAGGAAAATAGCTGCACCTGCCAGGTCATCTGGTTGCCCCCATTTATCCGCAGGAATTCGGCTACTAATACTTTCAAATCTCTCTTTGTCTTGACGGATATTAAAAGTATTGTCTGTTTCAAAATAGCCAGGGGCAATTGCATTAACTTGAATGTTTTTGTTAGCCCACTCATTAGCAAGCGCTTTAGTCAACTGAGCTACGCCGCCTTTGCTTGCTGCATAAGCAGGTACTGTTATTCCACCAGAGAAACTCAGTAACGATGCGATATTAATTATCTTCCCGCTGCCTTGCTTAAGCATCTGCTTGCCAGCTTCTCGACAAAATGTGAATACGCCATTTAAGTTAACATTTATTACTTCATTCCAATCTTCATCAGAAAACTCGTGCGCAGGTGAACGCTTAATTGTCCCAGCGTTATTAACTAAAACGTCAATTCGACCATGATTTTCAATAATCTTATTTACGGTATCGATAATTTGGGAGGTGTCTGATTGATCGCACCCATAGCCAGCACACTCAATATCTTTCTTAACCAGCAAGTCAATGGTAGATTCTACGCTCTTTGTCGAAGAACCAATCGCGATTACTGTCGCACCCGCTTCACCTAGCGCCAAAGCAATGCCCTGCCCTAGCCCTCTGCTCGCACCAGTAACGACTGCAACTTTTCCATGTAGGCCAAATTGTCTACTTAAATAATCAGACACGTCATGTCTCCTAACTTTATTGTAATTAAATGAGACCCAGAAGCTTAGGTAAAAACTCGCTGATTTCTGGGAAAATAATGGTAAGCGCTAGTGCAAAAATCATCGCAACGTATAACGGAAGAATAGGTTTCATAATCTCACTAATAGATACTTTTCCTATACTGCATCCCACGAATAAAACACTTCCTACAGGAGGTGTGCACAGGCCAATAGATAAATTTAAAATCATCATAATTCCAAAGTGCAGAGGCGATATATTCAGCATTTCCGCAATGGGTAAAAATATGGGGGTAAATATCAGTACTGCTGGGGTGACATCCATGAATGTGCCTACAGCAAGCAATATAAGGTTCATTATAAGAAGTATAATGATGGTATTTTCAGACACCGATAGTAGCGAGTTGCTGATAGCTTGCGGTATCTCCTCATAGGACATCAGCCAAGACATTGAGGCCGAGGCACCAATTAGAAACATAACAATCGCTGTTGTACCTACGGTTTTTAATAAAATTGGGTAAAGGTCTTTTATTGACAACTCTTTATATACACCAAGGGCCAACACAAGGGAGTATAAAACTGCTATGGCCCCAGCCTCCGTCGGCGTAAATAGGCCTCCAATGATCCCACCAATGATTAGCACAATTAAGAACAAACAAGGGATAGCGCCGAATAAACTGGGCCAAAACTTCCCTACTTCTATACTGCTATCCGCGGCAATTCCGGCTCGCTTGATATAAAATGCTGCCCCCATCATTAAAAAAGCCGTAACTAAAAGGCCTGGTAAATATCCGGCTATAAACAGGGCTGCTATTGATACTCCGCCACTAGCTAATGAATAGATGATAAGAATGTTACTGGGAGGAATTAGCATGCCTGTTGTTGCAGCGGTGACAGTGACTGCCGTACTAAACGGCCTGCTGTAGCCCTCTTTTTCCATTGCAGGGACCATAAAACCGCCGACAGCAGATGTTGCCGCAACAGCTGACCCCGAAATCGAGCCAAAAAGAGCACAAGAGATAATATTTACAAAGGCTAGGCCTCCAGGGAGCTTTCCGACCAACACTTTGGCGAATTCAATCAGTCTGACAGCAATCCCACCTTGCCCCATCAGATATCCAGATAAGACAAAAAAACGGAATCGCTAATAATGCAAAGCTATCAACCCCTACTGCTAGCCTTTGCGCTAATGTGGTTAATGCAGGAAGCGTATCAATCGTTAAGAGCATAGTTGCTAAAGTCGCTACAATAATACTCACTGCGATAGGTACGTTTATCAAAAGCAGGATGAAAAACACTCCGAAAAGTACTACTGAAGTCATAGTGCGTGCTCCCTTAGATTGCTAGGGTCTTTTACTTCTAAAAGTCCCCATACACCGTACAAGATAAACAGACACCCACTAATTGGAACTACCAGATAAACATATCCCATAGGAATACCAAGTACGGGGGATTCTTGTTTTAGCAGAAAGGTGATGTAAGTAAGATTGACCCCACCTATAACCAGAACGCCTACAGCGAACAATATTACTAGTACATATCCTAACTTTGCCGTTGTAACCGCAGCGTTACTCTGCATCTTTTTAGTTAAGTAATCGAACCCCAAATGGCTATGGGTATGAAAAGCATAAGCACTGCCCAGCAAGCTAATCCATATCAAGAAAAAGCGGGCAAGCTCTTCCGTGAAGGAGCTTGGGTGAGGTAAAACGAAACGCGTTATCACCTGCCAAGTTACATTTAGTACTAGCAGAGCCATCATTGTTGCTAATAATACTCGCAACGCTTTATTTAGCGTAGGAATGATTCCTGAGAGTGTCTTCATTGTTCTACTCCTAACGACTTTATCTGCTTAACAAGCGCTTCCAAATCGCTACCTTTTAAAGATTCGTAGACGGGGAGTACACTCTCTTGAAATACACTTTTGTCGGCCTCAATAACTTCCACACCGGCTTTTTTTACTACTTCTAAGGATTCTAGTGTTGATTCGGCCCACAGCTCTCGTTGAAAGTCAGTAGCAGCCAACATAGATTCTTCCAACCACTTCTGTTGTTCAGTATTTAGCTGTTCCCAGACATGGGTACCGATGATGATCACGTCAGGTATTGAGGTGTGTTCATCTAAAATAAGGTACTGACTAACTTCATAGTGCTTTGAATAGTAAAAACTCGGGAGGTTATTTTCAGCACCGTCCACCACCCCCTGCTGGAGCGATGTATAAAGTTCCCCCCAACTTACTGGTGTGGCCGCACCGCCCATCGTATTGACCATAGAAACAGCAGTTTGGCTATTCATGACTCTTATTTTTTGCCCTTGTAGATCATCGGGCGTAACCACTTGCTTCTTCGTCGTGTAGAAGCTTCTAGAACCGGCGTCAAAATAGCCTAGTCCTTTGAAGCGATATGGTTGACCTGCGGCAAGTAACTCTTTACCAACATTGCCGTTTAGCGTTTTCCAATAATGCTCTTGGTTATTGAAAAGATAAGGAAGGCTAAACACTTTCATCTCAGGCACAAAGCTTTCTAGCGCACTCGCAGAAACCTTCGTCATTCCCATACTCCCTATTTGAATGAGTTCTAGAACCTCCCTTTCGTCACCTACTTGTGATGAAGGATAAATAACGATAGACATCGAACCGTTAGATCTTCGCTCTAATTCCTCTTTTAGAAATACAAGACCTTTGTGTACAGGATGATTTATATCTAACTGATGCCCTAGGCGAATAATATAAGTTTCGTCTTCGGTATCAGTGCCGCACCCTTGCAATACTGCTAGCGGAATCAATAAAAAAATTTTAAGAAATTGCTTTATTGCCATATTTACGCTCCTTTGAGTGAAATGCTTTTAGGAACTATCGCTCCTTTATGCATGATCACTTGTGCTGCGCAAAACTGACCATCACGGATACATTTTTCTAGACTTTCTCCCTTCGCCTTGGCCGCTAAAAATGCACCGTTAAAAGAGTCACCAGCTGCTGTAGTATCGACAGGATCTACAACGTTAGGAACGTCAAACTCGAACTTCCCATCTTTATTAGCCGCAAGAATGCCGCTAGCGCCGTTTTTGACAATGACTTCAGAAACACCACATTTTAGCCAGCGCTCAATACAATATTCCATTGAGTGCTCTCCATGTAGGCTTACCTCATCTTCCATACTCAGAAGGGCCAAATCTGTAAGATTCATTATTTGGTTAAACGCTTTTGATGCTTCACTCAGCGACAGCCAGTTCCTTTCTCGATAATTATTGTCAAAAATAACCTTGCCGCCACGCATACGAAATTCACTGAGAAAATCATAAAGCGCTTTTCGTGTTGATTCAGAATAGATTGAAAGCGTGATACCGCTTAAGAAGATAGCGTCGTAATCTTTAATCTCGTCTAACGTTTCTGGAAATTTATCTAATAGGTATTTTGCTGGGGAGTTAGAGCGCCAATAGTGGAAATGACGTTCGCCATTGGGCTCATTTTCAATCAAATACAAACCCGGCACATTGTTTTCCAATGTTTTCACATGCTTAACGCCGACTCCTTCCTCTTGCCAAAGCGAAAGCATTTTACTGCTAAACGAGTCATCGCCCAGTGCCGTTACATACTCGACGTCTCCCCCACAGCGAGAAAGATAAATAGCAGTATTAAGTGTATCTCCGCCATAATTGAGTTTATAAAGCTCACTATCACTGTTAGACAACTCAATCATACATTCGCCAATAATAGCTACCTTCACTTCTCTTTCTCTCCATCCCTTAAACTCTGTGTAATAAAACTCATAGGCTTTAACACTCATCAAGAGTCATCAAATAAATGTAAAATGATTGTATATGAACATCTAACAATCATCAACACTCAAAATCAATCACACAGGTTTAATTTGATGCTATGAGAAGTTTGAAATTATTAAGTGATGGCTCTCCCTCCAACTAGCGAGGAAGAGCCATAAGTATTAAGGATTTAATTTGGCAGGAGAGTGTTCTCGAAACTTTTTCTTGATTTAACTTCTTCACTTCGTGCATTTTCGTACTTTTCTATATACACATTTGCTCGCTGTAAAAGCCCATTAGTTAAGTACTGGTACTTTTCTTCATACGCTAGATTAGTAGTTTCTAGCGGGTCGTTTTCCAGATCGTATAGTTGCAAATAGTCATTTTTATAGAAATTCACAAATTTCCAATGTGCTGTTCGTAAACCATACATGGGCGGAATAGGAGCACGTTTCGGTTGATACATATGCTCAAAGAAAAATTCATCGCGCCACTCAGTAACTTTTTCTCCTCCAATTAATGGGATTAAACTATTACCTTGATACGTAGATGGAATAGGCACACCAGCTAAGTCGAGTATTGTTGGTGCAATATCAATGTTTAGTGCAATCTCGCTTACTTCTTTATGCCTCGGAATGCGAGGATCCTTAATGATGAGAGGTACTCGTAGGTCCTCTTCCCAACCAAACCACTTCCCTGCCAACTGGCGTTCGTTCAGTGCGTAACCGTTATCCCCAGTGTAGATAATAATCGTGTTATCATCCAAGTGGAGATACTTAAGAAGCTCGTTTAAAGAGCCAACGGCATCATCGACGCTACTAATAGCTCGATAATGTCGTTTCACTATTCTTTGATACATTTCTTCGGTTGCGAATCGATATTCCCAACGAATTCTTCCCATAGATGTTTTTAGAAAATCAGGGAGCGCTTCAAAAGCTGTGTCATCAGAAACATTGGCTTTTTCAATTTCTACATCCGAGTACATAGGCTCAAATTCTGGCGGATAATGGAACTGGTCTACCTTATCTACGTCATGTGCATGGGGGTTCCAAAAATTTACCGCCAACACCCATGGCTTGTCACCTTTTGATGCTTGCTTAATAAATTCACTCGCAAGATTTCTAATGTAATGTGTTTGTGGTATTTGTTCACCATCCCACTCATTAGTTTTCGACTGAAGAAGAGGTTTGAAATAATCAAACCGTTCATCATCTTCTCCCGACAATTTTATTTCATACTTGCCCACAAAGCCTGTGCTGTAACCTGCACTTTTTAAAAGCGCCGGGTATATATTTGACGATTCTTTTTCGCCTGTGGGCGGTCGCCCAAAAGTAAAGTCGTGAGTACGCTCTGTTAAACCTGTCAGAATACTAATTCGACTTGAAGCACATATCGGAGTTGTTACAAAGGCGTTTTCAAACACCACCCCGTCATTAGCTAATGCATCGAGGTTAGGCGTTTGAACTTGAGACGAATTTCTGCTTAACAAATCCCAACGATGATCGTCAGCGAGTATGAAAAGTATATTTGGAGGCCGGTTTTTAGTATTTGCAGTGTTATTTTCGTTAGCTACTGCTTCGTTGAAACATACTGCTAAGCAGTTAAGAAGTAATGTTAGATAAAAGAATGTTATTTTCACAACCTTCGTCCTGTTGAAAAGAAAAAGCCCCTCTAACTCACGGCGCTAGAGGGGAAACCCTACTTTGGAAACTAGTTTTGAGTTGCGTTAGCTACTGTCGAAGACTCACTGTCTGACTTTGAGTTTTTAGTGTTAGCAAGATAGACGTATGTAGCTGTAATGAAATAAATGATCGTCGCTATCAACAATGGCGTGTGCAAACCACTGTCACCATTATTGACGAAAGCCATTACCCCAATCACCAGACAGGCAACTAACGAAGCGATAGCAGTGTATGTCGCAACGGAGACCACAATCGTAGACTTTTCTTTGGAAACTTGTGTCGAACTCTTGGATAAACCATCTAGAAACGTTTTCTCTTCTTGCCTACGGCTTGCCTCCGCAGCTTCGGCGATTTCCGATTCCGCAAATCTGGTTTTAGCGCCCATAGAAATTGATAGCAAGCAATAAACTATCGTTGAGTAAATCCATATAGGAATTAGAAGGAAAAATAGATGAAGTACGCCTGACTGCTCTAGTACATAGCTTAAAGCGAGCGCTGTTAGCCATGTGATTATTGCCGCCCAGTTTGTGTTATTCCCTTTGTATTGTGACCAGTAACGAGTTAGTCCAATCCTAGGGAAAAGCCAATGTTCTGCGACAATAATTGCACCTACTGGCGCCATCATAAGACCCATGATTCCTACAAAGCCGAGAAGTTGGGAAAACACAAAAGGAAAGCACGCTATGATAGTCGTTACGACGCCCACCACAATAGTCGACTTCTCCCTACTCCACTTTGGGTTTAACGAACTAAATGCTAAGCCAGCACGGTAGATCGTAGGGTTTGAAGTGGTCCATCCCGCAATAATTACGGCAATGATTCCGCATGTACCTAATGCCTGATAGGCAACTGCACCGGGATCTAAATTAGTAATTGCCGTGCCCAAGATAATTGCTGCGCCAGCCCCCATGATGCCTGCACATATCCACGCCATATAATGGCCTATAAACATACCTAACGCAGAGAAAAAACCGTATCGAGAATAACGAGCGAAACGCAATAATGTCATGTCGCCCATACCGCCATGCATAGCCAAATTTGCTACCCAAGCAAACGCGGCAACGTGCCAAAAGCCGACTTCATTACTCGTTCTAACCCATATAGATTCATTTGCAATAGTATAAAAACTCAGAAAATGACGAAATAGAAGTAATACCAGGCGTAGATTCGATTAGAGCGGGAAGTAAGAAAAGCGCACCAATAATGAACATTAAAATCATCCAAGGTGCACAGACTTCTGCAAACGCAGCTAACTTTTTAAAGCCTTTAACAGCCATAAATACCACTACAGCACCGACAAAGAGCGCGACGAGTACAAAGCGAAAATCGGATGGAAACCAGTCCACCTGTGGAGGAATATCTAACAAAATCCTTACAGCAGAAGCAGATACAGTAATCATTGCACCGGCAAGCACACTGAAAAGAATACCATTCACAACACTATATAATTTAATTGTTCCTTTACCTGCTATTTTTTCTAAATAAGCATATAAGGTAAGCCGGGTTTCTGTTGCTATTGGTGCGGTTAAAAGACCCCAAGTAAGCACAGCAAGTAGATTACCTAGAAGTAGGCCAACTAAAATATCACCAGCCCCAACTCCCCAAGATACAAAAAGTGCTCCAATTACAAATTCTGTTCCTGCGACATGTTCCCCTGCATAACTCCCTGCAAATGCTCGAGCTGGCTGTAACTTATTTGGACTTATCGGTTGTGTTTCAAACTCATCTGAACTCGACACATTTCCTCCATTATTTTCATTCTAGGCTTCGGCAAGAAAGCCGCTTAAAAGGAAGTAAAGATGATTACTTTTGAGCGATTATGACTTAATTGTAATTACCAATCAATAAAATTGTTATCAAATTGTGTCGCGTACAAAAGAGCCGAAGATGAATCTATATATAACAAATTGTTTATATTATTCCAGTAAGATTAGTTGGGAAGGTACTGGAGAGGTTTAAGCCGAGATAATTGACATCGGGCTACAACAACAAACATTTTAAGATAAGGCTGTTATCTCTCTGGATCGAATAAAGGCGGAAAGTATAATCTATATTTTATTCGATATTTAATTCATTTACTTAAAAGCGCTGAAACCCGCTATTGTAAAGAGTTTCAGCGCCTACGAGCCTAAATGTTTCCGCGGAAACAAAGACTATTTTGAAAGGGACTTAAACAACTCCTTTAATGCTTTTTCTAACATCACCGGGTCATTAAAGTCTACGCTGTTCCAATCGATTCCTAACTCCAACTGAGTCACATCTTCCGTTAATAAACGTTTTATTGCGGATGCCTTGTCAACTTTTACTTTAGGAAGTGAAATAAACTGTTTAGTTCTGCCTACTTTCTTAACTACTGGTACTTGTAGATATTTGTGAAATTTTTCTTGCGATAATAAAGATCCGAGATATTTTTCTACCTCTTCCCTACCCTCTTGCTCTGCTTTTATTATCTCTTCGTATAAT
Source organism: Alteromonas sp. KUL42 (assembly GCF_006538325.1). Lineage (GTDB taxonomy): Bacteria > Pseudomonadota > Gammaproteobacteria > Enterobacterales > Alteromonadaceae > Alteromonas. The sequence continues at coordinate 31,003 of NZ_BJKK01000009.1, forward strand.
CCTCGCAAAGATTCTACTATTTTATTTTCCAGAAGCGGCATGACAAACTCTCGATATTCATAGAGTTTGTCATAACGGTAGAATGTAGTACGACCTATTCCTAAATATGAAGTAACAACAGAGGCTCTACTTTTTGATAGCTTTTCACCTTCTATGCTTTCTAACTCAGTAACAGCATTTGAATAACTATTAAGAGCATCAGGTAGCGTTAAATCATTACGCGAAAAATTTTCGATGTGGCGTAATACATTTATGTTTTTTGGCTTTTCTGCATATATTTTTACTTTTACTTTTATCAGACCACCATATAAATAACGTATCGCATAATATCTTCTGTGGCCTGCTACAATCGCATAATCAGACATATTTTTACGCCACACAGCGATTGGGTGCACTAACTCACTATGCTTGAGTGTCTCTGCTAAACCTTTAATCTCCTCAATTTCTGCGTCTACCGCATCATATCTAGGGTTACTCTTATCCAACCTATTTTCAATAAGCCCTTTTTCGCATACTACGCAGTTTTTTAGCAAAGCAATTGAATCAGCATCATCACGTTTAGCAAACTTGACAGGTAAATACCGCGGATTATCTGATTGAGGCTGGATGTAGTCCACTAGCACCCTGTCTATTTCAGATGACGTCTTAAACAATGGATCGTCGTGTACGTTACTCTCTTTAGACTTATCTCGTTGCTTCAAATCATCTAGCATCTGTTGAGATTTTTTCGATACACCTTCACCTGACTGAAACTTACTAATCAAATCTTCCTGTGAAGATGGCTTCGTAACACGTCGGCTTCTTGGTTTTTTAGCAGTCATACTTCATCTCCCCATAAGCTACTTTCAATTAATGCATAAAGTTTTTGCATTTCGCTTTTTGCGTGGTGGTTATGAACATAGTTAAAGTGTGTTTCATCAACAGATGGCCGTTCCATTACTCTGTAACAATTTCTTTGCTGAAGCCAAAATGCACTCATGTATTTACCTGTAGGCCCTTCGCTATCATAGAGTTTCGCTAATGCTACTTCGTCTTTTTGCGTTAATCGTGACTTACTAGGAACCTTATTAGGAACTACACCAATAATCTTTAGTGGGTTATGCGCTCTGTCTTCGTTAATTCGATCGATCCTATTAAGAAGCATCGGCACGCCATCAATTGAGTCGTATTCTGGTTCTGTAGGAATAATCACATGCGTAGCAGCACCCAACATGCCAGCAGACACGGGAGATTTACTTGGTGGGTTATCAACGATAACTATATCGTAATCGTCGGCCAATTCATCAACTGAGAACCAATCTCGCATATGAGCGGTAATTTTCGAAACTAATCTATCAGATTCAGGAGTAAGCGCGAGCACTCTATCAACGTTGCCTTCTGAAGGTAGTACCTTAATGTTTTCAAAAGCAGTTGGATATTCGTATACGGGAGAATTGAACAGTATATCGGTACTGGTATTTCTACCACTCCATTCGGGGTCATCTATATCATCAAACTCTGGATGTAAAGGCGCAGCATATTCATCATCTCCTGGGATAGCATCCATTTTCAGAAATGCTTTTGATGAATCTTGCTGTGAATCATAGTCTAATACTAAAACACGCCGCTTTTTACCTTTTCCATCTGGGCCACCAGTGGCAAGTAGGTAAGCAATAGTAGAAGCTAAAAAAGTTTTACCTACGCCACCCTTGCGGTGGTAGCTAGAAAGAACACGCATTCCGTTATACAACTCTGTTTTATTCATTATTCTAACCTTCTTTCAGGACATTTCGTTATATTGACACGCCAACTATTTAATGTCTCGGATCGAATCTTTAGAAGTGAGGACTTTGATAGGCTTGCAGTACCATATATAAAATTTAGAGGAAGAAGACGAATAAGGATTGATTAAAAAGGTCTCAAAGTACAACCTTTACGCGCAAAGTTTTCGTTGTATCCGCTTAAATATTGAGTAATAAAAAAACTTTACGTTAATTAATTTTCTATTCTCGAGTTGCTACAGGCTGCGTCTTTACTAGACCATACCGTTTTTTCTTCTAATTGTTTCCGCGGAAACAATTTCTAGAAACAAACCTGTTGAGTTGTTTACGCCAATCATATAACTGGAAAACACTAACCTGCGTTTTACACAAAGCTCACAATCTCGGGCCAACAATAAAATGATGTCCGGCTGTTCCGTCATGATATGTTGTATCTCCTCATGGACGAGAACTAAATGCTGATGTATCTAGCTATCAGCTCTCGAGGAAGAGATATGCATAGTAGTTCGCTTGAATTTTGCTATTTTGAAAGACAAGATAAATACTTCCGCGAATGTCATTATAATAGCCTATATATAATGTTTCTGATTCCAACAAGTTTCAGTTTCGCTCAAGCTAGATTAAGTCCTACCAAGAGGTAGTGTCTTACTTCGCTATCGACGAGAATTTGTTTTGGCTATATAGAAATTTTGAACTCACGAGCTAAGCAACAGGATGTTTCCAGCATATTTGTGCATTTTACTAATAAAATGAAGTCAGGCGTGAAGTCGCGATTTTACTGGTCTACAAGGGAACAAATGTTAGTTGTTTCCGCGGAAACAATAACGATATGAAAAGGAGGTTAGAAGACGTCCGTCATAAGCCTTCTTTACATAGTCGAAGCAACAACCCGCCTCAGTGAGCTCTTCTTTCAGTATAGCCATATCTACAGAAGACATACTTTTTTCTATTCAATTTTGAAGAAAGCCAACCAGCAATTCTGGTGGAAGAACAATAGACAAAGTTCAGTGCTTTTATTATCGTTCTTTGCATTAAATAAAACAGGAGTAACTTAGCGTCTCTTTTCAATTCTAGTTTTAACTGCTGACAGTTTGTCGACCAGTATTTCATCCCATATCTATTCTAGCAATTTCGCGTAGTCGTAGACATGATAAAGCTTCTCGGATAACCTTTGGATCGAATCTGCAAAAAGACTAAAATCTATAGGAAGAAAGTAAAGTGCGTGAGCTATTCGGTTTATCTGAAAAATATGGATTCAAGGCTCCACTGGTATCGGTTCAAGACGACTTCGATTTCAAAGTATTTATGAGACTTTGTAGTTCTTTAAACATATCACCTACTACTAGTACTGTGGCTTCAGACATATTTATTGCCCTGCAAGAGATTGAAGAACTAACGGCTAGCTTAGATTTCATATCAGCGAGAATAAGCCGTAAAATTTCGAATGTACGCCATCATTTAGTGCAGTTGGAAAAGGAAGGGCTAATTTCAAGTGAGTTTATAACTACCGATCCCATTAAGAAACGTAGAGGAAAGCTTTATAAATTAGCAATTCCTAAAGGTCATTTCTTAACAGCGTCTGATGTAGAAAAAGAAGATGCTGCTTCAGATAATTTACAGTCCGTATCATCAAGTACTGTTGAAACGATAAATATTGAACGCTACGACGACAAAACAAGGTTCATGGAGCTTCAGATAGTTCGCTACTTGGTCAAAGCAATGCGGACTAATCGTAAAGATAAATCGAGTACAATTAGCATTAAGCTACGCGAAGAGGGAAGACCTAAACCTGTTCTTATTACAGCCAGAGCAGAGGAGGGGAGGCTTATATATCTTCCCGATATGAGCTACTACGCTAGCGCAATCACTTGGCTGATAAATCATATATCCGAGCAATTAGATGAGTCGGAAAATATTGGGGAGACCTTTACTCTACCTCTAGAGCCTCTGATAACAATGGCCAAAGATATTCCCGTATCGGAAGCCTCTGCTGGCGGCTACATTAATAATGCTATTCAGTCGCTACATCGGCTCTCAGCTACGACTTTTGATATGAGAGATTTTTACGATAGTAATAAGGACTTTATTGTTGATATCGAATTGTATTACAAGTTGTTTCGATTGGAAGCCATAGTGACCTATGAGGATTCAAAAAACGTCGAAAAAAAGGCTGCAGTAATTCAATTTCCACGCTCGACGGTGAAGAGTATTGTTGCAGCGATTAAGGAAAGGCGGACATTAGACGATATGTTACTCATTGATAGTGACGTCTTTGCTACTAAAAATGAGATCGAAATTCTTTTTGGGCTGTGGGCTAGAGAGCATTTAATTACTGGTCGTCAAGCACAGCAACTATATGCCTGGAATGAGCTAAGAGAATCGGTGGCACCTTCATCTAGCCTAAATGAATTCAAACGAAAATTCTCAAATATGGTCTTGGCTAATTCAGATCCGTCTTATAAAGCAAAAATACACGAAGCTGTAGAGGATAAGATCGTTAAGCAGGTCGGAACTTGTCATCTATCAGAACAGCGAAAAGGAGAGCTCGTCGTTGAATATGGAAGAGCTACTGTACAGGGCTATTTAATCAATATTGGCTATTCCCCAGAGCAGGGTATACCTGTGATCGCCTTTAGACGCGATATGTCTGCGCTCCATATTCTGGGTAAATTAGAAGATCGCAGATAACGCAGTATTGAATTAGTATTTGGATCGAATCTTTAATCTAACAAAATCAAGGATTAACACCTGGATCGAATCTTTAAAAAGATCACAAATAGATCGTGATCCGCCTTGATCTATCATACCTTTCATATAAAGATTACACCTATCGAGAAAACAAGAAAAAAAATGATATTATCTTTAAAAGCTCAGTGAAGAGCACTTTGAAATATGGATAGATAAGAAGCGCTAAAAACAAAACCCGTGGAGTGTTGGCGCACTGCACGGGTCTTTAGATGTAACTTTTCGAAGCAGTTACACATCTAATTCTAGCGGTTTACCAGATCAGGTCAACCACTAATGCGTTTTTTATCAGCAAATCTGCGTATATTGTTGGTAAAAAAGATGAATTCTAATAACAACTATGACGACGTTGTTTTTATGTCGCCAGGGCAATTTGAGTATTTGTCAGACACAGAGTCCTTTGTGTTTGCACATGTTGCTTTTTTTGCATCTCAAATGCGACCATACAAACGACAATTCAAACAGACAACACAAGCAATCTGTAACAAGATTGGCTACTCGCCAAATGCTGTTCGTGAAGCTATAACATCCCTGATAGAAAAAGGTTTTTTAAAGAAGAGCCAACCATTAGAGGAAGGGCAGGGCACCTTTCACCCGTATTACGATAAAATATCCCACCGGCTGCACGTGGGCGAGCATAGCTATGCTGCTTTGTTCGCTCGGGAGCTAGAAAAGACGCTTATTACCTCAAAGAATAAGAGTAAAAGTAGCCAAGAACGCGCCATGACTTTTTTTAAAGTGCATGTAGGACAGTTGAAACGTAATATATCTCTATTATCAGGTAACAGTTCTAAACATGTTCACAAAGCTCTTATCATGCATGGGTATCTTCAAAACCAGCATAAGTGGAATGTTGAGAAAAATCGAAATAGCTTACAGCGTACAGTGCCTTCACTTGCTCGATTTTTAAAATGGTCTCAAAACACTGTTAGACGTGTAATCAACACCTTAAAGCACTGGGGCATCATAGACTATAGTTACACTAAAGGGTTTGTGAAATTCTTAATTGTAAGACAGTTCGACACTGCAGCTAAATGTGTGAAATCTCTCATAACAAAATTGTGCAACGTTGTTCAAAGAAAGAAGCACATAGAGACCATCCGCTCACCTGAACCACTAAACGCCTCACCAAGAACACCTCAGGAAGCAGCTAAACACCTACAAAAACTAAAGAGCTTAGGTAAGATTTAGCTAGCTTAGCGCTCAATTAAGAAAAACTCGACTTTTCGAGGGCTTTTTTGCGCGTATATTTCAATAAATTACTCTCATTTTCTTCTTTTTACTAAAAGACAATCTACTTTTGCCTCTTTCTGAGCTTACCTGTCCAATCTCTAGGCCATATTAAGAACTTGCTAGGGCGCTATAGAGCAAAACAGCGCCATTGATGCGTGAGGAAGAGTACATACATGCGCCACTATTGTCATTGAAGAGCAACATTGTACTTACAAGGTCCTATAATCACATTGGTGCACACATTAGAAGTAATATAGATGTTAGATAAAAAGTTTATATATGGCTTCGCCGATACTCTCACTAATTCTGAATTAGTTATTTGTAACAAACGTTAGCCTTGTTAGAGAAGTTTGTACTATTTGGTAATCGCTTCGAGTGAATATACAACAGCATATTTGACCGATAGTGCTTGTTATTGATTGATTGTGAATATATTGTTAAGACACCACTTTTTGAATAAAGAGAAAGCTTCAACAATGAGAGTTGCTAAAATTACATATAGAAAGCCACTGCTATATACACCGTTAAAGTATATTTGCTTCTCACTAATGTTTACATCATTTCATAACTCAATTATTGCAGCACCGGATCTACATACCGAACAAAAACTACAATCAAATAATGTTTATCTCCCTGATTATTCTTATGCAGGTTATCACTTTGGTGAAAGAGATATTACACATCGAGAAACGACCACTTACGTAGACGTTCAGGACTTCGGTGCAGTACCTGATGACGAAAAAGATGATACAAAGGCTATATTAAGCGCCCTGAAACACGCCCATAGTATAAATGGACATGTCACAGTAACATTTCCCAAAGGGCAGTTTATCGTAAAAGACATTCTTAAAATTACTCGGGGAAATATTACGGTTAGCGGGAAAGGAATGGGCGGAAAGGGCACTCAACTCTACTTTCCAATGCCTCTTTCAATCATTGATAAAACCCCTCACTTAGATGAATTAAGAAACTATTTAAGGTTACATAACAAAAAACAACGTAATGCTGAGATCTATATCGATGATTATTTTTCAGAATACTCTTGGTCCGGAGGGGTGATATGGGTTCAAAAAGAAGGAACTCGACCAGTACCTTACCTAGAAGAGTTAGATAAACAGCTTCCAATGTTAGCGAAAATTACCCAAGGTAAGAGAGGGACAAAAACCTTAGAAGTTAGCAACACATCAGAAATTTCAGTTGGTGACATACTCAGAATAGACTGGCACAACAAAATCGGTAAACAAGCCGGTATTATAAAGTCAATTTATGGAGATACCGACCTGGTGATCGGTTCACATCACTTTGATTTTCCTAATCGTCCACTAGTAATGCAGCCCACTCAAGTAGAATCAGTTAAAGGAAATAAGATCGAGATACGCGATCCTCTTCTACATGACATTAATAATGATATACCCGCCCACATCTCATCATGGGAGCACCTAGAAGAAGTTGGTATTGAGGGGTTGTCAATTCAATTCCCAATGGGTGATACCTATGGCCATCACGTTGAACAAGGTTTTAACGGGATCTATTTGACTAGTGTGTTTAATGGTTGGATAAGAGATGTAAGCTTTAACAATGCCGATAGCGCCATATTGACCGAAAACAGCGGAAACGTGACTATCTCCAATATACACAGCTATGGAACACGTTTTGGTCATTATGGTATTCACCTTGGCAGCGTGCACAATTTTTTAGTCGAAGATGCCAAAATATCAAATCCGACTGTTCATACCTTTAGCATGAATACCAAGTCGACTAAAAGTGTATTTTTGCGGGGAGAAGCTTTCACTCAGCCAACGCTAGATCAGCATGCAGGCGCTAATCACCAAAACCTTTACGATAACATGACTTTTCATATAGAAGCTCAGCGCGATGAAAAAGGTCCCTACTATGATTTATGGTTTGGCGGTGGGGCAGGGTATTGGCAACCTGGACACGGGCGTTATAACACCACGTGGAACGCAAAAATATTTGTTGAAAGTGGTGCTGATAGTAACGAAACCGTAAGAATTTTAGGCCAAACAGAAGGGCCTGATGCAAGAGTTATTGGTATATACGGAAACAGGAAGTTTGCAGTGGAACATTATCCTTTACCGTATATAGCTGACATAAATTCAAAAGTGTCTATACCCTCTCTTTATGAATATCAGAAACAAAAAAGACTAAAACGGTAGGAAAAATTCGGCCCAAGACTAGAAATCTTGGGCCATTTTAATTAACTCATCCGCTTTCTGAAAAATATAATCCCTGCAATACAAAATATTGCCAGGGTTGATGGGGCAGGAACCGATGTTGCGTCTATGTCGTCTCCGTCAAAATTTTGCGCATACATGTCAACTAATGTAAGTTCAGGTGATAACACGCCGTCTTCTAAAGCAACAAAGCTAAACGTACCCAGTTTAAATGACGTACCGAGAACACTACTCCAATTGGGTGATAGGCCTAGTTGGAATATTAATTCATTGCCAACGGCATAAGCATCGTCAAAGTAAGAGTTATTAAACACACTGTCTGTGACGGAAAGCACATCGAATTCGAAAAGACTAGCATCGAAATCCCATACAACTTCAAGGAAGTCTATCGCAGGATTAGCGTTGTTTATGAATACCTCTATTTCAATGATGTCTCCATTTAGGTAGGACGAGGAATCATTTGAAAAGGTAATTAATGATGCTTTCGACGAAAAGGACATCACTAAACCAAAGATAAGAATTAAATTCGCTATTTTCATTTTTTACTCCTAATTTGAGCCGCAGCGTGAATAGGTACAGCGACGAACGAGACCGCGAGTATCTCTGTTATTTACAACGCCATCATTGTTGAAGTCATAACGAATATTCATTTCTTGTCCATTGCGCATCGCAGCCGTAAAGAGTCGAATATCTCTATTATCTACAACGGAGTCATTGTTAAGGTCACCGAGTAGATTAATATTTATAAAAATGCTTGATTCAGACTGCTTATTGTTTGAATCAGTAGCAACGACTTTTACTAAATGCGTACCCTCTGGCAAATCGAGTAATTCATCTGAATAGTTTTCAGCTCCCCATTCAAATGGAGGTTCATAGATTTCTCTTACCAACTGGTCATCAATGTAAAGTGCTAAGCTAACCAGAGAAATATCGTCATTCGCCGTAGAGGCGTCTGCCGTTATGGAAAGGTTTTGATATTCAGTAAGCAGTGAGATATCGCTTTCGTTTATCATTACTGAAGGCCCTGGTAAGCTAAGAACAACTAGTGTCATATCGCTTTCACCCTCAAGACCCGCACTATCTTTCGCGACAGCAGTAAACGTGTGAGTGCCTACACCTAAAGGCGAGGGGTTAGGTTCATGACGGTCTAACCAACCCATAGCGCCAAATTCGTATGGCGCATGAGAATGGCCAAAGTTCCAAACTGGGCGGGTATCTACCCTTACCAATTCGCCATTTCTATACAGAGTAACCGACTGTACATCACGGCCTTCTACAGGTGATTCTGCATCGATAGTAATCGCTAGTTTTTCATAGCCTTCATAGACTGTCACAGTTGAATTAGGCCACGTAACGACTGGTGGTTGCGGCTCGCCCTTCACTACTAGCTGCATCGACGCTGTAGACTCCTCACCTTCACTATCAATAGCAACAGCTGTAAACTCATAGGTGCCAGCTGTCAACGGTGAGGGGTTCGGTGAATGAGTGTCAAGCCATCCCATAGCACCCGTTTCATGAGGTTTTGACGCATGTCCAAATAGATAAGGAAGAGAAGTATCTGTTCTAACAAACTCGCCATCAATGTAGAGAGACACTGATTCGATAGAACGCCCTTCTACAGCACTTTCTGCATTAATGGTAAGGTTGAGTTTTTCAAATCCTTCATCTACTTCTAAATTCTCTTGAGGAAATGAAACGATGGGGGCGTTTGAGTTAACGTTAAGTACCATTGTTGCAATAGCGCTATCACCTTCGCTATCTACCGCTACAGCTTTAAATATATGGCGTCCTGCCTCAAGTGGGGTAGGGTTTGGCTCATGGGTGTCCAACCATCCCATAGCGCCCGTTTCATGGGGTTTAGACCCATGACCAAATAAGTAGGGCAGGGATGTGTCTGTACGTACTAACTCATCGTTAATATAAAGCGTAACAGACTGTATGGTTCTGCCTTCTACAGGGCTTTCAGCAGAAATGTTTAGACTTAGTTTTTCAAAACCTTGCTCTACAGATAGTGAAGGGGAGGGGAAAGATACTAGCGGTGCATTAGCATCAGACTCTATGTCCAAATCGATAATTTGGAGATAAAGCGGCATTGCGTTACCTGAAGTACGCTCCATAAGGTAGTAGTAGACTTTGCCATCTTTTATATAAAGTGTACCGTGATCGAAAACTGGTCCATCGGTGGCTTTATACACTCTGACAAAGTTATTGGTGCCGCCTTGGGCTTTCTCAACATAGGGGCGGCCCCCCTCTAAACCTACAATATAGACATTGTCACCTGATGTATAAATCTCGCTTGCACCGGTGAAATCAGTACTAATTATAAATTCATCAGCGCCAGCCGGTTTATATGAATGAATATATACTTCTTCGTAATCAGGTCTATTACGGTCTGTAGAACGCACTTTGCTGATTATATGAATGTCGCCTTTCTCTGTAACAGTCCAGTCAAAACTTCCCACAATGTAAACCGAGTTGGCTTCGGTGTGGCTTATATAGTCACCTGGTTCAAATACTTTAATCTCATCTGAATTGATGAGCGGCCACGTCATTGGCTCACCTTTGTGGTTCTTCCAATCACCGAAACCATCTGGATGGTCTGAATATGCGTAATAGACACCGTTTTGGTATTTATACTTGTCTGAATTATTGTTACTTCGCTGTTGAAAGCCTACGCGAAGCTTGCCATTCACGTATTTCATGTTTCCATAAAGGCCCCAGTTATAGTCGTTGCCTTTAAGCTTTTGGTTGTTTTCATTAAACTTAGTGAACGTCGACCACTTTTCTGTCTCAGCGTCATAGCGATTGAAAACATAAGCGCCATTATTGTTTCCGCCAAGGCGCATATAAAGAAGTAGCGTACCGTCTACTGTGGTAAAAAACTTGGGATAGGTCAGGCGAGCAAAATTGCTTTTATCGCTTAGGTCACCGGTCATGGTGAGGTGCTTGTAATCATCATCCCCTTGACTGACTTCACTGGTATCTTTTACAAATTTATCTAGCGTAAATTCTGAGTGGGGAAGCTCAGCGGCACCAGGTATGCTATAAGAATAGCGAAAGAAATCGTCTTTAAATTTGCCGCCGTGGTTATTGTTATCATATGCGTGCATGTCGAACACCATATGGATGGTGCCATTAATCGGGCTAACCGCTAAACCAATTGTGTTGTGCGACTCGCCAACGAGTGGGTCCCCTCTAAACCCTGTGTGCTTGTGTGGGAACTCTATCGTAGATAACTCACCGCTAATTGTATTGTAACGAGTGAGCATCACGTTTCTTTCGCTTTTCCCGCCCTTATACCACGTCATAAAGACATAGTGCTTATAGGTTTTCACTGCATCACCATGTGCAGAGATGTTCGGGCCGAAAAAATAGTCGTACTTCTCACCCGTATCAGGTGTACCTACGTTTGAAAAATCGAGGTTTCTGCCATCGAAGTGCAGTCCTTCATCGGTAATTTTTACTTGTTGTTCAAGTGTCACTTCCGCATTTAACGAAAACGCACCCAGTAAGGTGGTTGAAACTAACAATGTTTTTAGGCATTTCATAATTTTATTAGCTCAAGTCTGTTATTAAGTGATGTGTGTTTATTACCAAATGTTAATACTGCAACATTTCAATAACATTCAGTTTCGGACATACCATATTACATTGTGTTTACAAAAGCATTACTTTATGATCATTATTAGTCAAAAGTAGTCATTTGGATGGAAGAGTGTGGATCATATAAGGGATGAGAAAAAAGGTTTCTTAGTACGAGAGCATAATACGCGAGTTAGCGTGCAGAAGGATATGAATTGGATAGGTGCAACACTTTTCACTTTAATATCAATTAGTGCATGTAGTGAACAAAATCCTTCAATACCTACAGTTGAGGAAGTTAAGACAACCCAAGAAAGTGAGCAATTATTCACCGTGCAAGATGCCCTCGGTAATCTTACTTTTGCTAAGGATCAATATCTAAAGATGGCGAGCCATATTGAAGCAGAACGTCATTTATATTATCGACCGGCCTGCGTTGAAGATACGTCAATGATTTGTGTTCCGCGCTCATATGAGCACGGAGGCATTTTTATGGATAAATATGAAAAGTGGACTAACGGCTTTTTCCCCGGAGTAATGTGGAAATTACTGTCTAACAAAGATTACGTGGAATGGACCGAAAGTGAGGAAAAGCAACTTCTAAACTTTGCCACGCACTATCAGAAGGCGTTAGACGGAGATGCTACGCTTGATTCAACGCATGATTTAGGTTTTATGCTTTATGATTCATATGGCGAAGCCCTAAATTACGAAGGCTTGAGTCATGAGCTTAGATCTAAGTATGTTTCAATTTTGGCCAAAGGTAGAGAAACGCTCTCCAACCGATTCAATGCAGAAAAAGGTGTTATAAAATCTTGGGATTTCGTCCCCCATATGAAGGTATCCGTATCAAGAAACGGTAGAGAGGTCGTAGAGTTACACCAAATTGCAGAGCCATGGACATTCCCAGTCATCATCGACAACATGATGAACCTAGAATACCTGCTAGATAGCGATTCATCGCATTACAAAGACATTGCAATAACGCATGCTAAAACAACACTCAAGAATCATTATTTCTATGAAGAGAATGATTCTGAACAGCGGTATCCCATTGCATACCATGTTTTTGATTATGGCAAACGTAAACCGGGAAATTGGCAGGGGTTAGGTAATATTTCAGCATGGGCGAGAGGGCAGGGGTGGTCGTTATACGGTTATGTTACGATTGCCGACTATATGTCTGATTTAAACCTGAGCGACGCGGAACGCGAGGCTTTCGAAAAGCATTTAGGTAACGTGCTAAATAGCATTGAGCATTTGCTAGAAGAAGACTTTGTTCCTTTTTGGGACTTTTGGGCGGACAGAGACAACGCTTATAAATATGCCGAAAACACGTCTTTAGAAACGTCTGTGTATTCGGGAATTTTAGAGCTCTGTGCGAACAGAATAGAGCCTCACATTCTGCCGTATAAAGGTTATCGTCCTCAAATATTAGACGCTTCAATGCTAACTGATGAATCGCTAAACGAGCTCAAAAACCAGAAAAACTGGTATGGTTCTGACATTCTGCAGGGAGATAAGCTTGTTCCTTGCGGACGCGAACCTTACCCTGAAACGCATACTAAAATTCCTAAAGACACCTCAGCCGCCGCTATTTACGCATCTGCACTTTATCGTTACGCAACTATAACGAGGGACGACAAGCAAAGACAAAAATATGGAGCTCTCGCTGACAAAATCATGGCGGAACTGACTTCTAACTATAGAACTGATAGAGACAAAAATGGGCGGGATATGAGCTTCGAACTTGGATTTGTGCTCGATGAAGCTACGGGAGACATGGGGAACGCTGGTGAAATTGATACGCCTATAATCTATGGCGACTTTTACTTTGTCGAAGCCAACATTAGAAAGGTCGACTTTGAACGTTCTCGTGGCGTAAAACTAAATAATTAATTAAGGAACTAAAGAATGATAGGCAGAAAAGCTTTCTTACTAGGTAGTATATTTGTTTTCGCTGCAGCTAATGCCTTTGGTGAGAGCACGTCAAAAGAATTAAATGATCATCCGAACATTCTTATGTTAGCGGTCGATGATTTAAACAGCTGGGTAGGGGCGATGGATGGCCATCCTAGTACCAAAACTCCGAACATTGACAGACTGGCTTCAGAAGCCATCACGTTCACTAACGCTCATGCTCCGGCACCGCTTTGTGGCCCATCAAGAGCGAGCATCATGACCGGGCTTCTTCCTTCAACAACTGGAATTTATGGGCACGTAAAGGATAACGACATCCGTTCTGCAAACAGAAAAGCTGCACAATCGACATTTCTCAGTGAATATTTTGCTCAGCACGGTTATTACACTGCAGCGGTTGGCAAAATATTTCATCAAAGTATAGCTGATGGAAGTTTCGAAGTATTCGGCGGGAGACAGGCTCAGTTTGGTCCGTATTCCCCAGAACCAATTAAATGGGATAGAAAAGGGACCAGTACTGACTGGGGGGCCTATCCAGAAAAAGACCAAATGATGCCAGACTATGATTCGGCTAAGTGGTTAGTCGAGCAGTTACAGCGTAAACACGATAAACCTTTTTTCATCGCTGGTGGATTCCTTCGTCCACACGTGCCTTGGACTGTGCCACAAAAGTGGTTTGATATGCATCCTATCGATGATATCGAACTCCCTCCCTATTTACCCAGCGATTTGGATGATGTGCCTGAAATTGCAAAACGAATTTCTACCTATGACATGATGCCAACGACCGATTGGGCGATAGAATCTGGAGAATGGAAGAATATTGTGCAGGCCTATTTGGCTAGTATTTCGTTTGTAGACCATTATATTGGACAAGTGCTTGATGCGCTGGAGTCTAGCGAATATGCCGGCAATACAATTGTCGTACTATGGGGGGACCATGGCTATGACGTTGGGGAGAAGAATCGTTTCGCTAAAATGGCGTTATGGGAAACGTCTACAAAAACTACACTTATTATTAAGTCGCCTAACTCTTCTTCAAAGTTAACAAGCAACCGCCCAGTAAGTCTGGTTGACTTGTATCCTACACTAGTAGAAATGGCGGGCTTACCAGAAAATCCATTTAATGAAGGGCATGATATTACCCCCTTGATTATCAACCCGAATGCGGAATGGGAGCATGTTGCTCTCACTACGTTTGGCCCAAACAACCATGCTGTAAAGAATGATAGATACCGCTATATTCGCTACGAAGATGGTAGTGAAGAGTTATACGATCACTCAACAGATCCTAACGAGTGGAACAACTTAGCTAGTAACCCTTTCTATTTTGATTTAAAAAATGAGCTTAAAGCTAAGCTACCAAAAGAAAACGCTGAATGGTCGCCTGTATCCCAGTATAAAAGTAATGAGTATTTTAAAGCGCTAACGGAAAAAGCGACAGCAAGTGAATAAATAAGTAGCACGCGCAAGCTATGCTGGCGCGTGATTGTCTAATCTAATACGTTTATTGTTTAAGCGTAAGCTTGATATTCTCGGGTGTGGCATGTTTGTCTCCACCATTATCCGCACCCGTAATCCACCAGTAAATCATACCGGCATCAGAGCTATCAAATTTGCCTGCTTGAAAGGGAACGATACCGTCCTGTTCAGCATATTCGAGCATTTCGTAGATAAGCGAGATACCATCATCTTTACTATCTTTGGCCCAATCCCAAGCATTAATCGGCGTTTGCAAGCCTACATTCTGATCGCCTATTTGGTGCTCTTCAACACCGAAGTCCAGTATTTGTTGCCATGTAAAATAGTCTCCGCTGTTATCATTTGCGGGGTGATGAGAAACTACTTTCACGTATTGTCGTTTGCTAACTTCTGATTCTTGAAGGGCATAGCCAATAACATCAGGTTCGCCAGCTTCAATAATCCATAAAGGTTCATCGGCGGTGGAATTATTGATTGCTAGCGTTAAGTCTTCAATTGCAGCTTGTTGTTCTGCTCTACAATTAAATAATTTTTCAACGTTTTCGAATGGACCAAAAACATTAAGTGCGCGGTTTATAGAACTGTCGAGCACTCGTTGACGTCTGCTCTCGTTTTCTGGATCTATTTGATACCTAGCTTTATTTCTGAAGGGGTCTAAATCGCAAGAGTGAGAAATATGAACAAGTCTGTCGGCAGCGCCGGCCTTATCAAGTAACGCCAATAAAACAGGAGTTGCGCCTATATCATCAGGGTCAGGTGAATTGCCGTCTATCACAACCGCAAGTGTGCCGCTAGGTAAATTGACGTGCTCAAGAGTCGAAGACTCGGAATGTTTATTGATAATAGAAGCTGAATTACAAGCAGAAAGTGCAAAACCAGCCACTACAAGGTTTATTAAAGATTTCACGAGGGCCCCTAACACGTATCTCTTCAAAACCTGAGGCAGGTATGTATCCGAAGAAAGTTCGTGATTGCAAATGATTGATATTTGTCAATGGTAATCAAAATGTGTCACTATGTAAATATTGTTAACGATCGCACCAATGTTACTTACTGAAAAGAGTAGTTGAAATTCTATGGACACATTAAAGCAAATGAACTTTAAAAAATTGGGTATTGCATCCGTACTACTTACGGTGCTTTCTGGTTGTCAGGTTGATGCTTCAAGCACGCTTTCTATGCAAGAGAGGCCAACAAAACAGGCAACTACCGGAAGCTTCGGTGATCAAGGTGACGGCACTTATATAAACCCCATTCTAAACGCCGACTACCCAGACTCAGATATTGAGCAAGTGGGCGACACGTATTACATGATCACGTCGAAGCAGCATATGTCGCCAGGTATGCCTATTCTTAAGTCAAAAGACATGGTGAACTGGGAAAACGTTGGTCACGCTTTTTCCAGTCTATCCTGGGCGCCGGAATACAACTGGGATCGAATGAATGGCTATTCTTTTGGAGTATGGGCTGGTGACTTAGCGTATCACGAGGGTAAGTGGTACGTGTATCAAATAGACTATCAACACGGATTAATGGTCACAACAGCTGACAATATTGAAGGCCCGTGGAGCGAGCCAATCATGATGCTTCCCAAAGCTGATGTGTTAGACGACCCAGCTGTATATTGGGACGAGGAAACACACGAAGCCTACATTATTGTTAACTCAGGTACTAAACAAAAAAGTGCAGATAACACCATTGAAGGTAATGAAAATCGAATTTACCGAATGAGCTGGGATGGCACTAAAATACTTGATGAGGGCAAGCTGGTATATACCGGAATGGGTGCTGAAGCTGCCAAAATTTATAAGAAAGACGGGTATTGGTACATATTCATGGCGCAGTGGACCATGGGAGACAAATCTACAAAGCCTGGTGTTAAAAATCCAAAGAATGATAGAAAGCAATTGGTTTTGCGGTCTAAAGAAAGTATCTATGGACCGTATGAGGTTAAAACCGTATTGGAGAAAGGTTCAGAATTTGGTAACCGTAGTGCAAGCCAAGGTGGGTTAATGCAAGCTCCTGACGGTAGTTGGTGGTATATGCATCAGCTTATTCAAAATGACGATATTCCATTTCAAGGTCGTCCACAATGTCTAGAGCCTGTTACTTGGATAAACGACTGGCCAATTATTGGTGTAGATGAAGACAATGATGGGATAGGTGAGCCTGTTAAACGTTTTGAAAAACCGATAAAAGGTTACCCTATCGCGGCGCCGCGTTCAGATGACGATTTTTCTGCTGGCGATTTAGGCCCACAGTGGGAGTGGAACCATAATCCACGAGACAGTCACTGGTCATTATCAGAACGAGATGGTTGGTTAAGGCTTAAGGCTAGTAAGGTTTTACCGCAAGGCGATAAGTACGGCCCTAAAATTAACGAATGGACTAATAATGATGGTTCAGATGGCGATTTCTGGCGCGCTAGTAATACCATTAGCCAACGTATAATGGGCATTACAACAGGCACGGCTGTAGCGAAGTTCGATATTAGCGGTATAGCGCCAAATCAATTAGCGGGTTTTGTTAGGTACGGCGGTACGTTTAACTTATTAGGCGTGGAAGGCCTAGAAGATGGCACAACTCGTTTGTTTTACATGGATGGAATGAGTAAAAAAGAAGTTGGCCCAATAATCGAAAGCGACACGCTATATGTCAGAACTTCTAATGCGAGGAACAAAGCAACGTACGAATACAGCTTAGATGGCAAAAGCTATCGGGCTTTCGGCCCAACTTTCACTATTAGCTTCGGTAAATGGACGGGTGACAGATTAGGCTTCTTTTCTTGGAACCAGAAGAAGGATGACGGTTACATCGACGTAGACTGGTTCAAATATGACTACGATGGTCCTAAGGGTACTCAACAGATGATGTTTTAGCCTAAACCTTTGGTGATAAAGAAAGGCTGTAGCGTAGTGCTACGGCCTTTTTTAATGAGAGAAAGTATGTAACCTGAATTAGCTCTCATTATTAGATGGCGTGAACCAGAAAAAAACATTGTAACCGCGCTCGCGGTTACTGCTAGCCATTATAAGGCGTGAAGTTTAATTTAACCGCGAACGCATATAAACACTTGTTATTTGTCTCATCTTTTATAAAATAACCGCGGACGCATATATTTGAGGGTGTTGTGTGAAATTTTCAGTTAAAGATGTCAAACAATTGGGTAAAGCCGCGCAATTAGTCAGGAAGACGCAAGGTCTTGATCAGATGTCTGTTGCCTCTTTGTCTTCCAATGGCACAACGTTCCTTAGTGAATTTGAGAATGGCAAGCCGACGGTTGAATTAGGTCGAGTGTTGCGAGTTTTGGATTCATTGGGGATCGCGGTCACCATTGATGTACCAATTGAACAAGAGTCACTTTCAGATGCACAACGAAAACGGATGTCACAAATCATAAACGGCATTGATTTATGAACCGAGCTCTTGATGTATATGCGGATGATACGTTCGTTGGCAAATTGACTGACGAGAATAATATTTGGGGGTTTGAGTACGCCCCAGCTTGGTTAGCAAGCGAGAATCGCCACCCGCTGTCTCCTCATATTCCTTTACGAGAAGGGAAGCACATCGACGGTGCTACCTATCGACCGGTGCAGTGGTTTTTTGACAACCTGTTACCCGAAGAGAAAGCGCGTGATTTGCTGGCAAAAAACGTGAGAGTGCCAATAGACGATGCTTTTGGATTACTCAAAGTTGCCGGTGCTGAATCTGCTGGTGCCATAACCTTGTTGCCAGAGGGCGAGCCGCTTACAAGAGGTGAAGTACATTCACTTACTTACGAAGAAGTGAATGAGCGGATAAAAAATTTGCCAAAAGCGCCTTTGA
The DNA here is from genome assembly GCF_006538325.1 of Alteromonas sp. KUL42. GTDB lineage: Bacteria > Pseudomonadota > Gammaproteobacteria > Enterobacterales > Alteromonadaceae > Alteromonas. The sequence continues at coordinate 49,748 of NZ_BJKK01000009.1, forward strand.
ACCGCGCCGAGCGTAAAAGAATGTCCGTAGCAGGGGCGCAGCACAAGATGCTGGTTATCTATCGCGACGGTGAAATTTTGGAGCCTTCGGGATTTTTTCCGTCGACTCACATTCTTAAACCTGAACATTCTTCGCCAGATGTTTATTACCACACCGTTAGGAATGAATGGTTTGTAATGAAGTTGGCAAAGCTTTGTGGTTTAGACGTCCCTTCGGTAGATATTCGCTATTTGCCAGAACCGGTATACCTTATAGAGCGGTTTGATCGCGTAGGCTTGTACCCTGATCAACATCGTTGCCATGTCTTAGATGGTTGTCAGTTACTGAATCTTGCACCAAATATGAAATACCTCAACAGTACAGCAGAGAATCTAAACCAACTGGCGCAGCTCTCCAGAATGAAAGCCAAAACAACGCTGGATATCTTTCGTTGGGCTCTATTTAATGCGTTAGTAGGTAATGGCGACGCTCATCTGAAAAACCTCTCATTCTTCATCAAAGGCTCTGATGTAGTTATGACCCCACATTATGATTTATTGTCGACGGCGATATATGAGCTGCCGCATAAACACATGGATCATGAATTATCCCAGCCTATGGGAAAAGCACAATTCTTGGGAGAATTGTCAGAAGCAAACATTATGGAATTTGCTGAGGAGTTACACGTCCCCGCTTCTTTGGCGGCGGTTCAGGTAAGAAAAATGACAAAAGCTATCGAGCAAAATGCTTGTCGTTTAATAAATCTTGTTAAAAATGAAGAACAGCATTCTGGCAAAGCTGGAGAGGAGCGTATGGTTAATGAAATATTTCATAACTGCATCAAAGAAACGATCGCTAACCTCAAGCTTTAGCGCGGGTTCTGCGTTGTGTAGAGTGACGTGTTCAAATCTAGGCTTAGTTCTGTTGAGAAATAATTTAGATGCGTCACTCATTAAACTGTGAAGATAAATGCGAAGTAGATTTTAGTGATTCAGCAGAATGTAGTCTGCTTAAGAAAAGGAACGAACTTCATAGTGTAGGCTTTAAACTTCCGAGTTGTGCCATTAGCAGCCGTTCGAATATTTGTAATTAAACGACAGAAAAGTACGTATTGCAGACACTTGCAGTATGATAAATCAATTGGTTTAGTGTGCGATTAACGGAAGTTCAGCACTTGTCTAATAATGATAGAATAATGCTAATTGTTTTAGAGAATCCGCTTATGAAAACCATTGGAACGCTGGCTAAAGAACTAGACATTAGCGTAGAAACAATCCGATTTTATGAACGTAAAGGACTTATCGTACAGCCACTAAAACCTGATAGTGGTTATCGCATGTATGACGACACCCATGTGAGTCAACTTAAATTCATATTAAAAGCTAAAGCCTTGGGCTTTACACTTGATGAAGTCGCTTCGCTCATGACGATGAGTGGAAACTGCGCTGATGTCGAATCGATGGGATTACAAAAACTTAAGTTGATTCGAGAGAAAATTGCTATTTTGCAGCGGCTAGAACATGTGATTCAAGATATGACAAATTCTTGTAAAGCCAACCATGACCCTAATTCCTGCCCAATAATCAATTCGCTCAATTAACTATTGACTCCGTACCTATGTACGGAGTTTAGACTACCTCAAAAGTAGAGGTAATTATGATGAATAAAATTCTAGATAAAGTAGGCTCTGGTGGCGTTTGGCTAGCCGCACTTAGCTGCACAGCATGTTTCCCCGCACTTGGTTCACTAGCATCAGCTTTAGGGCTTGGTTTTCTATCACATTTTGAAGGAATAGCGGTGAATACTTTATTACCATTGTTTGCTGCGCTCGCTTTATTGGTCAACTCGTACAACTGGTATCAACATAAGCATGTGGTAAGGGGCATATTAAGTGTAATTGGCCCAATTGCAGTATTGCTGACTCTTTATCCACTGTGGCAATACGACTGGAGCACTTACTTATTTTACTTTGGGATCACATGGATGGTATTTATGTCAGTATTGGATGTCGTTAAGCCAGTTAAGGAACCCGTATGCGAGGTATAGAATTGGAATCTAAGATTACTTGTCCCGAGTGCGGCTTTAGTAAGGTCGAGACCATGCCAACAAACGCTTGCCAGTGGTATTACGAATGTGAGGGATGCAAAGCGCTACTCAAGCCTTTAATAGGTGATTGTTGCGTTTATTGCTCTTTTGGGACTGTTAAGTGCCCACCTATTCAAGAAGGAAGTAGTTGCTGCAATAAATCTTAACGTCTGCTAATGGCACAAATAGTAAGTCCGATATCAACCTTCTGAAGGTCTGCAATTTGTCTGGAGCGGACTGGCGAGTCAGAGTATCCAAGGTCCGCTTTACGCTCTCAGCGGAAGTCCAAATTAAAAATCTAGATGCGTTTTGTGCTGTCTTAAGTTGTACTTCGCACAGCAAATTTTGCTGTTAAGACTCAAGGGGCTTGATTGCTGCCAATTAGCTGAAAGCACGAATTTAACTAATCTTTCCAACGATACATTGTCAACCGTTTTTTTGAGGTAGCCCATCGAGTTGACTTTTCTGCAATTAGTTTTCTTTGTTGAATTAATCGTTCAACAATTTTGACGCTGAGGGGAGGTAGTGCTACCACTAATTTTTCATTTCCACGATCGGTTCCTACGAGTAGCCATCGACCATTGACGTCTAATCCAGGTGCATATACTCCTGCAGCCAACTTATCTTCAAACTGCCAAGTTGAGTCTAATAAATGCTCGTCTGAAGACATAATGTGGCTGGCTAATAACCCTTCTTCAATTACCGAAAGTAGCGATGATTCGTCATTCAAATTTTTATTTGCTCTAATATGGTCGAGAATACTTAAAGCCGCTCGTTTATATCTCGTAAGTAACACCGAGCGCTTTTTTCCTGATTCGTTAATATTTCTATTTTGAATTAACTTATCAGACTCTTCTTTCAACCGCTGAGCTTCTTCTTTGGTGTTTGCAATAACTTCAAAAATGTTATCGAACTCCAAGTTTGCTTGTATTTCAGTGTTTTCTACTAGGCCTTCGAAAGCTTGCTCGTCGTGACCACAATCTACTAAACCAAACTCACGTCCAACAGGTCCACCAAGAGCTTCATTGAGTCGTCGCTTCTCGCACCAAGCGATGGCCATTCTATCCATGATATTTGCCGGAATATCAACAGATAATTGAGAAAAACCTTCATCGCCGGTATGCCCTTGGGTTACATTGAACGAAACAGGGAAGTCGATAATCAGTTCTACTGGGTTTGTATTGTCGCTTGGATTTGAGAGACTGTCTTCACTAGGAAACTCTTGGTGTAAGCTATGGTCCTCGTCACTAAAAATCCAGTCAATTTTAGTCATAATAAAGTCTCTTGTGTTTTCTCACATGCAAGGTTTGCTGCCACTTAGTAATTAGTTATCAATTAATAAGCCTCAGCGTTTAAACATTTCTAAAACGAGCGAAATCATAGTTGTCGTTTTTCTCTTTCTTTAAGTTCATTTAGAATTTAGTCAGTCAATATATTTGTTCGAGCTAGTATCAAATTTGCACTGCGGCTATCAACCGTCCTCTTTATTTAAGTATTATCCTTTATTGAAGCAATTTAAAAAAGACATCAAAATGATTCGTGCTAAGAGCTATGTGGAAGTAGTAAGTGTTTTTACTTTTCAATGTCTTAAGTTGAAATAAAAGCGAGATGTTTCTTATTTCAAAAGTAAGTGAAATTTATCGGAAAGGGTTCTTCAGCAATAAAACCGCGCTGAGCGTAACTATCTACTGATAATCTTCTTATCTTTGATGGTAATCAGCGCAGATTTTTAGCTTGTTGTTAACAAGATGATAGAACTTTAATTTAACATTGAGCAGTTCGTAAAATGGCCGTGATTATCAGATTCACGCGTCGACTAGATTGACTACATAACGACCAACCACTTTGCCATTGAAGAATCTATCTAGATATTCTGGCGTATCATGTAGTGATATTTCTTGATAGTAGCTTTCTAGGTTAGGCAGTTTCATGTCTGTCGCCACGCGCTTCCAAATATGTTGCTTGTCTTCAAGCGGTATGTAAACCGAATCGACACCCAATAAAGAAACACCCCTTGTGATAAAAGGAATAACGTTCATTGCTATGTCAGGTGAAGCAGCGAGTCCGACAGAAGTGACTCCGCCACCAGGTTTAACTTGCTTAAGCAATCCTGTTAAGTAATCTCCACCTAGGGTATCAATAGCGTGAGCCCACTTAGGCTTGCCGGCAATAGCGTCCTTTACTTCTAAAATAACTTCTCTGTGCAAAACTTCGCTAGCACCCAGTGACTTAAGCTTCTCAGATTGTTCAGGCTTTCCTGAAAAGGCTATAACGTCATAGCCAAGATGAGAGAGTAGGGCAATACTGATACTGCCAACACCTCCAGTAGCGCCAGTCACACCCACCGGGCCGTCACTGGGCTTCGCTCCCATTTTCTCTAATTTTTGTATGCAAAGCGCGGCCGTTAATCCTCCAGTGCCATAAACCATCGCTTCTTTCAGAGACAATGAACTGGGGCGCTTAACTGCCCAATCGGCTGGTATTGATATTTTTTGACCAAGCCCACCAGGAGTGTTCATGCCTAAGTCATAACCAAACACAAGGACTTCGTCACCAGCGCTAAAGGTACCTGACTTATCGCTAACTACTATTCCTGCTGCATCGATTCCGGGCGTATGAGGAAAGTTCTGACTTATTCGCTTATTGCCACTTGCTGACATAGCGTCTTTATAATTTAAAGACGAGTAATGCACGTCTATCAACAAGTCATTATCTGGAAGTTGACTCACTTCTCGCTCAACTACTTTTTTACTAAAGCTATTATCGTTATGCTCTTCAACAAGCAGGGCTTTGAACGTGGTTGAATTGTTACTCATAACTTTTCTCCATAAATACTAACGCGCAAATTAAAATGATAGTTGCATCACTCATGGTTGAACGGCGATGAGACGACCAACTCCTTGTCGATGGTATTCTAAAGTCGCCAGACTAATGGAGGTACAACCATGAGTTATAAGCAGTTGCTGATGGGCAAAGATACCAGATAGAGACCTACTTGCGCGAGAGTTTCAGTTACCGAGAAATGGGAAATTGCCTGAAAAAGAGTCATAGTACTTTGCGTCGCGAATTCAGGCGTAACAGAACTAGAGGTAGTCACTATATACCCGAAGTCGATCAGGCCAATCTTCATTCCTCATTGAGATGAGGGTTCAATGAAAAGTAAAGGTTGGAAGCGTCAGTACATACGAAAAGGCACCGATTGACGAACAGTGATAGATAAGCCGATTAGTGACGTTAAAAGATATTAAATATAAGACCGATAAGTTACTTCGGTTTAAAGCAGCCTATTGCAGTGTTTCATAATCCAAATCAAGCAAGAATATAAACTCTGCTATTGTGGGCACGCCTGCTCTTCCTGTTCTAATAGAGTAGCTTCGCTTGAGTCTCTCACCCAATCAAATGCGTTCGTTAAAAATTGTCGATAAACGGTTTCATCAAAACTTTTATGCATATGGCCAATAGCAGAATAAACCGCTCGGAAATTTGGTGTGCAAAGAGCCCACGCAATTGGGTGTTTATCTGGCGTCGACCCCATCCGCAAATTTTCAGGCCAATCGGGGACTACATTGTTTAGCGGCTCATAGGTCGTTTCGTCAGTTCCTATCAATACTTGTAGCCCGGGCATATCTGGGATTTTATAGAAACTATACCATTCATCTTCGTGCTCCCATGTTTTCGGCACATTTATCATAATAGGATGATTTGAATTCAAGTTCACCAGTGTCGCTTTCTGAATCTGTGGCCCCATTGTATGACCAATAAATCTAGCGCCAATTAAATTGCTTTGATACCAGTTCCAGTCTCCCATTGAGTAATCTCCAGAACCATGTAGCCCAATCCATGATCCACCATTCAGCATCCAATGCTCGAACATACTTCTTTGCTCTTCATTCAACACTCCGCCTGAGACATTGTTAAAGATCACTACCTCGAATCGGCTGAGGTCTTCTTTGTTGAAAATACCGGGATGTTCAGTTGTATAGATACCGTAACCTCGTGCGCTAGCTAATTCTGTAAAAAACAAATCAGCACCAGAAATACCCTCATTATGTCTCCAGCCATGGGTGCCGGAAAAAACCAGTATAGCGGGTGTTCGCATATATTCTGTTATTGGCGGCCGGTACCGTTCAAAATGCGCTATTCCTATGTGGTGTTTCGCACAGCCGAAAATAATGGGCAGAATAAGTAGTACCAATACTAGATGCTTTTTCAAGGGCATTGTTAGAGCCTTAATTAACTAGAGTTTAATTACTCACAGTACGTACACGTTTCAGGTATATCGAACTAACGCGAAAGATGCTTTGCTAAGCATCTTTCGCCAGAAAGCCCCTAAACTATTTAAGTTCTATAGTATCTTGCACTACATTGTCCTTACGTTTCAGTCCTTGTCCACCGCCTACAAGCACCTTTAGTGTACCCAAGTAGGGTTGTCGGACACCGCTTTGATCGACATAGGTAAGTTGGTCGCTTGTTAGAGTAAATTGTACTTTTTCTTGTCGACCACTTTTAATCGTCACTCGTTTAAAGGCAACCAATTCGCGTTGTGGCACCTCGTTCGGTGCATCAGGCATGGATAGATAGACCTGCACCACTTCATCTGCCGTTATTTCGCCGAGATTTTCTATTGTTGCACTAATCGCTAGTCCGTTTTTATTTCGAGATAGCGATAATGAATCGTAGCGAAAGTCGGTATAGCTCAAGCCATAACCAAAAGGATAAAGCGGTGTACCCTTGTAGTATTTATATGTACGGTTTTCCATACTGTAGTCTTTAAAGTCGGGTAGATCGTCCACCGACGAATAAAACGTAACAGGTAAGCGGCCAGAAGGGCTAACCTTTCCGTACAGAATATTCAATAACGCTGGCCCAGTTTGTTCACCTGGGTAAAAACCTTGGATAATAGCGTTAAGGTTTTTATCGTGCCAATTCAAGGCCATGGCGCTGCCGCTCATATTGACTAATACTATTGGTTTTCCTAATTTATGAAGTGCTTTTAGAAGCTTTGTTTGAGTTTTTGGAAGAGAAATATGCGTTCTATCACCATGTGAAAAGCCATCAATTTGCAGTGCCATTTCCTCGCCTTCCAATTGCGCGCTAATACCACCCACAAATACTATAACATCTGACTCTCTCGCAATTTTGATTGCTTCAGCGGCTAAGTCCACGTCTGTGTTTACCCATTCAAAGCGAATATCAGGAGCGATAACGTTACTGTGCCAGTACTTTTGAATTACAGACTCAGCGCGAAATGAATAGGTTTTTCCTGCTTCCAAATGCATGGTGTCAGCAACAGGAATATCATCTAAATAAGCATCGATGTTACTTAGATTGAATGCATAGTTACCGGTCTTCTGAGGTTTGAATAAACCGTGCCAACGAATAGCGAATTCTTGATTAGGTTGACGATGCATAGGAATACCTGTTTTAGGCAAATTTATGTTTGGCTCTATTTGCCGATGAGCAGGCTGTAAATTAAAATGGCTTGCCGAGAAATACTCAGCAACCAGCCCAGGAAGTCTTTCACCTTGGGCATTGGTATGACTAAATACCGATGCTTGAACGGCCTTGAAATGGGCGTAAATATTTTCCGTTAAGCTACTGCCCGGTGCATAGCTGAATTTATTCTTTGGAAGAAATGCACTTAGCGCTTGTTTTGGCGTTGATGGTGCTACAGGGGTACCGTGATAATTCCCTACAAGGATAGAATTATTGTTAGCGTTTGGACCGATAAGTGCAATTTTGCTTGAAGACTTTAAGGGCAATATTCCATCGTTTTTAAGTAACACCATAGAAGACTCTGCGGCATGACGGGCAAGGTCAATATGTGCATCCGAGCCGATTACTGACTCTGATATTTGGGTATATGGATGTGTGTTGTTTTCATCAAACATTCCCAGCTTCATCCGTGCTGTAAGCAAACGAGTAAGTGCGCGGTCGATGTCCTGTTCTTCTACTAACCCTTGAGCTAATGCTTCCTTCAAATAGCTAAATGTGTTGCCGTGATGATCCCCGCAATTCAGGTCAGTGCCCGCTTTTAATGCGTTAGCCGCAGCTTCTGCTGGGCTCGTTACTACATGATGAGAGTTTTCATCATAAAAGTCAGCTATAGCGCCACAATCAGAGACTACATAACCAGAAAAGCCAAAGCTACCTCGTAATAGGTCTTTCAGGAGAGGATCACTGCCGCATGCAGGTAATCCATTTACCCTATTATAAGCACACATAACAGATGAAACATCGGTAGCTGAGATGGTATCCTTAAAGGCTCTAAGATAAGTTTCTGAAAGATCTTTTTCTGATGCTATGTAGTCATCACTATGCCTAGATACCTCGGGCCCACTATGAACTGCATAGTGCTTAATTGTCGCAACAGATTTTAGATAGGTAGGGTCATTTCCTTCAAGCCCCTTTACGAAGCTAGTAGCCATTGTGGAGGTTAAAAACGGGTCCTCGCCGTAGGTTTCTTGACCGCGTCCCCACCTTGGGTCGCGAAAAATGTTTATGTTAGGTGACCAGTAGGTCAGTCCGCCGTACATAGAAGTCGTGCTATTGCGAAGGAAGGCATGGTGTTTCGCTCTCCCTTCATCGGAAATTGCGGTGGCAACGTCTAACATCAAGTCTTGGTCAAATGTCGCCGCTAATCCAATAGCCTGAGGGAATACAGTGGCTTTTCCCGCTCTGGCCACCCCATGTAATGCTTCATTCCACCAATAATATTCAGGTATAGAAAGTCGGGGTATGGGCGCTGACTTATCAAACAGCTGGCTTATTTTCTCTTCTACAGTTAATCGGTTTATCAAATCGTCTACTCGTTCTTCTAATGGCAACTGTAGATCTTTAAATGGCATTGTTTTGGCTTGCGTTAGAGGAGTTAGCACTATGCATGCTGAAAGCAAGCAACCCACTGGCAATTTATTCATCATATTTTTCATTGTAATCACATAAGCTCTTTTTCCTTTGGAGTTAGCATACTAAGAAACAGTAATGCAAAAATCGTCAATACTTGTGAAAACGAAGAAACTTGAACGTTTTAATTATGTAAATTCATATTATGTTTTATGTAAACATTAAATTTGTATTGTTTATAAAGAACCGAGTATAGGCCATGCATAGAAAACATTATGGGATAAATTTTTAATGATAGATTAATGTAATAAATATGTTTACTTAATGGTTTTTGATAATTCTTAACGTTCAAGTTCAAGAATTTCGAAAAGTTGAACGTTATATATTTCTCTTTTATTTCAATTTCTTAAGTTATTGTTTTGAGGTTTATAGTAATTTTTCGTTCAAGTTTGCACGTAACTTCCATATTGGTCGAAATGTTATTTTAATGTTGCTAGATTGTGAGGTGTAAAGCGGTAGTAGGTTAGCTTGTTGACGTGTTGATAGTAGGGAAAAGGTGGTACACGGATTACAAGCGACTACACGACAACGAAAAGGCTAGCATCATATTAAACCACGTAGAAATGGGAGCAATATGCTCGGTATATAGGCACCAATTTTTATATTTAATAGATGCTCGTACGGGCCATTTAATGCATAAAAACAAGAGATTTCGTATGACAACTGGAAAGCACACATTACTTAAACACAACAAACGATTCAGATATTCGTTACTTGCCTCTGCCGTATTAGGACTAACGGCCGGACAAGTAAATGCGCAGGACGTTAAGACGAATAACGAAGAAGAAGAGGTGGAAATAATTGACGTACGCGGGACGCGAGCCGATCTCTTCAACGCTCAAAACATCAAGCGTTTCAGTGAAACTGTAGTCGATGCACTTGATGCCTCTGACATAGGTGGCTTCCCAGATCGGTCTGTACTTGAAGCGATATCTCGTTTACCAGGCATAACCATGGGGCGTTTTGCGGCACCAAATGACCCAGATCACTTCGGTACAGAAGGTAGCGGTGTTGTTATTCGTGGTTTAACACACGTGCGAAGCGAATTTAATGGCCGTGACAGTTTCACAGCAGATTCTGGTCGGGGATTAAGTTTCCAAGATGTTCCGCCGGAACTGATGGGATCAGTCCAAGTATTTAAAAATAGTACTGCCGACATGATAGAAGGTGGTATCGCAGGTACGGTAAATCTCATTACAAGAAAGCCTTTTGACACTGACGGTCAAATGTTTGCTTTTTCTGCTGACGCTACATACGCGGATTTTATCGAAGAGACCACACCGACGTTTTCAGCGCTTTACAGTAACGTATTTGAAAACGACAGCGGTAAGTGGGGCTTACTTGTTAACGCATCTCACTCCGAACTTAAGGCGCAGTCTGACGGTGCGATGGTAGGACAATACTGGCCACAGGCTGACAACGACAATCTAATCCCTGAGGGCGCCAGACTTACACGTAAAAAAGACGACCGAACTCGTCAAGGCTTTGCAGCGGTTGTCCAGTGGCAAAATCCAGACCGCACCATCTTGGCTACAGGGGAGTATATTCGTAGTGATTCCCAATTGGCATGGACTGAAAACGCGGTAGAAATGGATGATACTGATGCGCAAGATGGTTTGATTCCGATTGACGGTACCGAATTTGAGTTTGACTCGAATGGCTACTTTGAGCAAGGTGTTATGACCTCAGACGAGGGGTGGCGTGGAAACGAGGGTGAGCGCACACCGGGTGGTATATTTGGTATGAACCATTCACTCCAGTCTCGTTTTCGCGATAACGAATCAACAGTAGAAGATATGAGTCTTAACGTAAAATATACGCCTAATGACTCATGGGCCTTAAATTTTGATGTTCAGTATGTAGAAGGGACGAACGACGTCATTGACTTTACTGTAATGGGAGCAACCGATGCAGTTATCGGTTTGGATGTCTCGGGTAGTGGTAAGCCCTCAATTGACTTCTATGCGCCCACATTCAACGGTCAACCCGATTTTGATAGAAATAATAATCACTTTACTGACCCGAGTCGCTCGTTCTTTCGAAGTGCGATGGACCACATTGCGGCTAACGAAGGTGAAGAAGTAGCAACGCGCTTTGATACAAAATATACCTTTGATGACGGTGCTCTGACATCTGTGCAGTTCGGGGCTCGTTACGCTAAACGCGAGCAAACCACTCGGCAGTCAACTTACAATTGGGGTGTACTATCTGAAGCATGGACGGGTGATGTCGCTTGGTATGACTCCGCTGCTGGATTACAAGTACCCCACGAAAAAGTTAGCTTTGATAACTTTGCCCGTGGCGGCGTTCTTGACATAGATGGTGGCAACGCCTTCCTGTTCCCCGCTATGTCACTAGCTCAAAATTATAGAAGTGCAGGTGCAGCGTTGGCACCAGTCTCCAGCGGTTGGGCACCGCTCTCTGCGCGAAATACAGATGGTTCTGACTTTATCGACAATGAAGTAAACCAGACCGACGAAGTAAATACTGCCGTCTATATTAAGGCCAATTTCGAAGGTATGTGGGGGGATATGGACTACTCAGGGAATTTTGGCGTGCGTTATGTTAATATCGAAAACGATACGGCTGGCTTCATAGTATTCCCAGATAACGTGCCTGATGATCCCAACGACCCTAATGAACAAGAAAACTATTTACCTGATGACCAAAAGGCATTCGGTAACGCTGCTTCAACATCATTAGTATCTTCGAGCGATTACAATACGATACTGCCTAGTTTCAACTTCAAGCTTAATATTACCGATGAAGTATTAATGAGGTTCGGTGTTGCGGAAACTATCGCCTTACCTCAACTTGGTCTCCTGAGAAACTATGTCGCAATACAAGAGCAAGACCGCATTAATGTTGTCGGCGATGACAATAATGGTGATGGTCAACCTGATTTGGTTTCGTCTACTATAGGGCGTTACACAGCTAACTCGGGTAACCCTTTCTTAAAGCCAATGGAAGCGGTGAACTATGATCTCACACTAGAGTGGTATTTTGCGCCTGTTGGCTCTTTGACTTTCTCTTATTTCTATAAAGATTTGGAAAATTACTTTATTAGCGGCACAAGAACCGAACTGTATACGAATAATGGGGCCACTCAAGAAGTTGAAGTTGCCTCGGCACTAAACGGAGAGGAAGGCTCTGTTCAAGGCTTCGAACTCGCTTATCAACAATTTTTTGATATGTTGCCAGCACCTTTTGATGGCATCGGTGTTCAAGCTAACTACACCTTTGTTGAAGAAGAAGGCTCGCCAAATGCTGGCTTGGCACCAGATAATCCGAATACCACAGCGAACGCAAACTTTGCCTTCGAAGGGCTTCCATTAGAAGGGCTTTCGGAAGACAACTATAATCTTGTGCTTATGTATGAGAAATACGGTTGGAATGCTCGTATGGCGTATAACTGGCGTTCTGCATACCTGTTAACTACACAAGACGTAATTACTCAGTTGCCTATTTTCAACGAAGCCATTGGTTTTCTGGATGCCTCCGTGTTTTATGATGTAACTGAAAATATTAAGCTTGGTGTTCAAGGTACTAACCTGACCGATGAAGTCACTAGAACATCAATGCAAGTAGACCAAGATGGCAACCGGAAACTAAGGGGAGCGTTTGTTAACGACCGACGCTTCAGTTTAGTTGTACGCGGTGTTTTCTAACGCGTGATATTACTCAATGTAGCGGTGCTTACTCTTAGTAGGTACCGCTGATGTAATTTGCGTACTTTCTACGATATTAATTATAAAAACCAAAGAAGAGATAATGCGTGTTTAAAGCGCCCACCCATCAAATAAAGAGTATTGTTGTCCTAGGTGGTGGTACCGCAGGTTGGATGACGGCTGCAGCTTTGTCTAAACTACTCAATCCCAATGTGTTTTCAATTACACTCATAGAATCTGACGCTATCGGTACCGTTGGTGTTGGTGAGGCAACTCTACCTCATTTAAGATTTTTTAATCAGCGATTAGGCATTGATGAAAGCGAGTTTATAAAGGCAACCAACGCCACCATAAAAGCTGGGATTGAGTTTTCAAATTGGGGGAATAGTGGAGACACCTATATTCATCCTTTTGGCGATTACGGTAAACCATTAAAAAGTGTTGAGTTTCACCATTATTTCTATGCCCTTAAAAAATACAATGATCAATTGAACCTCGATGATTATTCTTTGCCTGTAGTGGCATGCAAAAGTGGAAAATTTAATTTTCCGACATCCGATCCTAGTTTACTCACATCAAGCTACTCTTATGCTTATCACATTGATGCAGGTTTATACGCGCAGTACTTAAGGGGTTTTGCGGAGCAAAAAGGTGTTACGCGCATTGAAGGTAAGGTAAATAGTGTTTCACTTCGAAAAAGTGATGGCTCAATTTCTGGCCTTAAACTGAATAATGGCGAACTTATTAATGGCGATTTCTTTGTCGATTGCTCGGGTTTTAGAGGACGTTTAATAGAGCAAAGTTTAAAGGCGGGTTATGAAGATTGGTCGCATTGGTTACCTTGTGACCGTGCTATTGCCGTGCAAAGTGAACATAACGGAAGACCCCTACCTTATACTAAAGCTATTGCCCGAGAAGCAGGTTGGCAGTGGCAAATTCCGTTAAAGCATAGAATGGGGAATGGTTATGTTTACGCTAGCCAGTACGTTAATGAAGAACGTGCACTACAAACGATTTTGGCAAATTTACCCGGCAAACCAACATCAGAACCTAACTATTTGAAATTTACCACAGGTAAGCGCAAATTAAGTTGGTTAAAAAATTGCGTAGCAATCGGGCTTTCAAGTGGATTTTTAGAACCGCTTGAATCAACAAGCATTTACCTTATTCAGGCGGCTATCATGAAGTTGGTGGAGCTACTACCACAACGAGAAAACATGGCTGCTAAAAGTGCCGAATACAATCGATATTTTAGTAATGAAATGGATAAAATTCGTGACTTTCTTATTCTTCATTACCACGCAACGTTCCGCGAAGACACGCCATTTTGGAATTTCTGTAAACATATGAAAATACCGCTAAGTCTTGAAGAAAAGATGGAGTTGTATAAAGAGATAGGTGTAATTGAAGATTATCAATACGGACTATTTTTAACTCCATCTTGGTTAGCAGTCTATAACGGCCAAGGTGTTATTCCCTCTTTTAGTGATATACGTGTAAACGAAATCACACTAGCTCAGGCTAATAAATATATGGCGACGCTTTACGCTGATATTAAACAGGCGGTAGCTGGAATGCCAACACATGAGCAAATCGTTGCACGGTTACATGAAGAGACTATTTGTAACGAACCGTCACAACTCAATCAAGCAGTTCGTTTTAGCCTGTATGGTCAAAGATAATTTAGGCACAAATATGACAAATACTGCTGCTATTAAAAAAGTTAAGGTGATCAGTTGTGAACACAGCGCACTCGCGGGATGGTACACGACTGCAATGGCAGCGTACGCGTTTAAAGATACAGGGATAGCCGTATCACATATTACCAGTGATAAAGAACCACTGTTTAGTCACGGCAGTTTGACGTTGCAAGCTGATGTGCTATTGGCATTGCAGGAGATTGGCATAACCGAATCTGCACTAGTTAACCACGCTCGCGCGATGCCTTTTTTAGCAAACAAGTACATAGGTTGGCAGCGAAAAAACCATGTTGCACTTGCAGGGCTCGCAAAATCTGGAGTGCCATTAAGGGGCGTGAGTTTTGTACACTACCTAGCGAGGCTTAGGAACGAAACCAATGATTTGACTTGGCAGGCAGAACTATTTTCCTTGAACACTATGTGTGCGTCTTTAGGTACGTTTGCACGACCAAATGCTGATCCTCGGTCAATTCTTTCTAGCTTAGAATACGGTTTACGAGTTGACGCAAAGTTACTTTGTAAATTACTGATACAAGTAGTATTTGAACTCGGAGATGTTTCGGCACTACAAACCAACAGTCGTGACTGTCAAGAGCAATCTTTTGACAGAGAAACCATTACGTTAGATTGTCGAACCAGTAGAGGTCCTTCCCACAAAATGCCTTTAGACACATTGCTAATAGAAACACCGTGTCCTAACGAAGATATTCCCCGAGTAGATAAACTTTCAAATGAATATGAATGCACTGACGATGGCTATATTGAACATCAGTATGTGAATGGCTGCCGATATTCTAGGAAATTCATTGCCCGTCACTTCATTAAAGATAATAAGAGGCTATGTGAGCCGTTTAGTGAATGTAACGAAATATCTCTATCGCCTAATTCCAGTGACTTTTGGCAGCATTCCTTTAACACGGTCTATTTGTTCGAAACAGGCGCACATCAATTGCTAGATAATGGCGGTTTAGGGTACAGAGCTCAACAGCTAAATACACTTTGGCCTTTGATACGTGGTGCTAACTTGTCAGCTACAGCGGCTAATTTTTTTAATCGGCTATCGGCGGAACGTTATCGGTACTGGCGTGATTTATCATTACTTCCTGTTTTTTTATGTGACAGAGAAGATACTGCATTTTGGCAGTTTAAAGCCAATCAGATTGAAGCCGAAGACCTAGAACATGTCATTGGCTTCTATCAGCGTACCGGAGTGTTCCCCCAACTAGAACATTATCCCGCCGATATAGGATTAATTGAGAATACGTTATTAGCGTTTGATAAATACCCCAAAGCATCTGACCCTTTATGCTTTTCAATAGAAATAGGGGAGCTTGAGCTTCAGCTTACCAAGCTCAAGCAACAGATAAAGCAAGCAGCAATACAGTTGCCTCAGTTTCAGTGATACAAACCAAGAGAATTCAGTATGCAAGCAGTAAATAAAGTCGTCATCTTAGGTGGAGGGAGTGCAGGTTGGATGACCGCTGCAGCACTAGCCACGGTCTTAAAAAATAATTACGCTGAAATCGTACTCATTGAGTCACAAAATATCGGTACCGTATCGGTTGGCGAAGCAACTATTCCTCAAATAGCGCTGTTTAACAGCATTTTGGGGATCGATGAAAACGAATTTGTGCGCGAGACTCAAGCGACATTTAAATTAGGCATTGAGTTTGCGAACTGGAAACAAAAAGGCCACACCTATATGCACCCTTTCGGTAACTTTGGTGCTGATATGGATGCTATACAATTTCATCACTATTGGCTAAAGATGTTTCAAAAGGGCCAGGCTGAGGACCTTGACGCTTATTCTCTTGCAGCGGTTGCAGCTAAACAAGGCAGATTTATGCGCCCGCAAAACCGAGGCAATTCACCACTATCAAAAATTGCTTATGCGTTTCACTTTGACGCAACCTTGTATGCAAAATACCTAAGAAAAATCGCCGTAAGTCGTGGCGTAACGCGTATTGAAGCTAAAATGGAAGATGTATGTATAAGAGACACAGATGGTTTTATTGACAGTCTAGTGTTAGACAACGGACAAGTTATCAACGGTGATTTATTCATAGATTGCTCGGGCTTTAACGGGCTGCTTATCGACAAAACTTTGAAGTCGGGCTTTGAAGATTGGTCGCATTGGTTGCCTTGCGACAGCGCTATAGCTATGCCTTGTTCGGCTAAGCATGATGTTTATCCCTACACCGTTAGTACGGCGCAAGAGGCAGGTTGGACTTGGCGTATCCCACTGCAGCATCGTATTGGCAACGGTTATGTTTTTCCAAGTCAGTTTGTAGATACTCAAAAAGCAATTGACGTATTAACTCAACAAATGGAAAACGCCCCGCTTAACGAGCCTAATATTCTTCGTTGGAAAACCGGTATGCGCAAAGAGTTTTGGGTGAAAAACTGTATTGCAATAGGGCTTTCTGCCGGGTTTATTGAGCCCTTAGAATCTACTGGCTTGCACCTTATTCAAGCGGGAATAGCCAAATTGTTAGGCATGTTCCCGTATCAGGGGTGCGAGCAAGTAGAAATAGATGCTTACAATGAGCAAACCCGCTTAGAAATGGAGCGTATTCGAGACTTTATCATTTTGCATTATGCAGTAACTGAACGAGAAGATACCGAGTTTTGGCGATACTGCAAAAACATGCCCGTTCCCGATTACCTGCGACAGAAGATCGATCTCTACAAAGCTAATGGGCGAATCTATCGACATGGTACAGAATTATTTAATGAAACTTCTTGGTTAGCGGTAATGAACGGGCAGGGAATTATGCCGAAAGGCTACCATCCTCTCGTTGATACCTTGTCTGAAGCCGAAATTTACTCTAGGTTAGTGCATATAAAGCAAGTAATCGATAACTCGGTAAATGTAATGCCGACTCAAGCAGCGTTTATTGATAGGTACTGCAAAGCAATATCATAGAGAACCGCATCACACTTTATTCGTGTTATTTAGACTAGTGCTATGATAACTGGGTTTCAATACGCACATTTTACGTTTTCACTCTCACGAGGATAAACGTAATTTATTCCCAGAAGTTCTTACGATATTGCGTAGGCGTTGTGCCTACAAGCTTTTTAAAAAACGTGTTGAAAGTAGCTTTGCTGTTAAAACCGGCTGCATCCATAATATCCATCATTGTAGCCTTTCGATTTGATTCGGCCTCAAGCAAAAGTTTACTTTCCTCAATACGATAATGGTTAATAAACTCAAAAAAGTTTTTGTTGAAATGATGATTGATGATGTGCGACAAAATTCTCGGCGAAATGTCGAGCTGTTTAGCCAAATTCTCTAGCGTGAGAAGGTGGTTCAAATAAGGTTTATTTAAATGCATGTAGTGAGTAATTTTTTCTACTTGCTGGGGGGCAATTTTTGGCTTCTCCTTGGCTGTAGTAGGAGTCGCTTGGCGTTCTATTCCGCGAAATATAGTTGAATAACCTGCACTGAAGAATATCAATCCGGACACAATTAGAATTACTACGTAATTTGATAACAAACCCAAAAACTCGTGGTCGATATAAAAGCCAATTTCGTAGGCTGAAATGATAGCGAGTGCGGTGAAGACACCAATAACGCGAACCCCTAAAAAACCTAACACAAGTATTTTTAACCAGGTCAAGTCGACACTGTCAGTTTCAGCGACTTGTTGCTTTAGCTGTTTTTGATACTTACTGAGTTCCATTAAACAAAGCACGCCGCACGCAACGCGAAATATTTCTCTGAAAAGGTGAATGGCTCGCTCATAGAAAGGGCTATTCGCAATAGTGTCACCCTGTAAGGCGGCAATTTTTGTTACTTCTTCTTCAAGCCACCAGTTATTTGCAAAGTATATGGTGTATAACATAAATGGAACGAGTAGAAGCATGTCGTAGCGTCTAAATTGATAATCCTTATAAATAAGACTGCGAATATAAAAGAGTAGTAAAGGCGCTTCTACCCAATATGCCAAACCGAATGAGTAAAAAAGATTCGGAGAAAATTGCAGCGCGGTCTCGCGAAACATTTCTCCAAAATTGATCAAATTATCTAGTGGGATTGCCGCTTGCGACAATAAAAAAGCAGCGAGAAGTAGATGAGTTTTACGCTTGCCTCGCTTAAGTGTCACCAAAAATAGAGCAAATAAGAGACATTGGTAAACGGTAAAAAGAAGAGCTAAATCGTGCATGTTAAATAAAACGGCTTTCATATTAGTAACCTAGAACTCTCCATTCTTTATGTTTATAACCGTTTCATTTCGGTGAAGCAATAGGAATAGTTAAAATGTTATAAGGAAATAGAGTTTTAACTTAATATGTCGATACTGAATTCACAAAATGCGTTCAAATATCAGTAAATAGCGCAAGTTTTAACGAATGGTACCTATAAATAGACGACTTTCTGCTGTTTACTGATGAAGATATAACAAATTTTACGAAGTTCGAGTTATCTATGCATCTCCACATTTTTAAAGATAGGGCTCTATGCTGCCGACCTTATTATCATATGCTTATAGCTTCGATATGTTGCGTGCTCGTTATTGGGTGTAGTGAAGATAATAGTCGAAAAAAGTATACCGAAGATCAAGTTCATAAGCCTGTACAGATTAAAATGAGTCAGGTTGGGTATTTGCCAAATAGCAGCAAACTCGCCATAGTCTCATCTCCAGTTGCTACACATTTTGAAATTAAGCGCAAGATTGACCATGCGGTTCGATATGAAGGCATGTTGGAGAAAGCTAAAAAATGGCCGCTGAGCCATGAATCAAATCTGTTTCATGCAAATTTTGGTGACTTTACCGAACAGGATGAATTTTATTTGGAAATAGAGGGCATTCCAAGTATGTCATTTACGATCGGAAATAGTGTTTATGTCGAACCTCATCGAGCCGCAATAAAATCGTTTTATTTCAACCGTTCAGGTACTTCTTTAGCTCCTGCACATGCTGGGAAGTGGGCTCGGCCAGTTGGGCATTTAGATGAAGAGGTTTCTGTACATAGCTCTGCCACAACAACATCTTTGGATTCTTACGCGGTTCTCGCTTCAAAAAAAGGATGGTACGACGCCGGAGATTATGGCAAGTATACGGTCAATTCCGCAATTGCTACCTATACATTACTTGCAGCATACGAACATAATCCACAGTACTACGATAAGCTAATCACCAATATACCTGAGACTAAAAACGACTTGCCCGACCTGCTCGATGAGGTGCGCTGGAATTTAGATTGGTTAGCTACCATGCAACGATATGATGGAGCCGCTTTTCATAAGCTCACCACTTTAGAATGGCCGGGGAAGGTGATGCCACATGAAGATGTTGAGCAGCGTTTTGTTATTGGTGTTTCAACGTCGGCTTCACTTGATTTAGCCGCAACACTCGCCGTTGCTAGTCGTGTTTACCAAGAGCATGAACCTGAACTCGCCAAGCAGTGGTTAGTGCAAGCTGAAAAAGCGTGGGAATGGGCACAGCAAAATCCAGATACACCTTACATACAGCCTAATGACGTTAAAAGCGGTGAATACGGTGACAGTACTTTCGATGATGAATTTTTCTGGGCAACAGCAGAGCTTTATATCGCAACAGAGAATCCTCGCTATCTAGACTACCTCTCTAACAGTCATATCGAGTTTACGGTACCAGGGTGGGCTGATGTTGAAACACTTGGGCTCATTTCACTACTTACGCATGGAAAGGATTTGTTACCTAGCTTGTTATACGAAAAGTGGAAACAGGCTCTACTCTCCCTTGCTGATGCTATATCGAATCAAATAACGACATCGCCCTATCGCATACCGATGGAAGAGGCAGATTTTGTATGGGGCAGTAACAGTGTTCTATTGAATAAAGCAATGGTTTTACTCACCGCTCGTCGATTTACTAATAATAACAAAGGTTATCTTGATATAGTGCATCAAAGCATTGCTTATATATTTGGAACGAACCCTACTGGTTTTAGCTTTGTAACCGGTATCGGAAATAGAACTCCAATGTCGCCACACCATCGGATTTCCGAAAGTGATAGTGTTGAAGCGCCTATCCCTGGGATGTTAGTAGGCGGGCCTCATTCTGGACATCAAGATAAATGCTCTTACCCATATCCAATGCCCGCGGATTCCTATATTGATAACTGGTGCAGCTTTTCAACCAATGAAGTTGCCATTAACTGGAATGCGCCTTTGGTATACGTACTTGGCGAACTCAATGCGCTGCTGGATAAGCGTAAGTGACAAAAAAGAACGTAAGTACGTACCTTATTTTCAACTGAATGTGTAGCTGCGGATTGACGAGGTTTTCTCTCGGTCTTTTTTTATCCAAAACTGTTCTCGCGCTAAAGTTTTTTGATCGTTATGTCTCTAAAGCGCACTATGTTACTTTTGTCCCGATCTTCTCTATATGCTTTGCTGCCGTGATGTTGAAATGCAATTACACCTTTGCTGTCTTTTGTATCTTTGACATGGGTCGTCAGTAGGCCATTAATAAAGATTTTGATATCAGAACCTTTACAGACTATTTTTATCTTGTTCCACGTTAAGTGATTATAAGCTTCACCTTGCTCTTTGGTCCATTCACCTAAGTAGTTGGTAACAAAGTCTTCATCGGGGTGAGAACGGGTAGAGTGTTGTGGGTAAAGCCATTTCCTGCGGCCCTGATCGTAAAGCCCGCCTGTCCATTTTCTATCACTGGGGTCTATATCTACTTGATAGCCGATAATTTGTGTACCTTTATCGGTTTCGATAATTTGACCTCGGAAAATTATGCCTGAATTACTGTACTCTGACGTATCGGGCATCATTACTTCTGCTTCAAGTACAAAGTCTTCATAAATTTTTCTAGTTGAAAAGAACCAATTTTTTTCAGCTATAAGCTGCAGTTCTCCATCAACAAAATATGCTTCGCCGTCATTGTAAACATTATCGAAGTTAGAGAGTGTCTCGTCTAATAAAGGCTGCGTAGAGGTGCACCCATTTAACATCAAAAGCGCAGCAACTAGACTAAAAAATGTAGAGCATCTCATGATTAAATCTCCAGTTAGCACAAGTTATAAATTATTCCTGAAATACCAGTCCGCGCCACCTTCCTCTTGCGTAAGCCGTGCCACCGTTTTCAGGAATTTTTCCGTTCGTTACTGCCTTTGATTTAACGGTAATGATGTCACCTGGCTTTAAAGTAAGTGAGCCTAAGTCAAAATAGTTTTCTTGGTAATCTGTCTCGGTTTCACTATTGGTGTAGCTACCTATTTCGTTGTTATTAAGTAGAACTTTATAAGGTGACTCACCATCTATTTCGCCAAGCGTAACCAATATTACGTTTTTAAATGTTTTTTGAGCGCTAGCCTTTTTACCCCACATTTTTTCAGGAACCTTAAGTTCTGATGTCGCCCAGACATTTCGATACTGAGTCTCTCTAGCATCAATGCCTAAGGCACTATTTCTGCGGTCATGATAAAAGGGAACATCACCGGCAGACTCAAAGGTTTGGGGAGCTTCTAAAATAAGGCTGTATTTCTGTACGTCAACGAACGTTTCTTTTAACGGAAGGGGCAATGGTGTATGTCTGGTTTCGCTTGGACCCACGCCCGCGGGCTTGTAATTAGCGTCTCTAGTCAGAATGATTTTGTCTAGCTCGAAGCCATCTTCACGCATAGATAGAGTAATATTGTGTACGCCACTTTCTGGTACATCTAACCAGATAGTGTTTGGTGTTCCACAATGATTGTCCTTTCGTCTTTGATTAGACGCCCACGTCCACTTATTTTTGCCCTCACAAAGCTGAAGCCTTTGGCTGCTTGAAGGCCACGTATTGTTTAACCCAACATGCAAACCATTGTCTTCGCTACCAGTGCTAAAAGCCCGAGCCCAAACGAAGTATTTACCTGGTGCATCAAAATAAACAGGGTAGGTTAGCACAGCCAACTTACCTGGTTTTGCAGAAAAGTTTACGCCATGCTTCAAAGGCTCGTAATGGTTTGTTCTTGTGTCTGGCAGTAACTCAATGTACGCATTATTGCTGGCGTCCTCTAAATGGATTTTATCGCTATCTGCTAATCCATGTGCGCTATTGCTTCGACTATTAAAAATGATCCAACGGCGCGTATCAGCTTTATGTTGTGTAGAGTAGTGTTCTGCTTCTATTACCGCTATTCCGTTTTCTGTAGTAATGATAGAGTCTTTTATACTCGCAAAGCTATGGGTGGCCGTGCTCAGTGAAAAAAGTAAGCATGTGAAAGTGAGCATCTTATCCATGTTGTTCACTCTCATAGTGCCGCTCCTTCGTCATTAACATCGTGAGTTACGCGAAATTGATATTGCCCAGTCGGTAGAGATTTCCACTGTTTGAGTTTTTCACCGTTATGCCTTGCAGCATGTTCAACTTTGAAATGCGCCGGTGGAACGAATTTTGCTGTCGTATTGAAGGGAATCGTCACCGATACATCGAACCCACCATTAATCATCGTCCAACTCACATCAATAGTTCCACTTGGAGTAGGTATGGCGCCTTCAGCAAAGCCGAGTTGCGAAGTAAGTTGAGGCGATATTACTGCCTTTTGAAAGCCGGGTGACTCGGGTTTTACACCCAATATACCTTCGTAAAACCATCTAGAAATCGTACCGTAGGCGTAGTGATTCAACGAATTCATGCCTTGTGGGTTAAATCCGTCTTCTATTGAGTACGAGTTCCAGCGTTCCCATGTGGTAGTAGCGCCATTGTTGATTGAGTAGAACCAAGATGGATAAGTTTCTTTAAATAACAGTGCATAGACTAAATCAGTACGTCCAGCCTCTTGTAGAACATTAGCCAGTAACGGCGTTCCAAGAAAGCCCGTTCTTAGGTGAGTGTTCGACGCCTCTAGTAACGAAACGAGTTTAGCTTGTGCTACTTTTACTTCGTTATCAGGTAAAAGGTTGAAAGCGAGTGCAAGAAGATAAGCTGTTTGTGTTTCCTTTCCTTTTACTACGTTTAAATTTGAGTCAAAGAATTCACTTCTGAAAGCCTTCGCTAGCTCTTTGTGTTTACTCGCTAAGCGTTTAGCATCTTTATTGAAGCCAAGCTCTAATGCTGTTTTTTTGGTTAGCTCTACCGAACGGGCAAAAAATGCTGTCGAGATAAGAGAGAAGTCAGTGTCTCCTCGGTTTGCCCCTTTTCCTTCTTTTTCAGGGTAGGGTTGTAGCCAATCACCAAACGTCATCATGCTTGATAAATTGTCTTTAGCCTGGCTTTCGTGGTAATCAATCCAGGCTTTCATTGATGGGTAGCTGTCTTTCAGGATCTTTTTATCACCTGTCATCATGTAGAGCTCCCACGGGAGAATAGTCGCAGCGTCACCCCAACCCGATGATGTCCAGTTTATCCATTTTACAAAGGGTACGTAGAGCGGAACGAAGCCGTCTTCGGTTTGTTCTTCGCGCAAACTTTTAAGGTAGGCTGACCAGAACCCATATACATCCGCCATATACATTGATGGGGCTATAAAAGCGTTGGCATCACCTGTCCAGCCTAGCCTTTCGTCGCGCTGAGGGCAGTCCAATGGGATATCAAAAAAGTTGCCTCTTAACCCCCAATTAATATTTTCAAACAGTTTGTTCAATTTTGGGTTGGCACTAGAGAAATTGTTATATAGCGCTACGTCAGAATGTTGTACGTTCGCTACTATCCAATCTTTTACAGGAACTTTGCTGTGGTCAAAACCAGATACTTCTATGTAACGAAATCCATGGAAGGTGAAAGTAGGCGTATATTTGGCAACGCCGCTTTTAGAAGGTAAGTAGTAATCCGTTGAATGCGCCGAACGATAATTCTCTGTGTAAAAGCTTCCTTTATGTAGTGCCTCGGCAAAGCGTAATTTAACTTCCTTTCCTTCTTTAACTGGAATGTTAATAGTAGGCACGCCCACCATGTTTTGGCCAAAATCAAAAATAACGGTGTCTTTATCAATTTGCTCGAATGATATTGGGGTTAACTGCTTTATATTCCGAACGGGTAAGTGACGTTTCGGACGTAAGAGTGTGTCAGGCGTTACCACCTCGGTAACAGCAGTACTCCATTTAGAATCATCAAAACCTGGTTTTGACCAACCTTCCATTTCAAACCGCTGGTCATATCGTTCTCCATCGTAATTACTTGCAAAACGAATGGGTCCCGACTGTGTTGCTTTCCAAGAGTCGTTCGTTGTAACAAGTAATGTCGTATTGTCTGAATAAGTAATTTCAAGCTGAGTAAGAAACCGTGGCGGTTTTAAATGGTCGGTTTCCTTTAAATCTGCAATTCTTCCCGAATACCAACCACCTGCAATGATGGCCCCAAGTACATTTTCTTTTTGTTAACTAAAGAGGTTACATCATAGGTAAGGGTTTCAATTCGTTTTTCATAAGGTGTCCAACCTGGTGGCAATGCATCGTTGGCGGTGACGTCCTCACCATTTAAGAAAATCTTAAATACACCTTTCGCCGTTACATATAGCCTTGCTTTACTCACTTCCTTATCTAATGAAAATGGCTTTCTAAAATATTGCGGTGTA
Organism: Alteromonas sp. KUL42; assembly: GCF_006538325.1. Lineage (GTDB taxonomy): Bacteria > Pseudomonadota > Gammaproteobacteria > Enterobacterales > Alteromonadaceae > Alteromonas. Next base: position 74,586 of record NZ_BJKK01000009.1, read on the forward strand.
GCTAAAGTGCTTTGTGAAGGCGATTCAGTAGCTTGGCTTTCTTTTGCGCCTATCCATGAAGCTTTCCAGTCGCTATTTTTAAGCAGGCCCAACTCAATGTGCGCTACGTCGCTCCATTGTGAAACTATATTGTTTTCATCCCAAAACCTAACCCTCCAAAATACCTTTTCTCTTGAGATGATTGGCTTACCTTCGTAATTTACCCATGACATCGACGATGACTGGACTTTGCCACTATCCCATTTATCCGGTTTATTCATTAAGTTTTCGAATGTTGACGCTACTTGTATTTGATACGCCGATTGTTGAGTAGCCTTTTTGTTGTTGAGCGGTGCCTTCCAGGAAAAACGAGGGACTGATTCGTAATAGCCAAGCGGGTTCGTGAATCCTTCTCCTACAGTTAATAATGTGGGTTTATCAATATTGGAATAAGAATGGGATGAACAGGCTCCTACAAAAATTACCGTTATTGCGGCAAGCCAAAATACTTTTACAAAATTCATTTTTATTCCTTGAACATCAGTTTTCTTCAAAAGTCAGCGTTGTTGTAGCACTCTCGATGTAACCTGGTCTATGTGCGACAGCTTCAATAAGACCGGGCTTAATAGGTTGCGCTTCTTTATATATTTGCCAATTTTGTGACGTTTTATCCCGTTTATATCTAAAAGAAATAAAAGCCCCTGGGGTTTCGCTAGCAATTACTGCTTTGCCATTTTCAATGACTAATTCGGGTGCTTCGGTTTTAGGCTGAGTGCTTGCATCGTCCCATAAGGAAGTAATGAGCTGCCTCTCTGTTACTAAAGGATCGTCACCAATATCCTTTAACCACTCGTTCAGTGCACTCTCCATCTCTTTACGTTTATTTTGATAGTTTTTGATATAGGCAAGATTTGATAGTTCGTGAGGATCACTACAAACATTGAAAAGCTCATGAACGTCCTTGGTCTTTCGAAACCATTGACTTTGTGCTTCGTTGAGTTTACCCGCATCGTTTAATGCAAGTAGCTCGCGCATGCTCGGTATTTTCTCTCGGTATGCGACAGGAAGGTAATACGGTTCATTCGGACGATAATTGCGAATATATTTATAGCAGTGATCTCTAACGGCTCTAATTGTGTCGGTAAAGCCATCGAACCTATCGGCTGCAGCGTAAATGTATTCTCTTTCATTTGCGGTGTTTAGAAAGTTTTCCCCTTGCATGTAATCAGGAATGGGAACGCCAGCCATAGCGAGTGTAGTCGGTGCGAAGTCGACAAAAGAAACGAGACGCTCTTCTATAGTTCCTGCTTTCTGACCGTTAGGAAAGCGGATAATCAACGGTACTTTTAACCCGCTGTCATAGATTAGGCGTTTTTGCCTTGGCATCGGACCGCCGTGATCAGAGTAGAAAACGATTATAGTGCTGTCTAACAAGCCGTCATCTTCTAATACTTCTAAAATTGCTCCGATTTGCTTATCAGTTTCGGCTAAATTATTGTAAACCTTCCATAGGTCTCTCTGCACAATTGGTGTATCGGGTAAATAAGGTGGGACTGGAAACTTGGTCTCTGGGTCTACGTGAACAGGTGTAGAGTCTTCATCCGTCTTAACTCTATGATCGTTAGGCAGTGCTGAAATCTTGTCTGCGTCACTAGAAAAGTAATGTCTTTGTTCCAGCTTTCTTATGCCGTAAGGTTCAAATAGGCCTGACTCATGAGTTGTAGTGAAATTGAAAATAGAGAAAAAAGGCTGGTTACTCGGGCGGTTGCGCCAGTGAGCGTAAATTCCATTTTCATCCCACGCAGTTTTTGGTGCTTTAAATTGATAGTCGTTTTTATAGTTGTTAGTGGTGTAGTAACCGGCCTCCCGTAGCAACTGGCTTAACATTTTTGTGTTTTGAGGAGGAACTGCTTCATACTTTGGCAGGCCTGTCTCTTCAGTGTTAGATGAAGTTCTCATATTGTTAGCGCCAAATCCACTAGGGTAGAGCCCTGTCGCTAACGCTGCTCTACTTGGTGCGCAAACGCCTGATGTTGAGAAAACGTTATTATATACAACACCCTCGTCAGCCAATCGAGATATGTTCGGAGTTTCAATACTGTCGTCACCGTACATAGGCAGCAGTGGGCTCATGTCCTCTATTACTAGCCACAAAATATTCGGCTGTTCAGAGCTTGCGCTGGCCTGCATTGAACAGCTTAGCATGAGAGCTAAAGTTGCTAAAACTTTGAGCACACCAGGTTTCATTTTGATAGTAACCACACTACACCCCTTTCTCATTCGACACTTTATAAGAAGAATCCAGATCAGTCTTTCAAACCCGATATTAACACCTTTTTAATCATAAATGTAAATAATAGGTCAAATTCAATCTTTTGTGAGTACTTTCTACTTTCTCCGCTAAGGCAATCGCTGTTTTTATCAGCCCTATTTCCAAAGCGCTTGTTTTATCAATTATTACAGAATGTTGCTATTGTTCGGTGGAATTACAATACTTTTACGGAGTTACATTCAACTTTAAATTGTTCTTTTTATCCAATAGAAGAGACCATCGTATTGTTTATTGTGTGAATGAAAAAGATTGTAAATGACTGTTTTTTGTTTAAAGTTGCTACGAATATTAACGATGTATTAACGTTTCGAGGTTATATTAGTGAGCCGAGTAAAAACATTGCTACTTCAGAGTGTTCTGGGTTGTGCGGTTAGCATCAGTGGCGTAGCCGTTGCACAGACTTTTGATAAAGCAGGCTGCTTCGAGGTTGAAGCAATAGATCGTGTTTGGTCGGGGCACCGCGTTGCGTTTGATTATATCGGGAAGGGCGACCAGCAAATCGTGGCTTATTACGATGCTAGCAGACAAATGAGTGTCGCTTATAAACCCTATCCTACAGGAAACTGGATATATCAAAAGTTAGACAGCTATTTAGGGTGGGACAGTCACAACAGTGTCGTTATTGGTCTTGATGAAGAAGGGTATATTCATATCGTTGGAAATCTACACGTTAACCCTATCGTCTATTTTAAAAGTGAAAAACCTTATGACGTGCGAAGTTTAAAACGTGTGGACTTTATGGCTGATAAGGAAACAGAAAGTCGAATGACTTATCCAGAGTTCTTTAACGATGCTGAGGGGAAACTCTATTTTAAGTACAGAAACGGACGAAGTGGGAGCGGTAACGAAATTTATAACGCTTTCAATGCCAAAGACGGAACGTGGCAGAGGTTACACGACTCTCCGTTAGTTGATGGAGAGGGAGAAAGGAATGGTTATTTCTGGGGGCCCGTTCTTGGTCCAGACGGTTACTTTCACCTTTCGTGGGTTTGGAGAGAAACGCCAGTCGCAGCCTCTAATCACGATATTTCCTATGCTAAGAGTAAAGATCTTGTGAATTGGCAGAAATCAGACGGTACTGCAATCTCTCTTCCTATGAAATTGAGTAATAGTGAAGCGGCTGTTCCGCTTCCTCAATTTTCAGGCATTCTAAACGGTCACACACCTATTGGGTTCGACCATAAAGCTCGACCTTTAATTTCATATCAAGCCTATGATGAGAAGGGAGATAGCCAGCTCTTTATAGCTAGAAATGACAACGGGAATTGGAAAAGTTTTCAAATATCTAATTGGAAAGACTCACGTCAAGAATTGAATATGACTGGTGCCCTTCCTACTACTCTTACGGTCAAGAAACCAGCGAAGCTCCTTGATAGCGGAGATATAGAGGTATATGCGGATCTAGACGGTACATCTTACGCTTACACACTTGATGCTGATTCGTTAAAGGTTAAATCTGAGTCGACCGGCTCACAAATTCCATCAGCTTTGCTTGCCTATGATAAAACTAACGACATGCCCTTATATACAAAGGCTTTGAAACAGCTTTCAATAGAGAATAATCATCCCACTGCTGGAAAACGCTTTTACTTAGCATGGGAAGCCTTGCCGCCTAACCGTGATAAAGGAAGGGCGTTTATACCAGAGCCAACAACATTAACTGCACATTGCCTTGAATAATATGCAGAAAAAAGAAACAAGCGGTTTTAAATTTTTAACTTTTACTAGGAAATACCATGAACAAACTAAGGTTTAGTCTTATAAGCGTACTTGGTGCTCTATTCACATCTCTTTCTTCTAGTGTAGCAGCACAGGACAAACCCAATATTCTATTCATTCTTACAGATGATTTGGGCTTCAACCAAGTCGGTGCCTATGGCAATACGCCAATTAAAACGCCAAACCTAGATGAGCTTGCTTCTAATGGTATCCGCTTCGATCAAGCATATGCAGGTAACACAGTGTGCTCTCCATCGCGTGTCTCTTTATTTACAGGGCGAGATGGCCGTTTGATGACGAACAATTCAAACACTGTTCAGTTAACCGAAATGGATATAACCCTAGCACACGTATTAAAACACGGCGGCTACGACACGGCATTATTTGGTAAATATTCTATTGGTTCACAAATGGGTGTCACAGACCCTCATGCCATGGGGTTCGATACTTGGTACGGGTTTTACTCCATACTCGAGGGTCATCGTCAGTACCCTCACATAGTTTGGAAAGACGGTAAGAAAATTCGCGTCCCTGAAAATGAAGGAGGCAAAAAAGGCGCCTACGCTCAGGAACTTTTCACCAAGGAAGCCATTGAATACATAAAGCAGCCACGAGAAAACCCATTCTTTATCATGCTTGCTTACTCGTCGCCACATGCTGAATTAGGTGTACCAGAGAAGTTCAGTGAGCAGTACAAATTCGCTGAAACACCCTATACAGGTATGAGAGATGGTAATCCAGCTGACAAATATGCCTCATACTACCCAGAACCAGTTGATAAGCCAAACGCGACATTGGCAGGCATGGTATCTGCACTTGATCACTATATTGGTCAAATTGTTACACAGTTAGACGAAATGGGTGAACTTGATAACACGCTAATCTTCTTTACGTCTGACAATGGCCCGCATGATGAAGGTGGCGCAGACCCTGAATACTTAAAAGCCTCTGAGCCCTATCGTGGTATGAAGCGAGATTTGTACGACGGCGGTATTCACGTTCCAATGATTGTTCATTGGCCAGAGCGCATTAAAGCAGGTCGGACAGACGATACACCTTGGCTATTTGCAGATGTTATGCCAACTGTAGCTGAGCTAGCGGGCGTAAATCTAAACATGGTCCCTAGAGTTAAAACTAATGGTAAATCAATTGTAGGGCTTTTAAAAACCGAGCCCAGCGAGATGGGTGAGCGAGTACTCTATTGGGAGTTCTCGAAGCAGGTAGGTGATCCTAATTCAGGCGTAATTGGAGATACCTATCAAGCGGCTCGTAAAGGCGAGTGGAAAGCGGTCCGTTATGGCTACGACGCACCACTTGAACTCTTCAATATTGAAAAAGACCCTGCTGAGTTACGTGATCTTTCGAAGAAAAATCCAGATATTGCCAGCGAGTTTTTAGCGTTATTTGAAGAAAACAAAGATTAGTGGAAAGGTGACGGGGATAGATACGATGTTGAAACGTCAATTTTTACTCAAGAAAACGCAACTAGCGTTCAGTGTAGCTTTAATGAGCGGAGCAGTTCTATCTGGCTGTGCTATGCAAACGAGTAAAGCAGGTCCTACAGCCTCTGAAAACACTCAGTTTGTAGAGTACTTTGCAGACAACGCAGTAGGTAACCCTCTCGCAATTGTTCAGCATCCAGCGGCCATACACCAAAACGGTATTACCTATGTGTCTTATCAAGGACCTAAAGAAGATCCGTTTGTTGCCACGTATGATCACAGAACCAAAGAGTGGAAAGGCCCCTTCAAAGCGGGGACCAGCGAGTTAGGTCGGCGCGATGGTGGCAAGAAGTTCGATAACCATGGTAAACCAACCATGCTTATTGATAACGAAGGCTACATCCACATTTTTTATGGTGGCCATGGCGGCCATAAATCAGACGGTCACAATTCTCTGGGTAATACTCATGTTGGTGCAAACAAACATGCGGTTTCTAAACGTCCTTACGACATTACCGAATGGGTAGATCTAGATAACATAACCCCTTTTGGTACTTATAACCAAGTTGTCAAAATGGATAACGGCGATATTTACCTATTCTTTCGTCACGGTGCTCACCGCAGTGATTGGGTGTATCAAAAGTCTGTAGACAACGGGCGAACTTTCTCTGCGCCTGTGTCATTTCTTAAACACAAACGGCGTACGGATATTGAAGCTGTGGATAGCTGGTATGCCTGGGTTGGTAAGGGAGAAGGAGATAACCTAATTGTTTCCTACGACTATCATGTTTGTTGGGATAACGGCGCAGGTGTTAACGGTCGTGGACATACAACTGAACGTCACGATGTTTACTTCATGAATTTCAATACCAAAACAAATGAATGGAGCAATGTAAAAGGTGAGTCTTTGACTCTTCCCGTTACGAAAGAAGTCGCTGATGAAAAAACACTGGCGATGAAAACCGGTGAGCTCTGGACTTTCAACGGTACTTCACATCTAGACAGCAAAGGTTACCCACATATCGCAATAAACGCAGGAATTGATAAAGGCGCTAAAACCGGCGGCCCGAAACAAACTAGGCATGTTTGGTGGGATGGCAAGCAGTGGTTAGGCGGCAATAAAATTATCGAAGGGTACGAAGGTGTATCTCGCGGAGACTTCCGTGTTAACGACCCTGAAGATATTCGCTACCTCGTTGCTTATGAGAAAGACGGGGACGCTGTTTTGTCGTGGTGGAAAAGCAATAACGACGGAAAATCATTTTCTGAAGAGTCAACTGTGCTAAAAAGCGAAAATGCGAGTTTCGCTATTACAACGCTAATTGAGAACGCTCACCCTGAGGCACAGATGCTAGTTGCCGAAAAAGAGAGTGATGAAAATATTAAAATTTATCTGGTCGGTGAAGATGGTCCGATACCAAGGTCGCTGAGTAGCTTTAAATCTTCGAATAATGCGTCTATGTAAGTCAGTATCCAGATTATTGGACCAAGAAATTTGCTAGTAGTCTGCAACAAATTAGTTGGGAATAAATATGAATCACACAAAACTAAAATTATCTGCCATCGCGATGAGTTTAGCATTAGCTATTAGTGCTTGTTCTGGTGAATCACCTGAACAGAAGACACAAAGCGTAGATGTCGAGCCTAAAAAAGAAATGAAAACATCAAAAGATGTGACTGAGCAGGACATTCAAAAAACAGCACAGCGTATCGGGAAAAGTGTCGCAAATTGGCAAATTGCACAGTTCGGTAACCTAAACTATATCCCTGAGTCGCATCGCGCGAAATCTGAAAATGCAAAATTTTGGATTCAAGCCTCTTTCTACATTGGATTAACTCGTTGGATTGACGAAACAGGTAATCAACGTCTGCTGGACTTTGTAAGAACAGTTGCAGAGAGAGAACAGTACGAATTAATACTAGAGCGTCCTTATCACGCAGATGATCATGCTATTGCTCAAACCTATTTATGGCTTGCTGAAAAGACAGGAATGAAATCAGCTTATGGGCCTACTAAACAGGTTTTCGATATGATTTTATCTAACCCCCCACAGGTCGGTCTGGACATGGGTAATTCAGAGTCAAGCACTGGCAAATACCATTTAGAAGGAAACTGCCAGTTAAGATGGTGTTGGGCCGATGCGTTATTCATGGCGCCTCGTGCGTGGGCACAAATGACGAAAGTTACCGGTGACCCCAGATATCTTGAGTACGGAGACAAAGAGTTTTGGGCATCTGCAGACTATTTATTCTCTGATGAATATGGTTTGTTTTATCGAGACAGTCGCTATTTTGATGCAAAAAGCGACAACGGAAAACCGGTCTTTTGGGGGCGCGGAAATGGGTGGGTCTTTGCTGCTATTCCGATGATTATTGAAGAATTACCTGACGATCATCCCTCTAAAGAGCGATACATTGAGCTCTATAAGAAGAATGCTGAAGGACTTATGGCACTTCAGAAAGAAGACGGTTATTGGCCAGCCTCTTTGATGGATCCTGATAAGGTGAAGACACCAGAGGTGAGTGGCACAGGGTTTATAACTTTCGGTCTAGCCTGGGGAGTTAATAACGGCATCTTGACTGACCAGCGTTCAAAAGAAATCGTAGAAAAAGGTTGGAAAGCAATCACTGAAGCTGTTACCGACGATGGCCGTGTTCACTGGGTTCAACATGTTGGAAAGAGCCCTGACCCTGTTAAAGAGTCTGACTCACAGCTATACGGTTCTGGTGCTGTGCTACTAGCGGCGTCAGAAATGCTTAAATGGAATAAATAGAAACGTTTTTACTTTAGCCCCTGACTTTACGCGCGTTGGTCAGGGGCTTTTTTGTATCTGCTATAGGTTAAATAAAAGCGCGTTGAGATTATTAATGTAAAGATTAAGGAATTTAAAATGCCTTTATCAAAAAGAAAAATAAAACAAAAACTGTTGGGTGTGACAAGCTGTGCAATTGTTTTATTTTCGATCGCAAGCTGTGCTAATCAGAACAAAGAAGAAGTGACAGCTAAAGTTACAGAGCAGGAAACGCCACCGAATATATTGTTAATATTATCTGATGATCATGCGTGGAATGATTATAGTTTCATGGGGCATGAAATTGTTAATACACCAAGCTTAGATAGTTTGGCCAACGAAGGGGTGACGTTCAGTAAAGGGTATGTTCCAACTTCACTTTGTAGACCTTCCCTTGCAACAATTGCAACAGGCCTTTACGCCAGTCAACACGGCATTACTGGAAACGATCCCTCTAGAGAAACTCCAGGAGGAAAAAAAGGAAAGGAATACCAACAACTTCGTTCGCAGATTATTGCAAAGATTGACGAAGTTAAAACTTTACCAGAGCTATTAAGGGAAAAAGGCTACGCATCTCTGCAAACCGGCAAGTGGTGGGAAGGCAGTTACGAACGAGGCGGTTTTGATGAGGGAATGACAAAGGGATTTCCGAACCCAGGTGGTCGACATGGCGATGAGGGCTTAAAGATTGGTCGTGAGGGAGTGGATACTATTACCAGCTTTATAGACAAGACTCATGAGGCAAATAAGCCGTTTTTTGTTTGGTATGCGCCGTTTATGCCGCACTCGCCACACACACCTCCTAAGCGAATTTTATCTAAGTACGAAAAGTATGACCTACCAGAGTCTATTGCTAAATACTACGCGATGATTGAATGGTTTGATGAAACGAATGGAGAATTGTTTAGCCATCTCGAAAAACGTGGTTTGAAAGATAACACGCTGATTGTCTATGTCTCAGACAACGGGTGGATTACTAACCCAAAGCAAACTGATAGGTTCTTACCAAAATCTAAGCAGAGCCCGAATGAAAGTGGTGTTCGAACCCCTATTATTTACTCATTGCCAAATAAATTTAAGTCTTCGTTTAGACAAGAAAGGGTAAGTAGTATTGATATAGTCCCTACTATTTTAGGTGCTGCGGGTATAAGTGTTCCAAGTGAACTGCCAGGTATTAATTTATACGATAATTTAGTAACGGGTGAAGATATCGACAGAGAATTAATATTTGGTGAAGGTTTTGCACATGATATGGATGACTTAGACGACGTTGAGTCTACACTGCTTTATCGCTGGGTCATTAAAGGCGATTGGAAATTAATTGTTAGCTATGATGGTAAAAATGTTAGTTACCAGAAATATCATGATGAATTTTTGGTTGGCCCAAGACTCTATAATCTCGCCAACGATGAATTCGAAGAGAAAAACTTGGCTGCACAATACCCTGAAAAGGTTGGCGAGCTGAAAAAAGAAATCGAACAGTGGTATGCATTGGTAGAACGTAAGCTAATTCAGTAACACCTTCAATAACACCCATGGGGCTTGTGGGAATTGCCGCAAGCTTCTTTCATTCCTTCAATGATCACTGCGCAATCGATAAATGGTGATGGTATTTGCCACTATCACACTTACTTCAAGCAAAATTCCTCCAACAGAGCCTAAATAAATGTTGTTCGCTAACCAAAAAACGGCCCCGCAAATAAAGAGTTGTCTCATTCTTATGCCAGAAGCGTAAAAGATAGCGTAAGTGCCAAAACATGCGCCAAAAATGGGGCAAACGTCTATTAGCCGGTTAACGTTAAAAGCGCCCCAAACAATATTTATTGCTATAAATACAATGCCTATAAACTTGTGGTTAGTTTTGACCGATATGATCGTGCGAAAAAAGTTGAGAAAATTAGCGATAGTTCCAGTGACGGAACCTAAAAAGAAAAAGTGAGCCGTTTGAAATGAAAACATAACAATTAGGCTTATTTTAAGTTTTATATCGCTTTTTTGTGTAAAAGAGTAAATCGCAACTAAAAAAGCGAGCACACCAAAAAGCTGACCAAGGGAAGTAAAAGACATGCTTGTGATGTACCCACTTAACAGTTAGAAAAAGGCTCGTAAACATACAAATACGAGCTCAGGTTCGTTCAATTAGTCGCCAAATTCGCGAATTAGGCCGTTAATCGTTTCTTTAGCATCGCCCAAGATCATTCGCGTGTTATCCTTAAAGAACAAAGGATTGTCGACACCAGCGAAGCCAGCGTTAGCTGAGCGCTTCAACACAAATACGGTTTTTGCACGATGAGCTTCAATAACCGGCATCCCGTAAATGGGACTACCTTTCATCTCTTTGGCAGCCGGGTTAACAACATCGTTAGCGCCAATTACAATAACAACGTCATAATTTTCCATTCGAGGGTTAACGTCGTCCATTTCGTAAAGCTGGTCGTAAGGAACATCCGCTTCCGCTAACAGAACATTCATGTGCCCTGGCATACGCCCTGCTACCGCATGAATGGCATAATCCACTGTACAACCGTTTTCTTCTAGTAAGGTGTGAAGCTCTCTAACAGCATGTTGCGCTTGAGCTACGGCCATTCCATAGCCGGGCACAACGAGTACGGCTTGCGCCGCCTCAAGCACATAAAAGGCATCTTGAGGTGATAGCACTTTTATTTCGCCAGTAATAACCTCGCCTTGCTCGATAGGTTTGGCAAACCCAGATAACAAAACGTTCATCAGCGATCTGTTCATCGCCTTACACATTATATTCGTGAGGATCAATCCTGAGGCGCCAACCAGTAGGCCGGTTACAATCAAAATTGTATTGCCTACTGCAAGACCTGCTGCTGAAGCGGCAATACCTGAATAGCTGTTTAGCAAAGCGATAACTACAGGCATATCTGCGCCACCTATAGAGATCGTTGCCCATAGGCCGAAGCTCAGCCCTAATGCAATAATACAATACAGCCATACTTCATTAGACGGTTGTGTAACAAAGAGATACCCCACGGCTACCATAGCCAGCAAATGAAGGATACTTAATTCCCTTAGCCCAGTGAAAATGAACGCCTTTGAAGACAGTTTTCCAGAAAGTTTTCCCCAAGCAACTACGGATCCTGAAAACGTAATCCCGCCAATGAGCAGCGTTAAAAGAACAGTAATGAAAACAAAAGCCTGGTTATAACCCGATGCACTGGCGTCCATACTGCTAACTGTTGCCCATCCTAGTAGCAATGAAGCAGCGCCACCAAAGCCGTTAAAAAGAGAAACCATTTCCGGCATTTGTGTCATCTGCACACTACGTGCTTTCCATGCGCCATACAGTCCACCGATAAGGACACCAACTATAATGTAATGGTAACTGATGATTTGTTGGTCGAGCAGAGTAACCATTACAGCTACAAACATACCCATCGCTGACACGAAGTTGCCTTTGCGTGCTGTTGAAGGATGACTAAGTAACTTAAGACCAAATATAAAAAGCCCTGCTGCTAGCACATAAGCAAGGTTAATAAGTGTTTCAATTGTCATGTTCAGCGCTCTCTTAGTTATTATCTTTCTTTTTAAACATGCCAAGCATGCGATCGGTAACAAGATAACCGCCCACAACGTTAATACTTGCTAACGTTACAGCTGCAGTCCCCAGAATTGTTGTCAACATACTGTTATCAGAACCAGATGAGACTAGAGCACCGACTAAGGTAATACCTGAAATAGCATTAGAACCAGACATCAATGGGGTGTGTAACGTGGCAGGAACTTTACGAATGAGTTCAAATCCAAGAAATGCAGCGAGTAATACAATAAACAGTAGGTAAATAGTTTCCATTATTAAGCTCCTTCGTACGCAGACAACAGCATGTCATTTCGAATTTTTCCACCATGAGTAATGACAGCACCATTAAGAATGTCATCTTCAAAGGTTAATTCGAATTCAATAGGCTCGTTCTTTACAAACTCATCCAGCAAGTTGTAAATGTTGTTTGCGTACATATCGGTCGCAGCCCGAGATACGCCCTCACTCCAGAAGCCGTCTCCTATAATAGTAACGTTATTTAGTACAACGGTTTCACCTGGCTTAGAGCCTTCTACGTTGCCGCCAGAGACCGCAGCCATATCCACAACAACGCTACCTGGTTTCATAGACGCCAGTGTTTCTTTTGAAATCAACACGGGCGGCTTACGACCGAAAAGCTGCGCTGTAGTGATAACTATGTCTGAACTTGCTATGGCTTCTTTTTGTGCCTGTGCGAGCAACGCTTTTTGCTCGTCAGAGAGTTCTTTAGCGTAACCGTCTTTTGTTTGGCCAGTTTCACCTATATCAACGTTAAGGAATTTGCCGCCTAACGACTCTACTTGTTCAGCTACAACTGGGCGCGTGTCATACGCCAGCACATTGGCACCAAGGCGCTTGGCTGTCGCAATAGCCTGCAGACCCGCAACGCCTGCTCCAATAATAAATACTTTGGCAGGTTTAATTGTACCGGAAGGTGTCATCATCATTGGTAATATAGAAGGAAGTGTGTCCGCGGCCTTCATCACCATCGCATATCCCGCCAAACTCGCTTGAGAGCTCAATGCGTCCATTTTTTGTGCTCTAGAGGTTCTGGGGATCATTTCTACTGAGAGCGCCGTCAAATTGGCCTTTGCTAGTTTAGTTACCAACGCTTCGTTAAAAAATGGGTCTAAGTGTCCAATAACAACTGTGCCAGCAGGCAGCTTTTCAACAATTGATTCTCTAGGTGTGTTGACACAGGCTAGTATATCTACTTGCTTAGCTATTTCTGTTATATCAGCAACAATGTTAGCGCCAGCTTTCGCGAAGTCTTCATCTTTATAGTGTGATAGCAGGCCAGCACCTTTTTCGATATAGACTTCGATGCCTTTTTTGACAAGCTTGGCGATAGTTTGTGAAGACACCGCGCAGCGCCGCTCCACATGAGCGTGGTGCCTTTGCTCTAGGGCTTCGTTTAAAATTAGGATTTTCAATTAACTCTCCTTTTCAAAACTGTAGGAGAATGAGGTAACTCATTCAGTAAACTTCTCTGTCGTTAACTGATATGTTTTAAAGAAGCCCGTTCCTTAACTATGTTAAGCATGGCACCGGTGCTTTGGTGTTGTTAGTATCACACCGGCTACTCTCGGATAGACATAAAAGGTTTTACTCTAAGTGAAAAACCTTTGTTAGGTCTGTAGCTACAGGTTGGTTATCTTCGTGAGTGTCCATTATGTCTGCCATATACTGCCACCACTTCTTAACTACAGCATTATTTGGCAGCGCATCCATGGTGTGGTCGTCCTCACGCTTTAACACAGCAAAGAGCTTATTCGAGCTTTCCTCATAGAAAATACTGTAGTCTGACACGCCTGCATTTTTAAGCTCTTCTACCAGCTCGGGCCATATTTCGTCATGACGTTTCTTATACTCTTGCTCATAACCCGGCTTTAGTGTCATAACAAAGGCAACTTTTTCCATCTATTAGTCCTCCAGGCTGTTTAAGTATTCTTTCCATTGCTCCACAGTGGTGATCTCACTGTCACCTTCCCATGCAAAGCCAGCTTTGTAGTTCAACTTACCTTCTGGTGATGTTTGAGTTATTAGCCAAATATGACTTTCATCTTTCTTTTCAGAAGGTGTATGAATGATGTTACTAATTTTACTCGGCGCGATAACGGCCGCGGTGCCTAACCCTTGGTTGTCAATTTCTTCCCAAGCGGCAATCCATCCTTCTTGTTGATTTTTATACACATCGGCTTTTTCGTCGTGTGTAGCTACACCTATGGCAATAGGGAGAGAAGCCGGGGTATTATTTAGATAGAAAGTCGAATCGACGTTGTACATCCGAGAGCCTAGCGCAAGCGACACGGTTTTAACTTCTTTTACCATGCCAATAGGCGTTTCAAATTCGTAGTGAAGGGTAAACTTGACTTCGTCAGCATTGTTTTCATGAATTTCATAACGAGTGAAGTTGTGGGCGTAGTACGGTGTTTCGTTTATCCACACTGCTGAGCCACCCACGCCACGACTAATACCCGTATGGTAAGGGTCGTAACCTTCTCCTCTGTCCTCGTGATACGACTGACCACTGAAGTGCATGTCATACCACTTGTCGATAATCGAATAATCGACCTTCTTTAGCCATGCGTCGACGCCGCTGGCGTGGCCAGCTAAAGGTGCGGCAGGGCCATAAACCCGAAACGCTACCTTATCATTTTCCCATGCAAAATCGTCCCGTCTCTCAGGTACGAATTTAGCATATGCCTTGACTTGGTTAGCCATAGCCGGCGCGCTGTCTTTATCAGTTTTTTGTACTTCAGATGAGCACGCTGACATGCCTGATAATCCAATAGCGATCGCCGCGGCTAAACAAATTTGCGTATGTTTAAACATCTACTCTTTCCTCTGTTTGATGGCAAAGCAAGTGCTTGGACATTGTTTACAAGCGTACTCATTTATTCTTTTCAATCAATGAAGTGATTGTTAATGAGCGATATTGCATTATTGTGAGACGGTTTGCAATGGATTTAGAACGCGTTTTATAGAATTAAACTAACTGATATTATTTTAAGTTATTAAAATAGCGTTGTTTTCGGGTAATTCTGTCTTTCCTATAAAGTAATTCTAATATTAACGAAAATATAACAAATATGTTGATATTGGTTAACTTGTGATCTATCGTGATTTTTGGTGATTGATAATGATTGTTTAGGGAGAGAGTACATGACGTTAATCGGTGCGAAGAAATTACGGCTAGCTGTAGCTATTTCATCTGCGATTGCTTGCTATTGTGCAGAGGCTGCCGCACAGGATGCAGATATATCAACAAGTGCTGACCAAGAAACCGAAGTGATAGAGGTTAGAGGAATAAGGAGCGCGCTAGCTAGTGCATTGGCTGAAAAGCGCTCTGCCGACAGTATTAAAGAAGTTATTCAAGCTGAAGACATCGGTAAGCTACCTGACCAGAATTTGGCAGAAGTTTTAGAAAATGTCACGGGTGTTCAAATCGACCGAACTGCAGGTGTAGGAACTGGGGTCCAAATACGAGGTACGAACGCAAACCGTGTCGAAATAAATGGTGTATCTACTGTTGGAAGTGGTAACGGCCGCTCTGGGATTAGTTTTGACGACCTACCAGCAGCGCTGATTTCATCTCTGGAAGTCATTAAGGTGCCGACTGCGGAAACTGTTGAGGGCTCTGTAGGTGGAACGATAAATCTACGTACACTTAGAGGCCTTAGTCTAAAAGAGCAGCTGATTTCAATTCGTGCACAAGCGGAGAACAGTGATTTGGCAGATGCTACTTCGCCGCGAGTTTCCGCAACCTTTGGAGATAGCTTTGACACCGATTATGGACGAGTCGGTTTGGTTCTCACCGGTAGCTACGCAGAGCAGCAAGTTGCTTCGTTTGACCCACGTTTCGACAGGGACAGGGAAGTACTCCCTGATTCTGGCAGCGCTAGTGCAGAGTCTTTCCCTTTTTTGAGAACGCAGTTTTTAGATCAAGTCATTTCCCGATATGAATATGAAACCAAGAATTTCACAGGCTCCTTTGAGTTTGAGCCTATGGATAACCTGAGGTTATATTTTGATGCGACAGTTAATCGCCAAGAACGAGCACAGAAAAGTTCCCGCGCATTTATTTCAGGAACCGGTGGATCGGCTGTTGTTGACAATACGGATAACACAGCGTTTGAAACCGTCGACTTAGGAACAATTGATGGTCCAAATGGGCCGTTAGAATTAGGTGAGGTTCAAGCAGTCCTTACGGGAACATTAGGAGTAGGTGTTGATGCAAATAACAATAATATCGACCCAAATTTAAGAACAAGCGTCAATACAGGCTCACGTATTACCGACAGTGATGTATTCGCTACCGGTTTCGATCTTTTGTTAGATCGCCTTGCTCTTAAAGGTGAAGTATCTTATTCAAGTTCAGATTCAGTGTTTCCTCGTTTAAATACGACACTCGATTTTATCAATCCGAATGGCCCGCAACCAAGTGAAGGGTTAAGTATTGATAACGGTGTGCCTGTTGAATTTGATGCTTCGGGCGGCACACTTCAATTCGGGATAGCTCAAAATGCTGAATTTGGACCTTCTAGCCAAGACTTGTTGAATCCAGCTAACTATGCACTTCGTGGTGTCGGTGTGGGTAGAAGTACTCAAGAAAACTCCGAAACCGCATTTAGACTAGATGGGGACTACGACATCTCCGATTTAAATCCGTATTTTTCGGGCATTAAAGCAGGTTTGAGATGGAATAAGAATAAGGCAGAAAGTAACGATATAAACACCACGTCAAACTTTTCTAACCCTAACTCAGCATTCTATAGACCTAGGGCTGATCTGTTTTCAAATATTGTTTCTGCTGGCCCTTCAAACTTTAACGATGCTGATGGAAGACGCTTGTACATTGCTGACTACCTTACCGTAGACGGTGACTTATCGTTTAACAACCCAGACCAAGTTTTGACTGCGATTAATAACGCTATCGCTGAGAATAATGCTGCTCAAATTGCAAATGGAAATATATCAGAGCCATATCCGTCATTGGCACAGCCTGAGCTTCAGCTAGATTCATTTTTTGACATTGAAGAAGAGACAACAGCGTTATATTTGCAAGGAGACTACTTCTTTTATATCAATGATATGACATTTCGCGGAAATGTTGGGGTTCGTTACGTTAGTACAGATATTACTTCGGTAGGTAACAACATAGAGAACGGTGTAGTAACAGGCCTGCGCGAAGAAAATGCGTCTTATGATTATTATCTGCCAAGGTTCAATATTGCGTCTGAAGTTATCGATGATTTAGTAATTCGAGCTGGTGTTGCCAAAGATATTCGAAGACCCAACTTCGATAACCTTTCTACTTCGATTAACTTTCCTGGAGGAGCCGGCGCCGCGGTTAGAGTGGGGAATCCTGCTTTAACACCGGAAGAAGTTATTTCTTACGATTTATCAGCAGAATACTATTTCTCTGACTCAAGTTTTGTCAGTGTGGGTGTTTTCCATAAGGAAAGAACAGATATCTTTGCAGCAGTTCGTGATAATCCAGAAGAGCCTATTGGAGAGAATGGTCAAATTGAGCGGGATATAACCGCTCCATGTGAAGGTGGCGGTATATTTAATCCCACTGTTACTGACCGAAATGTTTGGTCGTCTGTTCCTGGTACGGGGATTTGTGTTCCACTTCAAACAACAATTAACTTGCCGAATGAAGAGACTCAAACCGGTATTGAAGTCGCGTTTCAACATGACCTTTCTGAATATGAAGAAGAGCTTGGATGGGCTTCTGGTTTTGGGGTAATCGCAAACTATACATATCAGGAAGCAGGTGCAGGTATTGAAACGTTCCGTCCAGCAACGGGAGATGGAAACGCGCTTAATAAACTATTAGGACGTACAGATACTGTTCAATCTACAGCAACATTAGCTGACGATATTGTAGAAGAACGTATTGAGCTGGAAGATTTATCTCAAAATGCCTACAACATTACACTGTTCTACGATAAGTATGACCTCAGTGTAAGGGCAAGATATACATGGCGCTCAGCATTTAAAACTGGTGAGTTGATTAGTTTTGATATGCCTCGAATTGTTGATGATAGAGCGCAGCTTAATATGAGCGTTAGCTATGATATCAACGATACGTTCACTGTTGGTCTTGACGGTATTAACCTGCTGCGCGAGGACCGCACCGAGTGGTGCGTAAATGAAGGTGCACTACTTTGTGCACAGGGATTAACTGACAGACGCATTGTGTTGGGGATTACTGCAAACCTTTAATCACATTTTAAACCATTGAGTTAGTGAATAGTATCTACCTCTAGATCATCTAGAGGTAGATTTATAGCTTTAACAAGCGAAGAAAGCGGAAAGCCCATTGCGTAAGCTCAAGTTTCTAGGTCATTTTTGACAATACAAAAATCATGTTTCGTTTGGCGGTGATATTTGGACAGTAAGTGAATTGGGTCAGTACCGCTAATCAGGTCAACCTGAACTGTCGGTGATGTATCATCTATGGGGGAGCGCCTCCAAAATAAGTCTTGGCTGCTCACCTCATTGCAGAAAAATTCTCCACAAGTATACAACCAGCTTTTAAATAACACCAAATTGAGAGACGTACTACCATTTTAATGATTATCACTTCGTAAGTCATTGAGTTGGGTTATTGTCGACTGCTTACTAAGCCTTGTATTTAAATAGCAATTTCATAAGACGGTTGTGAATTACCAAAATCTTTATGTATACATATTTTCGCCTATGTAGAGAAAAAGTGTTTATGAACCTTGCATTAAAGGTCACTACTAGACTACAAAAAGCCATTAAAGACGGTCACTTCGGCATATTTACGACTCACGATATCAGCATAAATTGCAAGTATTAGTGTTGCCCTGTCCGATGGCGACACGAAACGCAATGCAATGCTTTAGATATGAGCATGTAGTTAACTCACTATAAAATCGCTTGATTCTAACCGTGAACTTACCGGCTCTTGCTGTATGTTTGTTAACTTTTGCTCTGTCCACAATCATCAAACCCTACTTGTTTTTCGCAGCCCTCTTGATTTTAAAGGGCTCAGCTGGGTACCACAATATGAAAAACTATGTTAAAGGGTGTGCGTGTTCCGGCCCGTTCCGATCATCTATTTGGGTTTGCTAAGGTTAAAAATAACGTTTTTCCAAAACCATTAATCTGAATCCCGAAATGTTCTTCTTTTTTTACTACATCTATTCGTAAGCCCAATTCCGCATTTTATTGAAGAAACAAGCAGGCACGGTGAGAGTTTCAGGATAACTTTTTGAGCGCTTTCTCGATATTGCATCTGCGCGATCCGTTTTTACGTTTTTGAAAACTAGATTTTTGCCCAAAAAACGTATAATACCTTCGCGTGGGTATGCGGTTTGCCAATTCGGGCATTTATCAATTTATATCTGGTTAAAATTGTAGTTTGAAAAATTGATATTGAGTCATTCTTCAGCATTATGTGATTTAGAAAATCACTTATTTTAGGGTATTGAAAATACTTCATTTGCCATAAATTTAGTATTTTTTTGGGCGATTTAGCTAAGAAGCATTAGAAAAAGCGATTTTGATTAAAACCATATCCAGTCTCATCATTAACAATGACTCGCGAATTCAAGTCCGAAGTGCACCACGCCGAAAACGGCATATCGCCAGTAAAAACTAGTTGCAACTTAAAAATCGAGATACAGAAAGTGTTAAATTCCTGACTTATTAGTACTAACTCAGAACTGAACTGAAAGTCACTCGATTTGACCCGACAGACAGCAAAAGATAATTTCTTGCCCGTCACTACCGCGAAAGCGGTAGTCTCTTATAGACAATAAGCGGACCTTCATAGGTAGTGTCCTTTAACTTCTGATTGATGCCAAATTCGGTCATTTGCACCATAGTCTCTTGTAATACCTAGCCTTCGATAATATTGAAAACACGCTGAGCACAAGCTATCGGCGAGTTCATAATATCGGGACCAGAAATTCTAATGCTGCGTATTCCTATAGCTTCTAGCTTGTCATCTATTGCTTTATCTTTAGCTATGGCTTCTTCAGAAGAATGATGAGCTACAGAATCAACAAAAATCGCTACGCGCTGTTTAGCAAAGTAAAAGTCAACCTCTGTGATTGTCTTGCTCAGCGCTTTAGTTCTAACGCTACCTTCCCACATCGATTGTAAAGTTGGAAAAATGGTACCGTCTCTGAGGATGTGGGTTTGAATTGTAGGTTTTAGCCCGAAACTATGCATAGCTTGAAGCAGAAAAAGCTCTATCGGAGAATCGCATCCCCAGATTTTTACTGATTCGATGTTATTAAATCGTTTAAAGTATCGAGTGAACCTGAACTTTCGGTAATCATTTAGCAACCCCTTACTTTCACCGAGTAATGATGTGCACAAACCGGGATCTAAAACGTCTGACTTGTTGTATTTTGATGCAAGAAAATAGGTGTTATAAACAAACCCTATTACATCGGAACACATTTTCTCGTTAACTGGTATTCCCTCACCAACACAATACAAACCAAACGCATTTGAAAACGGATTGAAGCCCATATAATATGGGTTGCCATCTAAAACACGTTCCAAGTCGATTTTATCGATCCAATCAACTCCAACGGATGATGGTAGTCCTCTTTTTTGTGTAGGTCTTAACGATATATGGTATGGAAGCCCAAAAAGTTGACCATCTCTTTCTTCAAATGCATAGCAGCAAACTACTACATTGATCATTTGAAAATCGTCACCACGCTCACGATAAAATGCAAGAGCTTCATCTGATGGGTTTACGTTAATCAGACCATCCGTCAGTTCAACTATTCTGCCCTCTATTGGTTGGTTTCCATCAAGATCAAATAGGTCATGCGCCAAAAAATCACCGAGAGTACCATTTAAATCTATCTGAAAACTCCCTGAAGGTAAGCAACCGTAATTTGGAAGCTTGAATAACTCTTTTGGTCTATTTTCAATGTCTGCTGCATCTCGTGTCATGATTTCTCCATGTTAGGTATAACGCCTCAAACACTGGCGCAATCAAGTTTCGTCCGAGTGCTCTGATTTGTCAGGCATTTGTCCAGTACATTTAAAGTTCGCTTTACCTTTAATTGAGCTTCGTGAATCCAGCCCCCATCACGGCTCAAATATTCATCAAAACTTCTTAGCAAAGTTATTAGCTCATCGATATTATCTAAACCAACCTTAACTTTATCAGAAGCATCTTTGGTTCTACGGGTCGACAGGTTTCCTTCAGGAGGAACCCCCATGTCTAAAAAGTGATACCTATTAACGAGTTCAATTGCAGATAAAACTGCGATATCCATTAGGTGTTGCGGATCAGAATCAACACCAATCTTGCCTCGAAATACTGAAGCGATTCTTGGCTGTAGATACTCGATAAATGAAATATGCTGACTTGATTCATTTTGGTGAGGAGGAGCACCACTTCCATCATCGAATGGCAGAGAGCGATTATACGCGTCTTTAACTAATGACAATGCCATTAGACACTCTTCATCTAAAAACAATTGATGATGATATAAGAGCTCTTCAAACTCTCTCTGCCCGCTTGAAGGAACAGGTTCATACAACCCTACTTCAGGGTCATAGTGAGAAACCCACTCTTTGTTGATTTGGGCTATTTTAGTTATTAATGTTGCAAAAGCATCTCTTTGATGATCAAAGAACAGTGAGGTTCGCAGTTGTGAAACCTGATTTTCGTGCTTAATCGCTTCCACTTTTGAATTTAATTCAGTTTTATAGCTTTCTAATTTTTCCGCGTATTCATGTTTAATAGATTGTTTCAGCCTCTCTGAAATCCATCCTTGGGCAAGCCAAACCAAAACCGCACCACTAAAGCCACCAGATAATATGCTGAGCAAGTATTCCATTCTGTCTCCTGATACCTAACGCTAAGCTTTGAGCTTTGGGACGCAGACATGGGCTATAATCGCTGAACGGCCCAGTGTTCGCGTCCCAGCGACTGAAGGCAGTACAGATAGCGTAATGTTAGTTTGCATTGATACGGCCTTTTTCGTTTAGAATCTTGATTAATTCTTTAAAAGCGTTTGCACACCTGACGTGAGATGAGACGTTGTATTGGTTTTCATACTCACGCACGTCGAGTAGAAACAGGTGCATATTATTCCTAATATCCCAAACCCAATTTAAGTCGTCGTGCAATGATTGGGAAACAATGCCCTGATTTAAAAGATACTCAGAACGCTTTTTAAATGAGCGTTGTTTACCAACTATTCCTACTAAATAATCCGAAAGAATTCCTTCAATAAGAGCGCCACCGAGAAAAATAAACATTTTTATTAGCATGTCTTTAGCAGTAGCAGATATATCTGTTCTTACTAAAAGCCATAGAACGCTATCTGTCAGAATTAATGTATAAGAGAGGTTCGCCCTAAGTTCTTTTGACTGTACAAAGCTGAGCCGGTTCCGTTGTTCGCTTGCAGTTCTCAGGTAACCACGGGGAAACCGTACTTTAGCATCTGGGCGATTTTCACGGCCACAATAATCTTGAATTTCCTGAAGCAAAAGCCCTGCTTTCTTAACGGCAGCTGCTAATTCTTCGTCCGTTTCTATAGTCATCCTTGTTTCCTAAAAACTAACATTTAAATGATGCGGCCCCTTAGAACCGCATATTAATTTTTATCATACGAGGCCACCTCCCGCTATCCCCTGCTGAGGCTGAGATGGCATCACATCCTGCATTTTACGAACCTATTTATATTCAAAGAGCGGTTCGCAAATAAATATCTCATTATTAGCATTCTAAAGCTTTACACCGCCAAGTCATACGCTCAGGCGTACGCAAAACAGCTGAGTGTAAAATAAAACGAATAGGTGTCTTAAGGGACAAAAATGAACGGCAGCAATACGTACATGGCGGCCTTACGACTTAGGCTAAAGTTTTTATTCTCTAACTAAAAAAGCGCCTAATAAAAACGGCGCTTTTTAACACATCAATATATATATTTATTGTTCAATCGTCACTGAATGTTGCCCTGCTCCATATATACGGCTTGGTTTACCCTGCAATGAAACCTTGGCTGAGGAATTGTTCGGCACCTCGAACTGCCAATGGATAGTATTTCCATGGCGCTGCCAATTGCTCACTATTTTCCCATAGCCTGTCTTATAACTTGCTTCAACCCATTCTAGGTCTTTGGGGAACACAGGCGACAACTCAAAATGTTGATAACCTGGATTGTCGCCGAGAGGTCGAATACCGCCTAAACCCTCGTAAAACCAACCGTCATACCCACTGTGAAAAGGGTGGTTTAATGAGCGGCCCGGCGGGTTTCTACCTTCAGGGTCTTTAGTTGGATCCCATACGCCTTTACGCTCCCATAGGGTTGTTGCTTTTAGATTATCGAATTGCCACTGGTAACCTGGATAGCCCTGAGCCGTAAATATACCAAAAGCAGTATCGCCGTAACCGTAATCACTCAGTGCGCGATATACATAAGTTTGACCCAATGCGCCAATAGAGCCGTGACCATTCCAGTTTTCCACAACATCTTTATTCAGTGCTTCGGCAACAGAAGACCTTAAGTGTATAGGGGTAATACCGAATCTAAGTGCCATGGCGTCAGCGGTTTGGCTCCCATAATGCCCGGTTTCTGGGTTATAAAATTCTTTGTGATATTGCGAGGCAATCCTTTCGAATAAAGCACTATAGTGTTTAGCTTTTTCCGGCTTATTCAGAAGCGTAGACATTTTAGCCATTAGGTCGGCGCCATGTGCTAAAAAGCCAGATGTCGTCATCGTTGGTAGAGTATATTCAGGATTACAGCGTTTGCGCGTCATCCCGGGTACTCGAACTGGATCACACCAGTCACCATAGCCATCGCGCAGAAGGTTATCGGTTAGTTGTGTCTCTGCAGCGTCCATGTATTCCACCATACTCTCGTACTGTTCGGCGATTACTTGGATATCTCCATGATGGCGATAATGCTCCCAAGCAATAATAACTTCAGCTACAGCCCAGTCGTACTTTTCGCCATGTGAACGTTTGCCAGGTACGACTGCCGGTGCGATGTGACTCGATGTCTCGAAGTCACCTAAATATTTTTCCCAGAGGTTTTGCATGTCATAATTGTAGTTACCAGTAATCAGCGCTGCATGTGCATCACCTGTCCACCCAGCTCGCTCTCTTATTGGGCAATCCATCGGTAGCGCCATTAAATTTCCTTCGTAACTCCAAAGCGCCATGTCATGAATTTTGTTTAGTAAGTTACTAGAGCTTTTAAATTGCCCAGCAATTTCAACGTCGCTTCGAACTAGATGTCCGTGTACGGCATTTAATTCTGGCTCAAAGTCTATGCCAGTTAGTTCTAGATAACGAAAACCATGCCATGTGAAAATCGGACTCCAAAATTGCGCGTCTTCTCCAGAAGCTATATAGGTATCAACCTGTTTTAGAAGTGGTGCACCTCCCCCAGACTTTTGGCTTAAATTACCGTCTATGTCAGCCCATTCTCCGTAGCGCATATGGACAGCTTGCCCTGGTTTTAAATTTAGAGCTTCTAGGTTTAATGTGGGTATACCAGTGAAGTTTTGTCCGAAGTCGAAAACCCATACATTCTTTTGCGGTTGATAAAGCTTAATAGGTTCTAATTTTTTTATTGCTCTTATTGGCGGCAGAAGCTGTGGTTCCAATGATTCAGTAGGCCATTCTTCCAAGGCTTCAACCGGTTGCCAGTTAACTAGATTATTTGCAGATGTATTTACGTTCCATTCTTCAACAGCTTCATTGGCGTCGTAAAGCTCTCCAGAAAAAAGCCCTTCTTTTAAAATAGGTGAAGGGTGTGATATCCAGTTTTCATTTGACGCTACAATTTGACTGCTTCCATCTTCATAAATAAGTTCTAATTGGGCTATGAATTTCGGCTGTCCATAGGATAAGGTTTTCTGGTTTCTCTTATCCTTAGCTGCGTCAGGGTTAGACCATTTGCTAAAGGCAATGTTTTCGTCATACCAGCCGCTTCCAAGATGGACGGCGATAGTATTCTGACCGTTAAGAAGTAAATCGCGGACTTCATCAGTGTTATATAAAATACGCTTATCAAAATCAGTTTGACCCGGGTCAGCAAGTCGATCATCAACCTTCTGTCCGTTTAAGAATATTTCGTAGTACCCACCAGCTGTGCTGTGAAGTTTTGCTCCCGCGATTTTTTTGCCAGTTTCTGTTGTAAATGAGTGACGAAATAAGCTGGCAGTAGGCTGCTGTTTTAATTGTTCAACAACGCCTAGTTGTTTGTTAAAAGCGCTCTCTGTTAGTTTTTCTGTGATATTTGGATGAACATTGGCTGCATATTTAATCCAATCCATTCGATTTTTTGTTACTTGTGCGATATCACGCTTTTTGACTTGCAACCACTTTGCACGCCAGTCGGATTTGTTAAGTAAGCCCATTTCCCAAGTTGAGGGAGTGCTCCATTCGCCAGGCTGTTCGGCGCCCTTTGACCAAACTCGAACTCTCCAAACGGCTTTACTGTTTGCCTCTAGCGCCGTGCCTTGATAGGGAACGTTAACAGAAATACTAGATATGACTTTCTCGCTGTCCCAAAGATCGGGTAAACCAGAAATTAATTTGTCCCGACTAGTAGCGACTTGTATTTGGAAAGCCTCTTGTGCTTTAACATTTGCATGCCAAGATAACCTTGGAGTTTCGGTGTGAACGTTAAGCGGATGGATATTATCTTCAACCAGTAAGTTACTAGGTTTTGGCTGTTCATTGTACTGTACTTTGCTGGAACTCGATTCAGGTTCAGGAAGGGTACAAGCAACTAATATAAGTAATGAAGCGACAAAGGTAAGGTGTCTTAACATGTAATTTTGCTCTTCTCATAGCGAGTTAAAGGTTCATGATGAATAGGCAATCTTCTAGAAGATTGATACCCAAGATTTGTAGTTATTTTTCAAAGTTAGTCTTCGCAAAAGAGCACTTTCAATATGTAAGGGCTTTGACGTAACTAACTACTTGAGAGCTGCTACCAAAATTCTCTTACGGTGTCACAAGTTTTACTTAGAAAGAGTAGTAACGAGGTGCCAGCAAGCATTCACAGAAGCACCTATTTAACTAAGTTGCAGAAGCCTAATTCTTTAGGACAGGTAACTAGCCCTGCATATCTTCAAGTTCTACGCCTCTAGTCTCATAGACATATCGTATGACAAAGATAATCGACAGCAGTGAGAAAAGCGCATAAAGGCCGTAAGCACCCGCGAGCCCTATACCGGCAAGCAACATCGGGAACGACCAAGTTATTAAGAAGTTTGTTGACCACTGGACTAATCCACTCACAGCAAGACCTGAACCTCTTATCTGATTTGGAAACATTTCCCCTAACATCACCCACATCACAGGACCCCATGAGAAGTTGAAGCAGAAAACGTAAAGGTTTGCTGCAATTAAGGCTATTGGCCCCCATTCGTTCAGAGATAATTTGCCATCAGCAGATTGCTCAGCATTAAAAAAGGCAATGGCTACTATGGCAAGCGTAACTGTCATACCAATAGACCCCCACTTTAATAACGGTTTACGCCCTACTTTGTCGATCACAGTGAGGGCGACAATACATGCCGCTATGCTTATAGCCCCACTTATAACGTTTATTAGTAATGCGTCAGACTCAGAAAAGCCTACTGCTTGCCATAGTACAGCGCCATAGTAAAAAACGACGTTTATACCCACGAGCTGCTGTAGCGCAGCTAAGCCAATGCCAATCCATACTATAGATTTCAGCTTCCCTGAGCTTTTATCAATTAAATCCTTTAACTGAGGCTTATGATCGTCAGATAATGATGCCTCTATTTCCATGAGTTTATTCTGAGCGTGAGAGCCGTAAAGCTTACTTAGTACCGACCTTGCCTCCTCAGTTTTCTGCTTGACTACCAAAAAACGTGGGCTCTCAGGAATGAAAAGAAGCATTACGAAAAAAAGTGATGCTGGCACTATCTCCATCCAGAACATCCAGCGCCAAGCTTCAAAATCCAGCCAAAGCTTTTGAGTAGAGCCTGATGCGATGTCAGCAAGAAAATAATTACTAAGAAAAGCTGTGAAAAGCCCCCCTATAATCGCTATTTGCTGTATTGAGGCGAGCATACCTCTATATTTTGCTGGTGATACCTCTGCGATGTACGCGGGTGCCATTACGGAAGCGGCGCCTACAGCGAGACCTCCGATGATTCGATAAAGAACAAATTCAACACTGCTTGTTGCAACACCTGAACCCCACGCACTTATCAAAAAGAAAATCGCCGCGACGAGTAGTAGAGATTTTCGGCCGTAGTTATCAGCTAAGCGTCCAGCAAAAAAAGCGCCCACGGCACAACCTAAAAGCATACTGGATACATTGAAACCAGTGCCTACACTTTGAGAATTAAAAGCGGTTTGCAGCCCATCAACGGTGCCATTTATTACGCCACTGTCGAATCCGAAAAGAAACCCTCCTATCGTCGCTACAATAGTTATGAAGAGAATAAACCCAGTGTTTGTCGTTTTACTGGAAATATCTTTGGTTAACGTTGTGTCCATATTGTTTTCTCTATTGTTATTTTCCTAATCTAGGAGATGTTGATAACCGTGCTTTCTGATTCACTTTCTAAATAATCAGGTTGCGCTGCTTGGCGGTACTCAACAGGAGTTTGATCAAAGTGTTTACGAAAAAGCGCGTACATGTATTGAACAGAAGGATAGCCACAGCGCTTTGCTATTTCGCTACTGTGCGCGTCAGTTTCTTTTAACATTCTGCATGCTCTGTTTAATTTTTCGTTGTGTATTTCGGTGTGAATGCTATGGCCCCGCTCTTCTTTAAAACGGGCCTCTAAGTTAGACCTTGAAATGCCGACATGGTCCAGCACTTGGTCAACTTTTATACCCTTACAGGCATTCATTCTTATAAAATGCGACGCTTGCATTACAAGAGGGTCTTTAATGGCTTTAAACTCTGTTGACTGCCTTTCTGCTACGGTAACGGGAGGGACGAGTAACTGAGTGATTTTAGGTGCTTGCCCTTTCAATTGCTTGTGAAGTAGCTTCGCAGCCTGGAAGCCCATTTCGAGACAACCTTGTCTAACAGAGGACAAACTAACTCGGCTCAAAAATCGTGTGAGTTCATCGTCGTCGATCCCAATAACCGCAAATCGCTCTGGAATGAGCAGGTCCAAATGGTCACATGCTTGAAGTAGATGCCTAGCACGAGAATCAGTGACGGCTACAATGCCAGTGGGTGCTGGTAAACTTTTGAGCCAATCGGTAAGTCTTTTTTGAGAATATTGCCAAGTTTCGGCTCTCACCGCATGACCACGATAAACATAACACTCGTATCCATATTGCCTAGTTAGAGAGAGCATTGCTTGTTCGCGTTCTTGTGCCCACCGCTGCTCTTGGCTGATTGGGCTACCGTAGAAAGCAAACCTTTCAATACCTTTTTGACGTAAGTGTTCAACTGCGGCTTCTACGAGCGCAAAGTTATCCGTTGCAACATATGGAACATTGGGGTATTTGCTTTTGTCTTGATAAGAGCCCCCTACGCCAACAACTGGTACAGATGTACTTGCCAAAGCGCGCTCTATTGCAGGGTTATCGAAGTCGGCAATTATGCCGTCACCGCGCCATTCATCTAAATGCTCTAACCGAGTCAAGAAATCTTCTTCTAAATACAAATCCCAGTCTGCATCTGATGTTTGGAGGTACTGACCAATCCCCTCAATAATTTGTCTGTCGAATATCTTACTCGCATTCAGAAGTAGCGTAATACTGTGCGCTTTTTCGAACATGTTAGCTTCCTACGTATAAACAGATTACGTAACTTTTATTATGATTATTTGTTTATTGATACTAAACCAGGATGTCTTAATTAACAAAACGATTACAAAATTTCGTAATTGATATAAACGCTTTTAGTAATCAACATTCGTACATCAGCGCTTATTTTATGAGAAACGTCGATGTATATAGGAATAGATTTAGGCACCTCTGGTGTGAAAACTGTGTTAACCAACGCAGCTGGAGCGGTTGTTCAGTCAGTGAGCCGTCCCCTTGGCATATCTATGCCGCATCCTCTTTGGTCGGAGCAGGATCCTAAAGACTGGTGGCAGGCCACCTGTGACTGTCTTGATGAGTTGAGTGATAAGAACAGTTTATCTACCGTCAAAGCAATCGGCTTGAGTGGTCAAATGCATGGTGCGACGCTGTTGGATAGTAATGGGAGCGTTTTAAGACCAGCTATATTGTGGAACGACGGCCGAAGTAGCGACGAGTGCGAAGAGATAACTCGCTTAGTGCCAGACTCGTCTATCCGTACCGGAAACCTCATAATGGCAGGCTTTACTGCCCCCAAAATTCTTTGGGTAAGAAAAAATGAGCCGGAAATCTTTTCTAAAATAGACAAGGTACTGCTTCCTAAAGACTTTTTGAGGTATCAGCTAACCGGCGAGTTTGGGTCAGATATGTCTGATGCTGCGGGAACTGTTTGGATGAACACCGAGTCTCGAAGTTGGGATGAAGAACTATTAAAAGCTTGCGGCTTGAGCGTCGACAACATGCCTTCTCTTTACGAGGGCAGCAGTATTACAGGGCGTTTAAAAGACTCACTACGGACACGCTGGGGAATGCAGGATGTCGCTATTGCTGGTGGTGCCGGTGATAATGCGGCCGGTGCGATTGGGTGTGGAATTCATGAGCCTGGTCACGCAATGCTATCGCTTGGAACATCAGGTGTATATTTCGCGGTAACTGATCGATTCACCGTAAATACTGCTCAGGCTGTTCACAGTTTCTGCCATGCTATTCCTAATCGTTGGCATATGATGTCGGTTATGCTCAGCGCGGCGAGTTGCTTAGACTGGTATGCAAAGCAAAGTGGTTATGCTGATGTTGGGTCTATGATTGACGATGTACAGACAAATACAAGCCACCACGACACTCAAACACCTGTTTTCCTCCCTTATCTAACAGGCGAAAGAACACCTCATAATAACCCTTCAGCTAAGGCCGCATTTTTTGGCGTGTCGGCATCGACTGAGCGAGTTCATATGGCACGAGCTGTCATAGAAGGGGTTTCGATGGCGCTCGCAGACGGCATTGATGCGGTACATCAAAGTGGTGTCATTGCAAACTCAATAAGTCTTATAGGTGGAGGCGCTCGAAGTACTTTCTGGCGTCAGCTCCTTTGCGATATCAGCGGTTACGAACTTGAGTACAGAGAGGGCGGAGATATTGGTCCAGCTCTTGGGGCGGCTCGGCTGGCCCAACTTGCCGCCAACCCTAACGCCGACCTTTCAGAAGTATGCTTTAAGCCAAAGCTTGAAGCTACATATAGGCCGAACAAACTTATACATGATAGCTACCTTAACAAACGACAAAAGTTTAGAGAATTGTACTACGCCGTCGAAACATTTTACTCGTAATGTTGGGTTAGAGTTAAAAACTTTAAGTGACTGTTACGCATCAATATAGTGCGGACTACAAAGGAAATACTATGAGCAATTATTTTGAAAGCATTCCTTCTATACAATATGAAGGGCCAGATTCAACGAACCCACTTTCATTCAAGCACTACAACCCTAAAGAGGTGCTCGGTGGTAAAACAATGGAAGAGCACCTTCGCTTTGCTGTGTGCTACTGGCATAACTTCTGTTGGGATGGCGCAGATGTATTTGGAGGCGGCACGTTTAATAGACCTTGGCTTGCAGCGGGTGATCCCATGGAGAGAGCCAAACAAAAAGCCGATGTAGCGTTTTCATTTTTCGAAAAGTTGGGTGCGCCATTTTATTGTTTTCACGATATTGACATAGCACCAGAAGGCGATTCTATACAAGATTACATTCGCAATTTTGGGGAGATGACAGATGTCTTAGCCCGTAAGCAAGAAGAAA
Source organism: Alteromonas sp. KUL42 (assembly GCF_006538325.1). Taxonomy (GTDB): domain Bacteria; phylum Pseudomonadota; class Gammaproteobacteria; order Enterobacterales; family Alteromonadaceae; genus Alteromonas. Next base: position 105,252 of record NZ_BJKK01000009.1, read on the forward strand.
CCGGTATGAAACTTTTGTGGGGAACCGCTAATGTATTTAGCCATCCTCGCTATATGTCTGGCGCGGCAACTAACCCAAATCCAGAAATTTTCACTCGGGCTGCTACTCAAGTTTATCATGCGATGAATGCGACCAAAGCCCTCGGCGGTGCAAACTACGTCTTGTGGGGTGGTCGTGAAGGTTATGAAACGCTTTTAAACACGGACTTGAAGCGCGAGCGTCAACAATTTGGTCGCTTTATGAATATGGTTGTTGAGCATAAGCACAAAATTGGTTTTGATGGATTATTGTTGATTGAGCCAAAGCCTCAAGAACCCACAAAGCATCAATATGATTATGATACAGCAACGGTTTATGGCTTCTTGAAGGAGTTTGGTTTAGAGAAAGAATTTGCTGTAAACATCGAAGCTAACCACGCGACTTTGTCTGGCCACTCATTCCATCATGAAGTGGCTACTGCGTTTGCGCTTGATATTTTCGGTTCAATTGATGCGAACCGCGGTGACCCGCAGCTTGGTTGGGATACCGATCAGTTTCCTAATTCAGTAGAAGAAATGACACTTATTTGTTACGAAATTCTGAAGAACGGCGGTTACACCTCGGGCGGATTTAACTTTGATACAAAATTAAGACGTCAAAGCCTCGATGCTGAAGATCTTTTCTTAGGCCATATTGGTGGTATGGACACCTGTGCGCTTGGTTTGAAGAAAGCTTACGAATTGATATCTAACGGTGTGTTAGATAGTAAAGTTAAGAGCCGCTATGCAGAATGGAACTCAGTATTCGGACGAGAAATTCTAGATGGAAATATGTCGCTAGAGTCCTTAGCTGAACTCGCGAAAGTTAAATCTTTCGATCCTAAACCAGTGTCAGGCAAGCAAGAAGGGCTAGAAAACATAGTAAATCAGGTTATCTACAAATAATGTTGTAAACCCAGCTACAAGTTAAAGAGGGCAAACACTTCCAATTAGACTCACCAGAAACGCTTTTAAAGTAATAGGTTAAGCTTGTGAGCACTTTATCAAAGCTTGCTAAGTTTTTATAAAGCTTACATAGCAAAGTTGGTAGAGTAGCGGATTGAAAATCCGCGTGTCCCTGGTCCGATCCCGGGTCGAGGCACCATCATTCAAGCCCTTGCAGATATGTGAGGGCTTTTTTGTTTTTACTGTTTGCTCGTAGGTAAACGCACCGGATACAAAATCCGCGTGTCCCTGGTTCGTTCCCGGGTCGAGGCACCATCATTTGAACCTGATACTTTATTGAAAAATATCAGATTTTTCTATTTCTGGGCCTTGTCTTTTTTAGTCACCAGACCATTGATTGTCACAAAGTGTGACGATTTTTCGTCACAACCTATTCAAAAAATTTATATAATTTAAAAACTTAGATAGCATTTATTTGAAAAATATGTCACGGTTCTTGAATAACATGCTTGAACCACGTTTTTAATTGCTCCTGGTCTGCAAAATTTCCTTCATACTTAATATCTGGTTCTAAATTTTCAGGTTGTGAGGCTTCCAACAGTGTCAATGCTCTATATGGAATGTTTACCTTCATATTGTTTTTTGTACGAATACTAATCTGGTCTGTATAGATAGTACTCATGTGTGGATGTTCACCGATGTGGATAACGTTATCTAATTCCTTCATTATTTTTAGAAAAACTACACATGCACTAGCGCACCCACCGTCTGTCAATATGTAGATTTTTTTCGCAAACTTTTTCGTTCTTACATTGTTAAAATTTGAATAAAATGTTTCCGTCGAAACTACAGGAAAAACGATGCTAGAGAGATTTTCAGCTAAAGCTTTTTTTGAAACATTTACTAAGCGTTCTAGCATAACTTGGTCATAACTAATTTGCTCTTGGCTAATAGCTATTTTCCTTAGTCTTTTATCTAAAACATCAATTAGTTCATCCGTAATACGAAATCTATTGTAAGATATTTGCTCAACAGTAGTGGAAGAATGTAGATGATTTGGAACTAATGACTCTATTATTTCAAAGACTCTAGTGCTTGATCCTCCGGTATTGAACCTCAAATCGATTACTGTTGCTTCTCTTTCTTCTATTGATTGCAGTCGGTTTAAAAATCTATCTTGAAAAATTTGCTTTTCTTTTTCATTAAAACTGAATGAGGGTATAGCTATATATATTATACCGTTGCTCTGAACATTAACTACTCGAGAATTCATATTTTCATTAATGAGAAAGCCCTTAGAATTCTCTGCGTCAAATGATGCCCATTTGATATCGTAAGAAGTGCTTTTTTTGTCTGATTCACTAGTAAAAACACAGGTCTTCCATTTTTGAGAATTCAAGAGCGGAAAAATTGATGGAAATCTCATCGAAAACAAGTTTATTACTTTTTGAGTAGAATTGACTGAATGAGTGTTATGGTTCACATAAGGTAATATAATTGACTCCCATATTGTTTTGACGCTAAGCCCATCGCAAGAGGCTAGCTTATCACCGACAGCAGGCAATTTTTTATCCCAAGATGGACTGACATACTTAACTGTATAAGTATTATCCAGTTGATAACCTGCCCACGATGGATTTTCAGGGCCTATTTGCCAAAATCTAAAGGAAAATTTGTTTGAGACAAAACACCCAATACAATACTTATAATGACCAGAGTTTACGTGTATGTCTTTAAAACCGTTAATATAATACTTTACGACAGCACTAGCGTCCTCTATGTTATCAATCTCTCCTAATTTTTTCTTAGCAAGTAAATAACCCTTTTCGTGCCAACTAGCGACCTCAATTTCCGATAGGCCAGGATGGATAAACTCAATATTCTTATAAATAACCTTGAGGTCTTCTTCCACCCTGTGTTGCCATGTGATAGCAGAGAACTCTTGAATAGTATCAAGAATTAAAGTAGCAATAATAAGCCCAAAAAAGAGAATAAATATTTTGCGCATGATAGCCAACTAATTATGTTGTTTGTAAAACACGTATTCTGTCGACTATCTTATAAATTCTAAGCTAAATCATAAGCAGATATGAAAGCTCAATATTACCCACAAAAGTAACAATTCGAATAGAAGTCACTATCGAAGAACACAATAAATAACTGGGAAATCAAGTAACGTTTGTGACGATTAACGTTACCTGTGAATCGAAAAGACCTACAATGATCACTCTACTTCGTCAATGAAGGCCTTTGTTTGAAAACCTAATTTTCACTTCTTGATTGCTTTTACAAGAAGTCTTCCCGCATTGGGCTAAACATGTCAATGAGGATCCCACCGGTTTCTGTTGTGGTGCCGTGCTCAACATGTGGATCGATCACGCAGCTATCTCCTGCCTTCAATACCTTAAGTTTACCGTCAATGACGAAATTGAATTCGCCTTCTTCGCAGTAAACAATTTGTGTATGACGATGGCTGTGCGCGTAACCTTCTGCGCCTTTTTCAAACCACACTTTCACGGCCATAGCATCGTCATTGTATGCGAGTATCTGACGCTTGATACCGCCACCCATATCTTCTACAACACCTAACTTTTCAGACATTTCAATTTTCCTTCTTAAAGTGTTTTAACAATCAATTACGTGATTTCTGCGCATCTACGGACGCTAAAACTTCTCCAGTTCTTTTCTAAAGTATGTAAATTCACCGTTGAGCCCCAGTTTTTTGGGATAAAGCCAGGCCGAGTTGTAGTACTTCATATCGACCTTCAACGCTTGGACTTCGTGTTTTTAGCAACTCAATAGCTCGTTTGGTATTACCTGCTTTGTCTAGCGCTAAGGCCAAAATATACAGATAGTTGCTGTTTGTCGGCTCGATATCGGTGGCAGTGTTAAAATGCGTTATTGCGGCATTTAAATCTTGGCTGCGTATTAAGCGCATTCCTTCTGCATAGTGCATCAACGGTGAGTGTTGATTGGCGTTTAGACCATCTTCAAGTGTTGCTGCCTCTAAAGCGCTATCTCCCAAAGAGCGATATAAATTTGCTAGGTTTATGTAATTAGGCTCAAAGAATGGGTCTCGGAATATACCTGCCTTAAGATAATATTTTGCTTTTTCAAAGTTACCTTGATTAGCTTGAATAAGACTAGCGTTTAAGTTCCCTTCACCACGCCAGAGGTTTTGTTCAGATGCTTCGTATAACTCGTCTAATACTTTTGCGGAAATAATGGCCAATTCCCCCGAAGCTATTAGCTGTTCAGCAGCCGAAACTCTAACCGCTTTATATTCATCCGCTAAAAGCGCTTTTAAAAGCTCGACGCGTCTGTGTTTATCGACAAGAAATGAAATATCGGAAAATGCTAGACGAACTAGCGGGCTCTCGTCATTGGCCAGCATTTTGGCATACTTATACGCTAGAGTTTGAACTGAAGCGGGAAGCAGTGAAACGACAGTCGCTCGTTTTATATCAGACAGTGCTTTGTTTTTTGCTAAGGAAAAGTGACTATTGAGTGTCAAGGTGTCGCCACTTAGCAATACCATATATTGCATTTCAGCAGGGTGTGAAGGCGCTGATGGGCCATGCCACTCGTCGATTTTGTCTTGCGCCCATTGCGGGCCTTTGTCTTCGTGGCAGCTGTTACAGGCGTTAGGCGTGCCAAACTTCTCAGTAAGGTGCGGTGCTGGAACCTTGAAACTATGATCTCTTCGTTTATCAATGCCCATATAGGTATTCGTAGGCATATGACAATTTACACATTGTGAGCCCTGACTATTGGGTTCGTGCTTATGATGCTCGACGTCATCATATGCTGTTGCTTTGTGGCACTGTAAACAGAGGCCATTTCCTTCAACTTTCACTTTCGCAGTATGCGGGTTGTGACAGTCGTTACAGTTCACGCCGGCCTCAAACATTTTACTTTGTAAAAACGAGCCGTAGACATACACTTCATCCTTTATCTGGCCATCAACATGATATTGCGGGGTAGTCAGCAAAGCGGGTTTAAATTGTGACAAGAAAGGTTCAGATGGTGTGATACCATCGGTGAGTGGGGTGCGAAGCGAATGGCACGCAAAACAGCGTTCCATAAAACTGTTATCACGCTTTGGACCTTCCCATGTGGCTATCTTTTTGTCTTTACCTAACAGCCAGTTGCCAATATCTTTCTGTTCGCTTTCAGAAAGAACCGAGTGAGAGGAGCCCTTACCAGTATAGTGATTATCGTCGACGTAACCATGGCAAGATTGACAAGAAACGTTTATCTCATTCCACACTGTATTGAATGTGTCTTTTTCACTGTCGTAGTTTCTTTTTAATCCTGACGAGTGACAGTCCGCACACATACCATTCCAATTCTGCAAAGGCTGGAGCCAGTGTAGCCTATCCAGCCTGCTTATTTCTTCGTCGGGATATATGGGGTACCATTTTTGACCGCCGTTCGACTTATCTCTTGAGTCCCATGCAAATGGAAAGACCTGCATTTTTCCTTGTTCAGTGTTGATAAGGTACTCCTGAAGAGGAAAGTGACCGAACACATAGCTGACTTCGTAAACCCTCGGTTCTGTTTTATCTTCTTGAAACTCTACAAAGAACTTTTTACCTTTTTTATAGAATGTGGCTTTTTGATTGAAATGTTCAAACGTAAAGTTATTAAAGTCGCCTAAAACCGTATTTTCTGAGGCGATAGCCATTGCTTTACTGTGGTCCGATTCTAGCCAATCGGTCAGCTCCTTCTCATGACAAGCACCACACTGGTGCGCCTCGTTTGCAAAAGAACTGAAGGAAATACTAATAAGAGTGAGTAAAAAGCACAGCCGTAACATTAATTAAGAAAACCAAAAGCAACAAAATACAATCATAAAATATCACGGTAGAAGTACGATCGCTAACATTCGATTAACTTTCATTCTCTTATTACGTATGTAAAGCGCGAAATGAGGTAAATTCAAAAACGAATGAGATTACGATTTAACTTAATTTGCTTATTAATGACAGATAAAGATGATATCATCAATTTGAAATTCAACTTTATTCAGGAGTAGTCATGAAGATTGCCTTAATGATGGAAAATAGCCAAGCGGCGAAGAACCCTGTAATTCTTAAAGAATTGACTTCTGTGGCCGACTCGCTAGGACATAGTGTTCATAATGTAGGTATGGAAAGTGAAACCGATCATCACTTAACTTATGTACACCTTGGGATTATGGCCGGCGCTCTTTTGAACTCTGGCGCTGTAGACTTCGTTATCGCCGGCTGCGGTACCGGGCAGGGCGCTATGATGTCTTTGAATGCGCAACCTGGTGTTTTCTGTGGTTATTGTATCGATCCTTCTGACGCCTTTTTGTTTAACCAAGTAAATAACGGTAATGCGTTAGCGCTTCCTTTTGCGAAAGGTTTTGGTTGGGGAGCTGAGCTGAACGCCCGTTATATTTTTGAAAAGGCTTTTACTGGCGAGCGCGGAGCTGGTTATCCGGTTGAAAGACGCGAGCCTCAAGTGCGTAATGCCGGTATCCTTTCAGAACTAAAAGCGGCGTTAGCATGCGACGACTATGTTGACACATTGAAAAAAATTGACCAAGAATTGGTAAAAACAGCAGTGTCTGGTGAACGCTTTCAAAAATGCTTGTTTGAAAATGGCAAAGACGAATCTATCAAGTCATATATCAAAACGCTCGTATCATAATTCACCTGTAGGCAGTGTAAGGCGTATACAATGCACCCTTACACTGTCTTTATGTTTATCCAACGGGTAGCGTACTATTTGGATACTTGATTCTTTTCTGACGAGGGCTAGCAAGAAAATACGCAATGGTCAGTGGACCCAATCGGCCAATAAACATCAGAAATATGATAACAAGGCCTCCAGCATCAGACAACTCTCCGGTTAAACCGCGTGATAATCCTACCGTACCTAAAGCCGATATAGCCTCAAAAATAATATCTATAAACGCCGCATTTTCTGTTATCGATAAAATAAATATAGAAAGCCATGCAATTACAGTGGATATTAACGTAAGCGCCAACGCTTTTCCTCTCGTTTCACTCGACAACGTGCAGCCAAATATCGCTGGAGAAGGATCGCGTCGCAGATAGCTGTAGGCCGACATAATAAGAACAATAAAGGTGACAAGCTTTATGCCACTGGCAGTACTCATAGAGCCTCCACCGATGAACATTAATAGCAACGTTAGCCAAGTAGTTGCATTTTCTAATGCACTTATATCCACAGTATTGAACCCAGCCGTGCGGGGTGTTACAGCTTGAAACCAAGATGCCCACCATTGTGAAGTGGTGTCCAAATTAGCAAGCGTATTTGGGTTGTCTTTTTCGATAGAATAAATAAGGAGTAACGCTATTGCGTTTACGATAATAGTGCTACTTATCATTAATTTACTGTAGACAGACAATTTGTGCCACGTACGCTTTTTAATAAGATCTATCCAAACTGAGAAGCCCAAACCTCCTATGATAAACAAACCGGTAATAGTGAGGTTTACTACCGGGTTACCCACATAAAATGAGAGACTATCTGAGCTTAATGCAAACCCAGCGTTGTTGAAGGCTGAGATTGTGTAAAAAAATGCGTGAAAAAGTGCCTCTGCAGGTGGTTTACTCTGAAGCCAGAATAACGCCAAGATAGTAAAGCCAATCATTTCAATGATAAACGCAAAAATTAGAACCGACCTCGCCGTAGAGGCGAGGGTGGATAAATCTGTTTGGTTAAATGCTTCTTTAATTGCCGACTGTTGCAAAAAGCTTATTCTTCCGCCAAGCGCAATTAGCGTGACTACCGCAAAGGTCATTAAACCAAGCCCACCTATTTGAATTAACAGAGCAATTACTGTAAGCCCCAAGGTGGTGAAGGCAGTCCCTGTGTCTACAACTACAAGTCCTGTCACCGTAACTGCAGATGTCGCTGTGAAAAGACTGTCTGCGAACGTGATTGATTGTGTAGTCATACCTGGTAGTAAGAGCAATAATGTTCCTAAAATTATCACAGCTAAAAAGCTCAGGGACAGTATGAGTGGTGGAGCCGCTTGGATTTTATAAGCGCTTTTTGCCTTACGTGATAAAGGGCGACGTTGCAAATTCCAGCGTGTCATTATTTTAGCCTTGGGGCAATCCGAACTAAGGCCTCTTTGGGGCCGAATAAGATTAACGTATCGCACTCGCGAACAATATAAGAAGGCGGTGGGGATTTCATAACCTCTTGCCCTCGCTTCACCATTAAACAGTGAATTGAGTTCTCGAACCCTTTTATGAGCGAGTCAATTGAGGTTGGTTGAAAAGGAGAGGGGAGGTGTATATCTACAATATAACTACCATGACCAATACTCAAATAGTCACTTACCATTGGATAGTTTAAAGCCTGTGCTACTCGTGCTCCCATCTCCTCTTCTGGGTGAATAATTCGTGTCACTCCTAGTTTAGAGAGGATAGTATGGTGGGCTGAAGTATTAGCTTTTACCCAAATATCCTTAACGCCCAGATTTTTAAGATGAAGAGTGCACAGAAGGCTGGCCTGCATATCTTCGCCTATGGCTACAAGTACGGCTTCGCTCTGACAGAGATTAAGTTCTTTCAGGGCCCTCTCATCTGTAACGTCACATATGAGTGCTTGAGTGAGCTCACCTGCGTACTGCTCGGCAAGTTTCTCATCTTTATCTATACCTGTTACGGTATGGCCCATATGTATCAGCTCGATACTGGCGGTTATGCCAAATCTTCCTAATCCAATTACCGTGAAATGTGCCATTTATTTACTCCGTGTGACTGACGAGGAAGCGATATCCGTTCCCTGCAGAAGTCTCAATCGAAAAACAATTTGAATTTAGAGCAGAAAGTTTTTTCCTAACGTGACTGACCAGAATTCTTACGTAATGTGTGTCTTCGCTATTATAATTACCCCAAATAGAGCGAATGAGTGTTTGTTGGTTAACAAAGACCCCGACTTCCCGTGTTAAAAGGTCGATAAGGTGCAGTTCTTTTGGGGTGAGTGAGATGTCTATGTTGCCTAGTGATATTAATCCGCTATCCAGGTCAATTGTTAGGTTCTGTATCTTTCTACGTCGTTCCGCGGTAGGAATGACGGGGGTAATATCCCTTAGAAGAACTCGAATGCGTGCTATCAATTCTTTTATACTGAAAGGCTTGCTAACGTAGTCGTTAGCTCCAGCCATCAACATACCTACTTTGTCATCTTCTGAATGTCTAGCGGATAAAATTAGAACAGGCACGCTACTTGTGCGTCTAATTCTAGCTAGAATTTCTTTACCGTCGCCATCGGGAAGGCCAAGATCCAATATTATCAGTTCTGGCTTTTCTTTAAGCGCTGTGATGAGTCCGTCTTTAACATTAGATGTTTCAAGGGGCTTAAACCCCTCGGCCTTCAGGGCAATACATATCATTCTGCGAATGTTTGCGTCATCTTCAACAATAAGGATTTTGTTCATGACGATTTTTCACTTAGGTTTGGGATGGAAATAATTGCACGACAACCTGGCGCTAAGTTTTCGAGTATTAGCCTACCTTTGTGCGCCTCTGCTATACCTTGGGCGACGTTTAGCCCTAAACCAATTCCTCCAGTACCGACATCACCATCTCTTGATGAAGAAAAAAGCATAAACGGGCGTTGTGTGTCGCCATCTTTAAGCCCAATACCACTGTCTTCTACAATTATATTTGTGTATTTCGAATCGCTTTTTACTTTTACAAGCACTTCTTGTTCGCTAAATTTAAGTGCGTTGTCGATGACATTAAACATAGCTTGTTCTAAAAGTGGGCCGCTTGCATAAATTTGACGAAGATGCCCCGAAAAGCTAGTCACAATACGAGGATTGCTAAAGCGAGTTAGTACGTTTTCAATCAGCGAGTTTATTGAAATTCGCTCTCGCCCCGCTATCAACAGATCGTTTTGAATACGCGTAGCTTGCAAAATATTCTCTATGTAAGCATGTAATCTTTTGCTTTCGACAATACTCCCCTTTATCAACTCTCGCTTATCGTTTTCGGGAAGCGAGTGATAGTAGGTATCTAAGGTTTCCATGGAGCCAATCATTGTTGATAAAGGGGTGCGTAGATCGTGAGAAACTGACCTTAGCACGTTTGCTTGGAGTTGTGCTTTGCGAAGAGCGGTTTGCTGTCTCTTGTAAAAAGAAGAGAACTCACTGGCTAATACAGCCACCACGAGAAACGTCGCTATATTTATTACATCGTCAACATCGCTCATTCGTACCGAATAAAATGGCGCGGTAAATAAAAAGTTAAAGCTTATAGCACCTATAATGGCCGCTACTAGTCCATTCATACGTGAAAACAGAATGGAGCAAGTTACTGCACCCAATTGGAGTATGAGTAAAGTTCCTCCAATAGGTAAAAACCAATTTCTTAACAGCAAACAAATAAATGTAAAAATCACCATTATGCCTACGGTTATGATGCCATCTCGCATTAGATGAAGCGCCCCGCTAAAAATAAAAGGTCTTACAGAAATGTATCAAGGCTGATAAGAAAATACGCGTAAAAATTGCGTAAAAAATGGGAGTGACTGGTAGAAGCAACAAGGACAGGCGAGTACATTGCACACTCGCCCACCAATTGTTAAATCAATTAGAATCTGTAGTTGACTGCTAACTGATAGATACGACCTGTATAGGTTAGACGACTAATAGCACGCTCGTCTGTTCCTAAGAACTCTTCACCAATCTCATCCGTTAAGTTGAAAGCACGAAGGAATAATTTAGTTTTCTCGTTAAGTGCATAAGAACCAACGAAATCTAAACGTCCAATCGCTTTTCTGGTACGTGCATTGGTACCTAGGAACGAGTTTGCACCTCTAAGAGTTTGATCGTCACGCCAGTTATAAGATAAGCGTAAGCTTATACCGTCGTTTTCCCAATACGTAATCACATTGAACGATTCAGGCGAAACACGTGTTAACTCAACTTCGCTGCCTTCTTGGTCTAAACTTGTATAGTTAAATACGCCACCGAAGCCGTTCCATGGGTAGGGTAGGAAATCTAGTTTTTGCTGGATTGCAACTTCGTAACCTTCAACAGTGATGGTATCTGAAACATTGATTGGAGCGACAATGTTTACTTCCCTCAAGTTTTCATTTCCATCATCATCAATGATAGGTGTTGTCTGAATACAGCCAAACTCTCGACCATTAGTCCCTGGGGTACGTTCAATATCGCCAAGTAGTCTATCGACAATTGGGTTTGTACCTGGGTCAGGGCAGAAACCTTGCTCAGAATCAAACAAGTTTGTAATGTCTTTCTTAAAATAACCTACAGAAATTGCACTACCTTCGCGGTTATACCATTCTAATGAAATGTCGTAGTTTTTTGCCTCGTAAGGACGTACTGTCGCGGTCGGCAGGTCTAGACGAACTGTTTGGTTACCGCCCCTTAGCGCTGCGGTTGGGCGCTGAGCAAGCAGGTTTGGACGAACAATGCCTTCATAGTAAGCAGCTCTTAACAATACATCATCATGAACCTCGAAGGTGATGTTTGCCATAGGAAGCGTATGTTGATAATCATCCTCAAACGTGACTGGCGCCGCTACGCCGTTACGACCGCGTTCGTCAACTTGAGTTTCAAAACCGTCAAAGGTGTTATCTGTTTGTACATGGCGTACACCAATGTTCCCGCGATAGGGTATTGAGCCCAATTCGCCACCAAAATCAGACATGACGTACATTGCCAAAATGTCTTGCTCTGCATCGAAATTAAAGCCTAAGTTAGTTGGCAAACCGCTGTTTCTATCTTGTTGGTCCCAAAAACCAGTCCTATTGCGCACTAACCCTGGAAATGGTGTGCTGAAAGAAGTTGCAGTTGGAATATTATTTACGTCAGTTTCAATACCTTGTTGAAGCATTTGCAGAGCTAGAGCATTATCGATGGTTAACCATCCCGAAGTATTATCGAACGTGCCTGGAATATTACCGCCGAAATAATCACTTTGCTGTGACGATAAGGTGTTGTCGGTCAGGAACGCATCAGAGATATTACTTGTATCAATGCCTGCCAAGCTTTGTCTCTGGTCAATACTTTCTAAAGACTCTCGTGAGAATCGCGCACCGAACTTGATAGTTTCAAAATTAAGTTTATCACCTAAGCCGAAGTCTACAAATCGTTCTGCATTGAATTCAGCGCTGCTCAATTCGCGCGATAGATCGCGGACACGCCCCGTCACTCTGAAAGATAAGCGACGACCTTGGTTTGCATCAGAAACAGAGTTAATGCTTGAAGAGCTTAGATTTGGAACTTGCCATACTAAGTCATTGTAAACGTACGGTTGATCATACTGTCCTTGAACAACAATATTATCTAGATTCCCGTTACCTGAATCAATTGAACCATTGAATCCTGTTGGTACACTATCTACGCCAGTTCGACGACCGTCAGCGTCCGTAAAGTTGAATGAATCACGCCAATCCTGATTCGACAAGAATGTATAGCCGACGTTCTGAAACTGATTACTTGCTTCAGAGTGTGTGATTTTGCCATCAAACGCCCAATCTTCTGTGAAATAATCTGCATAAAGAATAATACCTTCGGTTTTTCTCTAAAGGTAGTTTCGCGATTTTCATTTTGGAGTGACCCGTTAGTGAAGTCGTATTTAGATACTGCATAAACTAACGGGGCTCCCTCTTCGTCTGCCGTTCGGTCATAGGCAAACGGTGCTGTATCCATATCTAAAGTAACACGTGCGTCAAAGTTATCTCTGTCACGGCGACGGGTATTAAAACCGGGACTGATTGTTGTAGCTTCTTTGGTACCTGATGCCAAGTCTCGTTCTGAATAAAGTAAATGAGCACCAAGTTTAAAGTTTTCGTTTACACGATATTCGATGTTTCCTGAGAAAGAAATACGGTCACCATCGCTGTACTCACTAACATTTCGACCTCGAGCTGGCGCGGTAAGCTGCGCGTCCTCTTCCAATCCCCACTTTTCGCGATACTCTGCGATATTAGTTGCGCGAACATCACCATCTACGGTGTCAACAGAAGTGTAGTCTATAATATCGAATGTATCGCGTCTGAATGTTTGGCCTGAACCAGCAAGTTTAAATGCAACACCCAGCTTATTGTCAATTAGGTGCTTTACACCTGATATTCTGAAGTTAGGGTCAACGTTTTCCGTTAGATCTTCATAACGTCCACCTAAACTTATAGAAGCTGTTCCATCTCGCTTAGAAAGAGCCTGTTGCAACTGTTGATCTACCGTACCCGCTATACCGCCAGCTTGCATATCCGCAGTTGGGCTCTTTACTACAGTAACGCCATCAAAAATACTTGCTTCAAAAGCAGCAAACGGGTTTGGTTCCCCGACTGAGTTAATATTGTTAGCGCCAGAAGGTGTAGCAAAAGACTGTCCAAACGCCGTTGTTTTAACGAAACCACTACCTAAACCACGAAGGCTGATTGTACTTTGTCTTCCTTCCTCGTCAGAGTTCAACTGAACACCAGGTATCGCCTGAAGTGCTTCACCAAAATCTAATGCTGGCAAAGCATCGATATCGGTAGCAGAAATTGCATCGACAATAGATGCAGCATTGCGTTTGGTGTTAAGGGCATTTTCAAGTGACGCTCTTACACCCGATACTTCAATAACTTCTACATCGTCATCAATCTGATTTTTCTCAGTACTCTGCTGTGCGTTATTGACTGCAGTATTAACCTCTTGAGCTAGCAGTGTAGGAGAGCTAATGGTTAATAATAGTGCAGCTGTGTTGCCCAACAGCTTTCTATTAATATTTGATCTTGTGTTTTGCATCGACCTAGTCTCTTGGTTGTGTGATTTAAGTGTGTGTCTCTTAAAAGTCTTGTAAAAGATTTGTGAAGCAATATTAACCGTACAAAACAATCAAAACAAGTCATAAGGCATCATTTTCATTTATTTTGACTTTATTGGGCGTTTAGAGTTGTGCGAGACATGACTAAACAACGCAGTTCTAGGCGCATTTCTAATATGTGTATATTCTTTAGTCTATAAAAGATAGATGGATTTGTACGACACGTAGTCGACCTTTTCCCTATCTGGTTACCGTGTTGATATTGATATCCATAAAAGCAATTGTTGTTGCGCATTTGTTAACAAATTAAGCCTATGTCTAATAGACCGCTGGTGATTATAAATGCTTATATGTTCCCGGATATTAACAGGTGGTTTAATAAGTTAAGTTAGCACAATAAATATCGATAAACTATTTACGTCATACATTTCAATTAATTACGAGACTATCGGACAGGTCTGTTACTTTTTAAATTACGTTGAACAACCTTGCTTGTGTAAAAAAAGACCCAAAATGATTGAAAATGACTTGATCTTGAGCGGCGGGGTGTTAATGTTATGTTAATTCGTATTTAGTAAAAATTGAATATTGCGAATTTATGAACAGAAAGCACATTACAAACTAATCTTTAAGGTAAAACCGATGGCTACTAAAAAACACTCTAAATCGGCATTTAAGGTCAAAGCTATAATGGTTGGTTCAGCCGCTGCGCTCACGATGGTAAGTTCACCAACTCTACTGGCGCAGGAAGTAAAAACAGCGCTCGATAACGCAAACTCTGCTCAAAGCGTAGAAGAAAATGCGATTGATGAATCAGAAGTAGAGATAATTGAAGTTTCAGGGTTTAGAGGCGCTCTAGAACAATCTTTATTTACTAAAAGAAGCGCTGACTCTGTTGTCGACGCCATTTCCCCATCGGACATGGAATTACTCCCAGCTCTTGATTTAGGTGAAGCGTTGCAGGCTCTGCCTGGTATCCAATTAAATCGCGATGATGGAACCCGAGATGGGGAAATCAGTCTCCGCGGTCTTCCGGGTAGTTTTGTTCTTACCACTGCCGGTGGACAGTCAATTGCAACACCAAGCCGAAGTGAAAGTGATGCGGGTGTCGCCAATCCATTCGGTGCTTTCGAAGCGGGTATATTCGATGGTGTAAACGTAATTAAAAGTCCAACTGCCGATTTGCAAGTGGGTGGCATAGCTGGGATAGTCGATCTCAAATTCCAAAGAGCATTAAGTAAAAAAGATAATTTCTTAAAAGTTGATTTGGGAACTCGATACGAGGACCTATCAGATGAATTTAACAAAACCTACAGATTTCAGGGTGTTAAACACTTTTTAGACGGTCGACTTGGTGTTGCGTTCAAAGCTGCTGGCTCTGAGCAAAACTATCGTCGCGACACAGTGAATTTCACGCAATATACTGATTTGGTAACTTTCAATCAGGAAACTGGTGAGCAAACCGGTGTCAGACCTGTAATTAGCTCGGAAGCCATTGACGCATACCGTGCACAACATGGTTTAGAAGATAACTCACAAATTCGCGTTATTTCTCGCGCAGGTCAAGCTGCGGAAGTACGAAATGGTGATCGTCACTCAGGCGCGCTGAACATTGAGTTTATGGCTACTGACAGCTTAAAGCTTGGACTGGATTATATTTACACAAAAAGAACGCTCGACCAGAGTAACTTGGAAGATACTCAGTTTCTTCTTCGCAGGCAAGCGGATAACGCGCAACAGCAAATAACGTTGTTAGGCGCGCCGTCAGCCTCAGGCTTTGCGGGGCCTGGTGAGCCTCAAACCTATACTGTCGGTCATGCCAGTATCACAAACGTCAATTGGCAGCCAGCGAATCGTTTGTTTCAATTTACAGAAGATGCTAAAGGGCTCTTCTTGTATGGGGATTACGTAAAAGACGATTGGAAGATAGACGCTAAATTTTCGAAATCAGAGTCAGAAAATTTCTTTATCAACGAAGGTCTTGATGTGCGACATTTAGTTGACGGCGCAAGAGGGCGTTGGAATCCGACGGGAATCGATGTAGAAATCAATACAGGAAACGGTGACCTTGGTCAGGCTTTTATCAATGTATTAGACCCTTCTGCTCTTAATTCCTTCACCTATGATGGTGACTGGAGTGCTCCAAATATATCTGCGTTTAACAGTGGCCTCAACCGTTCTGCTAATGGTGATAGACGAGTAGATTTTTATGTAAATGGGCGTGTTGATAACCCAATTCGTGAAATGGACTCGGGAGAATTCAACGTATTTCGATACACAGACCTTGGATTTAAAGATGTTTTTCGTTTGGACTCCGTTAAAGGTGGTTATCGGTATCAAACAGAGGAACTTATCAACAATGACCTTCGTATAGGGGCGGGGGGCATCAATGTTGATGCGTTAACAACAGAGAACTTATTCGGAGATACAAGTCTGTTTGTAGAAACTCAAGGGGAATTCTTTAATGGTAACTTCCCTGGCTCATTCGGTCCAGATAGTGGCTGGATAACGTTGAATGCAGAAAGGCTTCGTCCGCTACTTCAAGAAGGCATACAAGATAGATTACCTGGTGCAAAACTGGCATCACCTACAGGTTGGGCAGTGCGAGAAGCGGGTGGAAGAAACCAATTCTTCGCACGTAATTTCAGTACCACCCAAGATATTGATGCTGCGTATATTATGGGTAACTTCAGCGGTACCTTAGGTGACGTCTTCTACTCGGGAAACTTGGGGTTACGTCGAGTTGAAACGGAGAATGAATTTGTTGGTCCATTTGTTGATGCGAACAATGTCCTTCAGACTCGAACATCTACTAATAATTATGCTCATAATTTAACGTCGTGGAACATTAAATTTGAACTAATTGAGGATGTCATTTTGAGAATGGCGGGTTATGAAGCACTTGTAAGACCAAATCTTCGTAGCCAAAACCCAACTACAATTATCACACCGAGTGAAAACGATGATGGTGATGTAACTGGCGTACGTGTTGATTTACCTGCTTCCGAAGTAGAACCATACACAGCAGATAACTTTGATGCATCGTTAGAATGGTATAACCGTCAAGGAAGTGCGATTTCTATAGGTTATTTTACGAAAGAAATTACAGGTTTATTCGGAACTGAACCAATTTGTGGTGACGATATTCCAAGTGATGTCAGCGAAGGGCTTTTCGGCGAAACAGGTTTGGTTGAAGGTAGTGGAACAGGTGGCCTTGAATGTCGTGAATTGACCCCATTTACAGATTCTCAAGGTAATGTTAATGAGGATGGCCGTCGTATTACTGTAAATCGTTCTATCAATACTGAGGGTTCGATAAAGGTTTCCGGTTATGAATTAGCTGTTCAACAGAAACTCGATTTTTTGCCATACCCTTGGAATGGTTTCGGTGGTGTATTCAATTACACGAAAATCAACACTGACGAATCTGAAGATGGAACAACTCTGTTGAGGGTTTCGCCGGAATCATATAACTTGGTTGGATATTGGGAGAATGACGGAATAAGTATTCGTCTATCTTATAACTGGCGTGAAGCGCAGCAGCTCTCGCAAAATATCATTCTCGACGGGACTAACAGTGCATTCTTGGGAACAGATGCGCGATTTGAAACGAGCCGTGGCCGTCTAGATTTGGCTGTAAACTATAATTATAGCAAAAACTTAAGGTTCGATTTCCGTGCATTCAACTTAACTGAAGACCAAGGTTATGAGTATATTGGCGGCAATGAAGATGCTGTTAACCGTATTCGTTTTGATGGGCGTACTTACAGCTTCAACGTTGGGTATACATTTTAAGGTAAGCGTTTAACACAAACGGTTGTGTGTGCCAAAGGTCAAGCATGTAAAAGTGTTTGGCCTTTTTTAATATTTTAGGTGGATAAACTAAAACCCTCGACTTAATGTTCCCTTGGAAAGGTTTAGCGTTTTTAAAAGGGGATGGGCGTAACGATGCGTTAGTAAATGCATGTCATTATCAGACTGTGCCTTTCTAATTAGTCAACTCCGCTCTGACTACCGAACTTTCGCCATTCCAGTTTTTCCGGCCTGATACTGTTTTGCATAACGAATAGCCATAGTTTCGTTTTTCCAGTTGCCTGAAAGAACTATTTCTGCCATAGGTACATCGGCTTCCATCATAGTGAGCACACCCCCAGTGCGTGTGCTGTGACATGTAAACTTACCATCAGCATTTAATGTTACACCTATCGCTTCATACCGTTTCAACAGTGCTTGATATTGCATAGGCGCTTCTTGGATCGTTTGCTTTGGGGATAACTTCCTAAAAATGAACCCTTCAGAAATCTGCGCTTTTTCAAGCCACTTCTTAAGCAACGAGGACGTTTCATTAGAAAAGAAACCAAAGTGTCCATCACCTAGTTGGTCGGTTTTCGAGCGAGGTGCGAATACGGTTCTTGCTTGCCAATCGATATGCTTAACTTCAATGGCCAATATATTCGATGCTCGAAATAAGGTATCAATAGCCAAGTTGATCAAAACTGCATCGCGTAACCCCAGTAGAGAGTCGGTATCAACAGCACAACTTGCTTCGCGAACGTGGTGTAGTTTTAGAGGTTTTGCCTGCTTCTGTACGGAAGGCTTTTCTTTTAGTTTGCCGTTTACATATCTATTAAATAACTTTGAATGCTTCCAAGGATCTGGCAATTCGCTAACTCCTATAAAAAAGCGTATTGCAGCGAGTTTACGTTTAATAGTGTGATGTTTTAGCTCTGTGATCATTAGACCATCAAAGAATGCCTGACATGATCGCTTTGTTATTTTCCAGTCACTTGCTAGAGCTGGTAATTCGTTTTTACGGCAAAATTGTAGGTATTGGTTAAAATCTGATTGATATGCTT
Organism: Alteromonas sp. KUL42; assembly: GCF_006538325.1. Classification (GTDB taxonomy): domain Bacteria; phylum Pseudomonadota; class Gammaproteobacteria; order Enterobacterales; family Alteromonadaceae; genus Alteromonas. Next base: position 123,825 of record NZ_BJKK01000009.1, read on the forward strand.
TACGAGTATTAAACGACATCGTTTCCCATACAGAATCGCGCAACTCTGTCAGGTTTTCTACAACGCTTATTTTATGTTCGTTGTTAAGAGCGAAGTCGTTCTGAGATAGAGAAAGTGTCTTAGTCATTTCATTATTCGATATAACTTTAATTATCTATAATAATAAAATAGCACAGCAAAGAGAGTAAATAAAGCGTTACATATAACGCTTGCACAAAATAACAATAGTAGGGTAGCTACAGTCGTGATATAAAAGCGTTATAAGTAACGCAAACGCAGGGCAGGGTAGTGAGCAACGATACGGTTTGGCAGGAATATATAGAAAATAATTTTGATAAATTCATTTCATCTTTAAAAAGCGACGATTTTATAAGTGGCGAAAAAGAAATTATAAGCGATGAAGATATTAATTTTTTAGAGCCTAAAAAGACTTATGATTGCCTTAGAAAAATAATTACTCAAGATGCCATTAAAAAGCTTCAAAATAGATTTAGAGCGCACAAACACAGAGAAAAAAGAGGAATAAAAAATCTTCAATTAAAATCACATTCTCTTAATATGCTTGATAAGTTTAAAGCGCAGGTGGGCGCCGACACATTGGAAGAGGCGATAGACTTTTTATTGTCACCGGACTATCGCGAGTATGAACACGATGTGGACCTGGCTAAGCAGCGGTTAGGCGAAGGAAATTTTGATAGCACCGAATTGATGCTCGACAGCTTTACCAAAAGACTGAAAAACTACGACAGAGAGCGCTTATCGTTAATGATCGCGCTGGCGTTCAACGAAGGCTGGAGAGCTGCAAAGCAAACAAAAAAGCGTACCGGCAATCCCCGCCAAGAAGCGCTCAACCAGTCAGACTTATATAACAGCGTAGTGAAATTAATAGCAAGGAGTAATAATGTTGATTGAAGATAACACATGGAAAATTTTTGCGCCCTACAACATATTGGTGTCGCTTAGAGGGCTAATGGACGAAGTCTGTAACCAGATTGTCGAATATAGAAACAGCGTGCCCATTGTGCCAGTACTGTGCCTGCCTACAGCCGCTAAGGAAATATCGCTGACACCGCTCATTATGCAATCTGCCTACAATCTACAGAGAAATGACAAGGCGGTCTTTTATCCAGTATCGGAGCTGACCGCTACACGAAATAAAAATGAATCAAAGGGGCGCATTGATATAGGTCTATTCAGTAAGAGACACGCCACTTTTATTGAATGCAAAGCTGTAAGAACCAGCGCAACCAACAACAACAATAGAATTTAAAAGGCGTTAAACAAAGCAACGGATCAGCTTCTCGATATAGATATGGAGACACTGCTATTCAATTCACCAAAAGATACAATTAGTAATATTCGTGCGAATAACAAGCTTATACCAATGGTCGCAATCAATGTGACATGCGATAAGAATAGGGTAGAAGATCGAGACAGTCTATTTTTGAAAAAAGTAGAATCAATTCGTGATGGTTTCCGAAATTCAATGATAGTACAGGTCAGATATAAGCCGCACTTTATTCGTTATAATGGTGACATTGATGTAAAAGTTGAGGATAGAAAGCTAATGTCTATTGGTCATGTTTTTATTTTAAAAGAAGTTTTCAAAAGCTAAATTTGGTGAGTCTCAACTTGTTCTGACATTTTAGATAATAGAAAGGTATAAATTACGAAGGGCTGTTGTTTACGTGAAGTAGAAGTTTGCACTCTGGGGGACAGAGGTCGGCTATGAGTAAAGCGGACATTGACCACAACCAATGCGCTGGTCCGCTTCAGACAAACAGCAGACGTTCAGGGCTCTCTGCTCTTGATTCCGATATTTACCATAAGCGGAAGTTAATATGCTTTATTCTGACTGACTCTTCAGTGGCATAAAGCAGTTATTCAGACCACAATAGTCCACAGGATGCGCCTCCAAAAGCCGAATGTTGAATATTACAATTGATAACCAACCCTACAACTCCAAATTTTTATTACAAAGCGATTTACGAGCCACCTCCCCATTTTGTCAAAAGAAGTCGAATGATCGTCATGGGGGTAAGTAAATCCGGGGCATTGATTTATAAACCCAAATGCCCCAGTGCTGCTAATTCACCTTATAGTGAACGAGTCTATAGAGTACAGGTAGTACAACCAGAGTTAACAAGGTAGAGGATATGATCCCACCAATGACCACCGTTGCCAGAGGTCGCTGCACCTCTGCGCCAGTACCTACGTTAAGCGCCATGGGCACGAAACCAAGACTCGCCACTAACGCTGTCATCAGCACTGGCCGCAAGCGAGTCATTGCACCATCAATAATCGAGTTTACCAACTCGCCAGTCTCTTCCATCCTCTGCCTGATAAAAGACAGCATTACCAGACCATTCAATACAGCAATACCAGAGAGCGCGATAAAACCAATCCCTGCCGATATTGAAAGAGGCATATCTCTGATCCAAAGAGCAAAGATGCCGCCAGTTAATGCCAAAGGGACGCCTGTGAAAATTATCAAGGCGTCTTTGACTGAGCCAAATGCAATCACAAGTAATGCAAGGATCAGGAAAAGCGTTGCGGGCACAACCAAGCTCAGTCGTTGACTTGCACTTTCCAATTGCTCAAACGTTCCACCATAACTTATCCAATAACCACTCGGCAGTGCCACATTGGCTGCGATTTGCTCTTTAGCATCATTGACAAAAGAGCCTAAATCACGATCTCTCACATTTGCTGTGACGACGATACGGCGTTTTGCGTTTTCTCGACTTATTTGACTGGGTATATTGGTATATTCAAGCTCAGCCACCTCGGCGATTGGCACATACTCACCATCATTGGTCATGATGGGTATATTTCCCAGCGCTTCTAAATCATTGCGAATCTCTTCAGGATAACGAACAACAATCTCAAAGCGTCTGTCGCCTTCAAATACCAAACCAGCTTCTTTGCCGCCAACTGATGCACTTAACCACGTTTGCAAGTCAGTTACGTCTAAGTTGTAACGCGCCAGCGCATAAGGCTTCGGGTTCACCGTGAAGATGGGGATCTCATCTACTTGTTCTACTCGTGCATCAGCAGCGCCCGGAATATCTTGTAATACGGATAAAACATCACCAGCTGAATCCCGCAGCTTATCCAGATCATCACCATATATCTTGATCCCTAAATCTGCCCTAACGCCACTAATTAATTCGTTAAAGCGCATCTGTATAGGTTGCGTAAACTCATAGTTATTGCCGGGTACATTTTGAAGATCCCTCTCCAATTGCTCGACAAATTCCGTTTTCGATAATGCAGGGTTTGGCCATTCATCAATTGGTTTTAGCATTACAAAAGTGTCAGTGACGTTGGGTGGCATAGCATCAGTAGCCACCTCAGCAGTACCCGTTTTAGCAAATACGGTGTTTACCTGTGGGTATTGCATAATGACCTGTTCAAGCCGTTTTTGCATATCGACAGCTTGTTCAATTCCTGTGCCGGGCACTCTCATTGCATGAAGGGCTATGTCACCCTCATCTAGTTGCGGCACAAATTCAGAACCTAGGCGCATCCCAAACCAAACACTGATAACTACGAGTAATGTTGCTGCACCTACTACCAACCATCGTAATTTTAATGCCCACTCCAGTACAGGGCGGTAAACTGATTTAGCCCCAGTGATTATTGGACTCGCTTTTTCACTGACTTTGCCTGACATAAACATAGCAACAGCTGCGGGCACAATGGTGATTGAAAATACCATTGCCGCTAGCAATGCCAATATTACGGTAGCCGCCATTGGGTGAAACATCTTCCCTTCGACACCTGTTAAGCTAAAGATAGGAATGTACACAATCGTGATTATCATCACGCCAAATAGACTTGGGCGTATCACCTCATTCGTTGCCTCAAATACGACTTCCAGCCGTTCTTTAAGAGGCAGTATTGCACCCGTTCGCCGCTGCGATTCACTTAATCGCCTAATACAGTTCTCGACGATAATAACCGCTCCGTCAACAATCAGTCCAAAGTCTAACGCACCTAAGCTCATTAGGTTCGCGCTAACGCCCGTTTGTACCATGCCTATTATTGTGGCAAGCATGGCAAGTGGGATGACAGCGGCGGTGATAATTGCTGCCCGTATATTGCCCAGCAATAAAAATAAGACAACAATAACGAGTAGTGCGCCTTCAACAAGGTTTTTTTGTACTGTATTGATGGCTTTATCCACGAGCGTAGTGCGATCGTATACACTTTGGATAATTACGCCCTCTGGCAGGCTTGCTTGGATTTCATCCACTTTATCAGCCACGTCTAGCGCAACAGCTCGGCTATTTTCGCCTATTAGCATCATAGCTGTGCCCAACACCGTCTCTTGACCTTCTCGTGTTGCAGCGCCCGTTCTAAGCTCCTTACCGATGGCGACCTCTGCAATGTCACTTACCGTGACGGGAGATCGGTTTGTAAGCGTTACCACCACGTTACCGATGTCCTCAACGCTCGAAAGTCTCGCTTGTGAACGTACTAGTATTTGCTGGCCGTTGCGTTCAATGTACCCAGCGCCCTGATTAGCGTTATTTCGATTTAATGCCCGCAATAAATCGTCAGTACTAACGCCGTAATTAAGCATAAGTTGAGGATTAGGCTTCACATGATACTGTTTGGTAAACCCCCCAATAGCATTAACCTCTGTTACCCCTTTCACCAAGGCCAGTTGAGGTTTCACCACCCAATCGTGTAACTCTCGAAGCGCCATTGCATCAAATTTTCTGCCATCGACAGTTACTGTGCCGGGCTTCGCGCTAAGCGTGTACATGTAAATTTCACCCAAACCTGTGGCAATCGGCCCCATCTTAGGCTCAATACCATCGGGCAATTGGCTTTTGATAATGCCTAGCCGTTCGTTTATGAGGTTTCTGGCAAAATAGAGATCCGTGCCTTCTTCAAAAACGGCCGTCACTTGTGATAAGCCATAGCGCGATAGTGAACGTGTGTAGTCCAAGTTTGGTAATCCTGCCAAAGCGTTTTCTACCAAAAAGGTGATACGTTGTTCAGTTTCAAGCGGTGAATAACCTTCTGCTTGTGTGTTGATTTGTACCTGAACGTTGGTGATATCGGGTACGGCATCAATAGGCAGCTTTTGATAACTGAATAGGCCTAATCCAATCACCAAAAAGGAAAGCATCAGAAAAATACCGCGCTTTTCGATTGCGGTACGAATAATGGAAACTAGCATCTTAAACCTCCCTTAGAACTACACGCCATTTGACAGGGAAATATCAGTTGTAGTGAGGCATTAATGATCATGGCCTGCCTCCGATTTTTCCAAATCTGCTTTAATTATGTAGCTATTGGAAGCCACGACGCGTTCGCCTGCTTCAAGGCCACTGATAACCTCGATATAGTGACCATCTGAGACACCAAGCTCTACCGCTCTGGGCGCATACTCATCACCCTCAACCACAAAAACAACTTGTTTGGCTTCATACTCTTGCACAGAAGATAGAGGAACCGAATGACTTACTGACTTAGTTGACGTCGTAACTTGTGCTTTGACCAGCGTACCGAGTGGCCAATATCCAGTACTATTATCGACAGCTACATTGGCAAGAGAGTGTGGATTGCCATCAGCTGAAGGCGTAATATATGCAATCTTGGAGGTTTGGTTGAAACCTGCGTGGCTTAGTTCAACTGACTGTCCAACCTTGATGCTGCTAAGCATTTGTGAAAAAACGGTCAGCTGTGCCCATACGTTTTTATAGTTAGCTAACGAAAAAAGTACTTGCCCGTTTGATAACTCACCATTATTCGCATGTCGCGCAATCACATTGCCATCAAAAGGTGACGTGATGGAATAACTTTTTAAACTCTCATTGGACTCAACAACCGCTAAAATATCACCTTTCTTAACGGAATCGCCAATGTTGACTTTTACATCTTTAATAACACCGTCAAACCGTGCTCTTATATGACTTAATGAGGCGGGGTCTGCACTAATTCGCCCATAAAGCGTACTCGTTAACGCAATATCGCGTGCGAGCACGGGAGTTGCAGAAATACCATTCTGAATTGCTGTTTCATTGCTCATTCTTACGACTTCACCTGCGTGATTGTCTTGATCGCTGGAACTTACATCACTGTGTTTACCTCCTGCGATTGCGGTTAGGCTATAAAGGCTAAGGGTGAAGATAGAAATAAGTACTTTTTGTATTGTGAATTTATTCATAATCATGACTTCTTATCGAAATGTTAGATGACTGCTGCCAATTGCTTTTGTGACTTGGGTGAAATGAGTCATCATTGTGCTCATTCGTCAGCGCGAGACCTGTGAGTGTTTCAATTTCTGTTTTGCTTAAGTGAACTTGAGACGCTGCCTCTATTAATGTCAGCCGGGTTGTCAGAAATTCTTGTCGAGTAGTTACCCATTCCAAGTAGCTGAAACGGCCCTCCAAATAGGCGTTCTCGACTAAATCTAACGCGCCCTTTAACGGAGGAATCACCTTGCGCTGAAGTGTGTCAATCTCTAGCAATGCTCGTGTATGTTCGCCTAACGCTTGATTAACTGAATGTAATAGGCTTCGAACGTTGCTTTGTCTTTGCTGCTCTATTGCGTCAAGACGTGCCCTGTTTGCTTCATATTCACCAAGGTTTCGTTCTTTTTGAAACAATGGAACGCTTACTCCGGCAACCAGTGCTGTTTCATCAATACCTTGCATTCTGCGAAGCCCCGCTGACCACTCAATATCAGCGCGGTTATTCGCTTGCACTAAACGAAGCTGCGCCGCTTGCACACGGCTTTGTTTAGCGTATAGGTCAATGTGAGGGCTATTTTGGATTGCGACTGCCAGCGCATCAAACGACTCAATCTTATTAAAAGCAAAAAGATCGCCTTCCACACGCTTAAAGCTCGGTACCTGCTCCCCCCACATGATGGATAAACTGCGCAAGGCAAACGTTAGGTCCTGTTGAGCTAGATTAACATCGAGCTTTGCTTGGGCCAGCGCAGCTTGGGCACGTTTTTGTTCTAACAAGGGGGACGCGCCTGCTTCAACGCGTTTCGTTACGGCATTCAATGTATAAAGTGCAAGTGCCTCTGCATCTTTTATGACGTCTAAGTTCGCCTGCAATACGAGTACTTTGATGTAACGACGATTAAGCTCACCGAGGATATCTAAGGTGAGTATTCGCTTTTCAACATCTTGCTGTATTCTTCGTTCAGAGAGTACATTCAACCTTGCTGCTGGCTTATCATTGAGCTGTAACACTGATGATAATGTCAAGGTAACTTCAAGCTCTTTGAGACCTGAAACCTCGCCAGTTCCCAAAAAGTTCTCTAATTCAACCCCTGCATTCAATGCGGGTTTAAGCGCCGCCGTTTTTGACTCTCCGTCTATAACACGTTGTTTAAATTTAAACTCATACAGACTTGGATTATTGGCAAGTGTTAGTCTAATAGCGTCCTCAAGAGTCAGCGTTTCTCGTATGGGCGCTTGGACACTTTTGTCTACAAATCTGTTGGTTTTCGCCGCATGAGCGGTCGGTGGACTGAGTAATAAGCCCAGTATGCAACTGCACACAATGGCAGATGCATGCCCGAAAATAGGAAACATTTTCATTGGAATATCCTAATAATTTATCAATATTTAGCATCGCGAGTGTTATCAGCGCGGTGCTATCGAAAAAACGTACTAGGAAGTAATTTTGGGGGGCGAAGTAAGCGGTTAATAGGTGCGTCAATTACCGCATCTAAATAGTTGAAATTGTGGACTGAAACCACTGTTTTCAGACTGTTGATATGACTCTGACTGACCCATTGTGCATGTGTGCCATGGCAGTGGCCGCAATGGTGACAATCAGCAGGATTGTGGTGCTCTGTACTTACTTTATCACTGGTTTCATTGGCAGACAGCTCAGACTGCACTTGCTCGTGCTCAGAATGCTTATGCTCGTGTTGCAAGTGCTGAATGTCTATTGCATGAAAATCTAACGAATTCGCCACAGCAGAAAACGACTGAAAGAGTATCAGCGAGATCACGATGTAACTTATGCGTTTTAGATTTTTCATGTATGAAAGGTTACCAAGCCTAATTCACTTCGTCACGACATTGTTCATTAGCAAACTCCAGCTCAACTGTCGTATGTTCAAATTTATACTTTTCTAACGAACTGTGTATGTTTTCTTTGAGTGATTGGAGGTGCTCGAGACTGACATCTTCATCAAGAACAAGATGGACCGTCATTACGTTACGCTCACCGTCTAGAGACCAAATATGAAAACTGATGAAGATCACTTACCTTATCGTTTGCCAGTAAATCGCTTCGAATCTTTGAAAGCTGTTCTTCATCGGGCGTTGCTTGCAAAAACAGCATTAGGGTTTCTTTGAGATTGCGGAACACATTGAAAAGGATGAACAAAGTAAAGCCAATGGATAAGATTGGATCTAAAATAGGCCAAGGCTTAAACATTAAGACGATGGACACGATAAATACTGCTACCCAACCAAGCACATCTTCCAGCAAATGCCAGTTGAGGACTCGCTCATTTAATGAGTCTCCCTCACTCAGTTTATAAGCCGCAAAGCCGTTTACTGCCATCCCAAAGATAGACAATAAAACCATCCCTTCAACTTGGGGCATTTCAGGCTCAGCCAAACGAGGTATCGCTTCAAGCAATATCCAAATGGAGCCTACCGTCAGCACAATACCGTTAATCAATGCACCGAGTAAGGAAAATCTTTTGTAGCCGTATGAGAATGTTTGATTAGAATCTTTATCGCTAAGCTTGTTTAATCCCCACGCTGTACCAATGGAAAGACTATCACCCAAATCGTGCACTGCGTCAGCCATAATAGCGGTGCTGTTGGTAAGCCATCCACCAATGAATTCAATAACAGTGAACACCACATTTAAGAAAAACGCCCATCCAATACGTTTAGACGCGTCGGTTGAATTCTCTTGCGAGTGTGAATGGTTATGACTGTGCATTTCTAATTTTTTCCAATATGGCTTTGTTTTCGGGTGAAATAGACATTGACTTGAATGGACTCACGTTTGCCCCACCAGTATTGCCCTCAGGCAATAAGCCAATTGGAGTTTTAGTCAGCGCACCTAGCATTCTAAAAATTTGTCCAAATATCTCTTTAAGGTCGCGGCGTTCTATTCCAAATTTAAGCATTTCATAATGCACTCGTGTGTGGTGGTATGTTGAGTGCTGACCGATGACATGAGCATCCTCTAAGGCCTTAAATCCTGCTTTATTGTCATTGTTCGAAAGGGATTGATGCGCGGCGCTCAGTTTTTGAAGTATGTAAGGTTTTGCTGCTTGAGTGAAATTCATACGATCTCTCCATTCGTCGAGCTGTTTTCACGGAATTCCTGTCTGGCGTCTTTTAGAATTAAGACTGCGCCTCGTAACACAACGATAGACACAATAAAACCTATGACCAAATCAGGCCAACGAGTATCGAATAGATAAACCATCACACCCGCCAATATCACTCCTATGTTTGCAATGACGTCGTTTGCCGAGAATATCCAACTTGCTCGCATATGCACCTCGCCATTTTTTTGTTTTCTGATTATCGCCAAACATATAACGTTAGCGATAAGTGCAACACCGCCCATGCCCATCATAAGCATAGATTCAGGCCCACTTCCAAAGGTTGCGCGACGAGCTATGTCAAACAAAATTAATAGGCCTAATGCCAATTGAAAATATCCACTTACCTTTGCAGCATTGGCTTTGTGAACAATTGTTTTCCCTACTGCATATATACCAACACCGTAAACGACTGCGTCAGCCAACATATCAAGGGAGTCTGCAATAAGTGCTGTTGAGTCAGCGAGTAACCCTACACTCATTTCAATGATAAACATCACAGCATTGATGCCCAATAGCCAGTAGAGAACTGCCTTTTGTTCTTGGTCTTTTATCTCAATTTCGCACCCACAACCACTCATAAAAACACTCGCTTTACTCACCTATAACGCGAGTGTAAACTCTATACTTGGTATAGAGTCAAGCTTTAGGCAAGTTAAAATGAAAATTGGGCTTCTGGCAGCTAAGACAGGGTTAAGTATTCAGACAATTCGTTTTTATGAGCGTAAATCACTATTGGCTGCACCTGAGCGAACGGCATCGAATTATCGAAGCTACTCTGAAGATGCACTGAAGCAGTTATTGTTTATAAAGCAATGTCGCGCATTAGATATGACAATCGAGGAAATTAAATTAGTACTGGAAACCCGAGCAAACCCAGAGAATAGCTGCGAAAACGTTAATACTACAATAGATAAGCATGTTGACGATATCGAACATCGGATAGCTGAATTAAAAGTACTACAAGAAACACTGATTTCAATTCGTTCTGCTTGCGATCATGATAAGAAGGTTAAAGAGTGCGGGGTATTGCATCAATTAGATAGCATTGCAGAAGTGTGTTCTTCTAGTACGGAGAATTAGTCTCGAATTATCAGTTTTATGTTGGAGCTTTGTCATAGGTATTCGGCTAAAGCAGCCATTCAATTTTTATTAGTAGCATGACCGTTGATTACCTCATTCGTGTCATTAAAATCTTAATGAGCCAAGGTCTGCTTCACGTGCACAAGAGACTGTCAATTTTGGTCTAGCTCTATCTCTGAAAGTGTCAGGTTAAGTGACGACTAATCCAGTTTAGCGTGTTAACACCAAGCGACTTTGTCGTATCTTAATTACCAAGCGATTCTGTCGGTCATTTTTTTATGTGCCTGTTAGTGTTTTGTTTTTTGAATACTAGAAGGCATGTTGAGGATGATTGTGATGGATTCTAAAGCTCAACTCACCGTTGATATAATAGCTAAAGTGGTTGAAGGTAAAATATCGATTGCCAATGCTACCAAGTTACTCAATAAATCCCGACGTTCAATTGAACGCTATATAAAACGCTATCAAGAAGTCGGTATTCAGTTTGTGGTGCATGGTAATTGCGGTAAATCACCCCCGAATAAAACGCCTATTTCGATAAAAAAAGCCGTTCAAGCGTTAATTAAGGATAAGTATTTTGATTTGAATTTACTGCACTTAGCCGAGCAGTTGGCTGAGAATGAACACATTGTTGTTAAGCGTGAGACCTTACGTGGTTGGGCGCACGATATTCATCATGTAAAGCGAGCTAAGCGTCGTCGTAGCCATGTTCGTAAACGCAGAGAACGTATGGCCGCACCGGGCTTAATGATGCAAATGGATGGTAGTCCGCACCGTTGGTTTGGTAACAAAAAGCATTGTCTCATTGCGATGATAGATGATGCCACCAGTGAAGTTTATGCTGAATTCTTCCCATCAGAGACCACCGTTGGATGTTTGAAAGTCATGCGTGACTGCCTTGAAAAGAAAGGTGTGTTTAAAACACTTTATGTGGACAGAGCCGGAATCTATGGTGGGCCTAAGCGTTGTAACTTCTCACAAATGCAACGCGCTTGTGAGGAGCTGGGCATTGAAATTATCTTTGCCAATTCCCCACAAGGTAAAGGGCGCGTTGAACGAGCGTTCGAAACCTTCCAAGACAGGTTGGTGCCCGAACTTAGGTTGAACAATATCAACGATATCGCCGCTGCCAATGCTTACCTTAAGCATGTCTTCATTCCGCAGTTCTGGCAGTCGAAAGTCCAAGTGAAATCAAAGCAAGCACCTGAATTTACGCCTCTGTCAAAACACATCAACCTTGATGATATCTGCGTCATTAAAGACCATCGTAAAATACGTAACGACCATACCTTCAGTTATGGCAACAAATTCTACCTCATTGATTCACCGCTCAAGCACTCCATTGCCAATCAGAAAATCGAGATAAGGAACACGAGTAAAAAAGGGTTTACCGCTCACTTCGCTGGTCGCAAACTGAAGATCTCGGAAGTTAATGAGCCAAGCAAACTGGCATCAGAAGACTTGGCAGTACAGAAGAAACTTGAAGTATTAGCGTTAATCGAAAAGCTCGGAAGCGTCAGTGCTGCATCACGCCAAAGTGGCGTCTCACGAGACACTATTCATCGGCACTTAAGAATGGTTAAGCGAGGTGGCCCTGATGCGCTAAAACGGCAAGAAACGCCTAACATACGGCATAAAAACTGTGTAGATATGGAAATCGAGAAAGCGGTAATCGAGTTCTCTCTTGAACATCCTCACCTTGGTCAGCAGAAGGTGGCACATAAGCTAACAGAAGCATTAGGCATTGATGTTAGCCCAAATGGCGTGCGCAGTATGTGGTTGAGAAATGATATGAATACAACCGCACTGAGAATTGAGAGATCACTAGCTTTGCATGAATCAGCATAATAAATAGCCAGTTGTTTAACTGACTACTTTTCAATTACAACAACTGTTGCCCTCTTGAATTGGAGGGCACTTCACTGTTCCATATGAGCAATAAACGCAGCAGTCGCCGCTCAAAGGCTTTAGCAGTGTTTTACATTTAGTGCATTCATAAAAAAATTGGCATGCAGTGGTTGGCATTTCTTCTTGCTGGCTGTAATCGCAATGTGGGCAAGTAATCGTCGATGAGAGTTCTATTTTCGCCATAGTTTTGTGTTCCTCTGAGGGTTTCAATATCGTTCAACTAGCGACGGCCTTACGACTTCACTAATGAAGGATAACCAGCATTCTTTGTAGCCTTTGTTAGTGCATCAGGATTTGTTATCTCATCGTCAAATGTTACAACAGCAAGTTTATTTTCAAATGTCACTTCCACTTGTTTAACGCCTTTAACGCGCTCAAGTGCTTTTTCTACTGTTATCGGGCACGTTACACAATCCATAGACGGAACTTCTAACGTAACAGTTACATCTTTTGCAAACGTCGCCGTGCTGCTTATCAACAATAAAGTTGTAATCAATAACTTCTTCATTTTTCTCTCCAATTAGAGTTAAGTGGTAGCACCTACACGACCCATATGATCCAGTAGTTGCTGGTAACAAAAACAAACGCCAACAGTGTGGTAAACCAAAATACTGCTTTTCGTCGTGTTCTTACCTTTGGGACTGCACAAGCCTCGTCATCCGCACAGTTTTCAACAGGCTGATGTATCTTCCACCCAGCAAAGCCAAATAAAACTACAACCACGAATATAAAAATAGGACGATAAGGGTCTAAGAGTGTTAAATGACTAATCCATGAACCACTTATACCCAATAAAAGTAAAACAAGAGGCCCGGCACAGCAGGCACTTGCACCGATTGCTGCGGCAAGCCCGCCTAAGATTGATAGTTGACTACTTTTTGCCATATTTACGTTTATTACACTGTTCTTTTAAGCACAGCATAAACTCCGTATATGGGTACGGAGTCAAGTGATGAGTCATTTTACGGTTGAAGTGACTGAATGATTGGGCAATCTTTATCACTTGGATTAGTTTTACAGTCTGAAATGAGCGAGACAAGGCTGTCTTTAAGGTTAAGCAAATCTCTTAACTTATCTTCAATTACTGCAAGCTTTTGCTCAGCGAGTTGCTGAACATCTTCACAATTACTAGCACTTAATATTAATAATGATGATATTTCCGCCAATGTAAAACCTAAATACTGTGCACGCTTTATGAACAATAGTCTTGAAAGTGCTTGTTCTGTATATTGCCTGTATCCCTGTATCGGTTTGATGGGTTGTTCAAGTAAGCCTTTGCGTTCATAGAAACGAACGGTCTCTACACCAACATTTGCCTCTTTGGCGAGTTTACTGATTGTATACATTGGCTACCTTTAATATTCTGGTTAATTCAATAATATACAAAACGTCTAATTAACTCATGCTTCAAAGGAAATATTTGCATATTTATTGAAGTGGATAATACTAACTGTTACCTTAAATGCGACAAAGTCGCTCGGTAATTAGACCGACATAATCCCTTGGTAATCACACTAATCCAGTTTAGCGGACTTCTTCAAAGGCGCTACTTTACATCTTCTTCTATTGGAATAGATTCCCAATAGTTGTTCCACCAATCGAGCGGCATTAGTTTTATTGATACTTCAAAGTGCTTTTCAAACAACCGATAAGTCTTGTCAACGTATTTGCAGGATCTATACAAGTAGTCGGGGTCGAGCGGCACGTCTAGTAGAGCAGGAATCAAGTGGTGCTTATGTAGTGGATTTTTGCAACGAGTCATATTGTAAACTGAAACATGGGGCCACATGCTATGCGCCCCTTGGCTAAAGGGCGTGTAAGCAAAATTATAAAGGTCTTCGCAATCTGCCTCTTGCGCCATTTTCCTACAATTTAAATTCGACCACGTTCCAACATCCACTTCGACAAAAAATTCATTGCGTTGTGAATTAATCCAATGCTCTCTAAACTCTATCATTTGTTGAAGATCTTCTTTGTCTTCTTGATATTCCTCCTTTTCTAACAGGAGCTTGTAGTGTTCGATAAGTAACTTTGCTTCACCCAGACCATGCATAATGTATTTATGGGGTCGCTCTTCCAAATCATCCATCATCCACGCAAGCGTGATATATAAATCGGTCATAGAGCGTAAGAATAATGGTGCAGAATGTCCGTTCCATGTTGAGGGAGCTTGAGCCAACTCGATGGAGAGAGTAATTTGTCGAGATAAAAGACCACCAATGGCAGATAATGCCTCCAGTTTATCCGCGGGAATTTTAACTTTAGTCCAAACTTCATCGAAACTGTCCACTAGATAATCGACGTAGCCACTTACTAATTCTTCAATATCCATTGTCGCATCCATCTAAATCAAAAGCCTCATTCCAAAAAGTCTCTGGCCAATTGTTTTCAGGAACCCCTATTTCTTTCAAAAAAGAAGCTGCTGCAAATCCGTTGATATGAGCGCGAGCAAAACTTGCAACACGCTTTGCATCATCAGACTCTGGCGCTTTGAATATTGCATTGAAGTCAGGCAAGTCGATATGAGCAGAAATTTTCATTCGCCCAGATATTATCTCTGCGTAAACCGCAGTAACCTGAACTTTGGTCGCTTTTGATGACAGTCTATCCAAAAGCGCCTCTACATCCTCTTTCAGCATTTCAATGGCATCTTCACGGTCAATACCATACTGGTGCTCAGAAAAAAGAAACGCTAATGGATAGCTCTTTAATAAGTGATACTGATGTTCGAGATTACTTAAAACGTCGTTGAAATATGGTTTCGTTCTTAATGTCTCATACAATTCATTCTTTTTTGAATCTGACAGAGTTGTATAGCTACCCATGTATTGAAGCGGCGCAATTTTTTCACCCTCAAAGCAGTTATACGCAGTATCAATAAAATCAACAATGACTTTAGTTGCATTCCTATCGCCAAGACGAAGATATAATGACGACATCCAAATTAAGCACGGAAGCCGGTCGTTTACAAACGATGTTTCTCTCATCTTGTCGATTTGCATTAAAGGGGGGATGAACTTTTTGCCCACTTTTTTATGATCTTTTAACACCTTTCCTTGGTGGTTACTTTTTTTCATTCTTTTTTTCTACTTCACTTAAGTGATTTTGCAGGGAGCGGATATCTCAGCTCTACATTCTTCGTATGAATTTCACGTTGATCTCGCCTGATATCATGAAAATACCAAATATTAAATTTTCGCTCATAGTCCCAAGTGTCGTGTTTGAGCGAGTCCCAGCCTAAATATGATGCAATATGATTCGCCATATCTCGCTTTCTATCAGAGGTTACTTTTCCTTGAAACGCGCTCATAACTGCTCCCAACAGAAAGTCAGCCAGCTGTATTTGCTGAGAATCTTTTGAGTCTTTAGTCACAACTGTTTGAATCAGAGCATCACCGCCTAATTCTTGTTTTAGGATATTGTTAGCGATTGTATGAAACGCTTCGTCAGCCTTATTGTATCGCGACGGTAATGGGTCGACTTCGACTCGAAATTCTGATAACTGATTAGGATGTGCTTTTTTAACTGCTTTTATTTTTGAAGAAATAAGAGTTGTGAAGTGTTTTCGCATTGCAAGGTCGTAGTCACCGTCATGAAATGATTTATCTACCAATCCTTTTCTAATAACTATGCAATGAAAAGCCAGCCACGCGTGTTTGAAAAATACATCGGCAAGCTCTTTGTAAAAATCAATGTTATTTTTCTGATGAGCACGTTGCCATTTAATTTCGTTTGTATATCGATACTTTTCCCTAAGATTTCTGATGATACGAACAAAATCGCCGCGACGTTGGTACTTCATCCACAAGGAACCAAAACCGTAGTATACCTGCCCATCTATACCAGATTCGTCACAGGCAATATGCCAAATTAGCTTTCCTTTTGCCATTTATACACGCCTCCGTATGCATAATCATATTAAACAATGCAACATATAGTATTAGCAAGTTTAACTTTTAGTCAGGTAGGCGATGTTGTGAAAATTTGGACCTATTGACCCGTTAAGCGCTGATTGCACCAAACATTCCTGAACGACCGGAGTACGTACTTTTCTGCCGTTTAATTACAAATATTCGAACGGCTGCTATTGGCACTAAATTGCAGGACTTATTCGCAATTTCCTTAGTAAAGAGCAGGACTCGGGCTCCTAGACTTAACAGTGGTGAATCAATGGAAATATTATAAACGGTATTACTGGCTCTATAGTATCGATAGTATTTCCTTGAAACCAATTCTTTGTCGCAACATGTGTTAAGGCTTAATGTCTAGCGTTACTTTTTTGAGGTATCAGTCTTTTAGTCGTAACAAAAAATAATACCTACGTCATCATTTTTTGGCCTACTAAAAGCCCATTTGAACAGTAAAAGGAAGTAATAAATGAAATTAATGTCTATTGGATTTTTTTTAGCTATTCTAGTGTCATTTTCTAAGCTAGCTGTAAGTTCGGAAGTCGTTGAGTGTTATGATTGCAGCCATTCCGATAAAATTGTGTCATGGGGTATGTTGAACTTAAAGGTTGGTGAAAAAAAGCATATTACGCTTGTTGATATTTACAATAAAAATGCTCGTTCTTTTGATGTAACTCTTTCTCTCACTCCCACTCTTCCAGGGATGCCTGAAGTTCCGGTTGTGACATACATGCTTTCCTCAGTTCCTTCGGGTATTTCAACAATGATGACGGACCTCAGTAATGCTTCGAACTCTCTGGTGGCCGAAGCTGAAGCAAAATCAATTCCGAAAGAAGTTATATCTTCACCCTGGGAATTCGTTAATTGCAGCTATTGTCGTGCTGATGTAAGCGACTATCTAAATAATAGCTTAGAGGGAAAGATAAAAACTGTAGAAGCGACGGCTATCTCCATAGCTCAGGCGCTTAACTTGATTAATACTAGTGTGCCAAACCAGTTTCAAATTCCACTTGAAACTGGCGGCAGTATTTTAGTTGAATTAACAGTAATTAACTCTCCAATAAAGTTAGAAGTTAAAATACTCAGAATTCTTGATACTAACAATAATGAAGTACAGCAAGATGTAACTAAGTTGAACAATATGAACATCAAAGCGGCGCTAGAGGCTCACATAGAAGATATGAACAACTATTTGAGCCCACTAGGATACGGCGTAAACATGAATTCTTTAATTTTTAGTGGTGGATTTTACAGAGGAAGGATAACGATAGAACGCTTCGATTATAAATAGCGATACCTATCTTTGCTGTACTAAATCTTTCCAAAAGCTACGAAATTTGTTTTTAAGCAACTAGAGATACTTCTATTAAAAAGCTTGGCCCTTGTTTGGGCTTAGCTTTTGGTGTAGCCGTTTACAAGGATAATAGGTTTCATAGTTTGAGACTATTTTGAGTTTTTATAAATCCGTGGATAACCAAAGATTACTGCATATGCTGCTCGTCTAAGCGTACAATTGAAGCTAAAGCGGCCACCTGAAGAACTAGAGGCTATGAAGTACTTTTATTGCTGCAACTAAGAACATCAGCACATAAGTGTAAACGTCCGGTAATCCCACCTAACGCTTAGCAAATTGCCATGGCAATTTGCTCGATATCAACGTCGGCCTTACTGAGTTTATCGAGGCCAGTCATCACATACTCGAACACATTGAGATCATTAGCTTTAGCGGTTTCGATGATGCTGTAGAGAACCGCACTGGCATTTGCGCCCGTGGAGGTCTGGCTAAACAGCCAGTTTTTTCTGCCTATCAAGAACGGTTTAATCGCGTGCTCAGCGCGATTATTATCGATATTCAATAATCCGTCGAGTGTATAACGCGCCAGCTTTTCCCATTGATTCAAGCAGTATTGTATCGCTTCGCCTAATTTGGTTTTCGGTAGTGTCCACTTCCCATAAACTGAGACAGACGTAGTTGGAGTTTTTAGCGATGAATAATGCAGGGTGCAATCAAAAAGTTTAACTTTTCATAACCTTAGCTCATCAGTGTGTTGGATTAAATCGATGTTATTAGGTAGGTTGAGGTAGTAAATATTATTATGATTTAATATCCGATGGATGCATTTGAACTCATAACATATCTAAAGCTTCAAGTTAATCTCAAGCTTTATAAATTTTCGGATTCACGCATGATAATTACACTTATCATGCGTGAAAAAAACAAACAGTGGGACTTTCGATAAAAGCACTATATGCCCATCGCGGTAACTTAACCAAACTATATTTTCGCTAAATGAGCTTCACGTTTTTTGTCTGCCTCGGTAATCGGCCTTGTATAGAGGTTGATGGCTTCATTCAAACACTTCCACGCATGCCCTTGCCTATTTGCTTTACGTTTTTGCGGCACGTGAGCGCTTAACGGACGAATTGTGGGCACATCCTCGTAATTACATAAAATAACGGGCTGTGCCGCATTAATGGTATTTACCACTGGCTTACCGTCACTCGCGCCATAGTAGAGAGACAAATTCACCGACGCATTGCGTGTCTTACGTATATAAAAGCGGTGGGTGTGCTGTGTGCCCATTATACGCGCTTTTATTTCATTCAGTTGTGTATCGTTGAGACCAGACTTGCTGTTATACAAATACAACACAGCGCGCTCAGGCGTTAGCCGTTGGTCAGCGTTCTTGTAGGCCCAATAAAAGTTCACGCTTTTAAGCGCGGTGTCCGTATCAGGGCGACAATTGATGACGTCAATATGCCGATACAGCTGATAAGAGATAATTTCGACGCCACGGTGTTGGTGCAAGAACTCGTGCTTCTGCAAATGATTACGTCCGTGTGAACCATCCGGCTTTCTATCTTGCACGCAGTGTTTGATAGCTGTCTTCGTACTGTTAATGGCGATAATGGTATCAATGATGTCATCATGGTTCTCAAGCAAAAGAATACCAGGATATTTGCCCGCCACTCGGCCTGAAATATCATGAGAAGGACGATGGAAGCATTTTAAGGCATTAAGGCAACGCATCTGTGCCTGTACGTTGAACATATCGCGGTGGCCAAGCATTAGCTCACCGGCAGAGAATGCTTTAAAGTCCTCTTTAGTGACGTCATCAATATTGGCAAAATAAGCAGTAGGGGCTAACCGCATGGCACTATACAACGACTCATACAACTCATCTAAAGTTGTGAGCAGACCATTAAAGCGCGCAAAGTCATTCACCATCACCACACCCTCTTATCAATCAAACCGACTACCCCTATTATATTGTATTGTATTTACAGACCACCTTCAAATAAAAACAACCATAAAACCAACCCGTGGAAACCACATAGTGGCATCCACCCTGCAAGCCCGGCCTACCAAACCAGCCGAAGGCAAGCGCGAGTTGGGCTAGAGGGGCACCTCGGTGGTGGATGAGGGACATGTTTTTTGGTATGACTGTGTGAAGGTGGTCTGTAATGCTAGGTGGTAAGTTCGTTTTTCATGGTAATAGTTGAACAGAAACATTGGATTGTTCTGGCGTGACGGTTCTAGAGACTATGGGGCTTTCAAAATCAACAGTCAGTTGCGAACTTTCATTGAGGTAAAAAATAACGCAACTTGTTTATTGGCTAGTACTGTTTTCTAATGAAAATGAGTAATAATCCCTCTCTATTGTAAATAAATCAACATTAGGGATTGTCAATGTATAAGCGCTGGAGAAATATTAAACGCCGTTAAATTAAAATAATTATCCCCCCTTGAGAGTACGTATCGAGGCTCAAATGTGTCGTCGCCATCACCGGACTGCCCTACTCCATTCTCACCATCGAGGCAAAATACGCTATTTTGCGCAGTGTCTCATATTGATTATTCGCTTAAAACACACATAAAAGCCTAACAATTGTTTTTCTAAACGCAAGTTTCGAGTGGCTATTACCCTCGAATCAAGATAATAAGTACACAACTCTTAATTAAATAGGTAGAAGAGACTGACTACCTGTTGGTAGAACTTTGTAGTGGCGAAAAACAGGAGTAGTTACTAAGAAATATAAGCACTTAAACGAGGGGCAACGATTTAAGGAAGATGTCTACTCAAGAGAGGGTTTAAGTTGCTGAGGAATTAGAAATCGTTTGAAAGATAGTCACAGTACGAGTCGCCGATAGGTTTGACGTAAAAAATCTGTAGTACGCAATACCTGCCGGATGTTTGCGTACTACAAAGCGACCAAGCTTAGAATAGATGCTTCAAAATATTGTATATCAGCACTAACCTTTGCCTTCGCTGAGTCTGTCGTGAATGAAAAATGTAGGCCCAAATTAAAACTGGCTCGCGGTATGCGTAAGTACCCTTAAGACAGTTGCACGAAGCGTGTGATTACCCCCAAATCGCATTAACATCAAGCGTCGCCCCGCTAGAGTGAACAAGAAAAAACTGTTCGGCGATTGCTTAGTCGGTACGCTTTTAGGTAAGCAAGGAAGAAGCATATTAATCAGCCTTGCCGAACAGAAAAGTAAGCTGTTTTTAATAAAAAAGTACCAATAAAAAGCGCATATTATAGAAAAGTTACAGCCATGTTCACACATTCATAGTGACAATGGCAGAGAGTTTTTTGGTCATGAAACAGTAGCAGAGAATTACAAAAAAGGCGTTTACTTCGCGAATTTTTATTCATTATGGGAGCGAGGATTAGTTAAAAACTTCGAAGATCTACTGCGTCAGTGCTAATTAAAAGTTCACGATTTACGGACGGTAAAAGATAAGCTGGTAACTGAGAATGAAAAAACATTTAATGATAGACCAAGAAAGTGCTTCGGCTTTAATCAGCCTATTAAAATGTACAGTGAATTACAAAAAACCAGGCTAACTTAACGGGCGGAGCACCTAGCGAACGAAATCACGCATCAAATACAAGCAAAATTGTTACGTAAGTTTTATCGGCGATGTATGACTAAACGGTCTTAAAAAATTATAAATTTGTACCAAGGTGAATAGTGCCAAAAATCAATATATTTACGTCGTTTTTTTGAAAAAAACATCGTAAAAAAGGATGTGGGGAGCAATACGGAAAGGTTAGAAAATGATATTTTTAGCTTAACATCTCACGCTTATTTTCTTTATGTAATAAGTAGTGTTATAGACATCAGAGAACACTTAAATTTTCGCATTTTTTGAATAAATATCACTCTTTAAACATTTTGCTCGTACCGAGATAAATAAAGAAAGTAACTTCCCGATTAAAACAATGTTCAAAGCGTTACTTCTTGTTCCATTCAGACATACTTTTTGATCGTACCCCCCACGTTACTTCTTAAAAATAAAATAAAAAGGAACGCTTTTTTATGGGGTACAGAGAACGGTACAGAGAACGCTCTTAAAAAAGTCCAAAAATGAAGTTTTGCTTAATTTTTGTTCACCCGCGCTTTAGAATCCAAACTTTGAAAAATGATAATTATATTCACAGTAACGGAGGCAAAGATCTGTCTATATTCATCACTGAAAAAGCCTTTGTACCTAAGCCTTTTTAAAAGAAGTCGGCGACTATATCTTTATCCATTTACTCATAGACCTTAAGGAAAATTTTTCACGGTCTTTTTGGATTCATAAAATGACTAAAAATATTGCGCTGTTTTCCATTCTTGTGCTTATCATTTAGCGGAGCTTTGACTTGCAAGTTATATACGGTCTAGCATTCTATATAACATGACTGAGAGATATAAAATAAGAACTGCAAAAGCACGTTATTGGGTACTTGGTTCAGAAATTGGCTGGCCAGCGTCCATGTCATTTCTATCCATTGCAACGAAGGCAATTAAAGGTATAAAGAAGCAGATAACTTTTTTGTGAAGGGACGATTGTTGAAATACCAAAGACCACTCTTTGTGTTTTCAAAGTGATTTCTGATTGTATAAGATGTTAGAGTGAAATTGTATAATACCGCTTCGTCAATTATCCCAGCATATGCTTCTGAATTACTGTCTGATGTATTTAGAGCTCCCTATTTATTCGCTCCGCCAGTGCCGCCACCTAAAGCTTTTAAACCCGCCGGATATTGATAGCTCACTAACATTTCCCCATCTATAAAAATAGCTTCAAGACCAGTCTTCACATTGTAAGTTTCTGCTATGTTGTGAGGTTTACCATCTTAGTGTTGGCCTACAAGATTTCCCGTCCAGAGAAAGTTTAAGCTCATGATTACCTTGGCCAACAATATACAGCCTAAAACTCAATGACTCTTTGTAATCTCCAGCAGGACGAAGTATTGACTTGCCTTGATCATTTTGGAAACTAAGCAAATTTCTGTTCTTTTTATCGCTTTGGTCTTTTCGAAATATTTCATCAATCCCACTAGCGGCCGCTAGAGTTGTAATCGATTCGGTACGCAGTAACAAACCGAATGGTTTGTTAACGTCGGTGGGTATTATCACAGGTCACAACATTCAGGCTGAAGAACGGCTTATTGCGATTAGAAATAAACTTATAGCAGTATCAAAGTCCTAAACCCGGCCTTAAGCACCTCCGATAACAGGTGCTTTTCCCCTGCCTCTCAGTTGTATTACAACGTTTCGCTTTGTTTACCTTCAGAACCGCTTAATAACGGTGTGGAGGTAATGCCCTATCTTTTGCTGGCTGCCCCTTAAATATTCTTTATATAGAATAAAAAGTGATATTCCTTTTAAAGAATATTGAAAAATATTCCATAAGAAGTATATTTATAAATATACTTCTTATGGAATATATTGAGTTAACAATGAGAATTAAGACCCCAAAAGACGTAGGTCACTACATAGCATCTACACGCAAGGCGCTAGGGTGGTCTCAAACAGACTTGGCCACTAAAATTGGTAAAGACCAGCGCTTTGTATCGAGATTAGAGAATGACCCCACCAGCGTGGCATTTGGTACTGTGCTGATGGTTCTAAACGTTCTCAATATCAATATCGATATGACAAACCAAAGCACTCATAAAACAGATGGGGCAGCAGTAGCTGGTGGACAGCGTATTCCCCAGAACGCCCCAAAAGTCGTTAAAAGCTCATTAAGAAGAGTGGGATCAGGTAAGTTTGTCAGTAAGCCAATGAGAACGCCGGTGGTTGTTAGAAAGAATAAAGCTAAGGAATAGTTATGGCTAAGAGGAGAAAAACTAACAGTCTATCAGTGGGCATCAATGGCCGGCACGTAGGTACATTCGAGCGCTATGGTGCCACGCATGCATTTACTTACGACGATGAGTGGCTATCCGCAGAATACGCACACCCAATTAGTCTATCGATGCCGCTTACCAAAAAGAGACACACCGGTGACCTGGTGCGCTTTTACTTCGACAACCTACTGCCGGACGACATAGAGATTCGTAAGTTAATTGTTGACCGTGTTGGCGCCTACTCTACAGACACAATGGATTTGTTGAGTGAGATTGGCCGTGATTGCGTGGGCTCTCTTTCTTTGACACCGGAACCAGTCGATGGGATCGACGAATTAAAGCTTGAGGCAATGAGTCATGCCGATATCGAAGCGCACCTTATGAATACAGTAAGACGTAAAACACTGGGTATGGATGATGATGACGTATTCAGAATATCCCTTGCAGGTGCACAAGAGAAAACCGCGCTGACACTTCATGAAGGGAAATGGCATCGCCCCCTAGGTACCACTCCAACAACCCATATATTCAAACTGCCAATACATGATTTAGAAAACGGGCTAAAGCTAACAAACAGCGTAGATAATGAATGGTTCTGCTTGAGATTTATGCGTTACCTGGGATTCAACGTTGCTCAAGCGGACATATACACTTTCGGTAGGCAAAAAGCGCTGGTGGTTGAACGGTTTGATAGGCAACAAGGTGAGGACGGCCTTATATATCGACTTACTCAAGAAGACATGTGCCAAGCACTTGGTAGAGCTGGCCAGTCAAAGTATGAAGCTCATGGGGGCCCGGGTGCGAGTGAGATAGCCAATCTGCTTCGCTTTAGTACTGATAGCGAAAATGACATGTTTCAGTTCTTTCTTGCGCAATACGTATTTTGGCTGTTGTTGGGCATTGATGGCCACGCAAAGAACTTCAGTGTTTACCTTGACCAAAATGGCCATTGGCTTACCCCGCTTTACGACGTGATTTCAGCGCATCCATTCAGAAACCAATTCAGACGCAAGGAACTGCGGATGGCCATGAAGGTAATGTCTAAAAATAATCATTACATCTGGGCAGACATTCAAATGAGACATTGGAAATCACATGCAGCTAAGACGTTCTTAAATGATGAGCTGGCTTTGGGTTACATTGAATCACTTAACGAAGAAGTTGAAACTGCTTTGAGTAAAACCTTTGCTGATGCTTCTGAAGACTTCGACCAAGAGACTGGGGAACTGATTGCTGAAGGCGTGTTGTCCAAAGTGAGAATATAAAAATGAGGGCTATCCTAATAACGAAAAAGTGAATAACTCATCAAACACCAGCAAATCCAACGAATAAATCATCCACAGACTTGTTGATAACTGGATAAGGGTAACCACTACGGCAACATACCCTTTGACCCCCTTAACCAATAAACCCCTTTCTCACCAACCCAGCATAAGACCCCTAACCGGACTCACTAACCGAGACACAAACTAGAACGAATCTACCGCACCCAAAAGCTCACCACACGCACCACTAAACATCTACCAGCCTTCCCCATAGTAAAAGTGCGTTACTTGTCCACTACCGGTAGCCCACTTTCGTTTACCTCCCTACTCGCTCACCATTTTCTCATGTACTTCCTGCACAACCGCGCGGAGCGCGCGGCCGCCGTAGCGAAGCTGCGGGAAGTTTAGCAAGATAGCATAGGGTATGTTGGCGTAGCATTTTGAGAGTAGGTTTGTTTTTTCTAGGGAAGCGCGATTACTATGGTGAAACAAAACCCATTCACCCCATTTAACTTGCCAACTTTTTGTCTTTAAAGCGATAGGAAATCTGCGATGTTAATGAACATTCCTTACACCAACTGCTTACCGTTTGTGTTCAGTAATAGAGGGTGATGTGCCCGTCAATTCAAATTCTGGTGCATTTTGTTTATGTAACTGCATATCCTGCCGCTTAAAGACTTCCATACTTCGTTAAAAAGTAACTAGGTGTCTTTCCATTCTAAGGCCAGCTCATATCACATAACGTTAACACTGATGGCAATAGATGACCAGTTATGACTAATAAGTATTGGTTAGCAAGAGAATAGCCACCCACAAGTAGGTGGCTATTTGCTCAATAGTTTAGAATCGATAATTGACCGCCAACTGGTAAATCCGGCCGTTATATGTCAATCGGCTTAACGCTTGCTCGTCGGACCCCAAATACTCCACTCCAACATCGTCTGTGAGGTTAAACGCTCTCAGGAAGAGTTTGGTCTGGTCATTTAATTGATACGACCCTACGAAATCAAGACGCTCAGTAGATTCCCGTGTTCTGGCATTGGTCCCCAAGAAGGAGTTTGCACCTCGTAAAGTTTGATCATCTCTCCAGTTATATGCCAACCGCAAGCTGATACCTTTATGCTCCCAATACCCTATTACGTTAAAGGACTCTGGCGACACACGAGTTAACTCCAGCTCACTGCCAGACTGTCTTAGGTTTGTATAGTTGAACACGCCACCAAATCCACTCCATGGAAAAGGCAGAAAATCTAGGTTTTGTTGAATAGCGAGTTCAAAACCTTCGACTGATATTTTTTCAGTCGTATTAATTGGTGAAGTAATAATTACTTCACGTAGGTTTTCATTACCATCGTCATCAACAATCGGCGTTAGCTGAATACAGCCAAACTCGCGGCCCCCGGTTCCCGGAACGCGTTCAATTGGACCCAATAGTCGGTCAACAACTGGGTTGGTGCCAGAAGACGGGCAGAAGCCTTCCTCCTCGTCAAACAAATTAGTAATGTCTTTTTTGAAAAATCCTAAAGTAACAGCACTACCTTCACGGTTGTACCACTCTAACGACACATCATAATTAGTTGCGTCGTAAGGCCTTACCGTTGCTGTTGGGAGATCCAAATTAACCGAGTTATTTCCCCCGCGAAGCGAAGCTGTTGGCCTTTGTGAAAGAAGGTTTGGGCGAACTATACCTTCATAATATGCTGCTCTAAGAATAATATCGTCTGAAAGCTCGAAAGCGATGTTCGCCATTGGCAGCGTATGTGAATAATCATCTTTGAATTCAGTTAAGACCGCTATACCATTGCGTCCTTGAGCATCCACTTGTGTCTCAAAACCATCAAAGGTGTTGTCGGTTTCCACATAGCGCACACCGATATTTCCAGTATAGGGTACCGGTCCGAATTCTCCGGAAAAATCTGACATTACGTAAAATGCTGTAATATCTTGTTGAGCCCCAAAATTAAACCCGATATTTGTAGGCAAGCCCGAGTTACGATCTTGAGTATCCCAAAACCCCGTTCTATTTCTCTCTAAAATAGGAGAAGCCACACTAAACGATGTAGCCGTCGGTATTTCGGAGGCATTGAGCGCAATATTCTGCTGTAAAATGGCGATGGCAAGATCATTGTCTATCGTTAACCATCCAGAAGTATTATCAAATGTTCCAGGAATGTTGCCATTGAAATATTCATTCTGAACCGCCGACAAGACATTTGAAGTTATAAATGCATCAGATATATTGCTTGTATCAATACCAGGTGCCCCTTGCCGTTGGTCAAGGCTGTTAAGCTTTTCACGTGAGAATCGAGCACCAAATTTAACTGCATCAGCCCTGAATACCTCACCTATACCCAAGTCAAGAAAGCGAGCGCTGTTAAACTCCACACTGCTAACCTTTCGGTCGAGGTCCTGCACACGACCGTTTATGCCAAAAATCAGTTGCCTACCTTGGTTTGCATCTGAAATAGAGCTTACCGTTGATGAACTCAAATTAGTTTCTTGCCAGACCAATCCGTTATACACATAAGGAACCGCAAAGCCACCTTGTACTACGATATCGTTCAAGTTCCCGTAACCACTGTCAATAATCCCATCAAACCCAGTAGGCACTGTAATAAGATCTCTCCTAGTGCCCTCTGCATCGGTGAAGTTAAATTGGCGTCTCCAATCTTGAGTATGATTAAAGTTTATACCCACATTTGCAAATTGGTTTGTGGCTTCGGAATGCGTAATTTTACTGTCGAAACTCCAATCATCAGTGATGTAGTCAGCGTATAAGATAAGCCCTTCGGACTTCTCCCTGAACGTAGTTTTACGGTTTTCAGTTTGCAAGTTTCCGTTCACAAAGCTGTATCTCGGAGCTGCATAAACAAGTGGAGAATCGGGGTCATCTGACACTCTATCGTATACAAACGGTGCAGAGTTCAAATCAAGAGTGATTCTTCCGTCAAAGTTGTCACGGTCTCGTCGTGTGGTATTGAATCCAGGGCTAAAAGTCGTTGCTTCCTTCGTTCCGTTATCAAGATTACGCTCAGAAAAAAGAACATGAGCTCCAACTTTAAAGTCGTCCGTTATTTTATATTCAATGTTCCCAGTGAAAGAAAGACGATCTCCTTCACTAAACTCGCTGACATTTCTACCTCTCGCCGGCGCAGTTAGCTGTGCATCCTCGGGTAGGCCCCACCGTGCTCGATATTCGTCAATATTGGTTGCCCGAACAAAGCCTTCTTCTGTATCCACTGTTATATAGTCAATAATATCAAACGTGTCGCGTCTAAAAGTTTGACCTGATCCAGCAAATTTAAAAGCAACAGCTAACTTGTCTTCAATGATATGTTTAACGCCTGCTAGCTTTAGTTCTTCATCAATTTCTCCGGTAAGCTCTTCGTATCGCCCCCCAACACTAATATTGAAATTACCATCTTTTTTAGACAACGCCTGTTGGAGTTGCATGTCTACAACACCCGCTATACCCCCCTTCTTGTAGATCTGCTGTAGGGCTTTTTATTACCGTTACACCATCAAATACACCAGCTTCAAATGCCGCAAACGGATTAGGAGACCCTACAGCATTTAGTTCGCTCGCTGCTGAAGGGGTAGCAAATGTTTGACCGAATGCGGTTGTGTTGACAAAGCCACTGCCAAGCCCTCGAAGGCTAATCGTGCTTTGCCGCCCTTCTTCGTCGCTGTTTAGTTGAATACCCGGTATAGCCTGCAGTGCTTCACCTAAGTCAAGCGCGGGCAACGCATCAATATCGGTAGCAGAAATTGCATCGACGATTGAAGAAGATTCTTTCTTCACGTTTAACGCGTTTTCAAGAGAAGCTCTCACGCCAGTTACTTCAATTACTTCGGTGTCATCAGAAATACTCTTGTTAATTGCAGCGTTAACTTCTTGAGCGATAATAGTTGGTGAGCTCACGGCGAGTAAAAAGGCCGTCGTGCTATTTAAAATTAGGTGAGAGCCATTAATTTTGTTGGTGTGCATGAACGCAATCTCTATAAATACAACAAATATAAATATGTTTTTTTGGAACCCAACTTCCCCAACAACACATCATGTTAAGGAATTGTGAATGATAATATCACCCCTCACAATCATTAAAAATCACTAACAATCAATTTCGATCGTAATTTTTTTAATCTTAAAGATTTATAATTTCAATGGAAAATATACAAATACCATACGCCACCTCCATGCTGGATTGTAAATTACAATAAAAATCGTATATACAAGCATGTAGAAGAGAAAAGTCATCGTATTTATTTAGACGCGTAGCAAAAACCAAGGAATCATATACAGCCACATATAATCATTAAATGTCACCCTAGACTTGTATCTTCTTCCGAAAGTAGTGTAAATAGTGTGTAAATTACATGACTGTAGTTAGCAATCTTACCTATCGGTAGTATTGTTTATTCAATAAGCCAGCGCGTGTGATGACGAGTAAAAAATGAAGACCGCAATAGCAACGAATCGATTTGGTCTAGGAGCTACCCCTGTCGAGCTAAAAGTAGCAGTTGACGACCCTGTCGGACATGTTGTCGCTCAAATAGTACCAATACATTTAAATAAAACGAATTCGTCTCAATCAATTGCTTTGACACTTAACCGATATCGTAAAGACAACTCTGAAGAATCAAAAGACGAGGCTCGTAAGTTTAGGCAAGCCACCTACAAGCGACTCTCCATTGGGACGCTCAATAACGCAATTAGTAGCACGCAGCCGTTTATGTGGAGAATGCTAGATTTCTTTTCAAATCACTTTAGCGTTACTGCGCAGGGAGCATATCTGACAGCGCTTTCACCAACATTGGAACGCGAGGCAATAGCTCCCAATCTCTTAGGTAATTTTTCAGACATGCTGCTTTCTGTTTGTCGCCACCCGGTTATGCTCGTATACCTGAATAATGAAAAGTCATTTGGCAAGAACTCGCGTTTGGGAAAAAAAGGAAAGGGGCTCAACGAAAACTTAGCACGGGAAATACTTGAATTGCATACCTTAGGCGTAAATGGTGGATATACCCAAAGCGATGTTATCGCATTAGCAAACGGTATTTCCGGGTGGGGTGTTCAGGCCCCTGAAAAAACAAAAGCTGGGCTTTTCTTCTTTAGAAAAGCCGGACATGAACCCAGTTCACAGTCATTGTTGGGCAGGTTATTTACTCAAGAAAACGAAGAGCAAGGTGAAGCCATGCTCAGGTATATTGCAGCTCGACCAGCAACAGCTAAACATATCAGCGAAAAGTTAGTTAAGCATGTTGTCAGTGATACCCCCTCACCAACGTTACTAAAACATGTAGAACAAACTTGGTTAGACACAGAGGGTGATTTCAAATCGATTTATCATGCACTCGTTACTCATCCGCACTCTTGGTTCGACACCTTAGATAAATTCAAGACTCCCAGAGAGTTTCTGATCTCTACTTGCAGAGGGATAGGCCTTACTTCACTTAAAGAAGGGTTTGCAATCCGTAGTCTCACTGAAATGGGCCAAGCACCTTTCAAAGCAGGTAGTCCCGCTGGTTATGAAGACTCAGAGGACTTCTGGAATAGTGGCTATGGATTAATGGCAAGAGCCGATTGGCTCTCATCTTTGCGCATAAACCGACAGTTTGAAATCCCCGAACTGGCCAGCAAATTATTAGGATCAACACTATCCGAACACACGAGACAACTAGTGTCTCGAGCAGAAAGTCGTGACCGTGCGTTTGCTCTTTTATTTTTAAGCCCAGAGTTTATGAGGAGATAGCTATGCAAAGACGTGCATTATTAAAGCTCTTAGCGAGCGGTGCAATTATGCTTCACTCTCCAACATTGTACGCAGTTAATGAAGTAAAAAAGGCAAAACCATTAAAGCGTGTGATATGGATACTGCAACGAGGCGCTGTTGACAGCCTACATACTATTATTCCAGCTTTTGAGAAGAACCTCATCTCTCTTCGCCCAGATTTAGTGACTGGGCTTGAAAACGCTTTTTCATTGGATGATCAATACAAACTTCATCCGTCGCTAATTAATGTGCATGATTTATTCCTGCGCAAAGAACTATCGTGTATTGTGGCAACTTCTACAGGCTATAAAGGTCGCTCCCACTTCGATGGTCAAGATTATCTTGAAAGCGGTTTAGGGGCTCCTAACCTTCAATCTGGTTGGCTTGGTCGCGCTATGGACACTCTTGGTACTGAAGGCATTGCAATATCAAAGTCAACCCCTTTGGCATTTAGAGATTCTTCACGAGGACGCAACTTTTACCCATCCAATTTTGACAATTCGATAGACAGCTTAACCGATGATCTCGTTGCGCTTTATCAATATGACGAAAAGCTAACCAAAGCGCTGACCTCTGGCACAGAAATAAAAAGTGCCTTAATGAGTGATAGCAAGAAGCGCCCATCTGCCTCTTTTTCTAAATTATGCGGTGAATGTGCTGACATAATGCAATCAAAACCAAACATTCAGTTTGTAATGATAGAGTCGGGAGGCTGGGATACCCATAAAGCCCAGAATGCCAGATTATCCAGGGTGTTAGGGCAATTAGATGACGGCATCGCGCAACTAAAGAAAGGATTAGGCAAAGACTGGAAAAACACCCTTGTTTTAGTCACGTCCGAGTTTGGAAGAACAGTGCGACAAAATGGAACAGGCGGCACAGATCATGGCACAGCCAGCAGTATGTTTATTGCGGGTGGCTCTCATTTAGGAGGCTCGGTCCATGGAACGTGGCCTGGGCTTTCAGATGACGCTCTTTTCGAGAAGCGCGACCTTGCTCCAACGACGAATACGTTTTCTTGGATATCTACCGCTATAAAACAACACCTTGGACTTACCTTGAGTCAAGCAAGGGCTATATTTCCTGATCATCCATCATATGACTGCGAGCTTTTTAAGAGAGAATAATTTTCTAAGTGCCGCAGGGTGAACAGAAAGCGGCTTCGAAAATAGTGAGCGTTATCAGCTAAGAATAGGTCGCAGTAAACGTTGGTTACTTAACACACGCGACCTAGACAGTACCGGTACCGAGCTGATGGAATAAAAGCCCGCCATGAAGCTCCCGTTCGCTAAAACGTCTTAAATGTAGCTTGGTTTTTGTCTGTTTTTAGCGAGATATCTTGGTAACGCAAAGCGTGACCTTTGCCGATATATGCATTCAACAATTCACCTGCCGAGTTCACAGTAATCACGGCAAAGCGACCAGTAAAATGTATATCCAGCGCTAGGTTATTATAGACATCATCGTCTTCGTTTTGCACAAGCACATACTGATGGAGATATTCACCATCCACATTGATTGTTACCTTCAACCCCTTAAACATCTTTTTATCCATCAGCCGCTCGACCTTTCGTACAGCCCCTTGTTGCCGACCATTCTGAGTATATGGCTCGTATACAACCGTAAAAGGGTTTTCCCAAGCTTCGCCTTGTCGACGCAGTAAAAATGTGGGTAATGGTTTCTTATTGTATGGCTTAGCAGCAGCGCTAGATGGCGGCGCATTGACCTGAGTAAACTGAATGTTTGAATTTTGGGGAATAAATGCCTCCAGGATGATTGGATGCGGCTCAAGTTCATTAGCAGTAAAAGTAACCTGAAAGTTCTGGTTACTCACCTTACCGCTTTGCACATCCTTGAAAAAGTGCCAACCGGGATGCTGGTAAGCCTTATGTTTTTCCCACTTTATTTTGTCAGAGCCTTGATACCTTTCTGGTTCTGCCGCCAACTCTACTTTTTTACCATTGCTTACCACATCCATGGTATCGCCAATGTTGTGATACACATAATCGTGAAACTCTTTTGACGCGTTCGATTTGGCTCTAAATATATCAACGTAATACCCCTGTTTGTCGTTAACTCGGATGAGCGCCATTGTTCGTTGATGCTGAGCCGGGGCAACAAGGTTAAACTCGTCATAAAATTCAGTGGTAGCAAAAGAATGGTTGGGTGAAACGCCTTGCATATTAATGGCGGGTTCCATTGCAATTGTCTTTACTTGATCAATACCCATGTTAATCCACCCTCCATGGCTTCCTGAAGCACCGTTACTAATCACGGTATTATGGGCTGCAAACAGACGATAGTAGTTTTCATGAATGTCAGTGCGATAGGTGCCTTTGCCTCCATCAATGCCTAACACGTAGCCTTGGCCGTATAACTCCATATCCATGCCTGAAGCATGACCGTGAATGTAGCTACCGCCGCCGACCCATGTCATAAGACTGTTTTTCTCTGGATCTATTTGGCTTCGGTTGCGTTGAATAGTTAGACCAGCATGAGGCAGTTGACTACTACGAGGACGCAGAGGCTTTTTTACTGTTGACTTGTCTGTAGATAGCAGCTCTAACTCCTGTAAATCACGCGACCAGAGCAGTGTTAATGGTAAAATATAGGGGCTTGGGTAATAGTCCCGTTCTGGCAACGTGCCTCTATCATACTCACCATTTTGAAGACTTCCCCTCAACACACCTGAAAATTGGGCTATCTGCTCTTGATTGTCGTTGAGTTTAGCCAATTGCAATGCCATTTCATATGCTTGAAAATCAACATCCATAAAACGGTTTGTGTCGCCAAAATAAGGATAGCCGTCATTAGGAAACTGTAAGTTGTACATCGCAGTTAATGACTGAGGGATGTTACTGTAGACAGAACCCACTTTGTAGTGAGGGTACTTACGGTCAATTAAAGTCATCAGGTACACGCTTAAAGAAGTTACGTGTTTAGAATAGCTAATTGATTCGGGCCAAATATCTCCGGGTTCTTTAAACATCTCGGCAATCATCGCCAAAGAAGCTTGATGCTGAGTGTTTTTATCTAAATAGTAAGGTAGTAGTTCGGCAACCTTTTGTGGGTCATCGTGTGCATGAATGTTATGTAATAGGCTCGACGACTCTAATACAGGCCAGTTTGACTCAAGTAACCCACGGTTAAGTGCCAGATAAACATAGGTTTCGAACACTTTTTGTGCTGCGGAAAAGTCAAAATCCACCAACTGATTAGATGCAACATCTAAGACTTGCCCGCCATTTTTTAGAAACGGATACACGAAGTCATAGATTATAGGTAATTGCGCGCCTACCAATCTTGCCTCCAATAAATGATCGTCTTGATACATCCACCCGCTATTCATAAACCCATTTTCATTCACCGGTATTTGCACAAGTGCATTTATAAAGACGGCTAGTATGTCAGCTGCGCATGTTGCGTATTTATCCTGTTGGGTGAGGTAATAAAGCACTGAGCAGTCAACTGCGTCTTGGATGCCTTTAAGCATCTTTTCTTGGGGCTCTCTGGGATAACCCCACCTAAGCTTATCGTCGCTTTGATTACCTAAACCTTTTGTGTAAGTGACTAAGGTCGGTGCCTGTTTGTTTTCCGAACTTTGTGACCATACTAAGGGTAAGTCCAAAAGTTTTTCTCGCCTTTCTTCAAATGTGAGCGACGTTGCTGCATCAGCACGGCTTTGTAAACTAAGAAAAAGCTTTTCTGCCCATTCGTTGCGCTCAATTTTGTTTAATATCGTTTGTCTTTCGGATGGTGTCACCCAAATAGAAGGGCGCACAACATTCTGAGCGCTAACTTCGCCGGTGCAGGTTACAACTACAAGTAGGCATACTGCCCATTTTATTGTTAATTTCATCTAGGATACTCTTCTACAAATACTTGCTGCTTCAGTACAAAAATCAAAAATTCTTTTCACAATGACGTTCAGATTAAACTGCATTTACCACGTAACAAGCCGATGCACGACTGGCTCTAGTGAATTTCTTCACCAAACGTTTTTTTCATCTTTAGAAGCCTTACAGGTCCAATCAAGCCAGATGGTTGCAGCTTTTTCGGTTGTTTAACAAAGAAATTGAATCCAGTGAAAGTGACACGCTGACTTTGAGGTGGAGGTCTATTTTCGACCAGCCAGGGCACAGTATCGCCAGTCATCGAATAACCGCTGGTGTCTGGATATGCTTCATCCCCAATAAGTCGGTTTACCCACGTATTTGTCACCGAAATTTTAAGCGTATTACCACCGGACTTTAATGCGCTTTGAATATTTAGAACAAAAGGAGGCTTCCACAAGGTTTCGAATTCTTGACCGTTCACTGTAACCTCAGCAATTTGTTGTACGTTTCCCAAATCCAAATATGCTGGACCCGTTTTTACTAATCGATCGCGGTCTAATTGAAAAGTAGTTTGATATTGGGCTGTACCGGAATAATACTTAATGCCATCGATGTCACTATCTGTCCAATCTATAAGTTCATCAAACGTAACCTCGCCTGGCCCTGCCCATGCTTGATCAAATTTGACAAGCCATGGTCTGCTGAATGTGTAAATAGTCTCATGCTCACTCTTTCGTACGTAAATATCATCGATCTTTGAACTATGATTGCCTTTATATATTGGGCTTTCATCATCACGTCGAATAAAAATAAACCTAGATGCAAATGGCTCTAAAGAAAGCTTAGCTGTGAGTCGAGAGTTGTTTATTTGGAAGTCTTTAATTTTCTCTATGGTGCCATCATCCACATTCCATATTTCCGGCGTCCCCTTTCCCTCACGTAGACTTATTTCGACACGTTTGAATTCAGGGTCGTCATTGTAGAAATAATAAAGATCGTTTGGCCCAATTCGTCTGTGCGCAAAAAATTGTGCTGGTTCGCCATTAATTTCGAAATCAGCCTCCATCTCCAATACGTCGATTGATTCGTCTAACGAATAGCTACTAACGACCCCTTTTTTGTAGCGATTTAATCGAGGTGCATTATTCTCTTCATCGCCCCATAGTGACTTTACAATCTGGTCGAACTCATTTTGGTACGCCCACTCACTGTAACCAATAACATGCTTGGGCCTGTCGCCAATAACAGTTGCACCTGCAGCGACTAGCTCTTCAATGCGCTGCAACGTTTTAAAGTGTAAATACTCAGTTTTGTACAAATGTAACGCTTTGTAGCTGGTGCCCTCGGGCAGCACTAACATGCCATCTTTTACACTTGCGCGGTTAAGTAAAACATCTGTGTTGGTGTAATCGTAGCCGTAGCCATTGGGCACAGAAGTGTTGTTAGCGTTACCCACTCTAAGAGGCGCCACATCACCTAAATGCACAAGGAAGTCTGCCTCTGGTACGCCTTGTTGAAGTAAATAAGAGCCTCTGGCTAAATATTTAAACCACGCTTTGCCGCCATTCTTCCACCATGTTTGAGTTCTATCGATATGAGAACCGATAGAATCCATCGTCATGCCAGGTTTTATATGGTTATTCGGTTGATGGGCAAATCGATGAAACATGGTTTCGTTGATGCCCCGCGCCCACATTTCGTCACCGTAATGCTTGTAGAAGTAAGGATGTCCATACCAATTTACCGTATTGATGGATGTGAACGACTCAGCCGAAACCACTTTTTTACCATAAATATGCGCTGACGAAATGGCAGCCATAATGCGACCGTTGTATTCTTTCTCGCGTACCCAGAATTCACCCATCAAGCGGTCTGCTTTTCCACCTGCAGCGAGTTCGTCAAAGGGCCCCCATCCGTAAGGCTCAATATAGGACTCAAGCCCATATTCGTTTGCTAAACGGGTAAATTCACCGAAGTAGTTTTCTACCATTAGGTCTGACTGATGCTGTCTAAATTCTTGTAAAACAGCTCCCGTATGTTCAGGCGACTCAATAACTCGGCCAGTCATAACAGGTAACCACGGGATAAAGTCATAGCCAAACTTGTGTTCAAAACTTTGTGCTATATCATCAGTCCAGTTTTGCCCACCCACTTCGTAGCTATCAATCTCGACCGTTTTAAGTGATTCGATACCGGCGTCTTTGGCTCCTTCCATCACTTTTCCAACAAATTGTTCAAAGTGAAAACGCAAGGCTTCGGCATCAAATTTATCAACTTCTAAACCTTCTCCTTCCACCGTAGCCGGCACATTAAAAGCCCCCGTGCTGGTGTATCCAAAACGTAAAAGTTGCCAGTCACCATCAGGCACATTTACACCTTCTGGCGGCAGTTCTCCTCTATTCAATACAACAATGTCATCACGCCTAATCAAGGCATCAGGCGCTATACTCGGTGCTAAGCTTAACTTTCCTCGTTCCATAGAGTTCATTGAAAGCCAGTTATCCATACGCGGCGTTGACCACAAGTCGAAACGCTTGATGGCAATAGGTTTATCAAATACAACGCGAAAATACTTGGCATTAAAACCATCATTCTTATCAGTAACCAATTGTGGACTGAAAGCCCACATTCTGGCGCCAGTTCTTGGTCTACGCAGTTTGTCTACAACGCGGCGAAAGTTCTCTCCATCATCCGATACCCAGAGAGAAGCATCGCCATGTCGATTTGGGGTCTCTATCTGCAGGCTTCTGAGTGTAGATGGCTTGTCCACCTCTACCTGTACCCAATAGACGTCATCTTCATTTTTTGAAAAGGTCAGTTCAGTATCCCAATCGCTATCTTTTAAAACACTAGCATCGAGAGTTTTGTCAGAAGTAGTGATCTTGGCGTTTTTAAAACGATTGTCTGATACATAATTATCTCTGGGTATGGCAATGACAGCGACATCACGATAAAGCTGCTCTGCATATCCGGGCTGAGGGGGGACTAAGACTTGCTTACCACTTACACTTAGCTCTGACCACGTCAACCGTTTCATTGACTGTTCTGGCGTTACCCATGGACCACCGCTCGACGTCCACCCGTCGGAATTGTGAATACCAAACTCAATACCTTGTTTATCTGCTTGCTCGGCGGCATGAAGTAAGTGTTCATAAAATTCGTCAGTATCAAATCTAATAGGGCCGCGGGAAGAATATGGCCAGTTACGTCTATGGACATGAAAGAAGATTGCCCCTCCAATGCCTGCATCTCGCATAGCTTTGAAGTCCTCGGTAAACCCTTCTTTGCTCATATTGCCGTTCATCGCATGCATCCAAGTTTTCGGAAGATAGGATGGCTCAGGCGACGCGAACTCCGACTCTAAAATAGACTGCGCCAGCGTTTTCAATGGGGTGACGATAAACACAACTGCTATAAAAAAAATAACACAACGACATTTTTTAACACAAAAACAAATTGGTTTTGATTCATGGTGACTAATTTTGCTACATTGTGATTACATGTGATTGAATGTAACTCAACATCGCTGTCTTTGAAACAGAAGAATAGGGCAACGGTGACGACTCTCATTGAGATAAAATAAAATGAAAATTAAGAAGAAGGCCACGATAGTTAGATTAAAAAGTGCTGGTTTATTCAAAACCACCGCTTTCGGGTTGGCAATAAGCTTTTTAACTGCGGCTTGCGCCCCAACAGAGACCCCCAAAGAAACGATTTCGGAAAATGACTTCTACACTCAAAGAGCTGCTCTCATTGCCAAGTACTCTAAAACCGACAACGTTTTTTCAGCCTTAAGAGCACAAATAGCGCCTTCGGATCCTGCAAGCCACCAGTACTGGCAATGGCGCGTTGATCAATACCTCTATGGACAGTATCCGGAATATCAACAAATTTATGACGGGTTCAAAGAGGGAAAGAAATTCGAAAATATTTATCCTCTTGTAAAAGAAGACCTAGGGCCCAAAAAAACTCTTCCTGATGCTCTACCAAAGCTACCAAAAGGTCACTTTACTGAAAATTTGCCTGGAAACCCTCATCGCGGATGGCAATACCTTGATGGGGATACGCTATATATCACCTATCAAGGGAAGTTAACTGACCCATACGTCGCCAGCTATAATCTTGTAACCCAAGAATGGAAAGGACCTTTCAAAGTCGCCGAAAGTACCTTATCAAAAGGCGATAGAAAGATTGATAGTCACGGCAGGCCAATCATAGAAATGGATACGCAAGGCTACCTACACATAGTCTATGGCGGGCA
This sequence comes from Alteromonas sp. KUL42, assembly GCF_006538325.1. GTDB lineage: Bacteria > Pseudomonadota > Gammaproteobacteria > Enterobacterales > Alteromonadaceae > Alteromonas. The sequence goes on from NZ_BJKK01000009.1 coordinate 162,328, forward strand.
TGGTGGAGAACGTGAGGATGGACTAAATCCGCTTTCAATAGACACGCCTCACGCTGGCGGTAGAATGCTGCATGTTGTATCTAAAAAACCTTATGACATTAGCGAGTTCAAATACGTAGATGATATTACGCCTTTTGCGTCATACACTAAAAGCTATAAGATGGGCAATGGCGATATCTACTTATTTACGCGGGCTGGAACTCATAAGTCCCCATGGGTCTATTATAAGATGCCTGCCGGAACTAAACGTTTTGAGAAGCCTGTTATTATTACCTGGCCAACGCCTCAATCAGACGAGCCCATTAATGTTGATACGTTTTACATCAACCCGCTTAAAATCTCAGATACCGAGATAGCCATTAGCTTTCTTTGGCACGAATGTAACTTCTTAGAAATTCACGATAAAGAAACCTATGCCCGTATCAACGCCTATTACATGCGTTTAGACACAACCAGTGGGCTTTTCTATAACGCTCAAGGTGAAAACATTGACCTTCCGGTCACAATTAATGTGGCGAACGACAAGATGCTGGCTTTCAATTCAACAGATAAAGAGGAAACGCCATTTGGTACTTCTCCAGTCATTTTAAAAAGTGGTCAGCCAGCAGTAGCTTATGAGGCTCGCACTAAGGCTTACCGCGAGTGGCGAATGGCAGCCTTTAACAACGGTCAATGGCAACATAGTTTACCTATGCCAGGTACGGTAAACAGAACGCTAAAAGATGAAGAAAACAAGTCAATTTCTAATATTCTCGATTTGGTAGTTTTAGGCACGCCATCAGGTAAACACACCGCTGTTACTGTGTATCGCGACGCAAATGGCACAACCTATTTTTCCACAGTGGAAAGTTCAAACGGTACTGACTGGAAAGTCGTCAATGCCCATTTGGCACTTGATAATACGCGTATACAGATGGAAGCAATCAAAGATGATGCTGGACTAAATATAGGTGTTATTTTAAATATTAAAAAAGGGGCAGCCCAACGCTTATACCTTTGGCATGATGGTGAGTTTCAGCGACCGGGTCAGCTCGCTTCGACTGGTGTCGACGGCGCAACTGACGCAACATTGTTTCATGAATCGTTTGAAAATGGAGGCTGGAATGCGGCCTCTCCTCGCGGTTTTACACCTGGCCTAGACAACTCGCTCGCGAAAAATTTCATGTTTAACCAACTACAAACTGACTCCGCGTTTTCGCTAGAACAAAGTATTGTTCGCAGCGGTGACTACTCAGCAAAATTGTATTGGAAGCATAAAACGCCAGCTTCTTATAATGGAGACCCTCAAAAAAATCGATAACGTAGATAGAAAAGCGATGTTTCATGGCTTTAAAACCAGCAAAGTTTTAGGCGCTGAAGCATGGTACGGCTTTAGTTTCTATTTTCCTAGCGAAGGCACGCGCAATGAACCGAACGATTGGTTGTTTTTTCAGATTCACGGTAGCGCCGACAAACGATTAAAAGAGCATTCCCGAAACCCACCTTTTTCCTTGACGCTCACTCCAGAGGGCATGCGAGGGGCTTGGAAATGGGACCCTCACGAACTAAGCCCTAGCCGACATGGTGATGGAACTGCTCATTTTGAAGTACCGAGTAACAAACAAGATTATCTAGACCGTTGGGTCGACTTCGTTCTTCACGCCAAAGTTGACTACACACAAGTTAGCACCGGTTTTCTAGAGCTTTGGGTTGATGGCAAAAAGGTATTAGATAAACAAAACATTCGATTTGGCTATAACGATGACAAAGGCATTTATCCATCGTGGGGAATGTATTTTAACGGTGATTTGAGCGGAATGCAGAGCGATCATTATTTATACCTAGATGAGATTCGGATGACTGATTCAACTGACGCCACTTATGAGGATGTAGCGCCTCGGCTATCTAAGTAAGCATTTCAGGTAACAATATAATTTTCATATAGCTTAAAAAACGGGCCATAACAATGACGCGCAATGTTTTAAATAATAACCGCCTGACGCGCTTTTTGCTTTTGGCCTTGTCTTTGTTTAGCGTACTACTAGCAGCCAACGTATATGCAACAAACGCAACAAGACAGATTATAAGCTTTAATGAAGACTGGCTGTTTACGCTTGATGACAATGAAATCTATAAACATGAAAACTTCAATGATAGTGGTTGGAAAAAGTTAGACGTTCCTCATGACTATATATTTGAAGAGGGCGTAAATAAGACCGGTTCCCAAGGACAATCAGGTGGCTATCACGGAGGAGGGATAGCTTGGTATAGAAAGCATTTCACCTATGATGCAAGCTGGCAGGATAAACACATCTGGATTCAGTTTGACGGCGTGTATATGAACAGTGAGGTGTGGATTAACGGACATTACCTCGGAAAAAGACCGTATGGCTACATTAGTTTTCAATATGAGTTAAGCAAGTACTTAAATCAGGGAGACAATGTTATTAGCTTGCGAGTTGATAACGAACTGCAACCATCAGCCAGATGGTATCACCCAGGCGGTATCTATGCACCAGTCAAACTAGCTATCCTCAACCCCGTCCATATTAAACATAACTCGTTGTTTATCCATACTCCCCACGTCGGCCAAGAAACAGAGGTCGCCGTTAGCTTTGAATTAAGTCACAATACCCAGAATATTTCTGGGTATGAGCTTCATTACGCTGTTTACGATCAAGATAATGAAAAGATATTAACGCACCTCACCTCGCTTGAAAAAGTTAACAAAGTCGAGAATGAAAAGACGGAGTATGCCCTATCTTTCAACTTGTCCGGAGCTAAACGCTGGAAGCCGCATAATGCTTATTTGTATAGGTTATCGCTAACTCTTTTAGATAACGGAAACGTCATTGACTCTCAAATAGCAAAATTTGGCGTTCGAGATATCGAATGGAAAACAGATAAGGGCTTTTGGATAAACGGCGAAAATATCAATATTAAAGGCGTTGCCGAACATTATGAAGGTGGCCCTGTTGGAGGCGCTTGGACGAAACCGCTTCTACGATGGAAACTAAACCTTCTAAAAGAAATGGGCGTTAACGCCATTCGTACTGGGCATAATCCCTACCCCACCATGTTTTATGAGCTGTGTGACGAGCTAGGTATAATGGTGATGGATGAAGTATTTGACGGATGGAAGCAAAAAGCACGTCACGACTACGGCCGATATCATTTCGATGAGTGGTGGGAGAGAGACTTAACCGAGTGGGTTACACGCAATAGAAATCACCCTTCAATCATTATTTACAGTGTAGGTAATGAGACTCACGGTGACATTGTTACTGAGCTTGCTGCTGCTGTGAAAAAACATGACCCAACTCGACTTGTTACCTCTGGTTCTACCAATAAAGAGGGACTCGACGTAATAGGTATTAACGGAGGGTCAGAAAACATGAGCTTCTTCGAACGACGGTTTGATCGCCCTTTCGTATCAACGGAAGCCCCTCACACGTGGCAAACTCGTGGATACTATCGTACCCAAACATGGTGGCGGGACGGTCCTAAGGGAGACACGTTCGAGTTACCTGATATCACAGAGAAGGAAATTTTCTTTTACGATTGGAAAGATCCCAAAGAGTGGTCGAATCAAAAACAGCATCTTAACTCGTCTTACGATAACGCAACAGTTCGGATTAATGCGCGTAAAAACTGGGAGCTTGCACGTGACTTGCCTCACCACGCGGGGCACTTTCGTTGGACCGGCTTCGACTACCATGGAGAAGCTGGGTTAGCACACGGAGGTTGGCCTTACATTGCTTTTATGGGTGGCGCACTGGATTTGGCAGGCTTTAAGAAAGACCTTTTCCACTTTTATCGAAGCCAATGGCTAGATGAACCTTCACTTCATATTCTCCCTAGTTGGACACATCCAACGATGAAGGAAGGTACGTTGGTGCCAGTATGGGTTTATTCTAATCTCGATGAAGTCGAGCTATTTCTAAATGGTAAATCCCTTGGCCGTGATAAACCGGGAAAACAAGCCGATGAGATGCAAGCAGAATGGTTCGTACCTTGGACGCCGGGTTTAATACGCGCAGTGGGTTATATGAACGGTAAAAAGGTCTTAGAGAAAGAAATTAAAACCGCTGGCTCACCTGTTGGTCTAAGACACAGCATAGACACTTATACCGCTGAAGATGGTTTCAATACTGCGAAAGTAATCACTACTGAAACCGTAGATAAGGATAACAACTTTTACCCCTATGGGAGTCATAAGACCTATTATCACTTTAGTGAAGGATTAAAAGTAAAAGCACTTGAAAACGGCTCTCCTTACGAACACACCAATCGTGTTAAATCTAATTACAGACATTTATTTATGGGAAAAAATAGAGCGTTTGTTGAAGTTGCTTATCCTGATGCTCGCGAATTTGTCACTATAGCTGCTATCGTGGGTGACGAAGCGTTAAGGCTCTCGAACAAGGTGGCTATTGATGTCCAAACCATTGCTATCACTGAAACTGCAAATATCGCGTCTCAACAAATTCAAGTTCGCTATAGCGTGAACACTCCCAATGAAGAAGAAATGAAACCTTATCTTACCCCTTTCGCAGTGAACAATGGTGACACAGTATACGCGAATGTGGTTATCAATGGCCGACTTGCCTTTCAAATGAAGCAACAATTCGGACAGGGTGTGGGCCTTTTCTGGGGCGATGAAAGCTCAGCCGATATGTGGGTAGGTCGCGGCTTATCATTACAGGGCGAAGACGCTGAATATGGCCAAGGCGCCGCTGCAGTGCGCGGCGCTCATGGAGTCCACGGAGGGGCTTATGGAACATTTAACGACGAAGAAGGCACAATGTATTGGTACCACGAGAACGACGGTGCTGAGGGCGTATACACTGCTGTTTTCCGTTACACGCACAACGACGAGAGCTCACAACGGCCTATTGCTATCTATGTAAATGATAAGAAAGCGGCTATGGTCGAATTTGAGCCTACCGGGAGTTGGGACAGTAAGTGGGACGAACAAGCAGTAAGCTTCACGCTAGTAAAAGGTGCCAACCATATAGAATTTAGAACCGTTGGTGAAAGCGGTCCTAATATTGACCAGTTTACCCTTGAGTAGGTCCTAATATTGACCAGTTTACCCTTGAGTAAACGTGTTCCAATACAATCACAAACTGTTCTGATGGTCTATAGCCTTCAACAAGGGACACAATATTTATCACCACCTATGTTTTAGTGGAGAAATAATGCGTAGGACTTCACTAATTTAACGAGCAGCGTATTCGCTAAAACACAGCAGTCATAATTTCGAATGCAATAAATATATAAGTAAAAAAGTGAGTGACCACAATGCAATTTAGATATTCATTATTAGCTTTTATTTTCTTTTCAATAACTGTTTGGGTTAACAGCGCTGAGCCATCGAACGCTGCCAATAATAAAAAATATGGCAAACCTAATATCATTATGATCGTGGTGGACGATCTTGGCTGGTCTGACGTAGGATACAACCAAACCTCAAGTTACTTTGAAACCCCGAATGTCGACGTGTTAGCGCAGCAAGGTTTGGTTTTTGACCAAGCCTATGCTGGCGCCGCTAACTGTGCGCCGAGTCGTGCGGTATTAATGTCAGGTCAGTATGGGCCACGTCACGGTGTTTATACCGTCTCCCCATCTACCCGCGGCGATGCAAAAACACGTAAGTTAATTCCAATAAAAAACAAACGTGGTATAAGCACAGATGTTATTACGATCGCAGAATCACTAAAAACTGTTGGCTACACAACGGGTTCTTTTGGCAAGTGGCACTTAGGCCCCGACCCTGATGAACAAGGTTTTGATGTTAATGTTGCTGGTAGTCACCAAGGTATGACCTTCAATTATTTTAGTCCTTATGACTTACCTAACATTAAAGATGGCCCCAAAGGCGAGTATTTGACCGAGCGTTTAACAAACGAAGTGATTGAATGGGTTAAATCAAGCAAAGACCAGCCATTTTTTGCCTATATTCCTTATTATACTGTCCACACTCCCTATCAAGCCGTTGTTGATAAGGTAGACAAGTATCGTAAAAAGGGAATTAATGACGCAAAACAAGCGACTTACGCTGCTATGGTTGAGCATATGGATGAGAATGTCGGCCGAATTCTTAACACGTTATCATCTGAGGGCTTAGCCGATAGCACCTTGGTTATTTTCACATCTGACAACGGTGGTTATCGTATGTCGTCTTTTCCTTCGCCGCTTCGTGGCGGTAAAGGTTCTTATTATGACGGTGGTATACGCGTACCGCTTATAGTGAGTTGGCCAGGAAAAATTAAACCAGGCCTTGATCATACACCTGTAATTAATGCCGACTTTTATCCCACTTTGGTTAACTTAGCGAAAGCGGAATTACCAAATCAAGTCTTGGACGGTGTTGATTTAAGTAGGTACTTATTAGGCAAAGGTAACATTGCAGAACGCGATTTGTTTTGGCACTTTCCAGTGTATCTTCAAGCACACCATGCATCTACTGACCAAGGTCAAGACCCGTTATTTAGAACACGTCCAGGAAGTGCCATAAGAAGTGGCGACTGGAAGCTAATCCAATACTTCGAAAACAACGAGTTTGAACTGTATAACTTGGAAAATGATTTAGCAGAGAAGAATAATTTAGCGAACAGGAATCCGCAGAAGCTTGCAGAATTAAAAGCAAAACTCAAAGCATGGCAACAGCAAACGGATGCAGATATTCCCACCAAACTCAACCCTGAATATGATCCTGTACTAAATCAGCAGCTAATTAACAAAGTGTTGGTTAACTAGCAGTCTGATTTATCAGCGGTCATTAAAAAATTGTTTCGATGAACGAGTGGATATTTTCATGGAATAGATTCTCGGGAATGTCGAAAAGGCCCTCTCTACTCAGAAGGGCCTAGCCGATCATCACTCACCTTACTTCAGTTAAAAGTCTGTTACCGTGATATTGCCTTGTAGCATTTTGGCTAGCAAAGCCTGCCATTCGGAAGTGTCCCAGTTGGTGCGCATTCCCATTGAGATAGCTTTTTCTAACAGCTCAACTGATTTTTTGAAGTCACGCTGTGGGCGCAGTCTATAAGAGATAGAAAGCAAATATTGATATTCTGGATTTAGGTTTTGAGAACTTGAAATAGCGTCCAAATACTGTATCGCGCCAGTAACATCTATTAACGTTTTGTTTTTTGTTGTCAGCTTTATCTTTGCTACATGGAGGGCTGCTGCTTCATCCCCCTTCTGTGCAGCTGATTCAAACCAAAACAGCGCTTTTTTCTCGTCATTAATTACCCAAGGACTGGAAAGTAAAAGTTTACCCAAACGATATTCTGCTCGAGAAAGACCATATTTACTCGCTTGAGCTATCCACTTTATTGCTTCAGCTATGTCTTTTTGCTTAATGTACAACTGTAAGCCATATTCATACATAGCTCCTGGATGCCCTTTTTCGGCAAGCTGCTTAAGCAATTTTTCAGCTCCGTTGCCTTCACTCTCCATCCAAGGAAAAATGATCATCGCCATAGCATATTCGTAAAGTGACTCAAGTGTTGGTTCTTTTTTTGCGGCGCGTAAGACACGGCGCGTCTCTTTGTATAATTGAGGCAGGTTATCGTTGAGATAAAATTGATCATTAACCGCCGCTCCTAAATATGCTCGATGGACAAACTCAGTCGACTCACCACCTAGTTTAGGCTGTCCTAGCGGGAATAGCTTATAAGCGTCGAGAAAACGTCTCGTATTTCCAGACTTTTGAATTTCGCGAACGAACCGCACAGAGCCGTCGCAAGCCACATCGTTTTCTACCACCAAGAAGCCGGGATTACTAACAACAATTGCTGTATCTAATGAGACATCATCGTCCAAATCGTCAAGCCCACTACCGGAATTTTGAAAATCATCATCGAAGTTTTGAAACTCGACCAATTCTTCAAAATACACTTTTTGCGTTAACGCATTCTCTCCATCGAAAGCTACTTTCTTATCAATGTTATTTTGATTCAGCTCTGGTAAAAACTGGTGCTGATAGTTTTGATGAACAACTCGCTGTTCCTTTATGGCGTTATCCAGCAGAGAAAGCTCCTGTTCATCTAACGATGAGCGCATTTGCTCGATAATACTTTGAGCATTGTGGTAGCGCTGCTCAGCCGCCAAAGACAAATAAATGAGAGATGAAGCGACATTAGGTTCAACACCTAAACCTTTTAAATACATAATACCTAATTGATACTGAGCATGAGCATTTCCTAGCTTCGCGCCTTCTTCATATAAAGGTAACGCAACCGCGTAATTCCCTTTTTTAAACTCTGTATTAGCTTTTAACACATTCACAGCAAAACTATTGAAGCTCAAAGCACCTGCCAATAAAGCGGCCAAGCATTTTTTAAAGCAACTCATACTGATTCTCCGTTTGTGTAACGTTTGGCGCTACACTATTCTAGGTAATGCCATGACACATTGATCAAGCTTCAAATTACCTAGAAACACCCAAATCGATAACTTGCAGATGAAGCGGCAGCGAGTTTCCAGCCCCTTTCTCCATTAAATAATAGTACGCTTTGCCGTTTTCAATATGAATAGTGCCGTGGTCAAATTTCACTCCCGATGTTTGCTGATAAACCACTTCAAAATCGTTCGTTCCACCTTTCGCCTTTTCAACAAACGGGTAGCCATTCTTAAGCCCAATAATGAAAATACTATCACCCGATGTATAGATAGAGTCGGCACCAGTAAAGTCAGTCGTAACCGTGAAGTCTTTAGCGTTGGCTGGTTTAAAGGCGTGTATCGACACCTCTTTGTAATCACTTCGCTTGGTATTTGTAGACCTAACGTGAGTAATAAAATGAAGGTCTTCGTTTTCAGTAACCGTCCAATCGAACCCTCGAACTATATGAACAGAATTGGGTTCTTGGTGATCAATGTAATCGCCCGGCTCAAAGATCTTAATTTCATCAGAGTCAACCAACGGCCAGGTCATGTTTTCACCATCTACATTTTTCCAATCTCCTAAACCATCTGGGTGATCAGAGTATGCGTAGTAAACGCCATTTTGGTACTTATAACGGTCATTATTATTCGCACTACGCTGCTGAAAGCCTACGCGTAACTTACCGTTTATGTACTTCATTTGGCCATATAAGCCCCAGTTGTACGCATTACCATGTGTTTTTTGGTCTTTATGATTGAAAGGCGTAAAACGAGTCCACTCTTGTTTTTCGGCGTCGTACTTATTGAAATAGTAAGCACCATTGTTATTGCCACCCCAGCGCATGTAATGCAAAAGCTCGCCATCTTTACTTGTGTAGAATTTAGGGTACGTCAGCGCAGAAAAATTCTCTTTATCTGCTAAGTTACCGGTCATGGTCAAATGTTTGTAGTCATCGGCGCCCTGACTCACTTCACTGGTATCTTTTACAAACTGTTCTAATGTAAATTCGTCATCCGGTACATCTGCTGCACCTATCACAGAATGAGAGTAGCGGAAAAAGTCGTTAACAAACCGTCCTTTGAACCTGCCATTTGCATCATCGTCGACATAGGCATGCATGTCGTAAACCATATGAATAGTGCCATTTTTCGGGCTCACGGCTAACCCTATCGTGTTATGTGACTCCCCTACTAACGGATTTCCTCGAAACCCTGTGTGTCGATGGGGAAACTGAACAGTTTTTACAACGCCCGTTTTAGTGTTAAACCTAGAGAGCATAACATTGCGTTCTTCTTTTCCGCCCTTGTACCACGTCATGAAAACGTAGTGCTTATAGGGTTTGACCGCATCGCCATGAGCTGAAATATTTCTTCCAAAAAAGTAATCGTACTCGGGCCCTGTCGAAGGGTTTTCGAAGGTTTTGTGATTGAGCTTTTTACCATCAAAATGGAGCGCGCCATCTGTTATTTTTGTACTGCTCTCTAGAAATACTGCACTTGCTTTGTTTGCATTTGAAGATAAGCCTACAGTATCGCTCGATGCACAAGCTGTTAATATTGAAAGCACGGCAAAAGCTTTTACAGGTGCGCTTGTTCTCTGCGCTAAGCCACGTATTTTTTGTTTCAAATTCATCGGATTTACTCGCTATACACTTACAAGCAGTGTACATTTAATTAAAACCATTTTCACTCAAAAATAACCAAATACAGTCATAAGAATGTCAAAAAAAAACTTCCCAGATGGGCTGATATTAGACCAGATGTCGCTAAATTATTGGGTGTAAAACGTGCGCAAACTCAAATAAGAGGGTTCGAAATTGTTACTATATTCAGCTAAAAAAATACAAAATTTAGGTATTTTGTTTAAGAGCAATCTTGTTTCGCTATCTCTCTTATGTTGCTTATCAATCAATTTCAGTGCCCATGCATCAGTAGGATTAGAAACGGAAGTGCTAGTGACCCCCAACGCGCTTTTTTTCAACGGAAATAAAGTTAAAGGCTCTCATACTGACAATAATCCAGATGGCTACGATTATATTTTTGGCAATGCACTATCCCCTCACGGTGACTGCATAAAGGTATACAAGCATTTTGTATTTATGACGTGGTATAAGGGCGGCAAAAACAACCGACATGTCATGCTTTCACGCCTGAATACTAAAACCGGTGTGCTTAAAACCATTCAGTTTCCCCACCAGCACACAGGGTTTAGAGGCAAATGGTGGTTAGGTGAGACGCACAATACTATTGCGGTGGGCATAAGCCCCGTAAACGATACGATTCACTTGCTTTACGACATGCATCGCAACGGCAGAGTGGAAGCGTTCTCTCAAGACTATCTTCGTTATTCTTACTCTTTAGAAGGCGCGGCTTCAGTGCCAGACGACAAGTTTACTTTGGCACAATTTGTCAACTCCAGTGCTGGTCACTACAAGCATTTAGCCTTCGATGGCATAGACGACATCGATACGACAAAACTTCTTACCTACCCTGCTTTTTTCACAGGAAAGGATGGAGATTTGTTTATGAAAATGCGCTACGGATTTTCAGCAAATGGGAAAATGCTTTTTGCCCGTTACGATGGCAAAAAGTGGCATGGATATTATGACTTCAACCAGGTTTTAGCTTCAGAGCATGGTAGTGAATACAACTGGGGTTTATACGGTGACTTCAAATACACCGGCGGTAAGTTTCGCATAGCGTTTCAGCGACGATCTAAAAACACGTCAGATAAATACCTTTATCAAAACGGTATTTATTACGCTTATTCTGAAGATCCACATGGTGTCTTTGACTGGAAAAGTGCGTACGCTGAACCAATTGAAATTCCACTAGCTATTTCTGAGAAAATCCAAATTGAAGAGCCTGGAGACTGGGCTAAAACACAGCAAAAGAACCACGTTTCCATTGTTCACGGATTTGACTTCACAGTGACAAACAGCGGCGATGAGCACTTCATAAGTAAAGTAGAAGACCTTGAGTTCAATGAACAGATAAACCTGCACACATTCCGTAAATTCGGACAAAAGGACTTCACTACCGTTCGGGTTCCGTTTGGCGGGCAATTGTTTAGTAACGGGGATGATGTCTACCTTACTGGGTTGAAAAATGGCCATGTGGCAATCGCAAAGGCTGAGGACAACTCAGAAACCTTCACTACTATCTACGAACACAAGCGAGGTCCGGTATTCGATAAAGCCGTGGTCTTTTTTAAAGACAACAAGGCTTACTACTTCCTGAAAGACTCTGAAGGTACAGGCGATGGGCGTAGTTTGTATTTACAAGTATTTTCGTTGTAATAACGCTAGGTAATTTCGTTTCAAAGTTCACCGCGCAGTGGTGTTATGAACAGAAAATCAGACTCTTTTTAGGCGAAAAGTAACATTTATTACAGATACTATCGTTCACATGGAAAACAACCCGTTCATTTGCGCTCTGCCGTTGTGAAACTAATAGGAACAACAAGAGGTTTTTTAGATGACACAATCACTATTGAGAACACTGCTACTTACTTTGCTGCTTCCACTTTTTGCAAATAATGTAGTACTTGCACAAGACATTAAACATGGCTTGCGCGATGAAGCAGGCCGACACATGATCCCGCGCGGCTTTGTAGTAAACACTAACGATGCGGGTGGAGAAGTTAACTTCTCACAAGAAGATTATGTGCGCATGGTGCGAATGGGCGCCAATGTACAAGTTGTAAGGTTAGAACTAGGTAAATTGAGTACATTCGGCGATTCAAAATTTCAACCAGAATACTTGGCCCGTTTAAAACGTGCTGTGCGCCTTGGAAGAGAAGCCGGTATTAAAACCGTGTTTAAGTTAACGGTATATGGCGCCAAAGGTTTTTCATGGCCTGATTTATACTTCAACCAAAATAATGCTCAAGAAAAGTACATTAGTGCATGGCGACATATTTGGGATGCGTTTAAAGACAACGATGCAGTTATCGGCTATGACTTAGTAAACGAGCCAAGAAAAAAGGAGCTAACCCAGTCTTATGACGAGCTAACTAGCGATTATTTAATTCCACTTTACGAAAAAATTATCGATGCCGCACTGCCCTACAGCGACGAAAAGTTGTTCTTGATTCAAACTATTTTTATGAACAAAGGTGAAGCAATAAACAAAAATCAGTACGCGGAAATTAAGGAAAGGATAGACCGCAAAAACATTGTTTTCGCACCACACATTTACCAAGAGTATATTGACTACATCACTCCAACTATGGAACGGTTTGATAAAGAAGCGGACTTACTTCAAGCGCCAATTTTAGTAGGCGAATGGGGCTTTCCCACGCTACTTACTACCGACAAATCAGTAGAGGAACAGTTGCACTATATTGAGTTTTATATTCGTACTGCAGAAATTTTTGACCAAATGGGTGTCGGTTCAATTAAAGCTTGGTTTCTAGGCAACCGTAGCTACCAAAATTTCTTGCCAGGCGGTGAATCGACCTGGGCTATTTTCTCTGATAAGCAAGCCGACGGAACTGTAGAGCGAAAATATATCACCGATATAATTGCTCGCCCCTATCCGCAGTATATTGCTGGCGATATTAGAAACTTTATGTTTCATTTTGCCACCCGCACGTTGGATCTCAATATCAAAACCGATAACAGTAAAGGGGCATCAAGAATATTTGTGGGCGCAGATCGTCACTACCCTGATGGATTCTCCGTTCACATCGGCGACGACATAATTCTTACGCACAGTCCAATGAGAACTGGTTTTCGCGTATATTCATCTAAAGCCAATACAAAACCCAGCGATTTTATCTGGGATGCTGATAGACAACAGCTAGTAGTACTCGCTTGGCCCACAAACGATGAGATAGTGAATGTAAGAATAGAACCAGGGATTTACCGGGAGCCAGATCCGGCGGCAAAGAACTAAATCTAGTAGCAAATGCCTGCTCATTAATGCCTAAATGAGTAGGCCTCTATTTTAGCTATCAGTTGGCTATAAGATACTTATCGGACGTTTCTCGCATGGCTAATAAAAGTCCGCTGAAGACAAAAGCGGACACTAAGTTTTCATGTTTTGAAAGATGATGGTATTTGGAAAGCCGCCACTAAAGAGTCTATTTAGAACAGTTTTAACTTCGCAAATTATTAGTGAGGTCTTAGTCTAGATTGCTATATGTTAAAACACAGAGGGATGTTTTCGAATTATCCTCGCTATCTCTACAAACTCATGTCGCTGGATGTAATAAATCGAGTAAGTTTCATAAATTGCGCGGCGATATCCTTCTTTAATCTCATCTACCGCCGGGTATAGGTTTGGGGCTTTGGCTATTTTATCAAATGTGCTCGCAAGACCTTCGTAGAATAAAATGGCTTGCTCTAAACCAAAGTGAGTCTCTCCGTAGTCCAGTATTGCCGTAAGGTCGTATTCTGCGGCAACACTTATCCGATAGTTAGACATTCAATGAACGCTGCCTTTTAAAGTCATTTAATATTTCTTGCGGCGTTTTATTCGATAACCCGCTTTCTTCAGATTCTAAAAGTGCTTGCCGAATTGCTTGAATTTCATTGTTTCGCGCTTGCTCTTTGCGGATTAAATCGCGCAATAACTCGCTATCACTGGCGTAGTGACCACTTTGTAGTTGCGATTTTATCCAATCATTTTGTGTTTCCGTCACCGTAATGCTCTTTTTAATCATATTCATGAAATTAACCTGCATTGTCGTTGGTAGTATTAAATACTACTTTATGTAGCATTGGTATTGCAAATGTCTTATTGCGTCTTTTCCTAATCAACCAAGCAGGTGCATTTATGTACCCTATGGCCGTCTACAAAACCAAAGAGTGAATCGACCAGACGTTGCTAGACAGATTTTCTTTTGAATTCTTCTAGCTTTTCGTAAGCCAGTGGAGGCATATATTTTGCTTCTCCGTGCTTACGTCTAGAGTTATAAGACATTTCGATTTAATCAAATATGTCAGCTCTTGCATGTTCACGTGTCGTATAGATTTTTCTCTTTATCCTTTCGCGTTTCAGTAGTTGGAAGAAGCTCTCTGCTAGCGCATTATCGTGGCAGGTTCATCATGCCTTTGATGGGATTACCACACAAATGTCGCTTTAAAGTGAGATGGTATATTGATTGATGCCAGTCTAGTAAGCCAGAACAGTGGAAATGAGCGCAGGTCTGCTTGCGCTATACAAAACTTAGACTTGTCAGCGTTTCGTTAATTATTTCTGTGTATTAAGCCCCCCAGTCGAAATCTTTCTGGATTGTCAGACTGTCGTCAAACGCTATCTTTGGCGGTACACGAAGTGGTGGTAATAGGGATGGTAGTGACGTGGTAATTGGTGATGCAACTTTGTTGAGGTGGTCGAGGAGCTTCTTGATCACGATGGGGTAGCATGCCTGTTTTACCAGCAAATATGCGGACGCGCGTGAAGCTAATGTGATGAACTATAGCCCATTGAATGCAAAACCCACCGGAGCGGGATTGGTTTCAAATTACAATGGGTGTTCAGTTAGTTACGACCCGTACGTTAGATCTCAATATCAAAACCGATAACAGTAAAGGGGCATCAAGAATATTCGTGAGCGCAGATCGTCACTACCCTGATGGATTCTCCGTTCATGTAGGCGAGGATTTAATTCTTACGCACAGTCCGATTAAAACTGGTTTTCGCGCTTATTCATCTAAAGCCAACACAAAACCCAGCGATTTTATCCGGGATGCTGATAGACAACAGCTAGTTGTGCTCGCATGGCCCACAAACGATGAGATAGTGGATATAAGAATTGAACCAGGAATTTACCGGGAACCAGACCCGGCTGCAAAGAATTAAATCAAGTAGCAAATGCCTGCTCATTAATGTCTAAATGAGTAGGTCTCTATTTTAGCTAATAGTTGGCTGTAAGAGACTTAGCGGACGTTTTTCTGTTTAAGGCTGCCTCCGACTTTAGTATCACTTTCTAAGTGAAGAAGTCTCAATCTGGCAATATTAAGAGTTAACTGTTTTTTCTGCCCATTCTAAGAT
This sequence comes from Alteromonas sp. KUL42, assembly GCF_006538325.1. Taxonomy (GTDB): domain Bacteria; phylum Pseudomonadota; class Gammaproteobacteria; order Enterobacterales; family Alteromonadaceae; genus Alteromonas. Next base: position 177,703 of record NZ_BJKK01000009.1, read on the forward strand.
AACTGGAAAAAGACTAACGATAGAACTCTCCGCAGGCATATTCGCATAGGCCATAATTAATTCTTGGTTGAACGCGTCAAATTGCCTAAACCCCCGCTCTTTTACCATCTGCTTTTCCATTGATATTAAAAAAACTTGAACGTCATTTTCTTCAAAATTGTCTATCGCATATAAACTAAATAACGCCCACGTCATATATTCGTTAAATACTTTGTAAGGTGTTGAATAGGCATTAGTTCCAACATTACTTTCATTCGTCCAATACGAACGATCAGCAAAAATACGATTAATATCTTCAATGTATTTACTGGAAATTGGATTTACAAAGTTGTGATCAATTTCGGTAAATACGACTCTTGATGAGCGCATTTCGTTCAGTGCTTCGTTATATTTCGAATTATAGCGAGCAGCACTTATGAACATAACCGCTTGTTCAAAACCATTGTCCCTAAAGGTTCTTGTTGAATGGGCACCGTTGACTAGAGGCGAAAATATAACACGGTAGCTCCCATAAGAGATTAAGAACTTAGTTTCTAACCAAACCTTCATTTTATCGACAGGAATAAGCGCTTTGTATGTATTTATTAACTCTTTGTAATAGCTGGAGTGTTTCATATAAAACCTTCTAAAGCCGCTGACTTTAGCAAAGTCTTCAATAAGGCCAGCATTAGCCCTTATTGGGTCATCTGGGTAATTAAAACCCATTTTGTGAATAACGCCATCATCAATTATGTTTTCATCGTCTGCGTAGATATATCCACAAGCATTCATTTTCCACGCGAAGTAATGCTTATAACTCTCTGCAATTTGTTCATTATCACCCTTTGGCAGCGTTTTAAACCCGTATTTAATCTGTTTATTGATAATATCGATAACAGGATGATCTCTAAATGGTAAAAAATGTCTGAGTACTTCTTGATGGTATGCTCCATCCATTTTAATCATATTTCTGTCTTGCTGACCTACTAGCGAAATAGCTAACATAATATTAGCCAGTTCATGTACTTCCGGGACTACTACAATAAATTTATCTTTATTCTGCGAAATGTATTCGTCTGAAAAATTAACGTTAGAAGGCTGGCAGGCTGAGAGTACGAAAACACTGAAAGCCAGAAAAAATCGCATGCTAATCTTTGTCATAGAGAGCGGTTCCCTGAACCACTAATGTAATATGTGTATTACTTTGAAGTATTGATTTAATGGCAATTTTATTTGTAAGTCAAGGTGTGAAATACTCCGAATAAGTAATTAAGAGAGCTGGTATTTTTTGCGCAAAAGTAGTTAAGGAGTGTACAAGATTTAGAGCTTTCTTCAATATTCTAGAAAATGACCCGATTGTTCATGTATCACCTCAAACCACTTTTTGAGTAAAAACAAAACAATATAACTAGCATGAGTTGTTAAGGGCAAAGTCCCTCAGTGACGGCTTAACGTACACTGCTGCCATTTCAATGCCAGCGCGTGAACCGCAGCTACTGACACTAATGAACCCACAGCTTTGATAAAGCTCTTTTAATCAAGGCTGGTTAAACTAAGTAGGTATTGTACAACCCGTGCTAAATGCACGGGTTTAGTGACATTAGTTATCAATAGTGATGCTACATTACCTTACAGCGGTTCAATGCTTGCAGGTAATAATAATCACCGTAATTTAACGACGAATTTAATTCATCATTGGCAGGAAAATTACCCGTTGCCTGTTTCAACAAGAAGTGGCCGTTTTCACCTATATTGGCAAGATAGGCTGGTGACGATAGTGTCCGCAGCATTTTCATCGCAGCATCGTAGTAACGCTCTGACTCGGCACCTTCAACAAACGTTGATAGTTCAAGCAACGCACTTGCAACCAACGAAGCGGCAGACGAATCTCGGTACAAGGTTGTTCCTTCATGTTTTGGTGCATCGTAATCAAAATAAGGCACTAAATCATCGGGCATATTGGGATGGCTGAGAATATAGTTAGCGATTCCTCTAGCATGCTCTAAAAACTTCTCATTCTGAGTAAATCGATATGACATGGTGTAACCATACAGCCCCCAACCTTGTCCACGCGACCATGACGAATCGTCAGCAATGCCTTGGAAAGTTTGTTTCCAGTTAGGTTTACCAGTATCTCTATTGTAATTGACTAAGTGGTAAGAACTGTAATCGTCACGAAAATGGTGCTCCATAGTTACTGTCGCGTGACTGATAGCAGCATCGCGGTAAACTGGGTCACCAGTTATTTCAGATGCGCGATACAACAACTCTAAATTCATCATGTTGTCGATAATAACCGGGAATTCCCATGTTCCCCAACTCCAAGAATAGGTAACACCAATTTTGGGGTTGTAACGTTCCATCAAGGTTTTAGCCGCATTTACAATAACCGTCTCGTACTCTTTATTGTCGGTTAATCGCAGGCCATTTCCGAAACTGTCGTAGATGATAAAACCAATATCATGGGTTTTGCGATTGTATTGATTCTTCTCTAGCGCAGTTGTCCATTCAGTTGCCGTGTCTAGCCAACTTTGATTTTGATTATGTTCGTATAGATTCCAGAAACTGCCAGCAACAAAACCGGTAGTCCAACCTAGCATTGGTTCTAGCCTTGCTTTTCCTTGGCTATACGATCTGGGCACATTTTTAGTGTCGGTATAAGCTTTTCTAAAACCATCGTACTGAATAGTCGCGTGATCTAATACTGCTGCGCAAAACTTAGCATTATTTTCCGGCCAATCAATTTTCTTAGAATAAGTGACTGTGTTAGGTACTGTTTCTTTTACTACCGGAGCGCTAACTTGCTCATCTGTCGCGCTGCAAGCAGATAAAATGCAAGCCGCTAAAATGGAGGTAATAGTTTGCTGTTTTTTGTTCATCCAATACATACCGTTGTAACTAATTTAGTTTTACAGGATAAACAATAACCCGCCCAATTTCATCAAAAACAATCATATTAAGTCATTAGCAATCCAAAAAAATGCTTTCTAAAGAAAATACGGCAATCTTTACATGCTATCTAGCTCCAGTTTAGCCATTTCAAACTACAAGCCCTTCTCTAACAACCATTAAACTTGCTGCTTTATTCGTACTGATTGAGAAGGTAATAACATTTCCATATTATCGTGCGTAAAACGTGCGACACGATTCTTATATTTATTCCTTCACCCATCGCACTTCGTACTTCTGCACGGAGAAGGAAGGAATAGACGCTTCAATTGACACTGTCGACGTTTCACTGCTTGCTTGTTGAGTGCGTCCCTCAATCCAGCCACTCCATTTCAAGGAGGTCACTTTTCCATATTTTTCTCTATGCACACGAAACGTGTCCTGCCCTGTTTGGTTTAAAGCATCGCGAACAGATGCCGTAGGATGAGCATCGGCTTTTCGCCACCCGCCTTCACGCTCGATAATCATGGCTTTAGGAAAGTCATTGAAGAATTGCTGCTCAATATTTGTTTCGCTATCAATTTGTGCCATGCGATATTGAAACTGTGTGCCGGCAGGTTTATCAACGCGAACATGTATTTGAAGTAATTCTGGTTCGAGAGCTTCCATGTTTTCGTTATTAAAGCTGAAAGTAAGCACGTCAATTCCTTCATCAGCTTCTTTTTTCGTAAATATTCCGTTCACCGTGTTTCCCTTAAGCGTTTTAGAAACACTTGAGGTATTTTCGTAGAGCGTGTTACCCACCATTGAAAACAGTGCTAGCTGTGTCATTGCTTCAGGACTGTAAGACCCTTCTTGAACGTTACCCCACTGAAAAACTTCTTTAATGTTGTGGGTTAGCATCATTTTACCGAGCATGGCAAAAAATGCTGAATTATGCGAAGTCGCCACACTCACAAAGCCTGCCCGTTTCATTTTCACAATGAATTTATACTCATGAATTTCAAAGCTAGCTTCCGGATTATAATCTGCATGCTCCAAAATAGGTGCTATCTGATTAGCATAAACCTTTTCCATATCCATTTCGTGAGGATGGGTTATATGGGGGTAGTAAGAAATCGCTAAGAAGTCATAGGGCACGTTATTTTCTTTTGCCCAGGAAACAAAATGCGGTGCATAGGCATTTTCTTTATTACCAGTATAATCAATATACTGGCTTTTATGAGAGGCCTCTCTGAAGTGAGCGCCTACCTTTGCACTAGGTAGCACAGTCTTAATTGCTGCTACTGTATTGCTGTAGTGATCAAAAAATTCCTCTCGCGTGGCCGCCCAGTGCTGTGGCCGGGTATCTATTTCAGATCCCACTCTAAATCGCCATTTAAGCACTCGCTCTTTGCCATAACGTTCAACCAGTTCGGTAATAAAGGCGCGAATGTAATTGTTCCATGCTGTTGCATCGTTCGGCGGTAGCCCATTTCCATACACGCCCACTTTATCCTTCAATAAATAGTGTTCACCATCGGACTTTTCTACAAATTTATAGCCTCGCTGAAAGGCCCAAGGTGGATTATCTAATACGATCTGAAATATATCCCAGTCGCCCTTTAACCAACTATCAAGCTTGGCGAATGCAGCCTCAAAGTTATAGATATACTGCTCACCGTCCCATAAATAGGTATCGCCCGATAAATCCTGATTATACCAACCCCCTAACAATCTAACTGTATTTACCTTAGGCCTACGTCCGAACGTCGCGGGTATAGATTTTGGGCTGCCTCTTTCTGTTCTCACCGCAACGTCGAAAAAATCATATACTTCACCTATTTGAGCATGATTATCTGTAAAATCTGAAACCAGTGTGACCGGCATTTGCTTGTTATTGACGTTTCGCTGTTGGTAAAAAGAGGGAGCATCAAGGGGGAATTTTGCATGCAGAAGTTTACGTAACTTTTCTTCTATGTTTTGGAAAGTGGGTTTTCCAGACTCATTAACCTGTGCAATGTCAGTGACTGTATGATTGTATAATTCTGTAAACTTTATTTCCTGCGTGGCCGCATCTCGCCATTGTGTATATCGCCACTGCCCATCTGTTACTGTTACGCCCATAATCTTGCCGCGATTAAACAAGCTATAGGCAGCCTGTTTGAATGAATGATCGGGATTGTCGAGAAGAGACAGCATACTTTTCCCATCTACTTCAGGCATATTGAGGCCTGCCGCCTCGGCGAGTGTGGGAAAAATATCGATATTTTCAACCAGTGCAGACGAGGTTCGATTCGCTACGCGAGCGCTATGAGAAAGCTCTCGACTGATAATCAAAGGTACGCGGGTATCTAGCTCCATGTTGGTATGCTTGTTCCACGCACCGTACTCGCCAAGCTTGTAACCATGATCGCTCATCAACACAACCATGGTATTTTCCCGCAGGTCCATTTCGTTAAGTGCTTGCATTACTCTGCCCATTTGCGCGTCCATGTAGCTTACCGATGCGTAATATCCATGCCTGAGCTTTTTGGTAAGTTCATTATCAACGTCGCCTTCTTTAGGAATACCGCCATACATTCGAAGCTCGCCCCAGTTTGTGAGCGCAAGACGATACATGTCCTTTGGCTTATTTCGACTTGGCACTGCAAACTCGTCGCCGTCATAGAGGTCCCAATAACGTTTGGGGGCGTTGAAAGGCAAATGCGGCTTACTGAGGCCAACGAACATTAAAAACTTTTCGTCTTTCAGCTCTTTTAACGCACGTATGGCATCGCTGGCTACTTTTCCATCTTTATAAAAGTCGTCTTCTACTTCACCAGCCTCATAAGCAAACCGTTTCTCTTTATTACCGTCAATGGCGTAAAAATTATCGAGCTTTTTAATATGAGTAGACCAGTTCTCTGCATCGTCGACTGTACTGTGGTAAACCTTACCAATACTAATGGTTTTGTAGCCATTGGCTTTAAACAATTGGGGCATCGACACCACATTTGGCTGATTAGGTCTAAGTCGCCCATTTTTTCTAATGGTATACAGGCCCGTAGTCTCTGGTCTTAAGCCTGTCATAATGCTTACCCGAGAAGGGCCGCATATCGCTTGTTGCGCATAGGCCCGAGTAAACGTCACGCCCTCGCTGGCCAGCTGATCGATATTGGGGCTATGCACCTGATTGTGACCATAAACGCCCAAGTCAGGTCGAAGATCATCAATCAAGAACACCACAATGTTAGGAGATTGCCCAGATTGACTGGCATAAGACATTACGCTGAATAATACACCTGGAAACACAAGCATAAGCGCAGCTAAGTATGTAAATATTAATCTCATTTCTACCTCTAAAACTTAAGTTGCGTTTATTTCCCAGGTGCCTGGGTCAACTTCAAAATTGATGTATTTTGATGTCTCTGACACAAACTTCACACCGCTCACATTGTTTCTAGCTTGCCCGTTTTGCCACACTACTTTGCCGTTAATGGATATTTTGCTGATATCAAAATATTTTTTAGGCACTCCGACTAAGGCCACTGTATTAACTGGGGAGGTAAGTTCAAGCGTAAGGTTTTCTAAGGTGCGGCTGATTACAAAATCAATATCGCCTTGCACGCTAGGCACGCGTTGTTCAATGCGCTTCATGTGCGCCATGTTAGGCATAATCTGATATGTCTTCCAGGCCACAGAAGTTGGCGCTATGCCGGCAATATATTTACTCAGTACCGTGCTAGGTGCGTTCCATGCATGATTTTCAGTTCCCCCGCCGTTCATGTATTCGGTTAACGTAGACCTAACTGGGTTAGCTACCTGTTTGCCATAACGTTCTTTCATTCTAGACAGAGCTTCATCGTAACGCCCGGCCATTGCCATAGCGTTATAAACCATCCATTCAAAATGCGGGCTGGCAAAGTGGTTAGGAACTAATACATTGTCAACTATTGAGTTGTATTGCGACTCCTCGGCTAAACCGAACAAGATTGCAACTGCATTAGCTCGGTCATCTTTAAACTGCGTGGGGTTACTGCTGTAAAAGCCGTTTTGCCAAAACGTAGCCCTAAACGCGGTTTTTTAGCGCGGCAATGCGGCTATCATAGAAACTAAGGTGAGTATCGTTACCTAGCGCCCTGGCCATCTTGCGCGCAGATACCAGCGCACTGTAATACAGTGCATTTTGAATAACGTCATAATCTATGGTGTCTTGTGGTCCCCAGTCTGTCCATTTCCAGGCGCCACTTCTGAATGTGGCGAGGCCGTTTTCACGGGTTCCCCATAATGTGAGGTACTTATGCACATACGGATAGGCAAACTCAAGCGTCTCACGATCGCCGGTATTATAGTAGTAGTGCCAAATACCTTGCTCAATAAACTGTAAACTCTGTGCGGGCAATTCTCTAAATCGACCAGGCCCTAAACCAGCGAAAATACCGGTTTCACTATCGCTAAAGGCAAGTGTTACTTTAATCGCCTTTTTGAGTAAATCTCTGCCAGGCTTATCCATTGAGTAAAACAGATAGCTTGCTTGGTCAGCTACATCACCAATCCATAAACCACGTTCTCTGTCAGGAGTATCCATAAAGTTATCGCGGGCACAAATATACAAAGTATTCTCGGCCATCTGCCAAATGCGCGTAAACCAGGTATCGTCTGCTTCAAAATGGCCAGGCGTTGAGCCAACCCCAGTCCAGCGATATTTTAAGCTGTGGACTGTGACACCTTTTGGAAAGGTGTATTCTATGGTGCGGGCGTTAAACCATGAGTACGACTCAAACTGCTGTCGCCCCTCTTTTGTCGTGTACTCAGTCTCAATGGTGTTAAGTCGCATATTCGAATCGATATGTACGGTTTGGCCTTGTTCCGCCTCTATATCAAAATAGGGCGTCACATTTTTATTAAAATCGAGTACACATTTAATGGTTTCGCCGTTACTCACAAAGGGAAACTTGCTGGCTGGATAGTTCTCGCAGTAAGCTAATCCATAGTTGTTAAGAATTGGGATTTCACTCTGGGATAGTGCATTAAAAGGCGCGCGCGGTGGGCGGTGCAGGCTTTTTGCTTGTTGCCATGACGTATCGTCATAGCCGGGCATATACCAAGCATTATCCGTCCAATCTCCCATGCTATTTCTGGCATCATAGTTAATGTTCCATGCAGCCACGCGATACGGAGATTGCTTTGTCACTTTCGTGGCGTAAGCTGGGTGTGGGCTTACTTTCCATGAGTCATTAGAAATAACCTGGGTATCGCCCACGTTAGCCTGAAAGATAAAGCCCCCTTTGTTGGACGAGATATGGGTGCCCTTTTGCCCGTTGTCACCGTAATACCATACCAAAGCCGCAATAGTATTAGTGCCTTCAGTGAGGTATTGGCTGATATCAACTTGGTCGTAGTATTTGTTAGATGCAATAGGAAAGAAATCCGTCCGTGGCGCAGGTTTTACCGGGGACGGTCCCCCTGTATAACTTCCCTCGAAGACCACAAGTTCACCATTAATCCACAACCAATATTTGGTATCTGCGCTGATATAAGCAAGGCTTTCTTGAGGCTTTTCATCTAGGCTAATTTCTTTACGAAGTGCCATCCAGGTATTTGGATCGGTAAATCGTTCTTTTGCCCAAATCCACTCTGCTGCCCACTCAACGGCAAGCGCAGAATGAGGTAAAACCGAGCCGAGTAGCATAATGCTAGCAATTATTATTTCTTTTGTGCGCATAAATTGTATCCATTAAAGCTTTTACATAGGCATGATTGACGAAACATAAGCACGTTACTTTGATATCGTAATTTCGCCCGAAACAAGATAAGAACCTGGCTCAAGCCATAAGTCCGTATCTGCCAACGCCTTACCATCTCGGGTCAGTGTCAGCTTCTCAATAGACGGAAGTTTCAATTCAGCTCGGGTGTTTTTGGGTACAGTGATACTCATTGATAATTGATTGGCGGCAATAGACCAAGCCACGCTAATATCGCCATTTATAGTTGGCACAGTGCCCTGTAAATTATTCAGCTTACTCGTGAACTGCGGATTGATTTGAAAGGTTTTGAACCCTGGCTCTAGTGTTCTAATTCCAAGCATCCCTGTATAAAACCACTCAGCCACGGCACCGTAAGCATAGTGGTTTAGTGAATTCATATTAGCTTTATTAAAACCGTCTTCAATGGAGTAAGAGTTCCATCGCTCCCAAGTGGTCGTTGCACCATTGTTAATTGAGTAGAACCACGACGGATAGGTTTCCTGCAGCAAAATATCGTACATCAATTCGCTATGGCCATATTGCTGAAGCACTTGGTGGAGCATAGGCGTACCGAGAAAACCGGTACGTAAATGCCGATCGCTTTTCTCTAGCAAGTCTAATAACTTCTCAACTGCAGTGGCTTGTTGGTCCTCGGAAAACAAACCAAACGCCAGCGGCAGTAAATAACTTGTTTGAGTAGTCTTGAGGTTAAGTTCAACAGTTTTTGGTGATTTAAGCCGTTTCCCTTTTTCTCTCTTAATTTGCTTAGTCGTTGTGCTTACAACGTTAAGGGCATCATCAAAAAAGAACGTTCTGAATTTTTGCTTAATGTTATTAAATAATCGTCGATACTGATGAGCGTCAGATTCATAGCCTAGCGCCTGTGCAGTTTTGGCCAAAATGTCGACCGAGCGCGCGTAATAGGCTGTAGCTATCAAATCTGGGTGCGTGTCACCTGATGCACGCCCGTTTTCTGTAAAAGGCTGTAGCCAGTCACCGTACGTGCCGATATTTGAAATATAATCAAAACTATTAAACTCGGTGAATTTTACCCACCGCTTCATCATTGAGTAATTTTCCGAAAGGATCGTTAAATCACCTGTATGCTGATATAACTCCCATGGAACTATGGTTGCCGCATCCCCCCAGGCAGCGGCGGTTCCCTCAGTAAGAAACGGGCGAAACGGCACAAATTTTGGGATCATTCCGTCAATGCCCTGCTCTTCTCGCATGCTCTCTAGCCATGATGCCCAGAATGCGTAAACGTCTGCTTTGTATAAAGATGTGCGTACAAAAACTTGAGCGTCCCCCGTCCAGCCTAACCGCTCATCACGCTGCGGACAGTCGGTTGGAATATCAAGAAAGTTACCCCTTAGCCCCCACGACACGTTGCTTGATAACTTATTAAGTTTGCTATGGTTGCTGGAAAAATTGTCATATACATCGAAATCAGAATGAAGCACCTTCCCTGTAACCCAATCCAGCGCGGGCGTTGCTGTTGTGTCATAACCCGACACTTCTACGTAACGGTAGCCATGAAACGTAAATGTTGGTTGATAGGTAATTAGGCCATCAGAGTTAGGAATATACCAATCGGTACTTTTGGCCGAGCGTAGATTTTTAACATAGAATTCTTCTCCTTGCAGTGCTTCAGAAAATCGAATTTTTACGGGTTGGCCCTTTTTCACCGGTAGCGATACTTCGGGCACGCCTACCATGTTTTGACCCATGTCGAAAATGGCTACACCATCTTTTACGCTCACAAGTGTGATAGCAGGAATTGTTTTTGTTACTCTTACTGGCGCATGACGTTTTGGCCGCAGCTTAACCACAGGTTCACGTGGCTCAGAGTAAACACGTTTCCAGCCCTCACTATCAAACTCTGGAGTATTCCAACCAGGCATCTCGTAATTCGCATCATAGCGCTCACCATCGTAATTACCCGCAGCGCGAATGGGGCCTTGGTCCGTTGATAACCAGCTTTCATCCGTTACAATTCGCGAGCTAGTGCCGTCTTCAAAAGTGACCTCAAGCTGCGCAATAAGGCGCAGTGGTGTTACGTAATCCTGCTTTGTAGGATGAAAGATTCGACCTTGCCACCCTTCTGCCAATGCAGCACCAATGGCATTAGCGCCTTGTTGCAATAGATTAGTCACATCGTAAGTCAGCGTCTCAATACGCTTATGATATGGCGTCCACCCCGGAGTCATGACATCTTCACTGACAGCCTGACCATTGATGAATGGCTTAAAAACGCCCTTTGCAGTGATATAAAGACGAGCCCGCTTAATCGGCTTATTAAGCTCAAAGTTTTTGCGTAAATACTGTGGCGGGTAGTATTGGTTATCTGGTTGCTCAATAGCGTTAGGACTAAGAACTTCTGTGCGCTCATTAGTGTCTGGATGCCCTATCCATTGAGCGTGCCAATCACTGTTTTTCAATAAGCCAGTTTCTAGCGTCTGTATTTCACTCCATTGTGAACTATTGCTTTGTACATCCCATGTTTTAACTCGCCAAAACACGCGTTGCCTCGATTCCAAAGTGAGGCCTTCAGGTCTTATCCAAGCGTTTTTAGAGGAGGTTACTCTTCCGCTATCCCAAATGATTTGTTCGGGCTTGAATGCATCGTCGCTTGCAACTTGAAGTTGGTAGCTTTGCTGAGCTACCTGAGAAGACTCGGTGTCAAGCTGCCAACTAAAACGTGGCACATTCTCATAGTGGCCGATGGGATTTACCATCCCTTCTCCCACCGTAACTCCAATGGGAGGAGCTATTAATGATGACTCATTGTCATTGGTGGAGTCAGGCCCTACGTGCTCGCAGGCAACAATAAAAATAGCGAATAAACATAATAGTGAGTAACGATAATATGACATTGTTCGGCTCAAATCAGACTTTATATAGTTAGAAAAGGCACCGAATTGTGAGATTGATACCCTTAAAACTTAAATTCAATCAAATATAGTCAAACAATGTCTTAAATGTTAAATTTGCGTAAATTGACACAGTGTTACCGCATTAAATATTTGTTTAGTGGTAACGCTGCTGAAATGAGTAGCGAACTGTCGCGATGAATTTGATGTTCACATCGTAATAGAGAGGATAAGGTGTCTCAAAACATGCCAACACCACAGGTTAATCGAGGTTCTTTGCATACAACTTCAGACTTGTTTTCGGCAATGTTTGAATCAGAAAAGCAACGTTTGTATGCATACATCTATGCCTTTGTTTTAGACAAAGCGGCCGCAGATGATAGTTTTTCAGGAGACAAGCGTTATCCTTTGGAAGGAATTCGAGACTTTTGAGCGAGGAACGAGTTTTAGAAAATGGTCAAATACTATTGTGTTTAACTGTGTAAGAACATATCGAAGACAACAGAAAAAATTCGTTTCAGGTTTGAGTGATGAGTTGCTAGAGCAGCTATCAGCAGTAGCTTCCCATCAAGATAATACAGACCAAAAATGGAGCATGCTGCAGCATTGCGTTTCTCACCTCTCTGCCTCCGCACACCAATTATATTATGGTTTTTTCATAGAAAATTTAAGTGCACAGGCACTTGCAGACAAAACGGGGCGATCGGTTTTTGGTATTCGTAAATCTATCCACTTACTTCGCCGTAAGCTTTTCGACTGCGTTGATAAACAAAAAGTGGAGCACGACACTTGAATCGCTCGGAAAGATTTAATGAAGTTCGGGCTATAGCAGATGATATTTGCGCCGGCACCGTTACACAGATGCAGCTTCAAAAGCTTGAAGAACTGTTGAGTAACAATGAGCAGGCTCAACGGTTTTACCTTGATTACATCGAATTTCATATTCATCTTAAATCGAACGCTATTCCAGAACTCGAAATAGTCAGGCGAAAAACCTTCGTAGATGAACTTATTGTGCGACCCACGCACGCTTCAAGTTTACCTCATCAAAGCCAACCTTATGAAGCCACCTCTGAAAAGAGAACCGCTAGCACAAAACGTAAGTTTTATTTAGCAGGGGGACTCACCGTGCTGTGCATGCTGGTGGTATATCTAGTTATTCAATTCAAACCACTTCCCGACGAACCCTTTATAGGAAAAATAGTTAGTGGGGAGCTGTTAATTGACGAAAATGGAAATGTACAAAACACTCTCGTTTATCCTGGTATGTACAAAACCGAGCGACCGGTTGAGCTTGAATTACGCTCTGGTGATAGCGTAATGCTCTCTGCTCATTCGCACTTCAAATTATTTAACTCTACAGAAATTGAGTTAAAAAGCGGTGAGGTTAACGTTATCTCTCATTCAAATAAGACTATTGCTATTTCTGCCAACGCCTCTGATATTCAGATGCATTCGGGCAAGTTAACCGTAAACGTTGACAGTGATGCAACCTCGGTCTCTGGTAACACCAAAGCAAAAATCTTTCCTAAAACATGGCGACCTAAACACTTTTGGAACTTCGATGATGTTGGCGACAGAGTGATGGACTTTGCGGGTCGCGCAGTCGGTGTTCCAAGTAGTGGAGCTCAACGCATCGATGGACTCGTCGGAAAAGGCGCTTTCTATTTTGATAATGGAAAACATGCAAGAATTAACGTGGGTAGCGGAGGTGGAAGTGCACCCGCAACAGGTTCGTTCTCCGTTATTGATGGTGTCACTATAGAAGCATTGATTAAGCCTTTATATAGTGGAGAAGGCCCTAATACCACCCGATACGGTGAAATTGATGAGATTTTCAGGAAAGATCAAAGTGATAAGGATCATAGAATATTGCTTAGCTTTCAAAATGACCGCAACAAATCAATAGTAGTGCCAGCTGGCAATTATGCAGAGTCTCTAAGCTTCGGGTTGTACATTTTAGGCCAAGGGTACCATGAGCTCAAACTACCACTAGACGGCAGAGACGGACGTCCAACGCTTCAACAGTTAAAAGATGGAAACCTTCACCATGTAGTAGCAACTTATGACGTTGAAAGTGGAGTAAAAGCAATTTATATCGACGGAAAAGTAGGCGCACGTTACCGATACCCACCCGGCTCAAAAGTATTGAGCGGTGGAGCGGGGTTAGCCAATATTGGCAATTCTCCTAACGCTCAAGGGCACGCCGCAGAGGCCTATGCGGGGGGCTATAGATGAAGTGGCATTTTATGATTTTGCGCTAACACCTTTTATGGTAGCGCTTCACTATAACAATGTTTTGATGGGCCTGAATTACTACGGCAGCCAGCCATCTGCAAAAGCGTTACCGCACAAAAGCCATATAGAACTTACTCCCAATAAGACGCTACTACTAGATAACATCACCGGCTTACCAAAAGACGATTTTTAAACAGAAACTATAAAACCACCTACAACTACTATCCTGCTACCTATTACATTGATGTCAAAACAATGTAAATGATCTTGATTGATAATGATTGCTTTTGGCTTGTTTTTATAGGTAGTATCAACGTCATTACATTTCCCGAGTCGAAACAAGAAGAGGGTAACGTGGAAATAAACAGACGTATATTTTTGGGCTCTATGCTGTATGTAGTTTCAGCTTCTGTTTTACCATCAGAGCTAAAAAAGACGCTCAACCTTACTGTTTTTGAGTCGGATGCGGTTTTTTTTGATGCTGAACAATTTACGCTGGTTTACGATATTGTGGACATTATGATACCCCGCACTGACACCCCCGGTGCAGTAGATTCTCACACCGCACAGGTACTTGATGAGTTAATGATATCTTGGGCAGCCACCTCTACCCAACAGCAATTCACTTTGTTCTTATCTGAGTTTTTGCAACGCGCAAGAACCGCATTTAATGCAAACTACCTGTCACTGAGTAAAGAAAATCGTCAGACATTTGTAGAGCAAATCGACGAGGTCGTTTTCGACACGGGTAAAGGCGACTTTTCCATAGCATACAAACGATTCAAAGCACTTATTTTTCATATTCACTACTCATCTGAAATAGCCAACCCCAACTTCTTTCTTGTTCCTGGTGGCTATCGAGGAAGTCTTTCACAGGATGAGCTAAACGTTATTTACGAGAGAAAATACTTATGAACAACGACTATGACGTCATTATTGTTGGTTCAGGAATTACGGGCGGCTGGGCAGCGAAAGAGTTTTGTGAGCGAGGCTTCAATACATTAGTTATTGAGCGGGGTAGAAATGTAGATCACAGAGGCCCTGAGTACAAAGATTTTCAAGCACCTTGGGATTTACAAAACCGAGGAATGCCAGAAGAAACACTCGCTGAAAATGGTCACTACGCTACGTTGAGAAAAAAAGGGCACTTATATAAAACCGATGCACTTCACTTTTTTGTCGACGATAAGAAGCACCCTTACAGCTCCCCCGAAGATAAGCCATTTATGTGGACGCGGGGGTATCAACTCGGTGGACGCTCATTAACATGGGGGCGGCAGGTATTGCGATGGAGCCCAATGGATTTTGAGGCCAATGCGAAAGACGGCCATGGTATTGAATGGCCTATTGGTTACGAAGACTTAGCTCCATGGTATAGCTATGTTGAGAAATTTATAGGTGTGTCAGCGAATAAAGATGGTTTAAAAACCCTACCCGACGGTGAGTTTCAAACACCGTGGGAGATGAGTTATGCAGAGCAATACATTTCCAATAATATTGCGAAAAAATACACTGACAGACACCTCATTATAGGAAGAGCCGCTAATCTTACCTCGCCTACTGAAGAACAAACTGCACTAGGTAGAGGTAAATGCCTGGCGCGTTCTTACTGTAGAAGAGGATGCAGCTTTGGCGCGTACTTTAGCTCTCAGTCTGCCACATTACCTGCAGCTCATAAAACGGGAAACCTAACCGTAATAACAGACAGTATTGTTGAGCGTATTGACTACGACGACGTCAATAACAAAGTCTCCGGGGTGTCTGTCATCGATGCAAATACGAAAGAAAGAAGGCAATACAAGAGTCGCGCTGTGTTTATGTGCGCATCGGCATTAGGCACGGTGCAAGTTATGTTGAACTCAACATCCAAAACATTCCCAAATGGTATTGCAAATAGCAGCGGTATGCTGGGCCACTACATACTCGGTCACGTCACCGGCGTTGTAGCAAGTGCGGATGTACCGGTAAGTGAAGATAAGTATGCATTCGGACGGCGCCCTATTGCTACTTACATTCCAAATTACCGGCACGAAAAGCAAGATGATGCAAATTTTGTGAGGGGTTTTGGTTTTCAAACCACAGCACAAAACCGATCATTCTCCTCTCCTAATGCCAAAGAAAAAGGTATTGGCATTATCGCCAAACAGAGCGTTGGAAAGCCCGGTCCTTGGCGTTTCAGGGCATTTATGTATGGTGAGGTTTTACCTTATTACGAGAATGTAGCTAGTCTTCACCCTACCCAAAAAGACGAGTGGGGCATGCCATTACTTCATATCGATGCTGAAATAAAAGACAATGAAAGAAAAATGATTAAGCAAGCGGCTAAAGACATACAAGAAATACTCGAAGTAGGTGGGTGCACCAACATTCAGGTAAAAGCGACACCAGAAAACAAACATATTCCGATGGGCAAGCAGGTTCACGAAATGGGCGGAGCATGTATGGGAAAAAATCCCGATTCATCGGTTCTCAATGGCTGGGGCCAAACACACGATATACCCAATTTGTTTGTTACCGACGGTGCCTGCATGGCATCTAGCGCAACCCAAAACCCATCGTTAACTTATATGGCGATAACGGCGCGAGCGGCAGACTACGCGGCTAAGCTCCTCAAAAACAACATTATTTAGAGTAGACGCACGCCCTCAAAAAAGGCTTTTGAAAGGGCATGCCTCACCTCAATTACCACCAAGCAAGTCGATGCTTCAATTCCTATCTTGAACCATTATACTCACAGGGCCTAGCAGTCCTGATGGAAGTAACTCATCATCTTTGTTCCAATGCTTCCATGTAGCAAACGTGCTGCGCGCCCCGGGTTGTTCAGGCGCAGCTCCTTTAAGCCATTTCGGAAAACTAGTTAACTGAGAGCCTTGATAGCCATTTTTCTTCCAAGTTGCAGTGTCAGGATACAAGCGTTCGTCGCCAATTAAACGATTAGGCCAAAGAGTAGTCACTTCTATCTCTAAACGGTTGGCTCCGCTTCGAATGATATTGCTAATATCAAAATGATAAGGCGCCCACATTCTCAGTCCGAGATCGTGACCATTTAGCCTTACGCGCGCAAACTGAAAAGCTTCGCCAAGGTTAAGAAGGTAACTTTGGGAGATTGGCAAATGATCAGCCATTTCAAACTCAGTCTCATAGCGAACAGTACCAGAGAAATACCTGACATCTTCATTCACATGTTTGGACAAATCGATGAGTTCGTTAAGCGCTAATGCGTTTGGTTTTTTACCCCTTTAATAAACTCTACCTGCCACGGTGAATCTAGCACCTGTAATTGCCGAATAGGGCTAGTGTTAAGTAGCTTTCCGGTACTCTTTTGCGGCGCTAAAACAACAAACAAAGACTGCGCTTGGTCAAAGCGTAATTTTAACCGCGTACGTCCGTTTTCAACCACGTAATCACTGGCGAGAAGTCGTTTACCTGAAAGCGGATCCCAGATTTCAACCGCTTTACCTTTAGCTCTCAGGTCCAATTCTATTTCGGCAGCCCTTTGATCTAGGTTACTGATGAAATACACATCCGTGTTCTCTTCAGATACATCATGGTGTCGCCAAACAAATCGGTTATCAGTGTGAGAAATTAGCACGTCTGGTTGAATACCTTTATGGTTCAATGCGTCTTCTAGGGTTTTAAACACTTGGCTCTTAAATCGCGCGCCCCAAATTTCGTTGACTAAATGGTGAACTCGTCCATCTGTGGCCGAGATATCAAAAGAGCCTTCCAAACTTGGCGAAAAAGTGGGAGGTAAACCTACAACTGTTACCCCTCTCTCTAATAGAGATTTTATTTGCTCCAGTACTTCTACTCGCATGCTCACGTCGGGCGATATGGACAAAAGGTTATAGGTTCTCCCCGATTCAAAAGCTAGCTGACCTCGCTCATTTACATCAACGTGGTTCATCAGCCCATCTGTCGAGATAAATTCAAAATCGTAGCCCTCAGGCAGCGTTTTCAAAGCAAATTCCTTGTCAGATGTCGTTGCTGAGTCATCACCTAATAAGTGCAATACATCAAACACAGGCTGCCCTTTGCTGAGCATGGCGTGGGAACGCGTCAAATACTCATTCCATGTATTTATCTCATGCCACCACGTTTGTGTGCGCTCAAAATGTAAACCCCAGTAACCAAGTGTCATGCCCGGCTCTAGGGTTGTCCAGGGTTGATGGGTAAAGAGATGATGCGTTGTCAACGTCACCCCGGCAGCCAAATCGGTATCAGCTTGCGACTTATAAGTTAGCGGGTGACTTAGCCACCTATTCGCTTGAGGCAATGAAGTGAAGGACTCTGAACGAACAGGCTTATTGTAAATAGAGCCTGCGGATGCTGCCATTTTGGCAGTCACGTAAGCAAATTCTTGATTGGGCCTATTTTCTGCAGGGTTAATAGAACGAAATGCACTATTAGCATAAATAATATCCGCTTTCCCCAGCGCTTGAAGGTTGTCTATAAAAGGTTTCATCGATTGCGCTGAAAACTTCAAACCCAGTTGGTTTGAACGCTTTTGCATACCCCCATAAAACCGCTCAGC
This sequence comes from Alteromonas sp. KUL42, assembly GCF_006538325.1. GTDB lineage: Bacteria > Pseudomonadota > Gammaproteobacteria > Enterobacterales > Alteromonadaceae > Alteromonas. Next base: position 195,924 of record NZ_BJKK01000009.1, read on the forward strand.
AATAAGCTCTGCCAGTGTTTTTCTGTAGTCCCAAAGAAAACGCTCACTGAACATTGCATTCTTTACGGTATACCCCAGCGTAATAGGAAGAAGTCGAATAGGTGAATAACCACGCCTCTCTTTGAAGTCTATTTCAAACTCCTGCGTCCAATTTTGCCGTCCTACTTCCCAGCTATCAGCGTGGGTTGATACAAATGAATCGCCTACATGTTCCTGCGAACGACTTGCTACGTTTTTAATGTAATGCTCAAAATGTTTATCAAGCGCACGCTCGCTCAATTTATCAACTTCAAGCCCTTCGCCTTTCGCCGTACCCGGTCGATTAACCGCTTCAGTAGAAGACATACCAAACCGAATTACGGTCCAATTATCACTAGGTGGTGTCCAGTTAAGGCGACCGTTTTCGTCAAGATATTGGGTAACGTCAACAATTGCATCAAGATTGATACTCGCGTTATTCTCTAACGAGGTATTTATTGCTTCGCGCTCTGTTTCTTGCATATGAAAAGGAAAAATATGCGCTGCTTTTTGACACCAGTTCGCGATACGTTGTTTATTATCAATAATAACTTCTCTTACCGCGACATCGACCTTTGGCATCGCTGTGTACAAAAGTTTATTGTCGGTAGGCTGGAACACAATTCTTGCGTATTTCGCCTTCACTGGTTCAAACTGAAAACAGCTAAGGTCATCATAAATTTGCCCTCGTTTTGAAAAGGCGACCTCTTGGTAATTCTCACCATCATTTGATATAAGAAGGTGATTTCTCCCCATCATTCCATAAGCAGCAAATTTCACAAAAACGTTACGAAACGTATACTCCTCAGAAAAATCAAATTGAATAAAGCGCTGTTTGGTTTCGTCATCAACCTTGGGATACACCAATGTATTCCAATCACTATCGTAGGCATTTGTAGCATGTACAGTGCCTTGTGGTGTAGAGCCAGAAATTTTGGCCTTCGCGATATATTCTTGAAAATCTTGCTCAATGTGCGCTTGAGGTGTAGGGAAGGCAAGGACAGCGATATCTTCGTAAAAATTTAGAGGGGCATGAGGTGCAGGGAAAATTATCGATTGAGTTCGGCTATGGACCTGTTGTTCACTCCAAACCAATTCTTTCATGCCATCTTCGGGATTTATCCAAGGACCACCAGCGACGGACCACCCTTCACTATTATAGAGGTTCACTTTTAAACCTAGCTCAGAAGCCTTTTCAAAGGTAAAAGCGAGTAGCGACTCGTAATCTTCTGAAAGAAATTCAACAGGACCTGCGGGAATAACATGATGCTCATTAATGTGCATCAACACCACACCTCCTAGTCCGGCATCTGCCATTGATTCGAGATCAGCTTTTATACCTTCCTCAGTAATATTTCCATTAATCCAATACCAAAACACCCATGGCTTGTGACTATCTTCAGGAGTATCAAACGCCTGTTTTATTGATACCGCATTTGCGTTCAATGAGACAAAAGCCAAAGCAATAATTAACAATAATCTGCGCAAAGCATACTCCCGTTATTTAATTTATTTCTAAAAGAAAAAATATAAAGAGCATCACGCTCTACTCACTTGGCTCGACTCTTCCTAGCTCAAAGTCATAGACGTAAATGGGGCTAGGCTCACCATTAATTTTTGGTGCATGCTGCCAAACAATACTTGCAATCCCCCGACTTAATAAGCTGAGATCCCACGTGATATAACCGCCCTCAATTTTGCCTAGCCCCCTATCTACATTAGGCATTTCAATTTTATGCCACTCAGTAAAACTGTCTGCTCTATTGGAATAGAAAATTTCGGCATCGTCTCTTCCTGCAAAAGCAAACAACCTGTCACCTAAGAACATTAAAGTAACGTTTGAAGCGGTAAAGTCAGAGACACGCTTTTGCCAATGGCCTGATATATCGCGAACATAATGATGCACCCGGGCTGGGCCGTCTGGGGATGTCTTATGACTAAGCAGGAGGTGATAATCACCTGTTTTAGTATCGACTACAGAGTTATGGGAAACATTTGATGGCCTCAATGCTGTAGGCACATGGACTGCTTCTAATCCAGGTGTTTCAACAGATAACACCTCACCTTTTCGAGTATCAGCTACTAGATTACCCGCATTGTTGTACCAAGTTAGCCCCTCATCATCGCTGTAGGTGTAGTAGATACCGTGATTGCAATCAAGACCGTTAATCTTACCAGGATTGCAATTGACAGGTCGCTCTCTAAATACCCAGCTAATGTGCATACGACCATTAGCATCAAATTTTGGTCCACCACCGGCTAAATAGGGCCCTCTTGTTGAAGGTTCTTTATTGCCATTTACATTTTGAACGTAAACACCATCACTTGACGATATGTTGCGAATATACTGCCACTCACTATTCTTGGCATCATAAAGTGCAAGCTGCATTTCGCCTTTTGCAGCCCCACCCTCTCGGAAATACATAAGTACATTGCCACTTTCTAACGAATAAAATTTTGGGTAAGTGACTCGCTCTACCGCGTCGTTAGGAAAACCTAGATTACGCCGAAATTTAAAAATATCGTCATTCCAATCTACGGTTTCTGGATGATCTGCGACTCCCGAAGCAGTGCGTGCGTAGTTAATGCGATCTAAGTTGTGATGATCGAAAGAGATATGAATGGCGCCGTCGCCTTTTGAAATTTCGATGGCTTGGCGGTTATGCGCGTCGTCGGAAGTTAGCCGATATACAGGCAAGGTGGCGTGTTGCCAGTCGTGTCCCGTTACTTTTCTACGTGCGACGACAACTTCAGCAAAAAGGTCGCCGTAACCTCCCCTGTCTTTTGCTGTGTAATAAATCACATATTGATAACCTTTATAGGTAACTGCTTGAGCTCCCATAACACCCGCAAAGAGAGGCTTACCATTTTGCGCACGGTCTGAGCCATCTGAAGTATGAGATTTATCAACCAAAAGACTACTCCCCAGCAAAATTGGCGTTGAGTGGAGAGACAACGAAGGTACGGAGGCCAGCGTATCTTGATGTGCCGAAGCTCCTCTATCATTCGCAAAAGAAGTGCAGCCAAATAGGTGTGCAATTACCATAGCTAAAAGCAGCTTATTTTTCATGTTTCTATGTTCCATATTTTGTTCAATTGGAAGACCGCTGGTCTATCGACTACGTAAATCTATTTAGTCAATATTTGACTGCTCAATTTCTTATGAGAAGCACCAAGCTTCAAGGCATTTTAAAAGTCGCTGGGTTGAAGCTCGTTGAAAGTGGGTCGTCCAAATCGAGCATTTTCTCTTTGATAGTGTCATCCAGCCTTTTCAACGTCATCTTTTCAGCAGGTGTCAATTCTCTCTCAAGCAGGTTGTGAGTCTCATGAGGATCGACAACTAAGTGATAAAACTCGTCTCGTTCTTTGTTTTTGAAATCTCGGACTAATTTGTATTGACCATCGCTGTACATTCTCATACCCGTGATTGACTGATGCAGCGTTGAATAAGCGGCAAAATAGTCAGTACTCACTACCAGGTTTTCATCTTTTAACGCTTTGATTACACTTTGCCCTCTAATGACTGCTTCACTAGGTAAATCCAGTTTGGCGATATCCATAAGAGTAGGGAAGAAATCAAGATTTGATACGGTAGAGGCATTTTCTGTCCCTGCAGGCACCTTACCTGGCCAACGAACAATAAGAGGTACCTTAAGCACCGCATCATATAGATTTGGGCGCTGGCCTTTGGGTATGGTTTCAGTGCCTTTAGGTGGAGTGTTCAACAACCAAAAGCCATTGCCTTTATGCCAAATACCGTTCTGTCCAATAACGTATCCATGGTCAGACGTAAAAATGACGACTGTATTTTCAGATAGCCCCAGATCGTCTAGATGATCCAACAGTCTTCCAACATTTCTATCTACACCTCTAACAGAAGCTAGATATCCACGTAATAATTTTTTAGCTCTTTCTGTGTTTAAATCCGGGTAATCAGGATGTAACAAATCTATATCTTGACTAATAGCCTCTGAATCACTCTCTGAAACAGGCTCAAATGGATAGTGAGGTGCCCTATAATGCAAAGATAAGGCAAACTTCCTGTATTTATTCCTACTCAAAAAGTCCATGGCATGCTCGGTGAGTACGTCCACGGTTAGCCCCTCTTCATTCTTTAGGGCACCATTTACAAGAAGTTGAGGGTCTATGGGTGAAGTTCCGCCTCCTAAAAAACCCGTAAACTCGTTATAGCCAAAATTTTGAGGGTGATGTTCCGGTTGCTTTCCTAAATGCCACTTGCCGATCAAACCATTGTAATAGCCGTTTTCTTGTAGTCTTTTGGGCCAGGAATCCAGCTCTGCTGAAAGGCCTAATTCAAGCTGATGGCCTGTTAGCGTCTTACTTTTAAGGTGGTCATTTATCCAATCGTCGATACCTACTTCAAAGCCGTAACGGGAAGTGAGCAAACCTGCTCGGGAAGGGCTACAAACTGGCGTGGTGGTATAAGCATTTGGAAAAGACATACCTTGCTCGGCTAAGCGTTTAAGGTTTGGGGTAACAGCACTGGGGCTTTTACCTTCTATCGCCCAAGGAGCCTGGTCGTCTGTGTATATAAAAACAATATTCGGGCTTATACTTTCGCTTTTGTGGCCGACGTCCCTTACTGGGCCAGTCTCACCACTTACATATCCACAGCCGCTCCAAATCAGTATGCTTAATGCCAAAGGGCGCAATAAGTAAACCAGCATTTTCTTTTTCCCTTCCAAAATCAGTTTTTTGGTGATACCTGCTTGAGAAATCCAAGAGTATTGAGCTGCTTTACGCTTTCCAAACTCTTAACAGGTAGCAAATACACATACTCGCATTTCAAACTCGCCAGATATGAGAAACAGTTCACAACTTAGTCATGATTGAATTTGACAATTAAAGCATCATTCCATTTTTTAAACAAATATTTTACATATCAAAAATTGCCAATAAGAACGTCAAATAATACGCATAAAAACTTTAAAATCAGCAACTAATATGATTTTCACATAAATAAGATAAGATACGTAAAACACAAAATCGACAACAAACATAAGAAAAATAAAGACCACATGTGAATGAATATGATTGTATTAATGATTTACTTCAATGTAACATTGAGCACAAATTAGGCTCACAGTTAAGCCTCTCACTACCCTATATTTCGTTAAATCAACTAATTTAAAGGATGCACGATGGAAACTCTCATAAGCAAAATAAGTCGGTTCATCGGAATAAGAATGTGCTTGTTCGCTATTGCTTATATACCACTAACTTCATTACAAGCTAAGGCCGGGATGCCAACACAAGAACACGTGATGGCACAAATGGAAAAAGTCGCAAATTGGCAAGTTGCGCGCACACAACACATGACACATGTTGGTCGTGCTCGAGTTGGCTCTGAAGCATATGGGCGATGGATTCAAGGCGCTTTTTATAAGGGCCTCACTAAACTTGCTGAGCGGTCTGATAACCCTTTTTACGAAACCTGGATTGGCTACGTGGGGAACGCCCATGACTGGAAAATGGGCAAGGTGAAATATTTTGCCGATGACCACGTTATCGGGCAGACAAACCTTTGGTATTACCGCAGGCATAAAAACGAAGATGCGCTTACACCAGTAATAGAAACGTTTGACTGGCTTATTGAGCAGGCTCCCGATAATAGCCTAGAGTTCGTCGCCGGTAGAAATAAAGATAACGTACACAACTGTCAATGGAGATGGTGCTGGGCTGACGCCTTGTTTATGGGCCCGCCCGTACTATTCGAACTTTCTGCTATTACAGGCGAACCTAAATACGCTGATTACGCCCACAAAGAGTTCCAAGCAACTATTGATTACTTACAAGATCCCAAAACCAAATTACTTTTCCGTGACTCTCGGTATTTCGACAAAGAAGGCAAGTTTGGTGAACAAGTCTTCTGGTCCAGAGGAATGGGTTGGG
>NZ_BJKK01000010.1 GCF_006538325.1 Alteromonas sp. KUL42
AGAATAAATTTAATATGTAATTATCAGTAACTTTTAAATCTTCTTTGAAAGAAAGGTAGCGCTCACTAGAGAAACCATCAAAATTAGTAACACCATTTTGAGTGCCAATCCATAACGTATTATTCTTATCAAATACTAGTGTTTCCGAGTACAGTGTTCCATCAATTTTAAGCGCTTCAAAGACTACGGACCTTTCGAGTGAACTAAAGCTTTCAGAGTTTGCTAAGTTAATCTGCGATAATAGTGTACAGAGTAAAACAAAAAATCTTGTCATTTTATGAATAGTGCCTTTCTTATATTAGTAATCTATTATATTTAGCGTGTGCAACGAAATGAGGACTTAGCTCTAGTAGTTTTTGTTTAATTACGCAAAGGTATATTCAACTCTAAGACCTTATTCGCCAACTGTTAATTTCATTTTTGTACTAAGTGCACAGAACTTTGTACGAAAAGTAATATTTACTATTTTGTTCGACGCTAACTTAAGCTTTGGTCGTTGAAATTGGTAGTAAAGTAGTAAAATGTTTCCCTTGAATGTAAACACAATAGCAGTGCGAATATACGCGATAACTGCTATTGGTATAGTGTGTTTTAGTATCTTTCAACTTTCAGTTCTTATTAATGGCTCTGCAACGGTGAAATTGTTGGATGAGTTAGCTAAAACTGACTATCCAATACAACGTATTTCAGAAAATCGTATTCTTTTGTTAAACAAAATTTCTGACGATCTTCTTACCGCTGTAGTTACCGGAGACACGGAGTTTATTGACAAGGCAGCGCTTGCCTACAAAGAGTTGGAAATGGTTAATAAAACTCTTGTCGATATTATTTCCAAAAGTGAAAAGAAGTACACCGTTGAAAATACACCGCTACAAGAGTACTTCGAATTAGCAAGTCGCATTTCTACGGCTTTAACGGGAAATGGCGCAGCGAGCTATGTTCCTTCTGCTCAAGATCGCGAAAAGATGAATGCTTTGCTTGAAGAAGTAAGCAGGCAATTTACGGAGTTTAAAGAAGATTCTGTAGCTAGGCTTGCAAGCAATATTGAAACTGCCAAAAATGGTAGCAGCAGGGTCATAATTATCGGTGTTTCAATTGGTTTTTTAAGTATACTTTTGGCCGTTTTAGTTGCTGTTCCTGTGCAGCGAAGTTTATCAAAGTCAATTTCACAACTTACTAGTTCGCTAGATACATTCAAAACGGGTAATGGTGACTTGTCGGTCCGGTTACCTGAAAGTGGCTTAGACGATATTCGTCAGTTGTCTCACGCGTTTAATGGTTTTATGGCCGAACTAAGCCAAGCATTTTCAAGCGTGGTAAGTCTTTCTGGTGGTTTGACTGGCCATGCATTCAATGTTTCTTCTGCGGCGGAAGAATCGCACGCAATTTCTAATGTTCAGTCATCAAATGCTAAGCGCGCTAGGCAGAACATTGAAGGTATATTGCAGGAATCACATCTTATATCAAGCAAGTCCAATGAAGCTAAGGAACTGGCAGATAGTAGTAATAATAGAGTTAATGAAAGTAGAGCACTGTTTTCTCACACTGTTTTGTCAATTAAGTCACTTCGTGATGCAGCAGCAGATGCAGTTACAGAAATGGAGGCACTTTTAATTGATGTCAATCAAGTTACAGATGCCTTGAATGTCATTCAAAACATTGCCTCTCGAACTAACCTACTATCTCTTAATGCTGCAATTGAAGCTGCACGCGCTGGTGAAGCTGGAAGAGGTTTTGCTGTAGTAGCAGACGAAGTAAGGGATCTTGCTATCAAAACGCAAAGCTCTGCTACTGATATTCATAAAATGATCGAAAAGCTTCAAAGCCGCACTAGGGTTGTTTCTACTAGTTTAGACGGTTCTAAATCCAAGGCTGAGGAAAGTTTCTCTGAGATTGAAAGTGCAAATGCATCACTGGAAAACGTTGTTGCTGACATTGTTCAAGTCACGGCTCTTGCCTACGAAATAGCGTCATCAACGAGTAATCAGGTTGAAATGACAGAAAGTTTCTCTAGCGTCATCGATGAAGTTATCTCGTCTGCTTTTGAGAATGAAAAATCTTCAGATGAACTTGCCTCAGTGAGTGCCAAATTAGCTCAACTTTCTGATGAACTTACAAAAATTACCTCCCAATTTAGTGTTTAAATTTTAATTTAAAGGAACTCGTAATGAAAAGACATGCGGTCAAGACCAAGTACAAAGTGCTTGCATCTTGTTGTTTAATGTTCGCGTCGGTAGCTCAAGCGGAGATCAAATTTAATGGGTTTGGCTCGGTTCGTGGAACCTATGTCGATACCGACTCAATACAACGCCCATTTGCTAATTTACCTGAAGATGGAGAACTTTCTTTCAAAGATGAAAGTATATTTGGTTTACAAGCAAAAGCTGACTTGGGTGATGGTTTAAGTGCCACCATTCAGTTTACTGCTGATGGAACGGAAGATTTTGATGTAGAAGCCCGTTGGGCATATATATCTTATAAATTTGATAATCACTACCAAGTTAGTGTTGGGAAATTTGCTAACCCCATATTCTACCAATCTGAATATGAAATTGTTGGTTATGCGCACAACTTTGGGCGTTTACCAAAGTCGGTTTATTTTGGCTTCGACTTTAACACTGTTGAAGGGATCTCTCTTGACACCAATCACCGTGTCCATGGATACAATATTTCAACCAAGTGGTTGTATGGAAATTGGGACGGTGATATCACCGTTGCTTCTACGGGGGTTGATGAGTCAATAGGACTAGATGATATCTTTTTAGGTCGCCTTGAGGTATCCAAAGATTGGTGGAAAGTTTTTGCTGGAGGCTTTGTAGGTGAATTTACAGATGGTTCACTGAATGAATTTTTCCGCTCATTAATTGTACCCGGTAGTCAAGTGGCGCTTGAAAATGGAGCCACTCCAGAACAAGTGGAGCAATTAGCTACTCTGGTTGAATATCAGGGAAAAGATGCAGAATATTGGTATGCGGGATATGACATTGACTACAACAATTTCTTAAGTAGCTTTGAATATGCGAAATACGATGTCGACAATACCTTGCTTACTGAGATTCGAGCGTGGTACCTCTCTGTTGGATATCGATTTAGTGACTATGTTGTCTTATTTCGACGTGAGCAGCAACAACATATAACTAACTACTCTCAAACTGAATCAATTCAACACCCTATTTTAAACGCAGTTGCCCGTGGATTTCACGATGTATTCGCTAAAAATACCATCGACGGTATTGGTGTTTCTTTACGTTACGACTTTCACCCCAGTGCGGCGTTGAAATTTGATTATTTTGAAGGTGAAGATAAGACGCACGTGGATGGCAAGTACTCTATCGCTTCATTTGGTTTAGATTTTGTTTTTTAAGAGGTTAGGATGTTTACTTTTTTGAGACTTACAACAGTAATTGGACTTATGTTGCTGTCATTTGGTAGTCAGGCGCTAAGTGTTATCGTTCATCCAAGTAATACTGCAGTTCTGACCAAAAGTGATATTGCTGATATTTTCCTTGGTAAAAAACTAGAGTTCGAAAATGGCGAAACCATTAAACCGGTCAGTTTGGGCGAAGAAAATGAAGTCACACTCAACTTTGTTGATTCAGTGCTTAATAAAACACCCGCTCAACTTAAATCTTATTGGGCGAGGTTAATATTTACAGGGCAAGGGGAGCCTCCTGTCGCTGTCGACAGTGAACAACAGCTACTTGAAATGGTTGCTTCGGACCCTAACGCAATAGGTTTTGTGTCGGGGAAAAGCCCTGGCGGCGTTAAAGTAGTCGCTGAGTTTTAATGAGATGTTGCGGGTGGTAGGGCTCTCTGCCCGCGTATCAATACTATGAAAGTATATTCTATTTTTGCTTTGCTGTTGACAGCTTCGCTAGGAAGCGTCGCGGCAAATGAAGAAGCTTCATTGTCAAGGTTGTCTTTGTTAACTGGGGCAGATATGTCCCCTTATGTTTTTGAAAAACCTGATGGTTCTTTTTCAGGCATAAATGTAGAGATCATTCGTGAAATTTTTAAGAGGATGAACTTAGACTTCAACATTCATGTAGCTCCGAGAAAAAGGGTAGCGAGGCTTCTTCAAACTGGAAACTTTGACGGAGCCTTGAGTACGTTAGAAGTTGAGGATGATTTTTCAGACGGTGTATGGCTCTCTGACGAAATGTACATTGGAAATTTCAGTTTAATTTCTTGGGATAGCACACCGCTTCACAGTGAAAATTTGGATATGATGAGTAAGTTTAGTATCTTAGCCTCCACAGGAAGGTGGCAAAATAGCGTTTGTTTAAAGCCATTAGTTCTCTTGGAATCAGAGCTTCAAATGGTTCGCTTACTTAAACTGAAACGTATAGATGGTGTATTAGCTGAAGAAATTTCATTTTTTAACTATGCGAGAGAAAATGATATTTTTGATGAAATAAAGATTTCTGAACGGATGCTGGAAAGAAAAGTGAAATTCGTACTTTCGAAGCAATCGCCCCATTTGAAACTATTTGAGGAGCAATTTAATAAACACTTAAATCAATTATTGGAAGAGGGTTTCATCGATAAGCTATTCGTAAAGTTTCTCAATGTTAAAGCTCAAACGCCAAAACAAGAAAAGTAACCTTTAGATAAGGTTGCAAGAATTGAATTAGCAACGTTGTAGATTTCTTTTTAGTTTACAAATCGTAACGAAATACTTGGTACTTATTAACTACAATACGCCTTTCAAAAAAAGTAAACTCTTAACGCTTTAACTCACAAAATTACTAAATTACAAGAACGGATAAGAATGCAGTGAGGGTGTAGTGGGCGTTTTACTTCAATATTTTCATGCCATAGGTGCATTTAATGCACTGCTAATGTGCCTGATTTTGTGTGTTTCAGGCAAGTTAAACCCTGCGGGTAAAGTGTTGGCAATATGGCTATTTGCCTGGTCAGTGTATGCCGTTAGCCCACTTGTTTTTATTAATTCACCCTCTAGTGTGTTAAGCGCTTTTCACATTATTGCACTTTGGCTACCAGCTTCTTTTGGTGCATTAATGTATTTGTATCTTGCATTATCTATCCGAAGTAAAGGTTTATCTAAACGCGACATAATAAAATTCGTTCCTCTACTAGTTTGTTTGCTTCTTAATGCCGATTACGCATTTATGTCGGAAGTGCAATTAGCTGATTTTCGTGACAACGGTGTAGAGTTTGATATTCAGCATCTCATTGCCATGGTGTTTTTGTATGGACAGGCATTTTATTATTTCTCCAAAAGTTTTGGGCTCATCGCTCGCTATAAGCAGCAAACGGAAGATGAGTTATCCAATTTTCAGCCGGCTGTATTTCAAGGTCTAACCGTTATCATTGCCGTTAACGTGTTGCTCTGGTTGCTTGAGATTTTGTCGGCTTTTTACAGTGGCGTTTATTTTCTCGCATTGGCCAGCGATATCCTTTTTACACTGTTCTTGTGCTTTTTGGGGGCGCTGCATTTGAAAGAGCCTCACTTTTTTATTGTGCAAAATACGCAAGGTTTAAACACCAAAACTTCAGACGCCCATACAGTAAATAATCATCCCACAAGTCATCACTCTAAAGATAGAACTAGCGAAAAACCTGATGTTAATTGCTCTATTAATAGTGAAAGTGACATGAGTGAAGCTGAAGAAGTTGCTCTAGAAGAGCAATCTGAATTACCAAGCAGCACTATTAACGAGGTGTTTAGCGCTATCGATAGTTATATGCAAGAGCAGCAACCCTATCTCGATAGCCAACTAAGTCTGACATCACTGAGTGAACAATTAGGGCTTGGGAAACATTACGTTTCAGAGGCTATCAACACCATTTCAGGGCAGAACTTTTATCAATATGTGAATGCCTACCGCGTAAACTGGTTTTGTAAACAGTTAGAAGAAAGCCCTGATGCAAAATTGTTAGACTTGGCAATGGACAGTGGTTTTTCTTCAAAAAGCGCGTTCAATGCCGTATTTAAAAAAATAACAGGTCAAACGCCAACTCAGTTTAGATCATCTATGCTTTTGGCAGTTTAATAATAACCAGCTTACAAGGTTGTCGCCTGATGCCCGCGCTTTAAATAGTAACCATTTGGGGTGTGTTTCCGCAGTTGCCAAAGTCTATTCAGCATATCTTGTTTGCGGAAATAGTGAGAAAGTGGCAAGTCATAGTGTCCTTGCTTAATTTCTAAATGGTTATTCACGCTTTTCACTTCCCGTAACTTGGCCTAAACCGATAGCATCGCCTCTATTCCATATCATAGTGGTAATAAATACCAGCAACATGCCTTTCAATTTCAGCTAAATGCAGTTAATGAAGCTATTCGTACGTCCTAACTTATCAATCTGGACGCTATTTCTCTGCATATTTGTACCCTTGAAGCCAAGTTTAAGTGCGTTTGTTTAGTTGGTCATCCCAAAAGATAAGTCGGCTAACGTCGCAGTGTTTAAAAGCATTAAGCGGTATTCAATTAAGAGGAATGAATATGGGAAGTCATCGCAATCGTTTTTTAAAACTAATGGCTATGTTTGGCGGACTACTGTGTGGTAGCCAACTTGCAGGTGCCACTACATTTGACATTGGTGACGCAGAGCGCTTTGCTCAGCTATTGAATTCAGATATCCCTGTTAGCGTAGAAGCACTTCAAGATAATTACTTAGCGAACGCAGGTGTTGGCGTTAAAAGTATCATGAGCAGTATTCAGTCAGCTGAAAAAATGCACGCATCTATTAGCCAAGCACCGCAAAACTACACGCATGCCGTTGATGTCTGTCTTCCTGCCGCTAAAGCCATTGAAGTTGAAGCGAAAGCTATGGTGGCTAAAGTAGCTTCGGGTACTGACACCAAGCCTGCCGAGACAATTAGCATAGTGCTTGGAGCAAATAATATTGCTGCAACAGCGTCGCCCAGCGGTATTATTCTTGCGCTTGAAACCCTCTGTCAACAAGCTCATAACCTTGAACAGGCAAAAGTACTATTATTAGAATATATCGCGCATGAGATGGTGCATGTCGCACAATATCAATCAACAAAAAGAACCAGTTTTGTTTTCAATTTACTCGAAATGTCGTTGATTGAAGGCACTGCTGATTTCATCTCGTCAATGTATCTAGATAAACCCTCTTTGTTACAGCAACCGCGTAAAACGTGGGGAGAGCATCATGCCGTTCAATTATGGAAAGCTTTTATTGAACAGCAACATAATAAGGGCTACGGAACGTGGCTTTATGCGCCGTCCGCCAATGAACAACCAGCTGATATGGGATATTGGATGGGCAGTCAAATAGCAGAGCATTATTACAACAGCGCCGAAGACAAAATGGTGGCTATTAGCACACTATTACGTATGGAAGATGCCGATGCCCTTTTTCGTCAGTCAGGTGTGAATGCGAAAACAGCCCGCATAAACGTGAATAACGTTGAGTTGATGTATGAGGATGAAGGAATAGGAAGTAACGTTGTGGTATTCGATGCTGGCTTTGGCACAAAACATTCAGTATGGCAGTACGTTATTGACCTACTACCTATGAATATTCGCACTATTGCTTATACGCGCACCGAGCTCACTGCCCCGCCAGAGCTAGCTAAAGCGAGAACGGTTGAAGAGCATTTATCTGATTTAAGGGCTTTACTTACTGCATTGTCGATTGACGAGCCTATTTTATATGTAACCCATTCTTATAGCGGTATGATTGCTGCTCGTTACGCTGAAAGCTATCCTGATGAGATCAAGGGTATGGTAATGGTTGAGCCGGCAACCTTCGCCCAGCGCAAACATTTTATGCAGCTAGATGCAGAAGGTGTAAAAAAAGAAGATGAGATGATTTTAGGTCACATGCCACCGCACTTAGCCGCGCAATATGCACTAATTATTGAACAAATGGACGACGCTTCTGCTTCGGTAAAATCGATTCCTGCTGCCATTCCAACGGCAGTGTTTTCTGCTGGTAACCCAAGTGAACACCCCTTTTCAATTACCGAAACCAAAGAGGGAAGACCAGTGTGGCTAGCACTACACAAACAGCTTGTTGAAGACAGTGAGCATCAGAAGCAATATATTGTTGACACCGATTCGCACAACATTCACAAGCGAAACCCTGAACTTATAGCATCACAAATAGTAAAAATGGCAGAACAGACGACAGCTTACACAACCACTTACACTACCAATCAGACGAGCATCCAGACGACCACTCAGTAGTGGGGGAGTAAGTTCGTGAAGTGTGTACTAGGCTAAATTCTGTGAAGGAAGATTGTTTTTTATTGAACATAGGTACTATACGCGCCGCGCGTGGAAACACGGTGTAACTGGTTTTCGCGCCAACGCTTTCATCTATGAGTTATAAAGGTTTGCCTGTGTCTATCACTCCCTTAAATCGCCGCTTCTCTGTCGCTCCAATGCTCGATTGGACCGATCGTCATTGCAGATATTTTTTGCGTTTAATGTCAAAACATACCCTGCTGTATACGGAAATGGTCACCACTGGCGCTATTATTTATGGGAAGGGCGACTACCTTGGTTACAACCAAGAAGAACACCCTGTTGCGCTGCAATTAGGAGGAAGCGACCCAAGTGATATGACACGTTGTGCTGTATTGGCACAAGAGCGTGGTTATGACGAAGTAAATATCAATGTTGGTTGCCCAAGTGACAGGGTAAAAAATGGCAGTTTTGGCGCGTGCTTGATGGCACAGCCCGATGTGGTTGCACAGTGTGTTGCTGCCATGCAGGCTGAAGTTGACATTCCTGTAACGGTAAAGTGCCGTATCGGCATTGACGACATGGATGAAGATGAAGACTTTGCACAATTTATTGATGTGGTTGCAAATGCGGGATGTAACACCTTTATTGTGCATGCGCGAAAAGCGTGGTTGAAAGGGTTAAGCCCTAAAGAAAATAGGGAAATTCCCCCGTTGAATTACCCAAGGGTTCACCGCCTTAAAGCCGCGCGACCAGAGCTTTCAATTAGTATTAACGGCGGTATAAAAACGCTTGATGAAAGCCTTGAGCAGCTTGAGTTACTTGATGGTGTAATGATGGGCCGAGAAGTGTACTCAAACCCATACATAATGGCGAATGTGGATGCGCTGATTTTTGGCGATGACAACAGCGATGTAATGCATCGTCGCGACATCGTCGTTAAGATGCAAGAATATATTGCTCGTCAAGACTCACCTTACTTTAAACCATGGCATGCAGCTCGACACATGTTGGGGCTTTATCAAGGTCAGGCTGGAGGTCGAATTTGGCGCCGGTATCTAAGTCAGAATGGTACGGGAAAATCCCCCGATCCTGATCTGTTAATGAATGCATTGGATGCAGTTGAGAAAGCGCAGAAAGAGGTTGATGACTACAATGGTCAAAAAGACTAACGTAGTGGTGTTTTTGACTAAAGTTTAATATTTGTTCAATCTGTTTTATAAGTAAGATTTGGGTGAGGATTTTTAAAAGTTGTTTTAAATTAGTGGTTTAAGTTGTTTTTTCTAACTTGGCACAGCTCTCGCAATAACGTAAGTATCACAACGACGGTGTGTTGTTGTACTGACTAACTCCGAGGGATATTATGAAAACTTCACTAATTGCAGCGACTTTACTTTCAGCAAGCATGATGAGCGGCGCAGCGAGCGCGCAAGAGTCAGTGCTTCAATCTTTACTAACTGACATGGTAACTAGTATGGTTACGGTGACAGCGAATGAAATCAGCGCCGATGTTTATCAATCAGTTGCAAATACATCTTACCACTTCGAACTAGATGGAAAGAAAAACATTGATGCTGGACGCGTAAGTGTTACGGATTTGGTGGTAAGTACTGATGGTACAGAAGAATTAAGCCAAGTCGATGCTGATTAAACACTGACTAGACGCTTATTAATAGCGGCTGAAAAGTTGAATATAATGAAGAGAGCGCCCATTTAGGCGCTTTTTTTATATCTCAGACATTTTCAGTTTCATCGATTAAGTATTGCTTAACACTTTTTCGCACCATAGCGTAAATAACATTCACTCCCGTGTATAAACCCTGAATGTATAAAACAATGATAAAACGCGCTATTTGTCTAAAGGTTTTACTAAGCCTTACCCTCATAACCACTTTCACAAGCTCTGCTAAACAGCAAAAACTGTTACCAAGTGACGGTAAGACAGAGGACTACTTTGGGTATAGTGTCGCTGTTGATGGCACTACCGCACTGGTAGGGGCGTACAAAGCTGATATAAACCTACATGAGGATGCTGGTGCGGCATATGTCTACACCAAAGTAGGATCAGGCTGGCAACAACAGGCAAAACTAAGTGTAACTCCTGCTTTTTCTAATGACACGCTTGGCGGTAAAGTAGCACTTAAAAACCGCATTGCCATACTCGGTATTAGAAATCGAGATGATGCAGCAGAAGATGCAGGGGCTGTGGTTGCATTTGAATATGAAGAATCTAATTGGTCTCAGCAGCAAATTTTAACGGCAACAGATGCAAAGAAAGGGGATGCCTTTGGTCAGAGTATTGGCCTAACTGAGCAATTCCTCGTTATTGGTGCTCCCCGCAGCGATAGTCCTCTCGAAGACACCGGGGCTGTGTACGTCTATTCACGAAGTCAAGATAGTTGGCAGTTTCAAAGCAAACTAACAGCAGATGATGGCATGGCGGGTGACTTGTTTGGAATTAGTGTAGCTGTAGATGGCAATACCATTCTAGTTGGTGCCGATTTAAATGATGAAAAAGCAGAAAATGCAGGCGCTGTTTACGTTTTTTCATTCAATGGAAGTCAGTGGAGTCAACAGGCTAAGCTCATGGCGAGCGACGGTGCTAAGACTGATATATTTGGCGTAAGAGTCGCCCTACACGGTGATACCGCATTAATCTCTGCACGAAGGGATGACATAGAAGGAGTTGGTGTTGACGCGGGATCAGCATATATTTTCGAGCGTTCAAATAATACATGGGAACAAACTCAAAAGCTCATTGCGCCGGACGGTAATGCAGATGATAGATTTGGGCGTGGCGTGGCGCTAAGCAATGACACTGCAATAATCAGTGCAATGCACCATGATGCTAAAGATAGTGATGCGGGTGCCGCCTACGTTTTCAAAAAGCAACATAAACGATGGCGTCTTGAGCGAAAGATACTTGCGATAGATGGGTTATCAGAAGACAGATTTGGTTGGAACGTCTCATTATCAAATAGTACGGCCATTATTGCGGCCCCTCATCGCGATGACAATGGCGAAACTTCCGGTGCAGCATACGTGATAGATTTATCTGACAAAAATTAGATAGCGTTATAAATATCAAAATCGGCATCAAACTTGGTGTCGAGTTCTCCCCGTTTTCGTGTTGGTCAAAAAACTAAATGTTGTGGTCAATATGACCAATGATTGGTTTTTCTCTTTCTCTGTACTTCCTCTTTAGTTCACCTTTATGTTAAATAATCTAATGAAATCAATGCTTTAATTTTCTGGCATGCCGATTGTAATAGTAATGAGGAATCCAGCGAACAACACACAATGTGATACAGGGCTGGAAACCAAACAACATTCTTAACGGAGAAATAATCATGGGTATGTTTTCGCGTATTAACGATATTGTTCAGGCAAACATCAACGCAATGTTAGATAAAGCTGAGGATCCAGAAAAAATCATTCGTCTGATTATTCAGGAAATGGAAGAAACATTGGTTGAAGTTCGCACTGATGCCGCACGTTATATTGCGCAGCAAAAAACGCTAACACGTCAAATGGACGGGGCAACAAAGCAAATTAATGGCTGGCAAGACAAAGCGCAGCTTGCGATGAATAACGATAAGGAAGCATTGGCAAAGGCTGCGCTGATTGAAAAGCAAAAGTATGTTGCGAAGTTGACCTCACTGGAAGAACAGCAAGCGCACTTAACAGAAACTATTGAGAAGATTCAGGAAGATACATCGCGCTTAAACAGCAAACTTGCTGAGGCCAAAGCAAAGCAAAAAACCTTGGTTCAGCGCAGAAACTCAGCGCAAACCCGCTTGAAAGTGAAGCAAGCCAACCATGAAAGCAAAATTGATGATGCGATGACACGTTTTGAAAATTACGAGCAGCGTATCGACTATCTAGAAGCGCAAGTTGATGCCTACGATCTAACCAAGTCGAGTGATGCTGCATCATTACAAGCACAGTTTGATGTCATGGAAGCAGATGAAGCAATCGAGAAAGAACTGGCTGAACTTAAAAAGAAGAAGGTTGCTTAGGCAACTCTCTTCTTACTAAACCGACGTAAAGTCGAACGAAAATCGCAAAGAGCAAAGTAAAGAATTTTGGAGAAGAACATGAAAATACCATCACAAAAACGTATGTATAGAGATTTAGATTCAGGCGTTATCTCAGGTGTTTGTGCAGGCGTAGCACGCTACTTTGATATCGATGCGGTTTGGGTTCGTGCTGCGGCGGTTGTAAGTTTGTTCGTTGCTACACCTATTACCATTGTTGCTTACATAGCCGCCGTTATTCTTTTACCGAGGATGGTGTAATGAAAAATTTTCTACTCGCTGTGGTTATTGCCATTATTGTGGTGAACTGCATGGGAACCTTGGTTGATGATTGGTTAGGAATGCACTTGGTTATGTCTGACGAGTTGCTAAGTCCTTGGGAAAATGTGGCGGTACTTACATTGATAGGCGTTGTTTTGGCAATTGTTGGTTTTGTGGTTGCAGTTAGTGTGTTGGGGACTATCCTTTTAGCATTGGGTGCTGGGTTTTTAGCATTGCTTGCTGTTGGCGTAAGTGCATTTTGGCCTATCATCCTTATTGTAATCGCACTATATGCGTTGAAAAATAGAAGTTCTGTACGGTATAAGCGTCAAAATGACGGTAACATGCATCAATCATTATAGGAATTATAAATGAATTTAAGTTGTGTTTAGTTATCAAATAATGATGTTATATGCACGACTATCAATGAAAATTGTAATCCACACGCAAATTTAAGAAATTAAAGAAAGTTAAGCAGTACATATAGCTGGCCCTGGCCGGCTATATGTCATTATAAGGAAGGTTGGTGTTATATGAGACAATCAATTAACGCAAAATGGATAGTAAGCGGTTCGTTAGCAATCGTTGTAATTTTTTGGCTAATCGGCTGGTACTGGAGTCTGTCGCCTGATGCATACGACGTGCGACAGCGCGTTGAGCAAAGTGCATCAATAGAAAATCCAACGCGAGTCGCTGGATATACACTCACTACCACCATGATTGATGTGTCGGAAACCCTTCTTAATAAACCCGGTGGTTACCTTTCTAATGATGTCATTCCTCCAAGTGTATTTCTAGATAACATGCCTGCGTGGGAGTTTGGCGCGTTGGAAATGATCCGCGATTTAGCTTTATCTATGCGCAAAGACTTCAGTCGCTCCCAGTCTCAATCAGTAGAGAATTCATTCCTTACCAAAGCACATCCTAAATTCAATATGGATCACAAGAGCTGGACGTTGCCTTCATCTGAGTCAAGCTATGCCGATGGCATTGCATTACTTAAGCAGTACCGCGATGAATTGGCCAACACCCGTCAATCAGACAGTCAATTTTATACCCGTGCTGATAATTTACGCGAATGGTTGAAACAGGTCGAAAAACGTTTGGGTAGCTATTCACAAAGACTCAGTGCCAGCGTAGGATCAGCGCGAGTGAATACCGACTTGGCTGGTGATGCTAATGCTCGCCAATCTTCACCTGTCGCTAGCCAGCGTGTGGTCCAAACGAGTTGGTGGAAATTAGACGACAACTTTTATGAAGCACGCGGTGCAACGTGGGCATTGTTACACTTCTTAAAAGCCGTTGAAATTGAATTTTATGATGTACTGGAAGATAAAAATGCTCTGGTTAGTTTGCAGCAAATTATTAGAGAGCTTGAGGCTACTCAGCAAACCGTATATAGCCCTATGATCTTAAATGGTAGCGGCTTTGGCTTGCTGGCCAATCACTCATTGGTCATGGCAAACTATATTTCCAGGGCAAATGCCGCTTTAATTGAACTATCAGAACTGCTTAATCAAGGATAATGAATGAAAAAAGGTCTTCTTGTTGCTGCATTAGGTTGTGCAATGCTATCGCAAGCGTCTTACGCAGATACCATTGCCGGCGTATATGTCGGTGCTCAAATGTGGCAAACAGACACCTCGGGTGGCTTTGCCGATACTAGCAATACCGCTGATTTTAACTTTGACGATGAAACTAACACGGCGTTATATGTTGCCTTAGAACACCCGTTGCCTTTCATTCCAAACGTAAAGATAAATCACACATCACTCGATAATTCAGGCTCTACGGTGTTGAGCTCGAATCTGACATTTGACGGTCAGCTTTATACTGCAAACAGTACGGTAAGTACGGATGTTGAAATAAGCGCTACCGATTTTATCCTTTATTACGAGTTGTTTGATAACGACCTAGTGAGCTTTGATTTAGGGATAAACGCTAAGTACATCGATGGCGATCTTTTTGTTGTGGATAGGGCGAGTAATACTTCAGGGGCCACTGAATTTTCTGGTGTTGTTCCTATGGCGTACTCAAAAGTACAGCTCGGGTTACCCTTTACCGGTTTATCTGCTTACTTTGAAGGAAGCTATCTCTCTTTTGATGATCATGAGCTCAGCGATTATCAGGTCGCCCTTCAATATTCTTTTATAGAAAGCATCGCACTAGATATGACACTGCAATTAGGTTACCGAAACGTAACCGTCGACATTGAAGATCTCGATGATGTGTATGCCGATATGGAGTTCGATGGTGTTTTTGCAGGCCTAGAACTGCACTTTTAAGCCATTTGCTACAAAATTTAATAAGGCGTTAGGGGCTTCCTTTAACGCCGTTTTTTTATTTCAATGTCGCTTTTAAGCACTTTACGTAATAAAAAAGTTTCATTTATTCTTTTCTCTTCTTGAAGAAAGTCGTTAGCCTTAGCGTCATTGATAAAAGGCTAAAAGACTATGTCACAAGATTCTAATTCTAATTCAGCGCCAGGCGCGGTATTAAACGAACAACAATGGAATGCAATCACACAAGCTATTGCAGGCTTAAACCGTGATCAACTTACCTGGGTAAGTGGTTATGCAGCGGGAATGGCGGCTGCTCAAGGTGGTGCGATTGCTCCCGTTATACAAAGCGCAACTGCACCAGCCGGTGATGCGCCAACCCTAACCATTCTTTACGGCTCACAAACAGGTAACGCCAAAGGTATTGCTGCACAGTGCCAAGCGAAAGCTGAAGCTGCTGGTTATAGCAGTAAGTTAGTGAGTATGGCCGACTACAAACCTCGCAACTTGAAAGGGGAGACCCACGTAGCGGTGTTTGTAAGTACCCATGGTGAAGGTGATGCGCCAGATGATGCCATTGAATTGCATGAATTCTTGGGCGGCAAAAAAGCACCGAAGCTTGCCAATACTAAGTATGCTGTACTGGGCTTAGGCGATAGTAGCTATGAGTTTTTCTGCCAAACCGGTAAAGACTTTGACGAGCGCTTGGGCAAAATTGGCGGTAAGTCCATTGTTGAGCGTTTAGATTGTGATGTTGACTATGAAGCAGAGGCCGAAGCGTGGCTTGCCAAGCTTATTGAAGCGTTAAAAGATGACTTCAGCGCAGCGCAAGCCCCAGCGGTAGCAGTACAAGCCGGCGTTGCGGTGCAAGGTGTTGCTTCACAAACGTACACCAAAAAAGCGCCTTTTAAGGCAGTGTTAATCGATTCTCAAAAAATCACAGGCCGTGATTCAGTAAAAGATATTCGCCATATTGAAATCAGCCTTGAAGATTCTGGCATTACTTATCAACCCGGTGATGCCTTAGGAGTATGGTTTAAGAATGCTGCCACTTTGGTGTCTGAACTACTTGGTTTGTTGTCACTTGATGGCGATACAGAGGTTATCGTAGCTGATACTACAACTACACTTGTTGAAGCGTTAACCTCTAAATTAGAGCTTACGCTTAGCTATCCTAACTTCATCAAGTCATACCAAGCAGCAACAGGTTCAGAAAGCCTTGCTGCATTGATGGAAGACAAAGCACAGCTACGTACATATATGGCTGAGCGTCAGATTATTGATATTGTTCGCGACCATCCAGGGACGCTATCTGCTCAACAGTTGGTTGATGCACTTCGTCCATTAACGCCGCGTTTATACTCTATTGCATCAAGCCAAGCTGAAGTGGAAGAGGAAGTTCATCTCACTGTTGCACATGTTGACTATGAAGCTTTTGGTCATCGTCATCAGGGCGGTGCATCTGGGTTCCTTTGTGAATACTTAGAGGAAAACGGTGAAGTAGAGGTGTTTGTAGAAAACAACGATAACTTCCGTTTGCCTACCGACCCAAATACGCCAGTTATCATGGTTGGTCCAGGTACAGGCATTGCGCCATTTAGAGCATTCATGCAAGAACGCGATGCGCAAGGTGCTGAAGGTAAAAACTGGTTGTTCTTTGGTAACCCGCACTTTACGCAAGATTTCTTGTATCAGGTTGAGTGGCAAGGGTACGTGAAAGAAGGCTTATTAGACAAAATTACGCTTGCGTTCTCTCGTGACCAAGAAGAAAAAATCTACGTTCAACACCGCTTGTTGGAAAATGGCAAAGAGGTGTACGAATGGCTTGAACAGGGCGCGCATTTCTACGTGTGTGGTGATGCAATGCACATGGCTAAAGATGTAGAAAATGCCCTTATTACTATTGTTCAAGAGCACGGTGGTAAATCTGAAGCCGATGCGAAAGCCTATGTTGTAGAGTTACGTAAAGCGAAGCGTTATCAGAAGGATGTCTATTAATGAGTAACGAAAAATCACCATTTATCGTTGAGGGCAAACTGGCTGACAACGAACGTTTAAAGCGCGAAAGTAATAATTTGCGCGGCACCATCGAAGCCGACTTAAAAGACCAACTTACCGGTGGCTTTACGGCTGATAATTTTCAGCTTATTCGTTTTCACGGTATGTATCAGCAGGATGATCGCGATATTCGAGCTGATCGCGCTAAGCAAAAGCTAGAGCCATTGCACAACGTTATGCTTCGTGCACGTTTACCTGGTGGGGTTATTACGCCTGACCAGTGGCTCGCTATCGACAAATTTGCCGCTGAACAAACCTTGTACGGCAGTATTCGTCTTACAACCCGTCAAACTTTCCAGTTCCACGGTGTGTTGAAGCCGAAAATTAAGTCGATGCATCAAATGCTCAATAAAGTGGGTATCGATTCCATTGCCACAGCAGGTGACGTTAACCGCAACGTGTTGTGTACCTCTAACCCTGTTGAGTCTGAACTTCATCTTCAAGCCTTCGAGTGGGCAAAGAAAATAAGCGAGCACTTATTACCTAAGACTCGCGCTTACGCTGAAATTTGGCTGGACGGAGAGAAAGTAGAAACTACCGAAAAGCCAGTAGAACCGATTTTGGGTGACAACTACTTGCCACGTAAATTTAAAACAACGGTTGTTATTCCGCCGCAAAATGACGTTGACGTGCATGCAAATGACCTTAACTTTGTGGCGATTGCAGAAAATGGCCAGTTGGTTGGTTTTAACGTATTGGTAGGTGGTGGTCTTGCCATGACCCATGGCGACAAGAGCACGTACCCGCGTAAAGCAAGTGACTTCGGTTTTATTCCTTTGACCAGTACATTAGATGTTGCCGCTGCCGTTGTGACTACACAGCGTGATTGGGGTAACCGAGTTAATCGCAAGAACGCAAAAACCAAATATACATTAGAGCGCGTTGGTGTTGAAAACTTCAAAGCTGAAGTTGAAAAGCGTGCAGGTGTGACATTCCAGGAAAGCAGACCTTATGAATTTACTGGTCGCGGAGACCGCTTTGGATGGGTTGAAGGTATTGACGGAAAATACCATTTAACGGTGTTTATTGAGAACGGCCGTATTTTAGATTACCCGAATAAGACACTTAAAACTGGCTGTGCAGAAATCGCAAAAATTCACAAAGGTGACTTCCGCTTAACGGCTAATCAAAACCTTATCATTGCAGGTGTTGCACCAGAAGACAAAGCGGCTATAGAGTCTCTTGCTCGAGAACATGGCTTGATTGCTCCGGCAATTTCAAATCAACGTCTTGATTCTATGGCGTGTGTAGCACTGCCTACTTGCCCGCTAGCAATGGCAGAAGCCGAACGTTATTTACCTGATGCGGTAACCGAACTTGAAGGGTTACTTGCGAAGCATGGTCTTGAACAAGACAGTGTTATCTTCCGAGTAACAGGGTGTCCGAATGGTTGTGGTCGCGCCATGCTCTCTGAAGTAGGGTTAGTTGGTAAAGGCCCTGGTAAGTACAACTTGCATTTAGGGGGCGACAGAGAAGGTACACGTATTCCACGTATGTATCGCGAAAATATCAGCGAACAGGAAATCATGGCAGAACTCGATGTGTTATTGGGCCAATGGGCCAAAGAGCGCAATGCGGGTGAAGCTTTTGGTGATTTTGTGGTTCGCGCTGGTGTTGTTAAACCAGTAATCGACTCTGCACGAGATTTCTATGACGCATAGTGTAAACAGTACAGCATCACAGCAGCAAACTCTTTCACTTGATATCAGTAAGGAAGCGCTTGCTGATATCAATGAAACGCTGGAGAAAATGACAGCGCAAGAGCGGGTGGCATGGGCGCTAGAGAATTTACCTGATACGCACATTGTTTCATCGAGCTTTGGTGCCCAATCAGCAGTGATGCTGCACATGTTGACGCAAGCACAACCGGATATGCCGGTTGTGCTCACCGATACCGGCTATTTGTTTCCAGAAACCTATCAATTTATTGACGAACTAGTTGATAAATTGAAACTAAACCTGCATGTCTATCGTGCTGATATGTCATCAGCATGGCAAGAGGCGAGGTTTGGTCGTTTGTGGGAAAAAGGCATTGAGGGTATTGAGCAGTACAACAAAATGAACAAAGTAGAGCCCATGCAACGTGCTTTGAGTGATCTTAAAGCCGGAACTTGGTTTGCGGGGCTACGCAGAAGCCAGTCTGATACACGTGGGAAACTACCTGTACTGCAGAAAGTGGGTAAGCAATTTAAGTTATATCCAATCATCGATTGGAGTAACAAAGACTTGCATTACTACTTAAAAGACAATGGTCTTGACTATCACCCTTTGTGGGAGCAAGGCTATGTGTCTATTGGCGATTGGCATACTACGCAGTCATTGCAAGAAGGTATGAGTGAGCAAGATACTCGTTTCTTTGGCTTAAAAAGAGAATGTGGGTTACACGAATTCGGTGACGGAATCTAGATTCACTTAAACAGGCACCAGTCTTGTCATGCGAGTACTTAATGGGCAAGGCTGTTGCCTTGCTCCTAATTAGGTAGCGCAGTGCTTAAATAAAGCAAGTTAGGCACTTAATACCAGTCCGCACAGATAATTACCCACTCAGCAATCTTTAAATTGCCGGCGTAAGCGTCATAACTAAATGAGTATCAAGCTCATCCTAAACTCTTCTAGGTGACATCAAACACTTCAGCAAGTATGGATCTTATGGCAGTGATGTAAGACTCATTTGGCGTTTTACCTACTAAGGTATAAAGCTCGCTGCCTACAGGCGTGAATTTGTAGTAAACCAAAGCCACACCGGGTGCTCTGCAGGTTAAGTTTATACTGTCATTCACACATCGCAATGAAGCCTTTTGCCCCTCATTGTATTCCCCACTTTCTATTTCACTGGCATAAATAAGTTTCATTTCCTGAAGAGAAAGTAAATCTGGGTAACTCAATCCTACCGTGGAAAGGTTTAATTGTTCAGGAACGGGCTTTTTTAGGAACGATAACAACCCTTTGCGTTTGTGATAGCCCACAAGTATTCGGGGCACTGGGTCGTTGTTGCGCTTGCTTGCAATGCTCACGGCTTTTGCGAATATTTTTGCATCTCGATGGGTTAATGTTTTGAGCAGTTGCAATGTACGCAATGAAAAACTGCCTGGTCGTGCAACCTCAACAGCGAAAATTTTACCCCATAATTCTTGCATTGGACGGCTATAGATTTCTTCTGACATGGTACTGAATGCAAAAAACCAATCAGGGTCGAGATTCTCACTGGTTTGTTCGTTGATTGTTACATTTAGTGCTATATTTAAGACGGCTTGAAGGTTACTCGCTTTCTGAGTTTCCAAAATTTGCTTTCTTCGTTCAAGAGCGTGTTTTTGCTTTTTGGGGTCGGGTGAGAGCATTGAAGGGCTTATGCCTACACGGGCAAACCAAGACAGCATGCGCTGGCGACTCATATCGACCTTGCTGTTTACAGGAGAGCGCTCAACTGGCGTGGTATCGTTGGTTTGTGATGTCGATTTTTCTTGAGGTGGTTGGGTTTTTCTAACCTCTTGTGAAAAATGCTGCGGCGTAATCTTCATATGGATGTTGTAATTAATTATAAAAATAACGATACAATAGAAGCACTATTGCATTGCGTAACCTAATTATCAATGTAATCGTTGCCTTTACACAAGGAGTAGCGCATCCTTGTATTGTATAGGTTGAGGAAATGAGTGGTAAAGTCGGCAATGGATTACGATAACGATGAATTAATCTTCTTAGACGACGATGGTTCAACAGAAGAACAAGTACATTTAGGTAAAGACTGGAATATTCTCATTGTTGATGATGATGAAGAAATTCACACAGTTACACGCCTAGCGTTGGCTGATCTTATTGTTAACGATCGCAAGTTGAACTTCGTTCACGCTTATTCGGCTAAACAGGCAAAAGAGGTATTGCACGAGTATGGCAATACGATAGCCATCATATTACTCGATGTAGTAATGGAAACTGATGACGCTGGTTTCGAGGTGGTTAAATACATTCGAGAAGATATGCACCTTCTTGAGCCTCGTATTATTCTTCGTACAGGTCAACCAGGCTATGCCCCCGAAGAGCAAGTCATTAAAGTTTACGACATTAATGATTACAAAACGAAAACCGAGCTCACCCGTGCAAAGCTTCTAACAACCATAATATCTTCTCTTCGTTCATACCAACAAATTGTCACTATCAGTCAAAGCCGAGCTGGGCTTGAGAAAATCATTACTTCCTCTGCCAATTTATTTGAAGAGCACTCTGTAAAAGCGTTTTGCGAAGGTGTAGTGACACAAATTAGTTCGCTTATTGGGTTAGATTCAGAAGGGTTGTTGTGTGCCCGAGCGGGTTCACTAATCGACCGAGAAGACGAAGATGTCTATGTTCTTGGCGCGGCGGGGGAGTATGCAAGGTTCATAAATAAGCCCGTAGAAGATATTCACAATGAAGAGATATCAGACAATATTTCTCGATGTCTTCGCTTTTAAAAAACACATATTTGAATATGGGTTTTCGGTTTTATTTATCAGTCGGGCGGGTTTTGAAGCGGCAGTTTATGTTCGCCAAACTCACGAGATTAGCGATTTAGATAAACATTTGTTGGAAGTGTTCCTTTCGAGTATTTCGGTAGGCTATGAAAATGTAAACTTGTTCCATGAATTGAGAAATGCGGCTTTTAGAGACTGGCTAACTCGTCTTCCAAACCGCAATGAATTTATCAATATGCTTGATAAACCTCATATATTCTCTTGTGAAAATTGCTGTGTTGCCTTAATAGACGTTAATCACTTTTCTGACATTAACGATGGGCTCGGTCAAGAAGTTGGAAACGAATTACTGCGTGCCATAAGCGATCGTTTCCAAGCCTCGTTTGATGACAGCGTGAAAAAAGGGCGTATAGGAGCCGATGTATTTGGTTTAATTGGTCCAGAATCGCAGGTTTCTCCCGAAAACATTAATGCAATTTTTCAAAGCTCTTACCAGGTAGGCGATCACACCTTACCAGTCAATGTTACCGTTGGGCTATGTAAGCTTGATAACAAACGCAATATTGGTATCGAAATACTCAAACGCACCAACATAGCGCTTAACCGTGCGAAGAAGAATATTAGCGATAACTTTGAGTATTACGCCAAAGATATTGAAGACCAGACTACGTGGCGGTTAGACATGATCCGCCGCTTACGTAACGATTTTGGTGCTCGAAAACTAGAACTTTGGTTCCAACCGCAAGTTGATTTACTTAGTGAAAAAGTTGTAGGTATGGAAGGGTTGTTACGCTGGCCTGATGGTGAAGGCGGCTATATTTCACCTGCGGTATTTGTGCCATTAGCTGAATATTCCGGCCTCATTGTTGATATAGGTGAATGGGTATTAGAAGAGTCTTGTCGGCGTTTGCAGCAACTACGCGAACTTGACTACGGAGACTTACGGGTTGCGGTAAATATCTCTATTCCGCAATTTAGAGACCGTTTGTTTGTAGATAAGGTGAAACATGCCTTGTCTGAAGCGAACTGCGAGCCCAGTTTGTTGGAACTGGAAATTACCGAAAGTGTGGTAATGGACGAACCGCAAATTGTCATCGATGCATTACGGGCGTTAAAAGAGTTCGGCGTTAAGATTGCAATCGACGATTTTGGAACCGGCTTCTCGTCAATGAGCTATTTGCAACAATTGCCATTAGATCGTTTAAAGGTCGACAGATCATTTGTTAAAGATATTAAACCTGGGGCAAGCGCTGTACTAGCCGAAACTATCGTAACTTTGGGTAATAAACTCGGTTTGTTGACCATAGCCGAAGGCGTGGAAAAGCGCGAGCAAGCCAGTTATATGATCAAACTAGGGTGTGATGAAGCACAGGGTTATTTATACGCGAAGCCTATGCCATTTGATGCACTACTCGATTTCTTGAAAAAGCAGGACTAAACCTTAAGATTTAATATTGAAGCAACGCGCGTGCGAAGTTCAGGTAAAGCGTCCTGTTCAAACCACGGGTGTTTTGCTAACCAGCGGTTATTCCTACCTGAAGGGTGAGGTAAAACACAATGCGTTGACGTACTGTGTTTTACCGCTTCAGTAAGTGTTTTGTATTCAGGAAGATAGTGCTGCTGTGCATAGCGACCGATGTAAATCGTGAATTCAGGCTTTATTTGTTGTAGCAATAATGGATGCCATTTCGGCGCACATTCTTTTCTCGGTGGCGCGTCAGCACCATTCACATAACCTGGGAAGCACAAACCCATAGGAAGAATTCCTATTTTAGTTTCATCATAAAACGTGTCGGAAGATACGCCTAACCAATGACGAAGACGAGTGCCACTGTTGTCGTCAAATGGAATACCACTATCATGGGCTTTTTTACCCGGAGCTTGGCCGACAATAAGGATCTTAGACTTATTATCTAGAGAACAAATAGGGCGAGGGGAGTGAGGTAATACCCCATTACATAGCGTGCAACCCCTTATTTTACCTAGTAAGTTATCGAGCTCAGACAATTTTTTTCCAAATATTTCGCATTGTCATACTTCTGTCACATTACTGTGATCTGGATTGACTCTTAAATGTATATACAGTATATTTACATTTAACAGTAATGTACTGTAACACAGGAGAAGAAACATGCGTAAAGTAGTACTAGGTTTAGCATTATCAGTTGCATTCGGTATTGCGCATGCGGAATCTGGCAGCAACCAGCTTTTCGATTGCATGGATGCGAAAACATTCGAAATGAATAACCAATGTATGGCCGACCAAATCGGTAACAACATTCGTTTCCGTGATGCTCAAACTAAACTCATCGACATTGCTAGCGAGAGTCAGGGTGACTACGCTATTGCAACAATGACATTCGATCAAGAGAATATGCACATTGATATCGTGGCACATAAAGATGCATTGAATGCACTGGCTGCGAACTTCAATTAGTCAATATTGATGTAAAACATATCTTCAAAGCCGGCGTTTTAGCGCCGGCTTTTTTGTTTGCGCTAGAATATTCTATTTAAACCGTTAATAGCGGCAACGCGATAGGCTTCGGCCATAGTTGGATAATTAAACGTTGTATTGACGAAATAATCGATAGTATTACCTTCGCCTTTTTGCTGCATGATGGCTTGCCCGATATGAACAATCTCAGAAGCACGTTCACCGAAACAATGGATCCCCAATATTTCCTTCGTTTTTCTGTGAAAGAGTATTTTCAAACTACCGGTTTGCGTTGATGCTATTTGTGCCCGAGCTAAATGTTTGAACTGTGCTCTTCCTACTTCATATGGCACTTTTGCTGCGGTTAATTCTTGTTCTGTTTTACCAACAGAGCTGATTTCAGGGATGGTGTATATACCCGATGGAATATCAGCAACCAGAGCTGCGTGGGTTTTTCCGTCAAGCATCGCTTCTGCAGCGAAACGGCCTTGGTTGTATGCCGCGGAAGCTAAACTTGGATAGCCTATGACATCACCCACAGCATAGATATTGTCAACTTCGGTTTGGTAGTTTTCATTTACTTTAAGTTGTCCGCGACTGTCGGCTTTAATACCAACATTTTCAAGTTTAAGTGTATCGGTATTACCCGTGCGTCCATTAGCGAATAATAAACAGTCGGCACGCATGCGTTTACCCGACTCTAAATTGAGGATAACTGAATCTTCTGTTGCTTCCACAGATGAATAGGTTTCGTTGTGTCTAATAAGCACACCGTTATTCCACAAGTGATAGCTTAGCGCGTCTGATATTTCAGTATCGAGGAAAGAAAGTAAGCGATCACGCATGTTGACAAGATCAACCTTAACACCCAGACCTCTAAAAATACTGGCATATTCTGACCCGATAACCCCAGCTCCATAAATAATAATCGATTTTGGGTCATGGTTAAGTGAAAGAATAGTATCTGAGTTGTAAATGCGCGGGTGGTTAAAATCGATATCTTTCGGGCAATAAGGGCGAGAGCCTGTCGCTATAGCAATTTGACCTGCGGTAACGGTATCTTTTGAACCGTCCTTGCGTGTTATTTCTAGGGTATGTGCATCAACAAAGCTTGCTTCGCCATGAAATAGAGTGACCCGATTTCGGTCATAAAAAGACGAGCGCAGACGGGTTTGACTTTTCACCACACCACTTGCATGACGCATAATATCTGAGAACGTTAAGCTTTTACTTAAGTGATTATCAGCAAATAGTGGTGACGTATTGTATTCAATTAAACGACTAACAGAGTGGCGTAATGCTTTAGAAGGGATAGTGCCCCAATGTGTACAACCACCTCCTACGGCTTCATAGCGCTCTACTACAGCAACTCTCTTCCCAGCTTTGGCAAGCTGCATTGCAACACCTTCGCCGCCAGGCCCTGTGCCAATTACAATTGCATCATAATGATAAGACGGAGTACTTACTTTTTGTTTTGTTGCCATTCTGCCTTTCCCAACGTTGCTATTTTTCTCAATGATAGTACTACATTACTGATTCTGTAATTCCAACTCTAGTCTTAGGTAATAAAAAAACCACATAAACAGCGGTTTATGTGGTTTCTATGGTGTACTTGTTAATAGAAAGCTATTTAGGCCATTTGCAACGACAATGTTTGCAACTGTAGCCATTTTTCTTTCTGAACCGCAAAGGCGTGTTTTAGCTCTTTGTATTTATAGGCAAGTTCTAAACCTTCTAAGCTGCGTTTTAAGGTTTTTTGCTTTATACGCATTACCCGCTTTTTGGTGGAATAGTATTCCGCCATTCGCTGCATTAACAAATCGTATTCTTGTTGAATGGTATGCATCATTTCTTCGGCATTAGGTAAAAGCGATGCATTTTCACTGACACGTTGTAACTGCATTGCGGCCAATGCTTTTTCTATGCGTTCTTCAGGTACTTTGCGAAGATTTGAAGTTAAGCCTACATAATTGAGGCCCTTGATCAGCCATTTGGTTGGGTCGAATTGATACCAACGGATCCCATTTCGGTAGTCATACTCAAAGATATGATGGTAGTTATGATACCCTTCGCCAAACGTGAAGAACGCTAAAATACTATTGTCTCTTGCTGTGTTCTTATCGGTGTATGGTTGGCTACCCCAGAAATGGGCAAGTGAATTAATAAAAAACGTTACGTGATGAACCAAAACCAATCGCAATACACCGGCTATTAATATCATGCCTAATACGTCGCCATTTAAATACCCCAATAGCCCAGTGATACCAAAGTTAGCGATTAGTACGATAGGCAGGTAATGATTGTGTTGCCACATTACGACCTTATCTTTTTGGAGGTCTTTACAGTTGCTGTAGTCATCGTAACGCTTGGCTTGGTACTCTCTTAACATCCAACCTATGTGCGCAAACCACAGGCCTTTTTTGGCAGAGTAAGGGTCTTTGTCATTGTCATCTACATGACGGTGGTGAATTCGGTGATCAGACGACCAGTGCAATATACTGTTTTGTAGCGCCATTGCGCCACCAATGGCCAATACTACTCGCACAACCACATTCGCGTCATAGGTCTTATGAGACCATAGGCGATGGTATCCTGCGGTAATTGACATACCCGTGAAATAGAATAAGAAGACTGCGGCTCCAATTTCCGCCCAGTCTATACCTTGGTGCATCACCCACAGTGGCACACCTATAAATGCAATCGCGCCAGAGATAATAAATACCAGCACGTTCGTTAGGATAAGAGGAGGTTTTTTCATTTTATACAACTTGGCTTACAACTGTTCGCTAATTTATCGTTTTACAAGGTTACAGGCAAGCAAAACCAACAAATGTTCCGCTTACATGTGTAAAGTTTAATTATAGTAAATTTGCCAAATTTCGTATTGATTTGTGTCTAGTTTTTACTTAATTCTTGTTTATAAAAGAGATGATGGCACTGCTAACCGGCTCTGGAGCTTCCATCTGAGGATAGTGCCCAATATTTTCGAGCCTATGGATATTGTTGATAGAGACTAGCGTTTCGAATCGCTTGACCATATGTTCACCAGAAATGGGGTCGGCAGTGCCATTGATAAGTTGAATAGGGCACTTTGCATGTGTTAGCGAACTTACCCATCTGTCTCTAAAGCGTTTTCGCTCTGTCATGTAACCAATGAGTTTATGAAAGATGCGCTTACCATTGTTGAAACTGATCAATTGCCACATTTCTTCGAGTTCTTGTTCGCTGGGTTGGCTACATTGACCAAAAATAGAGCGCATATTTTTATCCACACTTCGTTTGCTGATGACTTTCGCTATCACACTCCCAAGTGGAGAGTTAAGCAGTGATTGAATCAGCTTAGGGCGATGTGACTCTGGAAATAAGCCGCCGTTTAAAAGGCTAACACTCTTAATTTCTAATTCGCCTGAAGGGTGTTCTTTGAGTGCATGTCGATGCAATAATTCTTGAGCAACGGTGTCACCATAGTCATGCGCGACAATATGAAAATCCTTAATATTTAAGTGGCGAAGGAGTGCTTCAAACACATTGGCTTGCTCTGCAATGCTATATTTGAAATTAACGGGCTTGTCAGAAAATCCAAAGCCAATCATATCAAGCGTAACGACCCTGTAATGTTCGCTGAGTTGAGGCCATATCTTTACCCAGTCCCAACTTGCAGTTGGAAACCCGTGAATAAGTAATAAAACAGGGCGTGTAGATGACGCGTCGAGTGCGTCACCCGTGTGATTAATCTCATTGCTGTCACTATCTTGATAATAGATACTAAGGCCTTGATAGTCGTAATATTGACCGGCTCGATACCATTGTTTAAGAGTGCTGCCTAACTCGCTAAGTTGTGTTTTATTCATCAGAGTGCATCTTTCACTACGCTGTTGGGCAAGTGTACAAGATAGACGCCAATAAGTACTGTCGCTAGAACGACATTCCGTAAATGCAACTTTTCTCGAAAGCTTATGTTGGCTTTAGTAAATTTAAGCTTCTCGACCACCTCTTTCTTGCGATAGACTAGAACATTAGGCCTTATGGCCCCTTAAAAGTGGTACTATTGTGAGTCGACAAGAACAGAAATTAAAAACCCGCCAAAATATCATTCATGCTGCATTTTCGCTGTTAGATGAAAACAGAAGCTTGTCTGCGATTAGCTTAAGGGAAGTGGCAAGAGAAGCGGGTATTGCTCCCACGTCGTTTTATCGTCATTTTAAAGATATGGACGAATTGGGCCTAACACTTGTTGATGAAGCTGGCTTAGCCTTAAGACAATTAATGCGACAAGCCAGACGCAGAATTGCATCAGGTGGCGGTGTTATTCACACCTCTGTAGAAACCTTTATGGAATTCATTGCGGCGAACAAGAACGTTTTTCGTTTGTTATTGCGTGAACATACGGGAACCTCATCTGCGTATCGTTTAGCCGTTTTCAGAGAAATTCAGCATTTTATTGATGAACTCACCGACTACATCATTGAACAGCAAGGCGTTGAGTATTCCTGTGCACAGTTACAGGCCGATGCCATGGTGCGACTTGTTTTTAGTGCTGGTGCAGAGGCGCTTGAAGCAGACGAAAAATTGCGCGCTGAAATTGGTGAACGGGTCAAAGCTCAGTTAAAGTTTGTTCAAATCGGCGCAACAGTACCTCAAGCTAAATAGTCATTTTTCAATGGTCGCTAAATATCGCCAAGGCGAAGTGAATTCGTTACACTGAAGGTTTAGTGTAAGTAATTGCTGACGGGCAACTTAACAATGGCTACCTTCTAACGATGGCGACATTACAGCGAGCGCTGGTTAACCTAGAAATGTTGAGTGAGGATATCAACATGCTGAGTTCTACTGAGCTTGGCCGTGCGTCTCACCTTCGTCTTCTTCATACCATTCTCTCTTGCTTAAACGAGCTTTCCAGTTTGACTCAACAAGAAACTGAGGCGAGTTTTCAAAAAAGTCTACATAGCTCTGTGTTTGAAGGTGTTTTCAAGCGAAAATCCATGGTAGAAGTATATGCTAAGTTGCTAAGACTCGTTATTACGGCTTGGGAAGCATCCGACAAGGCTAACCTCATTATTGCAGATAATTTTGATGAGCGTGCTGACAAGCGGTTGGAATTGTTGCAAGTAAAGGCCATCAAAGCTAAATCTCAGCTTAAAACTGTAGCTAGCGCGATGGGAGAAGTTGATTATGCAAGGTTTATCGAAGCGCTAGGGCTACATGATCATCAGTGGCAATGGGAGATACTTCGCGCTCGGTTTTAACCAAGCGCGATGCACATATTTATATAAGGTAACTATGGTGTTGTGTTGCGAATACCAATGCTTTGTTCGTTGATAACTCGAACCTCTCGTTGTGGGAACGGTATTTCAATATCGTGCTCACGCAGAGTTTCAAAAACGATAAGAAGCAAGTCGCCTCCTACACGGTTTTTTCCGTCATCAACACCTTCCATCCAGAATTCAACAAACATGTTAACGCCAGAATCCCCAAAACTATCAATTTCGCAGTCAGGTAGCTCTTCAAAAGGAATGTCATCACCGCTAATCACTTGAGGGTGAGCGGCAACAGCTTCTTTTACTATTTCTACCATGGCGCGAATATCTGTTTTATACGCCACTGAAAAGTCGATGCGATAACGCTGTTTCTGGTTCTTGTGGGTCCAGTTTATTAGCACAGCATTAATAAACTTTTCGTTAGGTACTAGAACGTCTTTACCATCGTAAGTTTCAAGCACAGCGTAGCGCATCTTAAATTCTCTCACTATGCCTTTTTGACCATCTTCAAGCTCGACGTAATCGCCCACAGTCAACGACTTATCAAGCAGAATAATAATCCCTGAAATAAAATTAGAGGCGATGGACTGTAGCCCTAAACCTAAGCCTACACCCACAGCACCACCAAATACCGCAAGGGCAGTTAAGTTGATGCCCATTACGTTAAGCAATAACAAGAACACGACACAGAAGAGGGCAACTTCAAACAGTTTGGAAAAAACCTCTTTTGTCGAGACATCAAGAGACTTGTGGTTTCTTATGATGTCCTGACCAATGGCGTTTGAGCTTCTACCCAACCAAAATAAAAGCGCTCCAAACAACAATACGCGAGTAACACCATAGGCTGAAACTTCAATGTTCCCTATAGATACAACAATGGTAGACAATGCCGAGGTTATCAGGGGGAGAACGCCGACTAAATGTAAAAACAAAATAGGCAAGCCAACCCACTGCACAAACGAGGCAAAGGTCTTATTTTCAATAAAGCCATGTACAAGTGAATTCACAAATAGCATAAGTGCCACAACTACAGCTATCTCAAGTAGCCAGGCATCAAATTGAAATTGTGCGCCTAGTACTGTTGTCAGCTTTAACATGCTTATGGTGATAAGAGGAAACAGTGCTTCACCCAAGTTGTACATGAAGCTATGCAAGGTATGCGCACCTTGTGTAGGTACTTCTCGCGTGAACTTAAATGGCTTTTTGACTTGTCGAGCAAATACAAAGGCGACGCAATAAATTACTGCAATCGTCAATAGTTGGATAAGAAAACTGTCAGACATAACCGATGCTTTAATGAGCGCCAGCTTTTCCTCAAGGTGTATCGTTAAATTTTCAACATTCATGTTTTCTTCTTCACTTGTTAAGCCTATTAAAAAATAGGTGATTCGTTGCGCGCTTTGTATCTTTTATATCAGATATCGTAAAGTTTTTTTTGGTATTCGCCTTGCAGTGACTTTTGGATATTGAGTTAACAGATTCTTTATTCTTGGATACTTATTGCCATGCGAAAGCACAAAATTTGCATGAAATATCTAACTGTTTAAATATATACCTTTGATTTAAAAGAGACTTTTTGTTTTCCTTGTCAACCGGAAGGCTGATTCGAAAGGAATGGTTTTACTTCTTCGAAAAAGATGTTTTTGTCGTGTAGATAGAAAAAATGCGCAGCAGGGGCAACGGTGAAATATGCGGTTTGGTTAAATTTTGTGCTGGCGTGTGTGTGTGCTTGATGGTAGACTCCGCGCCGCGATTTGTAAGAGTGAAAGTATACGTTTTATCCCTATTCCAAAGACCACATAGCCATATCAGGCATTGGCGTATCTCTTTAGGTTTCCACTGTAATCTATAACCCCACGCGGTTAGCAATATAGCACTTATGCTACTAGCTATTGAGCGCTCTCAGTCTAGCTATTGGTACGTATTCATTCATGCAAAATTACTGTTTTCAGGAGTTAGTTAATGTCATTTACCCAGTTAGGGCTAGCCGAACCGTTACTCAAAGCAATTGAAAAGAGAGGGTTCACATCTCCATCTCCAATTCAAGAAAAGGCCATTCCAGAGGTATTACAAGGCCGTGATGTGCTAGCCGCTGCGCAGACGGGGACGGGCAAAACCGCAGGCTTTGGGCTTCCGATATTACAAAGACTAATGGCAGGTAATAAGGTTACTGCCAATAATGTAAGAGCGTTGATTTTAACACCAACGCGAGAGCTTGCCGCACAGGTAGAAGAGAGTATTCGCCACTTTAGTGAGTTTTTACCACTTAAAACGGCGGTTGTGTTTGGCGGCGTGGGTATTAACCCACAAATGATGACATTGCGAAAAGGGGTGGATGTTCTTATTGCAACCCCTGGAAGATTACTGGATTTATATCAGCAAAACGCTGTGAAGTTTTCGCAATTGGAAGTATTGGTGCTGGATGAAGCAGACCGTATGTTGGACATGGGGTTTATTCACGACATTAAAAAAGTACTTAAGCTTTTACCCGAGAAGAAACAAAGCCTATTGTTTTCGGCTACTTTCTCACCAGAGATCACTGAGCTTGCTAAGACAATTACTCGCGATCCTGTCAGTATTTCTACCACACCGGCGAACTCGACCGTTGATGCAGTTGAGCAGCATCTCGTTGAAATTGATAAGTCGAAAAAGACCAACGCGCTTATCACTTTGATTAAACAGCACGGTTGGAAGCAAGTGTTGGTATTTAGCCGTACTAAACACGGTGCCAACCGAATTGCTGAGAAGCTAACCCGCTCCAAAATTCCTAGTGCAGCAATTCACGGTAATAAAAGCCAAGGAGCCAGAACCAAAGCGTTAGCTGACTTCAAACAGGGCGACATTAATGTATTGGTGGCTACGGATATTGCTGCTAGAGGTATCGATATTAGTGAACTACCTGTGGTGGTTAATTTAGATTTACCTAATACCGCGGCAGATTATGTACACCGTATTGGTAGAACAGGTCGTGCAGGGGCGACAGGACAAGCGTGGTCGTTTGTCTGTGCAGAAGAGCTGCAAAACCTAAAAGATATTGAAACACTGATTCAAAAATTATTGCCAAGAGAGACGATTGACGGTTTTGAACCACAACAAGTTGTGCCCGTAACCACTTTGTCTAAGCCGAAAAAACCGAAAAAGCCCAAAAAGCCGAAAGTAACTGAGGGCAGCGCCACCGAACGTAGTAGCGACAACACCAAGTCAAAGCAATCGGATAATACAAAGAGACGTCCGAAGAAAAGAACGCCTAGTAGCGCTACAAAAAATTCTGCTAGAAACAACAGTAAAAGTGAAAACGCAGGTGAGAGAAATAGTTCAAAACCGCAGCGCACTCGCAGAAATAATAGGAAGAACACTAATTCAAACAACAATCAGCCAGCGCGTTCAGGCTCTAATTCACGTTCTAATAACACGCGTACTTCTAACGCAAGTTAAATGGTAAGATCAGAACGTTTTAGTCAGTTTCCCACGAAAAAGGGTGGTAGTGGCGCAGTGCTGGAGTTGTCTGCGCTTCATTCTTCCCTTGGCCATCTTCACCCACGCTTAATACTGCGCGCTTCTCCATACTTTGTTGAAGCGCACCTCTAAATTGTTTCACTTCTTTCCAAAGGTCGTAGAAGCCTTCTGGTGTTGTGCCATTTATGTCGCTTGCTAATAGTGGCCCGAGTTGGTTGTAAGCGAGTTGAAGGCGCTCTGCATGCTGCGCATTGTAAGCAGCTTCTTGTGAATTTGCTGACCAGCCAGCAAGTGCTTGTTTTTGCTGTGCTGTATAGGCAGGAAATGAAGAGAAGTAGGCAATATATTCATTAAGTGCAATACTGTTGGCGCTTCCCCATTTGGCCATGCTTGTGCGGTTAAGTAGGGCATTGGTTTTCGGGTCTACCACCATTACCGTTGGGGTTGCATAATAAATAGGGTAATTAAATCGCGTTGTGATATCTCTTCTGTCTTCAAGTGTACCCACATCAACAAATACTGTTTCGTAGTGCGCCTCTAGAATAAGACGCATATCGGGTGTAGAAAATCGCTCTGCAAGACCTGTGCTGTCATGGCACCACTGGGCGCCTAACACAACCAGTAGGAGTTTGTTGTCGGCAAGGGCACGAGCTTGGGCATCTACAACATCTTGATAAGGTGAAGGGGAAGGAACATAACGATAAGGCAAGCTATTTAGCGTACTTTCACAACCGGTTAAACATAAAGCAGACAAGGATAAAAAGAGCGTAAATAGTGCTTTAAAACGTAAACTGTCTCTTAAAGAATTGATGAAAGAATGTGTGTTGTTCTGTTTTGCGTTCATGTCTTTTGCCAAAAATACCGGTTAATTACTAGAGCGTGCTCTTGAGTAATGTATCACAAAAGCGCTTTTTAACTGTACTGATATACTTCTCAAATTCCTCACGTTTATATGTTCATCGCAAAACATTATTGCAAAGTTTTACCCTGTAGAGTTGTAGTGAAGTCTTCCTATCTATTGTCATTACATATAGTGAAATGTTTGACAGAAAGTCGTATTGCACCCTGTGTTCAATTGGGGTTTAGTGTATAGTTCGTCACCAACCATGTCTTAGAACCCATCAACTCAGAGAGAACCATGACCGTAAACGTTGACACTCAGTCTTTGATTGCATCTATGCGCGATGTAGTAGGGCAAGCCTATTTGTTAACTGACCAAGCGAAAAAGCAGCCTTACACCAAAGGATTTAGATTTGGTGCAGGTGAAGCACTTGCCGTGGTTCGCCCTGGTACATTGGTAGAAATATGGCGGCTACTTCAATTGTGCGTAAAAGCTGATGTAGCGGTAATTATGCAAGCGGCTAATACAGGGCTTACGGGTGGCTCAACCCCTGACGGGAAAGACTACGACCGTCCTATCGTTATTATCAGCACAATGCGCATTGATGAAATTCAACTTGTAGATAACGGTAAGCAAATAGTAGGACTCGCAGGTAGTACTTTATTTGGTCTTGAAGAAACGTTAGCACCTTATGGTCGTGAACCTCATTCGGTTATTGGTTCATCGTGTATTGGGGCGTCTATCGTTGGCGGTATCTGCAACAACTCAGGTGGCGCATTGGTGAAACGCGGCCCTGCGTATACAGAGCTTGCGCTATTTGCACAAATTAACGCTAATGGTGAATTAACCCTGGTAAATAACTTGGGTATTGAGTTGGGTGATACCCCTGAAGATATACTTAGCAATTTAGAAAATAAGCGCTACACAGAAAGTGATGTTAAGCATCCTGATGCGCGCGCCTCTGACAATGAATATGACGAACGTGTACGTGACGTAGATTCAGATACGCCTTCTCGTTTTAACAACGATGGCCGCAGACTCCACGATGCATCAGGCTGTGCTGGAAAGCTTGCTGTCTTTGCCGTGAGGTTAGACACCTTCCCCATTCCTGAAAGAAAACAAGTGTTTTATGTGGGGTCGAATGACGCAGAAGTATTCACAAAGGTAAGACGAGATATTTTATCTACCTTTAAACATCTACCGGATTCTGGCGAGTATTTGCACCGAGACTGCTACGACGTATCTAAAAAGTACGGCAAGGACATGTTTATTGTCATTAGCAAATTGGGTGCTAAATTCATCCCAAAACTCTTTGCATTCAAGCGCAAGTTTGATGCGTTTACTGACAAACTGGGTTTCTTACCGAATAAAATGTCAGACAGAGTCA
The DNA here is from genome assembly GCF_006538325.1 of Alteromonas sp. KUL42. Classification (GTDB taxonomy): domain Bacteria; phylum Pseudomonadota; class Gammaproteobacteria; order Enterobacterales; family Alteromonadaceae; genus Alteromonas. The sequence goes on from NZ_BJKK01000010.1 coordinate 34,645, forward strand.
TGCAATATTTCAGTTACCTGTTTCCAAATCACTTACCCAAAAGGATGGAAGCCTTCCGAGATAAGTATCAACATCATTGGATCTTAGAGATGAGCAATGAAGGGGTTGATGAAGCCAAAGCGTATCTTGATGAGTTCTTCAAAACCAATGACGGTGGTTATTTTGAATGTACCGAAGATGAAGCGGACAAAGCAATATTACATCGTTTTGTGGCAGGTGGTGCTATTGGTCGCTATCACATTATGAATAGTAAATCGGTAGGCGCTATGATGACCATTGATGTAGCGTTACGACGCAACGATCCAGACTGGTTCGAAATACTACCTAAAGAGATAGATGATCAAATAGACACCAAATTGTACTACGGACATCTTTTTTGCCACGTGATGCATCAAAATTACGTACTTAAGAAAGGGGCTGATGCCAAAGCGCTAAAAGGTCAAATACTGAAAACTTTCGATGAGCGTAGTGCAGAGTATCCTGCCGAACACAATGTAGGTCATGAGTATTTTGCCAAAGATGCACTTAAAAACTTTTATCGCGAGCTAGACCCAACTAATAGCTTTAACCCAGGCATTGGTAAAACTACCAAGCTAAAGCATTGGGCAGAGCACTCTGGTGATTGTTGTGGGGGGCGACACTAAGCCCATCAATCATTGATACCGCAAAGAGCAACGCACTAAGCCACCATAACTAATACTATGGTGGCTTTTTTGTTTTTATATGCCGAGACTTTATGGACAGTGTCACTACTCTAATTTCTTGAATACCCAATATAAACAATAGTGTTATTGATAATGGTTTTTATTTAGATTAAGATCCTTCGGAATTTTTCAAGGACTTACTCTAATGAAACACTTCAAGTACTCTTTACTTTGTGGCGCTGTCATTCTTGGCGGTTGTGGTGGCGGCAGTGGTGGTAGCGAATCAAACAGCTCGCCTACTTTTTCTCAAAGTGCATATTCCCTGTCTGTTGACGAAGACACCAGTGGCGAGCTAACGGTTGCTGCGAGCGATCAAAACAATGACAGTTTGACGTTTAGCCTTTCGAATAGTGCGGCAAATGGGACCGTGCAAATCGATGCTCAAACTGGTGTTGCTACCTACCAACCCAATGCGAATTTTAATGGTTCGGATAACTTTGTTATTGCCGTGTCTGATGGTAAGTCAACAGCAACTGCAAACGTTGAAGTGACTATTGCGCCTGTTAATGACGACCCCGAGTTTTCCTCAACTACCGTTATTGTTTCGGGTGGTGAAACGAAACAAGGCCAAATTTCTGCATCAGATATCGATGGTGACACGATAAGTTACGAGGTAACCCGAACAGCGGTTAACGGAACACTTAATGTTAGTGCTACGACCGGTGAGGTAACTTATACTCCTAACGACCTTACATTAGTAAGTGACAGCTTCGAGGTAACTATTTCTGATGGGAATGGCGGTGAAGCGAATGCTGAAATAACGCTAAGTAGTGCAACAACGAGCAACCTGGACAGAGCATACTATTACTACGCGAGTGATAAGTCTCATTTGAAACGCGCTGAAGCTATCAATGCCCAATTAACAGATGATGAAAGCCAAAGCATTATTAATGCAAATATCATTCAAGGCTACGCCAAAGCAGGCCTTACATCTGAAGTAGAGAGCCGCCTTAATAGCGCGAATATTGTTTCTGACGCGCAACGCGCTTTTGCCATGGTAAACGTCGCAAATAGCTATCAACAAGGTGGTAATGTTGAAGAAGCACAAATATTGCGTAATGAAGCAAATGCCCTGTATACCCAATTTGTTGCTTCTAAAGGTTTGAGCGCTTTTGATTCAACAGATGTTGACTTTTTCAATGATCTTTCAGACAGCTACCGTTTAGCGGGGGATTTTGCCAGTGCCAATCAGGCCTATAATATTCTTGACTTACTTTTCTCTTCTTTAGCCGAAGATGGTTATTCTACTTCTATTCTGCGTACATTTTTTGGCTATAGAGACATTGTTGATGACACCATTGCACAATGGCAATCCACAAATAACAACACCTTATTTGACCTAGCACTTGTTCAAACGAAGCGTCTTCAGCGCTACGCTAAAACTATACCTGCTCAAGAAGTTACTAATGACCGTTATGGTAATGAAGGTGAGTTTGTTTACAAGATAAGACAAGTAGCATTATTTGACGTTATTGAAGCCTACATTGAGCTGAATCAACTTGATGATGCTAAAGGTGCGATGGCAGACTTACTAGCACTGCACGGCGTTGTGAATTACGACGAGAACTATCCCCGTGAAGTTGACGAATATTGGGAAGTTACCCGTGTTGAATACGACTATGGCATAGCAGGTGCAACAGAGTCCTTTGTGAATTTGTATCCAGAAGCGGGGATCGACACTCTACTGTCAGGTCTACCTGAAAGTAGTTCTAGGCATGCTCGCATTGCATCAGATGCTGCGGACGCGTTATTACTTGCACAAGTGCGAAATATGGAAGATAAAGCTGCGGCCTTACAGCTTATTAAAGAGGCAAAAGATGAAACTGATTTACGCAATTACTTTACTACCCTGGTCGCATTCAATACTTCTAATCCAGGTGCCGCTTATGTGCTGCGTAAACAAGGCGAGTACGAAGCCGCTATTGCTTATCTGCAAGAAGGGCTGGATGTATTGGTCTCTGACGCTTACTTTGAGCAGGAAAAAGGCTACACATTAAACATTGGGAGTACAGGTTGTGAGATGCTCATCAACGAAGCGGTACTTGTAGCACGTTTAAGCGGCCTTGATGAAGCAACCACACTTATTGATACTGCTGTTCAACAATGTACTTCTATTGCTCAAAGTCGCTTTGCTGATGGTGACGATACTGATGAAGATATTACCGTTGGCGATGCGATTAGAGCAAATGCTTATATGCTTCAGTATGCAAACCTTGTCAGCACGCCTGATTTTTCAGATGGCTTATTGGCTAATATCAACACTAACTTTGCTAAAATTGAAGGTGATCATGCCCAACTTGCACCTTTAAAGTCGTTTGTTGGCTGGCAACTGGCAAAAGGTGGCAACTTCACGGCAGCACAGCAGTACTACAACGAAGCTATTGTTGCGCTTAATGCTATAGAAGCGAATATCATCCCAGAAGAGGTTGGGGAATTAACCGATGAGTTTTATTCTTACATCCGCAGAGAAGGTGATTATGCTGAGTTCCTAGCTATTTTGCGTAATGCAGCAGGCAGTGAAGGTTATGCATCGGCATTTGAAACGGCTAAAGCCGTATGGAAAGGTGTTGTTGATACGCGATTAGCAGAGCTAGTTGATGCCAATGTGCTGCAAAAAGCTGAGTTTATTCCTATTTATGCAAGTCACCTAAGCTCTATTGGTGAATTTGAACAGGCGTTGTCACTGGCCAATGATTCGTCTTTAGGTCCAGTAGAGATAAACGGAATTCAAACTGAAGTGGCGTCTACTTTGTCTGTAAAAGATGATTTTACGGCAGTGAGCATTGCTACAGTTGATACGGACTTTGACGGAATGCCTAACTTCTTTGCGCCTTCTGCGAGCGAAGAAAGTATTCTCGCGTCTGGTTTAGTGCTTGATGACGATAGCGACAACGACGGCACGCCTGATAGTGAAGATGCTTTCCCATTGGACCCAAGTAAACAATAGTTTATGAAGATCTCTATTCAAGTAATGGCCAGTGTAATGCTGGCCATATCTGTATCTCCTTGTTATAGCGATGAACTTACAGATATTGAACAAGCTACATCAGCCCAAGAGAAGGCTGTAGTGGGGGCATTAGCGTCAAAGACCAACGACAACGCTAATAGTGCGTCAAAACCGTCGGTTCATTGTGAGATTGATTCTGAGAACTGCTACAACGTCGAACGCATTACGGTAACGGGGGCTCGTCCAGTTCCATTGTCTGTCACCGCTGAGGGGGCGTATGTCTTAGACCAAGATCTATTACGCCAATACTCATTTGGTAACGGAAACTTAAATGATGTCCTCGCGGTATTGCCTGGCGTGCAGTTTAGTGAGTCGGCCTATTCCGCCACACAGGTATCAAATATTCGTCCAGCAGAGGTATCGATTGCAGGTACACAAGGTTATCAAACTGCCTACCAAGTAGATGGCGTGGTTAATAATTCTAAGTTGAGCACAGGTAATGCGCAAATTGACAGAAACCTTGTGCAGGATGTATCGGGCCACAGTCAACAGTCGTTTATCAACGTAAAATTACTCGAAGATGTAACGGTTTACGATAGCAATATTCCTGCGCGCTACGGTGACTTTTCTGGTGGTTTGGTTCTAGCTAATACGCGAAATGCGGAAAAGCACCCACATTTTGGTATGAGCTTGAGGGGAACGGGTGACAATTTAATTCGTTACCACCGTTTCTACAGCAATGACTTCGATGGTACATCCACCCTAGATGAAGCCACGTTTTCAAAGCTTGATTTCAGTACGTATTTGTCTTTACCTATTACTGACAAATTGGGAATGGTAGCGCAATTCCAGCAGTTAGAATCGAAAGAAAGTTACGACCAATTAGGTTCACTGCGTGAGAAAGTACAAACGAATACCAATGCCATGGTGAAGTTTGACTACGCCTTGACCGATAAAGATGATATTCAACTTAGGCTGTTGTACGCCCCATATTCAGGCGACTACTTTGACGAACTTACATTAAATAGTGATTATACCATTGACGGTGGTGGAACATCCGCATTACTAGCATGGGATGCCAGAAGAGATTGGGGGAGTGTTGACACTCAGCTATCTTGGAATCAAAGTGAAAATAGTAAAACTGCGCCTAATTTGTGGTTTTCGTGGAAGAATGTACCGGGTAAGGCATGGGGAGATTACAATGACAGCATATCAAGCCCCGAAGGTGGATACGGTGACATTGAAAAAGTCCAAAATGATATACGCTTTCGACAGGATTTTACTTCAACACGATTTTCTTGGTTAGACGTTGATAACTACGTATCAACGGGATATGCGATAACTCATCAAAACGTAGTTTTTGACAGGCTAGAAGATGCTATTTTGTACAACGGCAGTGTACTCAATGCCAATGTGAACTGCGGTAGTTATATTCTAGATTGTGTAAATACGACGTTCCACCGTCCTATTTCAGCTATTGAAGCTGAATTGGGGCGTCCACTTAATTTGTTAGACCCTGACGATTTTTTACTTTACCAAGAGAATATACTTACCTCAGGTCAGTATTTTCAAACGCGACAGATATCTCCCAAGTCGCGCAGCGAAGCCTCAGTGGTCAGTGCGTCAGCTTATTACGAACATACACTTGAATGGCCTACATTTGATATTACCGCGGGCGTTAGATACGACTACAATGATTTTTTTGCCAATCATGATCTCGCCCCTCGAATTCGCGCACAATATACACTGTGGGAAAAGTACCAAGTTATCCTTGGTGCAAATCGCTACTATCAGGGCAGTGTACTCAACTATAAGCTAAATAGTGCGATAACGCCGTTTATCTCGCAGGTCAGAAATACATTTCAAAATGTGCCTGGTCAGTGGCAGTCGGCAGTTGTGCCATCAGGCCCAAGATACGTTTACAACGACTTAGCTACTCCCTATGGTGATGAAATTACGTTGGGGTACCGTCAACCCCTATTAGGTGGGTTGTTGGAGCTGCGTTATGTCGACCGTACCAATAAAGACAGTATTAATCGTGAAAAAGGGTATGGAGAGCAAGGGGAACCAATCCTCTTTGCACAAAATAATGGTGAAAGTGAATATCAGCGTTATTCAATAACGTGGATGGCTAACTTTGCACAGCATCATGTGGAATTGAATATTTCTCACGCCAGCAATACCACAAGTAGACGTAATTTTGATGGTGATACGGTTAAAGGCAGTGTAGGCAATCAGTCGCTAAATTATACATATGACGACAGTGAGCTAATTTACCTTCGCACAGACACATATAACGAAAGCGGTGTATTAGTGACTAAACTCAACTTAATTACCCGTCACGACTTATCGTTAGAGCAACAAGATACCAATCGCCCAATAATTGCCAATGTAAGCTGGGGAATGGATTGGCGCAACTGGGAGTTTTCTGCTCACGCTCGTTACATGGGGTCGCAAGAAGCCATTTATCCTACCTCAGATAGGAAAACCTTTTCTGACGCTACACAAGTATGTTCGGGCTGTACTTCTACCCAGCGAGAGTATCAGGTCTATCGACTTGCCAAGCGGCCGCAATTTTGGCTTGTGAATGCAAATCTCCGGTACCACTGGAACCTAGCCAAAAATCACGAAATTATACTTAGCGCAGAAGTACTTAATCTATTTAATTCGCGAACTCATCAGGTCGCTCCCTTTACCACCGGACTAGAGCTTGGACGACAAGTCTGGTTTGGTATTAATTACGATTATTAGGAGATAACTATGACTTTACTTGTTGCCGGCACACTTGTTGTTGCTCAACTGTGTTACAACGCCGACGCTGATATTGGTGCTAAAGATTTTCTTAAACAAGCACAAATATTTAACGCACAACTGACTGCGATGAGCGAAGCGCGAGAGTCAGGCTGTGTTGAAATAAGAAGCGAAAACGCAATGGAAGAGGCAAAACGTCTAGTAAAATCTGACTCTACACAAGAAACGCTTACTATCGAGTAGTGAGTATTGTAAGTGCGTTTATCGAGAGCGATAACGTGTAAACTTTGTAAAGAGCGAGAGTTTGGATATACATGTTACGGTGCGTAGTCGTTAATCTATGTTGTACTATTGCGCTTACTCTATTGGTGAGTGAAGCGGATGCACTAAGCTTAACAATCAGCGAAGCGGAAGTTGAAGCCTACCAAGGTGTCGACTTTCAAGCACTTCGCAAAGCTTATTCAAAACCCAGAACATTGTGGCCTAAAGCGCACGTCGATGAGTCTGTCGATTTTGTAGAACTCGGATTACTGCCGCCTATTCAACATCCAGCAGAAAGTCCATACTCAGATGCTGTCTACAAGCTGGGATATACACTGTTCAACGATGGTAAGTTATCGGCGTCTGGGCAAATTGCGTGCGCAAGTTGCCATGACCCTGACTTAGGGTGGGGCGACGGGAAACGCGTGTCGTTTGGGCATGACAGACAGACGGGTTTGCGCAATGCTCCTACTATAGAAAATGTAGGCTTTCTCAAAGCATTTTTTTGGGATGGAAGGGCTGCATCGCTTGAGCAACAGGCGTTAATGCCAATTCAAGATCCCGTTGAAATGGCCTTTAATCTTGAGGATCTCGTCGAACGGTTGGCGGGCGACGCTTCCTATGTCACATTGTTTGAAAACGCTTATGGCGAAAACAGCCTTTCAGCGACGAATATTGCAAAAGCGTTGGCTAGTTTTCAGCGCACAATAAAATCAAGAAAAAGTGATTTTGATTACTTTTTGATGTCTTTAAGTGAAAATGATACTGCTAAGCAGCAGCGCTATAGTAGAAAACTAAGTGACGACGCGTTGTGGGGGCTTGATCTGTTCCGACGAAAAGCCCGATGTGTTAATTGTCATCACGGCCCTCGATTTACCGACGACAACTTTCATAACTTGGGTTTGACTTGGTATAAGCGTGAGTATGAAGACCTAGGTCGTTACAATGTTACAGGTGATCCAAAAGACGTTGGCAAGTTCAAAACGCCTAGTCTACGCGGGGTCATGAATACAAAGCCATGGATGCACAACGGCTTGTTCTCAAGTATGGAAGGTATTTTGAATATCTACAACAATGGGGGCAATCCCACTCAACCAGATGAAGACGACCCATTATCACCCATTACATCATCACTATTACAAAAACTCGATTTAAGTGACGCAGAAATTAACGCGCTAGTGGCTTTCTTAGAGGCTATAACTGCACCGCCTGCACGGGTGCCAAAGCCGGAGTAGACGCAAAAATGAAAGGGATTTTTATGCGAAAACAATCAATTAATTGGATGGCTATTTCAGCGCTTATTGTGTTGATAATTGCTGCAATTCTAGCTGTTGTAATTCTTTTAAGACCTAATGAAATTTCAGTATCTGAAGCCAATTTTCGAAAGGTGCCAGAAATTGACGAAGGTACTCCAAAACGTACACATCAACCAAGTGATATAGCGCAAAGTCAGCGACCCATTTCATCTGAAGATAAGCCACTTACTTACGATGAATGTTTGGACGTTCAGCAAAAGTTAATGCAAAGCCAAGTCAGTTCAAAGATGAGCACCAATATCAACGATTATTCGTCAGATTATACACTGCTCGAAATTGCAGGCGCTCTGACGCTGAATGGAAATCTAAGAAAAGCGTCTGAGGCTGCAAAGATGGCAAACACCATGCCTGATGTTCAGTGGAAATTTGATTCTAAAAAGGCGCGTGAAGTGCACTTGCCTGTGTATTACACAGAGCTCGAAAATGGTCAAAGAAACCAAGTTCCTGCTCAGTGGCTTTTAGACAGATGGGGGGCGGGGGAGCGTAACTTTGACAACGGCGAAGATATATTTACAAATGAGGACGTGGCTTGGTTTTTTACTGCAATTTGGATTGATGATTTAAGCGAAAAAGCCACGTTATCCGAAAAACAATTAATTACACTAATTGAACAGTTACCTGATGCAAGTAGACCTATAGCAATATTAGGAGGCCTGAGAATTATTGACGAGGCTGCAAAAGCTGGGAAAGCGAAGGTGGTAGAGTATTTATTGGACCGAGGAGAGGTATTTACTTCCGAAGCCTATGTAAATTCTACGTTGGATTACATGTTTCAAGGATTGTCTCGACAGAAAATGCTGCTAAAGATAGAGAGCACCGAGGACACCGAAAAAGCAAATTTAGCCCTGCATAATCGTATCTCACCTATCGTAGAACAAGTGAATCGTTTAATAGAAATGGGCGCGAAATTAGCACCGAAGGAAGTTAATCAGGCAGGTATTGTTTTAGCCAATGAGCACGGTGCCAATAATGGTGAGAGTGACTATTGGAAAGAGCAGCGTGATAAACTCAAATCACTCGGTGTAAATGTAGAGGCATTGCAGCGCACGCCTTTTACTCCTAGTTCAAGGACTAAAGCACTTGCCAGTGAAATGAACAGAAGAGAGGCATTGTCAAAGCCAACCGAGACGGCGAAATTAGAGCTACAAAGTACGGAATGCAAAACCTTGGTTAGCGAGATTAAACGTCAAATTGAAATGATCCACATAGATAGGGATAGTTTTAATAGTGATAGCGCTGAAGCGAAGTTTTATCAGTGGTACGACATTTCTCCATTGATCCCTTCTTGTTACTTGCGCAAAAGAGCGGATGAAGTGCGAATGTCACAATCGAACTCAACATTTCAACGGAATATGATGTTCGGCGAGATACCTAGTGTCGAAGAAATGGCTGTTCTTGATACAAAATCGGATGTTAGTTTAGAACGTCTTATGCATCAGTACATTCAGCAGGAGCCTCGCGCGTACCAAGCACTTCTTGCCAAGGGGGGGTTCCCGAAACGTTCAATTTCAATTATTTTAACAGTCGAATACTTTACGAAGGCACACTTCGGGTACTCATTGACGCGGGGTTTGATATTTATCAACTTGACACATACGGGCGTAGTTTATTGTATTTGGCTGCGAAAGCGTTTGATCTTGCCGCGCTAAAGAGGGTAATTGCGCAAAATGTGCCTTATTATTCAGGAGCCCCTCTTCCTGATCCTCTCTATTTATGGTTGCAGGCCAGCGTACAGCACTTCAATCAATTTATGTCTAGTAGTGAATCCAATGAAATCCTTGTCAAAGGCGTAATATTACTAATGGGCAACTATGAAATTGATGTCAACAAAGAGCATCTAGAGCTTATGCAAGTTCTTCGGCTTATGAGGCCTCAGGCTTTCGAGGAAATAGTAGGCAAGTTTGACGTATTACAACCTACAAACGAACAGGCTCGTTATTTTTACTGCCCTTTTGGTTAGAGTCTGTTTATTTTTGTGCAGAGCATAACAGGGTGTGTTAATAATCAGCACACCCTGCTAAATGTTAAGTTAAATCACGTTGAACTAAGCTAAGCGGTTAATAATAGAGGAAAAGTCCATGCCGGCATTGCCTTCTTCGCAATGCATTTCAAACCACTTGGCTGCTAGCTCTCCCATGGGGACTTGGGCATTCACACCTTTCGCCCCTTGCATGGCAAGCCCTAAATCTTTGAGCATAAGCGCTGAGGCAAAGCCGCCTGCAAAGTCGTTGTCAGCTGGGCTTTGTGGGCCAACGCCTTTTACTGGGCAGTAGCTTGTCATCGACCATGTTTGACCAGAAGCATTGGATGCAATATCAAAAAAGACTTGTGGGTCTAGCCCCAATTTTTGGGCAAGTTGCAAGCTCTCACAGGTGGCAATCATAGTGGCGCCAAGAAGCATGTTGTTGCAGATTTTGGCCGCTTGGCCTGCACCATGGCCGCCAGCGTGTACAATTTTCTTACCCATTGCGCCTAACACACCTTGGGCCTTTTCAAATGCATCGGCATTGCCGCCAACCATAAAGGTCAGTGTGCCTCCTGCCGCGGCGGCAACGCCGCCAGAAACAGGTGCATCTAACATGCTAATACCTTTTTCTTTGGCAAGGGCCGAAACGTTTTTCGCGGTTTCTACATCGATAGTGGAGCAGTCAATCAGCAAGGTCTGGGTACTTACATTCTCAAGAATTTGAGAAGCGTAGATGTCCATCACATGTTTACCCGCAGGCAGCATGGTTACCACAATATCTGCATCTGCTACCGCTTGCTGTGTACTGTCAGCAATGTGACACCCGCACTCTTTGGCTTTGGCAAGGGCCACTTCGCTTAAATCGAAGGCGGTTACGTTAAAGCCATTTTTGACCAAGTTGTCAGCCATGCCCGAGCCCATATTACCAAGGCCAATAAATGCTACATTCGTCATTATCTTGTCCTCTTCATTTAGCCCATTGTGGGAATGACAAAAGCGTTGTCGTTCGAGTCAGAACCGTCAGGCCAGCGCTGTGTAATGGTTTTTACTTTTGTCCAGAACTTCACGCCTTCCATACCGTGTTGGTTTGTATCGCCGAACGCTGAACGTTTCCAACCACCAAAGGTGTGATAGGCAACGGGCACTGGAATTGGTACGTTTATGCCTACCATGCCAACATTTACGCGTTGAGCGAACTCGCGGGCAGCGTGTCCGTTTCGAGTATACATCGCCACACCGTTACCATATTGGTGGTCGCTGGCCAAATTAACAGCTTCGTTGAAGTCTTTAGCACGCACCATTTGTAACACTGGGCCAAAAATTTCTTCTTGGTAAGAGCGCATATCTTTGGTGACGTGGTCAAAGAACGTAGGGCCTATAAAGTAACCCTTACTGTCAGCTGGAATTTGACTTGTTCTACCGTCATATACCAACTCTGCGCCTTCTTCGATCGCCAGTTCAATGTAGCTTTCTACTCGCTCTTTGTGGGCAGCTGTTACTACTGGGCCGTAGTGGGCATTAGGATCTTCACTGTGGCTAACCATAATGTCTTTGATAGCAGGAATAAGCTTGGCTTTGAGTTTCTCAGCAGTGTCCTCACCAACAGGAACAACAACAGGTAACGCCATACAACGCTCGCCGGCAGAGCCATAAGCGGCACCCACAAGGTCAGTAACTACTTGATCAAGGTCAGCGTCTGGCATCACGATACCATGGTTCTTAGCGCCACCCATGGCTTGTACGCGTTTACCTGCACGCGCACCGCGCTCATACACATAGTTAGCAATATCCGATGAACCAACAAAGCTAACTGCTTTGATGGTGGGGTGATCAAGAATACCGTCTACCGCTTCTTTGTTACCGTGAACTACGTTTAGTACACCTGCCGGTAAGCCTGCTTCCATCATTAATTTAGCCAGCTCAACTGGTACAGAAGGGTCGCGTTCTGAAGGCTTAAGGATAAACGCGTTGCCACAAGCAATGGCCACCCCAAACATCCACATAGGGATCATCGCTGGGAAATTAAACGGGGTAATACCCGCTACAACGCCAAGTGCTTGGCGCATTGAATATACATCGATACCTGGGCCAGCACCTTCTGTGTATTCGCCTTTCTGAGCGTGTGGAATACCACAAGCAAATTCAATAACTTCTAAACCGCGTTGAATATCGCCCTGTGCGTCTACTAACACTTTGCCGTGTTCACTTGATAACAATGCCGCTAAACGGTCACGGTTGGCTTCAACCAACTCTTTAAACTTGAACATCACGCGAGCACGTCGTTGCGGATTCGTTGCTGCCCATTCTGCTTGCGCCGCTTTTGCGCTTTCAATGGCGTAAGCCAGTGTTGCTTCGCCTGCTAAGCTAACTTCGGCTTGTACTTCACCGGTATTCGGTGCAAACACTGGTGCGGTGTTTTCAGTACTATCTGAATAGTCTTTGCCTGCAATAAAGTGAACAATTTTTTTCATAACAAAACTCCCGTGATTTTTTACAATATTGAAACCTTGTGTTTGCAATAGCAATACCTATACTTGCAGCTTGGTGCTGTAAAAATGCAGGTGTTTTTGATGAATTGGGATGACATGAGATTGTTTTTAGGTTTAGCTAGGAATGGTCGTGTAGCTATTGCAGCAAAAGGGCTTAAGGTTGACCCTACAACACTTATTCGTCGTGTAAAAAAGCTGGAGGATTCACTTAACTGTAATTTATTTGAACTTACCAAAAAGGGATATGTACTTACTTCCCAAGGCAGTGAATTGGTGCGTTATATAGAAAAGGCGGAACACTATTTTCTAGAGGCGCAAAACGAGCTTAGCGACGAGCGCTCGCATTTAGCCGGTACCATTAGAGTCAGTGTTTCCGAAGGGTTTGGGAGTTGGTTTTTAGCTCCGCTATTGCCCGATTTTAAAGCCCAGTATCCAGGGATTTGTATTGAACTGGTTGCCACCAGTGGCTTTCTTAACCTAAACAAACGGGAAGCGGACATGGCGATTTTGCTTGAAAAACCGAGCAAGGGATTATTGGTAACACAGAAACTGACCGACTATGAGCTCTACCTATATACACACGAAACACTGGTACAAAGCGCAAAACCCAAGAGCCTTCACGACCTTCGCCACTTCAACCTTGTTAGTTATGTGCCAGATTTGGTTTATGCACCACAGCTTAAGTTTATTGAAGAAACGGCACTTTCACAGCTAAGTGCTCTGCGCAGTACCAGTATCAACGCGCAACATCAAATGTTAGTGAATGGCGCTGGCGTGGGCATATTGCCAAAGTTTATCGCAGAGCATCAGGCAGGGCTTGTCCGTTTGCTACAGCAAGATATCCATATCAAGCGCACATTTTGGCTTGCCAGTCATAAGGAGACGTACACTCAAGCTAAGTTTCAGGCGTTTTCATCGTGGCTGCTTGAGAAAGTTCAGTTTAACCGCAGTCGGTTTGTTGAATGATTTTCTATTTAGCAATCAGAGCCAGCTTAAGGTCGCATACCCGTATAGGCAGGGTTAAAACAGTAAAAAGGTCACGTCATTTTCGGTAAAAGTGCGTTGATTTGAGATCAAAAAACTATTTTCCTTATTGTTATGATATAACATTTGTTAACTAAGTATAATGTTAATAACAAACCAGGGAAAAATAATGAAAAAGACCTTATTGGCGGCAGCGATTTCTTCGGTGTTTATCATCGCGGGGTGCACTAAAGAGCCTGCAACTATACAAAATACAGACGAAACTATGAAAGCGGATTTACAGCAACAAGCAGAGCCTAACTTACTTTTGACCGCAAGCCCTTTAACCTATCAAGCGCCGCAGTTTGATAAAATAAGCGACGACCAATTCTTACCCGCTTTTGAACAAGGTATGAAAGCGCATGCAGCGGAAATTGACGCTATCGCTAACAATGCTGCTGCGCCAACCTTTGAAAATACATTGGTCGCTCTTGAAAAAAGTGGCGCGTTACTTACACGTGTAAGTCGTGTTTTTTATAATCTTTCAGGTTCAGACAGCAATCCTAAGCGGCGTGAACTTCAGCAACAACTTGCGCCAAAACTGGCAGCTCACTCTGACAATATTAATCTAAATGAAGCCCTGTTTAAGCGTGTAGAGACGCTTTACAATCAAAGAGAGACGCTTTCATTAGATGCAGAGTCGTTGCGTTTGTTAGAAACAACCTATGACGATTTTGTTTATGCCGGTGCGCGCTTAAATGAAGAGCAAAAGCAGAAAGTACGCCAAATTAACGAGGCAATGTCTTCACTCACCACAAAGTTCTCTCAGAACTTGTTGGCTGAATCTAAAGCCATTTCTGTTGTGGTAACAGATCGCAGCGAACTTGAGGGCTTAAGTGAGCGTCAAATTAACGCGATGGCGGAAGCTGCAAAGTCAAATGGGCACGAGGGTAGCTATCTGATTAGCATTACCAATACCACGCGACAGCCTATTTTGTCTTCACTTGAAAACAGAGCACTACGTCAACGAGTATGGGAAGCTTCAGCTAACCGAGCACAGTCAGGTGACAACGACAACCGCGAAATCGTATTGAAACTAGCGAGACTGCGCGCAGAAAAGGCGGCGCTAATGGGCTATGACAGTTGGGCAGAATATAGCTTGCAAAGACAAATGGCAGGTAAACCTGAAGCTGTTTATTCGATGCTTGATAGCATGGTGCCTGCGGTTATTGAAAATGTAGAAAAGGAAGCTGCAGACATTCAGCGTTTGATGAATGCAGAGTTGACGGATGCAGAATTGCAGCCATGGGATTGGGCGTATTATGCAGAAAAAGTACGTCAAGCCCGTTATGACCTTAATGAAAGTGAAGTTAAACAATACTTTGAGTTCAATCGTGTGCTAGAGGATGGTGTGTTTTACACCATGAACAAGTTGTTCGGAATTCGCTTTGAGCCTCGTCCTGACTTACCTGTTTATCATCCTGACGTGAAGGCGTATGAATTATTTGATATCGATGGCAAGAGTCTAGCTATTTTCTATGCAGATTATTTCGCACGTGACGGTAAACGCGGTGGCGCGTGGATGAGTTCATTCGTTGGACAATCTAAGCTTTTAAATCAAAAGCCTGTGGTTGTTAATGTTATGAACATTGAAAAAGCGCCGGAAGGTGAACCTACGCTAGTAAGCTATGACAATGTTACTACCATGTTCCACGAAATGGGCCACGGTGTACACGGTATGCTTTCAGAAGTGAACTATCCTTCACTAGCGGGTACTGCTGTATCGCGCGATTTCGTAGAGTTCCCTTCTACGTTTGAAGAGGATTGGGCTGCGTATCCTGATGTTATTGCAAACTATGCTAAGCATTATGAAACGGGTGAGCCTATTCCAAGTGAATTGCTCGAAAAGGTTATTCGTTCGCGTACCTTTAACCAAGGCTTTGATACGCTAGAGTACATGTCTGCTGCATTACTTGATATGGAATGGCACAGTATCTCTGCAGATGCAGTACCTACTGATATAAACGAGTTTGAAACACAAGCATTGGCGAAACACGGTGTTAACATCGACTATGTTCCCCCTCGCTATCGCAGTGCTTTCTTCTCTCATTCTATGGGCGGTGGCTACTCTGCTGGTTACTATGCTTATATGTGGAGCGAAATACTAGCAGCTGATGCCTTTGCATACATGCAAGAACTCGGTGGTTTAACGTTAGAAAATGGCTTGAAGTACCGTAAGCACATTCTTGCTACTGGAAACTCTCGTCCACCGATGGAGTCTTACAAAGCGTTCCGCGGTCAAGAACCAACAACAGATGCGATATTAATCCGTCGAGGCCTGAAGCAGAAGATAGACTAAACCGAAAACTCTCCTACCTAGGTAGGAGGAAATCGCCCCCTATGTAGGATGTGCTTTTCATTACCTTATGGCTAGCATAAGTCTGTATCATTAGGATTATGGGGGCGTACATGTCAGGCTTCACTAAAATAGCATCTACCATAGTGGCCGTTTTTATCGGCTGCTTTATGGTATTTTGTTGCTTGGTGTACTTTCACATCAAAAGTAATATCGCAGAAGAAACATCCGGTGCGCTTGCTCAAGTTCGTGAAATGGTGCAACTGAATATTCCCGCATCGCAGCTTAAAGCGATAGTTGAGCCCAGTCCTCATTTATCTGCAGAATATTTTACTGGTCGTCTTTTAGAAAATTATAACTCACTCGAGCTAAGCAATAGTTTTGGTGAAAGCACAGCAAAAAGCGCAAATGCAAACGAAGGCATATACGATGCCACGCCAGTTATCATCCCCATTCACGAAAACTACTATTTAGTGGTTAAGCCACAAGACGCCACTGAACTTGCGCAAAACCTACATTTCTTTGGGCTTGTAGCTGGTTTGTTTTTTGCAACGTTTGTTTTATTGCTAGCGACCTTGCATATTGCTGTAAAGCAGCGTTTAGCGCCACTAACACAATTGGCTAATGCGTTAACCAAGCTCAGTGAGGGAAAAGAAACAACCGCTTTACCGCATTCTGATATTGCAGAGATGAATACGGTTATAAAGCGCTTCCAGCATCTTCAATGTTCGCTGACAACCAAAGAACAACAACTGATCCAAATAGACAAGCAATTGGCTGTTTTACAAGAACAAGAGCGTACTTATCTGGCAAGGGAACTACACGACAATGTGGGGCAGCTGTTAACAACGATTAAAGCGCACGCCTACATATTAGTTAATGCCAAGGAGCGAGCAGCCCTTGAATTTTCAGCGAATAAAGTACAGGTGATGGCACATCAAATAAGCGATGCAATTAGAAAGCTAACGGCCCGTCTTCACCCGCTTGTTTTGGACCGCGTTACTTTACAGGCTTCACTTGAACGTTTGGTCTATGAACAAGAAGTGGCGCTGCCAAATACCCACTGGGACGTGTCGATTAATTTAAAAGACTACGAAGAAGATAGAGAACGGGATATTCACCTTTACCGTTTTGTGCAAGAAGCGCTTAACAACGTGGTGAAACATGCCAAAGCTACCCGAATAGGCGTTCAAATTCATGCTGATAAATGTCATTTGAGTATTGTGGTTAAAGACAATGGGAAGGGGCTAGGTACTCATATTGTAGAAAATATTGGGTTGTCATCTATGCGCAGTAGGGCCCGTTGTATAGGGGCATCATGCCACATTGAATCGCCGTCACACGGCGGTGTCCAGGTTGCGTTGAATTTAACGCTTCGAGGGTACTCACAAGATATGGACGCAGCAGTAGCATGAATGTACTCATTGTTGATGATCACGCTGTGGTTCGAGAAGGCTATCGTGCATTACTTAATGCCATGATGCCAACACTCGGCGTATTTGACGCCGGTGACAGCGCCAATGCATTTGATGTGCTAGGCGAAAAAACAATTGATATCATGATCTTGGATATTAATTTAGCCAATGAAAGTGGGCTAGTGTTAGCGAGTCAGTTTTTGGAGAAATATCCTAAGTTAAAGATCATTTTCTTTAGCATGTTTGAAGACAGCGTTATTTTGCAGCGTGCCATGCAAACGGGGGCCATGGGCTATATCAGTAAGAGTAGCCCTCCTGACACCTTGATTTCCGCGATTAAAGTTGTTGGAAAAGGACAAGAGTATATTGAACGCGCCTTAGCTGTGAATTTGGCCAATCAATTGCTCGACACCAATATGGACCTTAGCACCAAACTTACTAAGCGAGAGTTCGAAATTTTTATTGCTATTGCCATGAAAAAATCCCGAGTCGCTATTGCTGATGAATTGGGAGTGTCTTCTAAGACTATATCGAATGCGCTTACCGTGATTAAACGCAAATTAAATGCGTCACCGTCTGATTTTACTGGGCTTGCAAGTAAGTACGGTTATATCGGCAATAGTGAGTTTTCCACTTCACTTAATGATTAACCTGTCGGTAAACCTTTTTTCCCCTCCTAAAGTAGGAGTCATTTAGGTCTATCGAATTATGGTTAAGACGGCATAAAAGTACGATTATCATTTTACACAACAAACCAGATGAAGCGCTCAACACGCGTTACTTATTCAAAGGGTGTATCTTATGATTTATGCAAAGCCAGGAAGTGAAGGTTCAGTCGTTAGCTTTAAAGAAAGCTACGGAAATTTTATTAACGGTGAATGGGTTGCACCGGTGAAGGGTGAATATTTCACTGCTACGTCACCGGTTGACGGCAGCGATATCACACAAATTCCACGCTCTACTGCAGAAGATATCGAGTTAGCACTTGATGCTGCGCATGCAGCGAAGAAAGGCTGGGCGGAAACCTCTGTTGCCGAGCGTTCAAATGTTTTACTTAAAATTGCCGATCGCATTGAAGAAAACCTAGAGTTACTCGCGGTAGCCGAAACATGGGATAACGGTAAAGCAGTACGTGAAACACTTAATGCTGATATTCCACTGTGTGTTGATCACTTCCGCTACTACGCGGGTTGTATTCGTAGCCAAGAAGGCACTATTGGCGAAATCGACAAAAACACTGTGGCATACCATTTCCACGAACCGTACGGCGTTGTTGGTCAAATTATTCCATGGAATTTCCCATTGTTGATGGCGGCGTGGAAATTGGCACCAGCGCTTGTTACCGGTAACGTTGTTGTGCTTAAGCCAGCTGAGCAAACGCCTGTGTCTATTTTGCTGTTCGCTGAGCTTATTCAAGACTTGCTTCCTCCTGGTGTACTTAACATCGTTAACGGCTTTGGTGCAGAAGCAGGGCAAGCCCTTGCAACAAGTACGCGCATTGCGAAAATTGCATTTACCGGTTCAACGCCTGTAGGTGGCCACATTCTTCGTTGTGCGGCGGAAAACCTTATTCCTTCAACGGTTGAGCTAGGTGGTAAATCGCCTAACATTTTCTTCCCTGATATTATGAATCACGAGCCTGAGTTCATTGATAAATGTGCTGAAGGTTTGGTGTTGGGTTACTTCAACCAAGGTGAAGTTTGTACTTGTCCTTCGCGTGCCATCATCCATGAAGATATTTACGATGCGTTCATGGAAAAGGTTATCGAGAAGATTCAGAAGATTAAACGTGGTAACCCACTTGATACTGACACCATGGTAGGTGCGCAAGCGTCTAACGAGCAGTTTGAGAAGATCTTGAAGTATATCGATATCGGCAGAGCTGAAGGTGCAGAAGTGGTTACCGGTGGTGAGAAAGAGCAACTTGAAGGGTTTGGCGGCGGTTATTATATCCAGCCTACAATCTTGAAAGGTCAAAACCACATGCGTGTATTCCAAGAAGAAATTTTTGGCCCTGTAATCGCGGTTCAAACCTTTAAAACGGAAGAAGAGGCCATTGAAATAGCGAACAACACCAGCTTTGGTTTAGGTGCTGGTGTGTGGAGTCGTGATGCCAACACCGCGTTCAGAGTAGGTCGTGCTATTGAAGCCGGTCGTGTGTGGACTAACTGTTACCACTTATATCCAGCGCACGCAGCGTTTGGTGGATATAAGAAATCTGGTATCGGTCGTGAAACACACAAGATGATGCTTGATCACTACCAGCAAACTAAAAACCTGTTAGTTAGCTATGACATCAACCCACTAGGTTTCTTCTAGTAGGTACGGGGCAGTGCCGATATCTCGGTCGTTGGTACTGCCCGCAATTGCCTTGCGCACAATCACTATGTGCACACACATCATGCGTAAAATACTTTCTTTTTTTGTCTCTCTTTTTTTCTTTTTTGACTTTTTGTTGCCAATTGCCAGGCACAAAATGACGCCACAGATATACCTAGCCATATTGAAAAGATTTTTCCTACCGCAACCCGTGTAGGCGAAACCCATACCGATATTGCCGTTACGCCTGTTTATCAACTACAGCAACTATTGGGTTATGTATTTGAGTCAAACGACTTTGTCGACTTTATCGGTTTTTCGGGAAAGCCAGTAAACGTTGTGATTGGTTTAGATCCACAAGGAAATTTCATGGGTTTATTTGTCAAAGAACACAGTGAGCCTATTTTCTTACACGGGCTTGGCGAACAAGCCATGTTTGATTTTGTCGCACAATACAAAAGCCACAATATCAAAGAGCGATTTATTATTGGTGGCAAAAGTAACGTTGGAAACGATGCCACATATTTTGATGGCGTAACCAAAGCCACCGTTTCAGTATTGGTAATTAACGATACTATTGTCACTTCAGCGCTTGCAGTTGCACGGGCGAAACTCGATGGCTTTATCGCACCAAGTAACAAAATTGTCGCTCCAGATTTTTTCGAGCCATTGTCGTTTGAAGCGCTATTGGAAAAAGGCTACATACAAAAGCATACAATTAATATGTACGATTTTGACGGCCTTGAAAGAGAGGTGATAACTGCGGCGAACGAGGCGCTTGAAATCATCGATTTTAGTATTGAGGACAGCGAAGAAATTCCAAATAGTAGCCAAAGCAGCATTCAAAAAACTCAGATATTCTCACAGCACTATTACGCTTTCCTCAGTATTCCCATTGTCGGTCGCAATTTATTGGGTGAAGAAGAATACCAACGTTTGAAAGAGAACCTAAAACCCGGTGAGTTGGCATTATTGGTTATAAATACACAGGGCTTTAGCTTTGTTAGCCCAGAGTTTATTCCCCAAACCACACCGGAGCACTTACAAGTATTGCAAGGTGGCTTTCCGATTGCGCTGCGCGATATCGACTTTTATAGCTTTTACGAGCCTTCCTTTACGCAAGAAATACCTCAGTACAAAGATATAAAAGTATTGCGCATAAAATCCAAAGGTGGACTTTCATTAGACCAGCCTATGGATATCGCCATTAGTTTGCCTTTTAAGCCGAGTTTCTTTGAGCTAGACGAGCATCTTTTTTCTTTCAATTTTACTCTGCCAAATGAATTGTTTATTGAAAACCCTGAAGCCGCGTTAGCCAAGCCAGAGCCTTTATGGGTAAAAATTTGGCGTGACCGCACGGTCGAAATTTCGATAACTGTGGTTTATCTACTGTTGCTTTCAGTATTCTTTGCGACTCAGAGGAAATTGACAAGGTACACAACCTTTGTACATATCTCTCGTGCGGTTTCATTGGTGTTTGTGATGTGTTTTATTGGGTTCTATGCGCAAGGTCAGTTGTCCGTTGTGAACATATATACCTTGCTATTGGACTTGGTCGACGGTTTCTCTATTGATGTGTATTTACTCGACCCCGTCATCTTTATTTTGTGGTGTTTTGTATTTGTCTCACTTTTCTTAGTGGGGCGAGGACTATTTTGCGGGTGGCTATGCCCGTTTGGTGCCATGCAGGAAATAATGGCGGTAATTGCAAAACAATTGCGAATTCCTCAAATTAAAATAAAGCCGCAACATCACCGCTATGGGCAGGCAGTCAAATACGTGCTCTTGCTCGGGCTTATTGCTTCCTCTTTTTATTCTCTTACGTTAGCAGAAAAATTGGCTGAATTAGAACCTTTCAAAACGGCGGTTACCCTACACTTTGTGCGCTATTGGCCTTTTGTCTTATATGCGGTAATTCTTTTGGTGCTAAGCTTAAAAATACATAAAGTGTACTGTCGGTATTTGTGTCCGTTAGGTGCTGGGCTTGCTATTGTGGGGCGATTCCCATTAGTTAAGTTACTCGACCGTCGGGCGGAGTGTGGCTCACCTTGTCAGCTCTGTAAGCAGAAGCAGTGTGGTATCGATGCCATACAGTCAAATGGTCAAATTGACTACGGTGAATGTATTCAATGTTTAGAGTGTGTTGTTACGCTAAATAATTCAGACATGTGCAAAATAGATAAATATAAAAAGAAAAAGGTGCCTACTCGTGTCAAAAACCTCAATTCTGTCAGCGCTTAGCGAGCCAGCTACATCGGCTTATTCTACTGCTGATGGTGAAAGTGATGTAAAGGCTTATGGCGCTACGCAGGCCTGTAGCGAAGTCGCTCAAGAGATCCTTCGCAGTGCTCGCCCTCAAGATATCGAGCTCTTGTTATTTCACACCACCACGTCTTTTGATTTAGAAGACGTCACGCGAGAAATACTGCACTGGTTTCCCAACGTCAATATTGTAGGGTGCACAAGTGCAGGTGAATTTAACAAAAATGGTTATGGCACTAATAAACTGCTTGCGGTGGCTTTTTTAAAGTCGGAGTTTTCCATTGCTACTGCACTTGTACCAAATCTAGGTGAAGTCAACTTTGATGAAGCCCATGAGATTGCCAGTAGCCTTAGACGCACTTTACAAAGTCGCGAAAAACGCTACGAAACAGAACAGCATTTTGTCATTTCCATGCTAGACGGGTTGTCGCGCCATGAAGAACACTTTTTAGAAACCTTCGCCACCGCTTTTGGTAACATTCCCCACTTAGGAGGAAGCGCAGGTGATGATCTTAAACTAGAGGCTACCTATGTTTTTTACAATGGGAAATTCTATAGTGATGCAGCGGTATTGTTACTAGTAGGAACCCAAAAGCCCTTTACTGTTTTTTCAATTGACCATATTAACTCGCCAGTATCAAAGCTAGTGGTGACTAATGCAGATCCTGAAACCCGTACGGTGTATGAAATTAATGGCGAACCCGCAGCGCAATATTACGCCAGCCTTTTAGGAATGAAAGCACAAGATCTCACGCCTGATGTATTTTCGATGTTCCCGCTTGCCGTTCTTGTGGGGGGGAAATATTTCATCAGATCTATTCAAAAGGTCGATTTAACGACCAATGCGATAACTTTCTACTGTGCTATTGACCTTGGCATTATTCTTACCTTTGTGCAGCTAGGGGATTGTATAGATGCATTAGAAAGTAAGCTGGATGCATTACGAGAACAATTTGGAGAGCCTGAGTTTATTTATGCTTGCGATTGCTTCCTACGAAGATTAGAAATTCAGCAAGGCAATAAAGATGATGAAATAAAGCGCCTTCAGCAAAAATACAATGTGGCTGGGTTTAATGCTTACGGTGAACACATCCACTCCGTCCATCTTAATCAAACTTTCACGGGGGTGTACTTTGCAGCAGAGTGACCACAGTGATGAAATCGAACTTCTTAAAAAGGAACTCGCCTTTCAAAAATCTGAGAACGAAAAGTTAGAAAAAATTAATGCTGCACTTATGTATCGTATGGAAGAAGGGGGGTTCAATCACCATAGCTATAGAGCCTTTGAGCATTCCGTGCAATTGTCAGAAAAGGTCAGTCAAAAAACCGAGAATTACAGTCCGTACTCCAAAAATTAGAGCAATCTAACGCGGAACTTGTCAGTGCCCATGAAGAAACCAATAAGGTAAAGCAGCGCCTGCACGATGCCATTGAAAGCACAAACCAAGCAATGGTATTGCTTGACCGGTTAGGTGGCATCATCTTTTTCAATCGCCATTTTGAAACAGTGTGGGACGATCTTTCTATTACCCCTAAAATCGGTGACAACTACCATGACATTACCCAAGCCGCCAAACATTCTGGTGTAATTCGAAGTGCACTGCCCGCTGATCCTGAAGGACGTATAATTTATCAATTGTCTAATCGTCGTTGGTATCAAGTCACCGATCGTCGAACGCAAGAAGGCGGTAAAGTTATCCTGTTTAACGATATTACTGAGGTAAAACTCAACGAGTCAAATCGTTACGAACAGGTTATCAAAGAGAAAAATAAGTTGCTCCAGAGCGTTATTGATAACGTTGATGTGGGTATTTTACTTATTGAAAAAGAAGGCGGTATTGCGTTTTGGAATAATACATTTTTGGTGCAATCCAATGTGCCTCCGTTTGTGATCATGAATTGCAAAAACATCTACGCCCTGCAAAATTGTGCTCAGTGGAGCGGGCTGAGTCTTTCGATGGCGGGGGAAAGAACGCAAATTGTTCACGACAACTTAGTGGTAGAAAGAAACATTGCCATACTGCCTGATGGCAATACCCTGTGTACATTTACCAATGTCACTTCGCAGCATCAATATGCTGAAACGTTAAAGCAAAATGAAAGCTGGATACGGATGATCACAGATAACGTGCCTGCACTTATTGCGTATATCGGCACAGACAAAAAATTCCAGTATACCAACAAAGGTTATCGAGATTGGTACGGTGTAACTGAAGACGAACTCAATAATATGCCCATGGAGCGGAGCCATTTAAAGAATGTTTATCCAAATCTAACCAAGTACCTGAAGCGAGTTAATCAGGGAGAAGTCGTTAGTTTTCAAAGTGAGGAACGAAATGCGCATGGTGAAGTGGGTTTTTTGCAGAAAGTTTACCTGCCTCATTTTGACGAGTCGGGAGAGATAACCGGGCACTTTGTGCTAGCAACTGATGTCTCGCAACAAGTCGAAAGTCAGTTGCAGTTAGAGGCAGCGAAAGATCAACTTGAATCGAATGTAGAAAAACGTACACGAGAGCTCAATCACGCCAATGTGGCTTTACAAGATGCCATTAATTCAAAAAGTAAATTTTTAGCCGCTATCAGTCATGATTTAATGCAGCCTCTTAGTGCTGCTATCTTGTTCAATGAAGCACTAAAAGATCAAGTGGATGCCTCAGCGGCTACCATAGTGAATGCGTTAGATAATTCTCTGTCAGATTTGAACGGGTTAATAAGAGCGCTTATTGAAACATCAAAACTCGATGCCGGTGTTTTACAGCCGGATAAACAACAAGAAAATGCGCTCCCATTGCTCATTCAATTAGCTGAAGAATTTACCCATATCAGCAAAGATTACAACGTTGATTTTCGTTACCGCTTTATTGAAGCCTTTGTTGACACCGATGTTAATCTTTTATCCAGGGTGCTGCGAAATTTACTGATAAACGCCATGAAATACGGCGCTAATGGCAAGGTACTGTTTGCAGCAAGGCAGGTTGGTAACACACTTGAAATCAGTATTTATGATCAAGGTGTGGGCATAAGCGAAGCGGATCAAAAAGTTATCTTTAAAGAGTTTTCGCGTTTAGAAAATAACTTCAACTATTCCTATAGTTTGGGGTTAGGCTTATACATAGTTGATAAAATGAGTAAGCTTTTGGAGCACGATGTGCGCGTGCGTTCTGAAGAAGGCGTGGGGGCATGCTTTACGGTTTGTGTTCCATTGGCAGAAAGTTACTCAAGCCCAGAAGACCAAGGTTATTATTTTGATGCTGAGCAACCATTGCCAGCCGAACTGGTCTCAAAGCAAATTTGGCATATTGATAACGATGCCAATATGCGAATAGCTATGCAAACGCTCTTTGCCAATTGGGATATGGAAGTAGATACGTTTTCTGGCTACGCACAGTGTAACGCAGTGAACAATGGAGATTTCTCTGACTGTGACATGCTAATTGTAGATTATCATTTGGACGAAGATGAAACCGGACTAGATATTGCCATACAAGTGCGTCAACAATATCCGTCATTGCCCATTATGATTTGTACGGCTAATCACTCAAAATCGTTGATCAATCAATTGGAAGGGACAGACATTCAACTGCTGCATAAGCCCGTTAATTCGGCGGTGTTAAAGGCTGCGCTTATCACTAGCTTGTAATGCCTGAATGCAAAAATAGAGGTAATTTAGCATTGGGCTTGCGGTGTTTAATGCCCTTAGTATTAACTTGTACTTGGTACATTTGCTAAGGGCAAGTTGGAAGGCGTTATTAAACGTCGATTAATTGAAAACGTATTGATTAAAATCGATGTTGGCCGCACTGGCCACTACTTTTACGCGGTTACTGGCGCCCAACTTTTTCAAAATAGACGACACATGAGACTTCACGGTGGTTTCTGAAATATTAAGTTCGTAGGCAATCACTTTATTCGCTAACCCTTGAGTTAGGTATTTCAACACGGTTAGCTCTTTGCGAGTAAGCGAGCGAATTTGCTCTGGTGATATGCCGTTGTCGTTCTTTACACGAGTAAGGTTTGACGTTGTGCGAAGTATTTCAGAAGGAAGACACACATTACCTTCAAAAATAGACTCCACTGACGCTGCAATCTCTTCAATTTTACTGCTTTTCGAAATAAAGCCTACGGCACCATAGGAAATAGTCTGCAAGATATTTTGCTTTTCCGTTTCCGCAGAAATGATCACAACAGGTACATTGGGGTGTTGATTGCGTATTTCCAATAAGCCGTTTAAACCACAGGTTTCAGGCATGTTTAAATCAAGCATGATCAGATCGAAGTTTTCGTTTTCTTCTAACAGTGTTAATGCTTCTGAAATTGAGTTGGCTTCAAGGGTTTCTGAGTCAGGGAACTTCTTGCCCAAAATGGTAATCATGGCATGACGAAAGATAGGGTGATCGTCGATTATTAGGATCTTGTGCATACTCTATTTCCTTAGCTAAAAACGCAGCCGTGACTGATAGCTTGGTAGTAACTTTTACGTCAACATTAATTATAGTCATGTTAACATATATGCAACATTGATAGAGCTAAATAAGACCAAAAGCTTATAATAAAAACGCCTTTAAAATCAGTACTAGAAGGGCTTTTGTTCTATAGCTCGTCAATAAGTTGCTCTCGCTTCATTTTGTACTCTTCTTCGCTAATTAAATTGGCGTTTTTTAATGCTTCTAGCTGCTTAAATCTCGCTACCAGGTCATCGCTTTTTTCATTTTCTTGCATGCTTGCTTTAATCACTGTCGGCTGTGCGTTAGTCGACACCATCATTGTATTTTTGGCCATTGACGGCATTGGCTGAACGTCTAATTCCGATACAATCCAGTCGTTGCGGTTATTGTTGGCCAATGTTAACCCGTTGGCAGTAAAAGAGACTGGTGTATCAAAGCCAAATTTTGGCTTTATGCGATTACCAAAATTAAAGTCGTACTCAACGATACCTTGGTTGGTAGGGTCATAAGCCATTTCATAAGCGCGATTGGCTACCTTGTTGTGTTCGCCAATAAGAATGTTTAGCTTGCCTTCGCTGACAAAAGCACTCCCACTCACATAATAGGTGCTGGTTTTTAATCCGCCTAACGAGCTCTTTTTCTGACTGAGTGCAAAAATCACATCCTCATTACTGGCTGCTTTAGACAGTGCTATGGGAAGATAATTTGAAAGTAACGTTATTTGCTCTTCACTGAATAATAGCTCTGTACTCTTGCTGCTTTTTTTAACGTGAATAGACGTCAAAATTTTAGAAACGGCCTCGTTAGAAAGTGAAAATGGGTGAGAATTATTAACGCCTTGTGAGGGAGAAATCTTAATATAGGTGTTTTTATCTTCTTGCCAAATATCTTCTGCTATAGACAGGTTAATATTAAAAAACAGCAAAGTAATAGTTGAAATAAAAATTAAATTTGAACGTGTAATTTTCATATTAATATCCTGTCTAAATACAAAAGGCAAAAGCGAGATTTTTATCTCGCTTTGTTAAAAGGTAGAAATAAGGTGTTAGCTAGAAGAATACCGTTCCACCTAATTGAACTAGGCTAAGATCTTTCGCACTGTTGTAGGCGCTTCGTGCAGCATCAGAACCATCTACGCTAAGGCTTAAATTTTCGTACTTTGCGTAAATTAGGAAACGTGAACCAAAGTATTGCTCTGCTGCTAAGCCCCATTGACTAAGTTCAGAACCCGTTACACCATCTAAGTGCGCCATACCATATTGGTCATTATAAGTTGCGTATTCAGCATAAAAAGCAGAGTCGCCTAAGCTATTGAATTGTTTTCTAATACCTGCTTTAAAGTAGTATGCGTCAGTGTCATCGCCCGAGCCTACAATGGCATCATCTGCCTCTTCCATTTGATAGGTAGCCACGCCGAATACACCAGAGCTTACGTGCATCAAACCAGCTTGGAATTGAAGAGTAGACGAGCTATTACCACCAACATTACTACCGCCATCTTTATTCACAGAGTAGCCTGCGTGTAAGTTGGTTTTAATGCCTTCGTGTTCAGCTGAGTACTTCACCGCTATGTCATAAATTTCGTCGTTCGCGTAACCTACGGCAACACTTACGTTGCCCATTGCTGGTAAGTCATAGCGAACGCCGTTACGGTAAATACCATTACAATCGATACCTATACCAAGGCCTGGTGTTGCAAGACACTGTGCAAACTGGCCCCAAGCAACGTTGGTTGAACCTTCTTCAACGCCGCGAATGAAAAAGCCATTGGCTCTAAATAGCGGAGATACGCCAGACCAAATAGTACCAGAAGGGTCTGCCAATACAGCGATGTTGTCAGTGGGCATACTTTGCAAACCAATAGTGAGTTTACCCCAATCACCACCTACGTAAATGCTGCTGCCAAGAAGACCCACGTCGCCACCGTTAAACGTGTCAAGATTGTCTTGGTTAGCGAAAAGAAGTGGTGTTTGGTGACCACCGCCCGCAAAGTTGGGTGTGCCAGAGAGTGGTTCAATAATAACTTCAAAACCAACATCCATCCCTTGCTCTTCTAGCTTGTAATTACCAGAAAGCGTAATTCGACTGCCCAGTGTTGTTCCGTTATCAGACAACTGCGCAACATCACTTCCAACACCATCATCGTAGTAAGTTAAGCCTTCGTTAATCCAACCTGAAATATTCCAAGAATATTTCTCTTCGTCGGCGTAACTGTGCAAGCTAAATGAACTTAATATGGCAAGTGATAAACACGTTTTTGAAAAGGTTTTAATTTTCATTTTACTGTCCCAATATTGATAGTGTTGGATAACAATTTTTATTGTTGTAATGGCTTTTTTTAACGCTGAAGTTCAGTACTTTTGATAATAGTTTTTATCGTTTTTTGAGCCATAGGACGTAAGACGAGTTAATCTCCTTCTTTAGTAGTGGGAAAAATGAGCAGATAAGAGCGGGATTTTTAATATGTGGCGTTAATTTTTTAGCCAAAGAAATTAAAAGAGTGCGAATGTATTCTCGATACTGAAGAGGTCCTAATTTACTTTTGTTGAATTCTCGGATTGACGTCTTACAGGCTCTAGGGAAAGGAACGAAACATCGACTAAATGACGATTGATAATTTCACTTATGCACGCATTTTGATATTACGTGCAAACCCAAAAAGCCCGAAATAGTATTTTCGTGTTGGGATTGGATAAACGCATGCTGAATGCTGCCGGATCGATAAACGAAGCGTCGGGAACATTGTAAAAGTAGTCGCTGAATAGCGACTACCGAGTTTTAATTCAACCTGTCATCTATCAACTGTAAAATAAAAATAAACAAAATTATGGACAACAGTGCTGAATAGATCTGGCTAGAAACGTAACACAAACCTAAAAAAATGCCTATGAGTATCCACTGTTGCAACTTGATCAATCTTAATATTCGCATATGCCCTCCTGTTCTTGCCAATTTGATCTATTTTATAGAGAAACTGCCCACAGGGTCCGCTTCCACCATATCTTGTGCTACTGAGTAGTGTGCACCAACAAAAGCACAACCAGTACGATCCCTGTTGTCATGAGCGGCTTGTAACAAATGTCGTTTGTATCCCTATATCCACGGCTATATGAACTCAGGTATGAATGCCTATGATCTTCGTGGGCTGAGTTTGCGCCTTCACAGTAAATAATATTGAGCTCAAAATTATTAAAATTACTCTCATTAAATAACTTCCTTTTTATTAATGTAAGCGATAATGATAATTATTATTGTTTTTTTGTAAATGGGTTTTGCGATCTAAGTGCAAAGAAGGCCGTATTAAGTTTAGTTGTCGGGTATCTCTGTGACTAAATAGAACGTGTAATATACGTAACGACTTATGTATCGTTGAGTTTAAGCGGGTCTCGTGAGTTCATTACTCAAATTGGCCTAGATGCAAGTAGCGTAACTCGCATCTAGTTGAAAAAGTATTTACAGGAATTAAACATTCTCTAATAACATCAAGGCTCTATAACAAATTGGCGATAAACTGCACCACCAGTTTTAGAATTGCGCTTTTATGTTAAAGGTCACCATACGAGGGTGAGCTGGCCCGACAAAGGCTTTTCCTTGAATGCTCGGATAAATATCTTCTAGTACTTCATCCGCCTCACCGTAGGTTCCAAAGGTCTCAAATTCACGGTCAAAGAGATTATTTATCCTAAGTTGCGCGGTAATGTTGTGATTAAACACATAACTCGCGTGCACATTGGCAATAACATACCCATCAATTTTTTCATTTTCGTTGGCTTCATCACCACGAAAATATTGGCTAGATGCTGAAATAACTTCGGCTCCTAATAAGGCTTTGTCAGACAATGCATAATCTGCATAAAGCTTTATTAAATGCGCTGGTTGACCGGGTATGGTATCGCCCGGCCTTACTTCACTGTTTGGGCCTTTAGGGTTAAATGGGCTAAATGAAGTGAACGTCGATTCGTAAGTGGCATCTAAGTAGTTGTAATTAATTCGATAAGACAGGTTTTTCCATGCAGAGTCGAAACTGAACTCAACACCTTGACGACGTGTTTCGTCAATATTAATAAAGTAGCCTCTTGATGCCACTGAACCTGCTTGTTGAAAAATAATGTCGTCTTTGCTTTCACTGCGATAGACGTTCAATGTTATGTAAGCATTATCCAGATTCAGCGAATAATTCGCCTCTAGCGTTTGTGTTACCACCTGATCAAGTGGTGGATCAGCAACAAATCCGTTGGGTAAGCGGCACGGGTCGTCTTCATCTGCACAGCTTAGTTCCGCTGGACTGGGAGTTCTTGATGACTGACTCAGGGCTATGTTCAAGGCACTCGTTTCCGACAGTTGAATATCAACACCAATAGCAGGGTTGAACTGTGTGAAGCGGTGGTCTCCATCGAGTGAATCATCGCCATCAGCGCTTAAATCTTCCATCAAGACATGGTCGCGATTGAATCGGCCACCAAGGTTAAGCGACACATTGTCGTTAAGCTGTGTGGTATTTAAGAAAAATAACGACCACGCTGTGGTATCCACATCAAGGCGTACTCGGGCTTCTTCTGACATTAAGCCTTGTATGGGCAGTACGGTGCGAGAGTCTTCTACACTTTCGTTTTCCAATATGCCAAACGTGGTATCAGCGGCATAATTAATATCACCTTTGGTATAGCTCGCCCCAATAACGAGCTCAGACGGATAGCCCTGTAAGCTGTATTGTTTGGCCAATTGGGTTGTTATACCCAAGGCTTTTGATTTAGCTAAACCAGTATTGTAAGTACCGTCAATGTCATCGGGAGAAACATCGCTTATTTCAGCAAGTGCAGTTCCTTCTTCGTAGCCAATAAATTCAACTGCTTCAACGTCATCAGATTCTCCTACAACGGGCAGTTCGTCATCGTGGTCATCATCGCCATCGTCATTGTCTGCATGGTCTTCAGATTCAGAGCTAGCATCTTCAAAATCGTCATCATCGTCTTCTAGCTCACACAGCGTAACTCGGCCATCGGCAAATTGACATGCGCCAAAGTCACTGTCATCACCATTGATGGATTGGGTTTCACTGTCGCGATAAAAGACGTTTGCTGACAGGGTTAGGCTGTCTGATAACACAAAATCGCCAGTGAAATTGAAGTGCTTTAATGTATTGTCAGTTTGGTCAGGATGGGTATAAACAGCACTGCGCCCTTCAATTTCAAGTAACTCTACTGGTGATGCTCCATTGCCCAGTAAAGCGTTGTCGGCAACAAAGAAGTTAAAGTCTACATTCATAGACTTACTGGCATAAGCCAACGAACTAAAAAGTTGTTGCACTTCAGAAGGTGAATAGTCGCGCCATCCATCTTCTTCGTAATGATTTACATTAATGTAATATGCCCAACCTTGCGGCCTCGTTGATGTATCGCTTCCCACAGCGCCTGCGCTTTCACCGACGCCTGAGTTTTCAAAAATCACACCGCCGCTCTCGAATGAAGCGCCTTGTTGCCCAAATTGCCCAATGGTTAAGTCGACTTCATTGGCATTGAACGTAAAGCCGGTTTTAGTATTAAGTGCAAGGGCACCACCAAGGGTATTTTGTCCAAAAAGCGGGTTAGAGCCAGAATACAGCGAGACTGAATCGATAGCATCTAAGGGCATTAAATCCCAGTGTACGGTGTCGCCAAAGACATTATTTGCACGCCCGCCATTGATATACACAGAGATACCTTGCGGTAGGCCAAGTAGTGGTGAAGCAGTGAACCCACGATACTGTAAATCTGGTTGAAAAGGGTTGTTTTGCACATCGTTAAGATTAACGCTGGCTAGCTGAGTTTTAAGTAATTCCGGCAAAGAACGGCTGACACTGTTTTCTATATCTTGTTGGGTAAGGTGTTGAGCATTACCAAACGTGGCCTGGGCACTTATATTGGTGTTCAGTGTGGTGGCACCTTTTACCTCAATTACTTCATAATCGAGCATGGCGCTGTCAGCAAAGGCGCTTGACTGAAATACTGCCAAGATTGCACCAGTGAGTGCGGCATGTTGAAACGGTACAAAGGGCTTGAGTGTTTTCATAATACTGACTTTTTATTATTAAGTAATAACGTCAGTATTAACCTTGTTGTTCCCGAAAAATATCCTCCTTAAGTGTGAGGAATAGTCATAAATTGGTACTAGTGATTTTTCCCAAAAATACCTTATGAATCATAAATTACGCCACAAACAACATGGCGTTTTCGAATAGCTGTTTGCACCAAGCGTCTCGTTGTGTACTTATAGTATCTTGAGCTCCATAAAAATATAGCTCATCCTCAAATCTTCCTACGCCGATGGCGTAGCATTCACCGGACAGACGGGGCTGCCAAAAGGCACTCTGTTGAACTAATCTTAAAATCTGATCACTAGGCAGAGTAGAAAGGCAATACACCCAATGATTATTTTCGGTTACAAATGGAGCATCAGCATGCGATGCTTTTGCTAACGTCGTTAATAAACGTGGCAAGGCAGGGATGTTTTCACTGTCAGTAAGCTGACTAAACTCTTTCGCAAAGTAAGAAGAAGTTAGAGACTCTGCATTCGCAGGCTTTTGTAAATGCGCTAATGGTTGCCCGAGCCTTTTTTTATCAGCTTGAGCAAGTGAAATTGCACGACTGGCCTTCACTGATTGGCAGCACGTTTTCCATATGGCTGTTCTATCTTGTTTAGCCGGTATTGGCGTGATGACTTTTGAAGCGTCAATGGACTTTTGTACTTGCTGGGGAAGTTTCTTATCTTGAAAAGGGGTTTTCTTCACGCGAACAGGTAGGCTGTTAAGAACTCGAGTAAAATGCTTCAGTTTTTTATAGAGGGCGTGATGCTGCGCAATAAGCCGAAGCGCAATATCACCGTTTTGATTCACCTCGTCATCGATAATTACCCTATCATCAGCAGATACAGCCCGTTGCAATTTGTTTATATTTGCTTGTAGTGAGGCTAAAAAAGCATGGGGGAACCACCATGTAAACACTTGGTATTCTGTGAGCTCGCTTTGTGAGTCGTCCACATTGCTTTCTAAACTGCTAGGCTTGTTGTCTAAATCAGCATGCGTTTTTTTCAGTCAGTATTTCGGGGGCCTTGTCGTTCTTCGCTTTAGGTATTGTATCTGTGACGTCATCGGCCACCCTGTTAGCTACCTTGTAAACAGTCTTGCTTGTTGAATTGCTTGCTGAGTTGTCTTGATGGATCGCCGAAAGCAAATATTGCTTGCTTTGTTCGTACAATTCACTGTCTGAAGAGCTTATGACGACGCTAATATTTTCAGGTGTGTACCACTGTCTTTTGTAGCTCACCAAGTCAGCCAGAGAATTCTGGGAAATGGTATGCGTGAACCCGCCCGCGTGTGCGTAAGCGTGTTTGTGGTCATCGCCTAATCGGACAGCGGCATTTAATGCATAGTCGCTATTGGCTTCTAGCATGGCCAGTTCGTTGTACAGTACGCCATCACGCTCTGAAACGAATACATCTTCACCATAGCATTGCTGTAACAACCCCCTATACAGATAGTCTATCGCGCTAATGAACAAGGCGTTATGCGCAGTGACAACATAGAAAAACGTATAATCGGCATAGGTCGTTGCATTGATGGAAATCGGCAGTGTGCTGTTAAGTACAAACAGCTCAAAATCAGCTGGGTATTGATTCGACCCTCTAAAGCACATGTGCTCAGCTAAATGCGACAAGCCGCTATGTCCAACTGCTGGCGTTCTAACGGCGAACACAGCACAGTGCTCTGGGTTGTCGGTTTGTATATACTGTGTGCTTGGCATTGTCATTAGCTTTAATCTTGGTGGTGTCAGAGTGGCTGGTGTCTGATCATATGGCGTAAGATTGGCTTGCGTTTAAACCATATTCACATCTAGTTTTTTTATCCACCGACCGATACTTAATTGCTTTGCTGGGTTTCTCTCCTGCTTTATCGGTTATCGACTTCATTAAATGATGATCGGGTGATTTACTGCATACAGGATCTGTCTTGTTCATATCCCCAGTGAGCAAATACGCTTGGCAACGACATCCTCCAAAATCCTTGTCTTTTTCATCGCAGTCTTTACAGGGTGAAGGCATCCAGCTGTCACCGCGAAAGTGATTAAAACTGAAGTCATTAAACCAAATGTCATGAACAGAACGCGCTTTAACATTAGGAAACGTTAACGGTAATATTTTCGCACTATGGCAGGGAAGCGCGCTGCCATCAGGTGTTACGGTTAAAAACGTACTTCCCCAGCCATTCATACACGCTTTGGGACGCGACTCGTAATAGTCGGGTGTAACAAATATGAATTTGGGGCCACTATCTTGTTGCTTTGCGCGGTAGCGATTAACTGCGTCTTCCGCTTCTTTTAACTGCGCAGCGGTGGGAAGCAAATGATCGCGATTTTCATAGGCCCAACCATAGTATTGCACCGTCGCCAATTCAACGAAGTCAGCGTTAAGTGTGGTACTAAGCGCTAAAACATCTTCAATTTCATGAATGTTCTGTGCGGTAATGCAAAAGTTAAGCACCATTGGGTAGTCGTACTGCTTAACCAGCTTTGCAATTTTGAGTTTTTGCTCAAATGAATGACGCTTATTACCAATTAAATCATTAATTTCGGCATTCGCTGCTTGAAAGCTCAGTTGAATGTGATCAAGCCCAGCCTCTTTCAATTTTGCAATGCGCTTTTCTGTCATGCCAATGCCTGAGGTAATTAAATTGGTATAAAAGCCTAGTTCACGAGCGTGCTCTACAAGTTGTTCTAGATCTTTACGCAGTAAGGGCTCACCACCAGAAAAGCCAAGTTGGACTGCGCCCATTTCTCGTGCTTCGGTTAGTACTCTTTTCCAATGGTCAGTAGACAGCTCATTGTGTGTCTCTTCCATGTTGACTGGGTTCGAGCAATATGGGCAATGTAATGGGCACTGGTAAGTAATTTCTGCTAATAGCCATAATGGTGGCGTAATTGTGTCTTGCGAAACTTCATTCGACATAAACAACCCATTTTTTCTCTTCTGCGTGAAGTAAGAATGCTTTTACATCTTCGTCTAAGTCTTCGGGGGCATCGGGAAAAGCAACACGTAATTCATCACATATTTCTTGTTGTGTTTTAACACCATCAACACGGGTTAAAATTTCTGCTGCTGACGGGTTGAGCTTTATCATGCCTTCGGGAAAAAGCAGTACGTGGCAATCTTGTGCCTTTTCAAACTGTAGCCTGAATAGCCGATTTAGTTTTGGGGCTTTGGCGAGCTTTTGAGAAAGCTCTTGAGTGAGCTCTTGAGTAAGCCCCGAGCCCGTCACATTGTCAGAGACACTATCTTGCGAATTCGACATAGTCATTAAAACCTCCCTACATGACATACCCGTTGGTCGGCAATGCCATCAAAGGGTTTGCGTTTGTATTCATAGGCAAAGCAAATGGCATCTGCAATACTCCACAAAATATCTATTTTAAATTGAAGAATATTCAAAGCGCGTTCTTGCTGTTCACGGGTTGTGAAGTGATCTAGGGTAATTTGTAAGCCGTGCTCCACATCGCGGCGAGCTTGCCCTAATCGCATTTGGAAATAAGTAAACCCTTGTTCATCAATCCATTTGTAATGATGAGGCCAAGTATCGAGACGGCTTTGATGAATTTCTGGTGCAAACATTTCGGTAAGTGAAGAACAAGCGGCTTCTTCCCAAGTCGCACGTCGAGCGAAGTTCACATAGGCGTTTACGGCAAACTTTACTGCGGGCAATAAGTGGGTTTCATCAAGCAGCTCTTCGCGCTTTAGACCAACCGCTTCACCTAAGCGCAACCAAGCCTCTATGCCCCCTTTACCGCCAAACTCGGTCTCACCTTCGCGACCATCGTGGTCGATAATGCGTTGGATCCAAGTACGTCGAACCGCCACGTCCTCGCAATTTGCTAAAATAGCCGCGTCTTTTACGGGGATCGCCATTTGATAGTAAAGTCGATTGGCAACCCAGCCTTGAATTTCTTCAACGCCACACAGCCCAGCATTCATGCGTTTATGAAACGGGTGATGGATATGATAATAAGCGCCTTTTTCTCTTAATTTTTGTTCAAATTCTGCTTTTGACCACGGGTTATTCATGGGCGTTATACCTCTATTTCCATGCCGTCGTAGGCAAGTTCAATACCCTGTTGTGTCAGTGTTCTATAGGCACATGAACCTTCATTGAGTACTTGGTTGGTATTGTTTATGTGGATCAGTACTTTACGGGCCACATTAAAGTCGTTCAGCAAGGCGATTGCACCGTTATCACCGTTAACAGGCATGTGCCCCATATCGGTACCTAGCTTGTTGCTAAAGCCGTGATCAATCATTTCTTCGTTCACCCACAGCGTGCCGTCAAACAATACGCAACTGGCTTCACGCATGACTTGTTTAACGGTATCGTTGGCCTGCATACAACCTGGCGCATAAAACAGTACATTGCCCGATGCGTTGTCGGTAATCTTTAAGCCAATATTGTTACCGCTCACAATGTTGTCTCGGTAGGTCGAGTAGGGCGGCGCATTTGACTCAAGCACCACGGGTTGGAACGTCAGACCGTCTGCACCTTCAGGTACAAAACTGTCGGCGTAATTGGTACTGATAGTGTGTTGTTGCAACCCTCCGTGCCAATGTTTGAGAACGGTGAAAAGCGGAAAGCTGGTGGTTAAATCTTCTTTAACTACATCGGTACAGTAAACCGGTAAAGGTAACCCTTCTCTTAAGGTAAGTAGGCCGGTTGTGTGGTCGATTTGGCTATCGGTAAGCACAATTGCGCTAATACGTGTGCCGCGCTTTACATGAGGCGCCGGCCATAGTTGTGGATGACTATTAATTTGTTCACGTAAGTCAGGTGATGCATTAATGAGTACCCATTTCTCGCCGTCGGTACTCACGGCAATACTCGATTGTGTGCGTGGTTTTGCGTCAATAGACCCTGTGCGGACGCCTTTGCAATTTTCACAATGGCAATTCCATTGTGGGAAGCCGCCACCGGCCGCTGCGCCGAGAATTAATACGTGCATATACCACCCAAAGATGCAGAGTTATGCGTAGAAGAACGCAAAAAATGAAGTGTGACTGAGTTGAAAAAGGCTGCAAACGCAGCCTTTTTAATGATAAACACCATAGGACGAGCCTAGCGGTTATTGATATACAGCGTTACTTCAAAACCAAGGCGCATTTCTGTGTATTGAGGTTTAGTCCACATAATCTTTCCTTTCTAGCTGTTTAAATTCATGAATAAGTATATGTTGAATATCTGTTAACAGATATCCTACTAAGGGAGGAGAAGTGTCATGAATTTTGATGATTTTGAACAAGGAGTATCAGAGTGTGCCCACCTTTTTTGTACATTTTTTCAGCAAAAATGAATAGGCACTATCGCGTGTTTTGTTGTGTTAATAAATAAGACAACAATAAGGGGAT
This sequence comes from Alteromonas sp. KUL42, assembly GCF_006538325.1. Classification (GTDB taxonomy): domain Bacteria; phylum Pseudomonadota; class Gammaproteobacteria; order Enterobacterales; family Alteromonadaceae; genus Alteromonas. The sequence goes on from NZ_BJKK01000010.1 coordinate 72,257, forward strand.
TGGGCGACCAGTAGCCGACAATTTTTCGCCATACTTAAACGCTGTACCGGCTACATCCAAGTGGGCCCATGGCGTGTTACTGGCATAGCGCGACAAAAAGCAGCCCGCAGAAATGGCGCCGGGCGAATTTATCCCCGTGTTCATCATATCAGCATGTGATGACGTAATAGCCTCTTGGTATTCAGGCCAAAGGGGAAATGGCCAACACCTATCGTTTGCTATATCACCTGCTTGCATTAACGCGCTTTCCAGCGAAGGCGAATTGCAAAACAATGCACTGGTGTGATGGCCAAGCGCGGTAATAGCGGCCCCTGTTAGCGTAGCAATATCAATAATAACGTGTGGGTTAAACTGTTGACTATAACTAATGGCATCGGCCATCAGCATGCGACCTTCCGCGTCAGTACTCATCACTTCAACCGTGTGCCCCGCGTGCATGGCAATGATATCGCCCGGGCGATAAGCTCCACCATCAATACTATTCTCAGCGGTTGCCAAAATACCAATTATGTTTAGGTTTAAACCTAGTTGCGCTGCCGTTTTTATGACACCGAGCACACAAGCGGCCCCCGCCATATCGTAAATCATATGATGCATATCAGGGCTGCGCTTAAGAGTAATACCACCGCTGTCAAAGGTTACGCCTTTACCTATTAAAACTATAGGTTTTGCATCAGTTACAGGGTTTCCCGTGTAATGAATGATTGGCATGGAGGCATCAAAAGCAGAACCCGCATTCACTGCCAAATAGCCATTCATTCCTAAGTCATTCAGTTCAGACTGACCAAGCGCATTGACGCGGATGGTATCAAACGCCTGACCTAGTGCGTGTGCTGTATTGGCCAAATAATCTGGGGTACAGAGATTAGCTGGCATGTGAGAGAGATCTTTTGCAAGTCTAATACCTTCGTTAAGTGCCAGTTCTTGCGCAATCACATCGGTAATATCGGGTGAGTTTGATTCTGTAGCACGTGAAGTAATGAGCGTGAGCGCTTTAGGTACACTGCTCTTGTTACCTTTTTTGTCTGCTTTAACTTGGGTTTTATAACCTTCAAACTGATATGTCGTGTCTAAAAATGTGCGAAGGGCTGCGCGGCAGAACCATTCACAGGCAAGCTTGTCTGGCTGGTCAATCACAAGCGATATGTGAGCTATATTGTTAAAAAGTGAATGAATTCGTTTGAATATGTTCTTCAGGGTTTTACAAAGCTGAGGTGGTAACGCGTTTGTTACATTGGATGACAGCATTGCAAGCTCACTGTCATCAATACCCGCAAGAACCAATCGTTTTGCTTTAAGCGGGGCTACCCGATGTAATAACAATACTTCTGAGGGAAGTGCTTTAAAGCCTTCATCACAGGCTACGCTCTGCACATAAGTGATAGCATCGCGGCCGATATAATGTTCCAACGCTGCAAATTGAGTTGACGTTATTAACAGCAATAAACAATCAGTTTCTTTACCACTAAGGGTTGTTGATATATCGCTTGTTAGTTCGGCGGCTGGTTCATGCTCAATAACAAGGGGTACTGCCTTCGCTTTGTAAAACGAGGAGTATTCGTTGTTGTTATCCTTATTCATGCAAAGCGCCCTTTATTGGCTTTCGGACGAAAACTTCTTACGGCAAAAGTAAAGGTGATCACAGTCAGCGCAATAATAATCAGCAACGGTTGTGTCGCCAGCTTTTCATAAAGGGCAAAACGCAGCAGTTCGACGCCACTGGTAAAAGGGTTGAATGCGCATATTTGATATAGCCACTCGTTCGCTTCGCGCATTTTCCACAACGGGTACAGGGCACTTGATAAAAAGAACAAGGGGAAAATGACAAAGTTCATGACGCCAGCGAAGTTTTCGAGCTGCTTGATGTAATTAGCAAGCAGCAACCCTAATGATCCAAGAAAAAGAGACAGCAACGCAATAATGGGTAAGGCATACAGGTAACCAGCTAAAGACAGCTGCACATCTAAAATGAGTGCAAAGGCAAAAAAGATATACACTTGAATGGCCGATACCAGTGTGTTGGCAATTAATTTACTACCCATTAAAAAAGGGCGAGGAACCGGGCTCATTAACAGCACTTTCATGCTGCCCATTTCCCTGTCGTACACCATCGACAGTGAACTTTGCATGCTGTTAAACAGCACGATCATGGCGGAAAGACCAGGTACGATATACTCTTCGTATAAGATGTAGCTGTCGTAGGGCTCTATCATTGATAACCCTAAGGCTGAGCGAAACCCTGCGGCAAACACAAACAGCCATAACAATGGGCGCACCAATGCACTTAATAAACGAGTTCGTTGTTGCCAAAACTTAAGCATTTCACGTGTTAATACCCCAACAAAACAACGCCAATACATTATTTCACCTTTTGCTGCGTATGCATGAAAATTTGCCATAAATGCTCGATATCGGGCTGGTTGTGCAGGGTAAGTAAATCCCGACAACGACCATCTGCGATAACGTGACCTTTTGAAAGCACTATCAATTGGTTTTGAGGCTTCACCTCTTCGAATAAGTGGGTTGCCCAAAGTACGGTGATCCCGCTTTTATCCGCTAAGTCTTGTACAACATCAAAAATTAATTGGCGTGAGGCGATGTCTAGCCCAACGGTGGGCTCGTCGAGTAATAACAGGGAAGGGCGATGAATGAGGCAACGCGCTAGCTCAACTCTGCGTCTGTGACCGCCGTTTAAATCCCGTATTTTGGTATGCAGGCGTTCGGTAAGCTCAAGCTGTTCAAGTAGTTCTCCTACCTGTTTTAGTGCGTCTTTTATACTCATTCCGTGCAGGGCAGCAAAGTAAGCCAAGTTTTGTTGAACGCTTAAGTCTACGTCTAGGGTGTTTTGTTGAAAGACCACGCCCATTTTGCTGAGTACTTGTGTTCTGTTACTCGCTAACGCTTTACCGTCAAAATGTATATTGCCCCGCCCCACTTTTTGAAGGCCGGTTATAAGCGCAAATAGAGTACTTTTTCCCGCACCATTTGGGCCCAATAACATGGTAAGTCCGGGGCGCAATGCAAGGGTTATATCGCACAGCGCTTCGCGCTGGCCGTAACGATGGAAAAGGGCGCTAATGTTTACTTCCATTTGACCGCCACGCCCCAAGGATAACGCCCTACTTTCACCGTGTGCTCAACCTTATGGCTCGTTGTATTAATGATTGAAACATCGCCACTGACACCATTGGTTGACAAAAGTAATGATTGGTCTTCGTTAAATGCTAGCTGCCAGACTCGCCTTCCGACCAGAATGTAATCTTCAATTTTGAAGGTCTCGGTGTTAATGACGGCAATACGATTGGCAGGACCTAACGCAACAAAGGCATAGGGGCTGTCTTTCATTAAAACAATCCCAACCGGCTGTACTTTGTCGCGGTATACCCCTTTTATTTCAAAAGATAGCGTGTGTACTTTTTGCTTTGTCTGCGTATCAAAAATAGAGACTGTTCCCCCAATTTCTGAACTAACCCACAAATATTTATCATCCATAGTAAAGTGGGCATCGCGAGGTCTGGCGTCGACTAAGCTATTGGCCACATTCTCGTGCGTTTGCGTATCAATCCAGTGCACCATGTTAGTGGTTTCAGAGGTGACCACCATCATCTTGCCGTCGTGACTTACCGCCAAGCCTTCAGGTTCAACCCCAACATCAATTTGGGAAATAACCTCGCCGCTTGGAATATCAATCACAGTGAGTAACGCATCATCTTCATTGGCGGTATAAATTGTGGTGCCATTGGGGTGCAGGGCAATAGTCTCTGGGTCTGCGCCAGAGGGAAGGTCGCCGACGATGGTGTGATTGGACAAGTCCATAATTTGAATGCGATCAGCGTCAGAGGCGCAGATATATGCATGACGTTGATCTGCGCTTAATATAAACCCTCTTGGTCTTTCTCCCACGTCAATGGTGTCTACCACGTCAAAGCTTTGCATATCGATAATCGAAATGGTGTTGTCTTTTTCGTTGGTAACATAGGCTTGAGGAAGCGCAAAAGCAGTAAAGCTAGCCAAACTACACAGCAGTGAAACAAGGCGAAATTTCATAATACTTCCTTTAATTGTTGTGCTTAGCACACGTGGTGTTGATGTTGCCTAGGGTGTCGAGTTCATCATTTTGATGTAAAAAGCCCTCTAACGGTGCGTGTGTGACAAGAGCATCTTCGTGCGCAAGTGTAATGGGCTGTCTTATTTGCTTTGTACTTGGGCGAATAGAAAGTGGGCGCCCTCGATAAGCGGCTACGGTAAAACCATCATTTAGCAACGTAAGGGCAAGTGATTGGCCTACTTTGGTATCACTTGTTCGCGCATCGGAAGTCATTTGTTGAATTGCCGTGGCAGCACTTATAACACTTAAATAGGCGGCAAAATCCACTTCATTCATTGGGCGGTTAAAAGTTTCAGTAAAGCGGTTTTGTAGTTGCCGTGCGCCCCATTGTTCGTGTGTGGCATGCCATCCTAATGATTTTAAGCCGGCATCGCCGACAACCGGTACTTGATAGTAGGTGTTAAAAGGGAGCGCATAAGCAAACTGTGCATCGAAATCTGCAGTAAAGACGGCATCGTAGCGCGTTTTCGTGCGCGTAAACTGAGGTATTTCCGAAAACGCCGCGCGTCTAAGGTCAAAACTGTCACTCCACTGTTTTACATCCACAAGCTCAAGTTTGAACTTCTTGGCACTTTGTTTAAACGCTGAAAGGAAAGCCATGTCATTGTGGTGTTTTCCGTGTAGCGCAAGAATCTCCTTGATACGCTTTACTCGAAACCACTGTGCTAACGCATCGGCTTTCATTTGATAGCTTGGAATACTGTGAACAAGAGGAATGCCACACGATAACGTGCGCAGCGCATCGTCACTATTCGCTATATTGAAAATAACCGCTTCAGGCAGGCGTTGTTGAAGTACAGATATCGCAGCCTGAAAATCGCTACTAGGCGCATCGAGCAAGATAGCGTTTGCGTTGTGATAGTTTGGCTCATTCAATTGTGTTTTGATTTCTGTAATTGTAGGCGCGCTTAGGCTTTGCATTGACAATTGATAGCTTAAAAACTTACCAGTTATGTTGGCATCTTCAATGGCAATAGCTGCACCGGCCACACCGTTATTGACAGGTCTTTTCAAATAGCTAGGTGTGCCAGGCGTACTTGGTTGAAGTAGTTGTATATGCAGTATTGAAATAGTGTCTATGTCGCTGCGTATTTCTTGGGCATAGGTATACGTGCTAAGTGCTAGGAGCGTGCAAGTGGATAGCAGAAGGGTTTTCATTAGGCCGTGTTTAACACCGCCTAAACTGGCCACAGCGCTTTTTAAGCATACAAAATTTATTGCACGTAAAAGGGTGCTAGAGCAATGGACTGTCATAATGCCTCTTTCTTAATACCGTGTTAGTGCGTGTTTAATGCGCTGCTTGAATGCCGTGCTTTCGCCTACTAGCCGCCTGCTATTCAGCTGTTAGCAGCGTGCTATTTACCTGTCATCCGCCTTTTGGTTATGTGCTAAGGGTATATGGCATTTTTCCCGAATAAAATCCTCCTAAAGGAGGAAAGCTATGGCGCTAAAGTAGCATTAGTAAAGTCTCACTAAGCCCTTAATATACGTGGAATATAATTGGTTGAGGTGTATTGCCCATGCAACGTTTTCGTACTCGCTCTCGTTTTATGTTTTCTTCACTGGCGCTATTGCTGTTGTGCTGTGCAATGTTAACTAACAGTAAAAGCAATGCCCGCTCGCTTGATGACATTGTGGAGAGCGGCACTATTCGCATAGCGGTATACAACGACTATCCGCCGTTCTCTTTTTTAGAAGAAAATGAAGCCAAGGGTATTGATATTGATATTGCCAATGAAATTGCCCGTGCGTTGGAGGTGACGTTAGAGCTGGTATGGATGACGCCGGGTGAGACCACAGAAGACGACTTTAGAAATTATCTTTGGAAGGGCCACATCATCCACCGCATCAAAGCTGATGTGATGATGCGTGCGCCCAACGACCGCTCATTTTCACAAAAACGCGATGATGTTGGGCTTTTGGTGAACGAGCTTGTTCACATGTTCGCTCCCTATCACCGCGAGAGTTGGCAAATTATTCACAACACAAAAACCTTGCCCGAAGTGGAAACCATGGGCATGTTTCAATATCACACCATAGGTGCGGAAATTGACAGCATTCCTCATTTTTATCTTACTTCTGCTTTTGGTGGGCGCTTACGGGAGAAAACCTCTCACTACGCCACTAATGCACTTGCCTTTGATGCAATGAAGATAGGTGAAATTGAGGCTGTTATGGGCCTTCGTTCACAAATTTCGTACCTCAGTCAGTTTGTCGATAGTAGTCAATTTAAATTGGCTGCAAATGCCTTTCCACTTATTGGAAAGCAGAAATGGGATATTGGTTTGGCGGTTCACAACGACTATCGCGCACTGTCTTATGAAGTGGGCGATGTTATTACCGCGTTGGTGATTGATGGTAAGATGCAGGCGATCTTTGATAAGTATTCTACTGTCTACGAGATGCCTCCCTATTATCAGTAAAGGATAGCCTTAGCAATAAAAAAGGGGAATCTTCCCGTGGTTTCCTCCTCCTAAAGGAGGACGCATTTCACTCCGCTGTTGCATAGGCATATACAACACCCCTAGCTATGCTAACCATAACGAATAGTCTGAATAACAGACAATTTCATGACCTACATGCAACTAGGAACCGTTATGAATAATAAAATGCCAATTAAAAAAATTGCCTTATCGATGCTGGTTTGTGCAAGTACATTTACGCCCGTTCATGCTGTTGTAACCGACAAAGATATTCAAAATGACCAAGCCACAACTGACGATGTTGTCACGTATGGTATGGGCCTTAAAGCGCAGCGCTATAGCCCTTTAAGTGCCATTAACAAAGACACCGTTGAAGAAGTACGTCCAGTGTGGGCATTTTCTTTAGGTGGTGAAAAACAACGCGGTCAAGAATCTCAGCCACTGATTAAAGATGGCGTGATGTACGTAACAGGTTCCTATTCGCGTGTATGGGCAATTGATGCAAGAACAGGTGAAGAGCTGTGGCAATACGAAGCGCGTTTACCTGACGGTATTATGCCTTGCTGTGACGTCATTAACCGTGGTGTAGCATTGTACGACAACCTTGTATTGTTCGGTACACTCGACGCGAAGTTGGTTGCACTTGATAAAGACACGGGTAAAACGGTCTGGAAGAAAAAGGTAGAAGATTACCGCGCAGGTTATGCAATTACCGCAGCACCTATTGTTGTTGATGGCAAAGTGATCACCGGTATTTCGGGTGGTGAATTTGGTATCGTGGGCAAGGTATATGCTTATGATGCCAAATCGGGTAAGCAATTGTGGGTTCGCCCTACGGTTGAAGGCCACATGGGTTATATATGGAAAGACGGCAAAAAAGTTGAAAACGGTATTTCAGGTGGCGCGCCAGGTAAAACATGGCCTGCTGATTTATGGAAAACCGGCGGTGCAGCGACATGGCTAGGCGGTACTTATGACGTAGATACTGGCTTGCTATTCTTTGGAACAGGTAACCCTGCACCTTGGAACTCTCACCTTCGCCCTGGCGATAACTATTTCTCTTCATCGCGTTTAGCAATCGACCCTAACACTGGAAAAATTGTTTGGCACTTCCAAACTACGCCGCACGACGGTTGGGATTTCGACGGTGTTAACGAATTAATTTCATTCGACTACACCGAAAATGGCAAAACAGTAAAAGCAGCCGCCACTGCTGACCGTAACGGCTTCTTCTATGTACTTAATAGAGAAAACGGTGACTTCATTCGCGGTTTCCCATTTGTTGATAAATTAAGTTGGGCATCGGGTCTTGATAAGAAAGGCCGTCCTATTTACATCGAAGACAACCGTCCAGGTAGCCCGGTTGATGGTAAGCAAGGCTCGCAAGTAGTAGCACGTCCTGCATTCCTTGGTGGTAAAAACTGGATGCCAATGGCCTATTCACAAGATACCGAGCTTTTCTATGTACCTTCAAATGAGTGGGAAATGGATATTTGGAATGAGCCAACATCATATAAGAAAGGTGCGGCTTATTTAGGTGCAGGCTTTACCATTAAGTCAGTGAATGAAGACTACATTGGTGTACTTAAAGCTATTGACCCTAAAACGGGTGAAACGGTATGGCGCTACAACAACTACTCACCGTTATGGGGTGGTGTGTTAACAACAGGTGGTGGCCTGGTGTGGACCGGCAACCCAGAAGGTTACTTGATGGCCTTTGATGATAAAACTGGCGAAGTGGTTTATAAATTCCAAACAGGTTCAGGCATCGTAGGGTCACCAGTAACGTGGGAAATGGATGGTGAACAGTATATCTCAGTCTTGTCAGGTTGGGGTGGTGCAGTACCGTTATGGGGGGGGAAGTCGCCAAGCGCGTTAAGCACTTCAACCAAGGCGGAACGGTTTGGACCTTTAAACTACCTAAGCGTTATCAGCAAGTTGCGAAAAACTAAGGCGTAGTTTTTTCAAAACAAATGAAAGGTCAATGACGAAAGTCATTGGCCTTTTTTATTGGCATTATCACATGTATTTTTATCCTCCCAAAGAAGGAGGCTTTCAAAACCAAAGTAGAGTTACCTCAATTTTTACCACACGTATACTTAAATCAAAGTCTTCTTGGGATGTATGAATTATGAAAACAAAATTATCACTATTGATAGCCGCTTTGATGTTAACCGGTGTCGCTAGTCAGGTTTCGGCGCATGGAAATGTGATCCCACAGGGGGCTGACAGCTCTGCAATGCCGAAGATTACTGATGGCGATGAGTCGGAAGATGGGTGGGTGTTTCAAAACCCTTACCGTGAATTAGATTCCGAAACCAAAACCAAAATAGTTAAGTTTGGTGAGTCAGCTTACGCAAATAACTGTGCAGGTTGTCATGGACTGCACGCCCAGTCTGGCGGTATCAACCCTGACCTTCGAGAATTAGATCCTGAGAGTTTTGAAGACGACGAATGGTTTGTCGAACGTTTGCGCTTTGGCTCTGCCAAGGGGATGCCTGCGCTAGGTGGCATTCCTGAAGGGCAATCAGACCCTATTTTAGATCAAGAAACACTATGGGCGATCAAAACCTATGTTGAAGCCCGTCGAGTAGTGGCAATTGAAGAAGGTGAAATTGAAGCAGAGTAGTGTTTAGTACGGTTTTGCCTGATAGCCGGATTGACTTCGTCATCCGGCTTTTTTCTTTGCGGTAAAAGAGTCTCTTTAGTAAAAGCCGCTTCTCACGTATCATGCCTTCCAACGTTTATCTTTGAGTAATCCACCATGTATCAAGACTTTCAGGCGGAATTAGCATGGGCTCGCCTTCATATGCCGCGCACGCAAAAATCTATTGCTGCCCTACCTAATTTAACGGGTGTAAGGCTTGCCTGTAATATGCATTTAGACCTTAAAATGGCGCCCTTGGTTGAAGGTTTGTTGTCTCGTGGCTGTGAAGTTTTCCTTACTACCTGTAACCCGACTACCGTGCAAGATGATGTAGTGGCTCATCTTGTTAAAAAAGGTGCGGTAGCTCATGCGTGGCGAGATATGACCAATGATGATTGGTCGGTGTCCTTTGATGAAGCGCTAGCGTGGCAGCCGACCCATCTTTGTGAAATGGGCGCTGATCTCACCACACGCTTGCACGAGAATGTTCAAAAAGGTAAAGCGGTACCTACTATTACTGCAGGCCTTGAAGCGACAGGTTCTGGTATTAATCGCTTAAATGGTATGACACCGCATTATCCTATTTTTAACTGGGATGATTTGCCTGTGAAAGAAGGCCTTCACAACCGCCACATGGTTGGTTTAAGTGCATGGCAGACCTTCTTTCAAACCACGCACCTTACGTTACATGAAAAACACGTTGTCGTAATTGGTTATGGGCTGGTTGGGCAAGGTGTTGCAGCAAGCGCGAAAGCATTCGGCGCACAAGTAAGTGTGGCTGAACTCGACCCAGCTCGCGCACTACAGGCAAAGTATGATGGTTGGCCAGTGGTATCATTGCATAATGCAGTAAAAACTGCCGATGTTATCGCTACTGCAACGGGCGCTTATGGTGTCGTTAGTGCAGCTCATCTAGATGCAATGCAAGACGGTACCTTCATTCTTAATGTGGGGCACGTGGCGCAAGAAATAGATGTGCCCTATTTAAAAGAAAATGCATCTCACAGCCTACCGATGCCTTACGTTAATGCTTACTCACTAAACGGCAAAACCCTCTTCTTACTGGCAGATGGTTCCATGTTTAATTTAACCGCAGGCTATGGCGACAGTTTGAATGCATTTGATGTGACGCTAGCGGTTATGGCCGAGGGCATAGGGCATATCGTGAAGCAAGGCGCCCATTGTGAGAAAGGGCTTTACTTGCTACCAGAAGATGCATGGAAAAGTGCATTATAAAATCCAAAATTTAAGTTCTAACTAAAGCGTGATGATCTTAAGCGGTACGTTTTTGTTGCGAAAACGTACTGCAAAGGTTAACACACGCAAATAAGAGGTTTATCAATGACAATAGGAATTGGTGGGAAAACCCGCGAAGAGGCACTGGCTGAGTTGTCGATAATGACCAGCGATCTCAAACCTATTCAAAAAGAGGAGTATCTAGCCCGTATTGCCAAAGCGCAAACTTACATGCAAGCGAATGATATTGGGGCGCTTTATCTTAATGCGGGCACTAATTTGAGTTACTTCACTGGCATGCAGTGGTACGCCAGCGAGCGTTTGGTGGGCGCTATTTTGCCGGCCAAAGGCGAGGTGATTTATATTGCCCCAACGTTTGAAATTGACTCGTTAAACGAACGCAAATTAATAAGTGGCGAAATTGTCGGGTGGCAAGAACATGAAAGCCCATACACTTTATTTTCGAGCTTACTCGCATCTATCGACAAGGCCGGTGGCAGTAAAGTAGCGGTTGATGAATCGACAGCCTTTTTTATTGTGGATGGTTTTAATAAAGCGCTGTCAGAAAATGTTGTCATTATCAATGGCAGCGAGGTTACGGCACATTGTAGAATGCATAAGTCGGGCAATGAACTCGCGCTTATCCAGCGAGCCATGGATATGACGTTAGCCGTTCACAAAGCCGCCGCAAGCATTTTGTATGAAGGTATAACCACCACCGAAGTTGAAGCGTTTATCAACGAAGCACACAAGAAGGTGGGGGCAACTGGTAACTACTTTTGTATTGTGCTATTCGGAAAAGCGACGTCGTTTCCTCATGGTGTTAAAGATCCTCAAATACTCAAGAAGAATGATTTAGTTTTAATTGATACGGGATGTAAGGTACACGGTTACTTGTCGGATATAACGCGTACCTATTGCTACGGTGAGCCAACGAAGCAACAAGCTGATATGTGGCAAAGTGAAAAGCGCGCACAGCTTGCTGCGTTTAATGCAGTTCGCGTTGGCGTGCCTTGTGGTGATGTAGACAAAGCAGCCAGAGAAAGCTTAATGGCTGACGGCTTAGGACCAGACTATAACTTACCGGGCTTACCACATCGCACAGGGCACGGTATAGGAATGGATATACACGAATGGCCTTACTTAGTTAAGGATAATCCACATCCTTTAGCGCCCGGCATGTGTTTTAGCAATGAACCTATGATTGTGGTACCAAATGAATTTGGTATACGTTTAGAAGATCATTTTTATGTGACGGAATCAGGCCCCAAGTGGTTCACACAACCCAGTAAATCTATTGACGAGCCCTTTTAACCAAGGGCTTTTTTTCTCGTTGTTACATACGTATTTATACTCCTCCTTACCTCTTTGTTCCTTTTTTCCTGTTTAGCTTAAAGATTAATTGACAGAATTAGCTTAATCGATTAAGTTTTGTTGTGATTATGTTATTAAATTGTGCATTTAATTGTGTCTTTCGTGTATTTGTTCTATTCGTTTCACATCAACTTAAAACGTAGATAAACAAACGGGCCAAATGATCAAGGGTACGAAAAAGACAAGCAAGGCCCTATGTGTGTTTAAACAACAAGAGTTTTCAATATGAAAGATTCGCAAAAACCAAGCTTAAGCTTTTGGCAAGTTTGGAACATGTGTTTTGGCTTTTTCGGTATTCAATATGGGTTCGGGTTACAACAAGCTAACCTTAGCCCCATATTTCGTTATCATGGCGCGGCAGAGCATGAATTGCCTATTTTATGGTTGGCCGGGCCGGTTACTGGGCTGCTCATACAGCCGCTTATTGGCGTATTAAGTGACGGAACGTGGACGCGTTTTGGTCGGCGTAAGCCCTTTTTCATGATGGGGGCACTTGTTGGCTCTATCGCCGTTATGTTTATGCCTTATGTGCCTGAACTTTGGATGGTTGTTGGGTTGTTTTGGATCTTGGATGCCGCCATGAATACCGCGATGGAACCTTATCGCGCCTTGGTTGGAGATAAGGTCAACCACCAACAGCGTCCCTTCGCTTATGCGCTTCAATCATTCATGGTCGCAGCAGGGCAGATGTTAGCAGGGCTAATGCCGCTAATCATGATTGCCTTTGGTGTATCAATTGAAACCGATGGTAAAGAGATCCCAGAAATTGTGAAGTATTCTTTCGTTGTCGGTGTGGTGGTAATTCTTATTTCTTCTGCATGGTCGTTTTTCAATACGCAGGAATATCCACCAGAGGACATGGCCGCCTTTCATGCCAATAGAGAGCACAAAAGTGTGGCCCATGTATTTACCGAGCTTTGGAATGCGCTGAAAGAAATGCCTAAATCACTCAGAGCGATTTGGTGGGTTAAGCTGGTAACATGGTTTGGCTTACCGCTTATGTGGCAGTATTTAGCATTGTCTATCGCTCGTCATGTTTACAATGCTCCAACACCTGAAAGTCCAGGCTTTGTAGAAGGAACGGCGCAAGTTGGGATGGCATTTACGGTAATGAATATTACCATGCTCATTATGTCATTTATCATCGTCGCTTTTGTGAAAAAGTTGGGTGATGCAAAAACCTACTCGTTATTTTTACTCATTGGTGGAATTGGCTTCCTATCCATGCAACTTACTACCGATCTTACAATGACGTTTGCTTGTATGGCACTTATCGGTATTGGCTGGTCAGCGGTAATGACAGTGCCATTTATTATTGCAGCCGATGTAACACCTGCTGCTCGTGTAGGCGTATACATGGGACTGCTTAACGGCATGATCTGCCTTCCTCAAATTCTTGAGATGCTGTCAATTGGTTATATTTACGACTCGCTACTGGCGGGAGACCCCAGAAATGCCCTTGCGCTTTCAGGTATATTGTTCGTCGTCGGCGCTGGTTTGGCACTGCGTATCAATTCAAAACCTGATCACTTGGCTAATCAGGAGAAACAACAATGCAGCTAAAAGATATGAGTCGCCAGTGGTGGAAAGAAGGCGTGGTGTATCAGATTTACCCACGCAGTTTTCAAGACTCAAATGGCGATGGCATAGGCGACTTACGCGGTATTATTCAACGGCTGGATTACATCGCATCACTTGGTGTCGATATTGTTTGGCTAAACCCAATATATAAGTCGCCGAACTATGACAATGGTTACGACATATCGGATTATCGCGACATCATGGATGACTTCGGAACCATGAGCGACTTTGAAGAAATGCTTGCAGGGTTTCACGCCAGAGGCATTAAAGTGGTGATGGATTTAGTGGTGAACCATTCCAGCAGTGAGCACGAATGGTTTAAAGCTTCGCGGTCATCGCGTGATAACCCTTATCGCGACTATTACCACTGGTGGCCAGCAGAAAAAGGAACGCCGCCTGAGCGTTGGTCTTATTTCGATGAACAAGGCAGTGCATGGGCGTTTGATGAACAAACTAATGCCTACTACTTACATTACTTCGACAAAACCCAGCCAGATTTAAACTGGGAAAACCCTAAAGTGCGCCAAGAGATTTTTGACATGATGCACTATTGGTTTAAGAAGGGCATTGACGGGTTTAGAATGGATGTTATCACCTTCATTTCGAAACACGACGGCTACCCTGAATTTGAAGGTGTACATGGCGACAAGATGATTGATGTGTATGCCAGTGGACCGCGTTTGCATCAGTATTTACACGAAATGAACCGCGAAGTACTCCAGCATTACGACATCATGACTGTGGCCGAAGGGCCGGGTACAAACCTCGAAAATATTCACGACCTTGTAGATGAAGATCGTGAAGAGCTCAACATGAACTATCACTTTGAACATGTTGAGCTAGGTCTAGATGCGCGCAAAATTGTCAACGATGATCATAAGGATTTGGTGAAGTTCAAAAAAATCATGAGTGCATGGGCAACTGCTTTTGACGAAAAGGGGTGGGGCACCCAGTGGCATACCAATCATGATTTTCCGCGGCAAGTGACATGGTTTGGCGATGACTCTCCCGAACACCGTGAACAATCGTCGAAGTTGCTCAGTACTTTTTTGCTAACCATGCGCGGCACTCCCTACTATTACATGGGAGATGAAATTGGCATGACCAACGCCAAGTTTGAAAGCATTGAAGACTACAATGATTTGATGACCATCAATTGGTACAACCTGACGGTTGCTGAAGGTGGCGATGCGCAAAAATTACTTGAGTCACACAAGCTTAGCGGGCGTGATAATGCCAGAACACCTTTTCAATGGGATAGCACTACAAATGCAGGGTTTAGTGAAGGCACACCTTGGTTAAAAGTAACAGGCAATTACACTGACATTAACGTGGCTGCACAGGAAGGTGATCCAGATTCGCCCTTGAATTTTTTTCGCAAACTGACAAAGCTTAGAAAAGACAATCTCACACTGGTCTATGGTGCATACAATTTATTGTTACCTGATGATAAGTATATTTATGCTTACACCCGCTCTTTAGACGATGACGTTATTCTAGTTGTTTTGAATTACTCAAGTGAGGAACAGGTGGTACAACTCCCTGAAGCTTCAGCACAATGCGAAGTACTCATTAACAACTATCAGGCCTTAGAGAAAACAGCTAACGACTATAAATTGGCTCCATGGCAAGCGGTAGTGTTGAGATTGGAGTGACAGTGAAGTCTTGAAGCAGCTAACAGGTATGTTTTAAAAACATATAGGACTGTCGAAAAAACTTACATTAGTTTAGAGGTGGTTTTTAATATATTGATATTTATACATTAATATTAGGGAATGTTTTTTGCTTGTTATTTGAGCAGAACCATTAAATCAAGCACTGCTCACACAACTAGTCGACTAAAAGGATGTTCTCGATGCTTAGAAAACTTTTTCTTTCTTGTGTAATTTACTCATTTTCCAGCTTAGTATCGGCTGCAGTTATAACCATTAACTATACCGGTAAAGTCTATTTTGAGGCGAATCCCGGTTCTTCGACGGGTTTTAATTTTGGCTATGGCGTTGGTGACACTATCTCGGGTTCATTTATCATTGATTTGGATAACCTTCCTGTTGATGGCAATGGAAGTGCAACGGTTTTTGATTTTGATAGTCAAACAGAATTTGTTTCATCTTCTGAAAAAGCAGTTTTTGCCAGTAATTCAAGCAGTGCAGCGTACACCAATAAAGACAGATTACTTACCTCTAGTAATAGTTCATTATCTCGTTTCAATATTGAAGACCGAGATGAGTATTCAGACTCAAATAGATTCGAAAGCACCTATGCACTAATAGATATTATGAGTTATGTAGATTTAGGGTGGGGCATTGGCAGTGACTTAAATTCTTCATTTTCATTAAACGAAAGCGATTTAGCTGGCTTAGTGAAAAATTACGGGATGATTTATGTTGATAGGTACGACTTAGATAATGTAGCTGGAACGCGTGAGCGAAACTTTGTTGAGTTTAACCTAACAAGCCTAACCTATAATGCATCGGAGGTTGGTACTGTCTCTGCACCAGGGGTCTTCTCCTTAACTAGTCTCATGGTGTTCTTGTTGTCTGTAAGAAGAGCTGCTCAATCGTTGGCCTAATGTCGCAACAAACAAAAACGATGGAAAGCGGGTTTTAAATCGAGATCTGCTCCTCATCTTATTCATTCTTTTCTAATTCGCCTATTCACTTCGGAATTTCAGCACTCCATCCACATAAAATATGCATCATTTGAAATGAAACTAAAACTTTACATGATAATGATTTGTATTTATATTTCTTCGCGCTTTATTGAAAACACACTTTAAAAAAACACTGGAACGACTATGTTTAACAAAGATAAACTTGGCTCTGGCGCACTACTTACCGCGTTGGCATTGAGTGTTTCTTCGGCCTATGCGCAAGAGACCAAAGACGAACAATCCTCTGCTGAAAAAGAAAAACAAGCAGTTGAACTCATCAAGATTCACGGTGTTAGAAATTCTATTTATAACGTCAAAAAATCAGGTGACGCCCGCCGTATGGCGGACCTAGTCGATACACCTGCTACAATTACTGTTCTTACCAAAGACCAAATTGAAGAAATGGGACGCAGTGACTTAAAAGAAGTATTGTCTACCCAAGCTGGTGTCACTTTAGGTACGGGTGAAAATGGTAATGCTTTCGGTGATCGTTATATTATTCGTGGTCATGAAGCCCGCTCAGACGTTTTCGTCGACGGATTGCGTGACCCAGGTATGAATACTCGTGAAAGTTTCTCTGTTGAACAAATTGAAATTACAAAAGGCCCAAGCTCAACTTTTGCAGGCCGAGGCTCTTCTGGTGGCGCAATCAACAGTATTACGAAAAAGGCCAACCTAGGGTATGACTTTGGTCGTGTAGACGTAGGCTTTGGTACAGATAACTACTTGCGTGGTACGGTTGACGTAAACACGCCATTATCTGATAACTTCGCAACGCGTATAAACGTGATGACGTCGACTGAAGATGCTCCTAAGCGCGATGGTGCAAAACGTGAGCGTACTGGTATTTTGCTGTCGGGTTTATATGATGATCTTCAGAAAACCAAAGTATGGGCTGATGTTTACTATCTAAAAGCAGAAGACGTACCAGATTTGGGCTCAACGGCTGTTAACGGCGTCATATTTGAAGATATTCCCGTGTATGCGCAAAAAGGTGATTTTCTGACTTCAGAGGCGCTATCAGGCACAGTGCGTGTTGAATACGAAATTAATGACGACTGGAAAATATACAATATCACTCGTTACGGTAAAACCGACAATGGTTATTTAGCTACAAGTGCAGGCGGGACTACTGGCTATGCGACAGAAGAAGACGCTACTAACCAAACCAATGGCTATACCACTTTCACTTTTGGCACACACTCTAACTGGCAGGATGTTGAACATTTTGCAACGCAACTAAACCTGTTTGGCAATGTGTCGACTGGTTCAGTTGATCATAAGCTGTTATTTAGCGCTGAGTATGCAGATTACTCCGTATTGAATGGACGTTATGCTGATACGGGTTCTGCTTCAGTAGCAAATTGTTGGGCTTCTGGTCGCGGTGGTGTAAGCAACACGTTCTGTGGTCTTGATGCCAACGGTAAAGCCGTAAGTGGCCTGAATACCGTTATCGACCGTTCTGCCGCGTATCAAGGTGACTTTACAGCTGATTATAATTATGAAGTCAGCGCGGTCTCAGTAATGGATACCATGCAATTAACTGAAGAGCTGATGGTATTTGCTGGTATTCGTATCGATTCCTATGATTACAGCAATAATACAGTAGGCCGCAGCGGCGAAGCGTTATATGCATTTGACGATACGCTTGTTAATGGTCACCTTGGTGTAGTGTATGAAGTAGTAGACGATATCAATCTTTATGCATCATACGGTACCGCATCAAATATCAACGGTGGTGAGTCAGATGTAGGCGGTAACTGTGGTTATGGTGGTGTTTGTACCGATTCAGATGGCAATGCAGCAGCAGACCCAGAGAATGTGCAAAACATTGAAATTGGCTCGAAAATGTCACTTATTGACGAGTCTCTATTTGTTCAGGTTTCTGCATTCAAGCTGACTAAAGATGACGTTATGGAAGGTTCTGGTCGTGGCTACGACGTGACTGGGGCATTGAATACCGGTAAAAACGAAGTTACTGGTGTTGAAGTAGCGGTAAACGGTCAGGTGACAGAAAATCTGAGCATTCAGATTAATGGTGCCGTGATGGACTCAGAAATTCTTGAATCTGCGTCTAACCCAGATAGTGTTGGTCTCCCACTGGCGTTGTTTGCCAATAAGAGCTTTTATGCGCAGGCTCGTTACCAGTTAACCGAAGATTTTGCATTTGGTGGTGATTTTACCTATAAAGACAAAATGACCGGTGGTCAACCAGATACAGGTTCAAATGGTCCTGAAGTACCTTCATACTCACTAGTCAATCTTTTCGCATTGTACAATATGACTGATGATCTGACTGTGCGTGTGAACCTAGGAAACTTATTTGATAAAGAGTACTATACGTCGACTTACCGTGCACCGAAGTTTATGTACATTGGTGATCGTCAGTCACTTCGCGCAACCGTTACTTACCAGTTCTAAACCAGCTCTAAGGAATCGCCATGGTCTTGATCGAACAACTTCTCAGTAAAGAAGAAGTCGCTCTTTTTCGCGAACATCTCGATCAAGTACCATGGTTAGATGGTAAGGGTACTGCTATGGGCATGTCGGCCGCTGTGAAAGACAATGCCCAAGCAGATGCTAACAACGATACGGTGAAACAGCTAGCCAATGCACTGCTGGCAAAATATGGTGAGACACCCAAGTTGGTGTCTGCCGTTTTACCGCAAAAAATATTCCCTCCTTGCTTCAATCGTTATACCAATGGTGAAACCTATGGTTTACATGTTGACGGCGCAATCATGAGGATCCCTAATTCCTCGGAAGTTTTGCGCTCAGACATGTCGATGACATTGTTTTTATCTGAGCCAAACGAGTACGAAGGGGGGGAACTGGTCATTCAGACAGAATTTGGCGAACAACGGGTAAAGCCCAAAGCGGGAGATGCTGTTACCTATCCTTCGAGCAGTTTGCACAAAGTTACTCCCGTTACATCCGGTGTAAGAGTAGCCGCGATAACTTGGATGCAAAGTCTTGTGGCCGATACGCACATGCGTGAAATTCTTTACGAATTAGATCAGAATATTCAGCAACTCATCAACAACAATACCGTGTCTAGAGAGCAATTAGATAGTTTGCATCACGTTTATCACAACCTCATTCGCAAGCACGCCCAGTTGTAACAATACAAATGGCATAATGTGGATATCTTTTGTAGTTCAAATTTACAAACTATTTTTATTTGCTCATCACTAAGGAAATTAATGCTATAGTTGCGAAGTAAGATACAGCGTTAACGTTTACGAGGGACAGTAAATGGTCCGAGCCGTAATGGTTCTATTAATATTGTTGATTAGACTCGCATATGCAAATGATATCAGTCGCCAGGAGCAGGGTGATGACCTTGTTTTTCACGCTGATAATTTGTTTCTTACAGAGCGCGTTAATCTGCAAGATGTTCCTTACTCAACCGCGGTAGATACCGTGCAAATGCTTTTTGACGAACTTGGCTACACTTCACCTGTTCTTCATGTCCCTCTGGTTCGTTCATTTCTTAATATGGAGAACGGGGAAAACGTGTGTGTGCTAAATAGAATTAAATCGCCGGAGCGAGAAAGAAGCTTTCTTTACTCATTGCCTCTGAACTTTTTCCAAACACAACGCTTTTATCAAATAGCTTCGCTTCCGCCTATTAATGAGTATTTTTTGAACGCGGATGGTGAAGTTCAAAGCATACACGACGTTTTGGCTTCCTATCCAGAGTCTTTTATTGTGCTGCCCGAGTTCTATTCCTTTGGTGAAAAAGTTGATGCGGATATAGGGCAAGTAGATAAGAACCAAATTCTTCGGGTAGCGAACGATGCTTACTATTCAAGGTTCATGAATATGTTCGCTAATGGGAAGTCCGATTTTGCTTTACTTTTTCCTGCAACCGTTTATCGAAATTTTGGTGAAGACATGCCCGTTGCAGTGCGCAGTTATGCTATTGCTGGTAATCCAAGTGTTGTATCAGGGCACGTCATTTGTCCAAGTACGCAACAGGGAGCAAGCCACATAGAACGAATTAACTCGGCTATTAAGCTGCTTTACACACGACCTGAATTCATAGAGGCGCACACCAACTATTTGCCTGCTCAAGACATACCAAATTTGCGCGGAGCTATTGAAATTGCTATCAATGATATTTTAACTTCTGGAATAAATTAATCTTGTGCCACTACCAGTTAGCAACAAGCGAGTTATTGAGAAATATAAAGAAGCAATGAGACCACTTTGCCAGCTTGTTGCCTTATTACATTTTATGTGTTTGTCGCAAACGTTGAATATCCTTTTGGGGCGGAAGGCCAAATAAACGGCTATATTCCCGACTGAACTGCGATGAACTCTCATAACCAACTAAATTACTCGCCAGCGTCGCATCAACACCGTTAACCAGCATTTGATCTCTTGCTTCCTGTAGTCGTAAGGTTTTTAAATACTGCAATGGACTGGTGCCGGTTAACGCCTTAAAATGCTGCCTGAATGTAGAAGCACTCATGTGTGCTTGTTCAGCCAGTTCGTTCATACCAATAGCTTGGGAAAAATTCTGTTTTAGCCAAGTGGCCGCTTTTAATACATTCCCATTGGGTGAACCTAATGCAGCCATGTGACGAAGGTGCATACCATGGGGGCTATCAAGTAACCTTACGACAATTTCTTTTTCAACTAAAGGCAGCAACCCTTTTTTTAGTGACGGTTGTTTCTCTAGCGCTAGCAGTCGCTTTAATGAATCTAAAAGACCTTCATCGACTTCATACGAGGATAACGCTTGAAATTTCATGTCTTTTGGCGGTTTTGAAAGTTTCAATTCCGCACATGTTTGCATAATAAGCGAGTAGTCCAATTTTAGGATCAGGGCAATAAAAGGCGCATGTCGAGATGCAGTAGACACATGAGATACGACGGGTAGGTCAAACGTAGTGAGCATTGCTTGACCAGCATTGCAGTAAGTCACCTCATTGTCCTGTAAAAGCTCTTTGCCACCTTGAAGGACAACGGCCAAACTTAAAGTGTAGATACAATGTAAGGGCTCTGTGGGGGCATTACAAACATGAACTGTCAAACCCTGAATGCCTGATTCAAAATCCCCTTCTTTGCGAGTAAATTCCTTTACCAATTGAAGTAGCTCTTCATTAATCAACGTCTTTTGCTCAGGATTCATTGGATATTCCTTGGTAATATTGATTGTAGGTGTCGAGCATGTCCTTTTGCAATACCTATTGATATACCGCTCAAATCAATGAGCGGCGTACTTTCGCTACGATTGCAGGTAGTGAGGCGCGTTTTTTATACGTGTTTTTCCAGAAATGGCAGAATCTGTGCCATTGCTTTTGAAACTGGCTCATCCTTATCGTACAAATCGTAATGTGAAATGTCGTCGAGTTCTACGAGTCGACGGTCTTTACTTGTCGTCGCTTTACCATAGACTTCCTGACCATCTCGATAAGCACCGAATGCGCCAACATTTTTGCCTATTACGGTCATAACTGGTTGTGTTAGTAGCGTTTCGGTATAAGCAAATGCATCCCAACTTAGTATGCGCTGGGCATTAGAAAACACCATTCTTGTGGCACCACCTTCACTTTGTCCACGCGGCGTTTTGTAATAATCCGTTGCTTCAAACACATCTCGCTCTGTCAGTCCCATTTCAGTTGCCACAGCGGGAGAGGGCGGCAGAAGTTCATTAACCTGTAGTGCCTCGCCTCTTACTTCTTATGTACGCTGTTCTGCCATCGTAATTAACGCACCAAGTGGGTTAAACTCACTGAAACCTTCACGAAATAAGCGCCCAAGGTTCACTGGCGTAATGCCAACTACTGCTTTCAGTCGTTTTTCGGTTAATGCAGCATTAATAATATATGCCCCACCACCACAAACGCCGATCCCTGCTATTCGATCTGAATCCACATAAGGTAGCGATACGGCATAATCAATAGCTCGACTGATATCTTCTACGCGTTGTGACGGATCTTCAATAAATCTGGGCAAACCACCAGACTCACCCTGAAAACTTGCATCGAAAGCAATAACAACATAGCCCGCTTGCGCTAGTGCCTTACCATAAATGGCACTTGAGGTTTGCTCTTTACAACTGCCAAACGGGTGTACACTGATGACTGTTGGATAGGTTGAATTCTGGTCAAAATTGTCTGGGTACAGCACTAATGCAGCTATTGGCCAGTTCATATTGTGATTCTGAAAAGTAACGTTTTGAATGTTCATAATATTCTCCTTTTAGCAGAGGCAATAGGGGCCTCTGCTACGTTGGAAATTAAGCTAAAGTTCGCTTGAAGAAAGGGGCTAATACACTGATCGCACTTTTAATTTCATTTTCGCCGTCGTATAAATCCATGTGGTTGGCACCGTCGATAACATGCATGGTTTTATCTGTTGATGCAGCGCGTTCCATCAAATCATCACTCATCCACTTGCTACCAGCATTGCTACCAACTACGGTTAAAAGTGGCTGGGTAAGAAATGCTTCTGCTTTAAAGAAAGCATCGTAGCTAATGAGTTGCGTTAAGCTTCTGGCAGTACCAAAACCTGGTGCAGTACAGTATGCCGCTCGGTCAGTGTGATAGTATTCCCACGCTTGGCGAAGCTCCTCATTGGGCGCATCTTCCTCTTTCAATGGCGCCATTGGCATGGTCGCAGTATCATTTCCACTGGCGTCTGACGTTCTTGAATCAGAACCTGCTTGCAAATAAGGCAGTGCATCACTGTCTTTTACGTTGTTGTCCCAACCATTTCTAAACATTTGACCGATGTTCACCATACTGACCGTACCGACGGCTTTGATTCGTCTGTCGTTAATAGCAGCATTGGCGGTATAACCAGCGCCAGCACAGATGCCCATCGCGCCAATTCGGTCGTTGTCTACATAAGGAAGAGTAGTCAAATAATCAATAGCAGCACTGACATCTTCAGTACGTACGTGAGGGTTTTCCAATTGACGCGGTGTGCCTGTGCTTTCTCCTTGGTAAGATGCGTCGTAAGCCAGAGCAACAATGCCATTTTCAGCCAGTTTCTCAGCGTATGTACCAGCTGTTTGCTCTTTCACTCCACCGCCTGGGTGAGAAACAACAACCGCTGGGTAGGTGCTTGACTCGTCAAAGTCTTTGGGAAGAAATACCAGTCCAGCCATAGTGATTTCTAGACCATTTGTATTTGGGAAGTTGACTTTATTCATGTTGAACGCTCCTAAGCTTAAACCTAAATCATCTGTTGATGCTGATTTGCCTTATTGCTACATCAGCATTCGCTACGGGAATAAGTATAGAAAGTGAGCGGTTGAAATGTTTGCCTAAAATGACGAACTGATTGCCTGAAATGTGATTTTGTACTTAGTTATGGAAAACCCAACTCGCAATCAGTCTCTGGCAAGGGGGAAAGCTGAAAGTAGTATATTTAGAATAAATGCATCCTGCTCTGTGACTTCCTTGTAGAGCAGGTATTTGATAGTGCTTTTTAAGCTGAAACTGTTTACACAAGACCAGCTCAAACCAATGTTATTTGAATTGATAATTTACATAATTATTGTCTGTTAACGTAACCAGTACTTCATTCTCTATTCCTACGGTATTTAGCTCAATTAACAGTTTGGTTGCAGTATTCGCTGTTTCAACTTCTCGCAATACTTCTCCATTGGCATTAGTTCGTGCAACAGTCAGTAAGGCTTTTTGCTGTAGGCGTTCATCGGTTAGCTCATTGATGTCACTGTCTACCACAGAAATGAACATTAGTGCATTGCCTATTGCGCGGCCGTCGGCATTTATTGCACTGATGTCCAGGGTGATTACTTTGTGCGTATCAAATGTAAAATCAGGTTGTATATATAATTGTTCCGAGTTGTTTGCTTCGTTGTCTAAACCTGTTTCATCAGGTAAGTAGTTTTCATCTTCATTTTCGTCAGGGTCGTTAGGCACAGGGGCTGGAGCCGGCGCAGGCGTTTCACTAGGTGCTGACGAATTGCTACCACCGCCACCTCCACAAGCACTAAGTATCCCAAGACAAAATATAACAGTTAGCATAAAAAATAATGTTTTATTGAATTGATAATCCATTGTCAGGCCCTCTTAGCGATTAGGTACATAGTAAAGGTGGTCGCGATTGCTGGTTTGAAACCAGTCTTTGGCTTGTTCTCCCGAACTTTCTACCCAGGTTTCATAATCGGCATAGCACCACACAATGTCTTTGTATTCGCGAGGGTAGTACCAAGTTCCACTTACTTTTAAACCCCATGCTAGATTTTCTGCGCTTCTATAAAAGCGACCTGTATCAGGGTCTGAGGTATCGGCATGCTGACCAAACAATGTGTAGTCCATTTTGTCAGTAGGTGGATAGCCAGCAAAGTGAATTTCATGACTTCGTTTGTTTGTTCGGAAAATGAAAAAATCGAGGTCGGAATGCAACAGCGCGTTAATGCCATTGGTAAACTCAACATCCAATGTAAAAGGCACTGGGGCATACTCTGGGCATGTTTTGACCGTATTGAAAAATTTGCAGTCACCTTCGCCATCTGTTGCTGTAAAGTCATGTGTGTCATCCCACAGCACTAACACGGTATTGGTTTGTCCCTGTTCGGCGTTAAGTGTGAATTGCTGACCATCTACATTAATACTACCTGTTTTAAACAACGACGATGTTGTGTTCATTATGCGCATCGCAAAGCCATTATTGAAACCTGCGCCACGGGCATCAATGAACCCTTCAAGTTTAAAGCCGGTAATTGTACCTTCGGCACTATAAATAGTTTGCAAGCGTTCGCGAATAACTAAGTCGTTCATGTCGTAATCACCCAAGCGCGGCCATTTGTCTTCAAATGCGAGTGACACATAGTTATTGTTTGAAGGGTAATAGCTGCTAAATGCGCGACGATAGTTGTTTGGAAATTCGTCCAGTGCGTCAGCGATACCATCAGCATCGCTGTCATTTGCTTCAGGTATTGTTATCAAGTCAGCAGTATCTAATGCACTAGAGGGGGTGGTCTTAACAGAAAATACGGCATCGTTAAAATCGTTGTCACCCCAAGTCCGTGGTAAATCTTCGAATCCTAATACTACTTCTTGTACATAAGGGTCGTATAAGGTTGCCATGTGTTGGCGAAGGTTTTCACTTGATTCTGGGTTCAGGTGTTTTAACGAATAGTAATAGGGAACTGCGCTGCTCTTCACTCCTGTATCGCTAGAGAAACCGTTCGCTGCAATGAAAAAGCCGATACTGGTGCCTGCAGGAAAATGCCCAATGCTGACTCTATCACCTTGACGCAAATGAGGGTAAGACAAATTGGGAAACACGATGGTTTCACGAACGTCAAAACGGGTTGCTGGCAAAGCGCTGGGATCAAATGTGAAGTAGCCGAAAGCGTTTCTATAACCAGCGCCTTCGTGTAAAAAAGTAATGAACACTTCCCCGTCTTCTATCAAATGGATAGTCGACCCTGCGTCATCAGTGATAAAGGCTTCGTTTAATTCACTTTCTGGCAGTGCGTTGGCAATACGGTCAAAAAAATCATTTGGGTATGAACTTATATAGACTAACTCATCGGGTTTTCCAGTGGTGAGTTCATAACCATTCGGCCAAGCTTGGTCAGAAGCAAAGCGCCATACATATTGTCCGTTAATAACTTCAACAGCATGCAGCTGTGTTGATATGAAGGTAATGGCAAGTGCAACACAGACTATTAATGCGTGTCTCATAGCTTTTCCTCTTGGTTGAAAATGCAACAGAGGTATAGAGGCTATAAGTGTGCCAGTTGTTTAAGTTTTTGTAATTATTGAAGAAAAATCATTTTAAGCTGTTTGTTTCAAACATTTTTCGCATAATGCAATGCAATTAGCATTTAATGTTCTCAAGTACTTGCTTAAGCTCATCTAAGGTGAAAGGTTTAGAGATAACATCTAAGATGCCTTGTTGTTTTAAATCAGTGATATTGGCGTCAGCTAGGTAACCCGATGAAATAATGGCTTTTACAGTGGGGTCAGCATTTTTTAACAGCTTAAACGTTTTTAATCCATCCATTTCGGGCATCATATAATCGAGTATAACAAGGTCGATGTCATCGCCCTGTGCTAAGTAGGTTGCTACCGCATCTTTTCCACAATTAACTGAGATGACGGAGTAACCCAGCAAAGATAACAATTCTGAACATACGCTGTTAACCAAGGGCTCGTCGTCTACGAGTAATATTGTTTTATTAGGCGCCTTCTTCTCTAGCACTGGTTCTGATTTGTCAGTGTCGTCTATGTTTTCTGGCGATAATACAGGTAGAATAATGGTGAACGTAGTACCTTTCCCTTCATCACTGGAAACGCTAATTATCCCCCCATGTTGCTCAATAGTACCTTTTACTGAAGACAATCCCAGACCCGTTCCTTTTCCTTGGGGTTTGGTTGTATAAAATGGCTCAAAAATTTGAAGAAGTTTGTCTTGAGCAATACCGAAACCCGTATCCGATATTGTGATTTGTATTGCCTCACCATACTTTTCATCTTTGAATTCGGCAAAGGGAAGTCTGGCGGTATTTATAAATAGATAGCCACCATCAGGCATGGCGTCGCGGGCGTTTAAGGCAATATTCAAAATAGCTGTCTTCAACAAGGCCTTATCGGCTACCACATGAAAAGCCGTCGCTTCTAAATTAGCACCCACAGTAATTTGTTTACTCATGGTGTGATTTAGAAGCTGCATGGTTTCATTAATCAAGTCGTGGACATTGACCGTTGCAAGTTGCAGTTCATTTTTTCTTGAAAAGGTTAGCAGTTGCTCCGTTAATTTTTTAGAGACTTGTGATGCTTCGGCAATCCGCTTAGAGTAATTCAGTATATCGCTATCATCGCTTTTGTGACTTATTAACTCCGCATAGCCCATAATCGCCGCAAGCTGATTATTAAAGTCGTGTGCAACACCTCCTGCCAGTCTGCCAATGGCTTCCATTTTCTGAGAATGACGAAGTTGTTCTTGCAATGTTTTGTATTCGCTTACATCACGTACAATTGCTATAAAGCGTTGTACTCCCGATTCTGCCGTGACCAGTTGAAGCAAAATGTTCACATCAACCAGATGCCCATCTTTATGCTGGTGAACGGTGTCGAAGCTTAGTGAATCCACATCGTTATCAAGTAGCGGTTGTACAAACTTTCTAAACTTAGCTTCGTCGAAATGAGGTTTAATGTCATAAGGGTGCATATTGCTAAGTTCGTCAAAACTATAACCCACTTGCTCTCTGGCTCCCCTATTTATATAGGTGAACTTAAGTGTGTCGGGAGTGAATATGAATACACAATCAAATGTCTTATCAACAATACTCTTAAATTCAAGTAGTGCTTCGTTTGACGCTTTTTCCTCACTAATATCCCTTATCATCAAAAAAGCAAATGTTTGCTGGGCATCGGAGGCAATACTGGTTGATACTTGCGCGGGGAAGAGAGAGCCATCTCTTCTTATTAATTGCCTTTCAAAACAGGATGAATTTTTTGAAAAATACTGGTGCAGTCCTAAGTGACTTTCGGTTGTCAGCTGTGTATCGACATTCTTTAGATTCAAATTCTGGATAGAATCCGCAGAGTATCCGACCATAGCTTTAAACGCATCGTTGCTGCCTATTATCTGATATTGTTCGTCGATGATACAGATACCATCAACAGATTGTTCGAGCATAGTTGAAAGTAATTGCTCAAGCTGATCGGGAGAGTTTTCAGATATTATCTTGTGAAAAAATCTGTTCACACTATCTCCTATGAAGAGAACGGCAAAATGAATAAAACGAAGATGTTTGAAAGCTACCTACGAAGTATTGTTTTAATACCCTAAAAAAGCCAATTTTCTGCAAGTAATTATGGGGTGTAACTTCTAACTCACTGTTTATTAATTCTATTATTTAAGCTTTTATTCTTCACTTTAAAGTACTTTTCATTTTATAACCCTTAGGTTGTGCCTAAGGGCATGCGTTTCATCAGCAAAGCTTCTATCAAGCCAATGAAAAGGAAACAAGCGGCTGTTATCAGGTAACTACTTAAGGCCAGTCCATCATCAAAGGGGGATAACCCGTGGTCCCAATTCCAAATTAGGATTGGAACAACACTTATAAAGCTTACCGTTAGCGAGTAGCAAATATTGCGCACAACCCGGTAAAGCAAAACCAATTGCGTCATTGTGGCGCTTGTGAGTGATAAGCCAAAAACTAGATAATAGGTAGCACTGTGGACAGCGCCAACAACTACTAAAGTAACAAAAAAAGTGTCTACTCGATGCAGTTCATAAAGTGTATTACCCATGAGAAGCTCTATACATGCTGCAATTATCAATACAGATGCAATTCTTAACGTGGTTTCAAGAGAGACCACTAGATAAGTGGGAACTCTAGCAAGCTCCCCATCGTCTTTTTTTCTTTGTGCTTAATTTCAAGAGCACGGGGAGGAGCAACCATTAACAAATACAATATGCTATATGAGAGAGCGTGGTTGTCGAATTGCGCTTTACCCGCTATTTGTATAATTCTCTGAACTAATGTTTTCATGCCTTATTCTCCTGCATATCTTATTTTACATAATGTGCTGGTTTGGGCGGGTTGAGCTTCTTAGGCTCGTGTTCAAGAGCGTATTCTTTTAAATCTCGACATAGCGCTATACCTACATTCATGCACACAACGAAGCCTACGCCAAGAAATAGCAACGCCACTAGTGCTAACGCTGTCCATTGCTTTCGCGCAGGGAAGGATTCAAACAAAGGAATAGTTGCTGGCTGAATAACTTCTAGCGGGTAGTTGGCTCTGGCATTTATTAGCGATTCCACAGCCAGTTGCGTTTCAAGCAGACGAAAAATAGAGCGCTGTATTTCTGTATTCTTTACTTCGCTTAAACGCTGCTCTAAGTAATTTCTACGATTCTTTATTTCGTCTAAATCGAGCATGCGCAGGTATTCGTTGAATGATTTTACAAAGGCATTGGCAAGTTTTGCTGAAAACTCAGGGGATTTAGAGGTAATACGCACATTTAACAAATCAGTTTTTTTATCAGTGAATACATAAAGCGCGTCTGACTTAAACTTCTTTACCGCTTCGCGCATGTCAGGCGCAAACCCATCGGTCCATTGTTGAGTTTGCTCGTCCCAGCTGTCTTCGTAGAGCCACTGCAATAATTTTTGTTGTTCGATGAACGCGCTGATATAACCAAAGGAGTCCATTCTGGCTAACAAGCGTTCACGTTCATTGGCCTGGCTACCATCAATAATAAAATCGTACTCCAAAACACCAATAGTGTTTACGCCGCGGTAATTGTTGGGCTGTATGCCACCTGGATCTTCACTAATATTTATAGCAACAGTAACTTGAGAAGAGTAACGGTTTTCCAGTAGCAAGCTTAGACCGAAGACAATTGCCGATCCCACAATGGCAACCAATGCAATGCGGAATTTGTAACGCAAAAGCTGGTGTAAAAACTTTAGCAGTAGTTCGTATTCAGCAACGTGTTTTGTGCTGCTATTTCGTTGGGCGTGCGTATGATGCGTCATAACAAAACTCCTACTCAGTTTAGCAAGTTAGCTAACATGGCAGTTGAAATGATATTTTTATAAAAAATATCTACCCATTTCTCTGCAGACTCTCTGCCATTAATGCGATCAACACTTAATGGCACAAAGATGGTTGAGCCTGGTGTGACTTTTACGTTAGCAGGAGACTTAAATAAGCCCCACGAGCTAGTACTTGAGCGCACCGACATCACTTCACCATTGGCTTGTACAATGTAAGCGTGCTCATATTGCGCAAGTTCTTTTACACCGCCACTAAGGCCAATATAGTCAAGTGCTGCACGGTCGTTGCGATATTTGTGAGAAGTGGGAAAGTAGACCTGCCCTATAACACTCACTTCGTCTTGATATTTTGGAACTACGATACGATCGCCATCTTCTAGCACGATATCTGATGACTCATCACAGCGCGTCACAGCGCTATGTACGTCTACGACCATGCGCCCTAATGCCTTTTCCGGAGACATATTTTTCAGTACATCAAACACATCTTTAGCCCTTTGGTCTTTTGGCATTTTTTCATCTTTGTTCACACCCTGTGAGATGTGTGCGTCGGCCAGTAAGCGTTCAAGTTGGTCGAACACTCTATCAAGGGCCTGTTGCTCTTTTTGGCGCACACTGTCCCGCAAGAAAACGGTACCGAAGAGATAGGCATCTTCTGTGAAACCACCCACCTTTTGCATTAACGAGCATAGGGTTTCCCTTTTATCTATTCGATATTTACCCGGAAAAGTAATTTCTCCTTCAATTTGCACGTACTGTGGTGATTGCACCCATTCAGGTTTTACTCTAAGCACAAGATGATCTTTAGGATGTAGAATTAGGTTGGTCGTATCGAGTAGCGGGTCGCTTTTCGTTAAGCTTATTGCTCGTGAATCTGTTCTGCTGAACTCGCTGTCCAGCAATACTTGACGAGATAACGTCGCGGCTACGCCATAAGCTTCTTCTTTCATGCCGCCAGCAGCGCTAATTAAGTCTTCAACACGCATTCCGGGCACCATAGGGTAGCTGCCGGGATGAAAGACGGCACCGCTCACCTGAACGACCGGCGCTTGCTGACCAAATTGTGTTTCCCGTTTAACCCGCTCTAATGGTGTCTTTATCAGTGATGCGCGGTCTATGTCTTGATTAAAGAGAAATACTTTGTCTTTGGGCTGAAGTATAGGGTTGTGGTCAAGGTTGTTTACCAGAGCTTCTTTTAGCGATACTCTCACAAAATAGAGACGGTCAGATATCAAGTCGGTACGCGCAAGCAGTGCATACTCCAAATCAACGCCGCCTTCTAATCCTCCGGCATACTGAATCATATCGAGCAAACGCGCCCCCATATGTAAAGGGTACGTGCCAGGGTGGGGGATAGCACCTTTAATATCAACAACTTTAACAGGTGCGCTCGCTGTTGCTTCATTTTCCATTTTGGTTACTACTTTTGACAATTGGCTTGCACGCGGTGAGTGAGTATCAAAAACGATGACTTGATCTCTTGGGTGTAGAAGTAAATTGTCTTTCGTGTATTTATCGGAAATGGCATTTTGAAGATTAAAATATATGGCTTGCGTGCGCTTGTCAGTGCGGTCTTCTCGCTGGATCATAGCTGCATCAAACTCGGCACCTTGTCTTAGAATGCTTTTTGAGTGAATAAGATCTGACACTCTCATGCCTTCGAACCATTGAAAGCCACCGGGTGTTAAAACATGGCCAGAAAGCAACACCACATCATCCATTTTATCCAGCACGGGGAATACGCGAATGAGATCACCGTTTTGGACGTTGGCTGATGTTTCATTACTACCTTTAATAGCCAAGTTGGCTTGCATAAGGGTATACATACCACTAGTGGTCACTCTTTCTATTTGCGCATTTTTGGGGTTGGCGGTGGGCAGCAAACCGCCAGCCAGTGCAAGAATTTGCGCAGCATTGTTTTCTTGTGAAATCTCGTAGATTGCTGGGCGTAGAACTTCTCCTGCAATACCTACAGTAGGGCCAACGGGAGGAACAAAAATAAGGTCACCTTGACGCAAGTATATGTTTGCACTGTCATCGCCTTGCAAAAGCAGCGCATACAAATCTAACGTAGTAATTAACTTGCCGTGACGTTTAACTTGAATGTTTCTCAATGAACCGGTGCGCTTAACGCCACCGCTTGATACAAGTGCATTAATAAGTGTTGAAAAACCACTTACTGAATAGCTTCCTGGTTTTGAAACTTCACCCACAAGCATGATTTGTATAGAGCGAAATTCAGACAAGGTTACAATGGTTTTGATACCTATACGCTTGGTTTCAATGGCTTCTGAAATAGCGAGTTTAGCTTCTTCAAACGTAAGCCCACTTACTGTAACTGCACCGGCATCGGGAATGAGCAACATCCCTTCTCTTGTTACCGTTAAATTGTACTGCACGTTAGTGGCTGCAAAAGCCTGAACCGTAAAGGTATCGCCCGGGCCGATAACATAATCGTAAGGAACCGGCATATCTGAAATGGGGGCAAAGGTGGTTGAAACACCTGCGAACATATCGTATCCAAAGAGGGTTAATTTGCTCTGAACGCGTTGCTGTAGAATTTCTTCTTCAAGGCTCACAGGGCGCAGAGATTGCGAAACGTTTTGCTCAAGTTGCGTGGTTGGTTCGCTGAAATCATTTTCGTCTCTCTGTATAACGATGGGAAGGTTAGACGTTACTTCGCCAAGCTCTGGCGTTTGCGCTGAAACTATCGCTTGGCGACGCTGTTTATCTTCCAATGTTGCCACCCCCATGCGCTCAACTTGAGCAAAAACATGTGTGCAGACAATACCTGTGGTTATAAAACCAAGTACAAACTGTGTCATCAATTTCATGATTTACTGCTCCATTTGCGCAAAGCGATTAGTAGGGAAACGGGGACAGCCGCTGTAATCCACTATTTTGCCGAGTTGAGTATTTGGGCATCTGTCTTGATAGTCGTAGATACCATCTCTGTCTTCGTCTGCTGGGCCTTTGTACAGCACCGATTCTACAAAGTTAGCCATGGTGCTAGACTGTGCTACTTTATCTACCGCTGCTGAAAAGCCACAGCTATCGGCATTTTCCAAGCGACTACGTGACATTCTGTTACCAACGCCAATGGTGTAGAAGCATAGCCCAGCTTGACTGTGCGGCCAGTTGATGGCGCTGGACTCTGGCATGAGGATGTGGGCATTGTGAGCAAAAGACACACGCTGACGCATACGCATGACAGCATGTTCGACCGATTCATCAATTTGTGACCACGCAGTAACTAAAACAACCGCCGATGGACCTGCCAAATTCCCCACCAGTTCTGACACGAAATCCAACGCAACAGAAAGTGTTTGCACTTCGATATGCTGTGAAGCACGGTCGCCTGATAGCGCATTCTCAAGTTCACTGGGTAACAAGGGGGCAACACTGAATCTGGCATCAAGCGGTGCGAAAATCTGTGGGTTTTGCGCATCGTTGTACGTTATCACCGTACTGCTAAAAGATTGATTTGGCATGGTTTTAACAAACCTACGAATAACTTCTTTGGCATAAAACCGCGTATCAATGCCACGAAACTCTCTGTCTAGGGCTGAACTTTGGTCAATTACAAAGACAAGATGCTCGACGCGGGGCTCTAATCTAAATTGCGCTACACGGTTATCGATGGGCATTGGATTAAATATATGAACGGTTTGGCGATGCAGTGCTGTGTTGTAATCATCAACGCTAGCCATGTGAGAATGCTCAGGAACATGTACGAGGTTTTCTGTAGCAATGCAGCCCCAGAGATTACTGAGTAACCCTAAGTAAACGATACCTTGAATCCATTGTGCTAGTTTCATCTGGCTCACCTTTTCACCTTCTCACTTTGTCACCTTCTTACCTTGTTACTTTCTTACTTGGGCAGAGCGGACAGCTACAGTGCATCACCGCGTCGAGTTTCTTGTGGGAACCAATTTAAATCTAGGTTCGCAAAGAAATGCGCGGTGCTTAATAGGAGAGAGCAAGAACTACTCCATGCGGATTAAAAATTAGTATGGATGTGTAATTTCTCGTGCTAACTGTAAGATTTGTAAATGAAAAAACCTTAAATGTGTGACTCAATCACATGTCACTTGCATCCAGTTAAGCCTGTTAAAGCAAAGTTGCAAAAAAGGAATTTTTCGCATTCTAAAAACGGCGATTCGCAGATTGCGAATTGCGAAAAATGGCAGTGTTTATTCATTAGTTCTCTATTTTTAAAGGATAGTTTTTAAAAAAATCATGGGGTAAGAGAGGTGGGGTTGTAGAGATAAATTCGCTGGCACAAATTTAGCAATATCTAGCAATATATATCTGCCTACCAATATACATAAACCAACATACAACTGAAAGTTAGCAACGGGTTTAGCTGAACAATGTGAGTAGCGCAGATCTATCCATTAAGAAGCCCATTAAGAGGCCTATTTAGAAGTAGTGTAGGCAGCATAAGCAAATGCACAATAGAGGAAGCAAAATATGCCAGACGTATTCATATTAGGTTTTACAAAGTGTGCGACAACAAGTTTGTACAACCAATTGATGCAGCATCCTGATGTATCGAAAACAAAGCGCAAAGAGCCACATTTTCATTTTGCTAAAGTTAAAGGCGACGTATTCTCAGGGCCAGCAGATAATGACACTGTTCGTCAGATGTTTGTTACTGATGAAGCTAAGTATCACGCGTTGTACGAGCCAAACAAAATCTCAATAGATGGCTCTGCGATGTCTATCGAACATCCTGATGTGCTCAGGCACATTAATGCGCAGTTTCCGAATGCAAAATACATTGTAATGCTACGAGATCCCATCGATAGAGCATTCTCTGCATATGCACACCTAGTAAGAGATGCCCGTGAAACATTGACATTTAAACAAGCGTTGTCTCACGAATTGTCAGGTGCAAGAGACGACTACCTACCTATTTGGCAAAACATCAAGTCAAGCCGCTTTGTTGAAGCAACCCAGTTTGCCCGTTCATTGCTAGGCGACAGATTGAAAGTGATTGACTATGGCGACTATGCAAAAGACAACCTCAAGGTTATGAGTGACATTGCGGATTTTATTGGAATAAGCAACATCAATTGGAAGCAAGACTTTGCTAACCGTTCTGGTATTCCTCACTCGAAACTATTACAAAAGATACTCATGCGTCAGTCTGTTGCTAAAACGCTTTTTGTTTCGCTTTTTCCTGAAAAGTTCGTCACCACGTTGAAGCGAAAATTGGTAGAAAGAAATACAGGAAAAAAGCCTGTTTTGACTGAAGAAGAACGTACTTTCTTTACTCGGTTACTCGAGGATGAACGGGCCAAAATCCATCCGAATACACCAGATACACAGTTATTACAGTCGTTGTATCAGTAATGAACACTGCGCAGCAAACCTCAATTGTGCCTCATATCCTGTTCGGGATGTTTATCCTAGAACTGATATTTCTTATGGTCAAAAAGGTCAATCTTACTTTCTATGGCCCTTTTGATTTATTTGAGAAGCTTTTTCCTATTATTGCAATTGGCTTGCTGGTTACCACTATTAGACCGCGTTTAAATTACCAATGGTGGGCTGCACTGGGCTTCTATATTGGGTACTTGCTTTATGGTATTGCTATTTCCTTAGCTAACCAGAAAGGCATGAAGATCATACTAGTTCAGCTTTATCACGAGCTAAAATTCTTCCCTATGGTCATGCTTTTTGCCGTAGCACGTTGTGATGAAATTTGGACATCGCGCACTATTAAAGTTATTAAGCCCCTTATCTTTTTATGTATTCTCCTTATCATTTTTCAGGCCGGAGCTCCGGGGGCATATGATGCTCTATTTAAAAGTGGAGGCCATTTTGAGCCCGGCCATCTTGGCGGGCGTCTAGTCCCTCGTTTTGTTGGCTGGTTTTGGCATCCCGGTCAGTCGGCATTGTTCTTTACCATTGCCGCGGTACTTATTAGCGTTGAATACCACAGAGGTCATATTCGCTTTGGGCACTCATTGGTATTTCTTTGTATTGTCTTTGTCTTTTGTGCCATTCAACGTCTTGAACTTATGTTGCTATTTATGGCCTTGCTTGCATTGAAAGTACAGCGCATCTTCAACTTCGACTACCGGTTTATTCTGTCCTTGATTGTCTTTGCTTTTTTTACGTGGCTAATCGGTTACCTAAGTTGGGATAAAAACAATGTTTGGCATGTGCTTGAAAACTTTGAATCACCACGAGTCATTTTCTTGGTCGAGTCGGTTTTTGTATTGTTTGAAAGTGATTTTCTAGGTGGTGGTTGGGGAACCATAGGAAGTCATGCGGCGGCTGATGTGGCGAAGGTCTATGAATACAACGCCATGAAAGATTTATGGTGGATAAAGCTCGGTCAGTATTTTTACGACACGTATTGGCCCCATGTCATTGGTGAAACTGGCCTGCCTGGCTATTTCCTTCTGTTACTTTCTATGACGTTTATGGTGTGTGCGCTTAAGCGCCCTGAAGCAAGCCTACTTCTTTTCTTACTTTTACTAACTAGTGCGCTCTCGTCTAATGCGCAATCGCTCTATCACCTTACTATTTTTGGTTGGTTTATTACATTGCTGGAAAGTGATGCAAATGGATGGCGCCGAGACGCGCCAGAACCAGAGCCAGTTTTAAACTCTTAAGCTTTTTGTTGTAGGAGAATTACGATGAACAATGAAACTCAACGCCAAGGTGTTGCTATCGTAGGAACAAAAGCGCGAGGAGGGATCCACGCTGTTATTGAAAATCACATTCAAGCCGGTGTCTATGATGATTACAAACGCTACCTTATTGTTTCCCATGATGATGGCAGTCTCATAAAGCGTTTCTATGTCTATTTTGCTGCGTTGGCAGCGTTATTACATTTATTGATAAGCGGAAAAATTGCCATTTGTCATCTTCATGGTTCTCATAAAGGAAGTATTTACCGCAAAGCCTTATTCGTTTTTATCTGTAGGTTATTTCAATGCAAGGTTATCTTTCATTTGCACGGTTCTGTATTTGCACGTACCTACGATAACGCGGGTTGGTTTTACAAAGCGCTGGTGCGTTACGTGTTAAACAATACCGACAGCGTATTTGTACTTTCTCAGTACTGGGCAAACTATGTAGGCTCAATTTCAAATAACCCTGATATTCGAGTTATCAATAACTTTCCTTCGCCGGTATTTGAGGAGTTGTTCGCAACTCGGTGTTTTAATCATGATCAACAGGTCAAACTGTTATTTTTAGGGTACATAGGCCAACGAAAAGGAATCTATGATCTCGTTGACGCAGTGGACATGCTGAAACAGCAAGGCGTTTCTGGGTTTTCCATTACCGTAGGGGGAAATGGCGAAATTGAACAGCTCAAGGCATTAATTGATGAGAGACAGCTGAATGACTATTTCGAGGTTATTGGTTGGGTTACAGGCGAGCAAAAATACCAGTTGATGAAAGAGTCAGATTTACTGTTATTGCCGTCACATAATGAAGGGCTACCTATTGCTATTCTTGAAGCCATGTCAGCAGGATTAGCCGTGCTTAGTACCACTGTAGGTGGAATACCGGAAGCAATACCAAATGAAGAGTCAGGCTTGCTTATTGAACCTGGCAATCATCAAGCACTCGCTCATGCAATCGCCAAGTACATCAATAATCGAGAGCTTATTGAGCTGGCGGCAAGGAACTCTCGCAAGCGTTACGATGTGGCGTATTCAAGTACGGCCAACTTAACGGTAATTAGAGATGTACTCGATGGCTTATTAAATCACGAACTCACAGTATTTCGTTAAAAGCGCATTCATGATGGATACCACGCAACAAAATACGGCGAAAATATCAGTGATTGTTGCTGCATACAATGCTGAAAGTACATTAGGTGTGGCAATTGAATCTGTTTTGAAGCAAACGCATTATTGTGTTGAACTTATAGTTGTAGATGATTGTTCAGCAGACAATACATTTTCGATAGCAAAATACTACGCTATGCGCGATCCACGGGTATGTGTGCATCAAACACTTGAAAATTCAGGCCCCAGTGCTGCGCGCAATTTAGCTATAGCGCATGCGACGGGAGACTGGATAGCCGTGCTTGACGCTGACGATTGGTTTGCGCCAACAAGGCTTGCCGAACTACTAGAGGTTGCGCTTACTAAACGCGTTGATATGGTGATAGACAGCTACTTTTTGGCAGATAAAGATAACCACATTAGTTATGCAACTAAGCACAGCAATTTATGCCCAGAAGGAGAAAGCATTCCTGTTGACGCTGCTTATTTTGTTAAAAACGGGTTGGGAGCTACTAAGCCTCTCATCAATGCAAAAAAAATAGAATGCTTGCGATTTTCAACTCATGTTAAAAGTGGAGAAGACTTACTGTTTTATTGTCAATTGCTGTTGACTGGGGCGAGTTGTCAATTTGTTAATAAACCTTTGTATTATCGCACGGAAGCGCCAAGCTCATTATCAAGGGCAAATAAAGTACGCTTTTTATCAGAATTGATTAGCGTCTTTGCGTTGCTACGCCGTATCACAGAACAACACATCGCAGCAAAACATCAAGGCTGTTTCGATAATTTATTGGAAGCCATTGACTATCGACAAAGTATTACAGAAGACGCTTTAGTCGCTGCGAAGTGGAGAGGTTGGGTATTGTGCAAGCGTGCTTCTGCACAACCTTCATTATTCACCTTTCACCAACTCATTCGCCACTGGTGGAACCGTAAACAACGCTACGCTATCAACACACTGTAGTGTGCCTTCACTACAATTTCATCGATAGTGCTTTCTCTATTTTGTCTCTATTTTGCATTCTGCATAAGTGACCTTCAAAACGCATTTTCAATTTGCGAAATGCAAATCTATCTGAATGCTGATTTCAAGTTAATTTATTGATTAATTTATAAAAATAAAGTTGGCCTGTGCTTTGCTGATACTCCTTTGTCGTTAGTACAATCGTTGTATTGACCGTCGCTATTAATGGAGTATCACCATGAAAAAGAAAAAACTTTTAGCTGTAGCTTCTCAGGGCGGACACTTAATTCAACTTTTAAGACTTAAGCCTGTTTTCGACCGTTATCAAACCAGTTATGTGTCAAACCAATATCGCGAGGGTATGGGAGAAGACTATTCTCAGGTTATCGATGCCAATGGCAATGAGAAATTAAAGCTGCTTATCTTGTTCGCGCAAATGAGTTGGGTAATGCTAACCAAACGCCCTGATGTGGTTATTTCTAGTGGGGCAGCACCAGGTTTCTTTGCGATGATGTTAGGCAAAATGATTGGCGCAAAAACCATATGGATAGACAGTATTGCCAATGCGGAAGAATTGTCATTGTCAGGTAAAAAAGCAGGCGCTTTTGCTGACTTATGGCTAACTCAATGGCCAAATTTAGTAGAGCCTACTGGACCGCAATTTTCAGGGAGAGTGCTATGATTTTTCTTACCGTTGGCACGCAATTACCCTTTGACCGCTTTGTTGAAATAATCGATTCGTGGGCGGCAACAAATCCGAATATTGAGATATTCGCACAAATAGGTGAAGGCCAATATCAACCCAAGCACATGCAGTATTGTTCATTTCTCGATGAGGCTGCCTACAAGCAGGAGTTCGATAAAGCTTCTCTTGTACTAGCTCATGCGGCGATGGGCTCAATTATAACGTCTCTCATTGCATCGAAACCGGTTATTGTGTTTCCGCGAATTGCGGCGCTTGGCGAGCATCGCAATGAGCACCAGCTTGCAACATGTCGCAACTTTGAATCATTGGATGGCTGCTATGTTACCTATGACAAATCACAGCTACTTTCGACATTAGATGATGTGACATGCTTAAAAGGCGGCTCTTTAGGCTTGTACGCGAACCCAGATTTGCTTAATTGTATAGACAATTTTATTTCGGCAGCAGGGTAGTATACACCCATGTTTAGGGTTATTAGATGGCGAGACTACCTGGCCGAGCCACACATGAAAGAGATGTTGCTGGGTAGTTTGGCCGGCCTTGTGGTTAAAGTGTTGGCTGCACTTAGCTTGTTTGCACTAAATGTGGTGGTAACACGGGCATTGGGGGCACATGAAGCGGGGCTCTTCTTTTTAGGGTTTACGCTAGTCATGATAATTGCCACCATCGGTAGATTAGGCTTAGACCAAGCTGTAGTGCGCTTTATTGCTCGTGACAGAGAAAGTAAAACAAGCAACCAAATTCACAGTATATACGTCAAGGCGACATCATGGGCTTTTGGCCTAACACTGTTATTGACCTTAGTGTTCCTGCTTAGTGCCGAGGCGCTAAATGACACTCTCTTTAAGTTATCGGGTTTTACCCCAGTATTTGAAACCATGCTGTTGGCTACGCCATTCATTGCACTGTATATAGTTCATGCTCATGTGTTACAGGGGCTTAAGCAAATATCGAAATCTATGTTGGTGGCCAGTGTTTTTCTGCCCATCGTTATACTCATTCAGTTTGGTGTTCTGCCGGCAGTTTACGCCAAATATATGGCTGGCTATTTTGTTATTGCCAGTATTGTTACGCTACTGCTAGGTAAATATTTTTGGGCTTCGTCGGCACCAGTTGTAGAGACTTCCAGTCAATTCTCATCGGCGATACTCCGCGCCACATGCATGCCTCTGTGGATTGTGGCAGTGGTTCATCAAGTCATTCAATGGTCATCGCAAATCATGTTGGGGATGTGGAGCGATGCACAATCAGTGGCTTTCTTTGCAACTGC
Source organism: Alteromonas sp. KUL42 (assembly GCF_006538325.1). Classification (GTDB taxonomy): domain Bacteria; phylum Pseudomonadota; class Gammaproteobacteria; order Enterobacterales; family Alteromonadaceae; genus Alteromonas. Next base: position 112,485 of record NZ_BJKK01000010.1, read on the forward strand.
GCAGCGCACCGCGATGCTTACAAGTTTTATCTTATTTGCTGTAAATGCTATTGCCGCGCCAAAATTTGCTGCAATGCATGCGTCCGGTGATGCCGCCGGAGTTAAGCGATTAGCGCTTATGTCTGTTAAAGGAATGATGATCCTCACCGTACCAGTCACGATATTCATTTTACTGTTTCCTTCTTGGCTAATGAGTTTGTTTGGTGAAGAGTTTAGAAACGCAGCAACAGCATTGATGATTCTGGTAGTAGGGCAGTTTATTAACATCGCAACGGGTTCAGTAGGGCATTTACTGGCAATGACAGGCCATGAAACCAAAGTGCGAGACAACATGATTGCCAGTGGAATGGTCGCGGTTGGACTAGGAGTAGTTTTAATTCCTGAATACAACCTAATTGGCGCATCGGTGGCTTATGCATGTGGCGTCGCGTCGCAAAATTTATTAGGTGTATATCAGGTTAAAAAGTACTTGGGGTTTAATATTTTGTGTTTTTGGAAGGCGTGATACTGAGTGAAAAACTCGGTATATTGGCGTTCTCAAAAAACAAAGCGGACTGTGTTTATGGTCAGAGTCAGTCGATATTTATTCGCCAATATAGTTTTAGCTGTTTGCCTAAGTAACGCTATTCCAAGCGTATTAGCAGCACCAGATACAGGAAAAGCGCAATGGCGTGAAGCTGCGCCATTGCCTTATAAGGTGCAAGAAATTTACCCTGTAATGTATAAGCGGTACATCGTTGTTGCGGGTGGTTTGTCACCGGATGTCGACGATAATCGCATTGGTGTTTCAGACCGTGTCGTTGTTTACAGCCTCGATAATAAGCAATGGTTTGAAGGACCGCGTTTACCCGAGCCGCGTCACCATCCTATGTTGGTAGTGATAAAAGACAGGTTATTGGCTTTTGGTGGTTTTACCATTGATGAAAATGTTATGTGGCAAAACAGTACTGACGTACTTGAGTTAGTTACTAACCCTAAAACAACTCAAACCGATTCACAGCATCAGAAAGGCGGGATGACAGGTAATTGGAAGAAAATTGCCAATATGCCGACGCCTTTAGCTGAAACCCTTGGTGCAGTGTCTGGATCACAGGTTCACCTGGTCACTGGACGTAGCCCGTTGCAAAGCGAGCAGAATAGTCAATGGCGCGACCAAACCGACGTAAATACTCACTTAATATTTGATGTGGACACCCACTCTTGGTCGTATGGAAAAGAGGTGCCCACAGCCAGAAATAGTGCATGTAGTGTTACGGTAAAAGATACGATTTTCACCATTGGCGGTAGAACCGTTGAAGGGGGAAATCTCGCTACACATGAAGCCTATAATATGAACTCTGAAACGTGGCAAACTTTTGCGCCACTGCCCGAGGCACAAGGCGGTATAGCGTGCGCTGCCGTAAATGAGCATATTTATGTATTTGGAGGTGAGTTTTTCGATAATGGTGGCGGTGTTTACAGTAATGTTTGGGAATACAGCATTGCCTCTGACACATGGCAAGCGCTAAGCCATATGCCCAAACCTCGTCATGGCTTTGGCGCTATTGCAACTGAAGATGGCATTTTTGTTATTGCTGGTGCCCTTGAAGCGGGGGGAAACCAAACCAGCAACAGAATGAGTATTTTTTTACCTTCCGCACACTTTTCGAATTAACAGGCTCTAACAGTACGAGCACAGCAATGGGCGCATGATAAGGTGCCGCCCATTTGTTTGATGCAGAGCAAAGACGTTTCCCAACCCAGTCTTATAATCTTGTCTACACTATCTTAAATCAACCCGACATATAGTGTTTAGGCCAATTGAACTCTTCTGTATGAGAAAGCGATTCGTCGCGCAAGAGTTTATTGTGGCTTAACTATCGAAAAAGAGACTTATGGATAACCTTGTATTACTTGGCACAGTTATCGGCGGATTAGGCCTGTTTTTACTTGCTATTGGTATGATGACCGATGGTCTCAAATTAGCCGCAGGAAGCGCATTACGTGCTTTTTTAGCTAAGTGGAGTAATACACCGCTTAAAGGCATTTTTTCTGGCGCACTAATGACAGCGCTTGTGCAGTCTTCCAGTGCTGTAACCGTGGCCTCACTTGGTTTTGTTAATGCTGGTTTACTTAGCATGCGTCATGCACTAGGCATCATTTATGGAGCAAATATCGGTACTACCATGACAGGCTGGTTGGTGGCCATAGTCGGGTTTAAGTTTAATATTCAGGCATTCGCGCTACCCATGATAGGAATGGGAATGCTGCTTAAACTGGTGAAACCGAAAAGCCGTTTGGCATCTGTTGGAATGGCGTTAGCGGGTTTTGGTTTGTTCTTTGTGGGTATCGATACTTTAAAACTCGCCTTTGAAGGCATGGTGAGTGCATTTGACCTTAGTCAGCTTACTGCTACTGGCTTACAAGGTTTCTTTTTGTACTTGTCGATTGGGTTTGTTATGACGGTATTAACCCAATCTTCTAGTGCATCCATCGCATTAACCATTACCGCGGCGACATCGGGAATTATTGGCTTGTATGCCGCCGGAGCTATGGTTATTGGCGCAAATATCGGTACTACATCCACAGCGCTGCTAGCATCAATTGGCGCAACTTCCAGCGCCAAACGGCTTGCTACCGCTCAGGTGTTGTTTAATGTGGTTACCGCTATTGTTGCAGGGCTCATTTTGCCTTTGTTGCTAAGTGCGATAGGTGCATTAACACAGTGGCTTACTATTGAAACCAATCCAGGAATTACCCTCGCAATATTTCACACACTGTTCAACGTACTTGGTGTGGTGTTGATTTTTCCCCTTAACGACAAACTTGCTTCTTTTTTGGAAAGGCGTTTTACGTCAGTTGAGGAGAAGGCTGCGCGACCTAAGTATCTGGATAAGAATATTGCGCAAACCCCCGACTTAGCCGTGAATGCGCTTATTCTTGAAGTGTTATCTATATCAGATAGATTTCTTGCTTTGTATCCTACACTGATCTCACGAGGTGAGACGCCCACTCGCGAACCTGAAAGCTCGCCTGCCACTATCATCACACTTTGCAATACCGTGTCGCAGTTTATTGTTGATGTGGAGCGCTCGGCACTAAATGCTGATACCACACATTCATTGGCGTCACTGATGCGTGTTGAACACTACATAATGTCGTGTACGCAAAAAGCCCAAGCAGTTTTAACGGCAAACATGGATGCAGATACCCTAAAGGCCCCTGAATTAGACCGGCAAGTTATCGATTTCTTCGCGGCAACGAACACCTTTTTGCGTATGGTGCGGTGGCGACAATATGAAGATGAACAAGCCCTTGAATTACAATTCTCCCTGCTCAATAAAGAACACCACACTATGAAATCGTCGTTAGTGATGGGTGCAACACAAGGCCATATTAGTGTTGAGAAAATGTCTAATGTCACTGATTGTATGGAAAACGTATTACAAATAGCCCAATTGTGGTTGAAAGCGTTTGAAAGAATTCAGCAAATTGAAAGCAGTATTACTACACTCAATGAAAATCGGAATGATAACAGCGACGCAGCTCTAGCAGACTAATGTTTAGGGGGAAGTCAGTGGTAATTGTTTGGGTATACAGGAGAAAAGCATGGCAACGTTGACCTTTTTAGGTGCTATAGAAGGCGTAACCGGTTCAATGTATCTACTTGAGACTGCCTCCAGTCGTGTATTGCTTGATTGTGGTTTGTATCAAGGAAGACGGGAAGAAGAGGCTAAAAACCACGAGCCGCTTCCAATAGATGTTAACGCAATTGATGCGGTTATATTGTCCCATGCCCATCTCGATCACTCTGGTCGTTTACCGCTGCTAATTCGCGAAGGGTACGAAGGCTCTATATACATGACGCGCCCTACCCATGACCTGATTGAAGTTTTATTAAAAGACGCAGCATCGTTACAAGAACGGGATGCTGAATGGGAAAACAAGCGCCGTCGCCGTTCGGGTAAGCCTTTAATTGAGCCATTATACAGAGAAGAAGAAGTTGATGGCGTAATGGCACACTGCAGGCCAATTCGGTATCAAACGAAAAGGAAATCACCCAAGATATTACCGTTAACTTCGCCGATGCAGGGCACATCCTAGGTTCTGCCATTGTCGAAATTGACATTGCAGAAGGTAATGAACATAAGAAAATGGTGTTCTCTGGTGATTTGGGAAATTCCCAAGCGGCTCTATTAAGAGATCCTGAAATCATCGAAACGGCAGACGTTGTATTAATGGAATCTACCTATGGCGATCGCAACCACCGTTCGATGCAAGAAACCTTAGATGAGTTTGAGCAAGTCGTGATGGAGGCAAGCGAAAATGGCGGAAATATTCTTATTCCTTCATTTGCAGTTGGTCGAACACAAGAGATCATTTTTCGCCTTGGCGAGCTGTATCAAAAAGGTAAATTAAAGCAGCAAAAAGTGTATTTAGACAGTCCGATGGCCATTGCTGTCACCGAAATTTACCATCGCTATCAAGATGTATATAACGATGAAGATCTCGATGCAATTGAAGAAAGTGCTGCGCGTACGCACAGTCATAATAAAAGTCTGCACTCGCTGTTGCCAATACTGAGTTATACAACCACCACGGAAGAGTCGATAAGTTTAAATAAAGTGGTCAGTGGTGCCATTATTATTGCCGGCAGCGGTATGTGTAATGGTGGGCGAATACGGCATCACCTTAAGCAGAATTTGTGGCGAAAACAGTCTCACGTTATTTTTGTGGGGTTCCAAGCTGCAGGCACGCCCGGAAGAACCTTAATTGACGGTGCCAAGCGTATGAAATTAGTGGGTGAAGACATTGCTGTTCGCGCACAAATACATACCTTAGGTGGCTTTTCTGCTCATGCAAGTCAACAGCAATTAATTGATTGGTTGTCTCACTTTAAAAATGAACCGCGGGTATATCTAGTACACGGTGAAGACGGAGCTAAACACACGCTACAGCAAGCTATTCGCGATTCAGGGCGTGAGGCTACTATCCCAGAACTCAATCAAAAGATTACTTTTTAAAAGGTGCTTAATTTGTATTCCACATGCCAAGAATATTCTTTTTGATATCGGAAATAGCGCCGCGAGCAATTTTAATTTCCTCGTCACTGGCTTCGCGTTTTGGGTACGAAATAGGGGTAAGAAACTCACAAACCGTATCATCTAAAAAGCGGCTTTTCGCGCCATATACATGTTTGTCACCATATTTTGGTTGCTCTGGTACCCAGTACTTAAGCGGCTGAATTAAGCTCAATTCATTTTTTGCCCGAGTTATTGCTACGTACAATAAGCGGCGCTCTTCTTCTAATGCCCGCTTATCGCCAGCAGCATATTCATTGGGAAAATTACCATCGGCAACATTGAGCACAAATACGTTTTTCCACTCTTGGCCTTTTGCACTATGAACCGTTGAAAGAATAAGGTAATCGTCGTCAATTAACGGAGCCCCAGCGAGATCGCCAGTACTTTGAGGAGGGTCGAGTGTTAATTCTGTCAAAAAGCGCTCTCTGGAGGAAAATTGAAGCGATATAGCAGCTAGCTGTTCAACGTCACCAAGCCGTGTGAAATGGTCATCGTAATTTTCCTCAAGAATATCTTTGTAAAACTCGGCGGCAGCATTGACTTGCTCTGACCATGGTATTTGTTCGTTATGGATAAGACATAAAAGGGTGGTTAAGCGAGAAAAATAAGACGCTGCGACCTGAGGTACAGAAAACTCGGCGAGCTTGGCCACATTGAACTGGCACTGTTCAAGAAAGCTAAATGTATTGTCGGCAATTTTGGGGCCTATTCCAGGAAGCAATTTAAGTAATCGAAACGCTGATATTTTGTGTTTGGGGTTATCTGCCCAACGTATAATTGATAAGAAGTCTTTGACGTGAGCCGCTTCTAGAAACTTTAAACCACCGTGCTTAACGAACGGAATATTGCGACGAGTGAGCTCTAGCTCCAATCTGTCACTGTGGTAGCTAGAGCGAAATAACACGGCCTGCTGCTTCAAATCTACCCCTTCTTCACGAGCAGCCAAAATGCGTTCAATAATATACTCTGCTTGCTTAAGATCGTTGTCTACAGTTACCCAATTAGGCTTCGAGCCGCTCTCTCGTGTACTAAATAGTTCCACTTTATAGCCTTCGCTACTTTGTGAGAGTAGGGCGTTGGACAAGTTTAATATATGCTGATGGGAGCGGTAGTTTTGCTGCAGTGAAATGACTTTTCCCGGCAAACTAAACGAGGTGGGGAAATTTAAAATATTGTCAACCGTGGCAGAGCGAAATGAATAAATAGACTGTGCATCATCGCCCACCGCTGTCACACCTTCTCCTGTTGGAAAACAAGCGTGTAAAATTCCCGCCTGCAGTATGTTTGTGTCTTGATATTCATCGACCAAAATAAAATCGAACTGTGCTCTGATGTGTTTGGCTATCTCAGTAACCTGCGCCATGTGATAGCAATACAGCAGCAAGTCATCGTAATCCAAACTTACTTGCTCAATTTTGTTTTTTGCGTAAGCGGAAAAAAGCGCGTTCAGTTCCTTTTCCCATTCCACGCAATAGGGAAAATGTGTTTCTAAAACTTCAATCAACGGCGCTTGAGAATTAACACAGCGAGAATAAATATCTAGGCAGGTTTTCTTTTTAGGAAAACGTCGATTAAGGCTGGAAAAGGCGAGTTCATGACGAAGAACATCAAGCATATCTGCGCTGTCGTTTCTATCCATCACTGTAAAATCAGGAGCAACACCTATTGATTGTGCATGTTCACGTAGCAAGCGTGCTGCGATAGAGTGGAAGGTGCCCATCCAAGGCAGGGTAACAGGTTGAAAGGCTTTCTTTTGCTCTTTTAGTGTAGCTTCCACAATGCGATTAGCACGCGAACTTAACTCTGAAGCTGCACGTCGAGCAAATGTCATTAGCAATATGCGTTCAGGATCGACACCGTTAAGTATTAGTTGCGCCGTTTTATGGGCAAGTGTGTTGGTTTTTCCCGTGCCGGCACCTGCAATAATTAGAAGTGGGTTGTGTTTTTCACGGTTTGATATGCCATAGAACACCGCTTCTTGCTGCTGTTGATTAAGTTGTGATGTTGAAAGCATACAAAACCCCATCGAATTATGTAGCGTAGAATAAAATAAATAACTGGATATTTAAACAGTTTTGGTGCGCTTTTTGTTTATTCCAAATTAGCAACGAGAAAATAAGCAACTTGTGCTTGGTTTAGAAGACGGTAGAAGCTACAGGGATAACGCTGACCGAGTCTTTGAAATACCAGAGAATCAACCTACTATTTTTATCCGGCATGGGGATGGCACTGCACAAGGAGTGGTCGAAATGTGGTTAGCTGACCGCATTCACATGCTAATTGAATATCCGGCGGTGTTTAAGCACTATCAATCGGCCAGTGAACTTAAAGAAACGGGGTTTACGTCATATCCTGTGGAAGAACTAAAGGTCTATCTCAAGTACTCTATCGAAACTCCCTTTACTTTTCTAAACAATACAGATCATAATCTATCGCCCCACGCTCTAGAAATAAGACCCAAAATACAGCGCTTTATTTCATCAGCTTGGTAAAATTACGTACACATCTCATCAAAGGATTGCAATCTACATGAAATATATTGTTATGGCTTTCGTGTCGCTATTACTTATAGGATGCGAAGCGACGCCAGTGCAAAATGCTGGGCAAATAAAAACTAAAAGTAAACTTAACCAAAGTATTCAACTGCCCTTGTCAACATCTGTCGCTTATTATGTTGATAAAAGTGAAACGGAAAATAAGATCAATTTTTACGGCAAGCTAGAAGAAGCGTCTGAGCTTGTGACCAAAGAGTTTTTCACCACAAGTGAAAAGTTAACATCAGAAAGTAAATTCGATTATCTCATTCAAATTGCTGCGGTGAGTGATTGGGATTTTATGTGGGGTGGGTACGATTCAGATTTTGAGTTTATTATCAAAAACCGAAACGGTGAGACAATTTTTAAGCGCCAAGTAAAAAGCAAAGCAAGTGGAACTGGCGGCTACTATGACTTCAATGCCGTATACAATGGCTTCGCAAAAACCATCAAAGAGCTTCTTATTGAATTCCTGAATACAAATAATAGAAACCTCGTTGCTTCAGATTCTCAGACTATGGAAACAGTTTCAATCAAAGACGTTTTTTGATGATATTAGCCCTCAAGGTACGGGAACTGGTTTTTATATTAATGAGAAGGGAACGCTAGTTACCGCAGCACATGTAGTAAGTGAATGCATATTAGTTGAAGTGAGTCACAAAGGTCAGAAATTCCCAGCCAGTATTGCGAAATCAAGTGACTTACTAGATTTGGCTGTACTTACAACTAGCTATGAAAATGAGCAAAGTATTTCAATTAACAAAGACATACAAATAAGCCTTGGCAAGCCACTGTTTGCAACAGGTTTCCCATTGTCGAATTTGCTATCTGACTATCCGTCACTCACCGTTGGCAATGTTACTTCTCAGGGCGGTTTGAAGGGCGCACAGGGTAGCTTTCAATTTTCAGCACCGGTACAACCGGGGAACAGTGGTGGCGCCGTTGTGGACTATAGTGGGCAATTATTAGGGGTAGTATCTGGGTCGCTTAACCAAGCTATGATGCTAAACAGAACGGGAACTACTTCGCAAAACGTTAACTTCGCAATTAGTACTCCACTTCTGGTGAAATTTCTCGATAAAGGGCAGTTTTCTTATAGTAGTGGTAAAGAGTCCTCTAATTTTGAGCAAGCGTCTCAACGCGCAGTTGAATATACCAACCAAGTGTTATGCTACAAGTAAGGGAGTGCATGTAAATGAAGAATTTAAGTTTAACTTTGGCATCTATAGTTGCTGGCTCTCTACTGACGCTTGGTGCTTTTGCACAAGATGCCGGTGAGCAAAGCGTTGATGAAAATCTATTTCACTATGAGCATCAAGGTACGGTTTATCCTCCCGTTTTTTTGTAACCAATGTGGAAGATAAAGCAATTAAGGGGCAAATTGAAAAGTATAATGCTTTTTCAGCACTTGATGACAAAGCGGTTGGGTTACCCATTGGTGTTCGTGTATTAAAAGGGCATAGAACCAAGCAAGACGGCACACAGTTTTCTTCGCTAATGCTATCAGCCAGTACTTTGGGTATTATTCCTGTGGTTTCAAATACCGAATTTAAAGTGCGTTACGACGTTTTTGTTCAAGGCAAATCAATAGAGAGCTTTGAATATGTTATGGACTCTACTGACGTAAACAACTTTTGGACATCGGCTTATAGAGATTTTGAAACCTCACCAACAGAAGAGCAGTTCTTGCGCGATACCGTTCCGCAATTTTTAAAAGAGCTTAAAGCGTCGAAAGTGGCGCAGGAGAACTTCGCTGAGTATTGGGAGTACTTTAGCGAATAGCATTGTTTTCGCTGCTGTCATTGTTAAATTGGGATATCAGCGACAGCATGCCTATTCAACGTTACATTGGGCCTAGACGTCTTGCTCTAGGCCGCACTTGCCGCTTGAACACGGTTTCGGCCTGAACTTTTAACCTCATACAGCGCTTTATCTGCTTTATTTATCATTGCCTCAAGCGATTCGAAGGTTAAAGATGTGCCATTGAACTTTCCATTTCTGGTTCCACAAACGCCAAAACTTGCCGTAAATTGAATATTACTTTCGCCGCTTTCTTCATTCTCATCAATGGCAATTTTGGCTTGTTCAATCAGAATTCTTAGACGCTCTGCATGCTGATAAGCGTGTATTTCGTCCGTATCAGGTAGCAACAACAAGAATTCTTCTCCGCCCCACCTAGCGGCAATATCTCCGCGCCTATTGCTGTATTCCAAAAGTGCGGCGACGCTTCGTAACACTTCGTCCCCAACGCTGTGCCCGTAGTCATCATTAATATTTTTGAAATGATCAATGTCAATGATGATGAGCGATATATTTCGCTTACTGCGCACATGCTGATGCCAAATTGGGTGAGCAAGGTGCTCAAACCCCAATCTATTGTTTAAGCCTGTTAATACGTCTTGGCGAGCACTGCGCTGCGCTATTCTTTTTTCAACTTCAGCTAATCTAAAGCGTTGGGCCAGTAAAAAGGCAAGGAATATTGCTTCAAATGCCACGCCAATTTCTATGAGTTTGAAGGTTATTTCATTGTAAGGCACTAGCCCCCATACCGCCGCAGTGGAAATACAAATGCAGCTTGCAGCAGTAACAGAGCAAATGAGAAATAGCTTAGCGGCAGGAACCTTAAAGGTAAGGGCTTTATAACCCAAAACAACAAATAGAATGGCAAAGCTGCTGTTTAATAAGAAAGCCAATACTAAGGCGATGGTCAGTTGATTGAATACGGCACTAACAAGCATACCTAAGGGAATGAACAGCGTTACACTTACCGTAAACTTATCTAAAACGGGGGCGTATTGTTTTGTATTTAATAACACGCGAGCGAAATGCAGCCCAGCAATAGAGTACGTAATCATCAACGAGATATCTAACCAATCTTGAAAATAGGGGCCCCAGTTGGGTGTTATCCATGTGTGTAATTGGCCTGTGTAAGATAAACTATTGATCACAAAGCCCAGTAAATACAATGCGTATAAACCGTATTCTTTGTGCTTTATACTGAAGTAGATAATTAAATTGTAAATGGCGAGCGCAACCATAATGCCGTATAAAAAGCCATATTGGTAACCGCTTGAAATATCTCGTTGTGTCGCGCGATTTACTTCAGATATATGCAGCGGAATTGCCATTGGTCCTAACGTTTCTACCCGCATATAAAGGTAGGATTCACCTTCTGGAAGCGCTGATTCAAATGCAAAATAGCGATATTGCATAGGCCTGTCTTCGTAAGCAAAAGCATCGCCTCCCTTGATGTAGTTAATTACATCGTCGTCGTGGACAAGCCATGCGTCAATATAATCTAACCATGGGGTTTCTACGCTAAATCGGTAGAACAACTGGGGGTTGTTGGCATTGTTTAGCTTAACTTTAAGCCAAACAGGTGCCACAGTAATGCCCAACGAGAGCGATTCTCCCGAGCCCATATTGAGTGGGTTATTGTCAAAGTGTTGAATGGCTTGTTGAAGTGACAAAGGGGTCGCATATTCTTGGAAATAATTGGCGTACTTACCGGCGGTTAATGCAGTTTGAGGAGACAAATCAATAGCGGCTTGTTGGCGTTCATTAGCTGATGCCAGCCCAACAATCATTAGCATAGCTAAACAAAACAATAGACTTCTAATATGCATTAAAAACTCTTATGCACTTAAACATCCTGTATTGCGTGCTACTGGTTATTTTTATAATTCGATGTTTTAAATAGAATGACGATTGCTATTGTTAATAATCCGCCTGATACTCAAAGTTCGGGGTTGAACCCCCACAATTCAAAAGAATGAGCACAATAGTCATTACATTTTAAAATAGCTGATAAAGCTTAGTTGAGAAAGGAATAATTTCTATTTTCTACGTTAGCTTTGAGAGAGTTAAAACAGGCTACATAAAAGTAGCCTGAATGTAGTCCGGTTAATAAAGTAAGACAAACAGGCTCTAGTGTCGAAAACTAATCTTGCTACAAATCTCAGGAAGCCTGTCTTCAATACCGGGCTGGGGAAAGCGTTCATCCGTGGTGTATTTTTCTATAAAAGACGCCGACTCTGTCATGACGTTATGGAGCCAGTTGTGATAGTAAGAAACGCGTGTGTACACTTCATTTACGCCATATTCGCCAATATCTTTAAACCAAGAGTCGTTGCGCGAGCTAATGCCTAGTAGGGTGTAATGGTCGTTGTCATAGAAATAGGCGGGGCCGCCACTATCCCCATTGCCCGATACACCCTCAAGCGGCATTGCATCACCACCTTTGTTAAACGTGAAGAAAATTTCGCCTTCGTCTACCTCTCTCACTCGATTTTGGGCTTTGCGTAAGGTTCCAGCGTTTTCTTTATAAGAGATGGTTTGACCCACATCGCCATTGCCGCTGCCTCCTGAGCCAATAAACCAAATAGCTTTACCGGTTTCCTTATCACCTACATAGAGCTTGGCGGGCTGTACGTCATCAACTGGTGCTTTAAGTTTTAGTAATGCAATATCGTGGTTTTCGCCCCGTTCATACTGGTAGTGGGCATATCTGGCTTCAACTTCTCGTAAACTATTACCTATTTGAATGCGGCTACCTGGCTCGACACAAAACACGGTATGCGCAGCAGTGACAACCCACTGTGGGGCAATCAAAGTACCATGCGCCCCAATGCGATATAGCGTGGCGAGAGGAGGAAAGTCAGATGGCGTCGCGCGGTATAGCGCATCGTCTACATCATGACGAATCACAATGCTAGTTGCCGGAAGACTTGCACACAAAAGGGCTGAAGCAGATAAATAGATCAATGCCTTCATTGTGCTTCCTCCGCGTTAATAAATACCTGATGGCCTGCCTTGATCACCCTGTTTGGTCTTAAGCTTGGGAGTTCTGGTGTGAGTGGGTTGGTGTTAAATACAACAAAACTGGCGTTTTTCCCACTTGAAATGGTGCCCGTTTCCTCATCGATGTTATATGCAACAGCATTGCCAATGGTCATCGCTTGCGCAACTTGTTGTGGCGACATTCCCGCAGCTAGCCAGGCTTGAATTTCTTCGTATACTGCGCTTGCGTGAAGAGTTGCTGCGTTACCCGCATCTGTCCCAAAAGCTAGTTTAAGCCCTGCATTTGCAGCAAGTTTTAAATTTTGCTGCTGATAATGGGTGATGGTTGGCGAGAACAGTTGGGAAAGCTGCCCAACAATCTCTTGCTCCTGTTTTGATAGGTCTGCCGTCTTTGACGGTGTGTCAACATATGGCATGTACTTAGTCATAATGTTAAACATCTGTCCCGACAATTCAGGGTGTGCATACAAGTTGTCAAACGAAGACGATACATAGTTAAAGTAGGTATCTGTGTTATCTAACGGTAGAACAACTTGTTTAAGAAAAACGTCTTTATAGTGTTGATGAGCGGTAAGCGTGGGCATGTAAACCACACTGTGCTGTTTGGCTAACGTGATGAACTCATCGTCGATAATATCTGTCATGACGCCATGCACTAAGATGTTAGCACCAGCGATTATAGCCGCCTTGGCATAGCTCAGCTGCTCGGCATGTACAGCAATAATACGCTGTTGCGCTTTGGCTGCTTTTATTGCTGGTTGGTATAGCTCTATAAGTGCTTCAGGGCTAAGGCCGGCTTCCCCCGTCCAAACAAATTTAACTACCTTGGTTGGTAATGCTAATTGTGCTTCAACTGCTTGCAGTGCTTCTTTTGCGGTAGAGATTGCTGCAAATACAGGGCCTGCGTTATCCAATGCGGGTACTGGCGCGGTATTAATTAGCTCAGCGGCGGCATAAATGGCGGGTGTTGCGGGTGCTTCCATTAGTTGTGCGTAGTCGTCTAACCAGGCAGAAGGGCCTCCTAAATCTACTACCGTTGTAACACCCAACTGTGTGTAGTCACCTAAAATAGTGGGTAAGTGATGTTTCAACCAGTCTTGCTCTTGTGCGTATTTTACAATGTTGGTTGCATCGATAATGTCTGGTCGTGTGTAGGCTGAGCCTGATTGATTGAGGTGAACATGACCATCAATAAAGCCCGGCATTACCCAGCCACCATTGAGATCGATAGTCGCGTAGTCTTTTTCTATAGATGTATTGCTAGGAACAATGGCCTCAATTTTTCCATTTTTAACCAGCAGTGTGGCATCTTTGATAGGCTCTTGGGTTTGCATGGTAATGATGTTGGCGTGGGTGTAAGCCACTTGCCCCTCTGCGTAGTTAGTGGGCGCAACTTGGGCAAAACCGGTCGTGCTAAGCGTGGCAGAACAACACAAAACCAGTGCAGTTATTTGAAGGTTCATAGTGGGTTCCTTTCAGGTTATGAGTAAATGAATTAACTCGAATAATCTTGAAAGAATGTGAAAATAAACGCTTATAGACAGGCTAAAATATTTCTATAAGTTAGCTTAAAGCCGTGCCCTTTGGCTTTCTACCAGAGGAACGGCTTTGAGAAGCCCTTTATCGTTAACTAACTGTTGTGCGCTTTTTAGGTGATGTTCTGCCTGTGTCTTGTTGTCATACGCTAAGTAGTAATCTACCCAGTCAAGATGCCCTTGAATTACGCCTAAAGGACAGTTGAGCATTTGTTGGTAGGCCATTGCGTCAGTAAAATAAGACGCGGCTTTTTGCGGTGAATTTTGCCCCAAATAGTAGTGCCCAAGCATACTGTGGGTATAAGCTACATATAGCCAATCTTCATTTTTTTCTGCAGCCTCTAAGGCTTTAGTAAGTTCTGCTAATGCAGATGTTTGTTGTCTTGCTAATTGGCCACTGGCTTTTAAGTAAAGCGCCCTAGAATAAAATACGTCATCTTCACTGAGCTCCTCAATAGACAGCAAGCGCTCGAGCAGCGACATTGCTTCGGTAATGTGACCTTCATTGAGCCGAGTTTTTGCTAGCCAATAGTAAGCCGCTGGCTGTTCAGGTGAAGCAATAATGGCACTTTGCAGGAATGACACTGCCGATTCAGGTTCATTCGCCGCTAGCAATTGCATGGCATTAAACATCAACGTATCGCTGAACTGCTTTTCAAACGACAACACACTGTGTGTGGGTGTTATTTGCAATTTGCCGTGAATAACACTGAGTAAGTCTGAAAGCAGTTGATCAGTGGTGTTGCTATGGATCACGCCGTGCTGTTGAGTGCCTCTCTCGTATAAGGTGTAAATAAGCGTATATTCACCTGGGACGCCACTGAGTCGACCGTCAACAATCAGCGTAGCACCAGACACGCTGAAAAGCAGTGCAGGGTTGTCGTTCATCTGCTTTTTACGAGTAAGAATATCCAACGTATCATCGGCTTGAAAAACGGTGAGTGTCTCGTTGCCGTTTACTTGCTGAATAACCGCGTCCATTAAACCATATCGCAACCAGCGTTCATCTGAGTCTAAGTTGGAAGTATCAAAAGGCAAAACTAGTAAAGCTTGAGCGTTTACAGCTTGTGCGTCTGTGGCGTTAACGGTTTCACTAACACTTGTTGTTTGATTATTGCCGTTTGTTTGACTGTTACCGTGTTCTTGGTGATCGGTGATGTAAAAGCTATACCCACCGAAGGCTAAAACAAGTGCTATGCAAAACCATACAACACTGTTTTTACGCGATTTGTTAGTGCTAATACTAGAGCTAGTGCTACTGCCAGACGGGTCAAAACGGGTATACTGAGCTTGCGTGTTACTATCTGTTGTGACGAGAGGCTCTGCTATATCTGATTTCGCATCGCTATTGTCATCATGGTGATTGTGAGCATCAACCGCCGAGGAAGCTACAAGTATGGGGCGCTCAACGGGTTTACATGGGATGAGCCATGTATAACCGCGCCGAGGGTATGTTTTTATCACTTCTTGCGGAGCAAAGGCCTTTCGTATTTCATTAACAGACTGAAACACCGCTTGTTCTTCAACAATGCTGTCGCCCCAAACCGTATTGAGAATATTGTCTTTACTTATTACCTCACCACTATGTTCAGCAAGGTATTGTGCCAATTGAAATGTTTTGGGGCGTAGTGTTTTAGTAATATCGCCAATTGTCACTTCCCCTGTATTTGGGCTGAACTCACTAAATAAAGATGACAACTTACTGCTCCAGTTTGACTTGGTTGATATTACTTCGACCAATTAATCATACCCCGTTTTTATATCGCTGCAACTGTGCCAAACCCCATAAAAAAATGCCTATACCAGCCCCTGTAAATAAGAACCACAAACCTATACCTACCGGTGAGCCCCAAGACAGTGCTAAATGTAATGAATCCATATTTTTATCCTTTTTTTAGTAATATGTTTAACTAAAGCCTGTATATCTTAGCGCTTTGTTACACAAAGCACGGTAAAGGCCAATGTACTCTCGAACTATAGACTAACCAAAGATCAAATAATTAAGGTGTCGACTAACACTCAATAACCAACTGGCGTGCTCATGTGCTTCTTGTTTTAAAACACGCAAATCATTTTGATTAAATACTCGGCCATTTTGAATGACCATAGCGGGTTCGCGCAGGGTATTTAGGGCTGTTATCGGATTGTCATTTAATACAACCATATCGGCAGTGAAACCGGGAGCCAGTTGCCCCAATGTGTCGCCTTTAAATAGCACATCGGCGGCATGGGTAGTGGCGCTCTTTAGTATGGTATATGGCGCTACCCCAGCTTCAGCCATCAATAGCATTTCGTCAATTGACGCAGGGCCCGGAAGCCCTACCAACGCACCCGCATCTGAGCCCATGCCCATTTTTACATTGTGGTTATCCATAAAGCGAGTTAGCTCGTGGAAGTAGGTATCAGTGCTTACATTGTACGCGGCTAATTCAAGCGATGCGTTTAACCAACGGTTAAATGATGTTTCTTCGTAGATAGCGCGAACAAACGGGTTAATAGCGTCAAGGTCAAGCTGTGAAAAATAGGTCTGCTTTTCGCTACTCAACCGAGTGAGCTCGCGATTTACGGCAAGTGTGGGAACCAGTACTACACCTTGCTTCGACAAAAATTGCGCTGCAGCGGTTGCTAACTCGTTGTTCTGCTCTCTATTCAAAAAGCCATCGTAAACTTCTTCAATGTGCTCAAACGTGCGAAGTGCGCCATGCTTTTCTGGTGCACTTGCCATTAAATCGTATGATGGGTGACCAGCCACAGCCACGTTAAGCTTGCTGGCTTCATCTAAAATAGCTGCATAGGTTTGTGCATTAAGCCCTTCATACACCTTGATAAAATCGTAGCCTTGGTCAATAAAGTCGCGAACGGCTTCTCGTGCTAAAAGTGGGTCGTCTACCCTAAAATGTGATAGTGGATCGCCTTGTTCAACACTGTTCATAATAGGCGAAGACGTCACAATATTTGCACCATACCAATATGCATTTTCTAGTTCATCTCGCCATTTAAGGTGATAGGGGAAGCCGCCCATGTTTCTTACTGTGGTGACACCTGCTGCCAAGGCAGATTTTGCATAGCTTCTATCTAAAACATGTACATGTAAGTCAATAAGACCGGGCATAACATAACGGCCATGACCCTTAATTATTGGGAGATCTTTGGGAATAGCGTCGTTGCTATTTAGAATGTCGGAAATTGTACCATTTCGCACTACAACGGTTTTCGCCTCAAGTACCGTATCGTCTGCCATGGTGAGTACATTTACATTCGTGAGCACAAATCCACTTGAGTTTTTATAGGCAACGGTGGTGGTACCGCGCTCAAACGCCTGATAACACCAAATAGCAAACACCACCAAAAAGAGTAAACCAACGGTAATAGTTATTTTGCTCGTTATTCGGCTTAAATAGGTGGGAGCAGTGTGACCTACACGCGTATTTGCGCGTTGTTCTGTTCTTTTTTCTACAATTGGTTGAGTTTTGTGCTGTGTACTTTTTGTGTTTAGCGTTTGCATCGTTTTTACAGGCTCTTGTAACTTTCAAGTGCTGTGAAAAATAGCAAAAGGTGCACAGTGCGCGTCTAGGATCATGATTTTATCCCTCATATTGGTTTGCGGCAGTTCGCTATTGCTTTACCGCAATTCGCTATTTTCTCGCTACTACCTATTTTTACGCGGTTAAAATCGCAAGGCTCTCACGCTATTTGTATCAGGCGAGAGAGCCCGCTACCCTTGAATTTAACAGGGTTTACATTCTAATAATTCAAATTGATTTATTGCTTATGTGCAGTGTTCACTGAATTTATGTCAATGCTATCTAGTTGCCATCCGCCTTGGTTGGTTGAAAGGGTAAGTGTTGTATTTCCTTCTTGAGCTGAAAAAGTAACTCCGGCTTCTTTATCTAAAACGGCATCACCTAAAACGGCATTACCTACTGGTTTACCTTGCTGCTGAACAGCAAACTGCACTGGCGCGCCAGCTTGCCCGTTCAAACGCATGGTGTAGCTCCCTGAAGCAGGAACTGAAACCTCGTAATGCAATACGATGTCGCCTGTACCTCTTAACGGGCCAGTAACAAAGCTATTGTGTGCATCAAAAGGAAATACAAGGGCGTTGTCCATGCTGCTAAAGCGCTCAGCTTGTAACGCAGTGGGTAGTGGTGTTGGAACAACCCCAATATCAATGGCTGATGAATAAGGGCCCATTACTTTGTCTTGCTGAATAGCGACTACATATTGATGGGGGTACTGATGAGAGTCTTGGGCTGGTTTGTCGATAACATAAGAGCTAACGTCTGAATAGCCTTCAATGCTGAAGCGCCCACCCATGTATTTGTTCGACAAGATAACAAACCGTGCGCCTTGGTTAAGTTTACCTTGCCAAGTAAGTGTTAGCTTATTGCTGCCTTTGTCATCAGTATTCAGGGCTAGATTGCTAACAGCGCTAGGTAACGACACCGGCGGTTTTGTGTTAGAAAGGGCTTTCTCTATCGCCTTGGTGAGTAACTGCGTGCTTTCTTCACTGTAGTAATTTCCAATACCTGCTTCTATTTCCGCTATTTCTGCATTGGTGGCAACGCTCATGGCCAGCCTGAAGCCCTCGAGTACACCAACCCAGTCACGGGGTTTGGCATCTCTAATTTTATTTGACCATGCAGGCCAGTGCCATGCGCCACCGCGCAG
Organism: Alteromonas sp. KUL42; assembly: GCF_006538325.1. GTDB lineage: Bacteria > Pseudomonadota > Gammaproteobacteria > Enterobacterales > Alteromonadaceae > Alteromonas. Next base: position 131,088 of record NZ_BJKK01000010.1, read on the forward strand.
CACAACCGCATCGCATTGAGCAGGGCTTTCTTTAGAAATAACCGCAGAACCGGTGTGGGGCATTTGGTTGTAGTTTGGCGTGTAGCAGTCTGCAACAAACTCATTTACGTTACCGGTGAGATCGTGAACGCCTAATTTGTTGGGTTTGTAAGCGCCTACTATGCTTACTGTGCCAGATTTATCATCACACGACTCAATGCCGATAAGGTTAACATAAGATGTACCAAATTCACTTTGTGCTACCGACTCGCCTCTAAGATCTGCGATGTTTGCACGTTCACAAACACTGCTTTGGCTATCGTTCTTAAAGTTTTCGGCCAGGTATTCCCATTCTGCTTCGCTAAGTAAACGATAAGGCTTGCCCGTTTTTTGGGCTAACCAGCTGGCATACGCCACAGCTGCTTCATAGCCAATACAGGAAACAGGTTCGTACATATTGGAATTAATGGCATTGTTTTGCCAGCCTCCGGCTGACTCTTGTTCAAACCACCAATAGCCAATTTCGTGGTAGCACTGCTGCGGCACGTCGTAATTTGTGTCTTTGATAAATTCAGCAAATTCAGCGCGGGTGACTTCAAACTTTCCCACCCAAAACGCGTTAATAGAGAGATCTTTTAGCGGTGAAGTGTCTTCAAAGTCGTGGCTGCCAATTTTGTATTCACCAGCAGGCACTAACACCATAGGCGGTTCTAGTACGTCAGCATATAAACTGCAGCAAACAGTATATAGCACAAGTAATAGAAGAAAATTACGTAGAAAAGATATTACATTCATAGAGTTATTATTGCTTTGTTGATTAAACCGATGGTTCGAGCATTAAACCTAAAATAGGTTCGCACAAAAGCAGGGATAGATTTCTATAAATCAATAAACTATATATTTATTAATGGGTTATACTTTTTATTATAGGTTTATTTAAGCGTTCTTATAGTGAAAGTTGGCGGCTTTTTTATTCTGCAAGTGACGCAGTTGACTGCTTCGCAATTGCATCTACAGGTGTTTGAAGTTGACTAGACGCGATAATGCCAACCAACGCGGCTATGGTCCCTAGCGTGATATAGCCAATACATATTTCGAAAACACTGTATCTACTGGCGAATAAACTAGCGAATGTAATAGGCACCACGGCACCTGAGTATGATATTACAAAAATAGTAGATAGCAGGCGGGCGCGAATTTCAATTGCAACATCGTTTAACAAAATGCGTAAACACGCTGTAGTGGCAATACCTTGTGCTAAGCCCACACACAGGCTGGCAACCAAAAATAATACTAAGTAACCCTGGTTAAGTGCGAACAAAATAATCCAAGCCGCACATAAGTACACAAACATACCAAGACGTACTGCATTTTTGGGAGAAAAGAAGTGAGAGACAAACCCGCCAACAGGAGTAAGTATCATTACTGACGAAAATGCCACTGCAGAAATAAACGCATTAGTTGTGCCTATTTGTTCTGCCAAAACCGAGGGGCCGAATGCTTGATAAAATGCTCCTAACGACCATGTTGCCACTACTACGCCTGTCATGGATAGCATTGCAAAACCTTGGCCAGTGGGAAAGTAAAGATTGGGGTAAAGTGAGCGCAAGGCGCCTGCTTTTTTACTAACGGTTTCTTTTGCAAAAAGCATAAATGCCAAGCACAGCGTTGTAATCAATACCAACAATACAAACGCGAGAGTGCGAGGGAAAGGGCCCCAACTTACTAATGCGCCCGTGCTCATTGCGCCAAGAGAAATGCCAATCATTGGCGAGGTGCTGGTTATCGTGGCAACCAGCCACTTGGGTTGGCCTTTGTTGTTGTCTACAACGAATGCTCCAATACTGCTGGTGGCTACACCGCACGCAAACCCTTGAAGTATTCGCGCCAAACAAAGTACCCAAACACTGTGCATATTTAACAGAAGAATGGATGACAGCAATACACACAAAAGTGCTGCTATTGCCATGGTCTTGCGACCTACGTAGTTAGACATTTGGCCAAACATCAACAGCGCGACTGCCGCAGCAAGAAAGTATCCCAGTGATACAATTCCTAGGTCGGCGTTGGTAATGCCATCTTCTAAACGATAGGTATTGAATAAAGAAATAGGGGCACCAGACGTCATGTACACTAATATTATTGCTACAGATGCAGCATAAAATGTGGCGTTTACACTAAGACGGTGCATTGTTTGTCCTTCAATTTATATAAGCTCAGTTTTATACGCTTATATGTGCTTTTGTAAGTGTGCACATATCAACTAAAAGCGTTATTTTCTTCCAGCCTTTATTGTTAGATACCTACTTGTTCAATACGAACGTCAATATTGCTGGCCGACACTAAGGGCGTAATGTCGTCGGTAAATTTACCCAAAGAAATAAGCCCGTTGGCATGGCCAAAGTTGCGATAAAAAATAGCCAAATTTCCCCACGGTGCGTAGTAGGTTAAATCACCTTTTTTTGCACTGCTTCCAGCAGGTGCACCTTCAGTGGTGAGCTTTTTATCTAAATCGGCAATTTTCTCTGTGCTTGCGTAGTCTTCAAGGGTTAGCGACAAAGGCAGTTGGGCGTAGAACGACCTTGCTGTTGGATTGTCGTGTAACGTAGCGCTAAGCGACATATCACCAAAAGTTAACTTAATCTGCATGGCTATATTTACCTATTCAGTTAGCTATTATGCTGATGTTGTTGCGCTGGCACTTAACGTGTATTGAGCGTCAGTCACCGCTTCCATCCAGTTTACTACTTGCCCATCTAGCGCCTCTTGAATAGCCAAGTGCGACATGGCGGTTTTGTCAGTAGCTCCGTGCCAATGCTTCACATGCGCCGGAATGTGCACTACATCACCGGGTTCTATGACTTTTCGTTCACCACCCCATTGCATTACCCAGCCTTTACCTTTAGTTACTACAAGAGTTTGACCGAGTGGGTGGGTATGCCAGTTGGTGCGAGCTGAGGGCTCAAAAGTAACATTAGCACCGCCAGCTCTGGCGCCGCCTTTGGGTTGAAATACAGGCTCTACACGCACCTGACCGGTAAAATACGGATCAAGCCCCTGCATTGGCAATTGGCTGGCATTTTCTTGAATGGTGATTTCAGCGTTAGTGCTAGTAGATTGGTCACTACCAGATTGAGCACTAGCTTCTTGCCCATTTGTACTTAAAGAGATAGCAGTAAATAAAGACAGTAAAACGAGTTTTTTCAATTTCACAATGGTGCTCCTTAATGTTAATAGACAATATTGAAATGCGAATTAACTGTGCGAGGTAACAATGAAACCAACAGTTAACAAGCTTTAAATAAAGAATTTAGCAGCAGTTGTAGAAAGCTATGGCGCTTGTTTTCTCTGCATTTTTAAGTACATTTATTTTTTCATTATTAAGAAAGTTGGCCTAGTCTGAAACTGTGAAATACTTGCCTAAAAGTACAAATATTCTATTGCAGGTGTAGTTTGTAGCTGTGTGCAATTTATAATGTCGTAGATAGCGAACTGACCGCCGAAATAAGGTATGGCAAGGTTCGACGCTAAATTTTTTAGATTATGTTTACGGTTTTTTCTCTGTGTTACGTGGTTGGCGGAATGACTTTATCTGGTATACGGTTGCACACACTAAAAAGGAGAGAAGTGAAGATATGACACAGGCAATAACGCAGGCCATTATAGATTGGCAATCAAAGAAAGTTGGTGCACAAGAGCATTTTTACCTTGTTATATACGATCACCTTCGTCGCTTGGCTTCAAAGAATCGTCAACGGGTGGTTGAGCGTTTTGGTGAAGAAGCTATTCAAGAACATGTTAATTCTACCACTTCCTTGGTACACGAGCTTTATATCAAACTTAGTCAAAACCAAGAATTTTATAACAACCGCTCTGAGTTTTTCTTTATGGTTTCGCGCACCATTCACAATATATTGGTTGACCAGGCCAGAAAAAATAGTGCAGAGAAGCGTTCAGCAGAACTGATTGGTATAGATGAAACGGAAGATAGCCCGCAGCCCGAACACGTTGATGATGAATTTTTGGCATTGAGCGAATCCATTGAACGACTTACCGAAGATTACCCAAGGCAAGCAAAAGTGATACAGCTAAAGTATTTTGGTGGACTACTAGCAAAAGAAATTGCAGACATGTTGTCGGTAAGCCTTTCCAGTGTTGAAAAGGATATTTCCTTTGCCAGAGCTTGGCTGAAAGTTAGGCTTACAGCATGAATAAACCAATATTACATACGGTGTGTAATGGTGTCTCTATGGATGTGCTTTGGAGCATGTCGCAGCAAACATATGGTTTGCATATGGAGCACGAAAATCAGTGTAGATGGATAGACCTTAACACCGTTCCCTGTGAACTTCCTTTTAGTGTAGACAGCACCCCGTTAAAACTAAAAGTAACATCGTTCAAAAAGCAAGGAACTGACATCGTGGGTATCTACAAAAATGGTTTACCCTATAAGCTGGTTGCCTTTAGATTGTGCGATCATACCTGTGTGTCAGTTAGTGAAACCGCACTAGCATAACTGTATTAAAAGGGTCGACATAGCTGTTTAATTGTGCTGCAATGCTTTGAATAATAGGAAGTTATCGGAAGGTTGTAGGGAAGCTATGGCCAATAAAAATAATAAGCACAATGTCTGATAGTCAACATGAAAGTGAGCCTGCGAGCAAGCGCACTAGCAAGCAAAGCAGCAGCGAACACACCCAACCTTTACCTTATCACTTTGCCCAGTTACAGGGGCTATCGGCCCAGCAGCAAGCGGAATATTTAGAAGCATTAGACAACCCCACACTAAAAGGTGAACTTGAAGCGTTACTTGCAGTAGGTGATGAAAGTGATTTTATTACGCTAATTGGTGGGCAGGTAGATAGGCTTACAGGTGACAAAGCTATTGAAGCATTAGCAAATACCCGTGTTGGCCCCTTTGAATTACAGAGCATTATTGGCCGTGGTGGCATGGGTGTGGTGTATGATGCCAAACGTATAGACGGTGTGTTTGAACAGCATGTGGCGATTAAGTTTGTTTACCCCAGTATTACTGCCTTAACTGGCCGTGAAACCGTATTCTTTGAGGCCCGTTGCCTTGGCCAATTGGCCCATCCCAATATTGTGACCATTCACGATGCCGGTGAATTATCACTGGGTGCATGTTATTTCGTGATGGAGTATTTGGAAGGGGAAGCGTTGGATACCTACAGTCGCCGACCTGAACCCACCACCCAAGATTTGGTTTGTCGCATAAGCGATTTATGTGATGCCCTTGAAGCCACCCACCGTATTCACATCGTACACAGTGACATAAAGCCGAATAATGTGGTGGTCAATACCGAAGGGCGCACCAAGGTACTGGACTTTGGTATTGCGCAAATAATGGAAGGCGAGGTGTCTTCTTCCACTTACTCGTCACTAAATAGTGCTGCTACAGACGATAGGTCATCAAGCAGTAATGCTTCAGAGTCCAGTGATTCAAACGATAGCACTCCCAATAACTCATCAGGAAGCAACACTTCATCAAACATAAAAGGCATGACACTAGCTTTTGCGGCACCAGAACAGCAACAAGGCACCGTTAGCCCATTATCGGACATTTATTCCATAGGTGCGCTTTTACGTTATGTACTTTCGATAAACGCACACTACAAAAAGCTACCCAAAGCGCGACAGCAAGAACTCCAACGCATTGCTGACCAATGCATGCAGCAAAACCCTGACGACCGCTATCAGCAAGTCGCAGATATCAAACACGATTTACAGAATTGGCTGGAAGGTAAGCGACTAAGTTTTGAACCCAAAGTATCGCTGCTTGCGAGTCGCAAATGGATAAAACGAAACCCGTGGTTAAGTACGCTGTGCGTGCTTATTCTGTTATCAGTTCCTGTGGCTTTGCACTATCAAACAAAACTACAAAATGAACAGGCGCAATCCCAAGAGGTCGCCAAACACTTTGAGTCTTTTATTCGCTATACCGACCCCGCCATAGCAGGGCGGCCAATGAGCGAAGCAAAGCAAATGTTGTTAGATACCTACAACAATGTGGCCAATTCTACCCAGCTAACGCTCGCTAACAAGCATCATATTGTGGTCACTATTCTCGATAGCCTAATCGGGCTAGGTGAATACGAGCAAGTACTGAACATTGAGAAAGAGGATTTTTTTAAAATATTATTAAATATAGAACCTGACAATGATTTTGCGCTCACTCGACAGTTGATAACCGCCCAGATTAAACAAGGAAGTGATGCCAAAGCTTACGAGCGCTATCAACTTGCACTTGCGCAAAACCCAGAAGTATCGATGCGTGCGTCATTGCTGCTGGAATTAGCAATCTCTCCCATTTACGAAGACGTGTTAGGAAAGGAAGGACTCACTAAGTGGGAAGTGCTTAATGATCGCATTGTTAACAATGCGTACCTTTTCAACAACGAGGAATTGCTGGGTAACACCATCAGTAAAATTAACAGACTATATAAAGCGCTATTTAGGCAAGTGGAGGCTACAGAAAATAGAAAAGCGTTAAGTGATGAAAATATTCAATCTTTATATACACAAACAGAGGCTATGGTGAACCAGCTTCCGGTTACTCATCCAGACACCTTGGTTACCCTGCAACGATTGGCCCAGGTGAGCTTTTTAATGGGGGGCGATAGAAAGTATTCTCCGGTGCTTCGAGAAAACCTCGAAGTAATGGAGCAGGTATATGGTAAATATCACCCCATTACTATTAAAGCGCTGTGGCTTATCGGTAACGTGTTACATAGTTATGAACGTTCACTTGCTGATGCCAATATTTACTATCAGTTAGCTTATGAACGCGCCACTCAAAGTGGCTTTCTTTACAACGGACTATTTATTGACTACTTGCATTGGGCTTTGTCTTATATGGGGGAGCAGCAAGCTTTAATGGAATCAATGTTTACCTTAGATGATACCATACTTCAAAAGCTAGATTGGAAAGATCAATATCAGCTTAAGTTTAATCGCATCTGGTATACATTGGAGTTTTTTCCGGAACTGGCTTATCGAGAGGTTATCGATATTCAAAAATGGCTAGAAACTGTGCCTGACGCGGTTGCAGTGGCTGAATTTAATGTACCATCTGAAAAACTGTTTTTGGCTGTATTAAAAGCGTCGCTTGAAGGTAAGTATGCAGAAAGTATAAGTTTGTACAACAGCGGTCGTAACGTTATCGATAGAAGCAGTCCTTGGCCTGTTGACGCATTAGAAGAGTATTTATATCGCAAGCAGGGTGATTTTAATGAAAGTTTGACAATATTAGATGAATTTGTTCCAAAGCACGATGATTTGGGCCTTTTTAATCAAGATGGTTTGTTTCAGGACGCTTTTTTATGGCGAGCGCAGGGCTTAGCTGAACTAGGGAAACCAGAAGAAGCTGCCGCTGTATTACAGGCGTGTTTCGATTTTAGCTACAACTTACGACCCGAGCCGGATAATTTCTGGCTACAAGTGGTTGCCACCATGGCCGATTACTACAACTTGCCCCTTGATACTTACGAATTAGCAGTGCCGCTGATGGACAACAACTTTTTACTTACTGGCGGCAAGCAAAGGTTGATGCCACCCAAGTCTAAGGTTAACTAAATGTCTGGCAACCACGAGCACATCCAACCTTTACCTTATCATTTTGCCCAGTTGCAGGGGCTAACGGCCCAGCAGCAAGCGGAATACTTAGAAGCATTAGACAACCCCACATTAAAAGGTGAACTTGAAGCGTTGCTTGCTGTGGGCGATGAAAGTGATTTTATTACGCTAATTGGTGGGCAGGTAGATAGGCTTACCGGAGATAAAGCCATAGAAGCGCTATCTCAAACCTGTGTTGGCCCCTTTGAATTACAAGGCATTATCGGGCGTGGTGGCATGGGGGTGGTGTACGATGCCAAACGTATCGACGGTGTGTTTGAACAGCATGTGGCGATTAAGTTTGTTTACCCCAGCATTACTGCTTTAACGGGCCGTGAAACCGTATTCTTTGAGGCACGATGTTTAGGGCAACTGGCCCACCCCAATATTGTGACCATTCACGATGCAGGCGAATTATCATTGGGTGCGTGTTATTTTGTGATGGAATATTTGGAAGGCGAAGCGTTGGATGCTTATAGTCGCCGACCAGAAACCACCACCCAAGACTTGGTATGTCGCATAAGCGATTTATGTGATGCCCTTGAAGCTACCCACCGTATTCACATTGTACACAGTGACATAAAGCCGAATAATGTGGTGGTTAATACCGAAGGGCGCACTAAGGTTCTTGATTTTGGTATTGCGCAAATTATGGAAGGCGAGGTTGCGGCTACTAGTCAATCGACCATAAATAGAGCAGATTCAGAAGGGAAGGACAAAGAAGATATTTCGGGCGATACTGCTTTTTATAATTCGTCAGAAAAAAGTACCTCACAAAATGTCAAAGGCATGACACTAGCCTTTGCTGCACCAGAACAGCAGCAAGGCACCGTTAGCCCTTTATCTGATATTTATTCCATAGGTGCGCTTTTACGTTATGTACTTTCCTTAAATGCCCACTACAAAAAGCTACCCAAAGCGCGCCAGCAAGAACTTCAACGTATTGCAGAACAATGCATGCAGCAAAACCCTGACGACCGTTACCAGCAAGTCGCCAGCATAAAACACGATTTACAGAATTGGCTGGAAGGTAAGCGACTAAGTTTTGAACCCAAAGTATCGCTGCTTGCGAGTCGCAAATGGATAAAACGAAACCCGTGGTTAAGTACGCTGTGCGTGCTTATTGCTATCACACTACCTAGCGGAATTTACTATCAGCAACAGTTGAGTAGTGAAAAAGCCCAATCTCAAGAAGTTGCCAAACACCTCGAATCTTTTATTCGCTATACCGACCCCGCTATAGCTGGCAAGCCGATGAGTGAAGCAAAGCAAATGTTGTTAGATACCTACAATAATGTAGCGAAATCTACCCAGTTAACGCTCGCTAACAAACACCGCATTGTTGTGACTATTCTCGATAGCCTAATCGGCTTAGGAGAATACGAGCAGGTACTGAACTATGAGAAAGATGACGTTTTTTAAAACCTTATTAAGCATCGACTCAGAGAACGACTTTGCGCTAACTCGCCAGTTGATTACATCCCAAATTAAACAAGGAAGCTTCACAAACGCTTACCAGCGTTATGAAAGAACAATCGATGTACATCCTGATATATCATTGCGTTCCTCTTTGTTGTTAGGGCTAGCTGCAGCGGTCACATTGGATGATGTATTAGGGGATGACGGGTTTAAACAATGGGAGAACATAAATGAACAAATAATTGTTAATGCGCATTTGTTTAATGAAGAGGAGCTGCTAGACAATAAGATAAGTATAAACAGAAGGTCTTATGGAGAATTAACTCGACAAATCAGGTATACCGAGGATAGACAGCTACTTGATGAGCAAAGCATTCAGGCGATGTACGAGAAACTAAAATCAACTGTTGAAGAAATCCCGAGAATAAAAATAGAGTATGCAATTGCAGTCGGCAACTTATCACATCTAGGCTTATTGCTAAATGATGAGGCAGTGTACTCTGATGTCCTACTGGATAATCTCACTATTATTAAGCAAACCTATGGCGAAAAGCACCCTATTGTTATAAAGCTCCTTTGGAATGTTGGATACGTACTACATGGATATGAGCAAAACCTAATCGACGCTTATTATTTTTATCAAATGGCTTACCAACGTGCAGACGAACAAGCGTTCTTCTTCGACGGTTCTTTCTTTGATTATGCCGTAAGGTCGCTAAGTTATATGGGAAAGAAACAAGAGTCACTCACGCTTTTACTAACGAATTTCAGTAACGAAGTGGATGAACTTAGCTGGAAAGATAGATATAAACTTAAATATCATCTTATTTGGCAAACCTTAGAATTCTTCCCTGATATGGCCTATGAGCAAGTTGTCATATTACAGCAATGGTTAAACGCGGTGCCTGATTCTGTGGATACGACTGAATTCAATGTGCCGGCCGAGCAGTTGTTTTTAGCGGTATTGAAAGCGTCGTTAGAAGGGCGATTTGATGACAGTGTAAAGCTACTCATTGCCAACAAACATGTGATAGACGGCAGCAATGACTGGCCGGAAGATGCATTAGAGGAGTACTTATACCGCAAGCAAGGGCGCTTTAGTAAAAGCCTGCAAGTACTAAAACGATACCTACCCAAACACGATGATTTAGGGCTATATTTTCAAGATGGTCTCTATCAAGATGCCTACTTGTGGCAAGCCCAAGCTTTAGCAGAGCTTGGGCAACCTGAAGAAGCTGCCGCTGTATTACAAGCGTGTTTCGATTTTAGCTATAACCTGCGAGCCGAGCCGGATAATTTCTGGCTACAAGTGGTTGCTACCATGGCCGATTACTACAACTTGCCCCTTGATACATACGAATTAACCGTACCGCTAATGGACAACAACTTTTTACTTACTGGCGGCAAGCAGCGCCTAATGCCTGATAATTGATGTTTGGTATCTCATATCTCACATCTCATATCCCATCGTTAGGCTAGGCGCCCCAAGCGTTAATTAAAAAAAGCTGTCATCCATGCCCATTTGCGATTTCGCTGAATCTAGCGCGTCAGCGCCTACTTTTGCCATTCTGTTGTATTCACCCCTTAACCAGGTTTTAAACGCAGCTTTCATTTTGCCGCCTTTAACATGGTGCGCTATGCTCATACCTATACTTACCGAAAAGCCTATTCCCAGCTGGGTAAATGCGGTAACAACTTCGGCGTCGCTTTTGATATCGCCCATAAACATAAAGGCCGTAGCCAACACCCACGGTAGGTGCCACCAGCCAATAGAATTTGAATGTACAACATTAAAAAGTGTATCAGAGGCTATACCTTGAAAAACCAGTTCATGCCCAGACTCTGTATCGCTGTGATGCACAATAACCGAGGGCTGCGTGGTGTCGTTCCAGCTTTGGCCAAAAACGTTGCCTGATGAAATAACATCGGTGGTTTCTGACTCTGCGCGTTTGTGGTAAAGCCAACCCAAACTCACCAATTGACCCGAAGAGATTTTCTTAAGATCTAAATCGACTAATCGAAATTTAGCGATATTACCACTTGCGTCTTTTACTGTGAGGTAATCGTAGTGCGTAACAACGGTTTGAACGTCTACATCTTTCACGTAGGTGTGGCCTTTACGTGTTACCCCTTTTCTTTTAGTAACAACATTGTGGCTGCTTTTGTCTTTTTCGTGTTCTTGTACCACAAAGTGTTGCCACTTAACTTGCACACTTTCTATCTTTCCTTTGCCTTTACTGTTGTAAAACTTGGTATAAACGTCGCTTTGTTGTGTTTTTTGCAAGGTCTCAAAAATACTTTTCTTTATTATTTTGGCCAATGCAATTTGCTTCATTTCGCCTTCAACCAAGCTTTGAACGTCAATATGTTCCATTGTTCTCTCCTGCGTGTGTCAGTAACTACACAAGATACAGCGCGAAAAAAAACGCAACCAGACACGTATTTACTTTTAAATACCGTAATAAAAATCATCAAAATATTTTTCTTTTTTTATTACGGTTTTTTCTAAGCATTACGTGGCTTACTTATCATCGAAGGTCGGTTTATGTTGTGCCATAGGTAAATAAAGGGAATGGCAACATGAACAGAGCAATAGCAATACTAAGCAGTTTATTGATATTAAGTGCTTGTGGTGGAGGTGGCGGTGACGCCTCTTCAGGTTCGGGGAACCCCAGTAATGGGGGCAACGGTGGTGGTGGCGTTACGGTGAATAATGCACCAGTGTTATCACCAATTGCCAATTTCTCGATGGATGAAAATACCACTACTACCATCTCACTTCAGGCGTCAGATGCTGACGGCGATGCGCTTACTTTTGATGTAAGTAGTACAGCTGCTGTTACAACCAGTACCTCGCAGAATAGCCTTCAAATTACTGCCGGAGAAGTAGAGGAAAATACCGATGTTACTGTGTCGGTTACGGTTAACGACGGTAATGGGGGATCAGATAGCCAGCAATTTACTATAACGGTTAACAACATCATTATTAACACGCCGCCAAGCGTTGTTTTATCTTCCGAGCAACTTGAACTTGTTCCACAGCAACAAGAAATTCTTACCGCAACATTATCTGATGCTGAAAGCGATGTGGCTGACTTGGATACAGGGATATCTGTTAGTGATCCCAGCGTACTAACAGCAGGCATTATGGGTGATGGCAATGTGGAAGTTATTGCCTTAAGCGAAGGAACTTCGGTAATTACCTATACGGTATGGGATGAAGAAGGGCTTTCTTCAACGGCACAAGTAAATGTGACTGTTTTGCCAGAACCGGATGAGCCCAATGAAGCTCCTGACTTTACCATTGCCAATGAATTCGAAGGCAATAAAGTACGCATTTATCACGACAGAGAAACCGTTCTCAATGTCATTATTAACGACCCCGACTCATCTGCCCATTACTTAACGATGGAGAGATTCGAAGCTATTGCTGGATCAGAGAGCTTTCTCAATTCTTATCTCGTCAACAACGCCAATAGAACGATTACTTTTGATATGAAAGCACTACCCATCAACCAGGATGAGATGCGGTTTGAGGTGGAACTTAAGGTAGTAGATGACAGTGATAACGAAACAACCAAGGTTTATGAATTAATAGTAGAAAAGTCTGACAACGCAGCGCCTATTTTCACATTTAGCGAAAAAGAAGGGGCATTCATTATTGTTAAGCAAAATGGAACAACGGAAATAACCTACACCATTGAAGATGACGACGTGTCGAAAGTAAAAATTGAGGGTGTTGAATATTGGTACGGCGATCAAGAGAAATTCGATGTTCAGCTTGATGAAGAAAACAACGGGTTTACTGTGCATACGGAAAATGTGGAAGTAGAAGACGCTTATGGGTTCGCTATTAAATATTCCGATGTAAGCCTGGTGGGTACGGTGAATGTTGAGTTAATGGTTGGGGCTACTTTTGGTGAAGACGAGCAAGAAATGCTTGATCGTAAGCATCGTATGTTCAAAGCCCGAGAATCTATTAAGGAGTATGTGCATATCGGTGTGTTCTACTCGCAAGTGCTAGAAAATATGGGAGTTATAACTCAACAGCAAGCGGAAGACTTTATAGAGCGACTAGACGTGGACGATTCTGAGGAATATGGCTACGGCAGATTTAATCTCTACCTCAATAATATTGATTACTACATTACTATTGGTGAATTCAAGGATGAAGGCTTCAAGAGCTCTTACATAACTGTACTTGATAATTTGTTTGAGCTAGCGATGTCGATGGGGCAAGAATATTATGCCATTTTAAATGAAATGGCGGGGATGTCTTTAGGCGTGCTTCCTGAAATTACCTTTGAAAGAGAGTTGAACGAATACGACGAGGTGAACAATTATTTTAGTCGGTTTGTAGGTGTCGAGTTGTACGGTGAGTATATAGACGATGAGTGGGTGTTTGATGCGCAGTATTCGTTTATGAATGCCATTCAGGCAAGAATGATTGAAAACGCATCGCGCTATATTGATGAAGATAAGCAAGGTAACTAATAGCCTAGTACGCACTTTCATTGCGTTCATCGTTTGTAAATGAGGGATTAATTGTGAAAATTTTAAACGTTTTTCTAGTAATAACTATGGCATTTAGTGCTATGCCAGCCATAGGCAATACACTCCATTCAAAGCCTGTACACAATACTTCTGCAACAGGTTTAAGTGAAAATGCAACAGATGGCTATTATGTTGTTAAATTCAAGAATAAAGCGGTGCATCAATCTATTGTTGATGCAAAAAAAGCGAGTGTTGGCTCTTCGGTAGAAGCTCAGTCGTATGGACAAGGGGTTATTGCCAGCTTGAATGCCGAACACAAGAGAACGCTGGTGTTAGGAGCCGACCTTCTCAAAGTGAATTTACAGGGTAAAAGCGCAGATCATATGTTAATTGAATTAATGAATTCAGGGCAATTTGAGTATGTTGAGAAGCTGCAAATTTATCGTCCATTTGAATTTGATGAGACTGAATACAATGATGAGAGCTACAGTTATCAAAGATATTTTGGTAATTGGTCCCATGACTTAAAAGAAGGTTCGGGGTTTGCGCAAATGCGTTCGTCAACGGTGAATAACCTTGGCCGAAAGGTAAGGGTTGCCGTGATCGATACGGGGTCTTATCGTCATGAAGATATTGATTTTGTCGGTGGCTATGACTTTGTTACCTACGAAGGCGTAGACGACGATGGCAATATTATTGAAACAGAACGTGATCCTGACCCAACCGATGAGTATTTTAACGAAGAGACCGGTGAAACCTGCAACAATGGTCACGGACTAGCCGTTTCAAGCATGATTGCCGCCAAGGCCAATAACGGTACTGGCATGGTTGGTGCCGTGGATGCCGATATGGTTGAGATAGTACCGGTTCGTGCACTAGGTTGTGATGGTGGCTCTAATACCGATATTATGGAAGGAGTCTTGTGGGCGGCGGGTGAGAGTATAGAAGGTGTGCCCGATATAGAAGAGCCCGTCGATATTGTTAATATGAGCCTTGGCGGGTTTACTAATGGCGGCTGTCCTAAATGGGAACAAGACGTTTTTGACCGCCTACACGAGCTTGGCGTAACGGTTGTGGTAGCGGCAGGTAATGAAAATACAAATGTAGTTGACGTTATTCCAGCTTCTTGCACACGCGTTATAACGGTTGCAGCAACGGATGAGCGAGGCGATAAAGCGGAATTCTCTAATTATGGTGAAAAAGTGGATATTTCCACATTTGGTACTAATGTATTGGGGGCCTTTTTATCTACAACAGAAGATGACCAATATTCAATTGGCGGTGGAACCAGCTATTCAGCACCATTAGTAGCAGCAACCGCAGCAAGTTTGCGTTTGAAGTACCCCTCCTTAACCCCTGAACAAATTGAATCTATTATAAAGTCTAGCGCTGCAGACAACAGTGAGTTTGACGGTGCCGAAACGGTTTGTGGCAGAAGAGATTGCGGAACCGGTATTCTACAAGCGGATATTGTCATTGCCGCCATCAATAATGCTTCACAAGTAACAAGCTATCACGTCGCCCATAGGTATGAAGGTTATGACTCTGAAGGTGATGAAACATGGTTAGACGAAATGTCTGCCTATGTTAATGCTTGTCAGCTTGTTAAATATCAATGGGGAAATTTAGGTACCGAAGTTGATGGTGTGTCGTATAAGCTTTTCTTAAGTCAAAATGGCGGTGAAAAGACCGAGCTTGAAACTATAACTATTCCTCAAAAGGTTATTGAGTTGCCAAAAAATTCAATACTTTCAGTGCAAGCCTGTGTGGATGGTAATTGTGGAGAAATGCTTGATATGCCAGCCGACAACCTAGCTTACCCCGCAGTATGTGAAAGCAGTGCCGAGTAATTTATGTCGTGCGATTGTTGTTTCGCGCAAGTGCTAATAAGCACAAATGTTATGTAGCGCAAGACAAATAAAAGGCAGAAAAAAAGAGGAAGAAAAAGGAACTAACACTCGCGTGTTAGTTCCTTTTTTGTGCTTTAAACAATTAGTGCGTAACCCGTTTTACCCAACAACAAAATACCAACCACCAGTAAGGTGATAAAAACAATACGGGTAAAGTGCGCTTGATTTACTTTGTGATGTAAAACATTGCCAAGCCATGCGCCAATGGCAACACAAGGTACTAAAAAAGCAATATGCTCAATTTGTGACGCTAAGTTGCTATTAAAAATAAACCACACAGTTAAAAGCGTATTTAGCGAGAACCATACAGTAAGTAAGGTTGCGCGAAATACAGCTTTGTCTAGGGCACTTCGCGCACAGGCGTAAACCAGCAAAGGGCCACCTGAGGCAAATAAACCGTGGGTAACACCCGCAGAGAATATTAGTGCTTGGCGCACAGTTGCGTGGTGCGCGGGCGCTTCAAGATGGGCAAGAGAGCGAAGCGCAAACCAACACAAAATAAGGGCAAATATGCCTTCGGCGTAAAGGGTTGGCAAATCGCTCACCAACATAACCCCCACCAATGTGCCCAACCCCATTAAAGGCAGTATTTGTTTTAACAGAAGATGATAAGAAATATACGCTCGATAGCGGTATACCAGCGGGCCGGTCATTAAAATGTTTAAGGGCACCAACCACTGCACCAATATTGGAATGTCCATTACTAACGCACCAATGCTCAATGCAATAACGATACTGCCAAAGCCAGTCATGGCTTCAACGGTAAAGGCAATGAATACGCCTAATGCCACAACTAAAAAAGTCATGTTGTTACCTCAAGTTCACTGGCTAGTCGACGGCGCATTAGCGTTAAGTAAAGGGAAGGCGCAAGGCGGTACAACAGGCTTGAAAGATACGTAAAGGTATCGGGGAACAGTCGGGGTTTTCTTTGTTCTGCTGCGCTAATTATGCGGCTTGCCATTAGGGCACTACTGGTTATAGCGCCCACCATAGAGCGTTTATGAGTTGCTTTTTCACCTTGACCATTTAACGCATTGTGTTCAATGGGCGTATCTAAAAAGCTGGGGTACACCATTAGTATGTGTTTATTGGTGTTATGCCACTCTGCTCGTAACGTTTCAAAATATTGGTGCAATGCCGATTTCGCTGCGCAATAGCCCGCGCGCCCAAGCACAGGCATCCAACCAGCCATAGAGCCAATGTTCACAATACAAGCGCGCTCGGTTAATAGCGGTAACAACACTTGGGTAAGTTGCACCGGCGCTAAGTAGTCTATACGCATCACTTTTTCGATAACTTCAATATGCGTATTGCTTGCCAGCGAACGGTGGGTAATACCGGCGTTGTTGTATAGCGCATCAATACGTAAGTGCTGTTTTTCCAGCTTTTCGGCTAGGTTGGCAATGGCGCCGCGCTCACTTAAGTCACAGGTGAAATACACACTGCAATGCAGTGAATTAGCTGCGCGTTCTAGCGCCTTTTCTTGAATATCTATTAATACAAGAAAATGCGTTGTTGATAATTGTTGTGCTAAGGCAAGCCCTAACCCAGATGCAGCCCCTGTAATTAACGCAACAGGCTTGTTTGCTGTGTTTGTTTGAATCATGATGCTCAATACTTAAGATTTTGCTTTACGTAAAAATCGAAAACTTCTCGCGAGGTTTTCTCAGGCTTATAGCCGAATACGGTTTTTAATGCATGATTATCAAGCACCGGCCGGTAGCGCAAAAAGTCGAGTTGTTCTGCACTGTATTGCGTAAGTTTTAATGCATGACCTGCTTTCAAAATAAATGAAAGTAAGCCTGAGGGCACTTGTACTAACGGCTTGTTCAACACCTGTGCTATTTCTGCCATTGTCATAGCGCCATCACCGGCAAGGTTAAACTGCCCCACCTGACTTTGCGCAACCCCTTGGCTGATAATATTGACTACGTCTTCGTCCCAAATAAATACAAAGGGCGAGGGCGAGCCCTTAATTCCCAACAGCCTTTTTTTGGTAAACAAGTTGGTGATTTGGTTTTTGGTGTGCTCGCCAAGTACAGTGCCAGGACGTAACACCAACTGCTGAAGTTGCGTGTGGTGATGTCGATAATCGGCAAGCATCTCTTCAACGAGGCGCTTGTGCTGAGAATAGGCAAAGTGATCATTTCCACGCAGAGGATGTTGCTCGTTTAGCCAGTCAGGGTTATCGGCATGGTAACCATAAGCAGCACCACTGCTGGTAACCGTAATATGAGAAACGCCGTGTGCTACACAACCCTCTAACACATTGCGCGTGCCATTTACGTCAATATCATAATCTTGAAAGCGGTTGTGACTGGCTTGCATCACGCTGGCAAGGTGAATAACGTGCGTTATTTTGTGAGCGGATATCACGTCGTGTAATTCGGTTGAGCGAATGTCAACACAGTAATAAGGGTAGAGTTGCTGTGAACTAGGGCGAATATCAATACCCACAATATTGTGCATTGTGCCCAGCTTCTTAACTAAGCGTTGCCCGATATAGCCTTCGCTACCAGTAATTAAAATATTATGACTCATAAAAGCACCGCGTAGTTGAAGTGTTTTGACGCGCACGTTTGCGATCACTCATTTGCCAAAAAAGACTTAGGCTTAGCCCCGAAATAAGGTGCCATATCCCCCAAGCCGCGGCGACAATGGCCATGCCCGTAAGGTCGGAGAAAAAGGTAAAGATAATGCCTAAGCCTAACCCTGAGTTTTGTAGCCCCACTTCAAGGGTAATGGCCCGTCTATCAGGCACGCTTAGTTTTAACGCCGTGGCACTGCCATAGCCGATAAGTAACGCCATGGCGTTGTGCACAATTACCGCCAATAAAAACAAGCTTGCGCCATCAATGAAACGCTGCCAGTTCATGAAAAGGGCAATAGCCACAAAACCAAACAGCGTAAATAGCGATATGAAGCGAAAGAATGGCTCGCTTTTTTGTGCAAAATGAGGCCATTGCTGCGCGCAGGCTATGCCTAAAACAAGCGGTAGTGCCAATACAAATGCAACAATGGTTAGCATGTCTGTGACCGACACAGAAATATCGCTGAGTAGGGCGTGAGTACGCGGGTTTATGGCGGCATAAAACATAAAGTTAATTGGCGTAAGCAGGCAGGCCAGCAAACTGGCGATGCCAGTCATACTGACAGAAAGCGCGGTGTTTCCTCCAGAAAGATAGGTCATTAGGTTTGAAAAGCTGCCGCCAGGGCAGCAACTGACCAGCAGTAAACCAAGGGCAATTTCACTTGGCATAGGAATTAACCACACCAATAAGCAGGTTAATGCCGGAAGTAAAATGAACTGCGCGGCCATGCCTACCATAGGCCCTACGGGCTGTTTGGCAATTCTTCGAAAATCAGCGGTGGTTAAGCTTAGCGCAATACCAAACATCATTAATGCCAGTACTGCGTTTAGGGTAAATAAAGTAGCTGAATTCATTTAGGTACTCGTTGCCAGTTCATGCATTTCAGTTGATAGCGCCGACAAGTAATCTGCTTTATGTACGTAGTAAGCCATGCGCTCTAACGGTAAGTAGTGCATGCCACCGTCAATTCGCTGCCCTGATTTTGCTTTTACTCTGCTAAAGAAAGCCTCTGCGGTGCGAGGGGCGGTTTGCTGAAGGTGAACCACATGAGCGACCAGTTTGGCTTGTTCATCCCTTCCTTGCCAACCAAGCCCAGCCGCTTCAACCATACCCATCACGAATAAGTTTGGGTGTAGTGGGTTAAATACATTGAGGTACAACTGCGGTGCATCGCCTTTCCAGTTTAGGTGCAGACGGTCGATAAACGGGTAATGAAGTTTGTAACCTGTGGCGTGTAAAATAAGGTCATAATGGCCTTTGGTACCATCACTAAAGTCAGCGCCCTCTGCGGTAAGACTAGAAATACTTGGGCGAACAGTAATATCACCGTGACCTATGTGATGTAAAAACAAAGAGTTAATAACAGGGTGCGACTCATACATTTTGTAGTCAGGATCAGGCAAACCATAACTGCTCGGCTTTCCTGAAATAAGGCGTACCAATGTGCCGTCTATACGCTGCTTTAACCAATTCGGTAAACGCAATTTACCGCCCAAGGTGTCGGTGGGCTTGCCCGCAACAAATTTAGGCAAAAAGTAATACCCGCGACGTACCACCATGTCTACGTGTTTAGCGCGATGAACTGCATCAACTGCAATATCGCAGCCGCTGTTGCCACAACCTATAATTAATACTCGCTTATCGGCAAATACATCAGCGCTTCGGTACGACGAACTGTGCATTTGTTCACCGTCAAATTGCCCTTTAAATTGCGCCTGCATAGGTTCGTGCAACGTACCGTTGGCTAATAAAACACCTGCTGCAATCACTTCGTATTGTCGCTCGTCACAACGGTAGATAACGCGCCATTCACCATTAAGGGGTTCAACACGTTCTACCCAGCAATTAAATTTGTAGTGTTTATATAAATCAAAGTGTGTTGCGTAATCTTGAAAATAACGCTTCAGCTGGTCGTGACGCGGATAGGTAGCTACGTCTTCTCGCATGGGAAAGTCTTCAAATTCCGTCATGCGTTTTGATGAGATCAAATGTGCAGAGTCATACATGGTACTGGTAGGACTATCAATGTCCCATAGCCCACCAACGTCGCTGTGCGCCTCTAAACCTAAAACATTAATTCCTTTCTCGGCTAATCGTCTTACTGTGCAAAGTCCCATAGGGCCAGCACCAATTACGACATAAGGTTTCATCTTGGTGTTCTCTTTCTTAAAGTATGAAAAGAAGATTAACAAAGATTTTACACTTTCACCTTGCACACAAAGGACAAAAAACTAGTTAATTCGGGTCATGCAAAGTATGCTTAAGCCAATAACGCTTTTTCTTTGAGTAATGACACTTATGAGTGCCAGTGTAACGCAGAGTTTTACACACGCTATTTTGAACCAGCTACAACAGCTGGGCATTCACATTTCCCCGCCATTATTAACGTTAATACGTCAACACAATGAACAAGGGCGGTTACCGCTAGCCATACAAGATTCATTGTGGATGGAGCTTGAGTCTCATCGTATTGAAGGGTTGGGCCTTAAGATAGGCTTGTCTATGCTGCCGCAAAACTTCGACAGTATTGGTTTTTTACTGTTAAGCAGTCCTTCGTTGAGTGTGGCAGTAGATAGCCTTATCAACTATTCCCCCATAATTGGTGAAGGTGGTGTTTTTGCCAAAGCGCATTCAAAAGAAGGCTGGTGCTTAAAGTATGAGGCCATATTCACAAGCGCAGTAAGCATGAGAATAGAAGCCATATTTTCAAGTATTGCCACTGGCGCGCGCTGGGTTGCAGGAAAAAACATTACCCCTGTAGCGGTATATTTCAGTCATGAACCGCAAGCGCCAATGACGCTATACAAACAAGCATTCGGTAACGCTAGCGTTTGTTTTAACCAACCTCAAAATGCGGTTGTATATGATGAGGTCGATTGGCATTTTAGACAGCGAGAGGTAAATAGCGCGGTACAGGCACAGATGTTGTCGCTTGCTAACCAGCAACTTGCTCAGCTAAAACCACAGACCTTCGTGGAACAGGTTAGTGCGTTACTTACCCATCAGCCGTGGCTGTCTCGGGCGCAAATAGCCGCGAGTTTGGCGGTTAGTGAACGTACTTTACAACGACGCTTGAGCGATTTGAATGTAAACTATCAAACACTGTCGCAAGATATTCGAAAGCAGCACGCGCTAGCACAAATCACCAAACCAAATATTACCCAAGCCAGTTTGGCTGAATACTTGGGATACAGTGATGAAAGTGCCTTTGCCAAAGCTTTCAAGCGCTGGACAGGTATGAGGTTTAGAGAATACAGGCTTAAACAGCACTGATAAAATCCGCGGGCTTAAGCAAGCGTTTGCTAATCGTAGTGTGAGTTTGAGCTAATTGCGATGGGCATACCATAGACATGCCCATCGCGCTGTTTTTGACGTTAGTTATGAAGCAATGCGTTCGTAACTGCGATAATGTGCTCGCCAAAACGTCTTCTGTATCTTTTGTGTTAATTCCTGCTCTGTTTGAACAGGGGCAACACCGTCTTCAACTGCGGCTATGGCAATACTTAATGCAATTTTCTGGCTGATGCTTTGAATGTCGCTAAGGGGAGGAAGTAACCCTCCTTTACCCGTTAGCACAAGAGGCGAACTTTCAGCCAACGCATTACTGGCGCTCATTAGCATGGCGTTGGTCACTCGTGTTGCACCACAGCTAACTACCGCTAACCCAATTGCGGGAAAGACATAGCTATTGTTGCTTTGACTTATTGTATGCTCAACTCCTTCAAGTATTACATTATCAAACGGGCTACCCGTTGCGACCAATGCATTGCCGTTTGTCCAATGTAGAATATCACTGGGCGTAGCTTCAGCAAGGCGAGAAGGATTGCTCAATGGCAGTACCACAGGTTGCTTGCAGTGAGCATACATGGCTTCAATTACCATTTGGCTAAATAAACCGGCTTGTCCACTTACCCCTATGAGCATGTCGGGTTTGATGATATGGATGAGATCAGTTAACGACGCATTTGGATGTTGTGCCAACGCCTGTGGTGGGGAGACTCTGGCCAAGCGAGCCTGAAAAGGCCTCATGTTTGGCGTGTCGTGGGTTAGTAAGCCGTCTTTGTCTATCACATAAACACGCTGGCGCGCTTGTTCATCTGTTAAACCCTGTGCAACTAACCTTTCTACCCATTGCTCTGCAATACCGCATCCTGCTGAACCACCGCCTACGAACATAGCGCGCTGTTGAGTAATATCAACGTTTTTAGCTCTACAGGCGGCGAGCATAGTGGCTACCGCCACCGCAGCCGTGCCTTGTATGTCGTCGTTAAAGCAGCAGAAATCGTTGCGATAACGTTCTAAGAGCGGCATGGCGTTGTGTTGTGCGAAGTCTTCAAATTGAATCAATGCATCAGGCCAGCGGCGCCGCGCAGCCTGCATGAAGGCGTCGAGAAACGCATTATATTGCGATTGATCAATACGAGGGTGGCGACAGCCCATGTACATGGGGTCATCAAGTAGCGTTTGATTGTTCGTGCCTACATCTAACATAACGGGCAAGGTATACGCAGGGCTAATACCTCCGCATACGGTGTACAAGCTTAGCTTTCCAATGGGAATGCCCATGCCGCCAACACCTTGATCGCCCAAACCTAATACTCGCTCGCCATCGGTGATCACAATGACTTTCACATTGCGCTTGGTGGCATTTTGTAAAATGGCATCGATACGATCTTTCTGATGATGTGCAATGAACAAACCCCGTGCGCTGCGATATATATCTGAAAAGCGCTCACACGCTTCTCCAACCGTAGGGGTATAAATAATGGGCATCATCAAATCTATGTGCTGTGCCACTAAGCGATGGAACAGGGTTTCATTATTGTCTTGAATATCTCTTAAGAAGATATGTCTTTCCATATCACTAGAGAGTTCTTGGTATTGCTGAAATGTGCGTTCTACTTGTTGTTCTATGGTCTCAAAGCGAGGCGGTAGCAAGCCGTCCAAATTAAATGCAATGCGCTCGTGTTCCGTGAACGCACTGCTTTTGTTTAGCAAAGGCATGCCAAGAAGTTTTGGCCCTGCGTGGGCCAAATACAAAGGCTTTTGTTGTTTATTTTGCATAGTTAAATGTATCGATTAAATGAATGAAGGCTACACGCATAATTTAGAAAACCAGTGGCGCAAGCCATACTGCCAACGCGGTAACCAGCAAAATACTGATGATATTGAGAATGAAACCCGCTCGAACCATGTGTGGAATACTGATGTAACCCGACGAAAATACAATGGCGTTCGGCGGTGTTGCTACCGGAAGCATAAACGCACAACTCGCGGCAAGTGTAACGGGAAGTATCAACATCATAGGCTCGCCGCCCATTTCTAAAGCCAACACTGCGACAACAGGTAAAAAAGTGGCTGCGGTGGCTAAGTTGCTGGTTAATTCGGTTAAGAAGATAACCAAGGCGGTGGCGCACAATACCAGCGTAAACATGCCAAACACATTTAAGTTAACTAGACCTTCTCCAAGCCACTGCGCTAAGCCGGTTTGCGACACTGCGGCAGCTAAGCTCAGACCTCCGCCAAATAGCACCAATATGCCCCACGGAATGGCTTTCATATCGTTCCATTCCATAAGTGAACCGCTGCCTTTGCCGTTTGGAATAACAAACAGTGACACGGCTGCTAACATCGCGATACCTGCGTCGGATAAACCGTCTATCGATAACCAATTAGCTAGTAACGGGCGTGTCATCCACGCCAATGCTACCAAAGCAAAAATAGTTCCCACACGCCATTCTTCTATGCGAATTGGGCCTAGTGCTTGGCGCTGCTTGGCGAGTTCTATTCGCGCTGAATCTGGTGTTACGAATGACACAGGGTAAATCCAGCGTGTTAATGACAACCATGCGATAGGCAGCAGGGTAATACTCAGCGGTACACCAATTAGCATCCACTTTGCAAAATCGAGTTGCACGTTGTAGGTATCGTTCATGAAACCCACTAAAAAGGCATTGGGAGGGGTTCCCACAAGTGTGGACATTCCACCAATGGTGGCAGCGTAGGCAATACCTAGTAGAAGCGACAATTGAAAATTGCGTTTTTCTCGCTCAGAAAAGCCCGAGGACTTTCCTTCCAGCGTAGATACAATCGACAGCGCAATGGGTAACAACATCATAGTGGTCGATGTGTTTGTCATCCACATGCTCAAAATGGCACTCACAATCATAAAGCCCAAAATGATAGAACGGGCAGAGCTACTCACATAACTTAAAATGAAATAGGCAATACGTTTGTGTAAATTCGCTTTCTGTAACGCGGTTGCAATTATAAACCCACCTAAAAATAAGTAGATGGTCGGGTTGGCATAAGGCGCTGATGCCGCTTTTATCGATAAAATATTAAGTGGTGCGAATACCACAAGCGGCAGTAGCGCAGTAACTGCTACATGCACGGCTTCAGTTGACCACCAAATGGCCATCCATGTTCCCACAGCTGCGGTCATCCATGCGGTTTCGCTAAGCCCACTAGGCTCCGGCAAGCTAGCTATTAGCAGGAACATTAGCGGGCCAAGCCATAAACCCACTTTCTGATAGGTTGTTTTAGCGGCTTGCGATATTGAAGGCGTTGTAATTTGCTTATCTACTGTCACCGCAACTACCCCTTAACCTTTTCCGGGAACAGATATTTAACGGCATGAGGTACTATTTTGGTGCTGCTATGCCCTACACCTTGAACAACTTCTATGCGCCATGGCGTTTGAACTTCACGTTCGACCGCTTTATTCATGGCATTGGCATAAAAAGAAAGGCCACGTGAAAACACGTTACGTCCTTGGGCGTTTGCTTTATCGCTATTGCTTAGTGCTTTTGTGCGCGGCCCCATGTCTTGGTCGCCTAACATAATAGTTAGTGGCTGCTGTAACCATGTGTCTACGTCTTCAAGGGCATGTTGTGTATTGCCAAGACCAAAAGGGTAGGGTGTTGAATCGGGCATGGTGAAAAATGCAGGGTTTGCTGCAACCGCTTGAGAAACCGGTGCGTTAGGCCGATTGAGCATATAAGTATGTACAAAGCCACCGCCAGCAGAGTGCCCGTACAGTGCAAATGTGTCTTGGGTTGACTGAAATTTAACAACAAAGTCGTTAAAGACTAACTCGGGGACGGAATAAAACTGATGAGATTCGGGTAGTGCGTCCCCCTTACTGTCAGTGTATCCACCAAGGTTATACAGGTACTCACTGTCGCAAACTTGTAAACTACATCCAATGGCCAGTACGATAATATCGTGTTTCAGGGCGATGCCCTTCCATTGATCTCTATAGTCATCCGCATTGCGTCTGGCGCCGGGAACAACCAGTAGTATTGGGGTATTCGGTGTGGCTGACTGGGGCACAATAAATTCTACATTAATGTTGCCACCTGCCCACTGGGAAAAAAGATAATTGCCAATTTCACGCCCTTGCCAAGGCTGTGAAGGAATGGCGGCACAAGCGCTTTGGAAAAACGAAAGCACAATTAGCGCTGCTGTCATAAAAGCTTTTTTAAACATAGTACATCTCTTAAATAAATTTCATCCGGCGCAATACTGCGCCGGAATACAACACCTTAAATTAGAAGCTAGCGCGTACATCTAGGTAGAAGTAGCGACCATAGTCCTGATGGGCATCGTTAAAGTAACCAAAGCTGGTGGCAGCTAGTGGCGCACGCTCGTCGGTGAGGTTTTTCACACCTAAACGGAATCGGGTATCAACATCTTGGATAAGCGCGGTGTAATCAACGGTAGCGTCGAATGTGGTCATGGCTGGAATGTTGAATCGAGTACCATCTTCAAGGGTGAGTTCGGCTTGATAGAAGCTCCCAATGCGATAAGCCGCAAGTGATGCACCATAGGCGTCTTTGCGCCATGTCATGCGAAGGCTGTGCTTCTCTTTTTGGTTGCCATTGCGACGCACCAAGTTGTCAAAGCCCATCACGGGATAGTTTGGAGGCAAAATACCATCGGCCTGTGCTTGCACAAGTTGCTGTGCTAAGCCGCCCGCTTCTTGTTCAAACTTATCTAAGAATGATGCGTTGTAATCGAGTTTAAAGCGGCCATAATCAGACTTAATGGTGTAGTAAATGCCTAAGTCGTGACCTGATACCGTACGCGTATCTAAGTTGGCATAACGGTCGTCAATGTAGTTAATTTGACCGCCGGCACAAATACCTGCATTTTCATAAAAAGCGGCTTCATCGGGGTCAATTTCACCGCGATTTACTGCGCTGTTGAAGGTTGCACTGCCGCAATTTGCCGTGCCTTGTTCAAGACGATAGAGCAAATCAAGCAAAGAATGGTTCTCTTCACCCAATAGACCAATGGTGTCTTTTTTCTCTATGCTCCAGTAGTCAAGAGTAATGGCAAGCCCTTCAAGCGGTTCTACTACAATACCAATCGACGTGTTGTCAGATTTTTCTGGTTTTAGCTCGTCACTGCCTTGCGCAATACGCTGAAGCGAGTAGTTACAATCAAGCGTATCTTGCTCTGGATCGCCTCCGTTTTCTGCTGCATACAAACAGGCATAGTCAGTTCGCGTTTGTGTACGCGCCACAATTTGCTCGTTAATAGTTACTAGGTTAGGGGCTCGGAATGCTTGCGACCACGAGCCACGCAGTAGTACCGGCTCGAAAGGACGATAACCAAACGCAGCTTTACCCACTGTTGTATTGCCAACATCAGAGAAGTTTTCGTATCGCGCCGCCAACTGAACGTCTAAGTTTTCCAATACTGGAATTTGGAATTCAGCAAATAAAGAGCTGACATTACGGCTTCCTTGGTTGTCCGGTGTTGGGCTTGAATTCACCACATCAGATACAAAGGGATAAGTATCACCATCGTTATCAATAAATTGAATTGTGCCATCAAGACGCGGGTCGCGGTCGTCTTTAAATGACTCCTCGCGCCATTCTATCCCTGCTACAAATCCGACGGGTCCTGCGGGAAGTTCGAAGATATCTGCATTAGATACTTTAAAATCGAAGGTGGTTAGTTCTGACTCACTTTTGCGATAAACACTGACCAGTGCACGTTCGATGTTAGAGTTTTGACCAATAGCAAAAGGGTTATACGCGGCTTCTGTTGTGTCGTTTAACGCTTCTTGCATTAAGGTATTCGACACGCGGTTGTGGGTTACGTCATCTTTTGTATCTTTAGAGTAGGAAAGGGCGGTTTCCCAGTCCCAGTTACCTACATAACCGCGAAGGCCTTGTAGCAATCGAAATGTTTCACCTGAGTTTTCTACAATACGAGGAAGCTCAGCAAAGCGGTAGTTATCTATCTCAAGTGCTAAGCCTTCGCACGGTACACCTTCCATGACGGCTGGGTTGTCTAGACGATTCGGTGAGCCACATGGGCCAAATGGATTATAGTAGTTATCGGCAGCAACAATAAGTTTAGATGAAGAGAAAGAAGCAGTAGGGTGACGACGTAAATTGGTATCAGATTTGTAACCCATAATTTCGGTAAACGCTTCCCACCCATTATCAAAGGTGTGATTGATGTTTACGAAAATATTGGTTCGTTCTAAAGCCGATGTGAGGTCACGGTTCTCATTCATGTTGAATCGCACTGTGCCTTGACCGTCAGGGGCAGCACATAATCCGTTACCTAACTCCCATGCACAGCGTGGATCGCCACTCGGATATGTCTCGAATTCACCGCTTCGGTCAACCAATCCTTCGCTGCGCAAAGGGTTTGATGATGATACCGAGTCCATAATATCAAACTGGCCGTATAAAGAATTGGCGCTGGTTGAGTCAAACTCTGGGTGCCCATACCAAGGTGAATCAGGTGAAAGTCTGTCGGTTAAGTCGGCATTTGTCCAACGCGGATCGTCCTGCGAGTTCACGCGATCCCTTTGGTAGTAATTAAAGATAACACCTACGTTGGTTTTACCACCGTTGACGTTTTTACCCCAGTGTACAGAAAGGGTTTGGTCGTTGCGGGGTAGATTCTCGTATTCTTGCCATTTTACCCGTACGTCCAAGCCAACAAAGTCGGTGGGAGTAACGGTATTTACCACACCGGCTACGGCATCGGCACCATAAATTGCTGAAGCACCGTCGCGCAGCACTTCAACGCGCTTAGCACCAAAAACGGGAATAGTTTGTGAGTTAACAGTATTCACTGGAACAAAACTACCGCCAACTTCTTCAGTTTGATAGGCCGCTGAATTTACCATTCGACGCCCATTCATTAACACAAGGGTATTACCCGTACCTATATTTCGAAGGTTAAACGCACCAACATCACCGCGGGCCGCGTTCACACCGCCACTGATGTTGCCTGCTTCGTTAAAAAAGTTTTGGCCATTTTCAGGGATCAATTGCAGTAATTCATCACCTGAATCAATGCCCATTGTGGCTATGTCTTCGGCGTCAATTTGAGAAACGGCAAGCGCTTCACTAATTTCAGCGCCTTTTATTTGAGAGCCAACAACGGCTATTTTTTCAATTTCACTTTCTTTTTCTTCGAGTGTTTGTGCTGAAACAGGCAAGCTTAGTGTGGTTGCCACTGCCAAAGCGCATGTTGGTGCTAGCATGCGTTTGTGGCGGATGACCTGGGTAATTTTATTAATCATTGTTTTACCTTTACGTGTTAAACGGTGTCCTTGGGTCTGACGTTTTTTCACACCATTGAGGGCGGATGGCGTGCGTTAACATCGATGCAACAAGTGCAAAAGCTTTGCCATGTTGATTTTGTTTTTAATTGTTGTTTTATTTCAATGGCTTGTGTTTTGTCTGCTTTGATTTTAGACGGTTGTGGTTCTTATTATGGGCGGGAAGTTACACGTTGCAAATTTGTAAATGGGTGGGTATCCACCCATTTACGCTGTTTTAACATAAAACGCTAGTAACAGCGACTTAAGGTAATTTGTAGTCGCCTTTATCTAAACCGTGTTTGCGCATTTTATCGTACAAGGTCTTACGAGGAAGGCCTAACTGTTGTTGCACATCAATAAGCCTGCCATCGTTTGCTTTTAACGACTCTTGCAGTAACTGGCGCTCGTAGTGTGCAATTTTTTCTGCCAAGGTGAGGGTGTCACTGTCGGTACTGTTAGCCTCTTCATCGAAGGCTGTCTGCCCCCCCATTAGCACAAAGCGTTCTGCGGCGTTGCGTAACTCTCGTATATTGCCCGGCCAGTTGTGTTGTTGAAGGCGCAGTAGTTGCTCGTTGCTAAGGCGAGGAGTATCAGTATTGAAGCGCGTGCTAGCAATGGCGGCAAAATGTTGAAAGAGTAAAGAAATATCATCTTTGCGTTCACGTAAAGGCGGAATTTCAACGTTTATCACATTGAGTCTGTAGTAGAGATCTTCGCGGAATTCACCTTTGTCGACCAATTCAAGCAGGTCAACTTTAGCGGCAGCAATGACGCGTATGTCCAAGTCTACTTGTTTATTCGAACCTAACGGCTCTATGCGTCGGTCTTCTAACACGCGAAGCAATTTAATTTGTAGCGCCATTGGCATACTTTCAATTTCGTCTAAAAAGAAGGTACCGCCATTGGCGTGCTCTATTTTTCCAATACGTTTCTTTTGTGCACTGGTAAAAGCACCGGCTTCAAAACCAAACAATTCACTTTCAATCATGCTCTCTGGAATGGCGCCGCAGTTTATCGCCACAAAATTTTCATTTTGACGTTTGCTGTTGTAATGCAGAAAGCGCGCGACTAAATCTTTACCGGCCCCGGTTTCACCCTTTATCAGTACATCCGCGGGAATATCGCGTATTTGAAGTAGCAGTCGCCTGAGCGCTTTTATTTTAGTGGTATTGCCCAGTATTCGAGGGCCAGCGCCGGTTTGTGCATCCAGCTCATTCTTTAAATCGCGGTTCTCTAATACTAATGCACGTTTTTCACCCGCACGCTTTATCACATCCAAAATATGGTCATTGGAGAAGGGCTTTTCGATAAAATCATAAGCGCCCAAGCGCATAGATTCCACCGCTGTTGTAATATCGCCATGACCTGTCAGCATGACAATACTGAGTTCGGGGTCAAGTTTAAGCGCTTCACGTAAAAATGCGACGCCGTCCATGCCAGGCATATTTATATCGGTGATCACCACACCACCAAAGTCGGGATCGAGTTTGCGAATAGCGTCGCGGGCGTCAGAAAAAGTTTCGACAACATGCCCTTCTATCTGCAATAACTGCTGTAGCGATCGCAAAATAGTGGGTTCATCATCAATTAGGTAAATGGGTAAGTTCACTGCTGTCACGCGGTGCTCCTCGGCAATGTAATGGTAAACACCGCGCCGCCCTCGGGGTGTTGCTCTGCTGTTATGGTACCGTTAAAAGATTCTACGATACGCTGAGAAATGGTAAGGCCCAAGCCCAGTCCACGTCCTTTTGTAGTGTAAAATGGCTCAAATACACGACTTGGGTCGTCAACATCGAAGCCTGGTCCGAAATCGCGAACGCTAATACTAACGTGTTGAGGCAACGTTGTAATTGTTATGTCTAACTTTACGGTGTCATCTAATTCTTGTGCTTGCAATGCATTATTGAGTAAATTTACCAATACTTGCTCAAGCGGCACTGATTCGGCAAGTACCTGCGCATTATCGTCTTGGTTGCTAATTGTTATGTCAGCATGCAATTTTTGAATTTTACTTTCTAATATAGCCATTGACGCTTTGAGCGTGTCTTGCACGCGCACTGGCCCCACCTTACCTGCTGATTTTCTTGCAAATAGCTTATATTGCGCCACTATTTTCGCCATCATTTGGGTAATGGTAATTATCTCTTTGCAGGTTTGCTCAAAGGCTTCAGTGCGGCCTTTCTTTATCATGAGTAACAAGGTTTCACTGTACGTGAGAAGGGCGGTTAGCGGCTGATTTAGTTCGTGGTTGATACTTGCTGACATTTCGCCAAGTAGCGCGAGTTTACCGGCTTGTATAAGCTCGTTTTGTGTTTCTTTTAAGCGCTGTTCAGTTACCTTTTGCTTTTCGATGGTGTCGACCAACGCAATATTAGTTTGTCGCAATTCACCTGTGCGTTGCTCAACCCGTTGTTCTAGTTGTTCGTTGACCAGCGACAATTGCCGTTGAGATTCAACATGCCTTCGCCAATAAAGACTCAGTAAGGCAACAAGCATAAACAAAAGCGTGGCCCCAATAAGGCTTAACACAACGATTTGATATACCTGACTTCGCGGGGTTAGCGCAAGCAGATGCCACCCCACCTGATTCATCACTTTATCTGCCACTAAGTAAGTGGTCTGCTTGTCGCGATTAGGTAACCCAACAAATGATGCATTTAGAAAAGCGGGTAGGTCGTTGTGTTGGCTAAGCACGGGCAATGGGCCATCACCATACTGCTTTTGCAAAATTAGCTCGGCCTCCACACTTTTGGGAAGTGGTACAAGGGCTGAATAATTCCATTGAGGCTTCGAGCTATAGAAAATGGCACCGTGATTATCGGTAAGTAATAAAGTGAAATTACTATCGATATCACTATTTATATTGTTATCTTCGATAACACTTAAGGCGACTTTTACGGCAAGTACGCCAATAATGTCATTGTTCTTTTTCACTGGGAATGAAAAGTAATACCCGCGTTTCCTCGATACCGTACCCAATGCAAAGTAGTTTCCGTCTTGACCTTTCATTGCCTTTTGAAAGTAAGGTCTAAAACCGTAATCGTTGCCAATAAAGCTGTCAGTATCTTGCCAATTACTCGATGCAACTGTCATTCCTGTGTCTGACAAAAGGTAAACCGCATCGCTTGAAAGGTGTGTATTGTAAGTGAGTAAAAGTTGGTTAACGGATTCAATCGTCTCGTTTGTCGGCGTTTGTAATGCGTCTACAATGGAAGGGTGTAAAACTAAAACCCGAGGCAGTGTACGAAACTTGTCTAACTCTATTTCTAGACGGCTAGCTACGTCTGATATTTGCTGATCAGCGCGGTGTTTAACTTCTTTCACGGCAACGGAATAAGACAAAATACCCACGATAACGAGGTAAACCAGCCAAATGAAAAACGTGATCCTGCGAAACATAACTCAGCCTATGCGATGAAGGGCTTTGTTATATAAGTTTAACGATTAAATTACAAATGTAAGACGGAGATTTCGTTGTTTGGCACTATGCAATGTCCTTTGATGGAGCAACCCCGAAGGCGCGGGCGTACTCTCGGCTGAATTGTGAAGCGCTGGCATAACCTACATGAAATGCAACACTGGTGACGTCCATAATACCGCCACGTATTAGTTCTCTTGCTTCTTGAAGTCGCAAAACCTTTTGAAATTGCAAAGGGCTGAGTTGTGTCACTTGTTTAAAGTGGCTGTGAAATGACGATGTACTCATGCCGGCGTGTTTGGCTAACTCATCCACTTTTATGGCTTCAGAAAAGTTGTCTTTTATCCAACTAATGGCCTTAGAGACCTTTTCAATATTGGAATCTGCTACGCCAATTTGTGCTACTGACGGACCCACTGGACTGCGTAAAAGTCGCATGAGTATTTCATCGATAGTGTGAGGTACTAAAAGATCTGTATCTTCTTGATGCGCAATGATCTCCATTAAACGTCGTGCTGCATTGACAAGCTTAGCGCTTGCGTCTCCTACATAAACTGCGCGAGTTTTCTCTGCTTTTGGTACGCCATTTGGGAATACTTTTAGTACCAAACGGTTCAACGTTTTAGGGTCGATAGGAATAACAAGGCAATAGTAGGGCGCTGCTACTGAAGCTTGGGTAATAGTGACATGAAGAGGAACTTCAGCCGCGTACACTACCATTTTACGGTTGTCATACTCGAAACCACCGTGTGTCAAGGCTACTTGTTTAGCGCCTTGCGGCACTATACAAATACTCGGCTGTGCTAACGTGTACATTTTCTCGCTGTATTTCACTGAAGATTTTACAACGTGAAGGGGGCCATCGGGAATGTTAAAAAGACCATCGTGAGGCGTGTATTTGTCTAGCAATTGGGTCAATGCAAGTAAATCGTTTTCTGCAGGTGTTTGTTGAAGTTCGAAAGAACGTCGAAAATTTACAACATTGTTCACGGTGGATGCTCTCTATAATATAAAGCAAGAAGCGGGAATACTAGTTCGTGCTTTAGAGTATTCCAACTTCTTACTGTACGCTTTACCGTATTCTTGCTAAGCGGTAATTTACCTATTATGCATCAACGCTAAGCGATGACATGTCAATGACGAAGCGGTGTGCAACATCACCTTTTGACAAGTGTTCAAATGCTTCGTTGACTTGCTCTGCGCGTATCATTTTACACTCAGGTAAAATATTGTGCTGTGCACAGAAGTCGAGTACTTCCTGAGTTTCCTTAATGCCACCAATTAGTGAGCCGGCAACGCGACGACGGCCCATTACCAGTGGTGCGGTCATGGGTTCGTCTAATGGGCCAATTTGCCCCACAATGACTAGTGAACCGTCGATGTCCAGTAGTGGTGTATAGATGTTGATGTCGTGTTTTACTGGCACAGTATCAATGATTAAATCAAATGAGCTTGCGGCCTTTTTCATGGCATCTTTGTCGGTAGAAACCAAAATACCGTTTGCACCAATACCTTTGGCTTCTTCAAGCTTCGCATCTGAACGGCTAAGTACCGTAACTTCTGCACCCATTGCCACGGCTAGTTTCACAGCCATGTGCCCAAGTCCGCCTAAACCGATAACACCAACACGGCTGCCTTCTTTTACGCCCCATGTTTTAAGTGGTGAATATGTGGTAATACCTGCACAAAGGATAGGTGCAACACGACCGATATCCAGTGACTCTGGCACGCTTAGTACAAACTCTTCACGCACAACGATATGCTTTGAATAACCGCCTTGCGTAATTTCACCGTTGATGCGATCTGGTGCACCGTAGGTCGGTGTCATACCGTTGCGGCAGTACTGTTCTTCGTGGTTGTGGCATTGGTCACACTCTTGGCAACTGTCGACCATACAGCCTACAGCGACATGTTGACCGACGGTGTAGTTTTTAACTTCTGGACCCACGCTAATAACGCGGCCCACAATTTCGTGGCCTGGTACGAGTGGGTAAGGTTGAGGACCCCAATCACCATTAACCGTGTGCAAGTCAGAGTGACAAATACCACTGTACAAAATTTCTATTGCAACGTCGTTGTCGCGTAAGTCGCGGCGTTCGAAGTGATAAGGGACAAGGTGCGCATCAGAAGAGTGCGCAGCATAGCCGATAGTTTTCATAAATCATCCTCGTTTTTCATTAATTGGTGAATTCACCACGTTCTTTGCTTGTTGAGTTTGTCACTTGCAAGCTCATCAATCTGTAATATATAGACTAATGAAACGAACCAATATGTGCATGCCAAATTCTCCTAATGACTTGCCTATTTCTTTAAGTTTTTTGCTCACGCTTATTCTAATTGTATTACAAATACTGAGTTTAATAAGCAATGCGTGGAGTGTTTCGAAATGACTTTTCTTGGTTTAAAAGCATACGTCATCAATGTATTTACAATGACTACATGCTAATGAATTAATTGTAAAATCATTCTTTTTAAGCGCATCTATTAAGTATCTGTTATACCCAAGGTTGCATGCCTATAAGTCTGACGGTCTACATGGCACTCTCGTGAGAAAGCAGAGCGAGTACCAACATATTGTTATCTTTGCTGAAAATTATAGTTGTGACTACGTTTGGAAAGACAAATTGGATTGGTTATGTATATCTGGAATGACTAGAGCGTGTGGATGAACCTTTCAGGCAGCAATTGTACCAAAAAGGTCAACACGCTCTTGTTCTGTTATGCCATTTCTGGAAATACTTATTTTGATTTTTGCTTCTCGTGGAGTATAAGCATTTCTTTGGCGACAAGGGCGGCAGAGGGTAAGAACATGGTTGAAACAATGCGTTGATCGACGACAACGGCGTGTTTATCACTGAGCGTTTGTTTGTTTTCGGCAATAGCCCCATTTTTTACCAACTGACTTTCAATAAGAAAAGGCAGTAACTTGCCATAGTTAGCCCAAGGCTTGGTTGTTTCTGTTGAATTAGGAAAACCAGCCACTCTTTTTCCTTTTACCATGTATTCGCCAGAAGACAGAGGGACATTCACAATGCTGGCTGAGCCGTGGCCGCCAACACCCACTATGCCATTTTTCTCATAAATCTGTGCGATGATAGACTGAATCTTTGAGTTATCAGCTACATCGAACATGGTGCCGTATCCACCCCCACTGAATACGCCCCAGTACAGAGAAGGATCTACCTCATCAGGTGTGAGTGTATGTTGGGTTTTGTTCAAAAAGCCCTCGTATTTCATAGTGTAACTAGAGATTCCCAAAGGATCTCTCATGAAGTGGACTTCACCGCCTTCTGGCGAGACAAAGTCAACGTCATACCCGTGACTAACAAAAATGTGATAGGGCGGCGCAAACTCGAATAAATCGTTTCTTGCTTCGTGCTTTTCAGCATCGCCCATATCGATTTTATTAGAGGCAATAATCAAAATTTTCTTCTGTGATTCACTGTTGGCATTGGCTGCAAAAAGTGCGGTTATAAATAGTAATGTGGTAATCAAGTATTTCATAGTTATTCCTTAATTGACGAAGGCGAGTTCATTCGGGGTGTTTACGAGTGAGGCTGAGAAGGGTTAACCAAGGCCGTTAATGTCGAAGCATCTTCATGGGATGGATAGCGCGTTAAAAATGTCGCTAGTGCCTGGTTTGCTGCTAGGTTTCTATCTTGCTCTACGAGTGCCTTAATGAGTGCTGCTTCATAAGCTGGATGTTGAAAATGTTGGCTAATGGCTTCCATTAAATCTAGTTCTACATTTTTACGGCTATCAGGCGCCAAAGCGTATGCATAAAATCCGTAAAGGGCGAGGTAGTTTAAGTCGTACATTTGCGGGCTTTTACTAAGCGCTAAATCGATAGCCACTGTGCCGTTATTTTTGGCTTCAGCAATTAATTCCATGGTTGCCTCATCAGCAAAGGGCGTTCGTTGCTTTGGTGTTACGCCTAGCTTTAACAGCATGGCTTCTGCGGCATTAGGGACAGAAGAAGGGTTTTGTGCAGTGATTAAGTTTTTATCCACAGCTACAAATGGCAACATTGGGTCGTTGTTGACAAACACGCCACCATTTTGGGTCAGTTTGTCCTGTACTAAAAAGGGGAACATACTGATATGTTCACCGCTAAAAGCGTGTTCTTCTATATTGGTAAACCCATTGACCTTTTTTCCTTCAACTAAGAATTTGCCATTAGGTAACTTAACATCTGCTATTGCAGCTGGGCCATGACACACCGCAGCAATAATGTGCTGTTGTGCGGCGAAGTCTGTCAGCACAGCTTGGGTAGCGCTATCAGCAGGTAAATCAAACATAGCGCCTGCACCACCAACAATAAATACGCCGTCATAATCACTTGCACTTATATCTTTAGTTGCTTTTGTGTTCTTAAGCTGTTTTAGAGCAATAGACTTAAAGCGCTGAATATAGGCTAAGTCGTCTTTGTTCGTTTTCACCAACACTGCACCACCTTTTGGTGTGGCAATATCTAGTTCAACGCCATTGTCATGCAAAACTAAATAGGATTGTGCAAGCTCTTCCAAGTCATAACTTAGCGCTGGGCGAGTTTCATCCCCGTAGCCTGAAATCAGCATGAGTACTTTAGTCTGGTTCTCATCAGGCGATGCGAATGCGTGCGTAAAAGAAAGTAGCATTAGTAAAAGGAGTGAGTAAGTCTTTTTCATGATGTCTCCATGAAGGTGGTTAAGATAGCACTACTTTATCGAACAGAATGTCGTCTTTTTGTGAAGGGGGAGACCTTTTAAGAACTAGACGCAGAAAAGTAATAGGTAAGAAATCTTCCCGACATTTTCTTCACATTTACTTTGTTAACTTGTCTTCATTCACTAAGAAGAGGACTTCCCATGAAAAAGTTGTTCATTGGGCTATGCTGTAGCGCACTTATATTGATAAGTGGTTGTACATCAAAGCACTTAGATATATTTCCAGAATTAAGCTCGCCTGATTTAGTTAATGCTGAAATTGCACCAGAGCAGTTGCACCAAGATATTGATGCGTTTATTGATGGTGTTGTAGAACGCCACCCAGATTTATCAAAGTACACTGATTTAGCCGAGGTCTATCAACAAGCAGATATTCTTAAAAATGAAATTACGGAGCCTATGACACGACAGACTTTCTTTAAAAAAGTGGGAAGGCTGTCTCACTATTTTAATGATGGTCATACTTTCCTAATTTGGCCGTATCAGGAATACCAAGCATTACAAAAAAGTGGGAAGTTGACTTTTCCCTTCGCATTGAATGTATTTCCCGAAGGAGTATTTCTGAAATACGGTTATAAGCACAAAAATAATCTACTGCCTAAAGGCGCAAAACTATTGAGCATTAATGGCATTGACATCGATACCATTTTTTCAACGTCTCAGCAGTTAGTGGGGGGAGAAACAGAAGTGTTGCGCAAACACGTTGTTGCCGATAGGTTCCCTATGATGGTGTGGGCGGCGTTTGGGTTTGTTGAGTCTTTTGATATGGCGTTTGAAGTAGACACCGAGATCCAACGTGTGGAATTAACATCTGGTCAGCAATGGGCTCGTGTAGAAAATGCAAATGACAATACGCAAGCGGATACACAATTGGCCATGTCTGATAGTGATTTTTCGTATCACCTTATCAATAAAGAAACCGGTTATTTGAAGGTGGCGACATTTGACGTTTCGCCCGATTGGTTTGAAGACTTTGTTGATGCGACTTTTGAAAAAATAAGCCAGCAAAAGGTTAAAAACCTCATTATCGATATTCGAGAGAACGGTGGTGGCAATACAGATACTTCTACTTACTTGGCAAGCTACCTTGCTAAAAAGCCGTTTCGAATGATTTCTTCAATGCGTGAGCGCTTGAATACGGATAACCGAGGTATATTCAATTATAAAGGAGACGTTGGAGACGTATTAACCCAAGACTGGGACGACTGGATTGCTCCAGTGGATGAAGCACAGTCATTTAAAGGCAATGCGTATGTGTTAATCAGCCCGTTGTCTTATTCATCTGCCATAGTATTTGCTACGGCGGTACAAGACAACGATATGGCGATGCTTGTTGGTCGAGAAACCGGAGGTTATGCTAATCAAACCGCACAAGGTAACTTGTTCAATCTGCCAAACTCTGAATTGCGTGTGTATGTTGCTACTCGCTTATTGGTAAGGCCTAACGGAAATATACAAGTTAAAGGTGTAGTGCCAGATATACCTGTCGCAACAACAAGCGAGCAAATTGCAGCTGGAGAAGACGCGGATATCGCTGCTGTGTTAGCACATGTTAAAGGCTCTCTTACAGAGCGGTAGTACTTGGGTTAGGTGTTAGAAGCAAAGTATTCGGAGGCATGGTAATGAACGAAAAAGTACGACTGCTGTTGGTAGAGGACACAAAAGATCTCGCCGCGGAAATATACGACTTCCTTGAAGCGCAAGGTATGGAAGTAGACTACGCAGCAACGGGTAAACAGGCAATGTTGTTAATGAGTGACCATCGTTATGACGTGATAATTTTAGACATTATGTTGCCTGATATGAGTGGTATTGAGATTTGTCAGTTTGTTAAAAGTACTCTTGATCCAACGCCTCCGGTACTTATGCTCACAGCGCGAGACAGCATACAAGATAAAATTGTTGGGTTTGATGCAGGCACGGACGACTACTTAACCAAGCCTTTCGATAGTCACGAACTGTTAATAAGATGCAAAGCATTGATGCGCAGGCAGCAGTTACACAAAGCTCAGAACGTGACTATTGGCGAGTTGAGCTTTAACGACAAACAACAGGTGGCAACACGCAATGGATGCGAATTAAAACTCAGCAGCACCAGTTACACCATTTTGCGTATTTTAGTGAAGGCTTACCCGAATGCGGTAAGCCGACGGGAGATTATCGATAAAGTGTGGGGAGACGACCTTCCTGACAGTGATGCTTTGCGTTCACACATCTATACGCTTAGGCAAGTGGTAGACAAACCATTTGAAACAGAAATGATAAAGACCATTCACGGCATTGGTTTTAAGTTGTCGGTGTAATATGGCGTACCAAGAGTCTATTCAACGCAAGATCCGCTTCTCTATAGTAAGCTTTACCGCAGTGGTGTCGGTATTTCTCATTAGCCTACTAGTTATTTATGCATGGGTTATTGAAGACAATATTTTCAATCGTCTAGTGAGTGAAGAAGCTGCGTCTATACAGCAGCATTATCAGAAAACGGGTGAGGTTACTTCGCCCCGTATTCCGTTTATGACGATGTACGGAGGTTGGAGCGAATTGCCCGAGTCTGTTCAAATGTTGCGACAGCAGTCGCCCAACCGAATCGAATTCCCACTCAACGACGGCGGTGCTATTCACGTTACAGAAATTCAGCTAGGCAACGCTACGTATTTACTTGCTGCCAACGTTTCCTCTTATGAAATTTCAAAAGATTACTTACCTAAGCTAATACCATGGATTGTATTGATTTTACTTTGCACGGTTTTGAGTGCACTGATGTTAGCCCGCTATCTTGCACGGCAAGTCGTGCAGCCTCTACAACACATTGCATCACGTGTAGTAAACCAACAAAGTAACCAACCTTTGCAGTTCACTCAGCCATTCGCAAACGATGAAATAGGATATCTGGCACAAACTATCAGCAGTAGTTTTAACCGTCTACAAGAAGCCTTGCAACGTGAAGCTGATTTTTCAAGAGACATTAGCCACGAGCTTCGCACACCGGTTGCAGTGTTAAAATTGGTGGCAGGGCGCCTTAATAGCACAGTACCTCTTGATGACAATTCTATTAACCGAGTAAAAAGTGCGATTTTTGAAGTTGAACAATCGCTGGTGGTATTGCTTGCGCTTTCTCGCGAAGAGTCGGTAGAAGCCCAAACACTTTCATTATTACAAGAGGTTGAACACTGTGTTATCAACCATTTCTCTTTGTCGAGTCGCGATGATGTCGAGTTGAATATTGCCATAGCGCACACTTATCAAATTTACTGCAATAGAAACTTGCTCCACATTTTGCTCAATAATTTGCTGGACAATGTGGTGAACCACGCAAGCAAAGTGGCGTTGACTATTGCACTTGTGGATGATCGACTTGTGTTTAGCAACCCTGTTAATACATTGCCAAGTGAAGATGTGCTCTCGCCACAAATAAAAGGGCAGCACAGCGATGGGTTAGGGCAAGGCTTACATTTGGTAAAGCGAATTTGCGAAACGTGTGGATGGTCAGTTGAAGTCGCCGCAAAACAAGGCGAGTTTATTCTAGCAATACAGTTAAAATGAAAAACGCGTCGTTCAGGAAAGCAGGATGCAGTTGGGGAAAGCGCAGCGCATTCACTCAAAAAGAGCAAGTAAGATTAGTGCCATGAAAATTTGACGGGAAAGGACGTGAATTTATGGCATTTCTAAAAAAAGTAGCCAAGGTCGCCTTGGTAATTGTACCGGCATTATTGTGGGTTCCCACAGCGGCATTCTTATCTTTTGATGGTATTTGGATGCAATCTGTTGTTCCTGAGCATGCTCATGACGAGTTTATGACTTATGCAAAACAGACTATGGATGAAACCCTCAAAGGTAATGGAGCACTGGTATTAATTGAAAATGGTGAAGTAGTAGGGAGCCATTTCCAAACCGCGCAGGTGTGGCGTGACAATGCCGAGCTTTCGATAGACGCCAATACCTTATTTTCAACCGCATCCATGAGTAAGTTTATTGCAGCCATTGCTATTCACAAGTTAGCGGATAACGGTGATATTCAGTTAGACAATGCGGTAGGAGAGTACTTAACGAGCTGGAGCATACCAAAGAGTAATTTTAATCATCAGGATATTACGATTGAAAGGCTACTCGGTCACACGGGGGGGCTGACCGACGGTTTAGGGTTTGGCAACTATGAGAGTAATGAAGCGTTACCTAGCGTAGTTGAATCACTTAATGATCCGCGCGCATCGGAGGAAGGTAAACGCATTGAAGTTGGCGTTGCGCCGGGTACAGAGTTTCGTTACTCAGGCGGTGGCTACTTAATTTTAGAGCTTCTGATTGAAGAGTTAACCCAGCAACGCTATTCATCATGGGTTGGGCAAAACGTACTTAAAACCAATGGTATGCTTAACAGTACGTTTGACTATGTTGATGACAGCACACGCCATGCAGGCTCATTTGACGCTGAAGGTAATTCAGCACCTGTATACCAATACGCTTCTTCAGCAGCGACAGCACTTAATGCGAGTGCCAATGACTTAGCTGGCTTAGTTAAATCACTACTTGCACAACCTGAATTATTGAAGTCATTGAGCAAACCCATTGGTTCGTTGATGGGGGCGCCTATTTGGGGGCGAGGTGCGATGCTATACGTACCACTAAACGAAGGGCAGTTCATCATTGGTCATGACGGCAGCAATGACCCGGCAATTAACACCAGTTTGCGTATAAACCCCGTTACTGGCGATGGCTATATTGCGTTGGTCACTGGGCATTCAACACTTGCATCTGAAATCGGCTTTGAATGGACATTGTGGCAAAGCGGCAAGCCAGATTTTATCTTCTTTGATAGAGCACTGTCTTCTGCGGTTGTCCCTATGGTTGTTGGTTCCGTTGTTTGGATTGCATTTGCGTTATTTGTATTGATAAGAAGAAAGCGCAAATAATACGTTAGTTCTTATTTAACATCTCGTAAAGCCGACTAGTAGAGTCGGCTTTTGTGTTTGCGGCGATTTTATACAATGCTCTTAGTGCAAAGTAGGGATATATGTATAAATAAATAAGTTTTACGTTTAATTAACATTGTAGTTGACATAACGAGGTGAAACGTTTTACCTTGCTGTTAATCTTAATCGATTAACCTTTTTGTGCATATGCCACAGATGATGATTCCAATAGGGGATGTTAAATTGAAACCACGTAATCAACTCGTTAAAGCAAGCTCAATGATATTAGCGCTGACTAACGCGATGTATGTCGGTAGTGTCTTCGCTGATACTTCCTATAAGGTAAAGTCACCGGATGGAGACATCACTGTTTCGGTAGCGGTAGAAGATGCCGTCAATTATTCCGTGTCGTTGAAAGGGAAAACTATTGTTTCTTCCTCTCACATTGATTTGCTCTTAGAGAATCAGCCTTCCCT
Source organism: Alteromonas sp. KUL42 (assembly GCF_006538325.1). Taxonomy (GTDB): domain Bacteria; phylum Pseudomonadota; class Gammaproteobacteria; order Enterobacterales; family Alteromonadaceae; genus Alteromonas. Next base: position 173,199 of record NZ_BJKK01000010.1, read on the forward strand.
CAGTTCAGGTGTCACAGTAAAAGACGTGAATTACGACTCACAAAGTCAGGTTTTACTTCCAGAGGTTAGGGTTAAGTCAGAAAAAATCATTGATCGTTTTGAACAAATGACCCTGTCATTCTCAAATGGATATGACTTGGAATTTAGAGCTTATGACGATGGTGTTGCTTATCGATTTGTTACCCAATTTGAAACGCCGATTACGGTAGTGAACGAAATCGCCGAATTCAATTTTTCAGACAAAGCGACAGTCTATTATCCCCTTGAGGAGAGCTTTTATTCACACAATGAAAGAAGCTATCTGCATCAATCAATTGGCGATATTAAAGTTACCGATTTGGCAAGTACGCCAACACTTGTCGATTCAGGGGGCGCTAAAGTGCTAGTAACTGAAACTGCATTGTACGATTATGCTGGAATGTGGTTGCTTGGCGATGGGCAAGATGGCCTTAAAGCAACATTCCCTCAACAGCCTACAAAAGTGGTTGATGGCGAGCCTGAATGGATAGACCGCAACCAGCCCGTTGTTGAACGCGCGAACTATATTGCAAAAACTGAAGGCACTAGAGCATTCCCATGGCGCGTTTTGGCAGTGGCTGAAAACGACACCGACTTATTGACCAACCAACTAACTTATCAGCTTGCTATTCCCAATAAAATTGGTGATACGTCTTGGATAAAGCCAGGTAAGGTTGCATGGGATTGGTACAATGCCAACAATTTGAAAGGTGTGGATTTTGAGGCTGGTTTAAATACCGAGACCTACAAATACTATATCGATTTTGCAAGTCAGCATGGCGTTGAGTACGTTATTCTTGACGAGGGCTGGTACCCATTAGGCGACCTAATGGGTTCTGTGCCAGGGTTTGATGTACCAGAAATAATGGCTTATGCAAAAGAAAAGAATGTTGGCATTATTTTGTGGACGACGTGGTTGACCCTAGAAAAGCAATTTGATGAAGCCATGGACCGATTTGCTGAGCTTGGTGCGGTAGGAATAAAACCAGATTTCTTCCAAAGAGATGATCAGGAGATGGTTAATTTTTATTGGAAAATTGCTGATGAAGCCGCGAAACGCCACTTGTTGGTCGATTTCCACGGCGCGTATAAACCCGCTGGGCTACGTAGAACATACCCCAACGTAATTACCCGTGAAGGCGTGAAAGGGCTTGAGTGGAATAAGTGGAGTTACGACAGCACGCCAGAGCACAATACCACATTACCTTTCATTCGTATGGTTGCAGGTCCAATGGATTACACACCTGGCGCTATGTCTAACGCAGTTGGTCCCACTGCTTTTGAGAAGATAAAGTACAAGGGTAAAGACGAGAATCACGCAGACTTTACTATTCGATTTAACAGACCTATGAGCCAAACGACCAGAGTGCATCAAATGGCGATGTTCACGGTGTTTGAAAGCCCACTTCAAATGATGGCTGATAGCCCAACACAATACTTGGATAACGCTGAGAGTGCTGAATTCATCGCCGGTGTACCGAGTGTTTGGGACGAGACCATTCCACTAAATGGCGCAATTGGTGATTATGTGACGTTTGCACGTCGTTCTGGAGGTAATTGGTATATTGGTGCCCTGTCAGATGAGCTTGCACGCGACATTACTATTGAGTTGAGCTTTTTACCTAAAGGCACCTACAACATTGAAATTTTCCAAGATGGTGTAAATGCGCATCGTTTTGCTGAGGATTATAAAAAGGTTATTAAATCTGTCACCAATGAAGATAGTTTAACCATGAAAATGGCACCGGGTGGTGGTTTTACAGCGAAAATTACACCGCAAAAATAGTTTGCAAACTTAGCCATGTCTGTAAGCGTAATGGGTTTAATTACAGGGGAATTGGTATGCACAATTCCCCGTCTTTCCATTACGCTTTCTCTCTTTATAAGAGGAGTGATGATGAGCTATGTTTAAACTAAAAAACGCACCAACCCAGTGGCGGAAAAAACGCAAAGGAACGTGATAAGTGAAGGATATGAAGGACTTTCTCTCTACTATCGGGGTTCTTGTCCTTTTTGTCGGTATGTATCAGCGTATTTGAAATCTAAAAGTATAGTTATCGATAGTAAGAATATAACAGATGATAAATCTGCATTTAATGAGTTAGTAAATCAAGGTGGTAAGCGACAAGTACCATGCTTAAGAATTACTGATGGCTCAAAAACTCGATGGTTATACGAATCTACAGACATTATTACTTTTTTCGAAAAGTACCAGGCTAAATAAATGTTCATGTTTTTGAAGAGCGTGTTTGTTGTCACGCTCTCCTCGAACTAGCATTGCACTCTTTTTTCTTATTTCTAAAATGCTCTATGACCGTGTACTGGCATTATACGATGGTGCTGTGTCCCATTGATTAAAAGCCGTTTTCGAAACACTTTGTCTTGTTGGCCTATTATCGCGAGCAGGTTGATCAGTTTCTAGCTTGTCACCAAGTATGCCTTTTAACATGGTACCCAGTTCTTCATGTGTCACTTTTCTACCACCTGTGTTTTCAAATAGTGTTTTGGCAGCTGTACGATCGATATCTAACTCGTCTAGGGTGGTTAGTAAATTTGGTAAATGCAAGTTGGTGACATTGTCGGTACCGTGACTGGCAATTATTTTCCCATTCACTTTATACACAGCATCAACAGGTGTATTTGCAAAAGCTAGCTGTTGTTGCTCGAATAAGAGTTTGTCCCGCTCTTGTTGCATATGTGAAGCAACCATGGCGTTGTAGTTTTCTTCAACATAATCCGCGTAAGGGCGGCCATTAAAAATTTCAAATACTTCTGCATTTGTTGGGCGTGAGTTGTCGTTGTAGGTTTCTACTTTTAATCTATTACCATAAAGCGCTTTTAGTTCAGCAATGGTTTGATCGGCATCGCCATTATTGCGGCTAGCTATGTCGGCTACTATATTGCGCGAGGTAATACTTTTACTTCCAATTATCATGACAGGCTCATCATCTAGGTAAATCATGGCCTTGGTATCCCTTTGTTGTGCATTCTCTCGCAGCTGATCGCGTATTGATTCCGGCGTGGATATGTGAATTTTGTCTGGATTAAACGCACCTGTAGTTGATGATTTAATGAGCTTATCACCAATTAAATGCATGATGCTCTCGCCCTTTTCAATTGAGATACCTTCATTGGGCACTGCATTGTCATTGTTGGCGTACTGCTGTTGTGGTGTATTTGTATGAAACAGATTAGTTGTTGAATAGGTTAAGGGTGCCACATTCATCTTTCTTCTCCAGTGCTGGTGCTATTTAGGTCTATTACTGAGTTGTCACACTGAAAACAAATAACAAGTCTCGTACCAAATTCATCCATTAATCATGGGGCAGAGCTGATAAAGACGATCGGTTCAATACTTGAGTAATAGACATTGTGACGAAATTCTATGCGCACATGAGAATTGTGAGAATGGGAGTTTTTCTTTCATTGTTTATAAAGAAGGACAATTAAAAAAATAGACGCTTGGTGTTATGAAAATAACAGCGGTTCTTAATCTTAATTTCTTCACCCCTACGAAAAAGTATAAACAGACGGCAATGAACGCTTAGAACGGCAAAGAAATGCCATCAAATGAGATACTTACTTCTTTTTCCCTTTTAATTCTTTACGCCTTTCTGCCTTGCTTCTCCGTAGAGTGCAAGTTGTAACTTGTTGTACAAATTTTGGACTTGGACGATTTGCCTCTTTTTGCAGTGTTTTGGTTTCCTGACCGGTTTCGAAATTCATTACTTTATTACTCAGAGAGCGAAACACCAACGCGCTCACAAACGTCACTAAATATTTAAAGAGGAATTATTATGAAACTTCGCAACGCATTTAAAATTGCTGGTCTAGCAACGTCTATTTTGTTCAGCAGCTTGAGTTTTGCATCATCAGTTAACTTAGGCGAAAACGACGTGGCTATCCACGGTTATGACCCTGTTGCTTACTTTGTTAAAAGCATGCCAGTAGAAGGTTCTGCAATGTATACCGCTACTCATGACGGTGCAATTTACCGCTTCTCTAGCGAAAAGAACCGCGACATGTTCAAGGCATCACCTGAAAAATATGCACCACAATTTGGTGGTTACTGCGCAATGGGTGTGGCACTGAATAAAAAGTTAGACGTCGACCCAGCGGCTTTCCTAATCAAAGACGATAAATTGTTCTTGAATCTGAACAAAGCAGTTCAGAAGAAGTGGATGGAAGACGTGCCTGGAAACCTAAAAACCGCTTACCGCGTTTGGGACGGCATCGAAGCACTTTCAGTAGAAGAAACTAACGCAGAGGACTAATTCAATATGCCGACAACTCTCGATCGCATCACAACGAACGGCCATGAGTATTCTGAGCCAGTCGTTATGCTCTGGTTTAGTGCGCAATGGTGTGGTCCATGCAAACAGATGTCACCTGTAATTCAAATGTTTGAAAGCGCCAATGCATCTCAGCTACGTGTGATAAAGCTTGATGCTGAGGAAGATTTTGAACTGGCTCAAGTATTTGGCATTAGAGCTGTTCCAACGTTGGTATTACTTGAGCGTAACAAACAGCTAGGCACCCATGTGGGTGCCCTAAGCTACAACGAATTAGATAACTGGGTTAAATCCCGAGTTGAATAGAAGAGGAATTGTTATGAACAAACGACAAACAATTGCAGCGGCAGCCTTGGCAATGGCGTTAACCACAGCGATCACAGCGCCTGTGCAAGCGGCTGGTAAAGAGAAGTGTTACGGCATAGCCGCTGCGGGTCAAAACGACTGTGGAAACCTAGCAGGTACACATTCCTGTGCAGGTCAGTCTACCGTTGATAAAGACCCCGGTGAGTGGAAGCTTGTTGCAAAAGGCTCGTGTGAAACCATGGGTGGAATGCTGAAAGCAGAAGCTAAAGAGCGATACGAAGCAGCGAAAAAGCAAGGTTAAGTACTACTTGCTTTAACGAATGTAGAAACAGCGTTCACAAAGGTGACGCTAGCAACAGTTTCAATGGAGTGTGCCATGATTTCAACACAATACCCTCAAGAGTGTGAGTACGGATGTATTGGGGTAGGGCTTAGACACGAGCACTATACTCAGGCATTGTCTCAGAAGGCATGCTCCATTGATTTCGTTGAGCTCCACGCGGAAAATTTCTTCGCTCATGGGGGGCCTAGTAGGCACCTACTTGAGGAAATAGCAAAACTTTATCCGGTGAGTATTCACGGTACGTCAATGGGGTTGGGGTCATTGGTAGGAGTAAACGACAGATATTTAAGTAGGTTTACGCAGCTTGTTAATGATGTAGATCCAATTTATGTCTCTGACCATGCCTGTTTTACTTGGGGAAACGACAGCGGTAAGCCGCTTCACGCTGGTGACTTACTACCACTTAAATTCGATACTCAAACCTTAAACGCCACTGTGACTAATATAGACCGTGTCCAGCAAGAAATCGGCCGGCAACTGTTAGTTGAAAATGTGGTTACTTATTTTTCTTTTTCCAACAATATGTTTGCAGAAGCGGAATTTTTGGCTGAGGTAGCACATCGCACTCAATGCGGTTTGTTAGTTGATCTCAATAATATTTTAGTAAACTTGCACAATCAGAAAGTGCAAGATACCACAGTAAATGCACTGAAATGGCTATCATTTCTGCCCCAAGAGCAGGTTAAAGAATTACACCTTGCAGGGAGTTCATTACCTCAGCAAGGTGACATGATCATAGACGATCACAGTAAGCCAGTATCTGAACAATGTTGGCAGCTTTATGCGCTTGCTATTCGTCATTTTCCTAAAGCGGCTACGCTAATTGAGTGGGATAACGACCTTCCGACGTGGGATGTGCTCTTAGAAGAAGCAAGCAAGGCGAGGGAAATTCGAAAGGCAGCTTGGGGAAGCGTATGAAAAACACTGCCATGAATAGCACAGCAAAGACAAACCCTATGGTAGAAAGCGCTTTACATGATACAGATTATCAGCAGTATTTGCTTAATGAGATATTCAGTTTCTCTAAGTCGACAGCGCTACCGAACGAGGGGCTTTCGATTTATCAAAATAATTTGCTGATGACAGCACTGCGCAGTTTATCCATCAGCTACCCCGTTATAGAAAGCATGATTGGTGATCATGCGTTGTATGTTTTGACACGGCGACTACTTGACATGGATAAACCTGCAAGTGGTGATTGGGGCGAGTGGGGCAGTAAATTATCCACTTGCTTATTCAATAGTGAATTGTATGAGAGTTATCCATACCTGCCCGATATCGCTAATGTAGAGTGGGCCTTTCATACTGCCTCTCGAAGTGAAGCGTTAGCTTTTGATAGCAACTCATTGCAAAGGTTATCGAATAGTGATTTAGAAGATATTCGGTGTATCTTGTCTCCCTCTGTTTCATTACTACCTAGCGCCTATCCACAGTATCAACTATGGAAAGCTCATCGTTCGATTGAGTCAGGACAAGTGCCTAACAACAGTGTCTTGGAAACTATTATGAAGAACATAGACAAAGCCGAACATTGCATAGTATATCAGCACAATGGAATGGCTAAAGTGGAAGTACTGACAGAAGAGAAACTACATTGGATGCAAGGTGTGCAAGAAGGCATATCGGTGGCGTCACTATTAGATATTTACCCTACATTTGACTTTGCATTGTGGCTGTCTGAAGCCATCAGTAAAGCATGGTTGACCCGATTAGATTAACTTTTCAAGGCCCCTCCTCCGGCTTTTGCGGCGAGTTATTACTCGCCGTTTTTTTGTCACAAAGAAAGTACGAATGGGTAAATTACCACGTGGTAGGTAGGGCATTATCCACGTCAAATTCACCCATATGAAATAGTGATTATGTCCAATTTTAAACAGCGAATTTTTAATATTGCAATCCGTTTGACAAAGCTCATTTTGCTTTTATCTATGTCCCATTTATCCCTACAAACAGTTCAGTTGCAAGCTAGTGAATTGTCTATCGACTACATAAGAGGAGAAGGGGATGTAGAAGGTATTAAGCTGGCGTATCGCCACAATGCTTTTCAGCTCGAGAGCATAAGTCCACGCTTGTCAGTGTATGCCGAAAGCAGTATTAATTTTTGGAAATACGGTTCTCCCGAGCACTATGACTCTAACTTCGTTATTTCACTTTCCCCGATTTTGCAATATTCAATTTGTAGCTGTGCTGATGGTGAGATTTATGCGGAAGCGGGCATCGGGATTTCACTATTAGATGATACGCAATTTGCCGGTAAAAACGTGAGTACACATTATCAATTCGAGGACCGACTAGGCATTGGGTATCGATTTGGAAAGCAATTCTCTCATTCGTTGGCGCTTCGATATTTTCATTATTCGAACGCTGGATTTAAAAAACCAAACCCAGGCTTAGACTTCATCAGTCTCTCATATTCAAAAGCATATTAGTTTTAAAGGTATCCTATGAAATTTCTATTTTACTTATTTGTTGTATCAATTTTGTCTACAAAGGTAGTTGCACAAGAAGCAACTGACAGCCGTAGCATTTACGCTACGGATATTACTTTTTCTGATATTAGTGGGGACAAGTTTGCGTTGAGTGAACGCTGGAAAGTAAAACCTGTTCTTCTCTATTTTTGGGCAACGTGGTGCCCTTACTGCAAGGTGGCTACACCTAAGGTGGTGAAGTTAAACGAAAAATACAGTGAGTTTATTGATGTGCTTGCCATTAACATTGGTGTGAACGACTCACTTCCTAATACGCATAAGTATATTCGCGACTATCAGATTAACTATCCTGTGATGTTTGATGAAACTTCTCAGGTGAGCGCCTTGTTTAATGTTGTTGGCACCCCTGTGTTTGTCATTATTAGCGACAAGGGTGAGATTTTATATCGCAGTCATCGTTATCCTGAAGAAGTTGAAGCGACATTTGAGTCAATACGTCAGCAAAAGGATGAAAATGCACTCTTACTTTCACCGCGGAATGATTATGCGAGTTTCTAATTCTGCGATAACTCAAAGAGGTTACTTAGTGCTCAAGGCAACTAAAACAGCATTGGTAGTCAGATCTGTACTCTTATTAAATGAGGCTGTATTTGGTTCAAAGACCATAGAGTGGCTCAAAGCAGGTCTACGTTATTGCATGCCCTTAAGTGTGTTCCTTTGTGTTAATTTATCGCAAAATTAACGTCTAGCTTTTACGCGTTGTGTATACTAGTGAGTGTACACAGAGAGGATAAGATGACTGAAATAAAAAAATCGAAGCGTGAGCATCTGGTTGAGACAGCACAAAGGTTGTTTTATCGACATGGCATTAAAGGAACGGGTATTGATACCGTACTTGAAGAAGCTGGTGTTGCTAAACGAACATTGTACAATCATTTCAAATCCAAAGAAGAGTTGGTTATTGCCACGCTTAAAAGGCGCGATGATGAGTTTATGGATATGTTGCGCAGGCTTGTTAAGAAATATGAAAAGGCAGAAGAGAATCGAGGTAACTATGCCAAGGTGTTTGCATTTTTTGATGCAATAACAGAGTGGACTCAAACCAGTTCTTTTTCAGGCTGCATGTTTATTAATGCATCAGCAGAATATCCTCGCCAAGAAGATCCCGTACACGCAATTTGTGTAATGCATAAAAAATTAGTTATTCAGTTTATTGAAGAGTTACTGAGCTCGTTGAAACTAGAAAATAGTCACGAAATTGCGCTACAACTAGCGTTACTAGCTGACGGTGCTATTGTTAATGCGCATACAACTAATTTGCCCGATGCGGGTAATGTAGCGAAGAAGATAGCCCTATCATTGTTAGAACGTATTGAGCTTTGATGAAAGTAAGCCTGTATATTTAAAAGGCTTACTTTTGCATTAGCGTCGGATAAATACCTGTCAGAGGCTGAAAGCCCTCTAGTTGTGACTTTACCTTTTGTGACATCGTCATTGAATTAACCTCTGGCGCTCTACGTTGGTCAATATTAAGGTTATGAGCAGTGAGATTACATTTAAATGTCTCATCGCCTTTTTCATGAAGTCGTCTGGTCGCAATAGACAGCTTTGCAATTGCTTTTATTGAAAGTTCTTCACTGAATCGTTTTACGTTTTTGTACTGAAACGTGTTAGCAACGTAGCGATCGCTCTTCGCAATAAAGGCGTCCATTAAACTAAATAAAAAGTGGTTTACGCTCATTTCAGACAGCATTAGCGTTAGAGGGCCTGGTTGCGTTTCTGGAAGTTCAGAGTGTGCAGTTGGCTTCATCATCATATCTACAATAATTTGTTTGTTTAAGCGCCGCTCAACGTTAACAACGCGTAGTAAGGCATGGTCAAATAACATGTTATTGGCTACATCGACTAGTGCTTTTCTAAACTGTGTAAAATTCGCAACCCGCCCATTCGACGTTAATGCTTCTGCCATTGATACAATGAGGAAACTGTCTTGATGAGAGCTAAATGGCGCACTGTACTTTCCTTCAACGCGAAGCTTTAGCATTTCTCTTACTTCGTGCTCACGCGCTTTCTTGACCGCTAGAAACAGTGTTTGAACGAGTTCAGACGTAGGTAAAAAAGGCTCAATTCGCCATCGGCGGCCATAAACAATTTTATGTTGGGTTTGGGCTTCACGTGCCTTGTAAGTATCAAAACCAATTAGCCCAATTTGAATGTAGAGCCCTAGTTCATCTTCACCCGCAAAAATAACCGTCTTATTGTCTGTCTTGCAGTCGAGTACAATTTTTTCGATCGTTTTCAGAGAATGCGAATAGTGTAGGAAGTGTTGTGGATAACACTGGCCTCCACCGCTGTTGGAAATAGAAGGCGCACCAGATATAGGGCATTCTCCCTCGTTTAGTACGTCCATCAGCGCGGTCCATTATTCGCTGACTGGCCAGATTCATCGAATCTAGCTTCATTGATTATCCACATAGGTGGCAATAAAAGGTTAACCGAACTGTGGAGAATACATGTCATCTTGACCCCTTTCTAACTGGCATAAAGTGCTGTTATTTAAACTGGGATAACTTTACTATCTTCGACAAGGTAAAATAAAACAGATCGTCTTGGTTGTTTATCAGTTAATAGTAGGAACCGCTGAACTAGTGTCTTAATTCAGTGTTGAAGAAAGCCACTCACGAGGAGAAATTCCCAGTTTCTTACGAAAGACTCTGGCAAGAGCTGAACCATGTTCGTAGCCTACCGCTGTAGCTATAAGGCTGACAGGTTTTTTGTCTTTTAGCATCTCTTTTGCCATATCTAGTCGAATATCGGTAACATACTCATTGGGGGTTGTTCCAACAACAGATTTAAATGTTGAGGCAAACTTAGAACGCGACATTGCGGCAATATCCGCCATAGATTCTACCGTCCACGGCTCGGAAGGGGACTTGTGAACTTCATTTAACACCTTAGTTATCAATGGGTGCGTCAATGCTGCTAGCACGCCACCTTTTGCTAAGTTATTCTCAATGACATATCGAAGTATTTGTAATAGTAACAATTCACTGAGCTTGTCTACCATAACTTGCCTAGCCAATGACTTAGCAAATGCTTCGTCAAAAAGCCAATCAGCGGCACGCCCAATGTTTTTCTCAGCAGAAAGAGGGAAGGTAATGATGTCGGGTAAAGCCTGGAATAGAAGCGCATTATTAGACGATTCTAGAGCCAACGAGGCGCACACAAGCTGGGCGCCAACTGATTGGTCGGATACAATTCTGTGCTCTAGTGGACCAGGCATAAAAATTACAGCAGGTTCAGTAAGTGTTATTTTGCGGTTATCACGAGCCAAAATGGTTAGTTGACCTCCTTTCAAGAGGTGTAAATGACCGTGTTCACTATCACTTAATGATTGAATACCACAGAGCTTACCACTAAAGAAAACATCGGCTTTAATCGATATTTTTCTCAATATGTAACCTATTTCTTCCATATTTTCGCTCCCGTTGTGAATTGTTTTCTATCTATTGCATACCGGTTTCCGGCTGTCTCAAAGGGAAACGAATATGACGCAAATCTGTCCGGTTTCTCAGTAGTACGACACGCCTTAATTGCCTTTGGACTTGGCGAAAAGTCGCTATTTCTACTACAAGTACATTCAAATATTTTGTGTACCTAAGTTACCGAATGTATATGACGCCATGTTACTTTTTATTTATAGTACTTTTAGTACAGATCGTCCCAGATAATTAACTCATGGTACTATTTTCAGTTTGAAGCCACTGGGTAGGTGAAACACCGAGTTTCTTTTTAAATACCCTCGCAAGGGCAGAACCATGCTCGTATCCCACTTCATAAGCAACGAAGTTTATTGATTTGTCTTTCTTCAATAGCTTTTGTGCGAGTGATACTCGTAGTGAAATGATGTAGTCATTGGGAGTTTGACCAACCGCAGCTTTAAACGTTTCTGCGAATTTAGAGCGAGACATCGCGCCGAGTTCTGCCAGTGACTCAAGAGTCCAGCTATGCGCAGGATTAGAATGAATGGCATATATTATTTTCGATAGTTGAGGGTGATTAATTGCTTGCAATGTACCCTCATGGAGCTGCCCATGTTCTGAGGCATATCTGAGTACTTGCAGCATAAACATTTCGCCTAGCCGATTAATCATTGTCGACTTACCAAATCGCTGTTGTCTCAATTCTTCTAATAGCCATTTTGCCGTCCAAGAAACCGAACTGTCATGGCCTAGTTCTATATAAAACTCTTCTGGAAGCGCATTGAGCACAAGAGATGGTGCTGAAGCCGAAAACTGTATACTGGCACTAACAATATGGTTGGCTGTATTTCCGATGGGCTCTAGTTGATGCACCATCGATTTCGGGAAGAATATCAGTGATGGTTTATCCATCAATAATTCTCTACTGCCTTTTCGATGTACCTTCACCTGACCTTTTTCTATTAGATGCAAATAGCCCGAACCACTGAAGTGTTTAACACCGGACAGCGAACCTATGTGTGTAATGGTACTGGTAAAAGAGTGTTGGTTTAATAGTTCACTTAGATCTTTCATATGACGCCTCACTTATGTGATAAGTATGAGTAGAGATGCCATTTCAGTGACTTGCTTCAGCCACTACCACGTTAGCATTTCAATGATTTTTTTGTATACAGTTTTGTCTAATAGTTCTGGGTTTTGTCATCGTTTCACGGTTTGGATTAACTATGAAGTGTTTGATGGAAAACCCCGAAATATGATTTACAAGCCCAGTTCAGATAACCCAGGGTGACTCTTTGGGCGTGCACCTAAAGGCCAGTGAAACAGTCGTTGCTCTTCAGTAATAGGCAAGTCATTTAATGAAGCGAAGCGGTTTGTCATAAGCCCTTGTTCGTTAAATTCCCAATTCTCGTTGCCATACGAACGGAACCAATTTCCCGAGTCATCTTTCCATTCGTAGGCGTAACGTACAGCGATGCGGTTGCCTTCAAATGCCCATAACTCTTTGATAAGACGGTATTCAATTTCCTTTGCCCACTTACGCTTGAGAAAGTCTCTCGCATCATCGCGTCCTGTGAGAAATTCGGCCCGATTTCTCCATTCGGTGTCCACGCTATAGGCAAGGGCTACTTTATCGGCGTCTCGGCTATTCCAGCCATCTTCCGCCATGCGAACTTTTTGTACTGCTGTCTCATAGCTAAAAGGGGGAAGTGGTGGTCGTTGTTCAGTTAGGTTATTCATTGATGTCTATCTTCTGTTAAGTAAGTTTGTATTATTATCTTAGTTAAAAGTAGACAGATTTGTATACTTTGATTTTCGGTTAGCAGTTACTCAAAAAATGAATAAATAAAAAAAGAAGCGGTTTGGACAAATAGACAAGGAATCTAGACTTTGTGTATCAATGCGTGTTGTAACACTTGGTAAGCTTTGCGTGTTCTGTTCCCAATGCTAATTATTGCATTGTTGTAGTTTGCGCGGTTCTCGTGTGTTGCGCTATCTCGGTAGTAGAGAGATCTACTACCGAGCTTTTTATTTGCATCCATTTAAATACTTGTGGCTTTCCGTCTTTCTTGAGCCAGTGCGCTAGTAGCAATCCACCTAAATAAGTACATAATAATAAGTTTTGTAATTGCGCTTGTTATAGCTAAAACCATTAGTGGCCAGCCTTCTTTAAGTCCCATACTCAGAGCAAAGGCAATAGTAGATATGTCCATCATCAATATGAATTGACTCATTCTTAAATCGACTGCGCCAGTGCTACCCGAGCGCACGATGAGCAAGATTTGATGATAGTAGCCTTGTGCAATTAAGGCGGATACAACAAGAATTATGGTAGTTGAAATAGCTCTACCTTGGTCGACAATGGTTTCTCCTGCAAATAATCCACATATAGCAAAAACAAAAGCCACACATGAAAAAAGGAGAGAGGATAAAGCGCTTGCGGACTGCCTATCCTTATATATTTCAACAAGAATGATCAATACCAGTAATGAAGCGATTAGCCTAGGCCAAACGATGAAGTGATTAAATGGCTCAATTGAATAGCCATAAATAAAGAAGGATAAATAGGCAAAGTAACTAACAGAGAATTGATTAAGTGATAAGAGCGCTGTTGCTTGTTGGGCATTATTCTTCTTTTTTCGTGCCCATATTTTTCTTAGCTGAGAAAAAACACCATACAAGCTAACAGTAATAAATGTTGTGTTAATAGCTCCAAAAACTAGATAAGTATCCAATTTATTAATCTCCAAATATATTTATTGTCGACAATTATTGATCTAAAAATGAGTTTATCACTATTTTAATGGTTTGTGTTCGAGATATTGTCGACATCTTTGGTGGGTTTGGAGTTTTAGCTAGTGAGAAGAGGGGAAGGCCAAATACAATATAAGTCGGTAAGTTCTGTGTAATTGGTGTTGAATGTATAGACATATAAATGTCAGAAAGAGGTGCTTGTACCTATGAAAAGTGGCGCTGCATCATAAGTACCTATTGTGATCTTAACTATCACCCTTGGTTTTGTGAAACAAAGGCTCAGGCGTAAAAACTGTTATTATTAACGTTGAGCCTCTTTTATAGCTACGTTATTGAGCTTATCCATAATTGCTTGCGGGTAATTGTCTATGTCATTTGTTGCATTAAATACAAATAGGTCAATCTCTGGGTAGTATTTAAAATCAGCAAACGAGTATCCATTCGAACCATTGTGAGAAATTAACTTTCCTCCCGCAGGGTGCTCTGAAATTCCCCATCCGTATCCATAAAACGATGTTTCACCAGAGGAAATGTGCGGTGCAAACAGTTTGTCCCATGAATCGGCATGTATTATCTTTCTAGATCTAACCGTAAGAAACCATTTGTGCATATCTTGAATGGTAGACATTAGCCCTCCAGCACCTTCTATCCAGCGATCTCCAGGATTGGTGTAAAGGTGCTCGAGAGAGTGCCCAACGCTTCTACTTTTGGCCTCAATGGAAAAGAAACGTTGGAACGCTGTTTGATCTGCACCGTAGTTAATAGCCAACCTTTTATTAATAAATTGAGGAAGGCGATATCCGGTTTCGGTCATGCCTGCTACTGAAAATAGGTTTTTACTTAAGTAGGCCTCCCAATCGAGCTGGGTGACTTTCTCTACTATTCTTGCAAGTAAGCTATAACCTACGTTTGAGTATTGATATTTTTCTCCCGGACTAGCAACAAGCTTTTCTGAAAAAGCCTTTGTATGATACTCCTCATGAGGGACAATATCGTACAACTGGTGGTTGGAAAGGTTTGCTGGTAATCCAGAAGTATGTGACAGCAGCTGGTGAATGGTTATTTCCTTTTTATCTTCAGGCACCGTTGGGTAGTAAGTTTGCAGTGTATCTTGTAATGCAAGCTTGTCTTCTTCAATAAGCTTTAAAACCGACGTGGCAAGAAACTGCTTTGTAATGGAGCCAATATCAAAAATAGTATCTGCAGCGAATGGAATATTTTCTTCTCGGTTAGCGATGCCAAAAGAAGATGAGTAAATTACCTGTTCGCCATGTGCTACGATGACGGTTCCTGAAAAGTTTGCCTTTTTAAGCTCTTCGCCTATTACTGAAAGTGAAGTGATTGAGGTCGACGAAATAGCGGGGAGTGAAATTACAAATAACAGTAAAACCTTAACTAAAAGTACTGTTGTAAACACTCTTTTCATTCCATCACTCCACTTTTATTAGCCTAAATTCAATAAACGTTGATAAATATTGCTTAAAGTATAACGGTTTTTGTGGTTTGTTTATTGAACAGATGCGATTAAATATTTACCCATTCGTCTTGTTTTTAATGAGGTAAGTGGTTTTATTTAGTTTGATTATAATGGTGCTTCAACTTCTTTAGAAAAGCTCAATATCACTGTCAAAAGTTTGTTTTGTCGTTCTCTTCATCGTTTCTATTCTGTTTCGACCATTTCGCTTAGCCGAGTACAAGGCTTCATCAGCTACCTCTATCATGGTGGGAATTGGGGTGTTGGGATTGAGCTCTGTCATACCGATACTTACTGTAATATTTCCCGAGGGAAAACTAAATTCTTGTACTCTCAACCTGAAACTATCTAGCAATGCTATTGCTGCTAGCTCATTTGTTTGGTTGACAATGGCTACAAACTCTTCGCCTCCAAAGCGAAACAGAAAGTCAGTGTGTCGGAACGACTTTCTCATCAAATTAGAAAAGTGGATAAGCACTTCATCGCCTTGCATATGGCCAAACTTGTCATTAATCTGCTTAAAATGGTCAATGTCTAATATGGCGAGGAATGAACTCAGTTCAGATTGTGGATTATTCCGATAGAAATCGATTACTTGTTCAAGCGTGGTAACAAAGGTCTGTCTGTTGTGTAGCTTAGTAAGCAAATCTCGTTCTTTAACGTCGAACAAGTTGATTTGATGTTCATAAATACTGGCAAGTCCTTTGATGATTTCATACTCAAAGTCCGACACTTCTCCTTTGATAAGTACCAATTTTTCAGGTGGTTCGTCTTTGTTTACATAAATACAAATAAAAGGAACGCCGTCGATTATATGCCGTTCAACGCCTGCTGAACCCTCGCGATAGAGATAACGAACTGCTGACTGATATTCATCTTTGAAGTTTTCATCTAGCGATAATGGGAATTTGCGAATGAGTGGCTCAGCCTGTGTTGAGTCAGTACTGCGTTTACCCAAAATTTCATAAGACGACACATCATCAATACTGTCTATTTCCATTAAAATATTAATCAGCGCCAAGTTTAAATCGTGAAACGTTTTAGACTCGATAAGGCGTGATGATAAAGCAAACGCAGTTTGTAGTTGCTCAAAGCTCATGGGTATATCAGTATCTCAATGTCGGTGATTTAATTGGCGGTTTATAAATAAAGGATCGGTTTGCTTTCGCCTGTTGTCAAATTCTACACAAAATTTTACGTAAAGACCGAAATAATAAGTCATTAATTAGAGCGTGTTAACCTTTGCGGTACACTTTGCTGCAAAAACGCACCGTAAAGGTCAACTGGCTCTAATATATTCTAGAAATAACAGGCAAAAGGGCAGTTAGAAGACAGGTAAAGTGGCGTAAAGATTTCACTCTCTCCTATGAATTTGCGAGTTTCGGCGATGAAATATACTAATGCCAAAACTAACAAAGGCTCAACACTGCTTGTAGCTTAGTTAATTGGTATATTATTTGATACCTTGCTTTCTATTTTTATACGCTATCTGTTCGCTACATGGCATGACTATACAGAAAAGTTGATGTTACTCTTAAAGATTAGAATATTGTTGTTTCTGTTAAGTAAGGGAATACTCAATGCGATCAGTAGTTTATGCTACCCTTCTGGCGATAAGCTTTTATACTTCAAATGCCGTTGCTTCAAACCTTTTTGTTCCAACCAGTAAAGAGTCAAGTCTTAAAATACTGGATAATGCCCAGCATATACCGAATAAAAATAAGGTACTTTATTCAGCATTAAGTGTTGATAAACCTCTATTAAAGTCATTAAAAATACATGATACGTTAAACTTTAATTTGCCAGATGGAACGACACAAGGGATCGTGTCGCGAATTTATCAAGGTTCAAGTGGCGCAAAACATGTTGTCGTTCGCAGCGTTGTGAAGGGGGTATCTGTTTCATCAGTGCTCACCTTTAGTGAGAGTGATATCTATTTGGATATTACGACACAGCAAGGCTTACTCTCTGGTATCGGAGTTGGTGAACAGGTGCTTCTACATAACCCTCGTGAAGTTGCCAAAGCAAACAAAGTTCTCGAAGACGATGCGATTGTTTTGCCTCCAAAGCAAACAATTTCAATGCCAGAAACGACTGCGTTTTTATCACAGCGAGAAGTTGCACAAAATACAACAGATGAAGACATGATAGACAATGGAGAAATGGCTACTCTTGATGTCTTTTTTGTGTACTCAACCAACGTGCATGATGTCATCAAGGATATTGATACTCGAATAGACCACCTAATTGCATACGCAAATCAAGTCTTTGAAGATTCAGGTATTTTTGTGGAAGTGAGATTTAAGGGGAAGCTAGAGGTAGATTACCCTTATACCATTGGTCAGGTTGCACTTAGTGATATTCGTAACGGGAATAGTCCGTTTGAAGAGGTTGACAAATACCGCTTTCAAAGTGGGGCTGATGCGGTAGCATTACTGATCCCGCAAACTGAGGAAGATGGCTCAGCCGGAATAGCTTATTTAAATGGCCACCTGTCATCGAGTTCGGCAGATGCAATGTTTAGCCAAACTGATGTTGACGCAGGTGCATCGACATTCGTACACGAAATTGGTCACAATTTAGGGCTTGGGCATTCGCGACCGCAAGGTAACAGAGGTGCAGATTTTCCCTATGGCGTTGGGTTTCGAATTCCAGCGCCCAATAATAGGGGGTTCAATACGATAATGTCTTACAGTACACAGGGGGCTTCCGACGAATTCCCTTTGTTTTCGAATCCTGAAAAACTCTGTGGAGCGTTTCCCTGCGGTGTTAGTAAGCATGATAGTGAATATGGCGCTGATGCGGTGTCAGCGGTTAATGCTGTTCGTCACATCGTCTCCGCGTACGGTAAAGAAGATGGGGATGTTGTTTCCATTGATGATGCAATTCTCAATGTTGCTGATACTAACTTAGCGCAATGTATTCAAAATAATATATACAATGATCGAAAGTTCGCTCATCAGTTAAAGCAACTTTATTGTTACGACACCATTAACGACCTGTCAGGCTTGGAAGTTTTCAATGAACTAGAGACTTTATATTTAAATGATGTACCTGTAGATGACATTGCCGCTTTAGCGTCACTGACTGAACTAGAAAGTTTGTCGATATTTGGATTAGAAGTCACTGAGTTCTCGGTGTTGGGAAGTTTACAATCACTCCAAACTCTAAAATTACAAGCCAATAATTTTAACAATGAAAGTGCAACTAAATTACTTCAACTCACGAGGCTTCGTCAGTTAGATATTGCAAGTCAAAATCTAACTGAGTTACCGAATCTAAGGGACTTGCCTTTACTCGAAGAGCTTTCAGTAACCGCACCAATTGTATCTCTTGAACCTTTGTTACAAAACCAACAACTCACCTCACTTTACGTGTATTCTGACCATACGCGTTTTCCTTCGCAGGTTAATTGGCCAGTACTTGAAACATTGTCTCTTTATGGTGGTAACGTTACTTCACTTGACACCATTACTGGTTTAACAAGCCTTCGCGAACTGACGTTATCGTTTACAGGCTTGAATAATATTAATGGTGTTAGTCAACTCCCAAATCTTTATGAGTTAAATATTGCAAGCAACAATATCACTGATGTTAGCGAGCTAGAAAATCTGACTCAACTCACGTCACTAGATGTATCCAACAACCCTATAGATGATGTATCAGTACTTTCTAGCCTTACACAGCTGGAGGCTTTTAAAGCAGGTGCTTGGGGACAGACCCAAGATTGGACTTTTGTTAGTGATTTAAATGAGCTTAAACAATTGGGTTTAACGGGTATAGATAAGCCATCTTTTGATGCGCTTACTTCTCTTCGTGATTCTATTGAATACCTTGACTTAAACGAAGTAAATACGTCAGATATTTCAGGTTTATTTGACTTCTTCCGATTGGATTCTTTGTACTTACATGCAGCCTCATACACACGCTTCTATTGCTGGCAACAGCAATATCTTGAGCGCATGCCATTTCAATATGGAAATGTAATCAGTGATTGCGACCCTTCTGATGATGCTAACGACTTCGATGGTGACGGAATCAATAATATTGATGAAATCAACGCTCAGCGTAATCCAATCGAAAATGATAACAACGTTTCATCTATCGAGTTTTTATCTACATCGTTAACATTTAACGAAGCGTTAGACACTGTAACTCACCAAGGCGTAATTAGGCGCAAAGGCAACTCTACAATAAGTTCGTCTGTGTCACTGACTGCTTCGAATATCACAACCGATGATAGCGACTATTACTTACCCGGGACGAATATCTATTTCGAAAATGGGGAGAACACTCAGCCTTTTCAAATATATATCGAAAATGATTTTGTCATAGAAGGTAAGGAGACGTTCAACGTCACGCTATCGGAGCCAGTTGATGCGACTCTTGGAGAAAAAGACACACTTGTCATTGAGATAAATGATGATATTGATGGTAGTGATTATATCCCCGATACCAAAGAAGAAACTCTTGCACCAATAGGCTGGGAATCAACTTATATCTCCGTTGACGAAGCTGAAGAAGAAGTCACTATAATACTCAATCGCCCTTCCGGAGTGACAGGAGGCTTTAGCGTAGATATAGTTGCTATCGCTCTTACTGAGAATACGGAAAATACATTTCATATAGATAATACATCATTAGTGTTCACTGAAAGTGAAATGTTTAAAGCAATTACTGTGCGTTTCGATGATGACGATGTTTTTGCAGCGAATCGTTATATCGGACTTCGCCTTTCAAACCCTGTAGATATCCGCATTAGTGATTCACTTGGCGCGCTCACCATTGAGATATTTGACGACGAGTCGGACAAGAGAAAAATTCAGTTTGCGCAAACGTCTTATAATATTAGTGAAGATGACAATTATGTGGACATTGCACTCCACCGCGATGGAAATGATACCGTTTCAAGAGAAGTGACTTTGTATCAAGCTAGTGGCAGTGCCACATTTGGCAAAGATCTTACTTTCTCTTCAAACACTGTTGTTTTTTCTCCCAATGACACTGAAAAGGTTGTAAGGCTTAGAATAGTTGATGATAACTTCTACGAAGGATATGAATCCCTACAGCTAGGCATTGAAGGGATGCCTAGCGATATTCGTGGCCACAACTGGAGCACGTTTATCAATATCGCTGACAATGATAGTAGGGGGGATGAGTCTGGCAGAATTTCATTTGCACAAAGTGAAAGCGTAGTCAGCGAAGACGAAGGGACATATATTATCAAAGTTATCCGAAGCGGTGACTTGAGCTTGCCACTATTATTCAGATACACCACTGTGTCTGGCACCGCGACCGCAGATGATTTCCTCGACTTCTCAAGCACCGAAGTGTTTGAGCCAGGAGAGAATGAAATGGAAATCAACCTTCATATTACTGATGACAGTATTGTCGAAGGTGATGAGTTCTTCTCGGTAACACTTGACGCCAATGACGGTCATTTAGGAGAGCTCACTAGTCACCGCATTACAATAACGGAAAATACAACTGAAGCAACAGGGCTTATTTCTGTTGAACAAACCGATATAGTGGTTTTTGAAGGCGGTGTAGCAGAGTTAGTGTTAAATAGAGCTGGTGGAAGTGAAGGTGAGCGCGTTATTAATTTGCGTTTTACCGATGAAACGACATCGAGAAAAGACTATCTGGAAATACGAGAAAGCATCGTTTTTGGTCCTGGTGAAACGCGCAAAGTTGTTCTTATCTCAATAGTAGATGACGCTGTTGATGAGTTTATTGAAACCTTCAATGTGTACTTAGAAGGTGAAAACTATAACTACGACATACTAGAAACGCCTTATCACGCGAATATACATATTATCGATAATGATAAAGCAAAAATAACGCCCTTTGATTACGATGGAGATGGTATCTCTGATATCGTCATCCGTCGCCCAGACCTTGGGCAATTCCTAGTAGCGCGCTCTACAGACAACAAAATAATGCGGACGTATTTTGGTTCTATGTCTAGTGATATTCCACTGGCGGGTGATTTTGATGGTGATGGCATTACTGATGTAACTATTCGACGAGGTTCATCAAAGCAATTTATTCACAAAACATCCTCAACAGGTAAGATTGCTCGTTTATTCTTTGGTTCACAGGACGAAGATATTCCAGTGATCGCGGACTATGATGGTGACGGCATTGATGATATTGCAATTCGTCGCCCTTCTACAGGTCAGTGGTTTATTAAGTACAGCAGCACAGGGGAAATAATTCGAGAAATCTTTGGTCAAGACGAATCTGATATTCCTGTGGTAGCCGATTATGACGGAGACGGAAAAGTGGATTTGGCTGTGCGTCGCAAAAGTGCAGGACAGTTTATCATTAAGCGCTCTTCTACTGGCGAAATTGACAGAATTGGTTTCGGATCGCAATACTCTGATATTGCGGTACCAGCGGATTACGATGGTGATGGGAAAGCCGATATTGCTATACGTCGACCAGAAAATGGATTTTGGTATATAAAACGTTCTAGTGACAATGTAATAGAGCGTACATTTTTCGGTTCTCAGTGGGATGATATTCCGGTTGTAGCCGACTACGATGGTGATGGTATTAGCGATATTGCAATTAGACGTCCATCTACAGGAAATTGGATTGTAAAACTATCCTCGGATGGAAGTTACAAGCGTTATTACTTTGGAGGTCAGGCCACAGATGTCCCTCTTGCAGCTCCTATGCAAACGGTATTAAGCATGGTTGATGCTGTTTCACAAACGAGCACTAGTATTCTTCTTAACGGACAGAGCGAATTCGAAATACTTCCAGAAGCAACACTGGTGCAAGAAGTCATTAAAACCAATCAAGAGTGGGAAACGAAAGTCGTTGAGGGAGCTGAATTGTAAGGTGTAAAAAGCATTTGCCGTTTAAGTGCTACATCACAGTTAAGTCGTATTTAGCTTGAAGCTTTGCTACTTCACCACTTTGAAGTAGCAAAGCAAATTCTTCATCAAAACGTTCCTTTACAGCCTTCATGTTTTCGCCTTTAGCAAAAGCAATGTATCCATGATTTACCGCGATTACTGGGCTTAATGGTACAAGTTTATTGAGAGAAGAGTTGTGTTTTGCCAAAGCATTAACTTGTCGTTGATGTGTTGCACACAAGTCGATGCGTTCCAATATTAACATTTGTAGGCAACTGTATGCGTTGTTTAATCTTGTGACGGATAACTTTGATTCCACAGCGTTAAATTCATCGCCATAAGACCAGCCTCTAATTAAACCAATATGTAAACTGGCAATTGATGCATAACTGCCATCCCATACTTGGTTTTCATTTTCCTTAGTGAAAAAAGTTAGCGCATCAATGTAAAACGGCAACTTAGCGTAATCTAAATATTCCTCACGTTCATTTGAGCGGTATGGACCGATAATGGCATCAGCTTCCCCATGTTCCATCATGGAAAGGGCACGTTTTAATGGGTAGGATTCAATTTTGTAGTCTAGGTCTAAACGCGTTGCAATTAGCTTAACAATGTCTACGCCTAATCCAGTATGCTCTTGCTCTGATGTTTCCTCGGAAATCAGTGGGAATTCGCTGGTAACAAATAAAACTGTTTTCGCTGGTACTATGAAGGAGATGAATAGCAGTAAAAAGCAAATTGCTTTCATTTGAAACCGAGCTGCGTGGTTAGGATTAATTATATTTATACCTACATTAGATGATATGACGCAAGAAAATAATACAAATTAATAGGCTCTAGATGTACTCTATTTGGTTTCAATGGAAGCGGTTGTGACTCTGTCTCGACCACTTTCTTTTGCTTGATAAAGCGCTTTATCTGCTTTGTTTACCAGTTCTATAAAATCTCGGCATGATGGGCCACACTCTGCAACCCCCATACTGACAGTAACAGTGGTAGTTCCTGAAGTTTTTACAGTTTCTCGAATATTGTTAGTTATTCGAAGTGCGAGTGTTTCTCCTTCTTTTGCAGACGTATTGGGTAAAACGAATAAAAACTCTTCACCACCAATTCGGCCAACGGAATCACTTTCACGAAGTAATTGATGACATAGTTTTGCGACCGAAATTAAAACCATATCACCTTCATGGTGTCCGAATTCATCGTTGATTTTTTTAAAGTTGTCTATGTCGAGCATGAGTACAGTTAATGATTGTTGATACCTACTTGTTATCGCAAAACAGTCTTTACCAATTTCCATAATGCGTCGCCGGTTAAAAAGGCCTGTTAAGGGGTCGCAAGCTGCCAGTTGTTTGTTTTTGCAATATAAGCGGTAAACCAGAATAATCATGACAACTAATATTACTAATAAGATGCTTAAGCCAACTAAAAGCCACATTTGAAGCCGTTGCTTTTGCTGTGTGTTATCCAGCGCGTGGTTTAAAACTTCATTCTCTTTGTCTAAATGTTGGTTTTTGAGTTGTTCTAGCTCTAGGTTAAATTCACTATTTAAGCGTGCTGCCTCTGCGGTAACATCTAACCGCGCCTTTTTTAGTAAAGTCCGCTCGCCGCTATACATATGCTCGAATGCTTCTTTATACATACCGGCGTCATTAAGAATGAGTGCTAAATTGACATGCGCGTCCCATATACCCGCTAAATCATCGGTGTCTTGTATTAGTTCAATAGCCTTGCGTCCATAGACAAGTGCTTCTTGTGTATTGCCATTGTCGTGTAGCAAAGATGAGTAATGCACATAGGCGTTGGCGATATCAGCTTTATTATTAAGTTGCTCTCTCATAGCAACTGAACGGGTGATCCAAGTTAACGCTTGGGCTGGTTCGCCAGCCTTACTGAAATAATAGGACTTAAGCAGATAGGCATAGGCAAGGGATGAAATGTCTTCCAACCGTACAAAGTGTTCAATGGCCGAATCAAGTAATTCAAAGGCAACGCTGCGCTCTCCAACGATGTTTATCATTTGACTTCGTGCCATAGTTGCTCTTGCTTTAAGCAAAGGGTTAGCTGCATCGTATTGCTCTTCTGCTCGCGTGTAATGAACTAACGCAGCTTCATAGTCTTTGAGTTCATAGTTTACGTCTCCCAACATATAGTCTGCATGCGCAACAAGTGTGTTCCACCCCTTGTTTGATGCGTTTACGCGCACTTCGCTTAATTGTTGCAGCGCTAATGTATACTGCTGCAAATATGCACTGTTGAGGGCTTGGTAAATTAAAACAATGGCTTGCCATTGATCATTAGCAACAGGATATGAAGTACTGTTGTTTAGGGCGTCATTGTAATATCTGTCTGCTTCAGCATATTTACCTTCGTTGAACTTTAAAACGCCATATAGAAATGCGTTGGTGCTGCTATTGAGCAATTCTGAATCGGTATTGTAGTTGGTTTGGGATTCAAGTAGTGCTTGTAACTTTTCTTTACGCTCGAATAAAAAATACAGCTCTGCACGTTGTTGTCGTTGAAAGAGGGAGTCGCCAGTTGAAATAAGTGTTGCTTCCGACACACTAAATGGCTGACTTTGAAATGTTGGCGAGAGCAGCGCTATATCTTCAGCTGACGCTACAACACTGAAGGAAATCAGCAGGGTACAAAAGCCCCACAATACAACCCCACGAGCACGACTATGGCTCAGCATATGCATAGTTGCTTATTCCATTATTTGTAGTAGCGTAATATTTGTTGTACACCAATTTGTTTAAATTTAAAACAATTTGTCAACGCCATTTTTGCAAAGCGTGTTGATGCCACTTTTATTTAGGTCTTTTTCACATATTGAATGGTGTTTGGGAAAAGCGTGACGAGTGTCTGACTAAAAGCCAATTTAATGCTCATCAAATAGCGATTTATTTCGAATGTACTTTCGCATGTAGTGATAAGTAATTGGCCTTAATAGCCAACTGTGAAGAGACCTGAAAAAGCGTTCGTGTGTAGGTGTGTTCTCATAAATTTGATCATCGTGCAGCCATAGCATTTTTCCTACGTGCCAAAAATAGTAAGGAAACGGAGGCATAAAGGTGACAATGTCTAAATCGCAACAGATTCGATACGTCTTGCGATGCAACAGGTAGTGTTTATACCAAGACCGACTACCCACAGCAGGCTGACCAAAAGTCACAACCCGCTTTACTGCTTTCGTGCTTTTTCTCTCAAAATAATCTGCCATAAGAACAGCAACAGCGCCGCCAGAAGAATGCCCTATAAAGGTAAAACGCTTGCCTTGTTGGCGAAGTGGTTCTAACACTTTCACCAACAATTCTCTTAATGGCAGTGCTTGTTCAATTGACTTCGTACTGGAATACATAGGTTGCTTGAGTAACCGGCTGAAACCCCAATGAATATAAAAGGATTTATCGATTTGTTGAATCTTGGTTGGAAGGAAGATCAAATTGGCGAGCCAGTCTCTTAGTCCAAGTGAGCCTCTGAAAACCACAATAACCTCCTTCTTGTTATTTGTAGTGAGTATTCTGACGCTCATTCGACCGTGTTTGTCGACTAATTGGCGCTGGTTGAATGGCTCTAAAACCTTATGGTAGTGCTCGTCTGCGTCGGGATAAGCGAGTTGGCAAAGTATAGCGTATCGCTCGTACTGGTAGCGTTTTAGTTTTTTCATGGAAAACTATATCGACATACTTTGTTTTACTCTAAACAGGATAGGAAGCTGTTAAATTAGGCAAGAATTTATAGTGCCCTTAAACAAGAAAGGCTAAAGTACTTTTATTGCATATGTATTACGGTGTTGAAGACACTAAAACGCTCGCGTCTCACCACTTTCCGTCAAAGAAAAGCGCGTGCCATCAGCACCTTTAACAAAAACACTACACTTGAGAAAATCATCAGGAATAGTGAATGCTTCTGAGGTCAAAGTGTTGAGCTGATGACGACCATTTTCACATCGCAACTCTGCAAAATCAATATTGCCCTCGTGAAGCGTTAAATTCACGGTTGATCGAGGGAGTCTGTGAGACCATGCGCGGCCATTTGCCACGGTGACATCAATTTTATTGGTTTCGCTGGTTTTCATTTGCGCCTTTATATCTTCAGCCAAACTTTGGTATTGAGTATCGCTCAGTGAACCTTTGCTTTGTATTTTTAACTCGTTTAGAACATACAGTGCGTCGGAGAATTCTCGTTTAAATGCATGCCATTGCAAACGGTTCTGAAGCGTTTTTAATTTCATCTCGATGGGCAGATAATTGTTAAGGTAATGCGCAGTTCTAACCGCACTGCCGTAAGATGGCCAGTCTTGAAGTTTGAAGAAGTAAAGCGATTGTAGCCAAGTGGCTAGCGCTTGCTCAGTTAGGTTTTTGGCGTGATCCTCTACAAGCGTTTTTAAACTTTCCTTCGCTTTTTCCATGTTACCTTCAATAATAAAACTGTCAGCATCATTATAGTGACGCTTAAACCCTCTCGAAATACCGTCGTTGGGGTTACCCTTGAAGCTTTTGTCAGTGGTAAAAAGGTAACCTGTGCCGACTCTACTGGTTGGTCATCAATCTTAGCTGGAGAATACCGATACCCGTCTAAGTAAAAAAGGGCTTCTCCGCCAAACTTATCTGGGTTTGAACTATCAATAATCTCGGCATCTTTCACTCTGCCATTCTTGTCGACGTAGTAGCTGATGAATGTCCAACCTTCTAGTCTAGACAAATCCGTAGTTTGTTTGGGCTGCTTAGAATTTTGATTTTGAATGCGCTGAGCTGGGGTAAATGATGTGGCAAATGTTTGCTGCGCGAGAAAAAAAGCGCCTAACGCGATAAAGAGATACCTTTTCATGGGTTATAACTTTCCTTGTTTATGAAAATAGTGAATATCCGCTATATACTCTCAGTTCAGTAGGTTAAAAACAATGCTAAATTACTCTTAAAACAATGTATTGCAAAGGCGCAATTGTATATAGAAATACTCCACGTTATATGAAGTAGTATTCTGAAAATCTAGCGTTAGACTGTCGATAAAACAGTGTTTATCACTTAATATTATCGGTATTAAAAATTGGATAGGAAATAAAACGTGCCGCACATTCGCGCAAGAGGTCTTGAGATTGAAGCTGTTCAAAAAGTAGCTGGGAATATTGTTGAGCAGCTTGCAAAGGTAACTGAAACCCCAAACGATCATTTTACCTTTGAATACATAGCTAGTCAGTTCTTAACGAGTGGTGGAGCTTCACCTGCTTATCCATATATTGAAGTGCTTTGGTTTGGTCGCGGGCAGGATATGAAGTCGACAGTTGCTGTTATTATCGATAAGGCGCTAAGGACTGTTGTTGATAAAAATACTGATATAACAGTGGTCTTCTCAGACCTTAACGGTGCTGATTACTACGAGAATGGGGCGCACTTTTAAGCTTAGTAAGTAGTCGATAGCGCAGGGCACGACAATTTAAACAAAACCTTAATTCAGGGTGCCCTTGTCATAGTCTAAATTAAGAACGGCATCGGCTGGCAACGGTTTAGAATAGAAGTACCCTTGTAGGTATTCGCAACCCATTTCTTTAAGGAACGTTACTTGCTCTTTAGTTTCAATACCTTCTGCAACACAGTCTATTTGTAAGCTGTCTGCCATTCTCAAAATAGCAAGTATGATCCCTTCATTAACTTTGTTAGTTCCTATATCCCGAACAAAGCTCTTATCAATTTTGAGAATATCAATCGGGAAGTCTTTAAGGTATTTCAAGGAAGAATAACCCGTACCAAAGTCGTCTAAGGCGATAATAAACCCCATCTGCTTCATCTTTGAGATAGCATTCATCGCCGTTTCGTAATCTAGCATAAGGGCACTTTCTGTAATTTCGAATCGAACAGTGCTTGTTGGAATGTTATGACGGCCAAGCAAGTTGACAATTTCATCAATTTTATCTGTTCTGGAAATATGCGTAGCACTGAGGTTGATAGACAAATACAAAGCGCTATTTAACCACTGAGCTGACTTTACAATAGGAATTGCTTGCTCGATAAGCCTAATCGTCATGTCCTCTATTAAACCAATATCCTCGGCGACAGGCACAAATACATCAGGTGGTATCATGCCGTTCTCTGAAGGCCATCGCATTAGTACTTCAAAACCAGTGATAGAGCCATCTAGGCAGTTCACGATGGGTTGGTAGAAATTGATGAATTCACGATTTGCGTGGGCTTGCTTGACTGCATTTTCTAATTTCAGTTTCTCTTGAGCACGCGCGTTCATGTGCTCGGTAAAGTACTGAAAATTGTTGCTACCAAGCTCTTTGGCATAATACATGGCAATGTCGGCATGCTTTAATAGTTCAGATGGAGTTGTTGCGTCCTCTGGATAAATAGCAATGCCAATACTGGCGGAAACACTCAC
Organism: Alteromonas sp. KUL42; assembly: GCF_006538325.1. GTDB lineage: Bacteria > Pseudomonadota > Gammaproteobacteria > Enterobacterales > Alteromonadaceae > Alteromonas. The sequence goes on from NZ_BJKK01000010.1 coordinate 201,547, forward strand.
TACTTGATTGAACAATGGAATACTCTTTGCGAGCTCTTTTATCATTTCGCTTGCTAAGTGGCTTACATCTCTCTCTGTATCGACTTTTTCCACCATAACAACAAATTCATCACCGCCTAAGCGGGCAACGGT
>NZ_BJKK01000011.1 GCF_006538325.1 Alteromonas sp. KUL42
ATGGAATTAAGCTTTTTTAGGAGTAATGGTTAGTGCATTTTCTCTTTACTTTTGTGGGGCAAGAACAGAGTTTGTTCTCTTTACCTTAAGTGTTTTTTTGTTTTTCATATTATTCAATAAATCATTGTCGATTAAATTTCGTGTTGAATATTTAATGATATCATTAGTAGCGATCTTATTTTTTATCATAGAGTTTTTCCCATCTTATAGAATGTTAAATTTATTCAGGTTAACGTCTGACTACAGTGTTATTTCACGTATTGAATTCTTTAATAACTCTCTTATTTCTATTATGGAAAGTCCATTTTTTGGTAATTATGGCGATTACGTTAATTACGGCGGGGTGGGTGCATACGCACATAATATTCTTTCTGTGTGGCAGAACCTGGGATTATTAGGCTTAACACTGTACTTTGTATTGTTTGTGGTGCTTTGGGTGCAAGCTATAAAGTGTTACCAAGATAATGTGATTAAAGAAACTTCAGAATTTAGATTATTTTTTCTGTTACTTTTTTCCTTGACAGTTGCTTTACTTCTAGCAAAAAATTACTCATACCCATTAGTTGGCTTTTTGGTTGGTGCCTATTATCGATTGATGGAATTGAAACAAAGTTCTTATCAAAATGACTTTGTTTAATATATTTGACTAGATTACATCAGAATGCACATTAACTTATGTCAATCGCGCTTTAAAAAAATTGTGGTAATTTTCTTAAAGGCTTGAGAGGGATAGTGTAAAAATGTGGCTTAAGATTATTTAGCTTCCATGAAAGATAGTCTTCTTTAAGAGAATTCATTCGGTTAAAAATGCTACCATCACTACGACCATTTGTACGCATTTTTACTAATAGATTCGGTATATATCTTGTGCTTATACGGTTTTTGTATAGCATGCGTAGCATAAGCTCGTAGTCACCAGAAGTCTTAAAAGACTGATTAAATGCCCCATAGCGTTTATACATATCTCTTTTTACGAAGAATGTTGGGTGTGGTGGAACCCATCCGAATTCAAATTTACCAATATCAAATTCGCCAGCGATCCATCTTCTTGTTATTTTGTTTTTGTTTTTGTAGTGAACATAGTCTAGATCTCCATAAACAGAGTCTGTATCCACTGTCTTGAACGTGTTTACAACAAGCTCCAAAACGTGATTGTTAACGTAGTAATCATCAGAGTTTAGGATGCCAATGATGTCACCTGTTGCGTACTCTAGAGCTTGGTTGAAAGCATCAAATATACCTGTGTCTCTACCTTCAACCAATCGAATTTTGTCTTCAAAAGATTTTGCGATGGATGTTGTTTCATCTGTGGAGCCTCCATCAAAAACAATATGTTCTGTATTATCGTATGTTTGATATTGAACACTTTTAATTGTATCTAAAATCGTTTTTTCACTATTTAAACATACGGTTAGAATGGAAACTTTCAATCTTATTTACTTCGCTTCTATTTGCTTTTCTATCCAATGGTATGTAGATGATAAGCCTTCTTTAAGTGTTATTCTTGGAGTCCAGCCTAATTTCTCTGATATAAGTTTATTATCAGAGTTCCTTCCTTGAACGCCAATTGGTCCATCAATATGATTTATGTTCAAGGATTTTCCAGAGATTGCAATATACATTTTAGCTAGATTGTTGATAGATATCAGTTCATCTGAACCAATATTCACAGGACCAGAAAAATCGGATTGCATAAGTTGATACACTGCTTCAATACAGTCATCGATATATAGAAACGAGCGAGTTTGATTTCCATCTCCCCATATATCTAAGCTGTCTTGGTTTACCGCCATTACTACTTTTCTAGCTAATGCGGCCGGTGCTTTTTCTTTACCTCCTTCAAATGTGCCTTCTGGTCCGAAGATATTGTGAAACCTAGCGACTTTTATATCTAATCCGTAGTTTCTTCTAAAGGAAAAGTACAATCGTTCGCTGAAAAGCTTTTCCCAGCCATATTCGCTGTCAGGTTGAGCAGGGTAAACGGAATCTTCATTACATTTAGGATTGGAAGGATCCATTTGATTGTATTCAGGATACACACATGCAGATGACGAATAAAATACCTTTTTTACTTGCGCATTTGCGCATGCTTTAAGGATATTCAAATTTATAAGCGCTGAATTGTGCATAATATCTGCATCACTTTCGCCTGTGAACAAGTACCCCGCTCCGCCCATATCTGCAGCGAGTTGGTATACTTCGTCTACTTCTGATGTAATTAAATTGATTGCAACTGAAGAGTCTCTTAAATCAGCTACGACAAAATCATCCGCTTGTGTCGGAGAAAATTCGGGTTCCTTTAGATCTACGCCAATAACTTTGTAGCCATTTTTTTTAGATACCTTACAAGGTGATTCCCTATAAATCCGCCTGCTCCAGCTACTACTGCGATTTTCATATATCCCTCTTGTTAGCACATATTAAATAACTTCATTTCATACTGTTTGAAGAAAGTAACGTGATAGAGTATGAATTAAATGTTTGGCAAAATACACAGCTTTTAAACTTTTTAGTGTTATTAAAAGTTTAATTTAAAATATCATAATAATTAATTGGTTATGCATCATTTTGTAGCGATTATTTAGGGTTGTTAGCTTTTTATCGTTGTTATTAGCTTTTTGAGGTTTAGAAATTTGGAAAGAGAATCTGTTAAGTGGCATATTATTTGTGAAAGAGATGTTGGGCTTTTCTCACTTATTCAACAAGTAATTAGTCATATACCTCTAGCTATTTCAAAGCGCCGAATACCAGTAGCCTTTTGGGGAGATGGGTGCTGTTATTGGACCGCATCTGGTTACATGGGGGCAGATAATGTCTGGGAATACTATTTCGATCCAATTGTAGTAGACAATCCTTTACACACTATTTCGAAAGAGAGCCTTGGCGATATTAGAAGAATGCCGCCTAAGAGTGATACACCGGGATATTACTTAGGTGATATGTTTGTATCCAGCCATTTTGGTGATCACTTCGCATTTAAAAATAAAACACTCAAAATTCCATACAAATGGACAGATCCATCCAAGAATTTACGTCAGAAAGCAAGTCAAATAATTCGAGAGTATATACGCCCGCGCTCTTACATCGCGAAAAAAGTTGATGATTTTTATACACAGAATATGAAAGATCGATTTGTAATTGGTGTACATATGAGGGCTACAGATGTAACAGATATCAATGAGCATAATATTCATCGGCGTGGTTCGTATAATTTCGAACGCTTTGTAGATAAAATATCAATCCAACTAAGCAGGTATCCAAACGCAAAACTATTTGTCGCAACAGATTCACTGTCAGCACTACAAAAACTCAAAGAAGAGTTTGGTCATTTAATCCTACAAACTAGCAGTATATTTCAAATTTCTGCAGAGGTTATAGGAACGGGACCTACTGGTAATATCATCCCTGGTTATTTGGCAACTTGTAGCCAAAGAGCTGCTGAAAATGGAATGGAAGCAGTAGTTGATTATTTGCTGTTGAGCAAGTGCTCATATTTAATACACAATGGTAGTGGTTTAGCCAGAACAGCTTTACTAAACAACCCAGAGCTTCAGCATACAAACATTCATGGCGTTTCCAATTATCTAAAAATGCTTCTTAATTTGGGGAATTTTGAGTGGGCTCATTTTATTAGATTGACTGTCCTCCGGTATTTTTACTTTCTCATTCGAATAAAATCTAATTTACTCGGTAAGTAACACGATGTTAAAAAATGAGATTCTTTTCTGGAGAGAAAAATACTATAGAGGCTTTTTGATAATACAAAATCACGACATTCATGCGGGGTTTGGTGCTCTACTACTTTATGCACTGAATGGAATTCGAAAAGCTATTAACGACGATTTAATTCCCGTTATAGATTTTAATATAGATAATTGTCCACACTTTTATGATGCTTCGAAAGGAAGTGCTGTATGGGATTATTACTTTGAGTCACTGCATCACATTGACTCAGTAAGCATCAAACTCTGGATAAAAGCTGGCCTTTTGAAAAAAAGTCATGTTGCATATTTGTCATCTCAAGAAACGATGTATTTACATCACCACGATCCTCTAAGATTAGCGACATTCTGGGCTTGGGACGAACCTGATGACAAAAAACGTTGGATGGATGAAAAGAGAAAATTGGGCCGTCTATTTGTTGGCGAATACGTTAAACCCAGGTTTCATATTCAAAAGCTCGTTTCTGATTTTAAAGAGGCACATTTTTTAGAGCCATATACAATTGGTATTCACATAAGGGGAACCGATTTCGCGTATGCCTCCCCGACACACATTGATGAATACGTAGCAAGAATTAATCAGTTGATTTTAAATGAAAAATTAGAAAAGTATCGAATTTTTGTAGCTACCGACCAGCATCAATATATCAAGCATTTTATTTCATTGTTCGGCAATAAGGTGATTTATTTGAATGCAATAAGGTCAAGCAATCACATAGCCCCGTTTAGAAATGCTCTAGATAATAACTATAAAAAAGGGGAGGATGTATTGATTGATATGTTGTTGTTGTCAGAATGCAATCACATAATCAAGAGTGCGGCGGCAACAGGCGAATTAGCATTATGGTTTAGTAAAGCCAGTACTAACACGGTTACAGACTTTGCGCTTCAAAGTGAATTCTATAAAAAAGAGTATAGGCATATTCAAAGTACATATTTTACTTTGAATATTGACAGTATGAATGGTCTTTTATTATTTGCCTTTAAGCTTAAAGAGCGAGTTGTTAGGGGATTCGTCTCGTCCTTTGTGGGTTATTGGTTGTATAAAAAGCTTCGAATAGTGAGGACCATATTAAAACATTAATAATGACAATATAGAAGTTGGCAATTAAGTCTGTAATAAACATTAACACTATAGGTAGTTTTTTATTTGTTCGATGAAATAATTAGCAATTATGAAAAGTTACATCTCATACAGTTTGACTTGGAAGGGGCTGGCTTTGGTGCGATGCTTTTACAAACCTTAAATCAATTAAGGTACTGTGATAAAAATAATTTCTATCCAATCGTAGCATATACGGAAAATAATAGGAGTGCATTTTTTGACCGCTCAAAAGGAGTGACATTATGGGAGCAATATTTTGAACCCGTAAGGCCATTCTCGTATACCGACCTAACGCGCCTTAGAAAAAAAGTGAATATTGAAAGTTGCATTCATACTCTCTCTACAGCTGAGGCGTTAAGAATATCTGAAGAGCATACCAACAGTGTCTACACTTATCCATTTGGGAAATGGCGCATTCAAGGCGTTGGTGATTTAGATAGGTGGTACAATAGTCAAAGAAAGAAAGGGCGTGAAACCGTAGCCAAGTATATCCGCCCGAAACTTTCCATACAGAGGAAGGTTGACACGTTTTTTGAAATTAATTTGGCGGATTCTTTTGTACTAGGAGTTCATATCAGAGGGACAGACTTACATTATGCTCCAGCTGTAAGTCCAGCAGAATATTTCCCATATGTGGATGAATATATTAAAAAAGAACCTTCTCTGAAATTAATTATAGCGACTGATCAATCACAATACCTTTCCGTTTTTGAAGAGCGGTATGGTAATAGAGTTGTAAGTTCTAATGCCTTTAGATCGGATAATGAAATCGCACCTTTTCAGAGAAAGGAAATATCGCCTTATCAAAAAGGTGAGGATGTTTTGGTCGACATTTTACTTTTATCAAAATCAAACTTTTTATTGAAGGGCTGTTCTAATGTGGGTGAAATGGCGCTTTACTTTAATCCCAAGCTTGAATGTCTAGATATTGGATACAAAAAAGATAAGGCTTATGGCCAAGATTATGGGAAGGGATGGGATAATATGACAAACCCTCCTGCTTGGAAGTTGATAAGTCAAAGAGGGTTGCAAGAGATAGCGGGTGATGTTTCATCGCAAAACAAAAGACAATTGGCTTTGTATAACTTCCGAAAATGGACTAAAAGATTACGAGTATACATGGGAAAGATGAAAAGAGTGTTTGAGTGGACAAAACACCATTAATTTAAATATTGGTTATGGAAAATTAAAAATAGTTAATATTAAAGATTGAACATTATGTTGAAATAAATAGTAAAAATTGACGCACTGTTAAAGTGTGTACGCGTTCTTGCTGTTTGGCCCATCTTTCGATGGGCCTTTTTTTATCGGCTCTAAAGCGTGTTGCCCGAACTAATCGTAGTCAGACGTTTCTTCTATGCACATGTTTTGTACATGGCCGGCACTTGTTTCGACATTTGTCTAGTTGTGACCGCGTAGTGCGTTCGAGTATAGTGAAAAAAACAAAGCGATCCATTCCGGTGATGACTGATTCAAATAGTAAAGCGTCCCTTTCAAATGCTTGGAAACAAAGTTGGCTCCGATGTATCGGGGCGATGCTATTTGTTTTTCTTGTTATATCACCTTCCGTATCAGCTAGTTTAAGTACAGATGCAGCTGGTACTGCAAGCGGTATCAAAAAAAATAGAACATTGATTGTCGGAGTGACACCTCGTCCTGTTTTCGTTAATGTCGACAATCAGGGTAACCTAGATGGTTTAGACATTGCGTTGGCTAAGGCCATTTTTGCTGAAGCCGGACTATCGATCCGTTTTGAAGTGTATCCATGGAAACGGATTGTCCATCTTCTTGAAAGTGGAGACGTAGATGTTGCGCTGTCTGCTTCAGATTCTGATCAGCGGAGGGAGTTCGCCTATTTTTCTAGCGAAGCGTTTAGGTTAGGACATAACCTCTTATTTACTCGAAAAGAGCATAGTTCTCTGTTTGACCCAAATGAACGGCTACAACAATTAGAAGGAATGTCTGTGCGTTTGGGCGTGCAACGTGGAGTATCTTACTCTTATGAGTACGATACATTGCTAAGTTCTGCAGAGTTTCAGCGCAAACTTGTCGTAGTGGATACTCCTGCTCGGTTGGTTGAATTGATGCTAATTGATCGCGTCGATGCTTTTTTAGGCTCAGAGCGAGACCTGCAAACAGAAATAGATAAATATGGTGCACATGATCAAATTGTTCCTTTGTTCTATTTAATGTCAGATAAAGAAGCCAGTTCACATATAATGTTTTCAAAAGCATCGGTGCCAACACAGTGGGTAGAAAAAGTGAACCAGGCAATGCGTAGTTTAAAAGCGTCGGGCCGTTATGACGAAATAATGAAATCGTATTAGATTACGCTTTACAAGGTTAGGTCGTTTGGCTGCAAAAACGTATCACTAAAATCAGCATGTGATCTCAAAAAAAATTCAATTTCTCGTGCTAAATGATATCTTCACACCAGCTAACAAACGACTGACACTGTCTACAACATCGAGTCTTACGAACCATTCTAAATTGTGCTGTCTTGAAGCGAATCCGCTGAATTCTAGCGAACCACCGTGACCAGTCCCTAAGAAGTCTTCGATGAGTTCTGCTCTTGGTCCGAATAGTGAATTGATGTAGCTATAGTAGGCAAAATACTCAATAGGGTATGAATTGCCACTAAAGGTAGCTGCAAACTCACCACTTGAACCAAAGACTACCTTAGCTGCGGATTCGTCCGTACGTTGAACAAGTTCGAAGAACACAGTGTCGGACTCGTTTAGCCGATATCGATATTCTCCACGTACAAAGCTACCTTGTAATATTTTTTCTACGCTGAGTTCATAGCTGTGCTGTTCTCCCATTCTGGCAGAATACTCAACTTCAACATATTCGTCTTCGTTACCGATAGCAAAAGCCTCACTGGCCTGCGCATTGCTAAGTTGCCCTACTACTATTTCAAACGCACTGTTGTTTTTTAAAGTACGAACGTGACGTATGCCTGTAATCCAACCATCTTTTGACAATCCAGTGGAAGACACTCTTCCTTTATAGGTAGGAATAACACCGAGTTCGGTTTTTCCATAATCGTATTCGTGACGCAAATACAGGCGGCGTGGGTAAAAATAGTCTGTAGTATCGCTACCAAAGGTGTTGTGGCTTGATGAAAAGTCATCACCGGTAACGACAAAACTATTAACGGACCATGTTTCTGACACTTTTAGTGACGGATAATAACGCAAGCGATACTGCTCTCGACTGGGTCGGTTTGAACGATTGTCATAGCGCACTTGCATATCGAGTTTGTGAGAAAAGTAAGGGGCTTTTATCTTGTTCAACTGAGCATAAGTTTGCATGCTTAACGAATATAAAAAGCAAAATACCAAAATGGTGTTTAGGCGCACGTACTTCCCTATTGTTGACGTGGTTAGGCTCGTGACGACATTATAGTGCGTGTGGGTTGCATTTGCGCTTCATTAAAATAAAAAAAACGCCGGCAAAGGGTGCCGGCGTGAAGTGGAGGTGGACTCCAATGAAGGTAAACACAATAAAACTACAAAGTTTCATACAGGGAGATGTCTTAAAACTTGCAATCATTATAACGCTCTCTATTTTTAAGAAAATCGTTAAAAATTGATTGCTGTAATCGGAAAATTAGAATTTGCTGAATAGCGAATAGCGAATAGCGAATAGCGAATAGCGAATAGCGAATAGCAAAATGAAAAATTGGGCTGCAAAAAAGTCGCGTTGCAGCCCAAAGGGGGGATTAAGCCAAGCCTAATTTTTTCTCTAGGTAGTGGATATTGGTTCCACCGGCAAAGAAGTTCTCGTCAGCCATAATAGAGCGTTGAAGCGGAATATTGGTTTTAATACCTTCAACAACAATCTCTTCAAGCGCATGGCGCATGCGAGCAATGGCTTCATCACGGCTTTCACCATAGGTGATTAACTTACCAATCATAGAGTCATAGTAAGGAGGTACATGGTAGCCGGCGTAAATATGAGATTCCCAACGAATACCTAAACCACCCGGCGCATGGAACATATCAATAGGACCTGGGCTAGGAATGAAGGTTTTTGGATCTTCTGCATTGATACGACATTCAATAGCGTGACCGCGAATTTGAATTTGAGACTGATCAATAGACAAAGGTTGTCCAGCAGCAATACGAAGTTGCTCTTTGATTAAGTCTACTCCTGTAATCATTTCTGAAACAGGGTGTTCAACCTGAATACGGGTATTCATTTCAATGAAATAGAATTCGCCATTTTCATACAAGAACTCGAACGTACCAGCACCGCGATAGCCAATTTCAACACAAGCTCTGCGACAGCGATCACCAATTTTGGTGCGCATCTGCTCTGAAATACCAGGTGCAGGTGCTTCTTCTACTACTTTTTGGTGGCGACGTTGCATTGAACAGTCACGTTCACCTAGGTGGATTGCATTACCTTGACCGTCAGCCAATACCTGAATTTCAACGTGACGAGGGTTTTCAAGGAATTTTTCCATGTAAACTGTCGAGTTGCCGAAGGCTGCGCCCGCTTCTGCTTGTGTGGTCTCTATCGACTTGATTAGCTCAGCTTCGCTGCGTACAACTCGCATACCACGACCACCACCGCCACCGGCAGCTTTTACGATGATTGGGTAACCAATGCGCTTGGCAATAGCTTTGTTGCGCTCTATATCATCAGTAAGTGGGCCGTCTGAGCCTGGTACGCAAGGTACGCCCGCTTTTTTCATCGCATTGATAGCCGATACCTTGTCACCCATTAGGTTGATGGTTTCAGCTTTTGGACCAATGAAGATGAAGCCACTTTTTTCTACAGCTTCGGCAAAGTCAGCGTTTTCCGCTAAAAAGCCGTATCCTGGGTGGATAGCAATTGAGTTAGTTACTTCTGCGGCAGCAATAATACGTGGAATATTAAGGTAGCTTTCGGTTGCTGACGCCTTACCGATACAAATCGACTCGTCGGCAAGCAACACGTGCTTCAAGTTTTTATCCGCAGTGGAATGCACAGCTACAGTCTTGATGCCCAATTCTTTACAGGCTCTCAAGATACGTAGGGCAATTTCACCACGGTTAGCAATTAGTACTTTATCTAGCATAATGCAGTACTCGCTTATTCAATGATAAACATTGGCTGGTCGAATTCTACCGGATCTTGGTTGTCTACCAAGATGGCTTTCACGACACCTGCTTTATCTGCTTCAATTTGGTTCATCATCTTCATTGCTTCAATGATACAAAGTGTATCGCCAACTTTTACTTGCTGGCCTACTTCAGCAAATGGCTTTGCTGTAGGTGATGATGCACGATAGAACGTACCAACCATTGGAGACTTAACAACGTGGCCATCTGGTTGTGCAGGTGCGGCGGCTGCTGGCGCTTCAGCAGCTGGCGCAGGTGCAGCAGCTGGAGCCGGAGCCATTTGAGGCGCAGCTGGTGCAGCGAAGCTGTAATTAACTGGTGCTTGAACGCCAGTGGGACCACGGTGAATACGAACAGACTCTTCGCCTTCAGTGATCTCAAGCTCGGCAATGCCTGATTCTTCCACTAGTTCGATGAGTTTTTTAATCTTTCTAATATCCATGTTCTGTCTCTGCTTTATTTTTGCGTTTTCGGTAAATTGATTGCTGCAGTTAACGCGAGCGAATAGCCCATGGCGCCAAGGCCAACAATGACGCCAGCTGCAACATCAGAAAAATACGAGTGATGACGAAACGGCTCACGTGCGTGAACGTTCGACAAATGCACCTCAATAAACGGGATATTGACACTTAGCAAAGCGTCGCGAAGGGCAACGCTTGTGTGTGTAAAGGCAGCAGGATTAATGATAATAGCGTCTACGTTCCCCATGGCTTCATGCACGCGATCGATTAGCTCAAATTCAGCATTAGACTGAAAATGAGACAGCGTGACATCACTTGACGCTGCTTGTGCTTGCAAGTCGTCTACAATGTCTTGCAAGGTTTGCGTGCCATACTTGTCGGGTTCACGTTGGCCTAACATGTTTAAGTTAGGGCCATTCAATAACAAAATATTCATTTAGTTTGCTGCTATCTTCGGGAAAATGTCATGGTACTTTTCATTTCAACAAAGTTTTGTGACAGTTGCACGAAAAAAAGCCAATTTTTTAGCTCGTTTATTGCAATATTCTTTGATTATAGAGATAGCAAAAGATTTCGCAGCAAAATACTGGTCTAATCAGGTGTTTTCGGTGCAAAGTTTGTGGCTGGTTAGTCTTCTTCAAGCTTAAAAGGTACACTTTGATAGCCGCCGTGGTAGCGAGCCAGATAGATCCCAAAATGCAAATGGGGAAGGGACGAAAACCCTGTGCTGCCTGTGTAGCCAATTAATTGCCCTTTTTGTACAGGCTGTCCACGTGCTACTACCACCCCTTGGTATTTCAAATGATAATACTCGCCCGTGGTGCCGTCGTTGTGTAATATCACAACGTAATTTGCATATTTGGCGTATTCGGGAGTATCACCACCTTGGTTACTGTCACTTTTAATATCTACTACTACGCCCCCTCGCGCGGCTAAAACAGGTGTGCCTATAGGTGCAGCAAAATCTAAGGCGTATCTTGAAGCGCCGGTATGGCTAAAACTGCCATTGAAGCCCTGTACGATGGGGTAAGCACCTACAGGTTGTAATGGTGAGCTATAACGTGTGTTGTTGTCGTGTTTTGCGTTAATACTGCCCACGGTCCACTTCACGCGCATGGAACGCCAAAAGGCGTCTGGGTTTTTAGTGTATCCAAGCAGTATCGGCTTATTACTATCTAGAAACGCATTAGCATGAGACGTTTTGTTGAGCTTAACTAAGGACTGCGCTAACCCAGTGGATAGCGAGAATGGACTTTGTTTGCCTGCGGGAGCCTTTACTGCCGAATGTGATTGAGGCGACTGAGTAAATAATACATCTGAATACAGCGTCAGGGCGAGGGGAAGTGCTAAGTGGCGTTTGGCTGTGACTTTATAGTAGTTTGGCACTGATGCCGATTTTACCAGCGTAAAACAGAAACGCTTTTCATCAAAACAACCTAATGTCTTTGGCGCTGCGTGTACGGGTGGTACTAAGGTAGTATTTAATATAAGTGAAGCGAAAAAGACAATGAAAACGCGCAAAAAGCGAATTCGACGCACCATAGCACGTCGAATTCGCTGGATTAGTCTATTGCGCGGCCTTTCCATTTACCGTTTTGTTAATATGGGCTGAGAAAGTATCAGCATCCATAAAACCTGTTACACGGGCTTGGGTGAGTTCGTTGCCTTTGGTATCAAAGAACAAAATAGTGGGTAAACCGTAAATGTTGAATGAATCAAACATTTCCTGACGTTCAGGGGTGTTGTCAGTTAAGTCCATTTGCATCCATACAGTGTTGCTTAGTGCGTCAACGACATTGGCTTGTGGGAATGTGTATTTTTCAAACTCTTTACAGGCTACACACCAGTCGGCATATAAGTCGACCATTACCGTTTTACCTTCAGCGTTGGCTGCGGCAACTTTGTTCTGTAAATCGCTTAGATCGCGTGCAATCACAAATTCAGGGTGTTGTGCTTTTTCGCCCCACAAACCGGTGTTTACGCCCGCTTGATAAGCAAGGCCTGCACTGCCCATGATGCCGACTGCTACAAGTACAGCGCGTAAAAGTTTAGCTAGCGAATTTGGCGTTGAGCGATTTGTAGCCCAGTAGTAACCAAACAGGCCAAAACCCAATGCTGCCCATAAGAAATCAGAGTACGGGCTATTCCACAACCGCTCAATGAAGACAATGGCAACGGCTAACATCATAAAGCCGAATGTCACTTTTACAACATTCATCCAATTGCCCGCTTTGGGAAGTAGTTTTCCGCCAGTCATACCAAATAAAATTAGCGGCACACCCATACCAATACTAAGCAGATACAGGGAAATAAACCCTAGGGTCATGTCTCCGGTTTGTGCAATAAACAGCAAAATGCCGGTTAGTGGTGCGGTGGTGCATGGCGATGCTATAAGGCCAGACAATACACCCATAATAAACACACCCACAAAACTACCTGGCGTTTGGTTGTTACTCATGTGGGTAAGTTTTTCTTGGTATTTGGCGGGAAGTTGAATTTCAAAGCCGCCAAATAGTGCAACAGCTAGTGTTACGAATAACACGATGAACACACCCAAAACCACTGGGTGTTGCAGCGCCGCTTGGAATTGTGCACCCGCCACGGCAACCACTAAGCCTAATAAAGAATAGGTAATGGCCATGCCTTGTACATAAACAAAGGTTAACCAAAATGCGTGAGAGGTTGTTTTCGGTTTGCCTTGCCCAATTACAATGCCAGATACAATGGGGTACATCGGAAAAACACAGGGGGTAAATGCCAAACCAATACCTAAAGCAAAAAACAATGCCAGCGTTAATGGCAGATTGTCTTTATTAATTAGCTGCTCTGCCAGTGAAAATTGCTCGCTAACTGGAGTATCGCTATCGTCAGCATTACCGCTGCTGGCAACACCGACTTCTGACAAATACACCACTTTCACAGTGGGCGGGTAGCAAAGCCCTGCATCAGCACACCCTTGATAGCGCACCTTTACGATGCCATCAGCATTGGCACTTTCTATTGGAACCGTAATAGTTACCCCATTATAAAAAACTTCTGATTCACCAAAAAACTCATCTTCAATCATCACACCATCGGGGTAAGACGGCGTGCCAATTTCTGCTTCTTTAGCAACGTATTGAAATTGCTTTTTATACAGGTAATAGCCGTCGGCAATAGTGAAAGAAAGGTGTAGTTGGTCACCTTGTTGATTGAAGTCAAAGGCAAAAGCCTGATCGACTTCTAAAAACTGCGGCTCATTAGCAAAGGGGTCGTTGAATGCATCGTTAAGCTGTGCATGCAGTGAAGGGCTAAATAGCTGAGACAAAAATAGTAGCGATAAAAGCGTGAACCATTGGCGAATTGAAATACGAGCAATGTGCTTAGCAGACATAGCATTGGACAGTGAGTCTTTGGATGTAGCGCGCTTTGATAGAACGCGCTTTGATTTAATTAGCTTAGGTTGAACGAGCATAGTGAAGTTAGGTCTCATATTTCATTATTCTTGTAACGTAGTTTGTAACCAGTGGCCATAGGCATGACTAGCTTCTGTGTTGAGCTCCAGCCATTCTGGTACCTCATAGGGATGAAGTGAGATCACTTTATCGTAGGCCTGTAACACCTTTTGAGTATTGGTTTTTATCAAGAGTTGGCACTCGTTGTCGGTTTCTACCTTTCCTTGCCATTCATAAACCGACTGCACACCTTTAATAATATTAACACAAGCCGCCAAATGACTTTCTACTAGAGCTTTGGCAATAGTTTTTGCCACTTCTTCATTAGGGGTAGTGCACAGCACAAGCTTAATCGTCATGAGTAAACCTTTTTACCTTCTGAAATAAGAAATTAGAGCGTGTTGACCTTTGCTGCAAAAACGTACCGCAAAGGTCAACACGCTCTAGGCCAATCTAGGTTACAAGACCGCCTTTGGATGATTATTCTTTCACATACGTAGTATATCACGGTTGTAATCGGTCGCTCTTAGTGGCTAATTAACCGATTTCCCTCCTTCATTTCTTGCTATTAAGCTCAAAGCCCCTATAACAGGTAGTGAATGAATAAAAGAGGAAGTGTTTTGCGGGTTTTATTTATACTGTTTGCAGTTCTCCCCATTTTAGAAATTGCCCTGTTAGTGAATGTGGGTAGTGTTATTGGCGGTTGGAATACTATTGGATTAGTTATTCTAACGGCTTTTATTGGTGCTTACTTTGTAAAGCGCGAGGGAATAAGCACATTGCAAACTGCGCAAGCTAAAATGCAACGCAATGAAGTGCCAGGTAAAGAGCTGGTGGAAGGCTTAATGTTGGTAATTGCTGGTGTTTTATTGGTTACGCCAGGGTTTATTACCGACATTTTCGGCTTTATGTTTGCGCTGCCGGGCTCTCGTCATTTGATTGCCGCGCAAGTGAGTAAGCATATGAAAATGCGCGTGGTGGTACCGGGTGTGAGCCCTGATATGTCAGGTGGTTTCGGGCAAAATCCTTTTAATCAGGGGCCTGCTGGCCAAAATCCATTTCACGGTGGTCACAACCCATTTCATGGCGGTCAAAACGGCCACGCTAATCAAGATAATGTGTTTGAAGGTGAGTACACCGACAACACCACGCAAGACCCTAATAAGCGACTAAAATAACGCTTTTTCAGCAATTTTTCCTTACCAGAGGTGGAACAAGTGTGGCGCCTCTTTTGTCTTTTCAATCACAGAAAAATAGCGAATTAGTAAAAAAATCAGTTTTTTTTACATTTTTTTGCTCAAAAACCCTTGAAGTTGTCTGGGTACTACCCCATCTATCCGTGCAGAAACGATTTTAACTGCCCAGCAATGGGCAACCCAGGCACACAACATTCAGACAATCTGGATGTTGGTAAACACATAAACTTGAATAGTGAAATTTTCAGGAGACTTGAAAATGGCAATTCGTCCTTTACACGACCGCGTAATTCTTAAGCGCGCAGAGCAAGAAAGCAAATCTGCAGGCGGTATCGTTCTGACTGGTTCAGCAGCAGAAAAATCTACACGCGGTGAAGTTATTGCAGTAGGCAATGGTCGCATTCTTGAGAACGGCGAAGTGAAAGCGCTTGACGTTAAAGTTGGCGACACCGTTATTTTCAACGACGGTTACGGCGTTAAAACAGAAAAGCTGGATGGTGAAGAAGTACTAATCCTAAGCGAAAGCGACATTCTAGCGATTGTTGAGTAATAACAACTAACGTTAAACAGAATTAGAGAGGAATTTAATCATGGCAGCTAAAGAAGTACGTTTTGGTGATGACGCACGCAGCAAAATGCTGAAAGGCGTAAATACACTAGCTAACGCAGTTAAAGTAACACTAGGTCCAAAAGGCCGTAACGTTGTTCTAGACAAGTCTTTCGGTGCACCTACTATCACTAAAGATGGTGTGTCTGTAGCGAAAGAGATCGAACTTGAAGACAAGTTCGAGAACATGGGCGCACAAATGGTAAAAGAAGTTGCATCTAAAGCGAACGACGAGGCAGGTGACGGTACTACTACTGCAACTGTACTAGCGCAAGCTATCGTAACTGAAGGTCTTAAGAGCGTTGCAGCGGGTATGAACCCAATGGATCTTAAGCGCGGTATCGACAAAGCGGTAGTAGCAGCGGTTGAAGAACTTAAAGCGCTTTCTACTGATTGTGCTGACAGCAAGTCAATTGCACAAGTAGGTACTATTTCTGCAAACTCAGATGCAGAAGTGGGCGACATCATTGCTCAAGCAATGGAAAAAGTAGGTAAAGAAGGTGTTATCACTGTAGAAGAAGGTCAAGCACTTCAAAACGAACTAGACGTTGTTGAAGGTATGCAGTTCGACCGTGGTTACCTATCACCTTACTTCATCAACAACCAAGAAAACGGTACAGTTGAACTAGACAACCCGTTCATCCTATTGGTTGATAAGAAAATTTCTAACATCCGCGAACTACTTCCTACCCTTGAAGGCGTAGCGAAAGCTGGTAAACCGCTAATGATCATCGCTGAAGATGTTGAAGGCGAAGCGCTTGCTACACTAGTAGTTAACAACATGCGCGGTATTGTTAAAGTTGCAGCGGTTAAAGCACCTGGTTTCGGCGATCGTCGTAAAGCAATGCTACAAGACATCGCTATTCTAACTGGTGGTACGGTAATCTCTGAAGAGATTGGTCTTGACCTTGAAAAAGTTCAACTAGAAGACCTAGGTACAGCTAAGCGCGTAGTTATCAACAAAGACAACACAACAGTTGTTGACGGTAACGGTGACCAAGAAGCGATTGAAGGCCGTTGTGCACAAATCAAAGGTCAAATTGAAGAATCTACGTCTGACTACGACAAAGAAAAGCTTCAAGAGCGTCTAGCTAAGCTTTCAGGCGGTGTTGCAGTAATCAAAGTTGGTGCAGCTACTGAAGTTGAAATGAAAGAGAAGAAAGACCGCGTAGAAGATGCACTACACGCAACTCGCGCAGCGGTTGAAGAAGGTGTAGTACCAGGTGGTGGTGTAGCACTAGTTCGTGCAGCAGCGAAACTTGCTGACCTAACTGGCGACAACGAAGACCAAACAGTAGGTATTAAGCTTGCACTACGTGCAATGGAAGCGCCTCTACGTCAAATCTCTATCAACTCAGGTGCAGAAGCATCAGTTGTAGTTAACGAAGTGAAAAACGGCGAAGGTAACTACGGTTACAACGCTGGTAACGACACTTACGGCGACATGCTAGAGATGGGTATTCTTGACCCAACTAAAGTGACACGTTCTGCACTTCAGTTCGCGGCATCAATTGCTTCACTAATGATCACAACTGAAGCAATGGTAGCTGAACTACCTAAAGAAGATGCACCTGCAATGCCTGATATGGGCGGCATGGGTGGCATGGGCGGCATGATGTAATCAAAGCTGCTCTCGCCTAGTCCTTGTAAATCAATGGCTTATATGTAGTGTATACATTAAAGTAGACACAAATGTAGCAGTGATGTAGGACAGAAAAGAAGCCAAAAGAAAGGCGTTGGGTTAACACTCAGCGCCTTTTTCATTTGAACCTTATATCTCGTCTGGTAAGCGCTCTACTTTCGATTCATGATAGGTTTGTGCTTCTTTCGATATCAGAAGGCTTTGATGATAGTCCTGAGCTTCAGCATCAGTCAGAAAATCTACATCAGGCTTTAACTCTTCAAGTTTGGCCCTCAGTTCATCTAAATCTACTCTGAAAAACTCTTTACGGTTGTTTACTAGATTGAGTCGATGTTCATTGAAATGACGATGCAGTTCAGCTTCAAGTGCAGGCGCATCCTCAGAATAAATAAGAGCATGGACGTCAAATGTGAATGGCACACTGGCATCCCCAAGCTCACGCACACGGTCTAGGGGCTCCAGTCTTCTAGTCATACCGATTTTAAATACCCCATCACCAAATGAACCGATGTTACTTATGATATAGACGTAACCAGATTTGGTTTGTTGTGCCATCGATAGAGCCCGTTCTGATTTTGCTCTGGCCTCGTTCAGTTGTGCCTCAAGTTCTTCAAGTTCAGACTTTAAGCGCTTCAGCTCGTCACCAGTAGCTTTATTGGCTCTTTCATTGGCCTTAGCAACAAGCTCTTCGTATTTATGCTGTTCTCTTGCCGCTGCCTCTTGTTCCTTTATTAACTGTTGTTCTTCTCTGAGTTGGCGCTTAGCTTCTGCTCGGTCTTCCTTCTCTTGTCTGAGCTTCTCAGCATATTCATAAGTGAGTCTTAGTTCTTGCAACTTGAGTTGGAAATAGGGTTCTGTTATCTGAATATTGTTAGACTTGTTGAGTTTGTCGATGGCTTCTCTGGCTTTAGTTAAGCGCTCTTCCATTCTGCGGATATTATTCCATCTCACGTTTGATACTGCTGCGTCACATTCGTTGTTGAAAGCTCTTAGTGTTAGTTTGAGTGCTCTGTTTGTCATCGTCTGGCCTTCTCTGGCACTGTTGTTAACTTTCCACTCAGTATGACAAACGGCCGCTTGTTTGGCTTTCAGCATATCTTTCTGCTGCTCTCGCACAGCAGTAATCTCAGCTTTGAATCTGTCTGAAGTTCCAAAATCGAAGTGAGGTTCATAGTACCCCAATGTGGATAGCTCAATTTTTTCATCGAATACAGCCAACTCTCTTTCAAGTTCGTCAAATAGCTTTCGTTTAGCCGCATAAGATGCCCGAAGCGTCTGTATGTTTGATGTAATTGCATCTGACTCGGCGTTCAGTTCCTTCACACGGTCCTCAATAGAACTTATAGGTTGGTACTTATCTAATAGCGCTACGTTTTTCTGCTCTGAGTCTTGAAGGTGAGATTTGATTTTGTTGAGCTCTAACTTTAGTTCGCGAGACTTTAAAAGTGCGTGTATTAAGAACGATATAGTTGTAAAAACTAAGGCGTAGGTAATTATATGTCCATAATCACTTGGAAGAGCTTCAATCAAGCTCATAGTCGTAGTCCGTGTCTGCCAGTGCTTCTGATAACCTTATAACAAGTAGATATCCAATACAAAATCGAGCCTTGGTTTATTTATCGGTCATCTGCTTTAACCAGCGAATGCTTGATGTAAAGGTTTCGGGTACAGCACTGGTATGGTCGCTGTCGCTAATTACGTTTAAGCCATTTATTGTCATGTTGTTCTGGCTTTGTTTTAGCAAAGCAACAAACGCTTGGGTTACTTCCATTCTAGATGTTTCTAACTCGCCGATAGACACAAAAACATTGGCATTTTCTACTTGTTGCTTTACTGGTTTGGCTGTTAGCTCTTTTAGCGCAACTAAGCTATTTTCACTGAGTGATGGGCTGCCCAATAGGTAATGCGTAAACGTGTTCGGCGCTTCAAGTAAAACATATGCGCCAAAGCCTGCGCCCATTGAATAACCCAAATAAGCATTTGCGTTTGGTGCTACACGGTACTGCTTTTCAACTTTTGGCATTACATCTTGTTGAATAAAGCGTAGGAACGCCTCCGCTTTTCCAAATTGATATTTCTCTTGAACATCAGGTTTACTGTGTGAAGTAAAGGAGTAATCTCTAAAGCGGCTGGCATAGGCTCGACTATCACCGTAGTCAACATTACTTGGCATATTACGCTGCCAGGAAATACCTACAATAATAACCTCTGGTAGCAAAAATTCGGTGGTGCCCGATAGTAAATCCATATGCCAATCGGCATCTGTGGTGTAAATAACTGGGTAGTGCTTTAAGGCTGGTTGATGCGCATGAGAGGTATTGTCTTTAGAAGCAGAATTTTCAGAATCGCTGCTTTCAAAAATGTATCCCTCTGGCAGCTTTACATATAGTTCGTAAAGCCCCCCTGTAACACTATTTTCAAGCGGTATAACCTGTGTTCTTGGTATTTCGACAGGATTTGGGGTGGCCTCTGCGCTTTGCGCTTCAATCAGCAAAACAATTAACAGTAGAAGTAAACGTAACAGCATAAAAGTTCCTTGAAAACGTGTGGTTAAACATCGCTAATGCAATGTCACATAATGTACTGAACTGTTACGAGAAAGTTTGAAGTGGTGCTGATTTAATGATGATTTTTATCTGAAATGCGTTTTCAAATGAATTAAAGCGCACTTTGAATTGGTGCGCCTTGAAATAGTGCTTCTTGAAACAGAGCCACTTGAAATAGCCCGTTGTATTTAAGGTTATCTACGTACTAGCTATTCAATGGTCAGTTCAACTACGTTTTTACGGGCTGCTACTCGCAGTGTGATTAAAATAATCTCATCGTTAATATCAGTAATATAGTCCACCGTATCGGGTAGTTGTCCAAGAATAGTAAAAGCGGTACTGTTCATGTCATATTTCCACAGCTGATAACTATCGTTGATACCGTAAATCACGTTGTGGTGAATAACAAAATGCCTATCACTACCTTGATTAATGAGAGCGGGGATCACCTCATGCTCAATATTTCCAGACTGCCAAATACGCCCTACTGTGTCGGTATATACTAGGGTGCCATTGTCGGTTTTATCTGCCCAGTTAATAGATTTAGTCGACAGTATTGAGAAATCACCACTTTCTAGGTTAATTTCAACCAGCTTGCTTACACCTTGGTGAGAAATATTGGCTATAGCGGTTTGCTGGCCGTCCCAATGAAATAAGCTGTTTATAGGGTAATTAAAAGCAATGGGGTTTTCTCTGCCATCTAAATGTATACGCGTAAGCTGTGATGATGCGTTTACCAATACGCTATTGCCGTCTTGCGCCCATAACACGTCCATCACCTGTGTATTCGTAGCGAAGTGGCTAAGCTGTTTTGTGTTGCTGCTTAGCTGCACTACAGTATTTGCAACTGACGCTGTCCATACCTGAGACGTACCATCTCCTTCTGATGAGTACGCAACTAAATGCCCCGTAGGTTGAAACTTTGCGCGGTTCTCTTCAAGTGGCGAACGAATGGTGGTGTAAAAGTGAATGTCCCGATTAGTTTCGCTATTTGTGCTGTTTGTATCAATTAATTCAACATTCGATTCAGTATTCAATTGCGTATTCAAGTCGGTAAACAACGAGTTGAATTGTGCCAGCGGTATGGTGGCAATATCACTGTCGTAATATCCCTTAATGGCTAACATTTTTTTACCCTGCGGATGAAATAAAGGGGTACCAATTGCGTCGGTTAAGGGCATGCTAACAGGGTGAATGCTGCCATCGAATGTTACCGTGAAAAGCTGCTTACCCGTACTGAAAATAAGGTGGTTATCTACAGGGGAAAAATTGGGGTATATCACGTCGTACTTGGGAATAGCGTCCTCATAGTTAATGGGTACGCTAGAAAGTAATTTACCTGCCGCATCAAGCTTTTCAATATGAAGCACACCAGATTCATGCAAAGTGGTGAGTGCCATTATCTGGTTGTGGTGTGAGTAATCAAAAGACACCACACTGCCATTATCCAGTGCATAAAGTGGCGTACTTTTGCTGTCGTTAATGGCGTAGCTAATAAGCTTCCATCGTCCTTGTTCTTTTTGCAGAAGGGCAATGTCATTGTTGCTAGTCCAAATAGGGCTTTTTATTTCTGTATGTTTGCATTCCATCAAGGTTTGCGGCGTTTGTGGCGATAGCAACGCTTGCTCAAAATCTATTTGTTGTAATTGAAAGCAGGTTTTCTGTTCAACAGGGGTAGTGCAACGGCTCTCTTTCACAAACGCAAGTGCTGAACCGTTTTGTGAAAATGCCAAACTGCCGTATGAGCCAAGCTCTTCGGTAAGCTGGAATTCCTGCTGTGTACCAATGTGCTTTGCCCATAACTGACTTTTGCACATTACGTCAGGAAACCGCTGAAACACAATATATTGGCCGTCAGGAGAGTACGCACTGGCCAGCTCTCTGTTGTCTGTTGAAGTCAGTAAACGAATATCTTTTATTCTCATAACATCGGTTACGGGCGATGAAGCCGTAAAAGCAGCAATAGTGCCGATGACAAGAAGCGCAACCGCGAAAATAAGCAATGCATAGCGCTGTTTTGATGATGATTTAGTCGACTTAGTTGGCGGCTCAGATAGCTGCTCAGATGGCTCAGACGTAAGAGTGTCGTGCTGCAATGTTTCTGATTTTTCTGTGATATCCCTATTGGCGTCGCTAGTAAGAACTCTAGGTTGTGCTGAGGGAGGATGTGTTGAGACGCGTTCCCAACGGATGTCACACTCTAAGCTGTAACCTTTTTTGGCGTGGGTTTTAATAAAACTTTGTGCTTTGCCATCATCGCCAAATGCCTTTCTCAACTGTGCAATACAGCGTTGTAACGAATTGGGGGAGACTATTGTACCTGCCCACACATTATCTAGTAATTCATCTTGGCTAATAACTTCGCCTTGTCGGGAAGCCAAATAGGTCAATACCGCCAATGCTTTAGGGGGAAGAGTTTGCGCTTGTTTGTTATGTACTATTTGGTTGCGTGAAACGTCAACAAAAAAGCCGCCAATCCAATATTGTTCGGTCATAAGGTCTCTAAACAGTCAGAAAACAAAGCACCCTCGTTTTTGGTGCAAATGCTAGTAGTAATACACTACCACTATAGGCTTTTGATAAGAATAAGTGTTGTCTTGATTACGCAAAAATCAGCAAAAAATCAGCACGTTTTTCATGCTTAATTTAGGTGAGTTGCTAGGTTTCCAAACATCATTATTCGATGGCGATAACAAAGCAAGGAACTAAGATGAAGCGAACTAATAACAATCAGACTAATGTAAATCAAACAGTAATGAAGCAGATGGCAAAGGCGGTAGCGACAATTGCTATTACATTTTCTATCGGTAGTTTACAAAGTGCTTTGGCCGAGACCACATTACAAGCACAGTCTCAAACACTGCCAACAGCATCAAAAGAAGAGGCGCAAATAGTGCATTGGCGAATGCCAGAAATAGAAAAGCGCTTTATGGATATTTCTGAGCTAACAACGCCTTATATTGATACGTCGCCAACAGTCTTGAATGACGGTATTCCGGTTGGCTCGATTAAAAGTGCGGGCATAAGCGAGGAGTCGATAATTGCGCTGGCCAAAGAGATGGCAACGGGACAGCATGGAAATTATGACAGTATGCTAATTGCACAAGATGGCAAGCTGCTATTTGAGTCCTATTTTAAGCGTGGTCGCGTCGACTTATCGCATCCGCAGTCATCTGCCACTAAAAGCTATACCTCGTTAGTATTGGGCCGAGCAATACAGCTGGGGTATCTCACTATGGATGATCTTCATAAGCCTGTTATTAGCTTTTTAGACAATATTGATCGCAGCAAGCTTGTCGAAGGCGCAGATAAAATCACTCTGCACCATGCACTTACCATGACCACGGGAGTAAAAATTAGTGACGAAGGTTGGGAAGCCATAAATGCCGACCTTGAGCGCATAAATGGGCAAGGTGAAATTCAGGCGGTTTTAGAAGATACGGCGCCCATCACAACCGAATCGCAGACGTTCAAGTACGGCACTGGGCCGCGATTTATCATGCAAGTTATAGACGCCGTTGTGCCCGGCACTGCCCGTGAGTTTATCGATAAAGAGCTTTTTGGCAAGCTGGGTATTACCAATTATGCATGGCGCACAGCACCGAGCGGTCTTCCTGAATCGGGTTGGAAAGTTAGTGTCACTTCAAGAGATATGATGAAAATGGGGCTGCTAGCAAGTAATGGTGGACAGTGGCGAGGTGAGCAGCTCATTCATAAAGGTTACTTAGCACAAGCCACTCAAAGGCAGGTGATAACCGGTGATGATGATATTTTTGGTGGTGGTGAACGCGTTTCTCATCAGGGATATGGCTATTTTTGGTGGGGAGCCGACGTTGAACTTGATGGTAAAAAACACTTCATGTTCTCAGCCCAAGGTGGCGGCGGTATGTATATTTTAGTCATTAAAGACTTTGATTTGGTTGTGGTGGTGACGGCTCACGAAAGGGACGATATTACACAGCAGCTTGTGGCTGAGCGCATATTGCCCCTTCTTCCTTAACCCTTTGCGGCGACTGCGGTATAATCATGTATTCTTGTTTAATTCATAGGCACAATCATGGCAACCGCAGCAGCCCTTCATATTTTGGTGAAAACAGAAAAAGAAGCGTTATCTATTTTAGAACAGCTTAAAAAGGGTAAAGATTTTGCTACATTAGCCAAGCGTCATTCTACTTGCCCGTCTGGTAAGCGCGGTGGTGATTTAGGTGAATTTCGCCGCGGACAAATGGTTAAAGCCTTCGACGATGTGGTCTTCAAAAAAGAAGTGTTAAAAATACACGGGCCTGTTAAAACCCGTTTCGGCTTTCACCTTATTAAAACCCTGTATCGAAACGGTTAAAGCATTAGGTTAAGGTACCCACTTCTCACCGCACACACTGTGTTTGGTGTATATATTATAAGGGCTGTTGAAGTCGTGAATTGTGCTCCGTAGCGCCTTGTTATGATCAACACTAATAAATGGCGTGTCTGAAGCTTTGCCTTTGTCGTCCAGCGGGTAATAGCTGCTTGAATAGTCGGTTAGCTGCATTCTGTTGTCGATTCCATTGTCGGTTAGCCGAACTCGTGTTATTGCTTTGAACCGCGTATTTGGGTCCTGCAGGCTGACGAGCTTCTTAAAGTAGTAACCTTTGTCGGTTTGTAACTGTGAAAAACCATTCAGTGTTTCAATGAGGCTTTTTAAATCAATAGCTTCCCGTTGCAACATAAAATCGTGATGAATAATACTGCTGTCTTTGGCGTGACTGTCTTCCTTGTTTACTGTTTTACCTGCGGTGTACGCCTGCTCAGATTCTAAACTCGAAAGGTACTCTTGGCCTTCATCAGTATAGTTAATTAAGGCTTTTGTGTTCATGTTTACATAGTAGTCGCTAATACCAGCGGGAAGCACTTCAAAAAGCATCACATCAGGTGTTGCAGCGCCTCGTTCTTCCGGTGTTTGAGGGCCTTTTGCTTCGCATTTGTCAGAGATGAAATAGTAGTATTGCCCTGCTTCAATGGCATAGGCTGGTGCTGAAGTTATGCCATAAAGTAGTGCAACAAACGTCATCAACAAGGTTTTATTGTGTTGAGTATTTTGTCTGATAGTGCGAAGAAGCATAAAAATACTGCCCTTAATATCAATTCTGTTTCAGTGAAACGTTATTGTAAGGGCTTAGTACTTAAAGGGCGAGAGATGCTTCGCTTTTGCGTGTTACTGCATGCGTGAGCGAAGCACGATGGTATCGTCAGTATAGTCTGTCGAAATTTGTAAATTGTCTGCCAGCGTAGCAATTAACGCATCAACATCGTTCGTGTTGAATAGGCCTGCAACTTGTAGATTGGCTAATTTGGTATCACCTAGTACTACGGTCTTGTCAGTGTAGCGGCTTACCTCTTCAATAACGTTTATGAGCGTTTCACCGCGAAATATTATTTTGCCTTCTCGCCAACTTAAGTCATTGGCAATATCTTGTAGTGAGATGGGCTCCACGGTGCTATTTGGTAAAGAAAGCACTGACTTTTGACCTTCAACCAAGGTCATAGCGTTGTTTGTGGATTTGATCACAGGGGCCAAAAGTCTATTGGCGTCGGTTTGAGTAAACGTATAGCTGGCTACCTCTACGACACCCTCAGTGACAACAAGTTCTAGGTCGCCGCGATGATATTGCACGTTAAACGCGGTCCCAATGGCTTGAATTGCTTTACCTGCCGCCAGCACATTAAGCGGGCGCTTTTTATCTTTGGCCACTTCTATATGAAGTTCACCTCGCAGTAGTTCAATGGTGCGAGACGTCTCAGTAAACGCAATATTGACCTGCGAATTGGTGTTGAGCCACAGTGTACTGCCATCTTCTAAACTAATGCTTTTGTGCTCACCGGGCTTAGTAGATGCTTGTAATGAATAACGCGCCACTTGAGCAACCTCGTTACTTTGCGGTTGTGATGAGAAAAAATGAAAACCTTGGAAACTCAACACACCTACTAACAGTAAAGACGCGGCTATTGCTACCGGACGCTTCCAGCGCAAATTAGCCAAGTGCATCGTAGTCTTATCGCTAGACTCAGGCGCGTGAGGTACGATATCCGCCAACTCACTAAGTACCGACATTTTGTCCCACAGTGCCACCATTTCTAAAAAGGTGTCGCGGTGCAAAGGTATAGCTAACCACTCTTTAAGTGTATTTGTTTGTTCAGCGTCGAGTCCACTTTCTAGTTTAACTAACCACATGCTTGCTTCATCCAGCACGTGATCGTCGCTTTTTAAAGGTACTACGTTGTCTGGCGACTGATTTGGTGAATTAGTCATGTGCGTCTCTCTTTACCCGCTCACTGTATGAATGCCCACTGCTTATATAAGCGCTTGGCCGTGATTGCGGGCTGCTTTCGCTACCTTGCCGGCGCATAAACAAGGTGCATCGTTTTATACCTTCGGCAATATGTTTTTCCACGGTCTTTTCGCTTATCTCTAACTCTTGGGCAATCTCTTTAAGAGAGTAGCCATACACTTTCTTTAATACAAATGCGCGCCTACATTGTTTAGGGAGCGCGCGCACTGCATCACAAAATAGCTTAAATTCTTGTTGGGTAGCATTGTTGTTGAACGTTTCATCGTCAATACCACTTATCGCGCTTTCAAGCGCTTGTGCCACTTCAACACTGTCGTCGACCATACGCGTATCGGCGCGCTTTAAATGGTCGTACGCCAGATTTTTCGCTGTTTTAAACAAAAATGATTTGGGCTCTTTAATATGCTCTGTTGATTTCGCCTGACATAAACGCACGTAAGTATCCTGGAGAATATCATCCACTTCTTTAGGCGGCACAAGTCGCGATAGCATTTTAGCCATCGAACCACGGGCCGACATATAGGCATTATGTATGGCTGTTTCTATGGGCATATTGTTATTTTTTATCGTTGTTATTTATACAGACGAGTGCGCGGTCATTTTCCCCCAATGTTTTTTCAATAAGCAATGAAAAACATCAATGAGAAATTAAATTTGTTAATAGGTTGTATATAATGCGCCGCTAGTTTAAAACAACAAAGCAGTCAATTTTGGCCCCACCCCCCACAGGGGTATGGCCATTTTTTAAGCATACTGCACATAAATGTACTTATTTGGGGCCACCAAACCACGTACATTTGCAATTGTCTGACTGAAAAATGACTCGTGCATAAATTATGAACAAAGATAAACAGGCTCTAGCTACTATTCGATAGTTGCAATAAAAAAGCTAATGAAAATAATAAGATAATGCCTTTGGGAATACGTCACCGCTCAACACTAGCTTTGCTACCATTTACACCGTGCACTGTGTCACTAGCGGCAAGCATGGTAGCGGGTGGGCTGTGCTTGCCCGTATGTGCGCAATCTGTTTTACCCCACGAGCAGTCTGATACCCAGTATTTACGCCAAAGTACTGACAAAAGCACCGATGCCACAGAAAAGCCAGCAGTTCACACGGTGGTCGCATTTTCGATTCCCGCCCAAAGTGCCGACGAGGCACTCATTGCATTTGCTAATCAAGCCGGGCTGACAGTTGTCTTTCCATACAACGAAGTACGGCATACTTTTGCAAATGAAGTGAGTGGTAACTATACGCCGCAAGAAGCAATAGCAATGCTTTTGGCAAATACGCACTTGCAAGCGAATATTGTTGATAAGAGTCGTATAAAAATTGAATCTACGCGTAATAAGTCGCGCGCTGAGCATGTCATTTCGCGACTATTTAGTTCACTCACAGCGCAAGATGAGAGCTTAGTAACCGTACCTGATGAGCAGGGCAATTATCGCATTGAGTTTATCGAAGTCAGAGGGCTTCGTGCGAAGGTGGCGCAATCGGTTGGTATTAAGCGAAATACCAGCGTCATTATTGATACGATTGGTGCCGTTGATATGGGCAAGTTCCCCGACCAAAACCTTGCAGAAGCGCTACAGCGAGTATCGGGCGTTTCTATCGACCGCGCGGAGGGTGAAGGTCAGTTGGTCACGGTACGCGGTTTTGGTCCAGAGTTTAATCGTGTTTTGCTTAATGGTAGACCTATGGCCAGTGATAAGCTGGGCCGCGAGTTTAGCTTTGACACCCTAGCCTCTGAAATTGTAAGTAGCGTTACCGTATACAAACAAAATCAGGCGGCAATGCAGTCGGGTGGTATAGGCTCTACCATTGATATACAAACTGCCAAGCCGTTGACTTTTAAGGGGGTGCGCGCTGCCGGTAGTGTCAAAATGCAGTACGACACCAATTCCAAGGCCTATGCCCCTTCGACAACGGCGTTGTTCAGTAATACCTACTTGAACAATACGCTTGGTGTATTAGCATCATTCAACCAATACCAGCGAGAAGCACGTCTTGATGAGGCGCAAATTGACGGGTGGTTGGTAAATACTAATATTCCAGAAGTTGAACTATCAGCAAGTGCAAACACGCTTTACGTGCCAAGAAATTATGATCAACGAGTGAGGTTTGACGAGCGTACACGCACAGGTGGGACATTGGTTGTTCAATATCGCCCAAACAATACGTTTGAACTGTCAGCGGATTATTTAGGGTCAACGTTCGATGTAGAAACATCGGCAACCTCTATGGGCCATTGGTTTACGTCAAGCAATTTAGAGGATGTGGCATTAGACACAAATGGTACGGCCGTAGCGTTTTCTCAAAATAGCGGTCATGCCACTGACTTTCATGCTAGAACCTTTAACCGCTCTTCATCACTTCATAGTTATGGTTTAGATGCCAACTGGATTGTAGCGCCCAATATTATTATGGACGCGGATGTTTCATACTCATCTGCATCAGTAAATGACAACAATGGCGAAGGTAATGCACTTTCACTCATTGGATATTTAAATCGCTCTTCGTTTGATCATAGGCGAAATACGGTGTTACCCGCAATTTTTGGTTTTGAAGCTGCTAATCCAGGGCAAGCTAACGCGCTCGGAGAGCCCGTAGGCGTGGGACCTTATCTTGATGCATCTAATGGTCGCGCACATGTTATGTTGAGACGAGGGTGGAGCATCGATGATGACATTGGCCAAGCAAAGGTCAATATCAGTGTGCTAGGTGAGCAGCAGTGGTTTAGTAAGCTTGATATGGGCGCGGCGGTAACGCAGCGAGAAAAAGCTAACGAGCGACGTGATAATGAAGCGGATGCCAGACACTGCACTTTTTGTGGGTATTTCGACTCTCCTGATATTCCGGATAATTTTCAATCGGTATTCGACGCGGGTGACGACTTTTTAAGTACTATTAGCGGACACGAGCATATACCAAATCAGTGGTTGCGCCACGACGGCGATACGTTGTTTCGCTTTTTGGAACAAGCAGGTAATGTGAGTTTGGCGCCAGAAACGCGGGGTAGCTCATTTGCAGTGAAAGAAACCGTGTATGCTGCCTTTGCACAAGCCGCTATAGAGAAAGATTTCGCGCCGTGGTTTGTTGATATACATGCTGGCATTCGCGCTGAATATACTGATGTAAATGTGACTGGCGTCGATGAGCAACTTTCCGCATTAGTGATACTTGATCAAACCGAGCTGGGGCAAGAATTTGGTGCCTCTGTCGGCATTGAAGAAGCATCAAGCTACAGTAATTTCCTTCCTAGTTTCAGTGTTAAAGCGAATTGGCTTGATCAGTGGGTATTTCGCGTTGCCTATAGTCACAGTATTACTCGACCAACACTAGAGCAGATGTCGCCAGGCGTTACTTATACCACTACCCGCCAAGGCGGCGATTTACGTGCTCGTATTGGTAACGCGCAATTGAAACCTTTCGAAGCCCAAAACATTGATTTGGCTATTGAGCATTATTATCAAGACAACAGCTATTTATCAGCGAGTTATTTTCGAAAAACCGTAGATAACTTTATTGTTAGCCAAAGCAATACGCTTTCGTTTAATGGTGTCACCGACCCAAGTACCGGAAGCGATACCAACGCGCCAGATGATCAAGATGAATTAGCGCAGTTTTCAGTAATATCGCCTAGCAATGGACGCTCGGCCACCGTTGAAGGCGTTGAAATAGCCGTGCAACATTTGTTTGGTGAGTCAGGTTGGGGTATTCAAGCTAACGCGAGTTTTGTAGATAGTAACGCCGAGCTAGATACAGCTAACGTGCAATCTACCTTTGCCCTCACTGGTTTGTCAGGGGCAAAAAATATGGTGCTGTTTTACGAGAGAGACGCATTGCAGTGGCGATTGGCGTGGAACCACCGCGACGGTTTCTTGCAATCATTAAACCAAACACAAAGCACGGAACCTACCTTTGTTAGTCCTTATGAACAGTGGGATGTGAGTGCGTCTTACCAGTTAAGCCCACATTTATCGTTATTTTTTGAAGGCATTAATATCACTAATGAAACTGTGCATAAGCGCGGTCGCTTTAGTAATCATCTGTTGTTAGTGCAAGATGCAGGCGCTCGCTATGCGTTAGGTATTAATCTTATTTACTGATGCCTATTTAGGGTTTTCTAAACGCTCAATTTCTTTCCAAAACGCTTCCGATTTGGCAGTAAGCATTGAATAGGTTTTTATATCGCCGTTGCGCTGAGCATGCATCGCTTTTTCAAGTAAAGCATCGTATTGCTTGAAATGGCGAAGCCACCTGAATAAGGTGAGCTTCGCTTTTTTTAATGCGCCGTGTAGCAATTAAAACTGATACGTAACGTAGGCGCTTATGCTTCTACCTGGTTCTGAGAAACGCTGATAGCCGTTGTCGCTAACGCCAGAGAAAAAGCCGCCTGTACCCGTGCGCACGTTATTCATTACTTCCCAGCGATAGTACTCTTTGTCAGTTAAGTTATAAATCGCGGTGGTAAAGCGTAAGTTATCAGTAATATCGTAAAACGCCATTAAATCAAATACGGTGTAACCACTTGGGTAATAAGCAGGGCCGTCGCCATTGTTTAGAGAGGTGAAGCTAGTCTGGCTGCTTTCTTCTACGCCTTTACTGGTAATGGCAACCAGTTCGGCTCCCCAGTCACGGTTGTCAGACACATACGACAGCGTCATGGTGGCGGTGTCTGGTGCAATAGTTTCTAAATCATCACCGGCATCATTAAAGCTCGACGCCGTGTCGTATTCACCGTCTAATGCGGTGTAAGCAAATTGCCCGCGCCAGTTGGCTGTGAAGTCATAAGAGGCAGATACTTCAATACCGTCAACGGTAATTTCTCCTGTATTTTGAGGTTGTGTAAAGGTATCTTCGCTGCTTACTTCAATGTTACAACCAAGGCGACTACACACTTGCTGAGTGAGCACAGCATCATAAGGGTTTGAGAAAGTTTCATCTTGAATCATGTTGGTGTAGTCGGTTCTAAATACAGACACACTTACGTTGCCTTTTTCAAAATTACCTATGTAGGTAAGCTCATAATTCATCGACTCTTGCGCCTCTAGCTCACCATTTGCAATACGGTCGAGGTCAATAAATGTGTTACCTGTCACAATATCTACTGCTTCGTCGCCTGAGTTAGTGCCAAAGTAAAGGTCTTGAAGTGTAGGGGCTTGATAGCCTTGCGCAATTCGCGCATTTAATGAATGACCCGGCGCAAAGGTGTAGGTTGCACCCAGTTCTCCTACTACAGCACTAAAGTCAGCATCTTGAATACTTAGTCCTGTTGGGTCAGAGAATGTATCGTCAATAGTTGGCGTGTATTCTGTTGTATCGTATCTAAGACCTGCATTTACGGTGAGTACATCGCTAAGCGTAATAGTGTCAGCAAAGTAAGCGGTAACTACCGTTTTTTCAGACTCTGGTACAAAGCTTTGGTCGCGAATAGGGTAGCCGTCGAGTATACCTGCACTTACTGTAGCGCCTGCATAACGACGGTCGTACATTTGTGCACTGGCATCAACTTGCTGATAGCTCAGACCATAAATAATTTCATGATTAATATCGCCATTAATTGACTTAGCGATATCGACATTCAGGCTTACTTGTTCTTGAGTGAAATTACGATCTTCAGAGCGTAAAATAGGCGCGGTGGGGCCAGCTGCAAACAAAAAGTTGGTTACACCCGCTGTATACAATTCTTGGTAATTTAGTCGTATATCGATGCTGTCTGCTAGGGCAGATTGCACGTTATCTGCACTATAGAATGCACCAAGTCGTTCGCGGTTATTTTCGTCTTGTGAAGTAAAGTCAAAATAGCTGCTGCTTTCTCGAGACAGTGGGATACCGTCGGTATCGCGCTGGGTGTTTTCATACACCACACCGAATTGCTGGTGGTCTGAATAATTGTAAGCCAGTTTAATCAACACAGCGTCCAATTGTGAGTCCATTGGATCTGCCTGTCCGCGACCCGCTCCCTCAATGGCATCTCCATTACTATGCGCTTGTGTCTCGCTGCTATCGCGCATTGTGTATTGCACTAACGATTCTAGGTTATTCATTCTATTGGCTACAGTACCGTGAACAAGCCACTCGTCAGATCGCGCATCAAACCCGGTTTTAAGTTTAAAGGCTGTGTCGTCGCCAGTGCTTGTTAAAAAATCGGCGGCATCGTTGGTCACATACGTGACTGAGCCTGCCAATGAGCCTGAGCCTTGTGCCACCGCGCTAGGTCCCTTAGTAATAGTGATGGCCTTTACGTGCTCAATTTCTACCTCACCGCGACTCGAGCCAAACATACCGTAAGCTGCAAATGAACCAGGGTTAAGAGTTTCACCCTGACCAATACCGTCAATGGTTACTGCAACGGCATCGCCTTCAAGACCACGAATGTTAAAGCCATCATTACCGAAGCGGTTACCAGTGTCGTTTACCTGAACACCCGGAATGTAGCGCGCGGTGTCTTCAATGTTTGTAATTGAACGCTTTGACAGGGCGTCGGTATCCAGTACAGCTTCTACTGTAGTTGTCAGTGTTTCTTCGCTTTCTACTTTGGTCACTGCAAGTTCAGTTTGCTGACCATGAGTAGGTAGTGATAGTGCACAGCCCAATGCGATAGAAACTAAAGAGAGTCTAAAAGTCATGTCTTTCCCAAATAAATTAGTGTGTGAATGAAGTGTTTCGTGTTGTTTTCTCGTGCCTGTCAAAACGAGATCCGACACATCCCAGTGTCAAAATTTGATCTAAATACTATTGATAACAATTATCATTTGCAATAGTATATTTTCACTTTTTCACTACCAGAACAAAAAAACACCATGAAAAAACACTCGCTTATCAGCCTTAACTTGTTGCTTGCTAGCTGTCTTAGTGGCAGTGCATTGGCTCACGTTGCTTACCTAAAGCCACTTCAATTTGAACCTGTTCGCGGTGGCAAAGTAACGTTAGACGCTTCGTTCGCAGAACAGTTCTTCGTGCCAGAAGCGGCCGTTTCTAACGCGTCATTTGAAGTGATAACGCCAAGTGGTAAAAAACAGAATGTGGATGAGGTGGTTAACTTGTCTACACGCAATGTGCTTGAGCACACCCTAGAAGAAGAGGGTACGTATCAGTTTTCTACCGGTAAGCGAATGGGCGCAGTCTTTCGTGTTTATATGAAAGATGGTGAACGAGGCTCAATGCGCGGCAATGATGAACCATTGCCAGAAGGTGCAGAGCTTACTGAACACTTTCAGTCCGTTACCTTCGCCAGTACCTATGTCACCAAAAAAGGCCCGACTGAGACTGCCCTTAAACCGCGCAATGAAGGGCTTGAGATAGTCCCCGTTATGCACCCAAACAGCCTTTTTAGCGGCGAGAGTTTCGACTTTAACGTGCTTTACAACGGCGAACCGGTTGCAAACCACGAAGTGGCTTTTTATGAAGGCAAAGACCAGTTTGCCGAAGAGTCGGATGTGGAAAAAGTCACCACGAACAACGCCGGAGAAGCGTCATTCACCCCGGCAAAACAGGGCGTTTATTTGATGCAGGTACGCTTGCGTACCGATGCGCCAAAAGACGCAGATGTACCTACTTATAGCTATACCACCACGCTTTCTTTCGAAGCCTTTTAATCACAACGCAGACCGGAGAGAACAACAATGAAACAAGTAACCGCAGCAGTGAAAACCGCACTACTTATCGCAGCAGGCGCCGTGGCTTTAGGAGGCACTGTAGCCGCAGCTCCGCATAGCGCAAGTGGTATCATTCTTACCTACGACTTAAACAAAGATCAGTCTTTGCCTTTAGAGGAATTTGTTGATGCACGCCGCGCGCGATTTGCCGCGTCTGACAAAAACGGTGATGGCGTGCTTGATGAGAGCGAGTACGTGTACGAGTGGGAAGGCAAAATGGAAATGCGCTTGGCTGAAGACAGAAAAGCCTCGGTGAAGCAAACGCATATCAGATTTCACGCGGTAGACAAAAATGACGATGATCGCATTACTTTAGACGAAGTCGAAGCCGTGGGCGAAAGCAGCTTTGCCCGTATGGATGCCGACAAAGATGGCGTTGTGGCGAAAGGTGATCCTGAACCCGCCCCACGTCGCACCTCGCAAAGCGATGCCGATAGCGCGCCTACACTAAAGCAGCGCCCTATGTTACGTATGCCAACAAGTCACAATATCGAAGGCTTTGTGACGCTTTATGATCAAAATGGCGATGATGTTGTGACCAAAAACGAGTTTAACGCTGTTCGCGAAGCACAGTTTCAGCGTACAGACGAAAACAGCGACGGGATGCTTACCGAGCAAGAGTATGTACTAGAGTTTGAAGATAGACTTGATGCTCAAATTAAAAAAACGTACGACGGACAAATTAAGCAAACCTACGTACGTTTTGGGGTGTTAGATACTGACGAAAACAAGAAGATGACCTTTGCCGAGTATATGGTATCGGGCTTTGCAGCCTTTAATCGTTACGACACTAACGGCGATGGCTTTCTAACGCTTGCAGACCCTGCACCTAAGCCGCGAGATCGTGAGCAAAACACTACCACTACGGCACAAGCTAGCGAATAATGGCCTTGCGTAGTTTATTGTTAATAACAGCACTAGCGGCGTTAGCCTCTAGTGTTTCGGCTTTTGCTGAGTCATATACATTTCCCGCGTCAAATGGCCAATCATCCCCTGTTATCACACTTAATAGCAATAGTGCGCTAAATGAAGTTCAGCGAACCAATATTGAAGCACTAGTGAAAGATACTTATTTTTCGCTCGACAGAAATAATATTCATGGTGTGCTTTATGCACTAAATCAGGGCGAAAATACGCCATTGCCAAACTGGCTTTATAACGCCATTGAACGGTGCGAAAAATGGTTTCATAAAACCGAAGGTAATGTGAGCTGCCGCAATGGTGCGCTCTATGATTATTGGCGTGATTACAGCCATGGTAAAAGTACAGGCCAAGGTACAAACCCAATTCCAAGTATAAAAAACAATAAGACGACTCAACCTCTATCGCGTCGAGAGGTTAGACGTCTTGCTCGTGTAGCCAGAATAGCCGATGTGCATTTTAAAAAAGAGAATACTATTGAATTTTCAGCACCTATCCAGTGGGATCTATCTGCCTTTGCGTCAGCACTTGTTATAGAACGTATTGCGGACTTTCTTGCGTCAGCAGGGTTTGCTAACTTTCACATCAGCGTGGATACATTGCAAACCCATGTCTCTTCAAGCGATGTGATATGGCAAAGTAAGATTGACGGAGATGCTATTGGTTTTTCCAATGCGACATTGGCACATTTGAAGCCGTGGCAGCAGCCAGCTTATTCTGATAGGTATGTTACTTCGCAGGAAAAAGGTTTGATAAGCCATAGCGATGGTTGGCCAAATGCGCGTTTTGAGGTAATTGCTCTTGCGAGTACAGCATTTGATGCTGCTTTGCTGTCACATTTTGGGGCGACCAAACCGGCGCAGCAGTCGCTAGATTTAGTGAATTCGCAGCCCTCGCTTGCCCTAAAGCTAGTCGATGCAAATGGACGGGTGTTTACAAGTGATACCTTTGCCTCTCGCACGGCCGTAAATGATGAAACAGGTACGGCGAGTAATGGAATACTAATAGATGTCGCGCTACCTATGTTTGATATTGCGGATTATCGCGGGCCATACGTCAGTGTGTGGATAAGCGACGACAAAAATAGGCTAGTTAAAAGCCTAGCGCTTCGAGGTACCAGTGAACGCTGGCTAAGCGAATTGCGCACTTGGTGGCGCAGAGTTGGTAGAAAAGAAGCTGGCCGCAATAGCGAAAGCTTAATCGATGGCTTTTCCGGCGCAACTAAGAAAAACACGCCGCTTCATATCGCATGGGATGGGCTGGATGATTACGGCAATACAGTCATTGATAAACCGCTCGTTTTGCATGTGGAAGTAGCCAGAGAGCATGGTGGTAGAAGCTATGAAAAAGTCTCCTTTGCTATTGATGGGCTAACGCAGCCAATAGAAGTGAAGGGTGACAACGAGATTGCTTCTATTAAGTTGTCAGCTAAGGGCGCTTCTCAATAAGCTTTCTAACTACACGGCAACAAGCGTGCTAGTTAAAAAGAATGCTGGCATTGGCAGTTAGCCTCGCATGTTTGATATCGAGATGACGTCCGTGTGAAGCAGTTTGGTCTATGTCATCAGGTAAACAGCCGCTATGCAGCAAGTTCGCGGGGTAGAGTAGCGCGCGGTTAAACTGCGCCTCTACACAGGCGATCTGTTTAAACATCGCGGTATCACCATTGATGTACGCTTTAGCGGGCAAGCCCACCGAGGTGGCTTGGCGCTTTAGCGTAGAAAAATAGTGATGATATTGGCTAGCATTAACCCGTTCTAGCCCCGTTTCTTTGTGTCGATAGAAGGCTGTGCCCCCTAAAGGAGCGCAGAACAAATAGTGAACTAATGCCCATTCATTATCACGTTGAGTATCAATATGAGGAATACACTGAATGGGAGATAGCTGGCTTGGATGTTGGTTGGCAATAGAAAGCTGCGCCATTGCCAGCTGAGGCTGAGAGATATCGACCAAAGCCCCGTTTAATTCAGCGAAAAGTGCGGGCAAAATGTGATGCAGGTGAGCGACATACGCATCGGGTGCATGACTTCTTACACCAGGGTAAAAGTCATCTGTTTTTTTCTCAAAGCGATGACTTTGCGCGATAACGTCGACCATGCTTTGCGCATCAGGCAAAAAGTCATCAATCACAATGACCGGCGTGGCGTGTTCGCCCACGTTAATTAGTTTGTAGTTTGAAACCATGCGTCTGCGTTTTTGTTGGCTTTATTCTTTTTATCAATAAGCGCGTAAATTTGTGCGTTTGACGCTACCAGCGTATAGATACTTTGCAATAAATTTTGCGCATGTAAATCGGCAATGGCTTGTGGGCTTAGTGCCGCAAGCTTGTCTTCGTCTATGGTGTACAGCCCGGTAATTGACGTTTTGCTTTCGTTCTCAAACGTAATTTCTAAGGTAAATGGCGTAATAAGGTTGTGTTGCACTAGCGCGGCGATAAAGCGCTGATTTTGCGTTTCGCCATCAAGCAGCTGCGCCAATATTTGCTGTTTTTCCACAAGGTAAGACGTTGGTTCACCCATGTTATCGAAAAGTGGGCTTCCGTTTTGTTCATTGACCGATGCATTATCCATATCGATGCACAGCACACGGTTAGCCTGAGCGTTTGTATTTGACGGCTCTGTGCCCACATAAAAAGGCAGGCGCTCAAACTGTGCAGGAATATAAACCCCATCCCAATGGCCTTGTTGCCAAAACAAATTCTCATTTTCTTCAAACCCAAGTAACGCCGATAAGCCAAATTGACCCGAGTCATCTAGTTTGGTGATCACAACAGGGTAGTGCACAACAAGTTTGTTTAGCTCTGATACTACAACAGGTACTAGGTGCTGATTAGCGCTAAGGTTCAAAGCGTCGTTAGTGACTTTAAGGCCTGCATGCGCTTTATTATTAATAGCAACCATGTTTGTCATACGCGGGTCCTTTTTCTGGTT
Organism: Alteromonas sp. KUL42; assembly: GCF_006538325.1. GTDB lineage: Bacteria > Pseudomonadota > Gammaproteobacteria > Enterobacterales > Alteromonadaceae > Alteromonas. The sequence continues at coordinate 37,664 of NZ_BJKK01000011.1, forward strand.
AGTCGATTAAACGGCTTGTAAGCCGAACTGGTGAATTTTATTAATTAGCTCGCGATGTTGTGGCAGCTTTTCTACGGCCATGGCGCGTGCTTTTCTATTTTGCGTTAGCTGTTGGCGGGCAAAATCGGCATTCACCCACTGCTGATGTGCACCAAGCTCAGAGGTAAAGCCCATGCCGTAGAGCACATATTGATAGCTTGCTGCTGGGAATACTTCGTTGTTACTGGTGAAGTCTTTATCGCTTGGCGGGTGGTATTGCCACAGTTCCAACAGCTCTTTAAGTGAGTCAGGGATAGTTTGGCTATCACGGTTGTCTCGCCAGAACGCGCTATCATAGCGCTTGCTTAACATATAGTGCAGCTTCAAAAAGTCGATAATGCGTGCCCAGCGATACGAAAAAGTATCGTTAAAGCGTTTAGCCACAATATCCATAACCGCGCGGTTTGCGGGCAGTTGCTCGGCAATCATAGACGCAGACAGTTCCACTAATACCAGCGCTGAGGCTTCAAGGGGCTCTAAAAAGCCCGCTGCCAAGCCGACGGCAACACAGTTGTTTTGCCAAAAGCGCTGTCTGTGACCACTTTGAATGGTAATGTCCTTTACGTTCAAATCATCAATACCATCTAACGCACTGGTTTGGCGTACGTAGGTGTCTAGTCGTGTATAGGCGTCGTCTTTGCTCTGGTGTCGGCTTGAATATACGTGGCCTACACCACGACGGGACTGTAACCCAATATCCCACACCCAACCGGCGTCTTGTGCGGTGGAAATAGTGTGTGACGCAATAGGACTTTGCGCGTTATCGTAAGGTACATGTACCGCTAGCGCTCGGTCGATAAATAACACATCGTCGCAGGGGATAAAGGGCACCTTGTAGTGTTCGCCCAACAAGAGCGACCTAAAGCCCGTGCAGTCTACAAACAAATCACCCTCAATCAGCACGCCTTGCTGCGTGTGAAGCGCCTCAATGTCGCCATTATCTGCACTTTGTACTTGGCTTACATCGGCTAGAACATGGTTAACACCAAGGTTTTCAGTGCAATGTTTGGTTAAAAATGTAGTGAACTTACCTGCGTCCAAATGGTAGGCATAGTTTGCCGTGCCTGCGAACTCTGCGTGACGAATGCTTTTAGGTGCTAAACCTGCTTCGCATATGGCTTCTTGAACGCATACGGCTTGTGAGAATGACTCATTTAAATCTGGCGCTACCGTTTGCCAGTAAGGACCCAAATTCCCTTGTGAAAACCCTTGCGGCAGCATCAGTGGGTGATAGTAGAAGTCGTCTTCTCCACCGGTCGTCCACTTTGCAAATTTGGCCCCTTGCTTAAAGGTGGCATCGCATTCTTTGATAAATGTGGTTTCACTTATTCCCAGCGCAATAAGCGTAGAGCGCATGGTAGGCCACGTGCCTTCACCCACGCCAATAATAGGCACATTGGGGCTTTCTACTAAGGTTACTTTAATGTCTTTGCGGGTAGCGCATTGATGTTGCGCTGCAATACGACCAGCCGTAAGCCACCCTGCGCTGCCGCCACCGACTACTACAATGTGCGTTATGGGAGTTGCTGTTGTCATATCGAGTTCCTGAATAAAAACTGTGGCTACCAAGTGGTAGCCACGAATGTAGGGCCAACAATCGCTGGCCCTAAATACGCGAAATTAAAAGTTTCCGCGCACACCGAAAGCCCAACGTCTGCCGCTGTCTTCAACCAACAACAAGTGATTAGCGAAGCGACCACGTTTATGTACGAACTCTTCTGTTAGGTTAATACCTTCAAAGAAAACTTCTACATTGTCTGTCACGCTGTAGCTACCGCTAATGTCAAGTTGTTGATAAGACTCAACAATAGTTGGACCGTCACCCTGCCCTTGTGTTAACGACTGAACAAATTCGTCACGCCAGTTGTAGGCAAGGCGAATTTGATAGTCGTCAGTTTCATAAAAAGCCACTAAGTTGTAAGAATCACTCAACCCAGTTAGCGCAAATACTTGGTTAATATCGAATGGATCAAGCTCGGCATCACTGTCAACAATGGTGCCGTTGGCAAGTACACCAAAGCCGTTATCGAATGTGTGTTGAAGGGCAAGCTCGAAGCCGTCCACCGTGGCGTCTTCACCATTGTTTGGTAACGTATTTGTAAATACCGCTACGGCGTCCCCGGCATCTGGCGCGCCTGCATTACTGCCCGTTGACGGGTCAGTCAGCAAGCTACCATCAGCCAATTCAAAGGTTTTGTCTTCTTGACTGTTCACGATGAAGTTAGAAACCAGCTTTCTGAAGTAACCAATTGAGGCGTAGCTTGCTTCGTCGTAATAGTATTCAAGTGATAAGTCGAGGTTATCTGATTTAAACGGCTCAAGTGCTGGGTTACCACTGGTCGACGTTAAATCACCGCCTTGACGTGTTGTGGTGATAACCGTTACTGGCGACATGCTATTAAGCGTTGGTCGAGTAATGGTTGAACTCGCCGCAAAGCGCGCAATTAAATCGTCAGTTATTTCTAGACGTACACTGAAGTTAGGCAACAGCACATCATAGTCTGATTCAGTGGCTATGCTTTGTGCGTCACCAAACCCGGCTAGCATTTCGGTTTGATCCAAAATGGTAAGGCCGGTAATAGGGGCTTGTGTGCCGTTAACGGTCACGTCTGTCATTTCGTAGCGCACGCCTGCGGTTGCGCTTAAAAGCATGTCTGCAACTTCGCCTTCAAAGTCGAACTCTAAGTAAGTAGAGATAATATCTTCTTCCACTTCAAAGCTATTGTTACGACGCACCGCATCAAAACTAATGGCTTCGCCATTAACGCTTTGGTAGTAAGACTCTAGAAACGCAAAGTTGGCTTCGCCATTGTGGGCTAACCAAGAGGTTGGCATACGACCGCTGCCACTTACGTCAGACAGGAAGTCGCTACCGGCATCAAAAACGTATTGGCTGCCTGCTGGAATTTCAGGTAAATCAGGGTAACCACAGTAAGAACAGTGAATACCAACACCTTCGTTGTCCCAGCGCGTTAACGACTTAGTTTCCGTGCTGTACTGTGCGCCAAAGCGAATTTCAGTCAAACCACTGCCATCTGTGACATATTCACCGTCAAAGCGAAGCTGGCTTACTTCGTCTTCCACCGCCCATCCACGACGTAGCATTACGTGGGCGCGGCTGTTGGCTTCGTCAAGGTGATTGCTTACTCCGTCAGGCGTTAGTGCAGGGTTGTATATAGGGAAACCGTCTGGACCAGTAACAATAGCGCCATTCAGTTCTTGTTGCCCGCTATAGATATTCGCGTTGGGCGAGGCAAACATACTAGCCACTGGTAAGATGTTGTCATCAACTTGAAAGCGTACACGGTTCGCATACCCAATGAGTGATAGTTGGTCGCCGCCACCGTTATTGGCTTCACGTTCTGCTTCTGAGTGACTTAAGTCGAATGACAAGTTCAAGTTATCAGAATATTGATAATCGAAGTTAAGACCTACCGCATAAGTGTCGGTCAAGCGGTCAAACGTTTTGGCGTGCATATCCGTTGCCAAGCCCACTTCTTGATACAAGTCGACGATAGTGCCGTTAGCATCAACGGTTGGGCTGCGGCGATTGCCGTTTGCATCAAATAAACTACCATCATCTCCAACACCTTGGATATTAGGCGCAGTAAACCAGTGCCCATAAGAGGTGGCTTCTGACTCAACATCGAAATCTGAATAAAGTGCATCTGCAGTAACCACGAGCTTGTCATTAGGGGCATACTGGAAGACCAAATTAGCGTTGGTACGCGTGCGCTCTTCAAAGGTCACTTTATGGTCGTAGTTGCGTGGTGAAAATACATTACCTGTCCACGCTTCGCCCGATTCAGTCACGGGGTTTGGTACACCAACGTTTTCAAGCCAACCATCCATTTGCGCCTGATTAAGACGTGTTTTACGTTCTTGGTGTGAAACTGCCAGTAACACACCAAAAGTGTCATCGTTAAAGGTGTTGCTAATTAGTCCTGAAAACTGTGGCGTAGTGTCTTCGCTGTTTTCGTCGTAAACACCTTTCACAGAGCCAGCCATTTTGAAGCCGTTTAGCGCGAAAGGACGTGCTGTATTGATGTTGATAGTTGAACCCACACCACCTGATTGCATTGTAGCCGTAGACGTCTTATGTACGTCAAGGCTACTGACAAGCTCAGAGGCAATAGTGTCGAAGCTAAACGCGCGCGAATCGTTTTCAGATGCCATTTGACGGCCGTTAACAAGCACCGTATTAAACTGCGGTCCAAAACCACGAACGGTAATAAGTTGACCCTCACCGCCTGAGCGGTCAATAGATACGCCTGTAATACGCTGTAGTGATTCAGCTAAGTTGGTATCGGGAAAGTCGCCAATATCTTCTGCGCTAATGGCGTCAACTACGCCAGCAGAACTGCGTTTAACATCCATTGATTTTGCAACCGATGAACGAATACCACTTACCTCAATCACTTCTACGTCATTGCTGGGTTGCGCGTCTTGGGCAAATGCACTATTTGCAGAAATAGCTGACGCTAAAACTGCTGCCACTGAGCATGCAAGCTTGGTTTTCCTATACATGATGGTGTGTGTCCTAAAAGTTAGTTTTAATGTGCCAAATGGTGTGCACCCCACGTGGCTTTTCTCACAGCATTTCGCTGTTAACTCTTCAAGACGACACGGTTTGTAAAATCCCCCAAATTAATTTAACAAAAATTTAAAAAGAGCAATCTCTCTGCATTTTGAATCAGCAAATCACCTTTACTTTTGTGTGTTTTTTGTTCGTTTTTGGCTGTATTCACTTAATGTATGGTGGTTGATATGTTTCATTTATTCCCTGTATGCCAATTTTATATAAATATTAGTTATGAGAGGTAAGTAAATGATACTGGTTATATATGCCCGAATGACGTAGTTTTGCGGTGATTTAGTCTGAATTATCGACTAAGTAGGGTGCTTAACTGAGGTCTCCATAAAGGTGGGTGTTGGTAAGTTTGATTTTAATTTCGCTAGGGAATGCTAGACATAAGTGAATAAAATAGCTTGAGCCTGTCTAAAGAATGTCATTCTCGAATGACCTAAACGTGAGGAGATGCGTGTGAAAATCATAATATTAAATGAGTCTAAAACGCCAGATCCGCTAAATAATGTGGAAAAGCGATGTGCTGCTACGCCAAGTAGTGCACAGAGACTGGTGAAGAAAGGAGCAATTCTGTTACTTGAAAAAGGCGCAGGTGTGCTCTCTGGATATTCAGATAAAGAATATGAAGATGCTGGTGTTACTATTATTGATGATGTTGATGGTATCTTATCAACTGTAGACATGTTAGTAGCAGTGAACAAGCCGTCAGACGCGCAGTTAGCGTTGATGAAAAAAGGGGCCATTGTGGTTGGCCACCTCGACCCTTTCTTTCAGCAGCCGCTAGTTGAATCGATTGCAGAAAGAGGGTTAACCGCTATTTCTGTCGAAATGATCCCGCGCTCTTCTCGCGCACAGAAAATGGATGCACTGAGTTCACAAGCAAGTCTTGCAGGCTACGTGATGGTGATGCAAGCCGCGAATCAGTTGCCCTCTATACTGCCAATGATGATGACACCTTCAGGTACCATCAAGCCAGCTAAGGTGTTTATTATTGGCGCTGGTGTCGCGGGTCTTCAGGCAATTGCTACCGCCAAGCGTTTAGGCGCGAATGTTTTAGCATACGACACCCGTCCTGTGGTGGCAGAACAAGTCGAATCGCTAGGTGGAAAATTCCTTAAAATTGATATTGGCGAGACTGGGCAAACCAAAGATGGCTATGCCAAAGAACTTACTGATGAGCAAAAGGCTAAGCAGCAAGATGCGCAGCGAGATGCCATTGCAGATTCTGATATTGTCATCACGACAGCACAGCTATTTGGGCGTAAGCCTCCCGTACTGATTTCAAAAGAGACCTTGGGGTTGATGAAACCGGGTAGCGTAGTTGTAGATATGGCGGCAACCTCAGGAGGCAATGTGGAAGGCTCTGTGGCGGGTGAGACCGTTGATATCAATAACGTCACGGTTATCGGCAATGGCTACTGGAGCCAAAGTGTTGCCAAAGCGGCCACCGATATGTATGCCAACAACATATACAACCTTGTTGATGAATTCTTCGACGATGAAACCAAATCTTTCAAATTGAACTTAGACGACGACATTTTAAGCGGTTGTGTGATTGCTCATGACGGTGAGATCATCAATGACATGTTACTAAATGCGTACAAAGGAGCCTAATTATGGAAATCATTTATCTACTTTTCATTGTACTGCTGGCTGCCTTTCTTGGCTTTGAATTAATTCGAAAAGTGCCCTCTACGTTACATACTCCGCTGATGTCTGGGTCTAACGCGATCTCTGGTATTACATTGGTTGGCGCCTTGGTAGCGTCAGGCAGTGATAACAACCTATTGACGACTATCTTGGGCACAGTAGCTGTGGCACTGGCAAGTATTAACGTGGTTGGTGGTTACTTAGTAACGGACCGCATGCTTGGCATGTTCAAAAAGAAAAATAAATAAGGAGTACGCAAGTGAATGATATCGCAACCCTAATTAATCTTGCGTATGTAGTTGCTGCGGCACTATTTATTATAGGTTTAAAGCTACTCAGTCATCCAGATACTGCAAAGAAAGGAAACTTTGTTTCCGCAGTCGGTATGTTAGTTGCCGTAGTTGTAACACTGCTTGATCAGCAAATTCTAAGTTATCACTACATTCTACTGGGCTTCGTTGTCGGTGGCGCTTACGGTGCTTGGAAAGCCAAAAAAGTAGAAATGACCGCAATGCCAGAAATGGTCTCTTTGTTTAATGGCTTTGGTGGTGCAGCATCTTTACTACTTGGTTGGGCGACACTTGCTGGCATGAGTGCACTTGCCCTAAATACTGAAAGTGCATTTACTTTCATTACCTTATTTTTCACTATCTTGGTTGGGGGGATAACTTTCTCAGGCTCGGTTGTGGCATGGGGTAAATTGTCGGGCAAGATGAGCTCTAAAGCCGTCATTTTTACCGGACTGCGCGAACTAAGTATTTTACACCTTATCGGCATGGTAGTTGTGGGCTACTTATTCACTACTGACCCTAGTAATGCCCTATGGATCTATTGCGCTATTGCCTTATCACTCAGCTTTGGCTTGTGGGCGACTATTTCTATTGGCGGTGCTGACATGCCCGTTGTTATCGCATTGCTTAACAGTTATTCAGGTGTGGCTGCATCAGCAGCAGGGCTTGCTACTGGAAACACTATTTTGATTGTTACCGGTCTTCTAGTAGGGGCTTCAGGGCTTATCCTTACCAATATTATGTGTAAAGCCATGAACCGTTCCTTGATGAATGTGCTGTTGTCTGGTTTTGCAAAACCAGTTGAAGCGGGTGAGAAGATTGAAGGCGAAATTAAGGTACTATCAGCACAAGATGCATTTTATGTATTAGAAGCTGCACAAGCCGTACTTGTTGTACCTGGTTATGGTATGGCGGTAGCGCAGGCGCAACACGCGGTTCGCGAATTGCAGTCACTCTTGGAAGACAATGGTTGTACTGTTGATTACGCTATCCATGCGGTTGCTGGACGTATGCCAGGCCATATGAATGTGCTACTTGCAGAAGCGGATGTTCCTTACGATCAACTCTATGAAATGGATGACGTGAATCCTCGAATGGAAAATTACGACGTGGTTATCGTTATTGGCGCGAATGACGTAGTAAACCCTGCGGCGAAAGAAATGAAAGGCAGTCCAATTTACGGTATGCCTGTTATTGAGGCGCACAGAGCCAAAACTGTTTTTGTGTTAAAGCGCTCTGCAAATGCGGGTTTTGCTGGTGTAGACAATCCGTTATTCTTCAAAGACAACACTCGCATGGTATTGGGTGATGCCAAAGACACTATCAACAGTATTATTAGAGAATTTGGCGACGAATAATCTTTTGCATATTTATCTATAATGGGTGAATTCTTTCACCATAGAAAAAGGCTGGTCAGTTATGCTGACTGGCCTTTTTAATGACACCGTTTTTACACCTCAAATTACTCAACGTTATACCAATCCGCATATGAGTCTACGCTCTCAGAGTGAGTATACTTCTATACAGACTGGAATTAGTTGTAGTTGATAACTATCGCTACTACTATGTTCATTCAATTGACCAAGGGTCAATGTTTGTGAAGGGCAACTAACTAGTTATTAAATAGCTACCTAAAACGATCTGTAATATGTGTAGCTTTCGTCATCATAGCGTCGTAAATGATGGGTATAGTTATTGCGCTAGATTGGCCATTATTGAGAGATGTGTGGTTTGATATCTACGGTCCCGTATGAAATAAGGCAGGTTGATAATTGTTACCTGGTTATCCTTCGTGGAAAGTGGAACATGTCCACGAATATTCAATATTTAGCGCAACTTTCTGAAACATTAAAAAGTCGAAAAGGGCGAGCATTTCATTTGTTTGTTGATATGCGAACTTGGCAAATACCTAACTCGGATATTTACAACCAAATAAAAGCACCAATGAAACTCGACAGACGTAACCAATTGGGTGAGTTATGGTTGGAAGACGAGTGTACCGATTACGGTAACATTGCTGAAAAGTTTCTTTCCGAACAAAAGTTTGTTTTAGAGCGTACAAACACAGTGGACGCTTTTTTGAAAAGCGTTGCCGAGCGAGCAGGTAAAGTGGCAGCGAACGACATTAAAAGTTGGGTAGAAAATGAAGAGTTCGATAAACAAATTTATTCGCCACAATAGAATTTTTATATCGCAACAAATGTTGTGTTGTCTATAATACGCTGCTTATTTTTGCACTTACTTGCTAAGCGTTGGCTTAGCCCACTTACACATAGGTGAATAAATTGTCAGATTGGAGCATCGAAGAAGCAGAGCGCGTATATGGCGTGTCTCAATGGGGTGGTGGCTATTTTAAGGTTGGTGAAAATGGCAACGTACACATAACCCCAGTGCCTGAGGATCCAAGTATCCAGATCGACTTTAACTCGGTCATTGACGATATTAAAAAAGAAGGTGTTCAATTTCCTGTTGTTGTGCGCTTTCACGATATTCTTCGATCGCAAGTTGCTGGCTTAAACAAGGCTTTCCGTACTTCAATAGAAGAAGCTGACTACAAAGGCCAATATCAAGGCGTTTATCCGGTAAAAGTAAACCAAATGCGTGAAGTAGTTGAAGAAATTGTCGATGCAGGCAAGCCTTTCAATTACGGTTTAGAAGCAGGTTCAAAAGCGGAACTGCTTACTGTATTGGCCATGAACACCAACGAAGAATCATTGACCATATTAAATGGTTACAAAGACGACGAAGTAATGCGCCTCGCGCTACTTGGTAGAAAGTTGGGTCGCCGTGTTGTAGTTGTGGTTGAAAAATTCACCGAATTACTACTTTTAGTAAAAATATCAAAAGAATTGGATATCGAACCAATTATTGGTGTTCGCTCAAAAATGACGGTGAAAGGGCGCGGTAAGTGGGAAAGCTCGGGTGGCGAAAGAGCAAAATTCGGACTTACCATTACTGAAATTATCAATGCAGCTCGATACCTTGAAGAACAAGGCATGGCGCATTGTTTGAAATTATTGCATTTCCATATTGGTAGCCAGTTAACAGATATTCGCGCTGTTAAAGAAGCTGTTACTGAAGGTGCGCGTATTTATGCAGACCTCCATAAAATGGGGTTTGAACTTGATTATGTCGATGTTGGCGGTGGTCTAGGAATTGACTACGACGGCAGTAACTCGACAAATGAATCATCGCGCAACTACAGCATGCAAGAGTACGTCGCAGATGTTGTTTACGGCATGAAAGAAATGTGCGACTTAGAAGGTGTACCACACCCTAATTTAGTCAGTGAAAGTGGCCGTGCAATTACTGCGCATCACAGCTGCGTTATTACAGAAATTGTAGGCGAAATTAAGTCTAATGCCTCTCAAATGGACACGTCGGCAAAAGAAGGTGAGCATATTTTCTTGCGCAACATGCGTGAGTTGGCCGATACCTTCGGCGAACAAACAAACATGCACGAGATTTATAACGATGCATCTCAATACAAAGAGCAAGCGCTTGATGCGTTTAAACTTCGTGTATTGTCGTTAGAAGAACTGGGTAAAATTGAAACGCTTTACTGGCAAATTATGGCCCGTTTGCAAAAATGGTATCGCAACGAAGAATATGTACCTGAAGAGTTGCAAGAGTTAGACTATAGCTTGTCTTCACAGTATCTGTGTAATTTTTCTATCTTCCAATCTGCTGCTGATACCTGGGCCATTGACCAATTGCTACCCGTTGTGCCATTAACGCGCATGAACGAAGAGCCAACAGTAAATTGTTCGTTAGTAGACATCACCTGTGACAGCGACGGTAAAATCGATCAATTTACAATTGGCCGAGAAATCACAGATATCATACCTATGCACCCTTTGAAAAAGGATCAACCCTACTATGTGGGTTTATTCCTTACAGGAGCATATCAAGACGTGATGGGTGATATGCATAACTTGTTCGGCCGTTTAAATGAAGTGCATATCTACAGTTACGACGACGATCCAGAAGACTTCTACATTGAAGAAGTGGTTAAAGGGTCTTCTGTTGAGGATGTTTTGAATATTATGCAATACAACCCTCGCGCTATGGCATCAGATGTAAAACGTTTGATTGACAAACAAGTGTGGGATGGGAAGTTAAACCCACGTGAAGGTGTGCGTTGGACAGACTTTTATGAAAACTGTTTAAGCGGTTACACATACTTAAAACAGTCGTAGGTAGAGCAAGCGTCGGTTGACCTCTGTGGTAATAATACACTGCAAAGGTCAATATCTGGCTTTAGTAGATAAAAGTTAAGCTGATACTGTTATTGTTTTGTGTCAGCTTGCTCAAAATAACGTTTCCATAGCTCTGCAGTGGTCGAGTTTATCATATTTGATTCTGCATTCATCAGCATGACATAACCCACTTTTTGTTCTGGTAAGAAAGCCACATCTGCGCGATAACCTTTTACCCACCCTCCGTGATAATTGAGTTTTACGCCATTGATATCGTAAATTCGCCAGCCTAATCCGTAGTGCGCGTCGTCAATCATGGCACGCCAACTTCTTCTATAGGTTTCTCGCTTTGTTCTTACTCGCTCAGTGGTGACATAGTCAATCATCTCCGGTGAGATGATAGTAGGAAACTCACCCATTAATGCTTGTAAGTAAATAGTCATATCAGTGATGCTAGCGTTAACACCGGCTGCGGGTGAAAATCGGTAATAATTGCTCTCTACAGCGCCTTCTCGCCATTTATTACGTGCAATGGCTATGTGTGGTTGTGCCCACGACTTCGACGCAAGTAATCCTCCTTTGCCTACACTTGCGGTCTTCATACCAAGGGGGGCAAACAACTGATTATGCAGTTGGGCTGAGTAAGACGTATTGTGGTTGCTAAAGTAATATTCCAGCGCACCGAAGAGTGCATTTTGGTACGTATAGCACTCGCCAGGTTGGCATAGTGGCTCTAGTTCCCCAAGTGATTTCAACACCCGTTCGAGGGAGTAGTCTGCCTCAATGAGATTGTCATAAGCATTCGGCATAAAACCACTAGACTGGCCCACAATATGTTGAAGTTGTAATTGCTGCATCCCCTTACCTTTAAAGGGTATATCGGGCAGTAAAGTGCTTATTGGGGTGTCCCAAGACAATTGGTTTTGCTCGACCAACTTTGCAGAAAGCAGCGCTGTGAATGTTTTAGATACAGAGGCAAGACGAAATACCGTATTTTCAGTTATTTTCTCGCCTTTATTTTTTCGCGTTTTACCGTGAAGATAAACACGAGGTATTTTGCCCTGTTCATAAAAAACAAAAGCATAGCCAGGAACATTGTATTTTACGGCTTCTCTTTGAACATGTTTGGCGTAGTCGTCTAGCCAGTCGGCTTTAACATATTGCGCCCAAAGCAATAGGGTTAAAGTTAGACAAGCAAAAGGCAAGCGCGACAGCGGCTTACACAAAGAATTTAGCATACAGATAGCTCGTTAAACCGTACTTCTTGAATAGGAAAAGTAAGGGCAGTCGTTGTTATTATGCTCACATTATGCTTATAGCGCGCCTAATGATCAAATGTGAGTCTACTAGCTGTTGTTTTTTGTGAGACCCTTTTTATCATTTCAAGCGCATAGTAGGCCATTACACATAGAATATCTTTCGGGCAAATTAGTTCTGATTAAATTGTCAGTACTGATTTTGTCGCACATCACAATGGAAGGCGCGATAAACTGTAGTTATAAAGTCAGTAAACGAACACCGGAATAAAAGAAGCCTATGTCATTGCGCTTTCAAACAGAAAGTAACGATTCGCTACAGGTTCAGTATGCCAAAGCGCGTATGAGCCGTGACCCGCGTTTTGATGGTAAATTTTTTGTTTCGGTGAAAACCACAGGTATATTTTGTCGTCCGATATGCCCCGCAAAGTTACCTTTTGAAGAAAACGTGACCTACTACAGCCACGCTACCCATGCGATGTCTGAAGGATATCGTCCGTGCTTTCGTTGTCGACCAGACAGCGCGCCACAGTCATCAGCTTGGAGGGGAGTCAACACCACCATAGACCGCGCTATGTCACTTCTAACTCAAATCCCATTGCAATCAATAAGTGTGATCGCTGAAAGGCTGGGGATCAGTGAAAGATATCTAAATAAGTTGATTGTACGAGCATTAGGTATAGCGCCCAAAAAGTTTCAAAATTTGCAGCGCGCTTTGTTTGCCAAGCAATTAATTCAGCAAAGTAGCCTTTCAATGACTGACGTGGCATTTTCTAGTGGGTTTCAATCTTTAAGGCAATTACAAAGAGCAATAGAGCAAACTTGCGGTGTAACACCGTCTCAACTGCGTAAAACGCCACACACCAAACAAAGGCATATAACTGTTTTTTTGTCTTATCGGCCACCTTATAACTGGCTTTATGTACGCCAGTTTCTTGCAGCACGTGCTATTGATTCAATGGAGAGGGTTACTTACGACACTTATGCTAGATGGTTTCGCTTTGAGGGTGAGCTAGGCTATTTTTGTGCAACACATAACGAAAAGCGACATGGCTTTAACGTTGAGTTGTCTATATCTGACTTGTCATTGACCTACAAAATTATTGAAAACATTAAAGCATTGCTAGACCTAAACGCCGACCCTATCTTGATAAAACAAAGCCTATTAGAAGCGGGATTAGCTGAAAGTGATTTAACCGAAGGGTTGAGACTGCCAAGTGCGTGGGATGTGTTTGAAAGCGGTTGTCGAGCTATTATCGGGCAACAAGTGAGCGTAAAAGCGGCTATTGGTCAGGTGACGCTACTTGTAAAACACCTGGGAAAAATAGACGAAGAAGCAAAAAAAGAGCTCACTGGCTTAGGCGGTAAAACTGATGAAGAATATTGTTTTCCGCCCCCTGAACTGGTTGCCAGCAGTGAACTTGATTTCTTACGAATGCCAACCGCAAGAAAGGAAGCGCTTCGGCAATTCGCTTCACTGTTTCTAGACAATGATAAACCTAGCCACAATGCCATACTAAGTATTAAAGGTGTTGGGCCTTGGACACTTAGTTATTTGCAAATGCGCGGTGAGAGAGACCCTGATATTTATCTTGAAGGTGACCTTATAGTGCGAAAAATGGCTGAGCGTTACCCAATAGACCCTGAACAAGCTGCCCCGTGGCGAAGTTACCTAACACTCCAACTGTGGCAGTGTAGTGAAAGTGATTGAAGATGATGGAATGTAGACAAACTATAAGAAGCGATATTGGGCATGTTGTGGTAACGGCGAGCGCTGAAGGTGTAACGTCCATTGCATTTACTGATCAACCGGTGTTGCAAGACCAACCGAATGACATAACCAAGGAAGCGTGTGCGCAGTTAAAAGCTTATTTTGATAAAAAGCTGTCATCTTTCTCACTGCCGTTACATGCAAAAGGAACAGAGTTTCAGCATAAAGTGTGGCAAGCTCTGCAACAAATCCCATATGGGAAAACAGCCAGCTATCTTGATATTGCGCATGCTGTTAACAACCCAAAAGGCGCAAGGGCCGTTGGAATGGCCAACGGACGCAATCCCATCGCAATCGTAGTACCTTGCCATCGCATTATTGGCGCAAATAAAATGCTTACAGGTTATGCTGGTGGGCTTGATAGAAAGCAGTTCTTACTTGAGTTGGAAGGAGCGCAACAGGCGTTATGGTGATCAAAGATATTATCTCGTTGCTAGTGTTAGCTGGTATTTGGGGCGGCTCGTTTATTTTCATGCGTGTCGCAGCACCTGAATTTGGTATTTATGTGCTAGTGGCCATTCGTACTTTATTAGCTACCGCGGTACTACTGCCTTTACTGATGTTGACGGGCTCAATTAAAGAGATAAAACGTCACTGGCTTGCTATTGCACTGGTGGGGCTTGCTAATACAGCGGTTCCATTTGTCTTGTTTAATTACAGCAGCTTACATCTAGAGGCCGGTGTTAACGCCATCTTAAACGCAACCGCGCCTATGTTCGGCGCTATTGTAGCGTGGATATGGTTAGGAGATAAGCTCACCAAGTCGGCAATGGTAGGGTTGGTTATTGGCTTTTTTGGCGTGGCAGTTATCAGCCAACAAAAAGTGGGTACAGGAGATATTAGTTTTATTCCTATCCTTACCGCATTATTTGCCACTCTTGGATACGGTATTGCCGCCAGCATGATGAAAAAGTGGTTACAGGGAGTAAAGCCTCTTGTTGTCGCAACAGGTAGTCAGGCGATGGCAAGCGTAATATTGGCGCCATTTGCCTTAGCAACCCTACCCGAGGTCATGCCAAGTATGAATGCTTGGTTAAACGCTATCGCGTTATCTATTGGTGGTACTGGCATTGCATATATATTGTATTTTAAGTTGATTGCCGATATTGGTCCGTCGAAAGCAATAACGGTGGCTTATCTCGTACCGTTATTCGGTATTGTTTGGGGAATTTTGTTCTTACAAGAACACCTTACATCGCAAACTATATTAGGCGGTGTGTTAGTGCTACTAGGCGTAGCGCTTACCACTGGCGTGATAAAAAGAAAGCGGCACGCCATGCGTACCGCTTAATTAATAAGTACAACGCTATCAAGCTAAACGATGCTGTATGCTTACAAGACTAACATGCAGCATTACTCGATAAGCTGAATTCTGACTAAGTTACTACCGTCTCGCTTGGCTTGATACAGCGCGTCTTCGGCATGAGCGGTTACTTCATTCATCGAGCGCGAAGACGCCGTAAATGAAATACCAATAGAGACCGTTGGCTGCAAATCAGGGAATTCGGTTAGTGGCGCTAAGGTTGCTATACCGTGACGAATATTTTGTGCAATATCAAATGCCACATTTGGCCCTGTATTAGGCAAAATGACGATGAATTCACTTCTGCCCCACCTTCCTAACGTGTCGATATCTTTTAACTGCTCAGCCAAGAATGCGACAATTTTATCTAAAATTTCATCTCCGGCACTTTTACCATGGTTATCGATAATAGTAGAGTGCTCGTCCACGCTAATTAGCATAATGCTCAACGATTTGTACTGGGATAACAGATCTTTGTAGATAAGCTGTAAGTTGTCTTTTTCAGGCAAATTATTTGTGTGCCTAACGATTATGTCAGGCTGCATATCTTTTCTAAAATAATATAGGAGGTTGTAAATCAGCAGGAAAAGTGAAAATACTACGACCAACAAAGTAACAATACTGAATATAAAGGCTTGGGAAATTTCGGCCTGTCGATCTTCTAAAGGGCTCAGTAAAAAAACGGTCCACCCAAATTGATTAAGCTTCACTTCTGCGATTAAGTAATCATTCTGATCGATTGTGACTAACTTATTGTTGAGCGCTTGTTCGTTTTGTATAGTCAGCGGAAGACTAGCGTACCACGGTAGCTCTGACAAATTGGTGAAGTCTGAATATGAAGCAATCAGGCTAGGATCAGAAGACAACATAATGTCACCTTCACCATCGACAAAGAGAAAGTCGTATCCATACTTTTGCTTATAGATATCAAAAATATCGATAAAACTACGCAAGCTTTTTCCTACACCAAAAAAGCCTAGAAATTCACCTTGGTCATTGTGTATTTTTATGTCGATATAAAAATGTGTGTCTTCCCATTTACCAATGTCTGCGACAGCTTCAACAGGGTAGTCTCGGTACTTAAAATACCAACTGACTTCCCCTTCAATAAGTTCAATTACTGTGCCGTCAGAGTTGTACTGCTTTCTTTGTGTTTCACTGGCAATAAAAAACGAAAGGCCAAATTCCTTTTCTAACCGCGTAAGTGTAGTGAAAATGGCGTTTTCATCTACGGTTACACCATCGAGTAGATCAACCAATTCGGTTGAGTGACCTAGTGCTTCTGATATGTGAAGAGGTTTAAGTAATTGCTCAACAATAAGAGAAATTGCGGGTGACAACGATTGTTGTTGTGCGCGACTTTGCTCTGCCACGATCTTAGAAATGCTGAAGTGGACAAGAGTTACAATGGCAACCACCACCACTGCAAACAACACCAAGATGCTTCTATGTAGGGTTCTAAAAGTATTCACAGACTGCGCATGCTCCTTTGCCTGACTGGAATCTACGTCTATCACAGAGTATACCTGTTGTATTAATGAACTACTAGCGTATGTATGCAGAATCAGCCGCTGACAGATTCACCTTCCTTGGTTACACTAAAGCCACAACTTTTTAATCACCACAATTTAAAGGAATGATATGGCTTTCTCTGTAGTGGTTTTAGCGGCGGGTAAAGGAACTCGCATGAAGTCCTCTTTACCCAAAGTACTTCACAAAGTAGGTGGCGTACCTATGGTGCAACGTATTATTAATACTGTGAAGTCACTGGGGGCAGACAGTATTCATCTTGTTTACGGTCATGGTGGTGAGCAGCTTAAATCGACAATTCAAGAAGATAACTTGAATTGGTGTTTACAAGCCGAGCAATTAGGTACCGGGCACGCAGTGCAACAAGCAGCTGAACATATCAAAGATGACGAAGATGTTTTGATTCTAGTGGGTGATGCGCCACTTATTAGAGAAGAAACACTTGGCGCATTACAAGCAGCAAAAACGCAGTGTGATTTAGCTTTGTTAACTGTCGAACTAGAAGACCCAACTGGCATGGGGCGTATTGTTCGTGAAAATGACAACATTTCCGCCATAGTTGAACATAAAGATGCTACTAATGAGCAGCGCCTAATAAAAGAAATTAATACTGGCATGATGATGATGTCTGGTTCTGACTTGAAACGTTGGCTTAAAAACCTAAGCAACGATAATGCACAAGGTGAGTATTATCTTACCGATGTTATCGCCATGGCCGCAGCAGAGGGCAAGCGCATCCAGTCAGCGCAACCACAGTCTGCTGTTGAGGTTGAAGGTGTAAACAATCGCCTGCAACTGGCCAATTTAGAACGCGCCCTACAACGTCGTCAAGCAGATGAACTGATGATGCAAGGTGTTACTTTACTTGACCCTAACCGCTTTGACCTACGCGGTAACTTAAACATCGGTAACGATATCATTATTGATGTAAATGTGATTGTTGAAGGCCAAGTAGCGCTGGGTAACAATGTGACTATTGGCGCGAATTGCATCCTACGTAATTGTACTATTGCTGATAATACAGTAGTAGAAGCTAACTCTATTATTGAGGATGCGAAAGTAGGTGAGAACTGCACGGTTGGACCTTATGCGCGACTGCGACCAGGCTCTGTCATGAGCAAAAACGCTAAAGTGGGTAACTTTGTCGAAATGAAGAAGACCGTACTTGGAGAGGGAGCTAAAGCCAATCATTTGACCTATTTGGGAGACGCCGAAGTCGGAGCTAATGCCAATATTGGTGCAGGCACTATCACGTGCAACTACGATGGTGTGAATAAGTCGAAAACACTTATCGGTGAAAACGCTTTTGTAGGGTCTAACTCTTCATTAGTAGCACCTGTGTCTATCGGTGAAGGCGCAACGGTGGGTGCAGGGTCGGTGATCACGTCAAAAGTCGAAGATAAAGCGTTGGCTATCGCCCGTGGTAAGCAGCGCAATATTGCAAATTGGCCACGCCCTACTAAGAAAACAACATAGATATAGTTTTTTAATAAGTTCAGAATTGACTATATCAGACCAATATTAAGCGAAGTACGGACACGACCACTGTACTTCGCTTTTTTATTGGACGTTTAAACCCTAAAACCCAACAGCTTTTTGGAATAACTATGATTAAGACACTATTGGTAGGTTTTGGCTTCTCTGCCCAAACGTTTCATTTGCCTTTCTTGAGTCAATTGCCTCAGTATTCTGTTGATGTTGTGGTGTCATCTAAACCTGATGAAGTCAAAAGATTACTGCCTAATGCAAAAGTGTATCCATCACTTGAAGATGCGTTAGAAAATGGCCAAGTAGATTTAGTGGTTATCACCACTCCCAACCATCTTCATGCTTTTCAAACGAAGCTGGCATTGAAGTATCGATGTCATGTATTAGTAGAAAAACCTTTTACTCTAGACAGTGAGCAAGCAGCGAATTTAGTAAGTTTTGCTAGACAGCAAGAAAGGCACTTATGTGTTTTTCACAACAGACGGTTTGATGGAGATTTCTTAACGTTAAAGCACTTAATACAAAGTGGCCAATTAGGTGAAATAAAGCGTTTTGAAAGCCGATTTGACCGATTTCGCCCAATTCCCCGCAATCGCTGGCGGGAAAATGCTGGGCTAGGTAGTGGCATTTTTTGGGACCTCGGCCCACACCTCATCGATCAAGCATTACAACTCTTTGGTTGGCCGAAAGCCGTTGCGGCAGATATTTTAACACTTCGCGAAAGCGGGCAATCAGACGATACTTTCGATTTGACACTCTACTATGACGATAAAATTGTCAAACTTGGCAGCTCTGCTTTCCAAGGTGCATCAACGTTGCGGTTTGACCTACAAGGTACAAAAGCTAGCTTTAGAAAGTTTCATTTAGATCCACAGGAAGACCAGTTACGCGTGGGTATGTCAATTGACGACGTCAATTGGGCTGTCACTGATAAGAACGAGCACGGTATATTGTCCGATGGTGAAAGTGAGAATGAAATAGAAACAAAGAAGGGCGAGTATGTCACCTTCTTTGAGCGCTTAGCGAGCGCCATTGAAAATAAAGGTCAGCCTCCAGCAGACGCAAGCACAGTGGTACCGGTTATCAAGCTCATTGAGCTGGCAATAAAGTCGAGTACATCTAAACATATTCAGTATTGCTGATGTGCTAAATAACTTGCTTATAGTTTCATTATAACTTACGCTTTTTGCAAAATGTAACAGGCTTCTTTCGTTTTGAAAGTTATGTTGCACAAGAAGCTTCCGAATAGACTTTTTATTTCACTAAATTTTCAGTAGCGAGTTGATATACCTTTGAAAAGCAGTCGAACTGTTGAGCTACGCCGCAATAAAATTGTGGCTTGGGTTAATGCACACGGTCATACACAAGTAGAAGCGCTGTCAGCGCAATTTGGCACGTCTGAAGTAACTATCCGTAAAGACTTGGCGGCGCTGGCTGCTGAAGGCCTATTGATACGCCAATTTGGCGGTGCTGTGCCTGCTTCTGGTTCACTTACTGCCTTATTAACTCACCCTCAAATTAACGCCTCAACGGATGATGTTGGGTTAAATGGTATAGGAAAGACGGCATCAACTCTCATTAGGCCAGGCGATAAATTGGTTATTGATTGCGGCGCAACGACGTCTACCATCCTTCCTTTCTTGTCTGATATTGATGGTTTAGTTGTTATGACCAATGCGTTGGCTACGGCTAACTATTTAACACAAAGTGAAAAAGAGCCAACAGTGTTAATGACTGGAGGTACATGGGATGCGCAATCTCAGTCCTTCCAAGGTGCAATGGCTGAACAATTAGTAAGTGCATACAGTTTTGATATTGCTTTTATTGGTGCCGCGGGTATCGATGTAAATCGCGGCACAACAACCTTCAATGAATTAACTGGCGTAACGCGCGCAATGGCAGCCGCCGCGAGTAAGGTTGTAGTAATGGCGAGTTCAAATAAGTTAGTTCACAAAATGCCTAACTTAGAATTGGGTTGGAGCGACATTTCGGTCTTGATCACAGATAAAAACATGCGTGATGAAGATAGACAAAATATAGAAAATCAGGGTGTTAAAGTAATTATCGCTTTGCCCAATGGAGAAGAATAATGTGTGGAATAGTAGGAGCTGTTGCTGAGCGCAACGTAGTAGAAATTTTGTTAGAAGGGCTAAAACGCCTTGAATATCGCGGCTATGATTCTGCGGGTGTTGCACTTTTGCAAGCTAGTGGTGAACTCACACGTATTCGCCGTACGGGTAAAGTACAAGAACTGGCAGACGCTGTAGCACAACACGACGCACTAGGTAGCACAGGGATTGCACATACACGTTGGGCTACACACGGTGGTGTGACTGAAGCCAATGCACATCCGCATTTTTCCAGTGAACGCGTGGCCGTTGTACACAACGGCATTATTGAAAACTATGTAAGCCTGAAAGCTAATCTAATTGAAAAGGGTTACACATTTACCAGCGATACAGATACTGAAACTATAGCGCACACAGTTCACGAAGAGCTTGTTAGCGGCAAAACACTTCTAAGTGCAGTGCAAAGTGCGGTGAAAACATTCCACGGTGCCTACGGCACGGTAATTATGGACAAAAATGACCCAAGTCGCGTTGTTGTAGCGCGCTCAGGCAGTCCACTTGTTATCGGTTTGGGGTTGGGTGAAAACTTCATTGCTTCTGATCAGATGGCACTGTTGCCAGTAACGCGTCGTTTCATATTCCTAGAAGAAGGGGATGTTGCGGAAATTACACGTCGAGATGTGAAGATATTTGATAAAGACGGTGCGCCAGTTGAGCGTGAAGTGATTGAGTCGAATGTAGAGCACGATGCGGGCGATAAAGCGGGTTATCGTCACTACATGCTTAAAGAAATTCACGAACAGCCAACGGTAGTTCGCAACGCACTACAACACCGTATTGATGACAATGGTTTAACTAAAGATGTATTTGGCGAGGGAGCCGATGCCATTTTTAGTAAAGTAAAGCACGTTCAAATTATTGCATGCGGCACGAGCTATCACGCAGGCATGACTGCGCGTTATTGGCTTGAACAGTATGCGAATGTGTCGTGCAACGTCGAGATAGCTTCAGAATTCCGATACCGCAAGTCAGTGGTGCATCCGAACAGTTTGCTAATTACAATTTCTCAATCTGGGGAGACAGCAGATACGCTGGCTGCATTGCGTTTGGCAAAAGAACTGGGCTATATGTCGAGCCTGACAATTTGCAACGTTCCAGGATCGTCACTAGTCAGGGAGTCTGACCTAGCCTTTATGACCAAAGCGGGAGCAGAAATTGGTGTTGCTTCGACCAAAGCGTTCACCACTCAGCTAACGGCTTTCTTAATGCTTACACTAGCCCTAGGTAAAGAAAATGGTATGACCGAAGCCGACAGCAAATCGATCGTTTCAGCACTTCACAGCCTACCCGCTAAACTGGAAGAAACATTGGCGATTACTAGCGGCATTGAAGATTTAGCGGAAGAATTTGCCGACAAACATCACAGTTTGTTCTTAGGCCGCGGTGACCAATATCCTATTGCAATGGAAGGCGCGCTTAAGCTTAAAGAGATCTCTTACATTCACGCTGAAGCCTACGCGTCTGGTGAGTTAAAACACGGGCCACTTGCCTTGATTGACGATGAAATGCCTGTAATTGTGGTTGCGCCTAACAACGAGCTGCTTGAAAAGCTTAAGTCCAATGTTGAAGAAGTGCGCGCTCGCGGCGGTATTATGTATGTCTTTGCTGATAAAGATGCCGCCTTTGCTGGCGATGACACTATGCGTGTTATCGATGTTCCACATTGTGAAGCACCAATTGCACCGATAATCTATACGCTGCCTTTGCAGCTGCTGTCTTATTACGTTGCACTTATAAAAGGAACGGACGTTGACCAGCCTCGTAATTTGGCAAAGTCGGTAACGGTGGAATGATGAGACCTGATCTTTAATTCTGGTGTAGATTCTGAATAGAGTTGGAAACGTCTAAATAAAGATGGAAACGGCTGAATAAAGTTAGAATTAACTGATAAAAAAGCCTTGTCATCAAATGATAAGGCTTCTTTATTTGTATATTGATGTGTTGTTGTCGGCAGAATTCGACGGACGACAGGCCACTCTGTTTTTGCTGCTTGAATAATTGTCGCCATTCTTGCTGGCTTCGTTGAGGGTGTCGCACGATGTACTCCTTTTAAAAAGGGCACCATGCCGTAGCTATTTCATTATTTGAATGTGAGGATCACCGGACGGATACAATATTTTATAGATATGACTAAGGTGATAATTCACTCCGAATTCCGTTTCGATATACTCCTTAATATGCATTCCCGTTAGCCTACTCCCTTTATCTGTTTGTGTTCTGCTATCGATAAATCGAGACAGCCAATACTTTTTGTCACGACTTCTGGTAATAGTTTCTCATACCTTCATACATCAAAGGAATAACCTGACAAACACGATGTAAAATGTATTCCATTCTCTTCGGTGACAAGGTCGTTATAAAACGGATATTATTTGAAAAGTGATCTATCTCTGTTTGCTCAAAACTGTGAACCTTATAGAACGCAGAGTTTAAGTCGCCATACTCTTCAAGCTCATCTCCAAGTGCAGACTTATCAACCTGCAGGCTATTAAATTCTAACACAAGGCCTACGGCTAATAACGAATCACTGAGGTCTACTAAGTCAATATTGCGAATAAAATTCACCAATGGAGTTGATATACAAGGTTTACTCCTTGAATATACCCCAAGCTCGGCTAGATCTGATTCAATTAGCTTATAGTGGTTCTTCTCTTCATGATATATGCTTCGTAAATGCTCCGCTGTCATAAAATCTAACAACGACTCTGACACTTCAATAGCTTGTTTTAACGCTGCCTCTACCGCTTTAAGTGTGTGTAAGTTGCTCCATAAAGCATCCTCATAACGTATTTGATTAGTTTCATCGGCAAATTCGCTCACTAACTCATGAGTACCTATATACGAATAATATTCAGAGATACCACAAAAAATATTAAAGTATTGATCGATAGAGGGGTGTAATTGAATACCAAGGGGAATAGGTGAATTCACCTGAACTAAATTGTACGAAGCATCATCGGCAATTACATACTGTTGTTGCCCCAGATAAAATCGACTTACTAAATCAAGCGAAGAGTGTGTTTTTATCATAGTGGCATTCACCAACCACTAAAGGCATGAGCAATAGCCTTACCTATTTTTTCAGCTTCTTTCTCCACCGCTTTGGCCGCTTTTTCAGCTTCTTCTGCAACCTCTTTGGCCGTTTTAACAACGCCTTTTTCTATTACATAGCCAAGATGTTCCAATTCTTTTATGGCCTCATTTATTAATGAATCATTTCCACAATTCGCTGACATACCAACGTTGCCAATCATAACGCAGTTTTTCTTACCTACGATCTCAGACATACAGCCGACCCCTTTAACACAGGCAACGGCCTTTGCAGAATGAGAACCGGTGTGTACTGTTGTTTTGTGGCGACCTGACTGGCTAATGTTGCCAATAAATACGCCATTGGTTCCACCTAAAGCGGCACTAACACTGCTGGATAAATTCCCTGTTGTGACATTAATATCACCGCTGGCATTGCTGTGAAGCATGGAACCCACGTAGATTTCAGATTTTGCGCCCCCGGACGCATTCACACGGTTAGTGATATTGCCGGTCCGAACATAAATATTAGAGCCGGATCTCGATCCTGATGAAATATACCCCAAAAAGATATTATTTTTTGTACCAGCTGCCACCGACTCAGAGACGATGTTCCCTGTTATAACTGTGTCAGTCACATTGGACGCATTATTGACGGTACCTATCTGAACGTTAGCATTAGCACCGAATCCAATAGACTTTATATCTACGGATCCGGTGGATACATTGATATTGACGTTTGTATCAGTTCCGCTGATGTTGGCTATGGACATGACTGTACGCGTTTGAGAACCTGCAGCCACATTTGTTAAGGACCCGGTTTTCAAGTTAATACGACTGTTACTGTTGCTTGCCCCAGAAACATTTCCTACTAGTTGAATGGCCGTTCCTTTTCCTAAAAAGCCAACGCCTGCACCGGTAACATTCCCTAGGCGTAAATTCTCCTTCAATCCCTTAACATCTTTGGCCGTCACATCACCTATATTTTGTTGTACATCTGCTGAGCCAAGAAGCGCTGCACCCACTGACTTAATACTATTTGCTGACACCGATAGCGAGCTGTCGTTAAAGTTGTTAGAGGTAATTGTTGAGATGGCTTGATTTGACTTGGCAGAACCGCCAATCGCCGCAGCAACATTAACAATAGCGTTTTTCACAGACAGTGACACACTATCGTTATTGGCGCTATTTACATCCATCACTTCAATGGTCTGTGTGGCTTTACTACTACCACCGATACTGGCCGATGCATTGGCTATTGTTTCGACATTAAGGGATTCTTTTACATTACTTATGCTGCTTGCGTTTTGAATAAGTACTTGCTGCGAGGAAGAAGCATTACCGCCTAGCGTAAGGCCAACGTTCGTAATACTGCCAAATCGCGCATGTAGTGAATCGTTGGTTGCACTGTCCACACTAATGTTAGCCACATCTTGCTTACTCACTACATTTCCCATAGCAGAGCCACCTACATTAGTTAATGCACTGCCATCTACCATGATCTGAGTGTTGTCAGTTTGATTCGCTTTAATCTGACCTACAACTTGTTCTCCCACACTACGGCCAGTTAGCGAGCCATCTACATTTACTAATGACTGAATATATACACTGGTTTTCGTGCCTTCACTTTTGCCTACATCAATATCACCTATGATCTGAGTGGACTTTGCCTCTCCGGTCACCGCGGCATTCACATTCACCGCAGCATTCAACGACACAGAAACACTGTCATTTTCAATTGAACTGCCTTCAATGGTACCTACCTTTTGATGAACCACACTGTATCCAGCAAGCGCACCGCCGGCATTTACTACGGCACCGTCTATATCCACATTAATTTTGGTCTGCCCATATGTATTTACACCACATAAACACAAACTAATAGCCGCAGCTATTTTAGATAACCGAATGGGATAGGGTTTACGGGTAGACAATAATTTCATGTTAGTTTGATTTATCTGTTGTTGATTGCTTATCTTCTTTGTTGTTTTCGGACGTAGCTACAGGACCTTGCGCTAATACCGCACCGGTTTGCTCACCGACAATACCACGTTCGTTTAACCACCATGTACTGTATGGTGTATCCCGAGTTGGTGTAACGGTATTGATCATACGAAAGGTATCAAACCCAATGATGCCAGATGATAATAACCCCATTCTCGACTGGTAACGCGCTAATGCTTCTGATGTTTTGCTATCTAATTGCCCATTAACTGCGCCGTCGTAATACTCTAGGTCAGCTAACGCTGTTTGAACGGTTTTGATAAGCTCTTCAGGTGATTGAGAAATCTTTGAGATAAAAACCGGAAGGAGTTCTTTATATGTCTTCGAATTATCAGCCGCATTTAATAAACAACGATGATAGGGAATCGCTTGAAGCTTTCCGATGACTTCAATGGATGCCACCTCCACAAGCATTCTTAGCATGGTATTGATATCTTTTGTCACTGATTCACTTAATGAGTAACTAACGCCAATATCATGGACCGACAGATCGCCACTGATAGCTTCAGACTCGGTCATCTGCATGCCTAATGTATTTGATGAACCTACACCTGGGATAATTTGAAGATTGGCTAAATGCCCTACATTCATGTCCATGCTCAACGACACGTAGTTACTGCTGTTTGAAAGGCTTTTGGTGAGATCATCTTGCCCTTGTAATATAAAGAACGACCCACCATCGAGCAACTGACCAGGGTCAACCTCTGCACTTGCTCCTATACCATTTTGGCCTTGCCACAAATCTTTATTGACCTGGGTCACTCCACCTCGTAAAAAGTAGTCTGGCGCTCTAAATTCCTCTTTTTGCGGGTGTGCCCCTTGTAACGTTAGAATATTTTGAACAGAGGGATCGTAACTGATGTACCGAACGCCACTGCTACGAACACTCATCTTTGATAATGCGGAAATCAACATTTCATTCATACCTGACGACAATGAATGCTCTTTGGTAAAATTAGAGATGTCTGCAGAGGCTAAATACACTGGGGCTTTTTTATAGGCGACCATCATGTCATCAAGACATGATAATGCGGGGGTCATTGTTGTTAATGTGGATGTAGGGAGTTCTGATGGCACTGACACTCTTAATTCTGCTGGCGGTACCGGTGTATCAAAGGTACTGCAGCCAACTAAGGTAAACAACGTTGTACTCAGTAAAAGACTCTTTGTTGTCATTCTTTGAGTCCTTTTACATATTGAGTTAATTCGCGCACAACGGGCCCTTGTGATGTCACTAATACGTGGCGAACGTAAAAATTGAGTGTTGGCGACCAATTTACGAGTACTCGTTCGATCCCATCCTCTTTACACAGGATTTCAAAACTATCAGTCTTTCCCGCAGGAACCACAATCTCACCGAACTTCATCACCTCACAATCATATTGATTCTTTTCAATTGTGGAAGGTCTATCTGCTCGTGTTTCAATAAAATATCTGTACGTCTGGCCTACAGTTAATTTGCCTTTAGGGTTATCGGGTGAAGGCGTAAATAAGCGACGGCCTGAATCGGTATTATTCGCCTCACCGCCCCATTGAAGTGGCGGAAGCCATGAATCTTTCAATACCGTCATAAATGCACCGGATTCGAGTTCCTTCATTACCATAGTATCTTCAGACGTACTCGTTACCGTAAATGCTTCTTGTGGGTTATTAAATAAAAAGACAGTACCAAGAGGAGGGAAATCACCAATGGTCGATTCTTTTGCTGATGCCCCCGCATCACCGGTCATACCTTGCGGGATGATAAAAGAGGGGGAGTCGAGTTGTTCACTTTCCCTATCGTTCGATACACAACCAGCCATTAAGCCGATAAAAATACTTAACGCGATATACTTCGGCACTGTCCCTTTTCCTTATAAATTGATGCTAGCAGCAAAAAGCTCAGATTCTAAAATAAACAAACCTGTTAGCATCTCGGTCCCTGATGTATCTTTATGGTCGATAAAACTCACGGTCATTGATAAACCAACCGAACCGTCGTCATTTCTGAATGCTTTTGAACGCATTTTAGAGCCTATATGGTTCCACCCATTTAATCGCTCATCAGAGATGTCGACCTTCCCAAGGTCAGAGTAGAAAGTCACGTCTTCGCATTGATTTTTGTAATTACAGTCATCAAAAAAGACTGCCATTGCTTCCACTCCCTTCACCTTGCTTTTCAATACGAGGTGCGGTTCATTTTGTACATCCGTGTGGTAGGTCACCGCATGCCCTAACTTATCAAAGGCATCAGCGACAACATGCTCAGTGGTGACGATTGATGATTCAGCGGCAGCTATCGCTGAGAGTGAGAATGCGCCTAGTAGAACTGTTGAAACTAACTTTTTCATTGTTTTTCCTTTTTGTTAACACTGGTTGGCAGTGTTTACAACGTTACCTGTTATGATGACTGTTACTTGCTTATGTCTCATGTCATCTCGAATAGGGCGTACATTACCAATCGCTACACCACCACATTTCGCTTCAGTATAAGTTGGATCGATAACACTTCCTCGATTTCTTCTGGTTCTATCAGCATGGTGCATAATATTCGTCGTATTAGTACGACTGCTCACCAATGCTCTTGATTTACTAGCCAGCATACTGGCCATCGCATAATCCGGTAACTGGCCGGCATTCGCTGTACTAATTGCCGTAGAACCAACCGATACCGATATGACAGCGAGTAACAAAATTAAAAGTTTCATACTTTGCCTGCCATTATTATAGGAATTTAGCAGTCACTGCCGATAGAGCCGACAGATTGACAAGCATCAACTTGAGCTCCTCCTTCAGCCGCACCAGCATTAACAATACCCCCTTTTAAATCAACATTAAGTTGTAGCGCACCACCTACACTTCCATGTAACACCGAGGCTACAGACTGTTTAAGCGTGACTTTTGCGCCACCTTCAGCAGCGCCACCATTGATTATGCCACCTTTAATATCTGCCGAAATACTAGCTTGACCACCAATACTAGGCGGATCGCCTGCAACTGCCGATGTGGCACATACTATAGAGAAGCCAAACATGGCTATTTTTGAAATTCGTTTCATTGTTTTCACCTATATTATTAATACCGTTAAAAATGATTATTTCTCTTGTCACAGTCTATGCACTTTTATATGTGCAGTAATTAAAATAGCAGACTTTCTGTACAAAAAAAATGCAGATGTCGTTCTTCATTTTGATGGTGCTCAAAAGAGCTTTTGCGATAGACCCCAATTAGAAAATTTCGTCGAGTGAAACTGACTTCCCACTGAGCTGGGCTGCTTTAAAGTCACTGCGGGTGGCTTTAGGTTTCGGCTTAATGTGTGGTCGAACGTCTTTTATGACGCACATTTGTTAGCGCATCCTTATGTGACAGTCGCACAGCAAGGAAATGCAAGCAGCGAAGGCGGTAAATTATACAATTACGAGCTGGGGTTAAAACGTGCTAGAGCAGTCAAAACGGTAATGGTAGAGCTTGGTTTAGAACCATCTAAAGTAACGGTATTGTCGGTTGGTGAGTCCCGTTCGGGGTATAAGCCAAATCGGAGTGTGATCATATCGTATTAATCAATTTTGATTTATGTTCTTGCACCCATTGTCTGCATCGACTTTAACCAACTTGTTAATCATGGCAATATGAATAAAAAAGAACTGTAGCTCGGTAGAAAAACGCGCAA
Source organism: Alteromonas sp. KUL42 (assembly GCF_006538325.1). Taxonomy (GTDB): domain Bacteria; phylum Pseudomonadota; class Gammaproteobacteria; order Enterobacterales; family Alteromonadaceae; genus Alteromonas. Next base: position 66,590 of record NZ_BJKK01000011.1, read on the forward strand.
TTTGCGCTTTATTAAATTGTTAATTAGAGGATTACAAATGGCGTAAATGAACCCTCCTTCCGTTGCAGACATAAAGTTCAATATACTTCTGAGGCAGGAGAACTTACCATCAAATCCAATATTTATACATATTCTTTTCCGACTTCTGCAGGTGTACCGCGGTTTGGGGAGCGGTTCTTACGCGGGGATTGAACTACTTCAGCAAGATACGAATACCTCTGACAAAGACGTTCGCTTATGCATTGAACTGTTGAAAAACGATAGTCTCTTGCACTCGTTCGATGACAACGCATTCCGGCTGTCTAAAAATGGCTTTTGCGTGGCTGAAAAAGCTAAAAATCTGAGGGAACGAAGTTTCTATGAGCCCATCGAACTGCAAGGGCCGAACAATAAGGAAGGCGTGCTTAAGACCTCCATATGGAAAAACGGATATAACTCTTTACCTTCTAGCTCTGGTCGCAGTAGTTGTAGCTATACAGTTTTTTAGTGGCTGAGATTTATTTAACAAGGCTAGTAACTGTGTTTAATTCTATCAGTCGCTTTTTTGTGCTGGGCATTACGCTGCCATAAAAAGCTAACACCAAAATTACCGCGTTCTGGCGGCGTTAAAGTCCGCTTTAAGTATTTGTGAATGCACGTAACTGCAATACCTCATTTCATATATCACCTGAACAGTAATAATTTCAAATCTAATACTGCCAATTATGTTTAAGATGTTTCCGTGACCTTCCGAATTTCACTTGGGCTACAGTCCATGACTCTCTTGAACGCACGAGAAAATGAAGCTTCTGATTGATATCCAAACTCTAGAGCTATCGACAAAATAGTGTCTTTAGTTTGCTTCAACGCTGAGTACGCTAGAGACATACGCCATTCTGTCAGATAACTAATAGGCGATTGGCCAACTAACTCTTTGAACTGATTGGCAAAGTTGGTCCGAGACATGCCAACCTCTTGTGCCAATTGCGATAACGACCAATGTTTTGAAGGAGTTTCATGAACCAATTTGATGGCTTTTGAAATACGCGGGTCGTTTAATGCTCCAAAGTAACTTTGTGTCATTTCTATATCACTGTTTAGATAGTTTCTTATAGCAGTAATTACTAATAGATCAGCAAGCCTAGCTGTAACGCCGTTGGTACCTATGTCGTTACTCTGTACCTCATTTAAAATCAGCTCGTCTAACGTTTTTACAACGTGCCCAATATTAGGCTCATCTGAGCGCACAACGAGTATACTAGGCAACATATTTATGAGCCTTTGTGTGAGTGGGTGTGTAAAAGTGACTGCACCACATATAAGTTTGCATTCGTCTTTATTCCCCTTCAGGTTTAATGTCTCAAACCTTCCTGGGGCAATGTGAATTGGGAGTTGGAATAAGGGAGTTGGTTTTGTTTTACTACCATCACTTAATAGGTGTCCTTTTCCTAGCGGTATAAGCGCAAAGTCACCCTCTTGCAGTTGTACTCTCTTTCCTTGAACTTCTACTTCAGCGGCCCCTTTCAATACTCTGTGAAATATCATGCATCTTTCAAGTGGAGGGTAGGCTATTCCCCATGGGCTCTGTAATGTCGAAGATATGTAAAATAGCTTCTCCATTGACATTTTGCTTAGAAGTTGACTAGTTGCAGTTTCACCGCTCGGTTGACTAATGAGAGATTTGTAATCACTTGACATGGGTTTTTTATTATTTTGTGATGTAGCTCAGCCTAAGATAATAGCAATCTGAGTTGGACGACTCTATGAGAAAATAGTAACTAAAAGTGTATTGCTGATGAGGAAATAATACTATCTCAAGAGCACTATTGTGTTCACTATTTGAATTCACAGCTAAGCTATATTTTTAATTTTTACATTTAAACCTTCTTCAATTCTATAGCGACTAAGTAATAGTGACTTTTATTATAACTACTACTTGGAGACACCTATGACACCGTCTAAACACCGTTTTTTCAGCGCTGCTACTACGCTGTTGACACTGCTGTGTATTAGCCTTTCCGTTCAAGCCAAAACTATCGAGCGCAGTTTTGAGACTGTCTCAGGCAATACGTTGCATGTGCGAACTGATGCGGGCAGCATAAATATTGATACTCATAACAAAGATCAGATCCTTGTTAACGTATCTATTGATGGCGAAGACGAAAACTTTGAAGTCGAGTTTGATGAGCACAGTGAAGGTCTAAAAATAAGTGGGAAACGAGACTCAAGTTGGGGTTGGAATAATCGCCTTAGGGTTCGCTTTGATATAACGGTTCCCAAGCAATATGAACTTGATTTAGATACTTCGGGTGGAAAAATCGAAATCAGTGATATTACTGGCAACATCGAAGTACGTACTTCGGGGGGGGCCATTGAAGTGGGCTCCGTTATTGGCGATGTTGAATTAGATACGTCAGGTGGCAGTATCAAAACCGCAGCAATAGAAGGTGAAATTAACGCCCATACTTCAGGTGGTAGTGTTGAAGTCGTTTTCGCTAAGCAGCCAACGAAAAATGCTAGACTTCATACTTCTGGCGGCTCTATTAGAGCCAGCTTTCCGAGCAATATTGCTATTGATATAGATGCTTCAACTAGCGGTGGCCGTGTTCATTCAGATTTTACGGTAGATGGGAAAGTCAAAAAGCAGTCTATACGCGGTGCTATTAATGGTGGCGGGCCCAAAGTAGCACTCCACACGTCAGGTGGTAGTATCAGGATTATTGAAGATTAACCCAAATTAACGGATAACCTGCGTTTAGTAATAGGTAAGCAAGGGTTATCCTTTTCGTGCGCCTGTAAAGATAATTCCGCCAAGCTTTGTTTGCTAAACCCCTGCGTGGTTGACTACAACAGATGGCGCGCCTGCCTCTAAGGTTTCTCTAAGGTTATCTGGAATAGGTTGCTTAACGTAATCTGGGCAGCTAACCATTACATACACCACTTCAGCAGATGCTAACTCATTGCCTGTTGCGTGATTACGCACAGTAGTACTTAAAGTGAATGAAGTGTTACCTGTGCGCTGAGTGAATACTTCAAGGGCTAGTACATCATCGAATCTCGCCGAGCCTTTCCATGAAATATTAAGATTTACTACTTGTGTATCTATACCTTGAGCAAGAATGTTCTTGTAGTCGCCCCATATAGCGCGCATAAATTCGGTTGCTGCTATATCGGTATAATCAGCATATCGAGCGTTAAATACAACGTTTTGAGGGTCGCACTCGCTGTAGCGAACACGCATAAGATAAGTAAAGGGCTTGGTCATAACGTTACCTTAAATGGGTTCATCGTATAACTATCTGAATCGATTGCTGCTGTGCGAGCGTATTCATTGATAGGCCAGACATTTAATATAGATATAGTCCAAAACATAGGTTCTAAGTTCTACACCTGTTTTCTTGATTCATATTAGGGAGTTGTTGCTATTCACACTATTGTATTTTTTTATACATATTCATCTACGTTGGTGTGAAACTGGCGGCGGGGCTTATAACTAACGGGCTCGTTGTAGCCTAGACACCACATCAATATTAACTCAGTACTGACGCAACGCTTCTGTGCATTGACTAATGCTTTCAAGGTATTTAGCCTGCTGCGAATCAAGATATATTTAACGTAAGGAACAAATTCATATGCCTATACCTTATTCGCTTTTAGACTTGGCGCCAATTTCAGAAGGCTCAGGCGTGAAGGACGCCCTTGAAAATTCTCGTAAATTGGCTGTGCAAGCAGAGCGGGATGGGTATGAGCGAGTATGGCTTGCAGAACATCACGGAATGCGCGGTGTGGCAAGTTCTGCAACTTCAGTGGTGCTTTCACACATTGGGCATGCTACCTCCACTATTAAAATTGGGGCGGGTGGTATTATGTTACCAAATCACTCTCCTTTAGTGATTGCGGAACAGTTTGGAACCTTAGCAGCACTGTTTCCTGAGCGCATTGAGTTGGGTTTAGGAAGGGCGCCGGGCACCGATATGGCAACTGCGAGGGCGCTTAGACGAAACTTGCAAAGTGATGTAGATAATTACCCTCAAGATATTCGAGAATTGCAGTCCTATTTTGACGCCCCGTCTGAGACTTCACCCATTATGGCAATTCCGGGCCAAAATACACATATTCCGCTTTGGCTACTGGGCTCCAGTTTATACAGCGCGCAAGTCGCAGCGAAGATGGGATTGCCCTATTCTTTTGCATCGCATTTCGCCCCCGAGCACCTCTTCGATGCAATTAGTGTTTATCGCAATTTGTTTACGCCATCTGTGCAGTGTGCTGAGCCAAAGGTGATGGCGGGAGTCATGGTTGTGGTGGCCGATACAGATGATGAAGCTGAATATTGGTTTACGTCGGTAAAGCAGCAGTTCATGAATATGCGAAGAGGGTTAAACAAACCTTTTGCAAAACCCGTTAGAGACTTAAGCCAAATATGTACAGCCGAGGATGAGTTTATGCTCGCCAATGTATTACGTTATGCGCTAGTGGGTTCAAAAAACACTGTGGCTGAGCGGTTAGAACAATTCGCATCTTCTACAACCATAGATGAAATTATTGTTTCAATGCCCATTTTCGATATTGATGCGCGATTGAAAAGTGTAAATTTATTTGCAGATATAGCTGCAAAAGCGAATTGATTTCATCTTCTGCCACCTTTTTGTTAGTAGATGATAGTCGAGGCTTAGTTAGTTTTCTGATTTTGTAGGTTTTAATACAAGATTAAAACTAAAGTACACAACACGTTACCCAAGTTGGCGTTATACTTAATACACTATTTAATCTTCCTCGTTCATTGTGGTTAGTAATGTGAAGCTAAACAAATCGACAGAATTAGTCCGATTGCGTATCGCCCTACTCATAGGCGCTAGTCTCGTAGTGTGCTTCATTGGCGCAAGCCTATCATTGCTGCCAAGCAACATGTATGAGTTGTACCTTTTCGACAAGTTATTTATACAAGTTCCCATTTTTGCTCTGGTTGCTGCTTTTTCATTTTGGCGCCACTTTTCCCAATATAAAGCGTATATTTTCTTTCTTTCATTGCTTGTGTTGTCGTTTAGTAACTATTGGCTTATTTGGGTATGTTGGACAGAGTTCGGCTTCGTTTTTCCCTATGAGGGAACAATTCTATATGCCTTCTTTTGTGTTTTTGCTTTAGGTATTCCATTTACATTGGCGTTCATTGCTAACGCACTAAGTCTCATTGGATTTATATGGCTGATGTGGTTGGCTCCTATTTATGGCGATAGAGTCGTTATTTCGAGCGCTTTTGTGGCGGGTTCTCTGTTCGTTTGTGCCTATGCAAAATATCGCCTTGATAGAACCTTGAGCATGTTGAAAGAGTCCAATGAGCGGCTACTAAAATTAAGTAAATTTGACCCGTTGACAGACCTTTTAAATCGTCGAGCACTCCGTGAGCGTTGTGCGAAGTTATTGGCCATAAGTAAACGACATAACGTAGCTATGGCAGTGCTGATGTTAGATTTGGATGATTTTAAAAAGTACAACGATAGCTTTGGCCATCAGCAAGGTGACGAAGCTATTAAAGTACAAGCCAGCATCATGAAAGCCACATTCAAAAGAGACACTGACATAATTGGTCGATATGGTGGAGAGGAGTTTATTGTTGTTCTGAGTGATATTACTCCTCAGCAAGTTAATGAACATTGCCAAACACTTTTGGATAAATGGCGAGAAGTAAATATGCGTCATGCTGAGGGCGCAAAGCACCCCATTATGAGTTGCTCAATTGGTGCTGTTTACGCAGAAAACGTGAGTAAAACATCAATAGACACACTGATTGATGAAGCTGATGCTGCACTTTACCAAGCGAAAACGAAGGGCAAAGCCTGTTTTGAATTGAGTAACATTTAATTACCTATTTGTTTGTCTGACTTCATTATGCACAATCCAACTCGATATTGTGTTTAAAAAGCCATCTATAAATTGTTTATCAAGTGTCGGGTACTCCTTCCTCAAGCCGCTTTCTGCGTGTTGAAAATAATGATTTGCGTGCTCAAACGTGGAAAAGTGGTAGTTTACGCCAGCAGTAAGAAGTGCTTTTTCCATAGTGTCCTTATTTTGGTCAATTGTTACTTGTAGGTCTTTACCACCAAATAGCCCAAGTACAGGCTCGTTAAAATCTTTAATGTTTTTAGCTGGATCATGATAAAGAAACGAAGTCAGCGACGGCAGTGCATAAACAATTTCAAACTCCCTTGTTTGCGCATCGGCTAACTTTTTCAAGTCAGGTTTTGACTGATGCTGGTGCAATGGTGAAGCAGTTAATACGCTTAATACCGTTGTATTGAAGTTTTCTAGGGCGCCTTCGGTATTGCTATTATTTTCAATAGCCCACATAAGACGGTGGTGAGCTGATACGCCTTTCTCAACGAGTGCTTTACTAATATTTAGTTGAGTATATTCTTGGCGAACTTGATATAAGACAATATCAATAAGCGGTACTGATGGAGCTGCCATGAGTATCACTTTTTCAATTTCCTCTCTTTCGACGGCAACATTGGCTGCCACAATACCACCCTGACTATGACCGAGAAGAATGAAATGCTTATACATATGCTCTTTGTGTGAGGAAAAATAGTTGAGAATATGCGCAACATCATCAGTGTGATCTCTCAGTGTACTTTGTCCAAAGTTGCCCGTACTTCCACCAATACCACGATCATCAAATCGAAAACTTGCAATTCCTTGAGAGGCTAGGTGTTTTGCAATGTGATGAAAGACTTTAAACCCGTCAAGTGTTTCATCTCGGTCTTGTGGCCCACTGCCAGAAAGCATAATTACGAGTGAGTCAGTGAGCGACTCTTGGGGCAAGGAAAGTGTTCCCGCGATGATGGTTTCTCCCGTGTTTATAACATGCTCAATATTAGTGTCACTCGCTTCAGCAGCCATCACTATTTTCGGATGAACTATTAAACTCCCTAACAATAATAGACCTGCGTACTTTTGAATAAAAACTGTCATACTCATACATGGCTCCTATCTGGGTTCATTGGGTGGCTGACATACAATGGATGCATATTCGCTGCCTATATGCATGAGAAGCCCAACAAAACAAAAGGTAAAAAGGGCCGACCCACTGCCGGTATAAAGGTAGTAGCTCAAGCCTGATGCAACTACAAAAGCAAGTGCATGCCCGCTAATACTCGTAGCTAGATATGCGGGGGATGGAAGGTGTACTTTTCCTTGTGGACTTAGTTTAGAAACCACGATAAGTACGTGGGAAATCATTACCATCACTACAATTAAAACAACTGTGTTTAGACTTGCTGCAGTTAAAGGTGTGGCAAACGTGGCATCATCAATAAAATGGATGATGAGATAGTACATCGCAAAGAGCTGCACAAGCCGTACTATCCAAACTGCGCATTCTCGTCTGGACATCAGAATCTCCGTTAACTCACTTATCTATCTCGGCTTTTAAGCCAAATTGGGGCAACAACCTATTCAATACAAACAAGTGAATGAACATACAAATCATCCACTCATATATTGCATTTTGTTATCGTAAAGAAGGGTTATACAACAATACATAAACAATTATGCAGACTGGGTAAACGAATATGTATGACTCACTTTTCCTAAAAAGTGATTACTATAAGGGGGGAGGGTTAAATACTGCTTTTCATTACGCGTCTATTTCGTATGAATTTTTTCGTGTTTTATGATGGATTTTAATCATTTTTTTTAAAGGAGATGTATGGCTAACCTTATTGATGTCAACAATAAACATAGGGGTTAGCTGTGACTACAATAGAGTTTTTTCATGATGCGGTATGTGGCTGGTGTTATTTGCTATCACCTAGGTTGCGTATAATTGCTGCAAAGTATCCAGTAAAAATAGTACATCGCGCTTTTGTCCTTCAGTACAATGAAAGTGACATGATTACGCGCTTTGGCTCATTGCGACAAGCCAAACAAGAGATACTCCAACATTGGGCGCAATGTCAGCAATATGCAGAGCAACCTGAGTTAATTAATATTGAAGGTATGCGTGCAGCTTCGTTTGATTATCCTACAGGGTACTTGGCTGCTTTGTATGCCAAAGCTATAGAACAGCATTGTGGACAGATGGCACATTGGCATTTTTTTGATGCTGTGCAGCGAGCGCATTTATATGAAGCTCAAAATATTGCCGATCCACAGGTTCTGAACGCTATTACCAATACCTTGGCATGTACTTATGATATTCCTTACGCGTCAATCATCGCCAGTGTTCATTCTTCCAAAGTAATTAAAGCAGTCACCAACGACAATTTGCGCGCTGAAGCCTTTGGCATACGAACGATCCCCTCGTTACTTATTAATGGTAGAAAGTCTGTTTCTCAGACATTAAGCCTTGAGCAACTCGAATCACTCGTCATTTCGAGTTTATCCGCAAACCTTGTGGAGGATGAGCTATGAATATATTACTCAGTGCTGCACTTTACGTCGCTTTAAATTCAACCTCCCCGCAATTTGTTGGTACGAGCCCTTGGGGAGAAAGCGACGAGATTGGGCGATTAAATATGATGACACCACAGCGTAAAGCTGACGTAATGGCACGGGTTGATGCAAGCCATGTTTACGATTTGTCCGTTGAATATTTTGTGGGTATGCCAAGTTGGCAAGCCGCTGGCGATCCCCACTATCAGTTCTGGATGACACACACGCCCCGCGGTGCAGTGACAGACAATGTATTGGAAATGGGTAAGGATATAAATCGGCATGTGAGTTATTCAGGCAGTGCGTTCTCCATGTATAGCCATACCGGCACGCACATTGACACGTTTAGCCACTTTGGTCTTAACGGCCAGATATACAATCACTTTAGTGCGGATAACCACTTAGGTGATAAGGGGTGGCAGCGCAGTGGTGCGGAAACTATTCCTCCGATAGTTGCACGTGGCGTACTAATCGATCTTCCCAAGTCAAAAGGCATTGAAATGCTTCCCGACAACTATCGAATCACTGTTTCAGATATTCAAGCTGCGCTGCTGAGTCAGAATGTAGCACTTGAAGAAGGTGATGTTGTACTACTTCGTACTGGGCGTATGAAAAACTACGAAGATGCAGCTCAATTTATGATGAATTCTCCGGGGTTAGGAATGGCCGCAGCGAGATTTCTAGCTGAGAAGAGCAAGGCCATGGTCATCGGTGCAGATAACTTAAGCTTTGAAGCTTTTCCTTCAGAGGTAGAAGGCAATTATGTGCCCGTTCACACTTACTTATTGACGCAAATTGGCGTGCCTATTATGGAACTTGTGAATTTGGAGAGTCTAGCTGCTTCTGAAGTTTACGAGTTCGCATTTGTTGGTAGTTCACTTAAGTTGCGAGGCGCTGATGCTGCACCGCTGCGCCCTATTGCATTTCCGTTCAAAGCAACTTTTGGTGAGCAAAAGGAGAATTAACTATGAATTTGTTAGACGCTTTAAATTGGCGTTATGCCGTGCGCGAATTTGCAGATACTACACTAGACGAAGAAGTAGTTTCAGAACTCGTTGAAGCAACGCGGCTGAGCCCATCAGCATATGGATTGCAACCGTACAAGTTGATCGTTATTCACTCTGACTCAATTAAAACCAAGCTTTTAGACTATGCAATGGGGCAATCAAAAGTAAAACACTGTTCTCATTTATTAGTGTTCGCAGTAAATACCACTATTAATGAGCAATTCATTGCACAACATTTTGCATATTTTGAACGCGAACGAAGTCTTGAAAATGGTGCGCTTGCGGGTTATCAGCAGCATGTAAAAGATGTAATGTTGCCTTTGACCACAGAGCAACTTCAACAATGGGCGGAAAACCAAGCATACATTGCATTGGGTAACTTACTCACATCGGCAGCTATTCGGCGCGTTGATACGTGTCCAATGGCAGGCTTTGAGAAACAAGGGTTTGATAAAGTACTTGGGCTTGCCAAGCATGGGCTTAAGAGTACGGTTATTTGTGCTCTGGGTGAAAGAGCTGACAGTGATGTAAGTGCTGCTGAACGCAAAGTACGTCTTTCAATAGATAGTTTTAGTATGGAGCTCTGAGGTCATGTTTGCTCTACTAGCGTTATTTGCCGGTGCACTTATTGCGCTACAAGCAGGAATGAACAGTTGGTTGGGAGTGTTGTTGAAAAACGCGCTCTTGGCCACGGTGGTCGCCTTTTTGGTCAGTGTACTTGTTAGCGGTACGGTACTGATAAGTACAACGAAGCAATGGCCAGCTCTCAATGACATTCGAGCGGTTCCTTGGTACCTGTGGTTAGGTGGCGTATTAAGTGCAACGGGGGTTGGGTTGTTCTATTTACTTATTCCCAAGCTAGGTGTAGGAACAATGATGTCTTTTGCTCTTACCGGACAGTTGGTGTTGGCGGTAGTTATTAGTCACTTTGGGTGGTTTGACTTACCACAAGCACCCATTAACCATACAAAGTTACTCGGTCTAATGACAATGGTTGTGGGCCTCGTTTTGGTAAACAGGTGATTATATGAATTCATTTGCAATGCAAAACAGCAGTAATTTACTTGCTCTATGGCGTTGTTATGGCGCAGAAAAGAAAGGTGGACTATGGTTTTCAACGGGTTGGCCTCACCGTGTTTGGCACGATACGTTGGACTACGACACAACGATTCGAGCGTTGTCAGATATTCATATCAATGAAAAGTACCAAGTGGCGACAATGTCTAATAAAAGCACTGAAGTCAACGTGTCGAGTACAGAGCTAAATGCTGACGCGACGTTGAGGTTGATGCATTTTCACATTCCTAGAGCACCTCAAATACTTGAGTCGCATGCGAGATTGGAATTGTTAGAACGTGATGATATGGAAGGCATTCGCGCATTTATGAATATGTGTAGCGAAGGGTTTGGTTATGCTATTGAGTTGGCATCGTTGTGCAGAGCGGCTAAACAAGAAGGTGCAAAATTAGGCTTTTTGCAAGTCAATAACGTTCGTGTTGCTACGATTCTTTTATTTCGACAGGGCGAGTCACTTGGCGTTTTCCAATTGACAGTGCCGCCTAATTATAGAGGAAAGCAGTATGCAACCCAGCTTATGCTGCAAACCATCGACTGGGCACAAACGCAAGGAGTGTCGCTCATAACATTACAAGCATCAGATATGGGATTAGCGCTCTATCAACGTCTCGGTTTTAAGACGTCGGGTTCGATAACTTTTTGGAGGCAGCAATGCACAGGATCTCATTAGAACAATGGCGAATGTACATTGCAGTTGTTGACCATGGAGGGTTCGCTCAAGCCGGTGATGCATTGTATAAAACTCAGTCAACCATCAGTCACAGTATCAAAAAGCTAGAAAGTACAGTTGGTAAACAATTGTTCGAAGTGGTAGGGCGCAAAGCTGTTCTGACGCCCTACGGAGAAAGTTTGTTATCAGCAGCGCGGACTTTGGTGAGCCAGGCAGACGCCTTGGAGCATGATGCTATCACTCAGCAACGTGAAATTCGCACAACGTTCAATATTGCTGTAGACATATTATTTCCCAAAGCACAGTTATGGAATGCTGTAGCGAAACTCGCTAATGAATACCCAAGCCTTAATATTCAGGTACATGAAACAGTGTTGTCTCGCAGTGGCGAACTACTTGACGATGGCACAGTTGATATAGGAATTGCCAGTGCAATACCCAAAGGATACAGCACGCAGTTAATTAGCACAGTAGATCTTTGTGCGGTTGCGCACAGTGCACACCCTATGGCAAATGGTGAAATACATTCCCTAAAAGAGCTTGAGCAACACAGGCAGATTGTCATTCGCGATGCGGGATTGAGAAACAACCAGAATTCTGGTTGGCTGGGCTCAGTTAGTCGGCTAACGGTGAGTAATTTTGAACAAGCTTGGCAAGGAGTACTACACAACATTGGGTTTGCATGGTTGCCGGTTTGGTTCATAGAGAAACAAAACAGTTCGGAAATTGTTCATCTTAAGTTGAATAATGGATTAATGCGCACAGTTGCGTTGCAACTAGCGATAAGACCTGACCTAGGGGCTAGCCACGTAGTGAGCGTATTCGTGAAATATTTATCTGAACGCAAGTGAATTGTATTGCTTTGAAGCCAGTGTGAAGTGACCCGTATATAGTTTTAAGGGAAGTGTATGAAAAAGTTAGGCATTGTTTATTTCAGTGCAACCGGTACTACCAAAGCGTTGGCTAAGGCCATAGAAGAAGGTGCTAATGAAATCGAAAATACACAGGTACGACTTTTCCCAATTGGTAAAGAGCAGCTTGTCGATGGTCGTTTTGTTGACCTAGCCGTGTTGTCTAAGCTAGGGGAGTGTGATGCTATTGTTTTCGGTTCACCAACATATATGGGAGGCGTGGCTAGTCAGTTTAAAGCATTCGCTGATGCTACCAGCGAATTATGGTGTGAACAGCTGTGGGCTAATAAGTTGGCTGCCGGCTTTACCTGTGGCAGCGCGCTAAATGGTGACCAATCGAGTACGCTTTACTATATGATCACCTTAGCATGCCAGCACGGTATGTTGTGGGTAAGTGTAGATGCAGCCCATGGCTATACAAAAAAGAATATTAATCGATTAGGAAGCCAACTAGGTGTTGTTGCACAAACAACCAGCGAAAGTTTACATGAGATTGACCTTGCAACAGCTCACTATCTGGGCAAGCGTATTGCAGGTTTACTCAATGAGAAAACGCGAGTACCTCTTCTACATGATGAATAATATAAGGTTCGAATTCCTCATATCTCTCGAAGGACGTAAGCAATTGAGTTATTTCATCTTCACGGGTAATTGCCTCTGAAGACAAGCCTTCGCGAGCCAATTTAATTACCGACTGTCTGAATTCCTCATAGATATTTATCAGCCTATCTACTTCTTGTGCACTACTGCTTATGTGTTTTCCCCTGTTACCCGGCACATATAAAGTGTTGTTAGTATGTTGTTCACGAATACTTCGCAATTCATTGATATGTGTCTTCCAGCCATTTTTTCCGGAGTAGATAAGCCAGTCATTTCGTAATGCATCTCCGGTAAATAGCACATTGCTATTCTCTAACGTGACGTAAGCATGATCTTGAGAGTGCGCTTTAGTGTGTGTCATTCGAATTTTTTCCGTACCAACGTCAATAACAATGTCAGAAGAAAAGCCAATATCAATAGCAACTTTGGCTGAAAGTAAGTTTTCATGGCCAATAACAGTTGCGCCTTTGTCTTTGAAATAGCCGCTACCGTTGTGATGGAAGGGATCTGAGTCTATTACTATTACCTTGGATATCGGTTTACCACTAACATGCCTTACTAGCTCTTCAATACTTTGTACATTGCGTCGCATCATTGATGAAATAAGTACAACTTCATCGGTACCAATAACAATACCGAAGTTAATACGCGTGTTACCAAATGCTTGGCTTGCGATGAGGACGTGCTCGTTGATGCGATTCAACTCGAAAAGTTCGTCGTCAATGTTGATTTCAACAGCGAAAGACTTTGGAGAGTGTGACGCAACAAGAAATATTGCGAATATAATGTAAAAAAGCTGACTGAGTCGTGTTGGGTTTAACATATTGTACCTACTTAAGCTTAGGGCTTGTTAACTTGAATATATGGGCAGTAGCCGCAGTTGTTTATTACATAAGATAGGTTTTATCTTGCTTGAGAAAATATTAGGCTACCGTTTTGTAGCTCGAAGTGACCACTTGAGGTTGCTGAAATTTGAATAGGGCGACGAAGCGCACCTAGATCTACGACAAAGTCGGAATCATCTTCCTTTACAGTGTATAGCGGACCACTTAATACGCCGTGACGCAGCCAAACCTTGTTGTCTTTATTGAAAAGAGTGATATCAGACCAACCATCAGTATTTAGATAGTTGCCAAGGCGTGCATTCCATTTTTCAGAATAGTTAACCATTTTACTCGAATCGAGGGCATCATTTTGCTCACGAGAAAAGCTACGATCAAATGCTTGTAGTTCTTCGTTAAATCTAACAAGGGCGAGTTCTGGTTCCAGTATGAGGTTGTACGCAAGATTTGCGGCTAAATGAGGAAGTACATAGCCTCGTTGGTCATTAAAGAATACTATAACTGCGACTTCTTCTTCGGGCATGAACGATGCGTGAAAGCTCATGCCAGCGTATCCCCCAAACCTAGTGAGAATAGGTTTTCCGTGATACTCGGCTATGTCCCATGCCAGACTGTAACCTGTTCGGTCATAGGTAAAGTAACGCTTTTTTTGTGTAACAGTAGAGTTGTGCAGTGGTTCGAAAAAGCTAGCTGAGGGTGAAAAAGTACTGTCCTTACTCAAATTAAATGCGAGCCATTTGGCCATGTCTTCTAGTGTGGATATATGCCCTCCTGCAGCATGAAGTGTAGAATCTGTTTTGAAAATGCCTTTGCGAATAACCTCTTTATTTTGACCTACTTCGATGCTGGGCAATATAGCGTCTGTGGGGTAATTGCCCAGTTCTGAGCTGGTATGTTGCATACCTAATGGCGTAAATAGCTTATCTTTCATTAGCGACTTCCAATTTTTACCTGTTGCTTTTTCCATTGCGCGAGCGGCAAGAATCGGCCCAGTATTTGAGTATCGGAATACGCCGGGTGGGGCTATCAAAGTATTTGTTCTAAGCGCATTAACCAATTCTTCTTCATCTTTGAAACCTAAGAAGGCAGACTTAAATGTGTGCATAACACTCGTAAAGCCTGCAGTATGGTTAAGTAGCTGTTTTACAGTGATATTGCTGCTATCTATGTCGGTGTGCTTTAGATCGCTAGAAAGATATTTGGCGATGGGGGCGTTTAGCTCAAGTAGTCCATCATTAGCAAGTACTTGAGCTAATGTGCCGGTAAATGCTTTGGTATGGGACGCAATTAAAAAAGGGGTAGTAATGTCTAGTCCGTTTTTCTCCGAGTCTTCGCCAAGGGTATTTAGTGTATAGGTGTAACGCATCCCTGTTTTGTCGACCACTGCTAGTAAAAGGTCACCCTTAAGCTCATATTGTTCATAAAGCTTTGCCAATGTATTTGGTAGCGTTTTATTTAGCTTTGAAAATGCGCGATTATCACGTTTTTCTGCATGTGCAATCGTTCCTAGCAGTAAGCCTATTGTTACAATAATCAACGTCAGTAGTACTTTCATTTTTCAGTCCGGAAGAATTTGAGAATACTCATTAGACACATTGAACTTACTATATGGATGCAATTGTTTATCTTCCTTCTGAATGCATTAGCATTCCTGTAATCAAGCATATAATGGTGACACAAGCTAAGCCTAAGGGATATTGCTCGGTTATCTGTGAGACAAATTCCCAAAGCGGTATCTTCAACGCACTTATTAGGAGGGCAGTAGACAGCGTTGCTGCCGCTATCGAGATCATTAAAAAACGCTTTCGCAGTTTTCGCATTGATTCTAGTTTAGTGGTTACATTCACCACGAAAGTGTCTGCTTCATCTAATGATTGATAGAGCAATAAATCTTCTAACTCTTTGTCTGTTTGTGTGGTCATAGAGCACTCCTAGGCAGTGAGTCTGCAAGCCAATTCGACAGCTTTAATTTACTTCGGTTTATATGTGATTTAACTGTACCAAGTGGAAGTCCAGTAATAGTAACAATCTCTTGGTGGCTCATACCTGCACTGAAAGCTAAAGTGATGCAAGTACGTTCAGCTTCAGAAAGTCTTGCTACTAATTGTTCTGCAAGTATTTCGTTTTCAACGGGATTCTCAATGGTGCTTTCAATGGGGTTCTCGGTTGACTGAAATACAGCGTCATCTTCAGTCTTTATTTCAGATTGGTATTGCCCTTTGCGCATCTCGTTCAAAAATCGCCGATAAGCAATACTGTGTAACCAAGTACTGAAGGTGGATGCAGCCTTGAATGTGGAAAGTTTGTTGTAGGCAGTAATAAATACTTGCTGGGAAAGGTCGTCGGCCAATGCATGGTTTCCATTGGTTAAGCGTCGCAGAAATTGTCTGATTGGCAGTTGGTGTTTTTTGACCAATGTAGTGAACGCGTGTTGATCATCATAGATTAGAACACGAGTGATAAGGGATTGGTCATTCATTTTCAATAAATAGTGAAAGACAACAAAAAGCCAAGCCAACAAACAAAGGGAATACGCCAAATACCATACCAACAGTTGTAAAGCCGCTGACATACCCTCCAGCAAAGCAGGAAAGCCCGATAGACGTTAGTAGTGCGCCTTTTCGTCTATCGCGTTTAGTTTGATTAACATTTGCGCCCATTTGTTGCAACAGCGCTGGAGTCAACTCTCCCCCATTTTCTAAATGGTGCTGCAATGTTTTGTGCAGCTGGAGTTTTTCTCGTGTTCCCAGGTATAGACTTGCAATAATGACTAATGCAATACAGATAATCCCGATTATAGGTATCCAAAGTTCTGACATGTGCATTCCTCAAAGGTTACTGACTATATGTTAGACACAGTTCGTTATGGCATTGGATGCACTAGTTTTTATATTTTTTCCAGATTCTAGTGGCCTCCAGTGGCTTCACTCCTTGCTACTGGTTATGGATAGTTTGGCTTTTTGTTGCTTTAACTGAATATCCAATTCAATAAGTTGTGGCACTTGGGGATAACGCGCCATAACGGAATACAAAATTTCTTCGGCACGTTGCCATTGCTTATTTTTGATTAAAAAGGAACAAAAAAATGCGTCCAGTATGGTTGAAATGTCTCTTGATTAAGCTTGCCCAGTGTTTGTTCAATCTCTAAGAAAAGACCTAAATTATCTGCCTGAGCTGCGTGTCTGGCCATAGTGAATACCGTGTTTTCTGCTACTGATTTGCTTACATAATAACGTTCACCACGTTGTGCAAAGTAAGCTTGGACAGCAGGGATTCCTCCGAAGGAAAAAATATCGTCAACGCTATAAAAATTCACTGCAGGATAATCTCGAAAAACCCAAGCTAAACCTTGAGTAAAAAGGTTCATAGGCGTAGTAAAATGATTTAATTTTGATGAAAGTAAGTATTGTACGTCTAGTTGACTGGGGTGATTCTCACCTAGGAGATTCAGTTGATTGAATGCATCAACGGCATAATTTTCCTGTGTACCTAATGCAATATAGAGTTGCTTGTTGAGCGCAGTTTTATTTTTTACTGACTGTACAATAAGGTTCTCTACATTTTTCAAACGCTCTGCTGATATATTCGGCGAACTTGCGAACAAGAAACTTTCGAACAAATTTGGCGAAGTGGTTAATAGATCAATGGCAAACCCTCCGGTATTTTCCCATCCTGCGAACAGGCGCATATCACTGGCGGGGTAATGAGACTCAACATAGGGAATGATTTCTTCTTCAATTACGTTAATTAATGTTTTTGAGTCTGCGTTGAGTAAATTACGACGTTTTGCAGAACCGTCGCCAATTTTGCTTGTGTCAATGGCGACTACGATAAATTTTGGGCTAGTTGGGTTACGCCAATTCAAAGACTGCTGATAGCCTATGGCGCTGTATATAAAGTGCTGACCATCCATAATATAAAGGGTTGGAAAGGCCTTTTGTTCGTGCACTTCTGCTGGATCAGGTTGGTATATTTGAGCGCTTATTTCTGAACTGAAATCAACAATGTCAAATGGTGAAGACCAAGCTGGACAAATTGTACATACAGTAAATGCAAAACAATATACAAAGGTGCGAATCATAATCTAGTCTCAAATTAGGTTTGGCGTAGAAGAGTTAATACCTTTGCTGCTGGGTTTACGCGCAACTAAAAATAGGCTGCTTTTGGTTGGTGCCCATGTATGAACTAGTTCAAAACCTGCTTGAGTAACAAGGTTGGTATAGTCATCCTGTGTCATTAAATTAATAAAAGGGGCTTTTCTTAGCAGTTGCATACATTTGATGATACTGCGAACAAGGAAAGACTCATTTTTTAAAAGAGGTGTGCTACTTATAAAAACACCATCTTCCTTCAATACCCTACAGATATGATGAAGTGTCGTTGCTGGTTCGTCGACCAAATGCATAACATTTAGGCCAAGCACCGCGTTATAGGTATTTGGCTTAAGATCAAGCATTTCAATTTGTCCTACCGCAAACGTAATGTTTGGAATATTGGCTTTTTGAGCACGTGATTTCGCTATGTCAATCATGGCAGGAGATATGTCTGTAGCTTCAATCTTACTCACTTTTGGGGCGTGTTGAAGTGCAGTGCTGCCTGTTCCACAGCCAAACTCAAATACAAGGTCGGTTTGGGATAAATACTGTTGCGTCCATTTCAGTTTTTGCTGATATATAGCCTCATTGGGCACAGGCTTCTTGGCATACCTTGCTGCCAATTTGTTCCAAAAGTGTATTGAAAAGTTGATATCACTCATTGTCTTGTCCAAACAAAGATAAACAGCTTGCTGCAACTACATGCCTAAAAAGCTCAGAATGTAATAATTAATATAAAAATGAACTCTAACAGGTATGAAAATGAGGATCTTAAATTTATATGTTCACTCACTATTCAAATATGTATACTGGAATCTGGTTTTTAGCGCAGAGGAAAGTATGGATTTTGATTGGGATGATGCAAAAGCCTTTCTGGTAACGGCTGAATTAGGTTCGTTAACTGCGGCTGCGAAGGCGCTGTGTACCAGCCAACCTACCATTGGGCGACGGGTTTCCTCATTAGAAGAAAGCCTTGGTGTGGTGTTATTTGAACGCAGTAAAAACAGCTTGTACCTTACACCTCAAGGCGAATGTATCTTTCATGCTTTGCAAGATATGAGGCAAGTAGCAAACAATACATTACTGGTTGCAAAAAGTGCAACCGACTCGCTTGCCGGTACAGTAACTATCGCAGTTAGCCAAATAGATGCGCTATTCAGAATGCCAGCTATTATTGCTGAGCTAAAAGCACTGGCTCCTGAAATACTGGTTCGATTAGAGGTTTCAAATGACAGCGCAGATCTTATTCACAGAACTGCAGATATAGCGATTAGAAATTTCAGACCGACAGAGGAAAACCTCATTATTCGTTCAGTATCAAATGCGCATGTCGGTTTGTTTGGTACATTAGACCAATGCGAGTATTTCAAAACTCAAGATAGTACGGCATGCATTTTTCCCATCATTGGATTTACAGAAACAGAATACTTAACGCAAGTATTGGTTGATGCTGGAATTTCAGAAAATCAAATAAACTATGTTTGCCTTAGTGACTTTCAACCAACTCACATAGAACTTGCCAAGCAAGGTATTGGTTTTACTCTTCTTCCAAGAGAAGTGGGAGAGAAGATTCCTGAGCTGGATTATGTCCTATCAAATACTCTTTCAATTTATCACTACAGTACCTGGCTGGTAGCGCACTCAGAGCTGCGACATAACAAGCGTATTAGGTTTGTTTATGACTTTTTAGCAGAGAACTTAAATAACGTTGGGTGAAGATACATAAGTCAAAAGAGCATTTAACAATTATCTCTCTTTACATTAACCTTGGGTTATCAATTTTGTATGCAAATGCATCGAAATTGTCGCTATAATTGTAAAAAATGCGATAAATGTGCGTAAATAACGTTAACCTGCATTGAACAAAACTGCTCATATCCGTAGAATGCGCCGCTGCAATTTCCCCTATTTTTATGAGTATTTTATGAAGCAACAGTTATCTCTACGTGCCTCAGTTTGCTTAGCGCTTGCTACTTTAGCCTCTTCTTCTGCGTTAGCTGCTGGTTTCCAAGTAAATGAACACAGTGCGAATGGCTTAGGACGTGCAATGGCGGGCCAAGCTGCCACCCCTGAAAATGCCTCTATATTGGCCACCAACCCAGCAGCAATTGGCGTATTTGAAGATACGCGAGTGAGCGGCTCAGTGAGCTTTATCGACCCTAATGTTGATGTGAATGGTTCAGTGAACTATGCATTGGGTGGTCAAGTTGTAGGTGTAGCTGATGCTCATGAAGACAACATTGCTGATACTGCTATAGTACCTTCGTTTTTCTACACTACGCCTATCGACAATAAAATTTCAGTAGGTTTGGGTGTATTCACAACCTATGGGTTGCGCTCTGACTATTCAGATGACTTCGATGCACTGCACTTTGCTGATACTGCAGAAGTTACGTCTGTGACTTTTAATCCGGCGATTTCTTACAAGGTAAACTCCCAGTTGATGCTTGGTTTCGGAATAAGCGCAACTTACGCAGATGCTGAAATTAACTCAGCTGTTTCAGAAAGCCTTTCACCTATTTTAAGCAGTGCGCTACAGACATCAGTACCTGCTACTACGTCAATTTTCAAATTAGAGGGCGATGACTGGGGCTACGGTTGGAATGCAGGTATTTTCTGGCAACCTACTGAAACCACAAATGTGGCGTTGTCTTATCGTGCAGAAACTCAGCTTGAGCTAAGCGGTGAAGTAAGCTCTTCACTAACAGCGGGTCTTAACCAGCCTGGCAGCTTAGATTTAAATTTTGCTGCGATCACAGAATTGGCACTAAACCAAAAGCTTGATCAGCAATGGTCAGTACAAGCGAGTGTTACCTTTACTGATTGGAGTACTTTCGAGAAGCTAGAGGCTAACTTGGCTGACGGCTCTGATTTTCTTATCAAACAAGAAAACTTCGATGATTCATGGCGTGCTGCGATTGGTGTAACTTATGTCTTGAATGATGAAATTACCTTGCGTGCAGGTTATGCCTACGACGATGGTGTAGTAACTGTTGAAAACCGTTCATTGAGTATTCCAGATACGGATCGTCATTGGATTTCTGGTGGTGCAACATATGCATTTAGCAAAGACACGTCAGTAGATGTAGCTTACGTGTTTATTGATGGTCGTAAAGCTGACATCAATAAGACGCGCGCCCTGAATGCGCAAGGCACATTCACATCAACGTTTACAGGTACTCAATCAGCCACCGCACATATCTTTAGTGTGCAGTTCAATACACGCTTCTAATCATTGTGCAAGTAATGCAAAAATGGCAGCGTTTCGCTGCCATTTTTATATGTCTTTCTCACTTTAAAAATCGTTCGATAGCGCTTTGAAGTCAAACAGAGAGAAACAAACTAGCAATGCATTATTTGCTATATTTTTGCGAAGAGATCTTGCAAGCAGTCGATTGCCGCACTGATTTTTGCAGGAACCAATTCTCGCTTCGGCGTAACGGCGTAAACGGTATAGTCTGGCAATGACCAATCGGCGAATAGTTGTTTCATGTCGCCTGAAGCAAGCAGATGTCGAACTTCGGGTTCTGGCAACACTGCATAACCCACACCGTCTTGCGTAAGCTGAATTAATGTTTGCATAGAGTTAAGGTCAATACGCTGCGTGTCTAACGTGTATTCACCTTCTTGCTCATGTGCAATTACGTAATCATCGATGTGTTTATGAACAAGATACGCATGCGAACTTAAATCGTTGGGGGTTTCCAGCTTTGCCTTAGCTAACGGATGCGAAGAAGAGACACAAAGAATGCGTTTCCAAGTTGCCAATTTTAGACTGCTAAAGTTGGTGTCTGATAGCGGAGCAAAGCACAGTACAAGGTCAGCACTTGAAGTAATGATGTCTTTGGGCTCGTCGGTAAGAGTAAGCGATATGGTGATTTTAGGAAATCTTTCACATAGCTGACGCAATGGCTCACTTAGCAATCCACCACCAAAACCTTCTGGCGCAATAATGTTGATCTTACCCGTAGGGTCGCCTTGCAAGCTTTCAATCTGTTGTTGTGCAAGCTCTGCTGTTTCCAGCATCTTGATACTTGTCTCGTAATAGATGCGCCCAGCTTCGGTTAAGCTCAAGTTACGCGTATTGCGATTAAAAAGGCTTAGGCCGATATCGTGTTCTAACTTTCTGAGTTGTTGGCTAATAGCTGACACTGTCATATGCAGCTCTCTAGCTGCAACACTCATACTGCCGCTGTCAGTTACAGCAACAAAGACTTGAAGGGAGCGAAGTAATTTTGTGTTCATAGGTGCCTAGTTAAATTGATATAGCCAAAGTCGGTTTAAAGTTTAGATGTATGTTAATACCAGCATTCTTACAAAAATAGGAAAAAATGTCGGGAATTCTGCCGTATATTTCTGTCAGTGGACGATTATTAAAGCGAGGGAATAGTTTTTGGGCATTTATGCAATAAAGCTGCATTAATAGATTGATGGGGCGCTTTTGTGTTTGTTTGTTTTATTTTGTAAGTGTTTTGTTTTTATAAGGTAAATTGCGTAAATAGTTACTTTCTTTGTGATTGCAAAGTGATAGGTTAGTAAAAACCAACTTGCAAAAACGAGAATAAAAAATGAAGAAATACCGTGTCCTGTTTGTTGTACTTTTCAGCGTTATTTGGCTTGGAGGGTGCACAGCGACGCAAAGTTCATCACCAGTTACTTATGGTCCCGCAGTTTTTGAACAAGCGCCTTTTACCGCCATAACTGTTGCTTACGCGCCAGAGATGGAAGGCATACTAAATCGTATTTCAGAAGACCCCAACGCTGCAATACATACTACTACTACCATTAAGGGCGTCACCTATCGTTTAGGGACGTATCACGACAAACCTATATTGGTATTCGCTACGGGAATGAGTATTGCCAATGCTGCCATGACAATGCAAATGGCGCTTGATTATTTCCCTGTAAAGCAAGTTGTTTATATGGGTATTGCTGGTGCGGTAAACCCTAAATGGCGACCTGGCGACGTAATTGTACCCGCCCGTTGGTACTATCATGACGAGAGTGTTTATACTAATGAAGATAGCGAAAACCCAGGTGAGTATATTTTACCCGAGTACTACGCTAAGTTCGTAGAGGAGCAAGAAGCCAGACGCGCAAACGACCCACATATTCCTCACTATAAACCGTTTCATTTTATTCACCCTGATGAAGTGTTAATTGTTAAAGATGGAATGGATAAACCTCAAGATACACCGTATTTCAGTGCTACTCCTCGTTTGTTGTCTGCTGCGCAACAGGCCATTAAAAATATGCCGGTGCAACGCGTACTAGATGAACGCAACGCAGAGTTGTTTGTAGGTGGAAATGGCATTACAGGTTCTGTATTTATGGATAACCGAGAATATAGAAAATGGACACGAGAAGTTTTTAACGCTGAAGTAACTGAGATGGAGTCAGCAGCTATTGGTCAAGTGTGTACAATCAATGATGTTGATTGGGTAATTGTACGTGCCATTAGCGATTTGGCGGGGGGGCAGGAAGGCGTAAATGTTGAAAATGTTTACGACAAAGAAGTGTCTCGTATCGGTGCAAATGTACTATTTTCTGTGTTGGATGAGTTAGCTCAACACTAGATCGTTGCAAAACACTAGGAAAAAGAGACAGCGCTATTACCCTGTCTCTTTTTAATCGACAATTTTTAACGGATAGTGCGCACCAAATTGATGGTGCTGGTGGCAAGTTTCACTTCAACTAAAAATACAATTAACGCGCTAATAAGAAATACCATCGCCAAGATAAACAGAACCACTATGGGGGTTTTTAAGTCGACAACCCACAATGAACCCGAAAATAGTGCCATTATCACTGTACACACCATAAGCCCCGAAGCGACGCATAACCCAATTGCCCAATTAATAACCTTTACTCTGCGCCAAAGTACTTTAATTTCGCTTTTTGAACGCTCTACGATGTGCGGGTCTGAAAGCGTGTGAATTTGTTGTTCCGCCACCCTTACTCGGTCTGAAATGCGGCCCAATCGTGAAGACATTACATTTAAAAACCCAGCAATACCGGTAAGTAAGAAAACCGGCGCCACAGCGAATTCGATCAGTTGCGAAAGGCTAGGTATAAGTGTGTCCAAAAAAAGCTCCAATTGAAATTAACGTCGTTCTGCCCTGTATTACATCAGAAACATAAAAGTTGGGCAAAAACAAAAGCAGTAATCAAGTCGCTTTGGTATGCGCAACGGTTTTTATCCTTAATTCGTTAGTGTTTAACGCGGATAATAGGTTATTCAAGTTACAATTCTTTATAATCACTACTCCACGGTTACGCTTTTAGAAAACCTCGCTCATAACTAATTTGATAAAAGGCATTTCATGATTCAAACGCCCTTGTCTTCACTGGTGGCAGTTGTTGTACTAACGTCTGTTTTGACCATTCCTACTCATGCAAAGTCGATAATGAAAGACGGCATCGAGCGTATTGAAACAACTTCGTCTCGTATCCACAGAATGAATGACACAAATGGTTATGTGGTCTCGTCTATCTCTGAGGAAACACTTTCGCGTGTGTCTTTTCAACATATACAAGAGTCACTTAATTATGTGGCTGGCGCTGGTGTGCAGCGTGGTAATGGCCAAGAGTATTTACCCGCACTGCGTTCTCCTGTTTTGACAGGAGCTGGTGGCTGTGGCGGTATTTTAGCCGCTGAAGACGGTATTCCTCTGCGCGCCGCTGGCTTTTGCAATATTAACGAGTTATTTGAAGCTCATGGTGAAATGGCGCAACGCATTGAAGTACTCAAAGGTCCAGTATCGGCTCTATATGGCGCAAACGCCATTCACGGTGTAATTAACGTTGTGACACCAGATACAACCTATGATGATGGGTTAGCTGCCATTGATGTTGGTTCGTACGGATTTAGTCGACTGAAGTTTCGCAAAGGAAAAGACCTGGGAAATAGTGGTATAGGTATCAATGCCAGTGTTACCAGAGATACGGGATACAGAGATAACGAAGGTGTTGATCAAGAGAAAGTTAATTTACGCCATCGTTTCGCGTGGGCGAAATCAAGTATCACAACAGGGTTTACTTATACACACCTCAATCAAGACACAGCTGGCTACATTGAAGGTTTTGAGAGCTATAAAAACAAAGCACTAGCACAAAGTAACCTCAATCCAGAGGCATTTAGAAAAGCCTCAAGCATGCGTTTATGGAGTAAATACAAAACACAATCAGACGGCAATTATGCATTATCTATTACCCCTTATTTGCGAAAGCAGAGTATGGACTTTCGCATGCACTTTTTGCCAGGCAAACCCTTAGAAGAAAATGCTCAGCAGGGAGTGGGTGTCTTGTCTCAGTTGAACTATGTATTGAGCCCGACCTTTTCTATCGATGTCGGTATCGATGCTGAGTACACCGAGGGTGAATTGTTGCAATATCAAACCGGTGAAACCGAAGGGTCAGCATTTTTGGTAGAAACAGTACCTGTTGGTGAGCACTACAACTATGACGTAAATGCTACGCTTGTTGCTCCATTTACTGCGCTAACGTGGCATCAGGATGATTGGAAGCTTTCGCTGGGCGCACGTTATGAGCAAATGCACTATGACTACACCAATAATATGATAGCGGGGCGTACGCGAGATGACGGCACGACGTGTGGGTTTGGTGGATGCCGCTACTCACGTCCCGAGAGCGCGGAAAATACATTTCACAACTTTAGCCCGAAATTTAATGCTAGCTATCAATACAGTGATCAGGTTCAATTCTATGGTGGAGTTTCGCGAGGTTACCGTGCGCCACAAGCTACTGAGCTTTACCGATTGCAACGGGAGCAGCAGGTTGCTGATCTAGATTCTGTTACTGCAACAAATTACGAAGTAGGTGTTAAAGGAAAAACTCAACAAGGCCGTTATGTGCTTTCCCTATATCGCATGCTCAAAGAGAATGTCATTTACCGCAATAGTGATTTTTTCAACGTAAATGATGGCGAGACCTTACACCAAGGTGTTGAACTAACCGTTAACCATGGGCTCAGTGATAAGCTATCTCTCGACTTTGCTGGAACCTATGCACGCCATACGTATGAGCATTCTCAATTACTAGGTGAGGTAGATATTCAAGGCAATGTCATAGATACCGCACCTAAAGTACAAACCAATACACGCTTGCGCTATGTCTTTTCAGATGCGGTAACCAGCGAATTGGAATGGCAATATGTGTCTCGCTATTTTACCGATGCAGAAAACCTAAATGAGTATGAAGGCCACCATCTGCTTCACGCAAGAATACATTATGCGTTGAGTTCGAAAGTCTCACTGTTCGCCCGAATTAACAACCTATTAGATGTAAATTATGCCGAACGTGCAGACTTCACTAGCTTCAGTGGGCCACGATACTTTCCTGGGCGCCCTCGCAATGTCATGTTAAGTGTGTCACTCGTGCTTTAGTATTAGCTCATTCATACTTATTGGTGGGCTTTAGCTGTGATGATGTGTGCTATTGTTTGGCTGAACTTGTTTAAGTAGCAAGACAGGCGTAACCTTCGCTCTGAGGGCTTTGGGGCCCCGCTACTGTTCTGACAAATAGTGTCAGATGAAGCATGGGTTGCAGTCACACCACGTATAACCGTTTGTACGCGCAGGGGTTATACGTGGAATGATTGTAAATAGGTATAACCCATGCAAAAAATAGTAATCGTTGGTGGTGGCGCTGGTGGACTTGAACTTGCCAGTCGCTTAAGCCGCACTCTAGGGAGAAAAAAACAAGCAGAAATTACGCTTGTCGACCGAAGTCGAACACATATCTGGAAGCCTCTTTTACACGAGGTGGCTGCAGGTGTTATTGATAAACATTCAGACGGTGTGGATTACGCTATTCACGCTGCGTCACACCATTACCGCTTTCAATTGGGTGAGATGTGTTCGATTAATACCGAATTGCAAACCATTACATTGATGCCTTTGCTTGATGAACAAGGTACGCAAATTCTGCCTGAGCGCGAAATTCCTTATGATCAGCTTGTACTTGCCATTGGCAGCGTAAGCAACGATTTTGGCACACCAGGCGTTGCTGAAAATTGTTACTTCCTCGATTCTTTGCCGCAGGCCGAGCGCTTTCACCGCGCGTTGCTGAATCAGCTTATACGTATCAATCAGCAAGAAGACAAAGATGCGAAAATTAATGTGGCTATTGTCGGTGCCGGTGCGACGGGAACCGAATTAGCTGCTCAGCTTCATCATGTTGCGAATTTATCACGCGCATACGGTATGCCCGACATGTCAGCGTCGAGACTTAAAATTACCATAGTCGAAGCTGGTGAGCGTATTTTGCCAGCCTTACCTGAACGCATCGCTAATTCGGCAAGAAAAGCCTTGTACAAGTTGGGAGTGGACATAAGAGAACAAACCATGGTGTCACAAGCGGATGCCAATGGACTTATTACCAAAGATGGCACCCGGATAGATGCAGATTTAATGGTGTGGGCCGCAGGGGTTAAAGCGCCTGACTTCATTACCAAACTGGAAATATTTGAAACCAATAGGGCCAATCAAATATTAGTGGATAAACAGCTCAGAAGTACAACGCACAAAAACATATGGGTACTAGGCGATTGTTGTGGCTTTCAGCAAGAGAACGGCAAGTGGGTCCCTCCGCGTGCGCAATCGGCACATCAAATGGCCGATATTGTTGCTCACAATGTTTCTGCCTTGTTCAATAAAAAGAGCACAAAGGATTTCACCTATCAAGACTATGGGTCATTGGTGCACTTAAGCAAATACAGCACAGTGGGAAGTTTGATGGGCTCGCTGTCTAACGGCAGTATGTTTATAGAAGGGCGACTGGCTAAGCTCGTCTACGTATCCTTATACAATATGCATCAGTTTGCAGTACATGGAAAAGTGAAAGGAGCACTAAAGTTGTTAGTGAAAAAGCTCAGCCATGCAATTAGCCCAAAACTAAAATTGCACTGATTTAAATCTACTGTGAATAGAAAACCCCCAAGTAATTGGATAGTCCAACTATTGGGGGTTACTTCAAAAAAGGGGCTTTGTTGTTTTCTAATAGAGGTAAGCGTCAGTTATTACTGCTTTACACCTTCAACATGAAGCTCTAGTTCTACTGTTTGAGACGCAGGACCTAGATCGTAATCAATGCCGTAGTCTTTAAGTGCAATGGTTGTTGTACCGGCAAAACCAGCGCGATATCCACCCCATGGATCATTTCCTTCACCAATTTTCTTAGCATTGATGGTGATAGACTTTGTTACGCCATGAAAAGTGAAATCACCCATTACATCAAGCATACCATTGCCTTTATCAACCACTTTAGTACTTGCGAATTTGGCTTTAGGGAAGTCATCTACATTTAGGAAGTCGTCGCTTTTCAAGTGCTTGTCGCGCTCAGCATGATTTGAGTCAAGGCTGTCTGTGTCAATAGTTACCATGATTTTGGCACTACTAGGTTTGCTCTCGTCATAGCTAAATGTGCCTTCAAAGTCGTTAAAACGCCCAGTTAGCCACGAATAGCCCAAATGTTGGATTTTGAAATTGATTGATGCATGCGCGCCTTTACTATCAATTACATAGTCTGCCGCATTGGCGGTGCTTAAAGACAGTGCCGCTGCCAGTGCAAGTGTTAACTTCTTCATAATTTCTCCTTTGGTAATATCATCGAAGCGATAACATCTGCTTCAGTGTGTCGTCTTTGTTAATAAAGTGGTGCTTAAGTGCCGCCATCGCGTGACCAACAGCAACAATAATCAGGGTCCATGCAAGGTAAAAATGAATATCACCTGCAATGTCTTCTTGGTTTTCAATTAGCTCGCCCAAAGCGGGGACGGAAAACCAGTTGAATACGTCTATTGCGCGTCCGTCTGCTGTAGAAATTAGGTAGCCTGAAGTGAAAAGTAGCAATAAGAGCGCGTATAGTGCGCAGTGACCAAGCTTACTAAGTCGTCGCTCAATAGCGCTTCCATGCATAGGTGGACGTTTTGAAAAAATACGCGTTAGTACGCGAAAAAACGTTACTGCTAGTAGGAGCAAGCCAACGCTTTTGTGCCAGTGTGGGGCGGTTTTATACCAATCGCTGTAGTAGGTTAAATCTACCATCCACAAACCAGACGCAAACATACCTATTAAGGCAAATGCGCTTATCCAGTGTATGGCGAGAATGGTTCGTGGCCATGTGTGTGTCATAGTTATCAATATCTCAAGAGTTATGGTACACAGTGTATATGCTGTTAACTCGGTTAAATATTACAATATATAAGAGCTTTCATTCTGATTTGTAGAACAATGTGTTTTTCAAATACGATAGCTTTTAATTTGTACTTATTTATTAGTGGTGAAGGGGTATTTGAGATCTTTAGGTAGATAGGCGTGTCGTTAAACGGTCGATTAATTGCGCTAAACGCTAATGTTTCATCCCAAATAAAGGCCTATATTGTAATTGAGGCAATGACAAATGCTTATTTGTAATGTCTGAATTTACACAATATCGTTTTTAAGGTTATCTACTGTGCGTGTATCGCTTGTTATGCTGGCGCTGTTGCTGCCAGCGTTGTTTTCATCGCTGCTTGCTGTCTCCTCTGTAGGGGAAGGGCGCAGTGCGAAGACAATTCCATCGCAAGTGAATACTGCTGAAATTCTGGCGAGTTTAGTGTCAGAGTGGGAGCAAGGCACGCATGAAGTTGCTGATGATGATGTAGATGATTACGCACTGCTTAGCAGTTGGACTCATAGTAGTGACTTCGCTACTCATCAAGAGCGTATCCACAAAAGTTCATGTCTTTTTACTGTCTTTGAGGGTATTTTCATTCGAGGTCCTCCTTTTTTCGCTTAATCACTTTTGAACAATTTTCAACGCTTGATTAGGAGAAAAGGTATGCACGCCTTAAATCTATATAAAACCGAAACAATCGATACATTAGCATGGCCTATAGTGGAAAATACTATTACGGTGAATTCCCCCGCAATGGCCGTTTTTACCGACTTTAAACAACATCTGCCTCATGTGTTAGATGAGCGCACGCCAGCAACAAAAGTAGAAGCTATCATGCGCCAGTCCCATGTTCGTATGATGCTGGTGGTGAACAGCGACAACCGTTTTGTTGGTATTGTGACAAGCCATGACGTAGGCGAACAGCAACTTCTCCAACGACTCACCGAGCTCAAAATTAGCCGCGAGGAACTCACAGTTAGTGACTTTGTTCGCCCGAAAACGTCTTTACTGTCGTTTGATTTTACTGAGCTAGCAAGAAGCTCTGTAGGTGATGTTATCGAAACACTGAAAGACTACGGCCAACATCATTGCTTAGTTATGGATAGAGCGTCTCACGAAGTACGTGGCGTAATAAGTGTAAGCGATATCGCCAGAGAGCTTAAGTTGCCTTTGGATATACAAGGACGCCCGACTTTCGCAGAACTTATTACAATACTTGCTGCGTAATCTCGCTTTTACGCAAAACTGGACCATACTTATTAGAGCTTGGTGACCTTACTATAAAACTGTTACGCAAAGGTCTGCAGGCTCTATTACAAGTGCAACAAAGCATTTTGTAATGATAGGTATGTCATTTTGCTTCACAACAAGTGAATAAGATGACTGAAGAGTTCAGCCTTTGTAGTAAAAAAAGGTGCGTTGATGAAGTTCGTACACGGTGAGTTTAGAGTTTCGTGTTGTGGCAATGTTGTTGTTACCCACGCGTATGGTCCTTGGAATCAGGAATGCGTTAATAATTTCGCCAGCGAATATCGCGCAAAGTCAGTAGGGTTATTGAACAGCCCTTGGTCAGATATTGTAGTGGTAGTTGGCGAGTCACTTTTGGTGCCCGATGCTGAACGACTTTTGCGAGAGAAAGTAAAGGCTGCTAGCAGTGCTGGGCTTAGTCATGTTGCAGTTGTTTTGGGTGAGTCTACTGTTAGAACAACCACTAAAGCTCAACTTGATAAGGTATACCAAGGGCTTAATGTTCATTATGAGTGTTTTGATACCCTTGAAGAAGCTATGAAGTGGCTACAACAATTTTCCTATGACCTTGATGTCAGTGCGCTGGAAGCGCACTACCAAAAACTGCCCAGTAGCTAAGGTGCTTTTAGGCGTAAAATCCTTTTAAATTCTGCCACTCTCGTTGGGCAACGACATTGATTCAGTCTACAAGATTAACTTCGTTAATACAGACAACCCGTTTACGTTCATAGAAAAGCTAAGTGTGTATTTAAGTGTATTAGGACACTACTTTATCTTTTGTGCCTGTCGTTTCACTTTGTGTGATCACATCAATAATAAAATTTGCGCACGTTTGAGGCTGTGTAATTGGGATCATGTGTCCAGCGCCGGCGATAGTTTTCGAAACGGCATTGGGCACTGATGATGTTACAGCCGATGTGTGGGTGGCGGGGTCTAATATTGCGTCCTTCTCCCCATACAATACACCTACGGGACATGTAATCTCATTATAATGAGAGGTCTGTCGGTATAGACTGCCCTGTGCTGATACCGTGTCTCTACTGCCTTCATAGAAGCTTCTTGAATGTAGTGCAAGAATGCCGCCTCCCTGAACAGCAAAGTCATTCGGTACGTCTTCTGGATAAAAAACTTTGCGACATTTGCTTTTTGCCAAATTTAACGCGCAGTGGGCTAGCAATGGTTTTAGATACGGTACGACGAACCTTCTCGTTTGGAATGTATAGCACAGATAAAGGGCCTGCACCGCTTGTCAATGCTGTGGTTAGCGGGCAAAGTAATACGACCGCATTAATGCGCGAAGGTGCATCTAGCGCCATTCTTAAAGAAATACCTCCCCCCATCGAGTGGCCAACCAACGATGCATTGTTGATCCCTTCTTTTCCCATCCACTCCAATAACATAGCACTTTGTTGTTCAAAACTGGCCGATGTTGTAGCTGTGCGACTAGAAAAGCCACTTCCTGGCCGGTCGACACTGTATACCGTATGTGTTTTTGCCAGTGTGCTAGCGAGTTCGATAAAGTTGCCTGCATTGCCGAGTAATCCGTGAATTAGAACGATAGAAGGGCCGTCACCTTGCACGTTCCAATGTATGATACCACCGTCAACCGTAGTGAGTTTACCCGGAGGAGAAAAACGATTTTCGATACTTGTATCAATGTGATGAGTAAACCATATCAATCCAATAATAATTGACGCTAGCACAAGTAAAAAAAGAATCATGACATCTTCCAAGTTCAGTGATGAAATTTAACCTATCGACTAAGTTCAGGTGCGTCAACAAACTCTTGGTTATTGAGAGTTATAACTAAGCGCAATAAAGACCCATGTATTATTTCCATAACAAAGGTTAATACGCTTTTTGGGTTTTCATGTTGGCGCCCATTCTTGCTATCATTTGCTTTGTGTAGATGAACTTGCTGGTAAACAGCACTGCAAAGTCAGACACGCTTCAAATTACCGCTAAAAGCAGAAGAGAATAGACATGGAACTCGCCATTACATCATCGGTTTTTTTAGACGAGAATGACGTTGAATTACACGCTATTCGTGCACAAGGGAGTGGCGGGCAAAACGTTAATAAGGTAAGTAGCGCAATACATTTGCGTTTTGATATTAAAGCGTCATCGCTTCCCGATAAGCTTAAAGATAAACTACTTGCTCTCAAGGATAGTCGCGTGACTAACGAGGGCGTTTTCATATTGAAAGCGCAAAACTTTAGGACCCAAGAGCAAAACCGAGAAGATGCATTGACGCGATTGGTCGCTTGGATAAAAGCGGCGTCAATTGAGCAAAAAACAAGGAAAGCCACGTCGCTAAGTCGCTCTGTAAAAGTGCGCAGAGGTGAGGTTAAAAAGCAGCAAAGTGCTAAAAAATCCATGCGCAAGAAAGTGGAATTTTGAGTTAAAATAGCCTAAAGTATAAGACTAATCAAAGGTGTCATTTCGCAAGACAATGGAAACTTCAATTATAATATCGAATGTGTCTGGCGTTAGTGCTGAATATCGGAACTTAGGGAACCAAATAAAGTGACTCGTTCAGACGTAATTCCCATGGTGTTATTTGCTGCCATCGTTATATCGCTTGGGATTAATACACCAGAAGCAGCCAGCGAGATAATAGCTCGCCTGTTCAACAAATCTATTTCCAATAGCGAATTACAGCCGTCTAAGGCTGATGTCGACCGTTTTCAAGCCATCTTAACCGACAAGTCAGAAAAAGAGGTTCGCGACTTACTAGCGCAGCGAGCACTTGGCAGCAAAATAACAGAATCTGTTCTTGCCGATTTTGCTGAGAAAAACGCTATTGAGCCGAGTGAAAGCGAAATTCGCTCGGCGTATTCTGTTATAAAATTATGGACTGTCGATTTAGACGCTAATTCAAATTATCAGCAAGATGAACTGGAGCGCTACCGATTGGCAATGGCTGAAGGTATGGCAAAAAGCTGGAAAGTGTCTAAAGCCTTGTATGAAGCATACGGTGGTGATGTCGTATTCCAGCAAGATAACCCACTCACTCCTGTAGGGGCATATCAAAAGCTGTTTGAGCAATACAGAGAAAAAGGTGAGTTCGTCATATACGATCCGGTTTTCAAAGCCGCTTTTTGGAGTTCAGTTAAAATGAAATACACCAAAACTTATGATGAAGACAACATTGATTTTTCTCTGCCGTGGTGGGAAAAGAGTATAAACGACTCACAGTAGTAGTGCTAAGTTGCACCACTCATTAATTCGCACTACTTACCAACAAGCTCTAGAATGTATTCAGGCAGTTAAAGATTTCAAATACGTGTCGCTGTCTTGTTTTTTATCGATTTTGTGCTGATCTTCACTACGTCCTTTTTTCCAATAACTACTAATATACATTTGATGGTGTGGCACTAACTTTTCATCCTTTAGCCACTTCCGAATGGCACGCATATCTGAAAACTCACACGCCACCCATACAGCAGGCCTTCCTGATAGCCAATTCAAGCTATCAAGTGCTGCTGGTAAAGACATTTCAGTAGCCCAAATGATTTCTACGCCAACAGGCTTTTCGCAGACCACTATATCAGTTTCATGTGCGACAGAGATTACGGCAAAGCCTGTCGCATTACTTGGCAAAGTTGATAAGTAATTTCGAATACTAGGAAGTGCAGTCATATCCCCTGCAAAGAGTACCCAATCATATTCACTACTTAATGGCTTACTTTGACCAGGCCCCGCGATCATGATGCTATCACCCGGTTTAGCAATTGTTGCCCAAGCGGAGGCTGGACCAGTGATGCCATTGTCTGCGTGAATAACCATGTCGATAGACAATTCTTGCTTGTTTGAATCAAAGTGGTTCACTGTATATGTGCGCATTGCCACATGTTGAAGATCACTTGCCGATGTAGCTGGATTGCCTTGCAAATCGAACATCAGTTTTATATATGCACCAGGTGAAACGCTAGGGAATGTAGATAACTCATCGCCTGTGAACCATATGCGTTGAACACTCGGGGTAATTCGCTGTGATTTTGATATTGTTACTTTACGCGGGGTGGGGGCTGCCATCATTACTCCTTAGTAGAAAGAGTATTAAGTTTATTTGGTAATAATTATCATTTCCATTTCTAAAGCTGGGATAGTGAGAGAGATTTTATTCGGCTTTTTAGATTTGTATTACCGAAGGTCTCTCTAGGAAGATTTTAGACAAAGAAAAAGGGGCATAAAGCCCCTTAAAAAACCACAACATCACTTGGAAAACACATTAAACACCACAAAGACGCACACTCTACGACTTTATGTATTAAGTAAGATGTCAAAATCTTGGAAAGGTTCCGTCTTTAAAATAATTTCTAATCAAAATTATTTATCAGATTGAAAATCAAGAAATTATTATCTTGAACTTACCAAGCTATGGAACATATTTATCGCTTGAAGGTGCTTTAAATTAAAATGTACTGTAACGGTCAATAGGCGCTAGTGTTTGGGAGCTGCGCGCTTTAAAGCGATGAATACCAAACAAGTTGTTACTGATAGCAGTGCCGATGCAATACCAAAGGGCAATGCAATATTCTGTTGATAAAGTAGCGCGGCAAGCGGTGGACCAAAAATGTACCCCATGGCCGGTGTGGCAGTGATCAGCCCTGTTATTGTGGATTGCTGTGAAGGGGTACAGTAAGTCGTAGCCGCTGCTGCCAGTGACGGGTATGCCATTCCCATGCCTAAGCCCATACATGCCATGGCTACATAAAGTACATATAAGGTTTCATGCAAAAATAGCATGCAATAGGCAATCGCCAATATGGGCAGTGACAATGCAATCATACCTTCTTTGGTCATTCGTGCTTTTTGCACCACCGTATATTGAATGGCAAGGGATGCCGCAGCACTACTCATCATTGCAAAACCTACTTGCTGTGCTGCATCTACTGGACTTAATTGATAAAAGTCGATGAAATAGAAGCCTAATGATTGTTGCATCATTGCCATAGCAAAAAAGACACAAACGCATGCACCAACAAATATAAAAGGAATTTTGGTAGCGGCTTCATTGACATCATTGTGAGAAGTCACAGACTGGTGTTGATCAGTAGAAGGGAGAGCAGGCAGTTTTATATAAACCAGAAATAGCGCGAGCAAGGTAAGAATGATAATACTGTAAAGCGGCGCTAGTAGGCCAAATCCTACCAGTAAACCTGCATAAGCAGGCCCGAGTATTTGCCCAACGTTGCTTGCTGATGTAACTTTACTGATTGCACTTACTCTTGTTTGTGGTGAGCTAATTGCAACTGCATATCCAACTGCTGATGGCGGTGTAGCTGACATAATTGTTGATTGTAAACTTCGGCTGATAAGCAAAGCTAAAAAAAGATTGGTGCCACTGATAATACCTTCAAAGCCTGCCATCCAGGTTGTAGCAAAAGCAAACGTACCAATGCTATATCCTGCTAGTCCAATCATGAGAATACGCTTAAAGCCAGAACGCTTAGCTATTTTACTCCACACACTGGTTCCCAAGGCGAAGATAAAGGCGGAACTAGACATAATTGCCGCTATATGAAACTCAGACAACGCTGCTTCACGGCCCAGGGAAGGTAGTGTTGTCAACATCACACTTTGGCCTACCGAAGTAGCGAGCAATGCACAAAACAAAACTCTGAAAACGATTGAAGTGGACGGTGTTAACACAATGAGAGCTCTTATTGATAAGGCGTGGATACATTGACAATACTACCACGAGAGCGTTGTTATCGCGTGTTTTTGATTAAAAAGCGCAAAAAAATGCCCGCTAAACGCGGGCTAAAATCAGAGGTATGTTAAGACCTTGAATGGTCTTAGAAGGGAGAGGTTGTTGCCAGGGGCAACATCCTTTCTATGGTTTCGCTGAAGTTACACACATAAAACATTCAACGAATCCAAATAAGTAGGTAGTTCATCATTTGTACTGACATTCACTAGTCTAAACTACGATTAACAACCTATATATTTGGTTTATGCTTGTTCTATGCCACAAGGTTAAATAGAGGTCTATATTTATTTAACTATTTGTTTTTATTTTATTATTTTTGATTTTCTTTAAAGTTGTGTCGAAATGATTCAAGGCGAGTTTGTAGATTTTACATTGGCCTGTGTAACGTTTTGCAAACACTACAGAGGTAGCTCAACTCAAAATGTCCTTGATCTTTTTACATCAATATAAGATTATCTTTATATAAGTATTTTCTTATTTAACTTGGCGGAGCTTTCAGATGCCAGCGGCAATCATTGAAAAACTGTTGTTTTTATCTACACATAAAGCGAAATGGGTGTATGCGATACTCTTAGCTGTGGTTTTGTTTTGTGCATTTCAGATGCGATTGATCACGATTGATACCGACCCTGAAAATATGCTCGAAGAATCACATGCAGCCCGTGTATTTCACAATGACGTGAAGAAAACATTCTCAATGTATGATGCCATTGTTGTGGGAGTGATAGCGCCAAATGAATCCCCTAATAGCAGCTCGGTAAAAGGCGAAAGCAAAGGCATTTATACGCCAGAAAGCATAAGTGCCATTGACAAAGTTACTCAGCATATTCTAAGTATTGATGGTGTTATTACCCGTGATGTTATGTCGTTTTCAACGGTGGATAACATTACGCAGGGTGAGCAAGGTGAGCTTGTTTTCTCATGGCTGATGGCTACGCCACCAAAATCAGAGGAAGATGCGCAGCATATTGCAAGCTCTATTAAACGTCTTCCCATGCTTTACGACACACTGGCCTCGTCGTCAGGCAATGCCGCTGCAATCTATCTACCTATTAAAGACAAGAATGAAAGTTACCGAATAGCTGAAGATATAAGAGGTTTTATTGATAGCCAGATTTCCCAGCTTGGTAGTCAAGCACAGCCTGGTAGTCAAACACAGCTTGAGTGGCATATCACTGGACTTCCTGTTGCTGAGGATCAATTCGGTGTAGAAATGTTTGTTCAAATGGGCATTGCCGCACCTGCTGCGGGCTTGATGATTTTCATATTGCTCTTTGTGTTTTTCCGCAATATTACCCTTATTACTGCTCCTATGGTGGTAGCGATGGCAACGGTCATCATTACCATGGGCGCACTTATTGGTATGGGCTTTACCGTGCATATCATGTCATCAATGATAGCCATCTTTTTAATGCCTATCGCAGTAGTCGATTCGGTACATATTCTGTCGGAATTTTCTGACAGGTATAAACCAGGGCAGCACGCAGACGAAGTAATCACAACGGTAGTCGAACACTTGTTTAAGCCCATGATGTTTACATCACTCACCTCTTCAGCAGGCTTCTTTTCACTAATGCTTACGCCTATTCCGCCTGTACAAATATTTGGTGCGTATATTGGCTTTGGTATTTTGCTTGCTTTTGTGATCACGCTGACCTTCATTCCCGCTTATATCTCAAGAATGTCGGATGCATCGCTAATCAAATTGCAACAAGCTCTGCACAAAGAAGAACACAACGGCGAAATTTCGGTTTCTCTGCTACAGCGCAGTATCAACCGTATTCGTCATGTTGCACTTAATTACAAAAGCGCACTGCTAATTATTTTTGCGGTAGTATCTGGTGTTTCAGTATGGGGAATTACGCAAATTCAAATTAATGATAACCCTGTGCGCTGGTTTAAACCTGGCCATGAAATACGCGTTGCAGATCGCGCGTTAAATCAAGAATTTGCTGGTACATATAACGCCTATATTGTGATTAAAGATGTGACCAATAAAGACAGTGCACTGGACCTACTAAGCGCTGCTGCATTACCAGAATCACTGAATGTTTGGAAAGCGTCTACCATGCAGTTGCTTCGAAATGAAGCTGATAGTGAAGACACAGAAAACAGCTTTAATACATTGTCTATGCAAATAGACGACGCACTATTTAGTGACCTAGAGACGGATGCTTTAGATGCGCTAGAGGCTTTGCTCACAAAGGTAGAAGCGCTCAAAACTAGTAGCAAAACATTTCAGCAGCCAAGTAACGTAGCCCTGCTATCAGACTTGCAAGATTATTTAAGCGAGCAATCGCTGGTGGGTAAGTCACAATCACTGAGTGACGTCGTCAAAGTCGTCAATCGCGAGTTGCGCTCAGGGCAAGACAAAGATTACGTATTACCGAATACACAAGCTGCCATAGCGCAAACCTTGTTGCAGTTTCAATCTTCTCACCGTCCACAAGATTTATGGCATTTTGTGACACCTGATTACAAAGAAACCCTTGTGTGGTTGCAGCTAACCAGTGGTGACAATCAAGACATGACCAAAGTTATTGGCCTGGTTGATACCTATTTTGAAAATCACCCACTGCCTGAAGGTTTGGAATATCAGTGGGCAGGAAAAGCGTATTTGAATGTAGTTTGGCAGGAGAACATGGTTGCTGGCATGCTCGACAGTTTGCTTAGTGCTTTTATTATCGTTTTCGTGATGATGGTGTTGCTCTTTAGGTCGCTAGTCTTTGGTATCTTGGCCATGTTGCCTTTGACAATCACTATTACCTTTATCTACGGTGCCATTGGTATTATCGGCAAGGACTACGACATGCCAATAGCGGTACTTTCAGCATTAACATTGGGTTTGTCTGTAGATTTCGCTATTCACTTTTTGGCCAGAGCGAAGGAAATTTACAAAGAGACAGGAAATGTTAATACGACCTTGCAAGCTATGTTTGATGAGCCGGCCAGCGCCATTACGCGCAACGCGTTAGTGATAGCGCTTGGTTTTACTCCGCTGTTACTCGCGCCACTTGTACCTTACATTACAGTGGGTGTTTTTCTTGCCAGTATCATGTTTATTTCTGCGCTAGTGACGTTATTGGTGCTGCCTGCAGCAATGCTTTTACTAAAACGTTGGGTTTTCAAGGAGGCCTAATATGTACCAGATTAAAAAATTATTTTTGCACGGTTTGCGTAACGCTGCGTTGGCTAGTGTTAGTTGCGTTTTCGCTTTTGGTGTATTGGCAGCACCGCAAGCTGGAGAGGGTGACAACACGTCTGTTGATGTTAACGCGTTGGTTCAAAAAGCAGAGCAAGTGGCTTACTACGCAGGAAATGATGGCAGGTCGATGGCACGTATGCTGATTGTTGATGATCAAGGCAGAAAGCAAATGCGTCAATTCACCATTTTGCGCAAAGACGTATTGGATGGTGAAGGCAAAGACACCGGCGATCAACAAATGTTAGTGTTCTTTAGTCGACCTACAGAAGTGGACGGTACGGTGTTTCGCGTTGAAAAGCACGCTAGTCTTTCTCAAGATGATGATCGCTGGTTATACCTTCCAGCACTAGACTTAGTGAAGCGCATTGCTGCTGGAGACAAGCGCACATCATTTGTGGGCTCGCATTTCTTCTACGAAGACGTTTCTGGTAGGGCAATTGCGCAAGATAGCTTTGAAATGCTCTCACAAACGCCATCACACTATGTGTTAAAAGCCACACCTAAAGCACCAGATACGGTTGAGTTTTCGCACTATGTAGTTGAAATCGAAAAGTCTACCTATTTGCCCACCACTATTAACTTCTTTAAAGGTGAAGAAAACTATCGCCGTGTTGAAGCGGTTACGGTGGAAAATATTCAGGGCTTTCCTACGGTAGTTAGAAGTAAAGTGTCTGATTTGGTGTCAGGCGGCTATACCCTGATGGAGTTTAGAGGTGTGCAGTATGACATTGACTTACCGGAGGCAATCTTCAGTGAGCGAAGCTTACGCGTGCCGCCTCAGGCCTATATTAACTAACTAACTGACTTGAAGAAGAGCCATGACGGTACACAGTGTCTTTCGCCATTTTCGATGTAGTACATTACCAATAGCTTCCTTGTTGTTGGTAAGTGTTAGCTTCAGTGCTTTTGTCTCAAGAGCTGCCGCGCAAGATACTGTGAATAAAGAGTCTGTGAATCAAGAGCTTGTAACCCAAGAAGCTACACCTCAGAAAGCTATACCTCAAAAAGCTAATTCGAATGAATTACAGTCAAGCAAGCTATCTTCTGTTCCGCAGCAATCAGAACAATCATCGAATGATGAATGGGCTGACTTTGACACCTTTGATAAAAACGATACAAACGACGATCAGCATAGATCTAGTGAGGCCAATGATGAATTTTCTGATGCTTTCTCGAGTGATTGGGGAGATGCATCATGGTCAAGTGAAAGCGATACAAATGACGCGCCTTCACTAAGTGGGTTTGCAGAAATAGCTATTGGCAACCGTTTTAGCAGTGATCCTGCTCTTGATACGCGAAGTACCCTGCGCGATGCCCGTATTCAACTCCGCTCAGATTATAAATTGTCGACGTCTTCATTTTCAGGGAAGGTGGATTTCTGGTACGACGGTGTAAAAAGTCAGTGGGAGAGCCAAGTAAGAGAGCTGGCTTGGCAGGGAAGTTTAAGCAGCGTGTTCTCAGGAGCCGATGTCGATGGCCCGACTTGGGCACAAGCATTTGACCTTAAAATAGGTCGACAAGTCCTTACTTGGGGAACAGGAGACTACGTATTTCTTAATGATCTTTTCCCGAAAGATTACCAATCGTTCTTTGCTGGTAGGGATGATGAATATCTCAAAGCGCCAAGCACTGCCGTGAAACTGTCTGGCTATTTTAATATTGCAAACATTGATTTGGTATACATGCCGGAATTCGAGCCGGATATTGGTATTACCGGCGAGGTATTCTCTTTTTATAACCCACAAGCAAAGCTAAATGTTGCGCCAGCATTTACCGTCAGTGATCAAAATCGCCCCAACAATAGCGAGTTGGCTTTGCGTATTTACAGAAATATTGCAGGGGTGGAGTTTGCTGCGTACGGGTACAGAGGGTTTACTAAACAACCCACGGCTTTTGACGAAAATGGACAGCCTCGCTACAGCAAGATGAATGCTTTTGGTACAAGTGCTGTGACGCCATTGGGTAAGGGAATAGCGAATGCGGAGTACGTATTTTATAACAGTATTGAAGATGTAGACGGCACAAACCCTTTTATTGCCAATGATCAAAGCCGATTTTTGTTGGGCTACAGTCAAGAGCTTGTGCCTAACGTTATGGGTGCTGTGCAGTGGTACACCGAATACACCCATGATAGTGAAGGGCTAGACAGATTATTTGACACGCCAGAAAGTGTTCAAGAGAAGTATCGCCACTGGGTTACCACACGCCTTACTTGGATGGCATTACGCCAAACCCTTACATTAAATGGCTTTTTGTTCTATTCGCCCAGTGATGACGACGGCTATTTGAAGACAACTATTACTTATTCACCAACGGATAAATGGCAAATACGAGGCGGAATTAACTTATTCAAAGGTAACCAGCCATTTACATTTTGGGGGCAGTTCGAAGATGCGAGTAATGCTTACGTTGCCTATCGCTACTTTTTCTAATGTGCCCAAAACGCCACAACAAAATTAATTTATATAAACTGACCGTTTAAGAAGAGAGGAAATATCATGTCTCAAGAAAAAGCATTAACCGCATTTGCGGGCTTTATGGTGCTATTGTCGGTTGCGCTTACTTATTTTGTACACCCAAATTTCATGTGGTTTACGGTATTTATTGGCGCCAACTTGTTTCAACAAAGTTTCACTGGGTTTTGCCCTGCAACCATCTTCTTTAAGAAGGTTTTGGGCCTTAAAAGCGAACGTGAGCTAGCTCAAAAATAACAAATGTGCTTCTTCAATACCGTCCGTTTAACCGCAAGGGATAACGCTTAAACGCATGGCGCGCAATTAAATCAAAATCGCGCCATTATCCCACCTAGCGGCTAGTTTATATTCTTCACTTTATCCTCGTTTCCTAATCTATGCATAATCTACTTATTCGCTTCTTAACTAGTTTTTGATATGTTATAACATTGTTTTGATTGGAGGATGTATTGAAATGGTTAAACGTCGTCTATTATCAAGCTTTTTAATTGTGAGCTTTTTAGCAATACTTTTTGGAATTACGCAATCCGGTGATGCCTTTGCAATGAGTGACAATGGTACTAAGGTCTATCAAGAGGTTGAGTGGGTTGCACTTATGCCTGAGGACGACTTAAGCGCATTGTTGAACCGCCCAGAATTTCTTGATGATATAGCGGATGGGTCGGACGAGGACTCAGTAGAACAGTTTGCCTCAAAAATGCTTGAGGATGAGCGAGCGCAGCAATATCAATCGGCGTTAACATCTACTCGTGTCATTAAGGAGTTCGATGGTAAAGCCATTCGTATTCCTGGGTTTATCGTACCTTTAGAGCAAAATGACGAGCAACAAG
The DNA here is from genome assembly GCF_006538325.1 of Alteromonas sp. KUL42. Taxonomy (GTDB): domain Bacteria; phylum Pseudomonadota; class Gammaproteobacteria; order Enterobacterales; family Alteromonadaceae; genus Alteromonas. Next base: position 108,857 of record NZ_BJKK01000011.1, read on the forward strand.
TTACCACTTTTTTCGTGGTTCCCTATTTCGGTGCTTGTTTACACATGCCCCCGCCCCCTCCCAATCAAATTCTATTTGTTGAGTACAATGAGGGCGTTGCCTTAGAAAACCTCTACGATGCCTATTGGTTTGAGGGAACTATCAATATAGCAAATCACGAGAGTGCGCTAGGTACTTCTGCCTACTCGTTACAATTAGACACGGTGACTTTATATGAAGAGTGATACAAGCACGTTCTTATCAATAGTGAGGAAAGTACTAGTCACTTTTTCGATAATGTTCGCAGGCAGTACTACTGCATGTGAGTTGCATGCCGGTATGAATGAGATGGGGTTTGGTTTTCAACACCCTTTGATGCAGCAACATTTAATGCCACAACGCGATGCAATGATAGACCTTCGAATAGATCGAAAACGCGAAGTGAATAAAAATGAGGAAGTGGCAGTTCCTTTGCGTTATGTGGTGCCATCTAACTATGAAAAGATCAGTGTTGAGGTAACCACAAGCAGTGGTCTTATTTTGGTATCCGATGACCAATTTCGAATTAACAAGGCAATGGGAAAGCACAATATCAGCTTTGTGGCACTGGAATCGGGTGAGTATGAAATGTTATTGGAAATATATGCACTTAAAAACAATATTCCTGTTACTTATACCCGAAAAATGAAGGTTGTTGTTAGCTAAGCTAGCTTAATTCCAGTGAGCATGAACACTTCTCGTAGCGCATTATGGGTTATATCCATCGTCTTTTTTCTGGCGCTGGGAATAGCAGTGGGGTTAGGGCTAACGGGCAAGTTATCAGGAAATCTATGGGGTAAGCTTCCGGGGCTGTCTGCGCTTTTTACTAGTAATGACAATGTACTTTACAGCAAGGCTGCTGACACCTTTAATAGGAAAGCGTATCCCGATGTGAATTGGGATGCATTGTTACCTGAAGCTGAAAGAGGCTTGTTAGGTCAAGGAGCGCAGGGACAAAACGGCAATACATCTATTCCACTTCACGAACAAATTTTCAATTCTATTCAGCGTACGTTTGATGATGGCTACCAACGCGCGCTTATTTCAACCAATACCGTTGCCGCACTCGATCAGAAACCTGTGACACTCAACGGCTTTATTGTTCCTGTAGAAGCAAACGCACAGCGCAGAATAACAGCCTTTTTTGTGGTTCCCTATTTTGGAGCATGTATTCATTATCCTCCACCGCCCCCTAACCAAATTGTGTATGTATCGCTAAGGCCTGATGCAGATGGTGAAGCGGGACTTCGCCACGATTCAATAGGTATAGGAAATATTGATATTCAAAAAGCCTATTCTTTTTCCGGGATATTGTACGCTGGTATGTATGAAGATGTTCAAGGTACATCGGCCTACATAATGGATGTAGTTCAAATTGCGGAATATGTCGGTAGTGCACAAGAAGGTGCATTCCATAAAGAAAGCACCTTTACCAAGCCTGCGCGTTAACCGTATTGGCCAAAACGCCTTTCAAACGCCTACCAAGAACCATACATCGGGTTAGGTAGGATAAATAGTGACGTCCCCGTCTTCGTTGAAAGTGCATTAACGTCCGCAGACTCTTGGGTAACACCAGCAAAGTCTTCAATGTTGTCACCTATTTGCATGATGATAGCATGTTGTTTCTGCCACTCACTGTTAGCATCGTCGATGCTGCAAACCGCCTCACCATTGGTAAGCTGCTGTCTACGTAAGTCTTTGTCATTCACAATACCTGGCTGCCCAACAGCGTCTTTATCTCGCTGAACTCTTCCAATCACACAGGTGTTTTGAGGCGTTAAAGGTAGCGACTGCGCCAATAGATTTTCCCATGTGTATCGATCTAGGCGTTTGTCTCTGTTAGTGATGAGTGCGACTTTGCCATTGCGTGCGATGACTTCTCTCAAAAACTCTGCCACACCTGGCACGAGCGTGGCTTCTTTACGCTTTACCCACGCTTCCCAACTTGACGGCGAATAACCTAAACCTTGTGACTCTCGTTCACGCTGATACTGACTGTTGTCGAGTACCGTTTCATCCACATCCATTACCACTATGTCTGTGGAATTAAATTGAGTTGGGAGTGCGTCAATAGCTTGTGCATAAACAAAACGGCTTAATAAAGGGTACTCTTTGCTTTCTGTTTGATACACCACTGCGGTGGAAAGAGCAGGACTTTCTTTAGGGCCCTGTAGTGAAGTCGATGTTGTGCTCGTACATGCTGCCATTGTCGCTGCAACGCCAGCCGCTACTAGAGCGCGCATTAAATTTGAATGTGAAGATGTTAATGTCAACGTAGTTTCCTTAACAGAATTGATTTGTTGTCACTGCTGTGCCACTGCTGTATCACGCGCACTAGCGTGAATTAATCGAGCCGCTTATTTCTGCAACAGCATCGTGAGCATGCAAGCTTTCTTGATGCTCTACTTTTACATGAAAGTGGGTGGCTTGGTAATATGTACTAAACGCATCGTGTAACCGTCTTACCGCATCTTCTACAAACATCAGGTTTTGCGCATTTCTTTTGGCGAATTCCTGCTCATCTTCTCTTTTCACTGCGGTTTGTAGCGGTGTTGCTAACGTATTTTCAGCTAGGTCAATAATGTCAACAAAGTCGGGTACCGCGCTATCTATCAAGTTTAGCGTAATATGTGCAAAAGAGCGCTGTGCATGCGCCGTGGCAATGCTCGCTTGTTTAGACTCAAGCCATTCGCTTATCACATTTGTATCAAGCGGTTTATTTTCAAACTGCGCCTGAAATGCTTCTGCTAACGCTTGCCTCGATAGCGATGCCGAGCAAGGGCACGTACTTGAATAGGGAATGTTAATACGCAGTTGTGTTTTATATTTTCCCTTATCGCTTTTTAATGTAAGTGCTGCGTCATAATGCTGATAGCCCGCGGTTTTACTGACAAGGGCTGGTCTTGATACAGTAAGGTCAAAGCGTAAAGAGAGCGTTGCAGAGGTACTTAACCCAGCCTGAGACAGTACTAGTGCGTCCATCAACTCATTCAGTCGTATATCACCAAGTACTTTATTGCTTAGGTGTTCTTGCAATAGATTATACAACCGCGACATGTGAATACCCTTAGCATGAGGGTCGTCAAGACTTACCGTTACATTTGCCTTTGCTGTACTGGCAATAACGATGCCTTTGCTATCGTGAATGGTCAATGGAAGTGCAATACCTTTCATGCCCACCTCGTTAATACGAGGTCTAGTATTAATTGAAGACTCGCGAGTGATATCTGGCAAAGAAGATGAAAAAGCGTGATTCGACAAGATAATGTCCTTACTACAAAGGAAAGATTAAAAATATAGGCATGAGGCTAGACTGAGGTGAATGAGGTCTCTTGTGGGGTGGCTCTCTTGCTTAGACGAAGGTTGGCAATATGTGCAGCGACAACAAACAATGACCCTATTACAGTAACCACAGTTTCGCCGTTTTCACCGAGAATCTCATGGCCCAGTCCAAGCATTTCAAGTACCAAGGGAGAGCTCAGTATCATTAATCCAGTTAGGCCAAAGCAGACTACCCATAACGTGCGATGATGCGTAAAGCCTATAAGCAAGGCCACAAAGCCGACGGGGATAACAAAATACAGTAGTAGATGATGAAAGGTTTCATCGGTTAGCATTGCTACGCCTGCCAGCGAAGGAATAGCAATGAGAAGCAAAGGTGTTAGTAGGCAGTGCAATACGCATAGGGAAGACAACATCATTGCGAACTTGTCTGAAACTGCTTGTGTCTTTGCCATTGCATTTCTTTGTGTAATTGAAGTCATAAATAGTCCTGTAAGCAAGGGGTTACTTAATCTCAAATGACGGTTCGGTGGCCTTGATGATAAAAGCCTGTTGATTGGTTTGTGTTATCCAGGTTGCTCTTAGCATGGATACACTGGGCCACAATTCAAAACCGCTTATTTCGACCTTGGAAATAGGCGACTCGCACGTGAGTAGATAAGCCACTCGAAAATCTGAATGTGTCGCGTGCTTAACTTCCTTCTTATGTTCTTCTTGTTCGTCGTGATGTCCGTGTTCCTCGTGTTCGTTATATTCATCTGCTCTATGATGTTCGGCTTTGTGCTCCACAGATTCTTGTTCTAGGGCTTCTTGCCATGGCGCTTCCATTGTGGTGTCAACAACAGAACAATTTGCATCAATGCTGAAAATATCTTTGAAGTTTGAGAGCGTGTTTTCGGCCTTTTCAAATTGGCTTAGTTCAGCTGCCGACGCCGGTTTATGTTCAAACCCCAACACATCCGTTGCGGGAAGCTGTAAAACAAATTGCCAATCGTTACTAGCCTGCAACACCTGTAGCGTACCCTCACCATGTACATGAGGATTGGCATTGGCGGCAAAGGCTGCCATAAACGAGAGGCTAGATGCCAGCTTGAATAGCCCTTTGTTTACGGTATTTGGAATAACAATCAGTTTTTACCCCTTGTGCTATTGTTATAATATAACATATCATAATATTTCATTTGTTACATTATCACATTTTGAGATTGAAAATCAGGAGTTATAACAATGAAACTCACTCGGGTGGCGTTAGGGCTTTCGCTATTGATGCCGACGTCCATATTGGCGCAAACACTTTCAGGTACCGTGACAAGCGCGTCAGGTCAGCCTATTTCAGGGGCGGTGGTTGAAATTGAGTCGCTAAAACGCATAGCTAGTACCAACGAGAAAGGCCAGTTCGTCTTCTCGGATATCGATGAAGGTAACTACGATCTACACATCTTTTCTCCTGGCTTTGCGCATCTTCACAAAGATGCCAATGTTGTGAATCATCAGCCAGAGGATGGTGTTTATGTCTTAGCCAAAAGTGCTATTGAAGTTATTGATATTTATGCCACGCCGATGCACTTGTCAGTGATGGAATCTGCTACTCCCGTAAGTGTGCTATCAGGTGAAAACTTGAGACGTCAGCAAGCTGCGACGCTGGGCGATACGTTAGAAAAACTACCAGGCGTGCAAACTAATTTTCATGGCAATGTGGCTAGTACGCCTATTATCCGCGGATTAAGTGGCCCTCGTGTACTAATTACGCAAAATGGCTTAGATGTAAGTGATGTATCTCGCGTAGGTCCAGACCACGCAGTTGCAGGAGAAGCATCGACAGCGCAACAAATTGAAGTGCTGAGAGGTCCCGCAACGTTGTTTTTCGGTAGTGGCGCCATAGGCGGTGTGGTTAATGTTGTCGATAAACGCGTACCTACATCGACTGACACTAGTGGTGAATTTTTGCTCGAAACGCAGTCAGTCAACGACCAGAGTTTAGCGACATTCAATGTCACAACCGGTATGGAAAAGGTGGCATTTTACGCAGATGGTTTCTATCGCGATTCTGATGATTATGAAACGCCATCTGCACCAGATATCGACGACCCAGATGGTCAGAATGTTGTTGAAAACAGTGCGGAGGAATCGCATGGATTCACTTTAGGGACAAGCTATCTGTTTGACCAAGGTTATGTTGGCGTTGCCGTTGAGCAGTTTAATCGTGAGTATGGAATTCCCGGCCATAGTCACGGTGGCGTAGAGTCGGTTTATGCCGACTTAGAACAAACCCGTTATCAACTATTAGGTGAGTACAACTTTCAAGATAGCTTGCTTCAAAGCGTTCATTTTAGAGCGGGCTATACCGATTACGATCACGTGGAAATTGAAGGGAATTTTGCAGGTACTCAGTTTAGTAACGAGACTGAAGAAGTACGTGTTGAATTGCTTCATAGGCCGATAGCGAACTGGCGTGGTGGTCTAAGCGTGCACTATAAAGGTAGCGAAGTGTTTGCCGAGGGTGAAGAAGCGTTCACACCGCCTTCAGAAATGGAAATGTTTGCTCTGGCGCTAATGGAAGAACGTCACTTTGACAATTGGTTAGTCCAGCTGGGTGGGCGCATTGAGCGCGTAATGCTAGATGCTGCGAGTGTGCTTCTACCCGATATTGATGCGCACGAGCATGATGATGAACATGAACATGAACATGAGCACGGCGACGAACATGATCATGGTTCTAGCGAATTCATTCGTCAGTTTGATGTGGCACAAGAGTTTACGCCTGTCTCTCTTTCTGCGGGGGCAGTTTATACCATTAACGACGAGTACAATGTTGGTATTTCCTTATCTCGCTCACAGCGCGCGCCTTCTGCTTCTGAATTACTTTCTTTTGGCCCTCATATCGGAACGCGAACTTACGAGGTTGGCGCACTATTCAATTTAACCAACGACGATGAATTTATTCTTGCGCAGACGCCAATTGATCTAGAAACGGCCAATAACGTTGACTTAACGTTTAGAAAAACACAGGGCGATGTTGGGTTTGTGTTCAATATCTTCTACAACCAAGTAGACAACTACTACTACCAAGAAGGCACGGGGCTATTTGCTGAAAGCGGCCACGACCATGACCATGGCGACGAACATGCCCACGAGGATGAACACGACCATGCTGACGAGCATGATCACAGTGACGAATTGCCTGTGTATTTGTTCCGCTCAGCTGATGCCGTTCTTCATGGTTTTGAGTTTCAAGTTGCGTGGCAAGCAACGGATGCACTTAAAGTGGACATGTTTGCCGACTATGTGAAAGCGCGTTTAAAAGACGGAGGAGATCTTCCTCGTACATCACCCATGCGCGTGGGTACACACCTTCAATATACACTAAACCGTTTGCGAGCTGACTTAGACATTACGCATTTTGCTAAACAAGACAATATTTCTTCTTTTGAAACCGAAACAGATGGTTACACGCTAGTTGACGCCTCTATCACCTACGATATTCCCCTTGGTGATATCGATTTATCTGTGTATCTGAGCGGTGAAAACTTAACCGATGAAGCAGCTCGCGTTCATACCTCTTTCTTGAAAGATATAGCGCCGCGCCCAGGAAGAAACTTTGCACTAGGTGTACGCGGGTTTTTCTAAAAAAAGACTAAAAAAACAGAATTTTTAAAGGATATAACACATGAAAAACAGTTTAATGCTTACGGCTATCGCAAGCGCACTTATTTTGGCTGGTTGCGGTGATGCAGAAACCAATATTGTCGAACTAGACCCCATAGAGGTGCCAGATGAAGATGATCACAGCGATGATGGACACGACCATGGTGATTATGAAATTGAAAGCGGTGGTCGCTTAGTCGTTACCGATACAGCATCTAATACCTTGACCGTAATTGAATTAGATGACATCAGTATACTTGATACTTTTACATCAACTTTCGAGGGTAGTAGCATTAGTGCATCAGCGGGATATCGCTATGCGGTTATCAGCTCACGTGCAAATGGCATTACTGAGTTCCTCGATGGTGGATTATGGCGAGAAGATCACGTTGACCATCTACACGACTACAAAGAAGCGCCTGCGTTGTCTGACTTTTCCCTCGAAGGCAGTAAACCAACTCACATCGTTGCTCATGATGGGCAACTAGCAGTATTTTATGACGGTGACGCCGAAACAAGCATGCCAGCAGGTGTGAAAGTGGTCACTGATTTGCAAATTGCTTCTGAAATTGACGATGTTCCCTCGCTTGATTTCACAGTGAATATGCATGGTGTTGCTGAGCCCAGAGGTGACATGTTGATAAGTTCAGTGCGTCGCGATGACACGGTAAGCGTCTCATCTAACCCCATCTTGCCAGATAGCGTAGCTGTTTTTCATTATCACGATGGCGAATACGAGGAAGAACAACGCTTTGATGGGGAGTGCGCTGACTTGCACGGCGCAGCACAAAATGAACTTGCGGTCGCGTTTGGCTGCGGCAATGGCGTATTAGTTTTAAACGAAGGCGATGAAGTATTTACAAGCGCATTCGTAGAAAACATCGATAGCCTAAATGGTCTTCGTATAGGAACCCTGTATGGACACGAGCACGCTGACGCATTTATTGGTGTCGCATCACAACACGGTGGCGGTAGCGCAATTCTCGCCAATGTCTCGCCGGTCACCAACTCGATGGAAGTAATTGATTGGAAGCCAGAAGCCGACGCACACGCTGTATCGTATGGCTTTACCCACGAAGGTGAATACTTCGCGATCCTTGACGATAAAGGTTATGTGACCTTACTTGAAGCACATGCAGAAGGCGGTGATACCCACTGGGAGTTCGCACACAAAATTGATGTGGCAAGTGCAAACGCTGGAAGCCTAACAGACGAGCAGTCATTTAGCATGACAGTATCTCAAGTAGAGGACATGTTATTCGTGGTTGACCCAGTAGCACAAGCCATTTGGGCTGTTGACCTTGAAGATGAGTCGGCAACGACATTGCTATCATTAGACTTCGTTCCAAGTGGTGCAGTTTGGCTTGGTATTGCTGAGGCACACGACCACTAACTGTCAAAGAGAGCAGGGCCTGCCTGCTCTCTTTATAAATTCCAACGCTACATTTCTAACTTTATGTATATTAATAACACGCTTCACACCTTTTCCTGATTTACGCAAAATCAAGTAAGTCAGTTCCAAAAAAGTTGTCTATTACACAACGCCATTCGCCATTGGGTTGGCGCTGCATAACATAAAGCGCGCGCTTTCCTTCGCAGGGTAAAGCATTGGGTGAAGCTTTGGGGACCAGATAAAGCTTTGCTATGACTAACGCTACATCACCCGCCTCAACTATTATCTCATCACCTGTAGTAACAAGATGTTCTGGCATGAACTTCTGCTGAAAAGACTGAAGTGCACTTACGCAATCATGTTGAACAACGTTGTTTTTGGGCGCGCCGGACATCGGTGTTGCAACCACTTTTGCGCCATTTCCATAGCAGTTGGCTAAAGCGTCATAATCGCCGGAGTTAACGGCCTCGTGAAGGCGATGCAAAACATGGGTTATTGATGTATTCATTTCTGTCGTCTCTAGTTTTTTGCCACGAGACGAGCCATAAAAAAACCCGCCTTGGCGGCGGGTTTAGTGGAATTCTTAATCACACACTAGCTTACCCGCCCATTCCGTAGAATAGCGAGAATAATAATTAGTGCGATTGTGGTATTGCTTGTGTAACTGCGCATTTTAAACCAACGTGATTTTGATGGCCTTGAGTATTCAACGATGATGAATTGATGTCAACGTTTTTTACGCGGTTGAACAGCTATATACGCAGCTATTCAGTTGGGCTGATTTGAAACTAAGAGGTTATAAAGAACAAGGTACGCCGATACGAAGAAAGGCGCTGATGCGCCTTTCTTCGTTTCATAGTGGGTCACTCTTGGGTTATATTACTTATGCAAAAGTTACAAAAAGAGCGCGAACCTGCGAGTAAGACATTTAGCCGTTAAATGCCCTATTGTATTGTTTAGCAAATTTAACCAGTGCCATGCCGTTACAGGTAACTTGCTTCGGACTTACTTTTGCAAGAAAACGTCGTTTTGCTCTGCTGAATTCTTCGTTAGAAGTCGCAGCTGCAATGCACAGTTGACTTTCTGTTGAGGTATCGGCGTTTTTGAAAACTGCATTAACATTTGTATGGCTAATGTCTTGTTTTTTATAAGTACGTGCAAATTCAGTGATAGGTGTATTATTACAAAGTACTTCATTGGTGTTACTAACACGTACGTTGTTTTCACGTAAAATACTTTCCAATGTACCCGTTGATTCAACTGCAGCTACACAAGCCTTTGATAACTTTGAATTGTCACTTGGTTCTAGTTCAAGTGCATTTGCACCAAAAGCGAAGAAAATAATTGAAAATAGTGGGGCGGTAAACTTGTGCATTGCAGTTCCTAATAAATAATGTGTAAAACAAAAAATAATCAGTATTTGCGCGCATTTTATACAAAATTTGTGGTGTTTCAATTGAGTTAAACTGTTATTTGGGATTAGATTTTCTAATGTTTTTATGGGGCTAAAAATAACCAGGGTGTGATCAAAAAGGTGAACAGTAAGGTGAATAGAAATGCAAAAAGGAAGGTTAACAGGAAAATAATAAGGAGTGTGAAGTGGAATATCTATACCAGCTGGTAACAGCGAATGATGCCATCTCGCTTTCCTCTGCGTTGGTGCTTATTGTTTTGTCTTTGTTCACTTCTTTAATGACAGCGATGTTGGGAATTGGCGGTGGCGTTTTATTGTTAGCTGTGATGGCTGGCGCGATGCCAGTGGGAGCGCTAATTCCTGTGCACGGGTTAGTTCAACTTGGCTCAAATGGCAACCGTGCTCTGATGACCCTTAAATATGTTGATTGGTCCATGGTTAATTTCTTTGCTCTCGGTGCTATTTTGGGAGCGGTATTCGCTTCTTTTGTCGTGGTGCAATTACCTCTGGTTATGATCCAGTTTGCAGTTGCTACCTTTATTTTATTCCTAGTATGGGGCCCTAAACCCAAAGCGCAGGAAATGAGTGCGATAGGTCGGGTCTCAGCAGGGACAATTACTACGGTAATCTCCATGTTTGTAGGGGCAACGGGACCTCTAGTCGCGGCATTCGTACATCGCAATAACTACGACAAAATGCAGATTACCGGTACTTTTGCCAGCTGTATGACACTTCAGCATGGCTTGAAAGCGTTTGTGTTTACTTTCGTGGGTTTTTCTTTTACTCAATGGGCAGGGCTTATTATCGCAATGGTCGCAAGCGGAGCGATAGGCACAATGATTGGGCTTAAAATGTTAAAGCGCGTGCCAACTGAAAAATTCATGCTTGCCTTTAAAGTAGTGGTGTCATTGCTAGCGCTTCGATTGGTATGGCAAGCGGTTGAAAGCCTGTAGCAGAGCCACAGGCTTTATGACAATTTATAAGTGATAGCTAATTGATAACTGCCACTCTCTGCCCGCATTGGGAACACGTTCCCCAACGGGTAGTGTGGTGTTCATCACTCTATTAATACCTGCAGTGTGTGCAGCGTATTCCTTATCAAATGCGTTGTTTACCTTAGCAGTAATTTGCAATTTTGGTGTAAGCTGCCAAAGGGCTGACAGGTGAATAAGCCCATATCCGGCAGTAGGTTTTTCACTTTGTAACTCCGACACATGATTTTGGCTCCCGTTGATCTCTGAGGTCAATTGAAGGGAAATCGGTGCATCGTAAAATGTCGAATGCCATTGTACGTGAGTGGTCAATTGCTCAGGTGCAATTCTAAATAAGGCGTCATCAATATCGTCACGGTTACCATGTTGAATGGTAGCTACCGACTGCACAGTAATATCTTCGGAAAGCTGCCCCGTAATGGTGATATCTGCGCCTTTTATAACGGCATCAGTATTTGCCCATTGAAATGGTGTTCTACCTGACATCATTGTGGACACTGCATTGGCAGCGACATTCGTACTAGGTGCTCCAGCAATATAATCTTGTATATCTTGATAAAATAAACGAGGAGACATCGTCCAATCGTCATTATGGTAGTCGATTCCAAACTCAAGTTTTCTCGCGGTTTCGTGATGTAAATTGAGGTCGCCAATGTAGTTAAAGCCATCAGCCATACCGCCAGTAATGCCCAATGGTAACCACGTAAAGCGTTCATAGTAGGTGGGTGCACGATTTTTTTGAGAGGCACCCACAACAATGTCAATTTGCTTACTGAAATAGAATATGCTGTTGGCTGCGAGATCAACCATGTGATAGGTCTTGCCCCGCTTTGCCCCATTAAAATTATTAGCTAAAGACGCCACTGCATCGTTCATCATTGCCATACTAGAACCCACGAGGCCGGCATCCATATCGATTTGCGAGTAACGTACCCCAAGCGTTGTCTGATATTGTGTTGTACTGTGTTCCCACTGCGCAAAGACACTGGCGGTGTCGCGTTCCACATTGGTGAAATTGTTTATAAAGAACATGGCACTATTAGGGTTAGTTATCACCGAGTTGTTTCGATTGTGCTGAAAATTGAAGCCAAGTTGCAATTCGCCACTTTGCCATGGCTGAACATAGGTAAGGTCTATTCCTTGGGCAATAGCGTCTGTTTCATTTTGTCTTGCCATTGTTGGCATCATCAACATGCGCTGCGAGAAGTTGTCCATAATATGCTGATTACTGTTACCAAACAGATTGATTGAAATGTATTTTTCATCAGTATGGTCGAATTGATAGCTCAAGCGGTACCAGGCTGCATCGATAAAGTTAATGTCCATTGCTAGTGCAGGCGTGCCGCTTTCGTTGGTGTTGAGTGTTTGATAGCTCACATCAAATTGATGCCGGTCTATTTGATATCCAGCCCTTATTTTTGCTCCATTGCGTTGATAATGACTATTAGGGATGTCGTCGCCACTTCCTGATTCTTGGTTTTCGCGTTGCTGATGAATGAAAGCACCGCTAATAAAACTATCGTCGGTGCGGTATAACCCATTACCTTGGTATTGTTGTCCGTTCCCCGGGCTTATAAAGCTTCCATTAATATGAGCGTACACGCCCTCATCCATTGCAAATAGCGTTGAAGCCATTGTTTTTATATCAAGCTTTCCGCCAAGGGTTTGAACCCCTGCGTTAACAGGTACAATGCCTCGATACAAAGTCGCAGTCATGCCTATTTCCGGCATTACATGTGAAAGCGGTGAGTCCATGGCATTTGGGCCTGCACCATTAATATCCACACCGTCGATCGACACACCTATCCGTTCTCCAAATAAACCGCGATATTGAATAAGCGCGGTTACTGGGCCGTTGCGGCTTATCGCAACACCAGGAAGTGTATCTAATTGATCGGAAAAATCTGCCTGATTGTTGGTGATAGGCGTGATTGATTCCCTCTCAATAAAAGTAATTGGGGAGCCCACTACGGTAATGATTTCAGTTGTATTTTTATTTTCTTTATTTGTGTCTAATGCTGCGTTTAACGCGGGCGAAAATGCACTCAAAAGCGCAAGTGTTACTGCTGACTTGTTCATAACAGTTCCAATAAAATGTGTAAAAGTGTCGGTGCCGGCATAGTGTCGGTACCAAATGCATTTCTAGATGGAAGTTATGAACAGTGGTGGCGCGCGACCATGTGGTGCGGCATAAGCAAAGGCTGTGTACGGCTGCTGTGCAATGCGCATGGCAAGTGCATAATAGCGTACGAAGCTTGTTTCAATGCTTTGTTGGGAAAAGACGTCATCGGATTGAGGAACGTCGGCAAGAGTACCATTAGTACAATCGATGCTTTCAGCATGTCCTTGCAGGTCATCAAGAGGAATAAATACAAATTCGCCTGCCAGTTCTGTGGCACTGACAGAAATATAACGCATGGTTTTTCCGGTACATATAAGCTCGATGTCATCACTTATATCACCGCCCACATAGCCACTAACAAGTGCTTTTGCTTGCTGCATGGAATAGGCAGCAAGCCCCAATGCCATGGCATTTTGCAATAGCATAGCAAGACATAATAGCGCTATAAGAGGTGATCGCAGTGTCATGTAAACCTTAGATTAAGCTTATGCATATATGATAGCGTTGGTTTAATGTTAATTTCCAATGTTTATTGCAATGCTGATGGACGAAAGGTTTCAGATCATCTCTACATGTTTTTCTCTTTTATCTTAATGCCCGCTCGTTGTAGCTTGCGGTAAAGGGTTCGTGTACTGATATCTAGCTTTAAGGCTATTGTGGCAATATCACCATTAAAACGCTTATAGAGTTTGGCTAAATAGTGAGACTCTATATCTTCTAACGACAAGATATCTTCACTATGTTCAATACCAACATCGAGGTGCCTCTGTGTCTCATCCGCTTCAACAGATACAGTTTCTGGCAGGTCATGTTCAAAAATAACCTTTTCATCAGCGAGTAGTGCGGCGTGTTCTAAAATATTTCTAAGCTCTCTAATGTTTCCTGGAAAGGAGTAAGTCTCAAGCACCGCCAACGCGTTGCGGTGTAGGTGCTTTTTCTCAGGCAGGGATGACAATATATGGGTAGCAAGTAGGGCGATATCTTCTTTTCTTTCTCTCAGTGAGGGCAGAAAAATGGGAAAGCCTGCAATTCGATAATACAAGTCTTGCCTAAATGAGCCTTCATAGACCATTTTCTTGAGGTCTTTGTGTGTAGCACACACCAAGCGAAAGTTAGCGTTTTTTTACCTTGACACTGCCAACGGGGCGGTAGGTTTGGGTTTCAAGCAAGCGCAAAAGCTTTACTTGCATCGACAAAGGTACATCACCGATTTCGTCGAAGAACAAGGTTCCTCCCTCAGCGGTTTCTACCAACCCTTTTTTATTGCTGGTAGCGCCGGTGAAGGCACCTTTTTCGTAACCAAATAACTCGCTTTCAAACAGATTGTCTGAAAGCCCAGTGCACTCTATCACCACAAAAGGATATTGAGCCCGAGGGCTCGTTGCATGTAATGCTTGAGAAACCAGCTCTTTACCTGTGCCAGTTTCGCCCCATAGCAATACTGATATATCCGAATTTGCTGCGCGATTAATCTTATTGAGCATGCGCTTAAAAGCATCAGATTCACCAATCATCTTGCCGGGGGAAGGTAAGTTGGATGCGAAGGCTAGTTTATCGAGGATTTCAAGGTATCCCAGCAGCGCGCCTGTGTTGTCGTATATGGGGCGCATTAATATGTCGCAATAACTTTGGCCTTCATTGGTAGTATGAATATGTACCACACTGGCTGCTCGCTTGGTGTCTTTACACTCTTGCATTGGGCAGTGTTCACCGCATTTGTCACACGGTTTGCTGTTGCGGTGGGACACTTGGAAACACGTGCTATAACCTATTTTAATGTCAACCGGGTAGGTGTCGCGATATGACTTATTAACAGCCTCAATAATATAGCTTTGATTGATAAATATAGCGGGCTTATCAATGGCATCAATCATGGCTTGGACTATTGAAATGTTCATCACATCTTCCGTTATATAAGTTTAATCTAATTAATTTATCACAATGGCATAAACTTTGTTGTGAATATTCGAATACCACTTAATCATTGTGCTTACGAATAGGGAATTATTATGAAATTTTCAGTGCCATTAAATGTAGCATACGTATTTTCATGTTTAACATATGTGCTTTCGCCAAACGCGTTAGCCTCTAATGTCGACAGTGACCATTCGCTAAAAACACAGGAAGCGCGCATGCACGCGAAAGCTCTAGGTGCAGCGCTACAAGCAAAATTAAAACAAGCTATCCAGTCTGGAGGGCTTGAGGAAGGTGTTAATGCATGCCATCTAGCTGCTGAGCCCATTGCCACAGCATTGAGTGTTGAAGGCTGGACAGTAGGCAGAACAGCGCTCAAAGTGCGAAACCCAAATAACTCGCCTGATGCATGGGAGCAAACGCAGTTAACAATGTTTGCTGAGCAGCTTGCAAAAAGTGTTGAGCTTCCTAATGAAAGCCGCGAAACCCTATCATCTAAAAAGCCTCTTGAGGCTACTCACTTTGATAAAGAAAGTAATAAATTCAGGTACATGATGGCGATTGAAACCAAGCCTGTGTGTATTGCTTGCCATGGCAGGGACATCTCGCCAACGGTGAAAGAAGTCATAGATACACATTATCCAAATGATCAAGCAACGGGCTTTGATATAGGCAGTTTGCGAGGGGCATTTACGCTTACCTTTTCTGAGCCGCAATCGACATCGAAATAAGCGTATATATTGCCATTTTTGTCACAGTGATGACATAAATGGCGAAGTTCGCAATTCAATCTATTGCGTTGGATCAAAGTGTACAAGTTTTCACCATGAAATAATTCATATGTACAGTAAGAAAACGTTGCTGTTTGCCAATTCATTTCTAAACGGGTTTCAATATTTTTGTATGGCACAAAGTGTGCAGTCACAAAGTGTGTAACAAGCACAGCAATACGAACACGGTTTTAGAAATGCTTTTATTTACACCTATTTTATGTCCAGCGCTTAAGGCGCATTAGAGATACAAGGGAGAGTACCCATGAGCGATACGTTAATAGAACTATCGCGGTGGCAATTTGCGTTAACCGCAATGTTCCACTTTATATTTGTACCCTTAACATTAGGGCTCAGCTTTTTACTTGCCATTATGGAATCGGTATACGTAATGACAGGTAAAGAGATTTACAAGCAAATGACCCAGTTTTGGGGCAAATTGTTTGGTATTAACTTTGCCATCGGTGTAGCAACAGGCTTAACCATGGAATTCCAATTCGGTATGAATTGGTCGTACTATTCCCACTATGTAGGCGATATATTTGGTGCACCTTTGGCCATTGAAGGGTTAATGGCATTCTTCTTAGAATCGACATTTGTTGGCCTGTTCTTCTTTGGATGGGACAAAATGTCAAAGGTTAAGCACTTGGCAAGTACCTGGTTGGTGGCGATAGGTTCTAACTTCTCTGCATTATGGATCCTAATTGCCAATGGTTGGATGCAATATCCTGTAGGTGCCGAATTTAACTTTGAAGCCATGCGCATGGAGATGACCAGTTTCGCTGAGGTTATCTTTAACCCTGTTGCTCAAGTGAAGTTTGTACACACTGTGTCAGCGGGCTATGTTACCGGTGCTATCTTCGTATTGGCTATTTCAAGCTACTACCTACTTAATCACAAGCATATCGCTTTTGCCCGTCGCTCGTTTGCGATTGCAGCAAGCTTTGGCTTGGCAGCGACCCTATCAGTTATCGTATTAGGGGATGAAAGTGGTTATGAACTTGGTGACGTGCAAAAGGTGAAACTGGCTGCTGTTGAAGCTGAGTACAATACGCATCCCGCACCAGCGCCATTTACTGTGTTTGGTATTCCAAATGATGAAAAGGAACAAACAGAGTATGCACTGCAAATTCCATGGGCCATGGGTATTATTGCAACGCGCTCGCTGACTGAAGAAGTGAAGGGCATTAAAGACCTTAAAGAAGAGAATAAACTTCGTATTCTTGAAGGTATTAAAGCCTATGAAGTGCTAGATGATGTGCGCAATGGCACTGCGACAGCAGAGCAACGCGCAACTTTCGAAGCGCATAAAGGCAGCCTCGGCTATGCTATGTTACTTGAGCCATTTACCAGTGATGTTGCTAATCCTTCCGACGCTGCGCTACAGCAAGCCGTAGATTACAGCATTCCACCAGTTGCCCCTTTGTTCTGGAGCTTCCGCTTGATGGTCGCGTCTGGCTTTATCATGCTGGCATTGTTTATTTGTGCTTTCTACTTCAGTACTAAACACAAAATCACCAAACCTCGTTGGCTATTAAAAGCATCACTTTACAGCCTGCCATTGCCTTGGATAGCAAGTGAAGCAGGATGGTTTGTAGCAGAGTACGGTCGTCAGCCATGGTCTATTGCAGAAGTGTTACCTGTGCATGCGTCAGTGTCTAACCTTGCTGTCAGCGATGTTGTGATCACTTTAGTTGCATACTCTGCGTTCTATACAGTGATGTTTATTGCAGCATTCTACTTAATGAAGAAGTTCGCTAAGAAAGGCCCAGTTCCACCAAGCAGCAAGCCTGCGCAAAGTGAACTAGAGCATGTTGATACTGATTATCTTGATAACGAAGGACAAGGAGCAAACGCATGATCGATTATGAATTGCTACGCGTTATTTGGTGGTGCTTGGTTGGTGTTTTGCTTATTGGCTTTGCAGTAACTGATGGCTTTGATTTAGGAGTAGGTGCGCTACTTACCTTAATAGGTAAGAATGACAAAGAACGCCGAGTTATGATCAACACCATTGGTCCGCACTGGGATGGAAACCAGGTGTGGTTTATCACGGCGGGTGGCGCAATCTTTGCTGCTTGGCCAATGATTTACGCTACGGCTTTTTCGGGCTTTTACCTGGCATTAGCGCTTACCCTAATTGCACTATGGATGCGTCCGATTGGCTTTGACTATCGCAGTAAGTTACCTAATCCACAGTGGCGCGCGGCGTGGGACTGGGCATTATTCGCAGGTGGAATTATTCCTTCACTCATTTTTGGTGTCGCTTTTGGTAACTTGTTATTGGGCGTGCCATTTGAGTTAGATAGCACGTTGAAGTCTACTTATACTGGGTCTTTCTTCGGTCTATTAACACCATTTGCACTACTGTGTGGCCTACTTTCTGTGGCTATCTTACTTAACCACGGTGCTACGTGGTTACAAATGAAAACTGATGGCTTTATAGAAGTAAGAGCCCGCGCGGTATCTGTGGTACTTAGTTTAGTGGGTGTGACGCTATTTGTTCTTGCTGGCGTATGGGTCGCCTACGGACTTGACGGTTTTGTAATTACGTCAACAGTTGATACGCTCGCAACGTCAAACCCACTGAAAAAAGAAGTGGCTATTGAAGCGGGTGCATGGATGAACAATTACAGCAAATACCCTCTTATGATGATTGCTCCAGTACTTGGTATTTTAGGTGGATTAGCCTGTGCTTTCTTCTCTAAGAAAGGCAACCCAGGTATGGCGTTTGTATCAAGTGCTTTGTTTATTGCTGGGGTTATTTTGACCGCTGGATTTTCTATGTTCCCATTCTTAATGCCAAGCATCACCATGCCTGAAGCAAGCCTAACGGTATGGGACGCAACGTCTAGCCATTTAACCTTGAACGTGATGTTCATTGTAGCTTGTATCTTCGTGCCTATTGTACTTAGTTACACAGCTTATGGTTTTTACGTCATGCGCGGTCGCATTAAAAATGCCGACTTAGATCAATCTCATACCATTTACTAAGGAGACAACCATGTGGTATTTCGCTTGGATATTAGGTGTTTTACTGGCGTGCTCTTTTGGCATCATTAACGCAATGTGGTTAGAGTCGACAGAAAACATGGACCGTCCCGAAGACGCTGACTGAGTCTTTAAAATTGAAACGCGAATAAAGAGGGCCTTTGTGGCCTTCTTTATTCCAAAGTGGCCCTTTTCTATTGGATAGTTAATAGAAGATAGAAACTTGGCTTTAGCTTCTATTAACTTGTTCATTCTAAGAAGTGATGAAGTAAATAGTTTGCTTTACAGAGATAGCACTCAAGTGATCAAAGAAACGCTTCCCAACAGACAAACACTGCCTAAATGGTGCAAAGACATTGACCAAATGCATTCGCTTGGCTTGTATCGGTCGTACAGTGTGCTTGTAGTGTTTAAGTGTTTGTCTCTTTTTTCTCTCATCGCAAGTTTCTACGTTTTTTTCGGCAATTGCCCACGATTGGGTAGTAGAAAAATCGTTAGGTTCTGATGTTGACCGCTTTGGGTTATGTATTGCTTTAGTATGTGCTTGGCTAGCACAAGGCTTATTCAACCATCGGCTTGTGAGGGCAAAAGCACAGGTACTTGCAACGATGGAAAGTACGTTAATGGATGTTTTTGCTTCACGACAACATGCATTGGTACGCCAGCATTCAGCGTATTATTGGCAAACGCTTTGGCTAGAGCAGCTGTCGGCCCTCGTTAACTGGTCATTAGAATATCGCGTTCAACAGATGGTTGCTGTTATTGTGCCCATTGTTGCGCTTGTGGTAATTTTTAGCATTAACCCCTTTATCGGAGCGGGGTTACTTATCACTATACCTGTTGTTCCCATTTTTATGATTATTGTGGGTAAAGGAGCCGCGGCGTTACATAAAAAGCACTTTGTGGCGCTAGAGCGCTTAGGTAGCGTGTTTACCGATAGGCTAAATGCCCTCTCAGTTTTAGCGAGCTTTCAAGCACACGATAAGCAAACTGAGTTACTCACACAAGCCAGTGACAACCTCAATGCGCGAACCATGAAAGTGGTAGGCGTGGCGTTCTTATCAAACAGTGTTCTCGAGTTTTTTTGCCACGCTGTCGGTAGCTCTTGTAGCTGTATTCATCGGATTTAGTTTGCTTGGTGAAATTACAATTGGACCTGCGATAACCTTGCAGCAAGGTTTATGGGTTTTGCTTGTAGTGCCGCTTCTGTTGAGCGAAATGAAAAAGCTTGGACAGGTTTATCACCAAAAAGCGCAGGCGCAGGCTGCGCAAGACGTTCTTGCTCCCTTATTTTTAATTAACGACGTAGACAGTAGGTTTACTCATACCGATACAGTATTTAGTCAATTTTGTGCAAGGGATATGCATGTATTTGAGCACGATCATGCATCAAATGACGCTGATGCCAGCAATAAGGGATGTCTGCTTAGTGCGCCATCACTGACTCTCAACAAAGGCGACCATGTTCTACTTAGCGGCCGTTCTGGTAGTGGAAAGAGCTTACTATTAGAAGCACTAGGAGGGCAAAGGCCGTCTACCCATTCGCTTAACACTCGCGTGGCATGGCTAACTCAACAGCCTGTGATTTTACCTGGCACAGTGCGAGAAAATTTGTGTTTAGACAGCCAATTTAATGACAAGCAATTAAAAGAGGTATTGAGCCGTGTGGAGCTTTTACCGTGGCTGCATAACTTGCCTTTTGGCTTAGATACAGAAATGTCTGATTACCCTCCATTATCTGGTGGAGAAGCTCAGCGTCTTTCATTAGCTCGAGTGCTTTTGCGCAATGACGACGTGTGGTTATTAGATGAGCCTACTGCGCACTTGTCTGATAGCCAACACCATCGACTTGCTAGTCTTATTTATACCCTAAGTAAAATAAAACAGTGGTATGGGCATCGCATAAAGCACTTCCTGCCGAATGGTTTAACGGCTTTTGGGAAGTGAAGAATGGCACTGTTTTGATTACCTCATGTGCCTCAAGTGTTTTAACCGCAGCGAGTGTTAATCACTATGAGTAACGAAAGCATCAAAAACAATGCCGTAAAGCCAGCTTGTATCACGCTAATTCTAGCACTGCTCCACGGCGCAACTGGGCTATGTATTTTGGTAATTTCAAGTTGGTTTATTGCCATTAGTGCCGTAGCGCCTATTGGCTTCAACTATGTTATTCCTGCCGTTGTTATTCGTGGGTTAGCGTTACTTCGCATTGCATCTGGCTATGCCAGCATGTGGGTAGGCCATCACGATTTATTAGCGCGTATATCTCAAACTCGCTTGGGTATATTTAATCAGCTTCAGAACAGTTTAATTGCTGATAAGGCGACATCAACAGAGGCGTTGGCAACTCATACTGAGGAACTGGCGAGCAAATGGATTTCGTGGGTAGCGCCCTTGTCGACAGTAACTACGCTTTTTACCGCCAGTTGCGTCCTAGCTCTGTGGTTTGCACTGCCGAGTGCTTGGTTGTTATGTGTGTTATTTGTTGTATGGCTTGTGCTTTTAGTGTGGCAAGCTCTAGGGGCATTAGCTGAGGCACAAAAAAGCACGGCGTTGTCATCACAATTTCGTAAGGAAGCAAACCATTTCCTGAATGCAAGCGCGATATGGCACCTTAACGAAAAAGGCCATGTGCGACAACGTGCGCCTAGCGCAAAAGCGTTGTGGACAATGCAGCTTGCACAACAAAAGCGCGCCTTAAGAGCAAGCTGGTGGTTTCAAGGTGTTGCTTTCATTATGGTTATACTCGCGATGAGCGGTATAAGTGTGTGGCTTGCGCCAATTGCAGCTTCAGCTACGCTGTTTGTACCTATCGCGCTTATCATTCCAATGGTGTTGCTAGCAGCGCCCGACTGGGCAGCAAGCGCGTTTAACGCCATAAGCAAGTATGCGCATTTTAAGCAAAGTCAATATGCAATCAATACACTAAGTGCTGTGCCGGTTACACCACTTCGACATGTTGATGTCGAAAAGGGTATCGACCTTAATGCGCTATCTATCAGTGGCCGCGAACTTGCGCCACTTACTGCTCAATTGCCAGCGAAAGGTGTTGTATTAATTAAAGGTCCATCGGGCTGTGGCAAGTCATCATTTCTACAAGCCATTGCAGGGTTAGTACCTTCACATGGGCAAAGAGTGGTTGATGGTTTTTGTTTACCCCAAGGCTTGGTTTTAAATTGGTTATATGTAGAGCAATCGCCTATTGTGCTGTCAGGAAGTGTTCGTATGAACCTTGACCCTGCCGGACAAGGTATCACGGATGCCGCTATGCATAAGGTGCTTGAGCAACTCGACTTGCATGCGCTTCAAAATACATCAATGTGGATTGGTAAAGCGGGTAGGCCTTTATCTGGTGGTGAGTGCAAGCGCTTGGCATTAGCGAGAGCACTGTTAGCTGCACCAAGTGTTCTTCTAGTTGATGAACCATTTGAAGGTTTAGATAGTGCATCACAAGAAAAGGTCTGTAATACGCTTAATTCAGCGGCACAAGATAGGCTAGTAATTGTGGCAAGCCATTTATTCCCCAAATCACTTGAGATAACCAGCACAGCTTCTTTAGAAGTAAATGACGATGATGTTCAAACACCAGCAAAGTCAAAAAACGAAGTGCACGTGAAAGGAAGTTAGTGAACCGATCTTCGTCACTTTGTTACAGGTGCTTTCATCACTTCGTTGCGGGAGCCAACTCTTCGGCAATTTGCTCCAGCGTCCTTCCTTTGGTTTCAGGGAATAGCTTAACAACCAATATCAAGCTGATTAGCGCAAATGCACCGTATATGGCAAATGTAGTGGCGGCACCTAAATTCATTAGTTCCCAAGGGAATACTAATTGAACCAAGAAGCTGGTGAGTGAATTAACAACCCCAACTAATGAGATAGCTAACGCGCGAGCTTGGTTTGGAAATATTTCTGCTAGCATGGCCCACATAACAGGCCCTAATGACATGGCAAACGAGGCGACAAAGGCAATAATACCAAATAAAACCAGGGGCGCATTCATAGTGATGCTGCTATTGAGCAGTTGCTGTTGAAGCGAGTCGTACTCAACTTCGGTTAAGTTATCGCGCAGGGATTGTTTGAAAGCGACATCGGAATAGAATGTTTCATTTTCAATTGTCGTAAGTTTAGCTGCTACCCTATTGTCGGTTATTCTTAACTCGGCAATATCTTCACTATCTAATTGATAGGTGGCTTGTTTAAAGCCATATGCACATACCGACATGCTAAGGATAACCCCACAAAGACCTATAATTAGTAACGGCTTTCTGCCCCATTTGTCGATGGTGAGCATAGCGACAACGGTGAATGCAACATTTACTAACCCAATCCAAACGGCTTGCATGAAAGCTGCATCAGTACCTACGCCACTTTGTTCAAAAATAGTTGGCGCATAAAAGAATATAACGTTGATGCCAGTAATTTGCTGAGCGATAGCGAGGATCACGCCAATCATAAGGGGGTAACGCATAGATTTTGCTACAACAAAGCCTAAACGTTCCTTAAGTGGCCAGCTTCTCTCTTCAAGTGAAGACTGGATGTCGCTAAGTTGTGCCTTGGCCTGATGTTCATCGAACAGGCTTTTGACCGTGCGCTCTGCTTCATCGACTTTACCTTTTAGCATTAACCAACGTGGGCTGCGCGGTACAGTAAAAAGCAAGCTTAGCCACAAAAGTGCCGGTATAGCTTCAAGGCCAAGCATGTAACGCCATGTTTGGGTATCTATGCTTAGTTCTTTTACCCAGCTCAGTTCACTTGCGCTGAGCTGTAAAAAGTAATAATTGCTGAAGTAGGAAAGGGCGAAACCGAATACAATATTTAATTGGTTTACCGATACCATTTTGCCCCGGTTTTCAGGGGCACTGATTTCTGAAATATAAACAGGTGCGATTATTAATGAACAAAATGCCACGCCACCGATAAATCTAGCCAATACCAACAGGGCGTAACTTGGCGCCAGTGCAGAACATATGGACGAAATAAGGTAGAGTGAAGCAACTATGATAAGGGCTTTGCGCCTACCTATGGCATCACTGACTGCACCTGCGAACAGCATTGCAATCAGAGCTCCCAAGGTTGGCGAGCTAACAACAAATCCTTGTTGCCAGTCGTTTAATCCAAACTCGACATCAATAAAGCCGATGGCGCCTGAGATAACACTGGCGTCAAAGCCAAATATAAAGCCTCCTAACGAGACAATCAGTGTGTAGTATAACGACGGCGACAGGGCTTTATTCATATTATAGTTTGCCTAATGTGTCTCTATTTATGATTTCAGGTACAAAGAGGTGCTCGATGGCCATTGAACTCTTTATATTGTAGACATGCTGCAACACCCAGTGTGCAGCCATTTCTCCCATAGCATGTATGGGGTTATTAATAGTAGTGAGCTTAGGGTAAAGATAGCGGGAAAACAGCACATTATCGAATCCAATAATTGACAGTTGCGAAGGTATATCGAACCCCGCTTCTCTTGCAGCTGTCATAGCCCCTGAGGCCATTTCATCATTCGCACAAACTAAAGCAGTCAATTTGCTGAAGTGAGTCTGCATGTATTGCATCCCCTCTTGACCAGACGACTCGTGGAAATCGCCTTCAAATAGCGAACTGGCTTCGAACTCAATACCGGCTTCAGCTAACGCACGCTTGTGACCAGCTAAACGGTCACTGGCATCCTTTTTAAATAATGGGCCGCTGATGTAACCTATATTTCTGTGGCCTTGCTTGATAGCTGCGTGGGTAGCGAGGTATCCACCTTGTTCGTTATCTACAACAAAGCAATTGTCATCTAGGTTGTCGACTTTTCTGTTTATAATGACAACCGGCAACTTGCTGTCGACAAGCTTGCGAAGATAGTCATCTGAAACGGCTTCTGCGTGCAATATAAGCGCATCGCAACGTCGGCTTTTGAGAAACTCAATGGCTTCATGCTCTCTATCTACGTTAACGTGCCCTGCGGTGATAATAACGTGCTTGCCATTTTGCTTGAGTACTTGTTCTACTGTACTCATGAGGTCGCCAAAGTATGAACCGTGCAGTTCTGAAACCAATAGGCCCACACTGTTGGTGCGATTAGAGGCGAGTGATTGGGCAATAGCATTGGGCTGGTAGCCCAATGATGCCATAGCATCTTCTACCTTTTTACGGGTACGCTCACTGACTTTGGCATTACCGTTCATCACTCGTGATACGGTCGCAAGCGAAACGCCTGCTGCTTCTGATACTTCGTAAATTGTTGCCATACGATTAGCTAACTTTCCTTATTTTATACCGCTAATGTACCCATTAATTCTGCTCTTAACCAGTTCTGCGTATGCATTACCGCTTTGTTTTATTGTTCTTTTTTGTGTTTCATAGTCAACGTATACAATACCAAATCGTTTGGAGTAACCGAGCGCCCATTCAAAATTGTCCATCAGACTCCATGCGAAGTAGCCCTTAATATCCACGCCTTTTTCTATTGCGTCATGCACAGCGTTTAAGTGTGAATGGAAATAAGCAGTACGATCGTTATCGAGCACTTCACCATCAATTAATTCATCATCCATGGCCGCACCATTTTCAGTGATATAAATAGGTGGGAGGGTATAACGATGATGAAGGTCGACAAGAAGTTCTGTAAACGCATCAGGGGTAATTTCCCAACCCATTGCGGTTAGGTTTGTGTCAGTCGGGGGAACTACTTCAAACCATCCACTGGCGTCTGCGCGATAAACGGTACGTGTGTAATAGTTAATACCTAAATAATCGATGGGTTGAGAAATAATTTCCATGTCGCCTTCGGCAACAACAGGGCGTTCATCTTGAGCTAGTTGCTCTATTACCGCTGGGTATTGACCATCTAAAATAGGTTTTAAGTACCACTGGTTATGGTATTCGTCGGCCCACTTTGTTGCTGTTTTATCTGCGTCAGAATTGCTAGCAGCATGGCAAGTGCTGAAGTTAAGCACTATGCCGTGTAAGCTATTTGGGCAAATTTCACGTAAACTTTTTAGTGCTAATCCGTGTGCCAGCAACAGGTGGTGTGCTGCTTTTCTGCCATTTGCGACGCCGGTTTTACCTGGAGCATGAATGCCTGTTTCATAGCCTAAATATGCTGAACAAAAGGGTTCGTTTAAGGTTGCATAAGCATGGACTTTTTCCCCCAGCGCTTGCGCAACAATACGGGCGTATTTCTCAAATGCGTAAGCCGTCTTGCGGTTTAACCAGCCACCTTCGTCTTCAAGGTATTGGGGTAAATCCCAGTGATATAGGGTCACAAATACTTTCATATTGCGACTAACAAGCTCATCCACTAGGTTGATGTAAAAGCGCATGCCTATGCCATTAACGCTGCCATCCGCATTCATTACACGGGGCCAAGAAATAGACAATCGATATGCATCAACACCGAGGGAGTCTACAAGTGCAATATCCTGCTTCCAGTTCGCAATGTGTTCACAGGCAATATCACCGTTAGTTCCGTCTTCAATAGTGTGCGGTTGTGAACAAAATGTATCCCAGATGCAGTCTAACCTGCCTTTTCTGTCTCCTTCAATTTGAAAGCTAGATGTAGCCACACCGTACAAAAAATCCTTTGATAGCATAAAGGAATTATCGGGGAGGTTGATCTTTTGCATCTTTCTGTAGTCCTGGTGTTAACAAATAATTTAAATTCGCAGTGAATTCATATTTAGCGAAATAACATGATTTTTACATTGAACTTGACGGCGCTTCATGTAATTATCACTTAAATGTAAGCGCTTACAAAATATTGTCAAGCAAAATGTAAGCGCTTTCAAATGTAAATTTAACATTAATAGAAAAAATAGCAATAGAGGTTAGACGTGGACACAACAGCGCAACCCAATACGACAACAGTTAATACCGTATCCGCGAATGGCGGGTATAGATTTGCACTCATCTCTTTGACCACGTTGTTCTTTATGTGGGGCTTTATTACCTGCTTGAATGACATCCTAATACCTTATTTGAAAGGTGCATTTAACCTAACGTTTACACAAGCAATGCTGATTCAGTTTTGCTTTTTTAGTGCTTATTTTGTGGTGTCACTGCCGGCTGGTATGGTGGTGTCGCGCATCGGGTATCAAAAAGGAATCGTACTTGGTTTGGGCATAGCGTGCTTAGGGTGTGTGTTGTTTTACCCTGCTGCATCCAGCCAAATCTACGGCATCTTTCTGCTCGCTTTGTTCGTGTTGGCGTCGGGAATCACCATATTACAAGTGTCTGCGAACCCTTATGTTACTGCATTAGGCGACCCCAAGACGGCGTCTTCTCGTCTTACTATGACTCAGGCTTTCAATTCATTAGGCACCACGGTAGCGCCATTTTTTGGCTCCTACCTTATTTACGGCGCAGCTGGCGAACACAGTGTAGCTACAGCGTCTGCGTCAGATGTTCAGGTGCCTTACATAATTCTTGCTGCCGCATTACTCCTACTTGCACTTATGTTTTTATTCTTAAAGCTGCCATCACTTAATCATACCAGTTCTAATACGGGAGTTTTTAAAGGCGGTGCATGGCAGCACCCGCATTTGGTGTTAGGTGCCGTTGGTATTTTTATGTATGTCGGCGCAGAAGTGGCTATTGGAAGTATGCTTGTAAATTATCTTGCGAGCCCTTCGGTAGCAGGCTTAACCGAGGCTAAAGCATCTAAGCTACTTGCGTATTATTGGGGCGGCGCTATGGTCGGTCGCTTCATTGGTGCTTTGGTAATGCAGAAAGTTTCAGCTGGCATTGTACTGGCCTTCAATGCATGTATGGCGATTGTGCTAATAATGGTGTCGATATCTAGCACGGGTGATGTTGCACTTTATAGTGTGTTGGCTGTTGGACTATTCAATTCAATCATGTTCCCCACCATTTTTAGTCTTGCGTTACAACAACTTGGAAAGGACACGCCTCAGGGTTCAGGTATTTTGTGTCTGGCCATTGTTGGTGGCGCAATCATTCCGCTTTTACAAGGCGTTATTGCTGATGGTATCGGTGTAACACTTTCGTTTTTACTTCCGGCTTCTTGTTACCTTTTTATTGCCTATTACGGGCTGGTGGGTAGCCGTGTACATCAATCTAACTCGAATAAGGAATAACAATGCGAAAAAAGTATATCGCTAAAGTTGTTGCTGGCGCACTAGTCGGTGTGATGTCAAGCACCATGATCACTGGTTGCAATTCACCGAATTCATCACTGGAACAGCGTGCTTCATCCAGTGACGTTGCAAACGAGAACGATATGAACAAGGCGGCGAAAATTTGGCCAAAGCTGGATATTGAAGTTAAAGCTGATCCGGCGGTTGAAGCTAAAGTGTCTGACATTATGTCAACCATGACCCTAAAGCAAAAAATTGCGCAAATGATTCAACCTGAAATTCGCAATATCACAGTGGATGATATGCGCAAATATGGGTTTGGGTCCTACCTAAATGGTGGTGGCGCTTTTCCCAATAATAATAAACATGCAACGCCAGAAGATTGGGTTGCACTTGCCGAAGCGCTTTATCAAGCGTCTATTGACGATACCCTTGATGGTTCAACGATTCCCACCATGTGGGGAACAGATGCGGTACACGGTCACAATAATGTGATTGGCGCCACGCTGTTTCCCCACAACATAGGCCTTGGTGCAGCGAACAACCCTGAACTGATGGAAAGCATCGCGCATATTACCGCCAAAGAAGTGATGGCCACTGGCATTGATTGGGTATTCGCACCGACTGTGGCTGTAGTACGCGATGATAGATGGGGTAGGACTTACGAGAGTTACTCTGAAGACCCTGCCATTGTACGCGAATACGCAGCGTCTGTAGTAAAGGGCCTGCAAGGTGCGGCCAATAAAGATTTTTTGAGTGATCAACGGGTAATAAGCACGGTGAAGCACTTTGTTGGTGATGGTGGAACCGTGGGGGGCGATGACCAAGGTGACAACATCGCATCTGAGCAAGAGCTGTTTGATATTCACGCGCAAGGCTATGTTGGGGGCTTAACTGCTGGTGCACAGTCAGTAATGGCGTCGTTTAATAGTTGGCACGGCGAAAAGCTCCACGGTCATAAATACTTACTGACTGATGTTTTAAAAGAGCAAATGGGCTTTGACGGCTTTGTTGTTGGCGATTGGAATGGCCATGGACAAGTTGCTGGCTGCAACAATGAAGACTGCGCCCAAGCAATTAACGCGGGCTTAGATATTTTTATGGTACCTAACGATTGGAAAGCGCTATTTGATAATACGTTAGCCCAAGTAGAAAATGGCACTATTCCTATGGCTCGTATTGACGATGCAGTTCGCCGTATTTTACGGGTGAAAGTGCGCGCAGGATTGTTTGAAAAGCCAAGTCCAGCGAACCGTCCTCTATCAGGCGATCGTACGCTTATCGGTAAAGAGAGTCATCGAGAGGTGGCGAGACAAGCTGTGAAAGAGTCTCTCGTACTATTAAAGAACAAAGGGAAAACTTTACCGCTTGATGCCAAAGCGCGAATTTTAGTTGCCGGTGATGCTGCTGACAATATTGGTAAGCAATCGGGGGGGTGGAGTATCACATGGCAAGGTACAAACAATACCAATGATGATTTTCCAGGTGGTACATCAATTTTCGACGGCATCAATGAACACGTGACTGAAGCCGGTGGTAAAGTTGTTCTTTCTGTCGACGGTGAATTCCAAGAAAAGCCTGATGTTGCCATTGTAGTATTTGGTGAAGAGCCTTATGCAGAAGGTCATGGTGATAGAGAAACGCTTATTTATCAACAGGGTAATAAGCGTGACTTGGCGCTCCTTGAGAAGCTGAAGCAAAAAGGTATACCTGTTGTGTCGGTATTCATTAGCGGTAGACCAATGTGGGTGAATGCTGAATTAAACGCGTCTGATGCTTTTGTAGCGGCATGGCTACCTGGCTCTGAAGGCGCAGCAGTGGCCGACGTGCTATTCGGTAAGCAAGATTTTAAAGGTAAACTGCCCTTTTCTTGGCCGGCTACGCCGCAGCAAATCGTGAATATAGGTGATGATGACTATGCGCCCCTATTACCTTATGGCTTTGGGCTTACCTTTGACGCTAAAAATACGTTGGATGATAGTTTAGATACATCAATACCTACTAATGACGATGCGCAGCAAGTGGTGAGTATCCTAAGTGGCGCTGTGCAGGCACCTTGGGAGTTATGGCTATACTCTGGTAACACGTCCATGGCAGTTAATGCTAGCACGCATACCGTTGGCGCAATAACTTACAGAACGGTGGATAAAGAAGTACAGGAAGATGCACGCAAAGTAACATTTGATGGCAGTGAGTATGCGGCCATGCGCTTTGCGAGCAAAAGCTATTTCCGCGAAGATTTAAGCGCACAATTACTCAACGATACCGTACTGACTTTTAATGTGAGTCGCCATTCTGCTATGACTTCACCGGTGTTACTTTCTATGAATTGTGAAGGTGAGGGGGATGAGGCTGGTAGTTGTTCAGCACGCATTGATATTAGTGAGCAGTTAAATGCACTACCGCAAGACACCTGGTCTAATGTGAGCATTGATTTACAGTGTTTTGTTGATGCAGGTATCGATTTTAGTGGTGTTGTTGTGCCATTTGAAATGGGGTCAGCAGGTAAGGTGAGTTTGAGTGTTGCTGATATTCAGTTTGCACCGAAAGCAGACCGTGGTGTGGAACTTCCTTGTAACTAGCTGTTTAGCGAAAACTTTTAGTTAAAAACGC
>NZ_BJKK01000012.1 GCF_006538325.1 Alteromonas sp. KUL42
TATTTATTACACTATCGCCTTACGCTAATGCGTAAGCCATCAGTGAGCAAAGTATCAGGCCAGTAACGCCAAAAAAGCCATACTCGAGTTTTTTCTTGCATGCCTTCTGCACCTGCTTTCGCAGTGATAAAGCCCATAATGATGCTGCTTAGCCCTAACGTAAAGGCAATTAGCGCAACACCAAACATAATTGCATTAATCCAATCAGCCATTGTGATAACCCCTTAAAATAATTGGCGGTATTATGCATCAATTCAACGGCTTTGAACATGCTTGTTAGCGGTTTAATTCTATCCAACTTTGGTCTATTAGCTTTCTCTTGATCTTGGTCAAAATTACCATTTAGTTAATTATTTCGCCAAATAGTAAATCAAAAATCAAAGACCCAGTTTTAACAAAACAACTATCACATTGTTTTTAAAGAATAAAAAATAATGGCAAGCGCATTGCAAAATACTAAAAGTAGCCAAGTTTACAGACCATGCAATCACAGTAATGGTCGCAGCACGAAGCCATATTGCCTCGTTACTTTTTGAATTAAGGAACTAACAATGTCGAATAAACTATTAATCTCTGTTGCAGTTGCCGGTGCTTTGTTGAGTGGACAAGCGATGGCACATGGAAATAGCTTTCAAAATAATAGCTGTGATATTGAGCTAGACGGTGAATTGCAATACTACCAAGGTGATCTTACGGTCACTACAGAAAGTGGTTCTGTGATGAGAATCGACAAGCAACACAATTTAACCATTAATGGCGAAGCAATATCACTGAATAGCGAACAGCAACAATGGGTAGACCAATACTACGACAGTATTGATATGGCGATCCCTATGACATTGACCATTGCCAGTGAAGGTCTGCAAATTGCAAATGTAGCCGTTACTGAAGTGTTTACTGAACTGCTTGGCGGCAGCAACTCAATGAACGACGATTTTAGTGAGCTATTTACCTCATTGGAAGCCAAGCTCAATACGTCGTTTTACGATGAAGCCGGTAACATTCGCGTAGATTCAACTAAGTTTGATGAACCAGGCTGGTTTGATGAAAGCTGGGAAGATGAGTTTGAGTCGCAAATTGAATCGCTAGTGAGTGAATCTATGGGCCGCATTCTTATCGCTTTAGGTACACAGATGTTGTGGGAAGGCGGTGATATGAGCGAGTTTGAGCAGAAAATGGAACGCTGGGGTGAAGACTTAGAGCACCGTTTGGAAACGCAAGCCAATGCACTAGAAGAAAAAGCTGACGCGCTGTGTGAAGTATTGCAAAAAGCAGACTATGCCGAAAACCGTATGCAGGCCTCTATAAATGGTTTAGACGATTTAAACTTACTTGAGCTAGAAAGCAGTGATGAAATGAAAATGTAGTTAGTGCTTAGACGTTAATTACTCTAATCCCAAATAGTAACAAATAGTAAAAGCCGAACTTATGGAGCTACTCCAAAATATAAGTTCGGCTTTTTTGTGCATTTAACGATATCCTATAATCTAGACTCCCTAAAACACACACTAGAACCACATCTCTCCTAAAACGATTATGGAAAAATCAATGGCTCATAAATTGGTAATAACCGGCTACGGCTGGTTGGCTGGTTATTTAAGTGACGCACTTAATGGCAAACTAGATATTATTGGTACCAGTAGACAAGAAAATAAGCTCAGCTTGTTAGCCGACAAAGGTGTAACACCCGTCCACTATGCGTTGGGTGAAAGTACACAAGCATTGTGTCAGCACCTGAAACACGCCACCTTGCTTATTAATATCCCGCCAGGCAGACACAATACTGATTTAGATGCGTTTACACAAAATATGAAATCGCTTATTGACGACGCTATAGCAGCACAAACAGCACACATCGTATTTATCAGCACCACATCAGTTTATGGTGATAGTAAAGACCTTTTGTTATGCGATGTGGATGAAAAAAGTGCGGTGGCTCCTGAAACGGCATCAGCCAAAGCACATGTGGCAATAGAGCAATACCTTGCCAGCAACGCGGCATCAACAAAATATACCATTGTTAGATTGGCAGGTTTAGTTGGCCCAGACCGTCACCCTGCGCGTTCATTGAGTGGACGCTCAATCAGTGATGGTAACAAGCGAGTCAACCTGGTTCATATCGCTGACGTGGTTGAAGCACTTTCACGCATAATACAAACACCACCGGCAGAAAATCTTTTGCACCTTTGTAGTCTGGTACACCCAAAACGGGGAGAGTATTACGTTACTGCAGCTAAAGCCTTGGCACTTCCACCACCTGAATTTAGCGAAACCGACCTTCCGCCAATGGGAAAAGTCATTAATTCGTCCAAGAGTTGGCAGGTGCTTGGCATTACACCTACTTATAGCAACCCTGACGATATGTATTAGATTAAAAAAGCGGTGATAGTGTTAACGACTATCACCGCTTTAACTAATCACGACATTTAGAGTAAGTTATTCTTTGGCATCTTAGCCGAATAAACTCACACCAAAGTATTTTACTGCGACAGTATTCACAAAAATAACCAGTAGAATAAGCGGGATGAACGTCTTCAACGACACATCTACATACTTCTCAAACCAACTCCCTTTGAATCCTGTACTTCCCTGTTCAAGGGACGCATTAAAGTTTGCACTCTTCCAACGGTAAATAACGAAAACACAAATCAGTAGCCCGTTAAGCGGTAAGATAGTTTCGTAGAAAACATCAAAAATGACATCGAACAACGACTTGTCAGCGCCAGCGTAATGCATAAAGGCAGTCAAAAACTCGACTTTGCCAAAAGACAGTGCACTTAAAACTGCTAAAACAATCATGATGCTACCAAGTGAAGCTAGTGCCCACTTACGACTTACGCCTTTCTCGTCCATCAATGCTGCTACTGGAACTTCAAAAATAGACACTAGAGATGTGATAGCAGCAAAAAAGACCAATAAGAAGAAAAGGCTCGCCACGATTGACGCACCTAGGTAGCCAATTGAGTCTTGAAGTGCCAAAAAGATACTAGGTAAGTAGGTAAATATCATACCGACTGACGACTCACTTAACTCGTCGGGGTTGATCTCAGGGTTAAACGAGAAAATAGCAGGTAAAATCATTAAGCCCGCAGTAAAAGCTACCGCCGTATCGGTAAGTGCAACGAGTTTAGCAGAGTTAGGTACATCTGCACGTTTGTCGATATAACTGCCATAGGTGATGAGGATACCCATACCTAACGACAGTGAGAAAAACGCTTGCGATAAAGCACCATTTACCACCGACGCAGTTAACTTAGAGAAGTCAGGGACAATGTAAAACTCTACCCCAGCCATCGCGTTTTCGCGGGTTAATACAAACACCACTAAGCCGATAAGCATGACAAACAGAGCCGGCATCAGTAGCTTGGCCGCTTTCTCAATGCCCTCTTTTACACCACCTTGTAAAATAAGATAAACCACACCCACTACAACAGCCATGTAGGCGAAAATAGCAGGAGAGTTGATGAAAATACCAAATGTATCTGGGTTAGCGAGTTTATCTAGGTTGCCGCTGACGGCCTCAAA
Source organism: Alteromonas sp. KUL42 (assembly GCF_006538325.1). Taxonomy (GTDB): domain Bacteria; phylum Pseudomonadota; class Gammaproteobacteria; order Enterobacterales; family Alteromonadaceae; genus Alteromonas. The sequence continues at coordinate 3,526 of NZ_BJKK01000012.1, forward strand.
TAAATAACCAAATATCCAGACTGTGATGACCATATAAAATACGGCAATCATGAAAGGTGTAGCAATGGCTAGCCAACCTGCTATTTTCCACTTCGTACTGTTATTACTGATATCGCTGTACGCACCTAGTGGGTCTTTTTTGGCATGACGGCCCACTGACATTTCTGCCAGCATAACAGGCAAACAAATGGCAAACACAAAAATGGCGTACATTAATAAGAATGCCCCACCGCCATTTTTTGCTGCGCCCACTGGAAAGCCGACCAAATTTCCTATACCAACTGCTGAGCCTGCAGCAGCTAAAATAAACCCGATGCGCGATCCGAATTGTTCTCTGGCCTCGCTCATATCCCTTCCTCTTGTTGAGTTATTGTTATTAGTTTATCGGGATGGCGATACTTATGGTGACTCTCTTATGGCGTCAACGCGTAGTATTGCAACCGTTACCGGCTTACCAATACGCTGCACCAATCCCTAACGCAGCATGGTAACAGCAGTCAAAACAAAAGTCTTGATGTTGAATTAACAGAACTATAATTAGACCGTATCACCAAGTTACCACCTCGCCGCGCCAATCAATAAAGTGGCACGCTTGCTCTCTATCTAATTTAGGCAAATGAGTAATGAGTTGTGATGCGGTGAAATCTGCAGTAAACAGTTTTTCTGCCGCTACATTCTTTTGGAAAGGTTTCGACAATGCTGTATCAACAGTTCCTGGGTGATAACACACCAAGACCGAATCTTTAACGCGCCTGCGATATTCAACAGAAGCGGTTTTAACCAGCATATTAAGTGCGGCTTTAGATGCTCGATAGCCATACCACCCGCCAAGTCCATTATCGGAAATACTACCAACCCGTGCACTTAAACACACAATAGTGGCCTGCTTTCTATCAATGATATTAATGAGGTGCTTTAGCCATAGCATGGGAATAATACTATTCACCGCGAAATACACTGATAAGGACTGCTCTGACACTTCTTCCATGCGCTTTTCGGGGTGAATATCAGCATCATGGTTATGCAGCATCCCCAACGCAATCACAACATTGTTAATGTTTATGTCGGCGTCTTTAAAATTTGCCACTAACGCCGATATTTCAGTGTCACTGTGCGAGGCAATGTGGTACGAATGAATGTTGTCGGCGTCTTCGGTGTGCTTTTCACTGTGTCCACGCTTTCTATCAACGGTAAAAACCGTATCTCCTCTTTCACTAAATTTACGCACAAGTGCACGACCAATTCCGCCTGACGCACCAATTATCAAGGTATTATTTGTCATTGGCATCTCCAGGAATGCTCTTTTCAGGAATTCTCTCTTCTGGAATACAGCGCACGCAAGTGCGCTTTTTACCGGTTAGCCAATACGAAATCGTGTAACGATGCTTAGCAAACAGTGTGTAAAACACATCAGCAACATGGCGAATAAGTGGCCAGCGCAGTGGCGCATATAACCATCCCATTCCAACGGTTTTCCACGCTTCGTAAGTTACGTCCAAGCCAGTTATGAGCGTACCGTCATCGCGCATGCCGTGAATACGCGCATTGAGTGCATGCCAATCCAGTTCAGGATATTGCTTTTTGAAATCAAGGTCTTGAATATCGACCAGCGTGAGTTTTTGCTGTTTGTCTCGCTTTTTCAGATGTTTCATTTCGGCCACACACAGCGGACAGTAACCATCGTAGAAAATAATCACCTTGTACCTCACTTCTAACGCACTTGCCATAAGCACAAAACGCCCTAGGATTTTGGTGTATAAGCGGTCTTCACCTAAACCTGCTTTTTGAAACCAAATGCCCTAAACCAAATTCCCAAAATATGTAACGTTTTGTGCTCAAACAGTAAATTTTAATCATTTAATATTCGTTAATACGATAAAAAAACCGTCATGGATGACTTGAGTTGTTTTGCTCTCGCACCCACACTATGAACATAAAATTTTTTGAGGTTAAACCATGGCGAATTTACAAGTTGCAACACTGGCTGGCGGTTGCTTTTGGTGTATTGAATCAGCTTTCAATAGTATTGAAGGCGTAGAAAAAGCGATTTCCGGATATGCGGGCGGAGATAAAGTTGACCCAACGTATGAAGAAGTGTGCACTGGCAACACAGGCCATGCCGAAGTCGTTCAAGTTACCTTCGATGCAGACAATATTAGCTATCGAGAAGTACTAGAAATCTTTTTCGCATTGCATAACCCCACTCAGCTTAATCGGCAAGGCAATGATGTTGGAACCCAGTACCGCAGTGCAGTGTTCTATCACGATGAAGCACAAAAAGCAGAAGCGGAAAAAATAATTGCAGAGATCACCGAAGAAGCGATTTGGCCAGATCCTGTAGTGACTGAAGTAGTAGAAATCAATAACTACTACAGTGCGGAAGATTATCACCAAAGTTATTTTAAGAATAACCCGCAAAATCAATATTGCTCAATGGTTGTAGCGCCTAAGTTAGCAAAATTCAAGAAGACGTTTGCATCGCGCCTACGCACTGAATAATTAGCACTTTACCACAGAGTATTCGCGTGTAAACGTGGTTCGTTTACACGCGTTATTTATAATTAATTGCCTACTTAAAAGGCTTTAATTGAAATCCTAGTCGAACTCTTATTCAAACCAACTTTCTTTCATTTCCAACGGGAAAATGAGTGGTGCCATGTCCTCATAACGAGACTTGTCGGCGTCACAAATAGCGTTTTTCATGTAGTTTTTTACCCATGGATCATTAATTAGCCACAGCGTAGACCCCATCACCACTAGGCCTTCCATTGATGCGTTATCCATTAGGTACTCACCGCAGGCTTCTCCACCATTAACCTTAAATATAACCGGTATGCGTTTGGTTGGCTTGCTTCCCGCGGTATCAATAATCCATAGCTCGTTGTCATTGCGCGCAGCAGCAATCAAAAAGCTATCACCTTTGCCCGTCTTATGCAGTGCCAAACCGTTTATCGGGTGATTTCCCGCAGTGAAGGTAGGAACGTCAAGTGAAGGTGCACTGACTGTTGCAAAGTCATTTATTCCCCAAAAATCATCATCGATATTTAGCGTAAAGATTCGAGGTTGACCCGCTTTGTCTTTTTCTAACCCAAGATAGAGCAAGCCGTTGTCGTCCATAGTTAGCCCTTCTATACCATCGTTCGGGAAGTTACCCACTTCAAATTCAGTAGGAAACTGCAAAGGACGTACATCGCTCATTTCTATTTTTCCCTCTCCCTTTATGGTTAGCTTAACCAGTAGAGTTGGGTAGTCTGTTGAACCTGTTTCTGCATATTTAGCCTCACACGAAGCACTAAGTGCACCAGTTCGAGTGGCATCTTCAGTAACCGTATAAACAATAGAAGGGTCACGAGGATCGGTAGCCAACGCTTCTAAATCAGGCTTTTCACTTAAATATGAATAAAAGCAACTTCTGCGAACGCTTGAAGAAAATGAAAATGCATCACTGGATGTGGTAAATGTCGCGTCAGCTGGATTGATATAGTGAAGTTTGAGCTGCAAGGAAGAATCAGCACTACCATCAGAAATGGTCACCAACTGCCCATCGATGTCGATTAACCCCGAAGTTTGTGGGTTAAACATAACACTACCTTGGGCATCGGTTATCCATTCACCAACCGTCACTTCTTTAAGGTCGACTTTCTTCGGTTTAGTAACTTCCTGTACAGGTTCACTGCAACTTGCAACCAAAGTGACTGCACAAACGGCCAAAAGTGCTTTCTTTAACATCTCGTCATGTTCCTTTTCACGGTTTTAGCATCGCGCTTAAATAATTTGTAAGGGAGTATATCCAGCATACCGTTTATAAACAAAAAAGAGTAAAGTTAGCTGTATTATTTCTAAATTCAATCAAATAAGAGGATTTCGTTATTTCTTTGTCGCACCTCCCACTTGTTGTTGCAGGACCAATTGTTCGCAAAGTTACAGCTACAACCTGTTGTATATGGCTAACAACCACTACACCGGTTGCGCCTAGGTTGTCACTACTGAAAGATCACAACAATGTTGAGGGAGAATCAACCGCTGACACCGTGCAGGTAGGAAAACGTGCCTTTATCCACTTATTACAATTTACCGCCAGTACCTCGTTTAACGAGCGAGAACGAATTAATTACGCCCTGAGTTTTGACAACGAAGAGCTGTCTTTACAATGGCAAGAAGAGTGCGCAGCACTGCTCTATCGCAATCAAGAGCATTTGAGTTTTCACCATACCGCAACACCAGAAACTATTTTGCACGGCTCGTGCAGAAAGCCACATTATCCTAGTGACGATGCACTGGCCCAAGTGGATGAATTACACAAAAAGGCCTTTGAAGGTAACGCTGCTGCGCCAGATTTGCTGTTAATGACAGGCGATCAAATCTATGCCGATGACGTGGCAGGGCCCATGCTAAAAGCTATTCACAGTGCTATCGAGGTACTTGGGTTATTTCATGAATCAGTGGAAGGTGCGGTGATTCAAAATACCAACGAGTTGGCCACCCATCAATATGGGTTTTACCAACGGGAGTTACTGCTACCTCAAATAGCAACAAATACCGTGTTGTCGTCACTCTTTTTTGGTGCCAAGAAAAAGCCCGTATTTACCTCTGTGAATGCGCACAATCATCTTATCGGCAGTGCCGAAGTGATTGCTATGTATCTGTTGGTATGGTCTGACAGCTTGTGGCCGCATGTTCACATAGACAAGTCGCATATCGACAACAAACACGCGGCCAAGTTTGATGCAGAAAATGACGCTATCAAGGGTTTTGTCTCTCAGCTTCCAAAGGTACGCCGAGCACTTGCCCACATCCCCACTTATATGATTTTTGATGATCATGACGTAACAGATGATTGGAATCTCACCCGTGGATGGGAACAAGAAGTGTATGGCAACCCGCTATCAAAACGCATGATTGGCAACGCATTGTTAGGCTACCTACTTTGCCAAGGTTGGGGCAATGCCCCTAAAAAAGTCGCACCGCTAATAGAAACCGTAAGAAAAAATTGCGGTGAAAATGGCTTATCACATCATGACGAAATTATTGATGAATTACTTGATTTTGATCAGTGGCATTATCGATTAGATACCACACCGCCAATCGAAGTCTTGGATACGCGAACGCAGCGTTGGCGCTCTGAGTCAGACATGAACAAGCCATCAGGACTAATGGATTGGGAAGCGCTGTGCGATTTCCAGCACTCAATCATTGGCAAAGAAGCAGTAATTGTTGTATCAGCCGCCCCTATTTACGGAGTTAAAGTAATTGAAGCAATTCAAAAAGTCTTCACCTTTTTTGGTAAAGCCCTTACCGTTGACGCCGAGAACTGGATGGCACATAAGGGCACAGCCAATGTCATTCTTAATATCTTTAGGCATTACAAAACGCCCCCAGAATTCATTATCTTATCCGGTGATGTGCACTATTCGTTTGTTTACGATGTACGTCTGCGCTTTAGACGTCACAGTCCACACATCACTCAATTTACATGCAGCGGGCTTAAAAACGCATTTCCCGACGGATTGATCAAATGGCTTGATAGGTTGAATCGTCTGTTGTATCGCTCTGCTTCGCCACTTAATTTTTTCACACGCCGGAGAAACATGTCGGTTAAAGCGCGCGAACCAAGCATCGGGTATGGTGAATTATTCAACGGATGCGCTTTGGGCGTATTAAAAATTTCACACAAAGACACCGATGTGCACTGCAAAGCTTTGTTGAGCAACGGTAAAGAGGTAGAATTCCCACCAGTGAAAGACGATTAGCTAAAAAGAGGTTTCTAATGAGTAACGGCACGCTGTCAATTGGTTTGTTTTATGGTTCAACAACCTGTTATACCGAAATGGCGGCAGAGAAAATACAAGCCCAACTCAACAGCCTTTTTGATGAAGATATCGTCGCACTTCACAATATTAAAGATATTAGCCTCTCACGCACCGCAGAGTACGACATTGTTATCTTTGGTATTTCCACATGGGACTTTGGCGAGCTCCAAGAAGATTGGGAGTCACATTGGGAAGACGTACACGCCTTAGACCTCTCAAGCAAAACTGTCGCCTTGTTTGGTCTTGGCGATCAGCTAGGCTACGGTGAATGGTTTCAGGATGCATTAGGCATGCTTCACGACGCACTCATTCCTACCGGATGTAAGATTATTGGTTACTGGCCAAATCAAGGCTACGACTTTACTGCGTCAAAGGCGCTTACAGAAGACAAAAGCCAATTTGTTGGCTTATCGCTAGACGATGAAAACCAATATGATGAAACAGAAGCTCGTATTGAAGCCTGGTGTGAGCAACTTCTTGTTGATATGGCGTAAGACGACGTAAACTAGGCTTACGTCGACTTTTTCACCAACTCTGTACGCTGTGGTTGTTGAGTATTATCACTGTGTCCAATGTACCAAATACTATTTCTTTCTCCGTAATAGGCGCGTCGATGAGTTTTCTTGGCGGCGTGGAAAAATATCCAAGCAAACACAAGGGCAACAACGTCGACCATTAATGTATTAGACACCAGTTGCCATTGAATATTTTCATGAATCCACTGGGAAATCAACGTGGTTAGTGGAATGCCTGCACAAGCCAATCCAATAAAAGCTTGTAAAAACACCGCTGATTTCGCTGCACCTCGCCAAAACGTCAAAGCCACAGAAGTCACAAAAATACCATAATAGATGGCGATATACCCTAGGTTGATATCGACACCCGCCAGATAAAGCCATTTTGATGCAAGTATTGAAGTCGCTACACCCAGTACGGAACCCAGACACACACCAATGGTGAGTTTTGCCATTATGGTAACCGAGCGGGATTGTTTCGCTTGTTTTTGGCGGCGCTTTTCCAGCCATAGCAGATTACCTGTATAGAACAGGATTGCCCCCATCATACCCAGTAAAAAGTAAATCCAGCGCCCGGTATCATTGGCAAAATTACCAAAGTGCAGCGCAAAGAAGCTTTTCACCAATGGGCCAAACGCGCCATTTTCCGGAATGCTTAAAGTGCTGTATGTCACGTCCAGTGTAAACGGGTGCATAGCAATGATATCGGTTTCGGCGGCGCGCTGCAGTTTACCGTCGCCGGCTACTTCAATACTCAAACGCGCTCGTGGCGTGGCTAAATCGGCAAACGTTAAACTGACAATATCGTAGCCCTCTACCATGTCTCCGACCGCTTCAAAATAACGTTCTACAGGGGGTAGCTCAGCCACTGAGTACACCTGTTTACTGCCGCCATTGCGCTCGAACATGGGTTCGTCACCGTAAATCAGAGAGAGGCCGCCGTACAGCATGTCGTGGAAAGCAAAGACCACGACTGTCCAAGCTATCAGCAAATGAAATGGCAGGCTGGTGATGCCAATCAGGTTATGGGTATCAAGCCAGAATCGATTTGCGCCTTTCTTTTGTCGCAACGAGAAAAAGCTTTTCACCAGAGTGGGTAGCAGAAAAATAACACCAGACACCAGTGCAATGAAATAGAGTGCTGATGCAACTCCCAGTACCAATACGCCAATATCTTCATGACCGGCTTTACCGGGGATACCTGCGGTGCGATGCAACTGATCAATCAAGTCACCCAGTACATTTTGCTGATTGGCCACTGAAACCAACTCACCTTCCTTGTTGAACGAGGCCTGTCGTAAGTGGCTATCGATACTGAGTCCCCGGCCACCGCCTTGTTCGTACCAGGTCATTGGGCTGTGATGCATTGGACTTTGATGGGGGGCAAAGTGGAGAGTGAAGCCGTTGCTGGCAGTTTCATATTGCGCCGTAGCTTGTTGCACTAGCTCATCGTACTGCCCGACTGAAATAGCTGGCAGCACGTGGTTCTCTGGCACCGCCCACTGGGTAATGGGCGATTTAAACATAGTTAATGCTCCGGCAAAAAAGGCAATAAATAACAACAAGCCGGTCGTAATCCCTGTCCAGGTGTGAATAGACTGGTAAGTGCGAAGAATATCGCTGCGGATCTTCATAAACTGTATCTCAATAGTAAAAAGGTTGCCCACGCGATCAGGTTTGCTGCGCCTAGTACCAGCACAGCCCGCATGCCGGTTCTAAATAAGAATGAGAACGACAGAATCAGTAACCAGACAGGACTGATCATCCACATGTTAAATTGCACTTTATTGGGCGACTGAATCCCACCCGGCCCATACCAGGCAAAAATACCGACCACCGCGAACGCGAACGTCAGTCCAAGCACTGCGCCGGCCAGTGACTTAGTCCACCAGTGAGGTTGAATCTTTTCTTCTGCAGACAGTCGGGCCATTAGGCTTGTCTCCCGGGGCGAACAAGAGAAAGTAGTGGGATCAATGCCAGGATCACCATGATGCTCAACAACCAGATCAGTATGGCTGCCGAGACAGACACTGCATTTAACCAACACACCAGCGCAACACAGGCTAGCAGGTACCCAAGGTATCGCAGAGTCAGTGTTTTTTGCTTCGCAAACAGGCGTTGATTTTTATTGGTGACATAAATCAACAAACAGCCACTGAAAGTAAAGGCCAGTGCCAACACACTCATTATGCCTAATCCATTAGTTTAGTAAATAATAATGCAAATCATACTCATTACTGCAAGTTTGTATAGAAAAATTTGGGTTAATTTACATAAACCTGATCATAGTCAACGATAAATACAAAACTATGTAAATGATATTGATAATGATTATCGTTTGATGTAGTGTCATCGTCCTGCAGGGATAACCATTACAACAACCGTTTCTTTCTCAAACGCCCTCGGATTTTTCATATCACATTAAGGACAAACCATGAGTAAACCAAACGCTTTGTTTAATAAGCGAAAATTAGTATTAGCTTGCTGTGCGGCCATGACAGGTCTTGGTCATTCTGTTGCGTTTGCAGACGCGGCAAGTGCTGAAGATGTTGAAGTGATTTCTGTGGTAGGGCACAAGCTTACCGAATTTGAGCAGCAAAACGACGGTGGTGCGTTAGGTAAGCGTTCTATTCAGGATACCCCTTTTTCGGTAGACGTTATTTCATTGGAAGACATGGAAATTCGTCAGGTAAATACCCTAAACAGCTTGTTCAGTCGTGAAGCCTCGGTGTCAGTTGATGGCAGTGCTTACAGTTCGTTTGGTGACACTATTCGTGTACGTGGTCTTGGCCTGGATTACACACAGAGCTTCAAAATTAATGGTATGTCAATAAACAGTTTCAGTGGTGAGTTACCCTATGAAGCGTTTGAACAAGTGACTCTCATTAAAGGTGCAACCGGCTTTATGTACGGTATGGCGGCCCCCGGCGGTATCGTAAATTACAGTACCAAGCGCGCAACTCAGACTGCTGTGAGTGCCAATGTGGGCTTGCGCAGTGACAGTGTACTGAGTGCACACGTAGATGCCAGTACCCGTTTTGGTGACGATGACAGTTTTGGTGTGCGGGTGAATGCCGTTAAAGAAAACGGTGATACCTACCTAGACAATGGCGGCATCGACCGCGAAACCGTGTCATTGGCATTCGACGCGAACCTGACGGATTCACTGTTGTGGACCGTAGATTTGATATACAGCGACCGCCTGATTGAAAATTCCTGGAACCGCTTCTCGGTGAATATGGCGGCGACTGAACCCCTGCCTGCAACGGTCAGCGGCAGTCGTAACCTGGCTGTGGATGGCACCTTTGACGGCTATAAAAACCTGATTGCGATCAGTAGTTTGAAGTGGAACATCAACGACAACTGGCAATTGCAGCTAGATTACGACTACTCAAAAAATGAAACCCGTTGGGTGAAAAGTCTGAACTACCTGCTAAACAGCGCGGGCGATCTGAATATTCTCACTTACGAACAGTACTTCGACGTTGATTACGATCAGGTACAAGCTATTGTAAATGGCGACTTTTCTACTGGCGGTATAAAGCACAATGTAGTGTTCGGTGTATCGTATCAGGAAGCCACGACTTACCGCAACGACGGCGGTCAGTTTGGCCGTAAGGTAACCCGCAATTACGCAACCAGCAATCTGTATACGCCAGGCGATGTGCCTGCCTATGAAGCTACCTTGCAAAAAGATGCCCCAGTTGCCTGGGTTGATACTCAGCAGTCGGTGTTTGTGAGCGACTTTATTGAGCTTACCGACGAGTGGGAATTGCTGTTGGGGATTCGTTCCAACAATATCGAACACGACACCAGTGAATACTTCTCTTCTTACCATGATAACTACGATGATACTGCGGTATCGCCAACGGTAGCATTAATGTACAAGCCGGCGGCAAACACCACGTATTACGCCAGTTATGTTGAGTCATTTGAAGGGCAGACGTCGGCCGTTGGTGAAGAATATGCTAATGCCAACGATTTGCTGCCGCCGCTGGAAAGCTTGCAGTATGAATTGGGTATGAAAATGGCAGGCGAAGGTTGGTCTGTGAGCTCTGCCTTGTTCCGCATAGAACGTGGGGCAACCATGGTCACTGAAGACAACTACCTGATTCAGGACGGGATCTCACTGTATCAGGGGTTTGAGTTTAGCGGCGCGTTAACGGTGACGGAAAATCTGTCACTTTACGGCGATGCCATGTTCCTGAGTGCGGAGTACGACAAAACCAGTACGGCCAATCAAGGTAATGATGTAGGCGGCGCGCCTGAACAGCAATTTACCTTGCAGACTAACTACAACGTGTCGGCAGTGCCGGGACTTACAGTGAATCTGGGCGGCAAGTTCCACGGTAAAACAGCCCTCGATGCGGCGAATAACTGGGAGCTACCTTCTTATACGCTGGTCTACGGTGGTGTAAGTTATACCACTACTGTTGCCGACAAAGAGCTGACCCTGATTGGCTCGGTAGACAACCTGTTCGACAAAGAATACTGGGCAATCGGTGATTCTTACGGTGGTGGTAACATGCGCATTGGTGAGCCACGTACGTTTGCAGTTAAAGTGAAAATGGATTTCTAAACCACATACAAATACCGCTACACAGAGTAAGGCGACATTCAGTCGCCTTACTTACGTTAAACTTGGATGTTCGCGTTCGAGGTTTGTCTCAAGAACTTTCAGCCATTCTGTCTTTTTTACGCTCATCTGATGGATAACGTACTTGATTTTAGCTGCCAAGTGAATCGACACTAGCCAGTATAGACACCGAAGTGCACTGCAAAGCTTTGTTGAGTAACGTTATGAAGGTAGACTTAGTACTATAGCCTATTCATATTTATTCATAAATTGTGCATGAGTCGAATCCATCAACATTTCTACCGCAACGGACCAAGTCATCGGGACGGGGCAGATGTATCATTTCAAGATATTCGAAAGCTATTTAATTTTTCAACGATCACAGTGGGTCGCTGGGTTACCAAAGAAGAGCAGCAGATCGCAGCCAATTTGTTTTTTGATGCGTTGTACGATCTAGTTGCGATCTTAAATGTAAATGAACAAGTGTTATCGCTTAATGGCTCACTTTCACTGGCATTTGGCAGTGGGGGACAAAAGCACAGTAGCGCCCATTACAACAGTGCCAAAAGACAACTTGCCCTTGCTAAAAATGCTGGCGCAGGCGCCTTGGCACACGAGTGGTTTCACGCCTTCGACCACTATATTGCGCCGCGTATGTTTGAAGATGTGCCTTCGGGTAGTTTCGCTACACAAGCATGGTTAGACAATGCGCGCATTAACTCACATCCACTTAATCAAAAATTGAGCGATTGCTTCTCTTTATTGTTTTTAAATGATCAAAAAAGGCCAAATGAGTACTTTGTGCGATCCGTAGAGGCTGATCGCGCGTTAAAAATGTATTATTATGCTATGCCTCAGGAGATGGCTGCCCGAGCATTTGAAGCTTGTATCCAAGATCACGCGATCAAAAATGCATTTTTGGTACAAGGGACAAAAAAATCAACGGAAGCTAGACTTGGCATTTATCCTCATGGTAACTTGCGTACATCACTCAATCAGGCATTGATGTTGTATTTTTACCAATTAGGTGTCGCTATTTCGCATAAACAACCTTAGTTTGTTGTTTTATTACTGTGAAACTGAGTATTTTTCCAGCAACAAGTGTTAATGAGCACACTGTTTTTGTACAAAAGCCTGTATATTTTTGTAACAAGCAGTATACTAAAGCGCTCGAACGTAACAGAAGAAAGAAGACGAGATGAAAAGAAAGAAGCATACCTCGGCTGAAGACGAGGCTCAGATTGATATGACCCCCATGTTGGACATCGTGTTCATCATGTTGATTTTCTTCATCGTAACGACCTCGTTCGTGAAAGAGAAAGGTTTGGACGTAAATCGTCCAGAAGATAATCAAGCGAAAAACGACCAGCCTTCAAAAGCGCTTTCAATCCGTATTGCTGCTGATGGCACCATTATGATGGGCGGTCGTGAAGTAGATATTCGTCGTGTTGTTGCAAACACGCAAACATATCTTGCTAACAACAATACTGATTCTGCCGCTATCCAGGCTCACGAAGATACAGAGCACGGTACAGTAGTAGAAGTAATGAACCAAGTTAAAGTGGCAGGTATTTCTAAAGTATCTGTGTTAGTGAAAAAAGGCTAACAGCACTTTAAAATTTGAAAAGCCGCCTACGGGCGGCTTTTTTGTATCTGCTGATTTTTTTCCCAGTTCAGGTTTTAGGGGCTTCTCTTAGTTTGCTCACAATACTGATCAAGTTACTTATATTAAAAACCGTTCCAAATATGCTGCCTACCGATATGGCGTAAATAAGCCCCAGCGATTCAGCCACTAAGAATACTTTGCGTATTTTATCTGTATCGCGGATCACCAACGATCCTACAGTAAAAATGAGTGAAGACGCATAAGCCACAAAAATGATCCACGAATGTGCTAAGACAAACCACTCGTAAGCCAGAAACCCCATATTTCCTGCAACAAACGCCAATAAAATAGCCTTGTTTCGATACTTCATTGCGATGAAATTTCGAGTACCCGCTAGCAGTGTGCCTATTCCAGCGGCCATGGCGTCCAATAAAAAGAAATGTGCACTTAAAGCCAGTAAGGCAAACGCGGAGATAAATAAATATCTATCGACATTCACCTGCCTGTAACCCACAAAATTTAGTACTACGGCGACAGCGCCAAAAGCTTCTGCAATAACAGTTATCACGTATAACTCACATTAGAAATTTAAATAAAATGGCTGACACAATGACTTGTACGCGGAAGTATAGTTATTGTGCTCATCTCTGATCACTAAAACGTCGTGTGATGTAGGAGTTGTTAACCCCCCTTACCTATTACGTCGCCGTTTAGCTCTTTATCTCTCACTGGTAGCCGCTTAAACTGAATGGCGTTTAGGTAAGGCTCACGACGCTCGTTATGTTTGACATCAAGAGTTCGCACAGGAAATAGCCCGTGCATGTTTGCTTGTGCTTTGATGAAAGCGAAAGATGAATATGGGTAAACACAAAACACACTGCCCATTGGTGCTAGAAACTGATTGCAAAAGTGAAAAAAATCGTCAGGTGATAAACTTGCTGTTTGTCTTGCTGCAAAACGCTGGCTAGATTGTGTTTCAAAAGCTCGACTAGCTTGTGAAGGCGGTTCAAAATACGGTGGGTTACTTACAATTACATCAAATTGTGAATCAGGCGTATAGTTCACTAAATTTTTGTGTTTCAGAGTCAGCTTGTCACGCCATGGTGAATTTTCGAAATTCTCTGCGGCCTGTTGTGCTGCCGCTTCATCTAATTCTATCGCGAATACATATGAATCAGGTGCGGATTGCTGCGCAAGCATAAGTGCCAAAATCCCCGAACCTGTGCCCACGTCAAGTATGCGTTTTGCCAACTTTGGTTGTGCCCAGCTACCCAATATGAGGCTATCGGTATTTACCTTCATGGCACACTTATCTTGCTTGACAGAAAATTGCTTACAACGAAACATCAATACTTCTTCACTTTAATTTCACCACTTGTGTAGCGACATCATATTTCTGGCAACATCAACAGGATGAACTGGGCGATACTTCTTTAAAGGCCCTTTTAACAAAGCTTGCCAAACCGGCGCTGTCTTCTGCGCAATGTCTTCTGCAAATCGCGATTCATCTCGTGCTCCAATTAGCAATGAAGGTCTAACTGCGCTTGCATTAGGAAGTTGGGGCATTCGCATTATAGCGTTTTCCAATTCACCTTTAACGCGCAAATAGAAGTTGCGACTTTTGGCATTAGCCCCTACTGATGAGATCCACACAAAGCTCTGTGCCCTTTGTGCGCGAGTGAGCTGGGCTGCTACATGAACATATTCAAAATCTACCCGCCGAAACGCTTGTTTTGAGCCCGCCTTTTTTAACGTGGTCCCCAAACAGCAATACACGTGGTCTACGCTAAAATAGCCCTGATAGTCCTGTAGGTTTTCAAAATCAATCACAACGGGTTTAAGCTTTTTGTTCATGTCGTTAAACATGTTTGCCATTAAGGGCTTTCTGACTAAACACACCACTTCGCTGTAGCGTCTGTCTTGTAAAAGTATATTTACGAGCGTTCGTCCCACCAAACCCGTCGCTCCTAGCACTAATGCAGTTTTCATACATTACACCTTGTATCATGATACCGTTTATCTACAATCAAACCTTCGACAGTTAAAGATGCAAATAACAATGAAAAAAGCCCTTTTAATTGGAGCCGCTATGCTCTCTACTGCTTTAAGCGCTGAAACGCTCAATATTGAACGTATTTTCTCTTCTCCTTCACTCGATGGCAATGCGCCACGTTCGTTAAAAGTCTCTCCTGATGGACAACGGGTTACTTTCCTCAAAGGAAAACAAACCGATTATGAACGACTAGACTTATGGGAATACCATATCGAAAGTGGTGAAACCCGCATGCTGTTCGATTCAAACGACCTTCAAAGTGGCGAAGAAGTTTTGTCTGATGAAGAAAAAGCTCGCCGCGAGCGCATGCGACTATCAGGCAGCGGTATTGTCAGCTACCAGTGGTCCGACGATGGTACCGCACTGTTATTCCCGCTTGGTGGTGACGTCTTCTATCACAAATTAGGCGAAAAAGGTGCGAAACAATTACTTGATACTGAAGCCTTCGAGACAGACATCAAACTTTCTCCGAAAGGTAATTACATTTCATTCATTCGCGACCAAAACCTCTATGTGAAACATATTGCTTCAGGTGAAGAAAAAGCTATCACCAAAGAAGGCGGCGACAATATTAAGTATGGTATGGCTGAATTCGTCGCTCAAGAAGAAATGGGCCGAATGACAGGTTATTGGTGGTCTCCCGATGAAACGCAAATTGCGTTTACCAAGGTTGATGAAACGCCCGTTGAAGTCATCACACGTTCTGAAATATACGCCGATGACATCAAGCTTATTGAACAGAAATATCCAAAAGCCGGAACACCCAATGTTCTTGTAGAATTGGCCATTCAAAATATCGAGTCCGGCAAACGTACTTGGGTAGACTTAGGCAAAGACAAAGACATTTACTTTGCGCGCGGCCAATGGATGCCAAATAGCACAACCTTTACTTATCAATGGCAAACACGCGACCAACAAACACTTGAATTACGCGCTTTTGATATTAACAGCGGTAAGCAAAACGTATTACTCACAGAGACCAGTAATACATGGGTTAACTTGCACGATGACCTTTACTTCTTAGAAGACAAAGGCCAATTTATTTGGGCTTCTGAACGCGATGGGTTTAAACATCTCTACCTTTTCGACAATAACGGCAAGTTGGTGAAGCAGCTTACTAATGGTGAGTGGGTCGTCGACAATGTTGAAGCTATTGATACTAGCAACAACCGCTTATACTTTACTGGCCGCAAAGATACGCCACTGGAAAGCCACGTGTATAGCGTATCGCTAGACGGTGGTGATATTACACGGGTTACTGAATTAGGTGCCTATCATAATGCTGCATTTAGTAAAGATGCCTCTATTTTTATTGATTCTTTCTCTACGATTAACTCGCCAGCCCAAGTTAGCCTTAACGACGCAACAGGCAAGCGAATTACATGGCTTGAAGAAAATAAGGTTGAGCAAGGTCATCCGCTATATACCTATATGGATAGCTGGACTGCACCTGAGTTTGGCGATATTACAACCAAAGACGGTGCAACGCTAAAATACCGTATCTATACGCCACAGAGCGCCAAGCAAAACCCTAAGCAAAAGCACCCGGTTATTGTTTACCTTTACGGCGGCCCACATGCTCAAGTTGTTACCAATAGCTGGGCTGGTAACCGCGGTTTACTGTTCCAACACTGGGTTGATAAAGGTTATGTAGTATTCACCCTTGATAACCGTGGTTCAAACTATCGCGGCAAAGGCTTTGAAGATCCTATTTACAAGAAAATGGGCTTTATTGAAGTAGAAGATCAAGTTGCCGGTGTAGAATTCTTGCGTACCTTGCCTTTTGTTGATGCAGAGCGTATTGGTGTGCACGGTCATAGCTACGGTGGTTACATGACATTAATGACCATGTTTAAAGCTGGTGATTACTTTGCCGCGGGTGTATCTGGTGCGCCGGTAACAGACTGGCGTTTGTATGATACGCATTACACCGAGCGCTACATGGGTAACCCCAATACCGATGACGACGCTTACACAGCCTCTTCTGTTTTTCCTTATGCCAAAGATTTAAAAGGTGACCTGCTTATTTATCACGGGATGGCAGATGACAACGTGCTATTCACACACTCAACCATGTTGTATAAACACCTACAAGATTTGGCTATTCCCTTTGAAACAATGGACTACCCAGGCAAAAAACACAGTATTCGCGGTAAGCAAACAGGCATACACTTATACAAAACAATAACTAATTTCTTTGAGCGAAACCTCAAATAAATAGGCCACATACTCCCTCAGCAATCGGAATACTTGATTGTTGAGGGAACTTTAAAATGAGACGTTTGCTTCTAACTGGTTACGATTGTATTAAGCGAATAATTGAGAAGCTAAGTTTTTCTGCACGGCTTGCGCAGAAGACGCACTTAATTCAATTTCAATGGCATCGGCTTTGCCTGACAGCCAAATCTTTAGCTCTGCATCAGTATCGAAATGCCCTGCAGTTTCCACAATGAACTGCGTAATTGATTTATAAGGAATGGAGTGATAGTTCACTTTACGACCGGTTAAGCCTTGCTTATCTATGAGGATCAGTCGCTTATTAGTAAACACACTTAAGTCACGAACAAGTTTAAACGCAGCGGTAACAACTTCGTTGTCCGCTAAAATAGGAGATAATTCCTCCTGCACTTCAGCGGCGTCTGTCTCACTTGCATTTCCCATCAGGGTATCAAATAGGCCCATGATTATATCCTTTTAGGCAGAGGCAAGTTTAACTTGCCATTGAACTCTATGCGCAAGTGGCTTGGGCTTATCAAGGGCAAAACCTTGACCAAAATCCACGTTAAGTTCGCGAAGTACATCTACCGTCGCCTTGTCCACTACAAATTCAGCAACGGTTTGTTTACCCATGCTATGCGCAATGTTGTTAATCGCTGTCACTGTAGCATGGTCAATAGCATCGTGAACAATGTTTCGCACAAACGAGCCGTCAATTTTCACGTAGTCCACATCAAGGTTTTTAAGATAGGTAAATGACGACATACCAGCACCGAAATCATCAAGTGCAAAGCTGCAACCGATATCTCGCAAGGTTGAGATAAAGTGTCGCGCCGCACTTAGGTTAGTTACCGCTGTAGTTTCTGTTATTTCGAAGCAAATTTTTTCCGCCGGTACTGAAGTACACTGCATACGCTGGGTAATTTTATGAAGGGTCATTTCATCGCCCAAGGTCAACCCCGATAGATTAATGGCAATTTTGCCAACTTTGTCGATATGCTCTGAGTTTCTTTCCAAGGTCTTTAACGTATTGTCTACAACCCAATAATCCACTTTATTCATTAAGCCATGTCGCTCTGCCAACGGAATAAATAGCCCAGGACTTATTAACCCATTATCCTGCGAGTGGAGTCTTAGCAGTATTTCGTAATGAGATAGCGGTGCGTTATGCGATTCACTCGATTGAGCCAATGGCATGATTGCTTGACTGTAGAGTTCGAAACCATCATTTTGGAGCGCACGATGAAGCGCGTGTAAGACTTGGTTTTCGCTATCATCAATGTCCATTTGACCATCGTTATCGCGATATACAAAATAGCGATTACGCCCCATGTGCTTCGCTTTATAACAGGCATTGTCTGCCGCTTTAATAAGCGATTCGGCACTTTTGGTATTGGCATTGATTTCAATTACACCAATACTCGCGCCAACGAAAAATAATTTATCATCATAAACAAAGCGGTAGTTAGATACCGAAACGAGTAACTTATCAAGGCACTTAGTCACATCTGCTAAGTCTCTATCGCGGAAAATAATGCAAAATTCATCACCACCAATGCGTGCCAGTAGATCTCTGTTGTTAACATATTGCCTGAATATGGTAGCAATTTCTTTTAACAACTTGTCACCTGCGGGGTGACCACAACTATCATTGACTAGCTTAAAGCGGTCCATATCAATGAAGCACATCACGCTTTTCTTACTACTTTTCGCGTCTTCAAATGAGGATAATGTCGAGACGTTTCCAACAGAAAATTCATCGCTATTTGATCTCTTAGGCGCAGTAATGTCCTTTAAAATTTCCCTAAGTCGGGTATCGAATGCATAACGATTGAGTAAGCCAGTAAGCTGGTCATGATTGGCCTGAAAGTAAACTTCTTCCTGTAAGGCCAACTCTTTGGTGACATCTCTAGCAATACCTTCTACAGCAATTAGCCCACCTTGCTCATCGAGAATAGGCGTATCTGAAAACTCCAAAATATGGTCTTGGCCACTACTACCTCGGTAATGCACTAGATAGGGCTCTGGTTTATTGCCCTGGGCAATAGTTTGACGAATCTCAAACGATTCATCGGGTACTTGGCGTACATACTTGGCTTCATGATCGCAAAACTCACTTGCGCTATACCCTAATATTTTATCAATACCAGCACTAACGTAAACAAAGCGATGCTCAGCAGTTTTTGTGTAAACGAAGTGCCGATACATACCATCAACCAATCTTCTGTAACGCTCTTCACTTCGCTTTAGGTCTTGCTGTGCTCTAAATCGCTCGGTGACATCCCTTACGGTAATGGCGATATTTGTCCCTGCTTTTACCACCTGAATTTTTATCCACTCAGGAATGATGTTATCTGTCTTTAAAGGAATATGTTCCTCATAGGGCATACCAGATTCGGCCACTTTTGTCGCATTGGCAAACTTATCACTAAGCCCAAGGTAACGGGTTTGCTCTTTTAACGTCATGACACTTAACACGCTGCATGCACCACGAAATAAATACCGACTATAAGAATTCGCTTCAACCAATGTGAAGTCATCGTCTGTAGGTTGATAAATCAATAACGCATCAAGAGAGGCTTCACTGGCGGTCAAATAACGCTGCTGACTTACAGATAAATTTACCGCGCCTTTTAATTGCTTGTGGAATACATAGCTCACCAGCGCTGACATCAAAAGACCTATAAGTACAATTAACATACCGGGGTTATAGGGGCTTAGCTGAGATTGCATTGACAGCACAAGCTGTTGCTCAATAAATGGAAATGGCGCGAGAGATACCACAGTGCCATCTTGAACAAGCTCACCGCTTGAAAACAGTGTATTTTCACCTGCAATAAGTTCGAAATTGAATTGTGGCCCGACTAACTCTCCCAACATTACGCCAAGGATAGTTTGCACATCGAAGCCTGCAACAACAAAGCCATGCTGAGGCTCTTGAGGGCTAATGGCTCGCCCCACTAAAATATGATGATGCTTTGTTTGAGGTGAGTAAATTAGCGTACTTTCAAAGGATTCAGACAAAGCTGACACGCTTAAACCTGTGGTGCTCATAGGTTTTTCAACAAGTGTATTGCTGATACGGGTTTTTGTGCCATTAGGCGGTGTAGCCACCCACTGGATAACGCCCTTGTCGTTCACGTAAACTAAAGCACTGAAGCCTTTTTGCATTCCCATAAGCGACATCGCTTGTGCGTTAAACCAATCCACTTTATTGGGTTCAAACGTTGGCCAATTCAGCATAAGGTTGTGAATGGCCTGAACGCGCTCTGTAGAAAATACCTCTAAGCTTATCTTCACTTGCTCTGCAACTGATTGCGCTTTGGAAATACGGGCGCTTTTCTCGTCATTTTGAATGTAGAACCCAGCAAGGGCAAAAAGCGTGGTAAGGAATAAAAACAACATTGCCGGTAGCGCGTAAACACGGTGGTTTGTTCGTTTCAACATGATGGGCTCTCCGCAAGCAAGGTTGCGAAGAGTAATCTAGAAATATGAAAATATTATGAATTGTCTTAAGCCAGATAAATGTTAACGTATAAACATAAAATAAAAAGAGCACAATTTATGACGTCAACGCCATCATTTGAAAGCGTAAAACTGGCTTATGCGCGAATTAAGGACAAGGTAAAACACACGCCCATCGTTGAATCAACGCTCCTCAACCAGTGGATGGGACAGCGTATTCTATTTAAAGCAGAGTGCTTACAAACCATTGGCGCTTTTAAAATTAGAGGTGCAATGAACTTTCTAGCGCGACTACAAGAGGAAGGCCGCTTACCAAAGCGTGTGGTTGCAAATAGTTCTGGTAATCATGCACAAGCTGTCGCCTATGCTGCTGCACATTTTGGCGTTAGCGCTACCATTTTTGCCAGTGAGACCATATCTCCCATAAAGGCCGCAGCAACTCAAAGCTACGGGGCTGAGTTGAAGTTGTTTCCAACTCGCACACAGGCCGATGAAGCAGTCGCAGAAGCGGCAACAGCACCTGACACCATTTGGATCCCACCGTTTAATCACGAAGATATTATTGCGGGGCAAGGTACAGCGGCGCTTGAAGCGCTTGAGGAAATAGGTCATGTCGATGCCGTGTTTGCACCTTGCGGTGGTGGTGGTCTGCTTTCAGGTACCTTACTTAGCACTCGCGCCCTACAACCTGATGCACTCGTTATAGGTGCAGAACCTGCCGAAGCAAACGATGCGTCTTTGTCATTGCAGGCAGGTGAAATCATACCCCTTGATCACGTACCAAATACCTTGGCTGATGGTGCGGCAACACCCTCTGTTGGGGATATAACATTCCCTTTTATACAACAAGTAGATGACTTCTATGAAGTTGACGAATTACAAATAGCCTACTGGACACAATGGCTTCATCACCTACTTAAACTACATATCGAACCCACTTGTGCCATGACAATGGCCGCAGTAGCTTCGTGGGCTGCAAATACTTCCCCAGGACAAACCGCGTTGGTTATATTGTCTGGGGGTAATATTAGCCAAGCTTCTATGGCACACATTTGGGAACGTGACTTTTTGTTACAACCTCCTATTATAAGTTCTGACGACAGCACGGAAGAAGAATAATGAAAATTGCCCTAAATCACCTCAGTAGAATGTTTAACCGTAATCCTATTAATGCCGCAACTGCACGCTTATCAGCTGTGTCTTTCATTGCATTAAGCCTATTTAGTGGTGCCGCGATAGACAGTGCACATGCAGCCACCCTAGTTAAGAATGTTAAAGGGTATACCCTAGATGACAAAGGCGAGCTAGTGCAGTTTTCCAGCATGCTGATGGAAGACGGAAAAGTACTTTCTACACACGCGGATGATACGCCGGCTAAGGTTACTAGCGACATAGACCAGACCATTGATGGTGAAGGCAAAGTGATGCTTCCGGGACTGATTGATGCCCACGGTCATTTGCTTGGTTTAGGGGCGAATCTTTTGGAAGTGGATTTGCGTACCAGTGAAAGTGCTAGCGATGCTGCCAAAACCGTAGCCGAGTATGCTTTCGTTAACAACAATCAACCATGGATAATGGGCCGCGGTTGGAATCAGGAACTATGGTCTGACAGAGCATTTCCAACTGCCGCAGACTTAGACAAAGTTGTCGCGGACCGCCCTGTATTCTTAACCCGTGTGGATGGACACGCGGCTTGGGTGAATACAAAAGCCATGGAACTGGCAGGTATTACAAAAGATACCCCCTCACCAGTGGGTGGTGAGATAATAAAAGATGCAGCGGGTAACCCAACCGGTGTCTTTATTGATAATGCCTCACTACTTATTGAGTCACATTTACCGAAAGCAAGTAATGCGGTTTTCGAGCAACAACTCAACGCAGCAGGTGAGCACTTACTTTCAAATGGCATTACATCAATGCACGATGCCGGTGTGGGACGTGACGTATATGACTTCTATTTAAAAGAAGCGGTAGAAGACGATTTACCGGTGCGCATTTACGCCATGGTAAGTGCAACTGACCCCGACTTAAAAACCATGTTAAGCCACGGCCCCATTCGCGATAGTGAGGACTTTTTATATATTCGCTCAGTTAAAGCATACGGCGATGGCGCGTTGGGAAGTCGTGGGGCTGCGTTACTTGCGCCTTATTCTGATGCACCTCATCAGCACGGTTTACTGCTCACTCAACCTGAAGATATGACCCAATTATTCACTACTGTCATTGGCGCAGGTTTTCAACTTAACTATCACGCCATTGGTGATAAGGCGAATCATGTTGCCTTAAATGAGTTCGAAACGACTTTCAAAAACATCGGCGGTGCAGAGTTGCGCAATCGCATTGAACATGCACAAGTGATAGCGCCTGACGATTTAGCGCGATTTGCTGACTTAAAAGTACTTCCTTCAATGCAACCAACCCATGCAACCAGTGATAAAAACATGGCTGAAGATCGCATCGGCAAAGCGCGTATGAAAGGTGCCTACGCTTGGAAAACCCTACTTAACTCAGGTATCCCGTTGCCATTAGGCTCAGACTTCCCCGTTGAACTGGCGAACCCTTTTTACGGCTTACACGCTGCCGTAACAAGACAAGATCGCAACAACCAGCCTGTGAAGGGATGGTATGCACATGAGGCCTTAACCATAGAGCAAGCGTTTAAAGGCTTTACCCTAGACGCGGCTTATGCAGGCCACATGGAAGATACACTTGGCACCCTTACTCCGGGTAAGTGGGCCGACTTTATATTGGTTGACCAGGATATCTTCACCATCGATCCAAAAGACATCTGGAAGACTCAGGTGCATGCAACCTTTATTGCCGGTGAGCAAGTGTTCGAAAAACAATAGCGCGCCGTTCTCATGCAACGCTCATTATACAATACAGGTTTTCTAACAAAAGGTATTGGCGGTATTGGTGCCGCCTTGCTTGTTTTAAACGGATTGATTGGCGCTGGCATCTTTGCTTTACCCGCTAAAATGGCAGCAGAATTAGGTGCGTTTAGCCCGTTTATATTTCTCATTTTTGGCGCGCTCATGCTGTCCATTGTTTGGTGCTTTGGGCAACTTGCAGCGCTGTATCAAGAGACCGGCGGCCCTGTTATCTACGCGTATAAAGGGTTTGGCGCTGCTGCCGCATTCCAAACGGGCTTTATCTATTATTTAGCCAGAGCCACAGCCATTGCCGCCAATATGCATGTGTTATTGCTATACGCGGGTTACGTATGGCCAGATATCAACACAGGCATAGGAAAATCAATCGCCATTGTGATGTTAACGGGTTTGTTGGTCGTGGTGAATGTGGTTGGCTTACGCGCTGCCATGCGCTCATTAGATACGATTTCACTATTAAAGCTATTGCCGTTCGTCGCGCTTATTGGTGTTGGTTATTGGCAAGTCGACTTTACCTCTTCAGCCCATTCTATATTGTCTAATGCACCAACAGTTCCCGCGTTCGATACTATCTCAGCGGGTGCATTACTCACTTTGTACGCCTTTATTGGTTTTGAAACTGTGGTGGTCACCAGTGGTGAAACCAGCGCGCCAAAAAGAACCATTCCCAAAGCCCTAATGCTCACTGTATCAGGCATCGCTATTTTCTACTTTTGTGTACAATGGCTTTACTGGCATACCATTGGTGATAATCAACCTGAAAGCGCGCCATTAATTGCGCTGGCTTCCGTTATTTTTGGTCCAACAGGGGCATTAATAATGACCTTAACAGCCGTTGTATCAGTGGCAGGGAACTTACTCGCCAATATGATTTCCACCTCTCGATTAACCTATTCTATGGCCCACCAATCGCTAATTCCTCAGAAATTGGGGCAAGGGTACTTAGGAAAGGTACATCATCGCTATGCTACCCCCTACATTTCAGTCTTTGTATTAGGTGTATTTGCTGGTTTAATGGCCCTAAGTGGCAGTTTTGTATGGCTTGCGATTGCCAGTGTTTTAGCCCGTTTAGTCGTTTATGCGGTGTGTACCGTAGTACTTATAAAAGCACAAAACCAACTTACCTATCCGCCTAGCTTATTGAAGCGCGCTGTTCCCTTTTTGGCACTTGTGGTCTGCTTTTGGTCAATTACACAATCCACCACTGATGCTTGGTTTTTCTTGTTAGGTGAACTGGTAGTTGGCGCTCTGCTTTACTATTTGTTTAGCCGCAATATGCCGAAACAATAAAGTTAATACAGGAGCACTTACACGCTTTAATACAAATTAGCGAAAGCGTGTAATCCATTTAGCACTGAATGAGATATGTATTGGCGTACTTGACTCACGCCTTGAAAAACTTAAGACTTTAACAAAATAGACAATGACTAAGGTTATATAGTGGAAATTGTTGTTATTCCCGTTACACCGTTTGCCCAAAACTGCTCTCTCATCTGGGACACTTCTACCATGAAGGGCGCTTTTGTTGACCCAGGTGGCGAAATAGAAAAACTCATCAAAGCAGCAAGTGACAATCAAGTAAATATCGAGAAAATTATTCTGACCCATGGCCACTTAGACCATGTTGGCGGCACTGTGGCACTGGCAGCACATTACAAGGTACCTATTATTGGTCCACATGTTGGCGATAAATTTTGGTTAGATGCGCTTGGACAACAAAGCCAAATGTTTGGTTTTCCGCCTGCTGCCCCCTTTGAACCCAACCAATGGCTAAACCACAAGGACAGTATTGAGCTGGGTGAGTTAACCTTAGATGTACTGCATTGCCCTGGACACACTCCCGGTCATGTCGCACTGGTAGAGCGTTCATCAAATCAAGTTATTGTGGGCGATATTATATTTTCTGGCTCAATTGGACGTACCGACTTTCCCCAAGGCAATCATCAGCAACTTATTGATTCAATAAAAGAGAATATTCTCACTCTACCTGAAAATATGGTGATATACCCAGGCCATGGCCCTACTACAACAGTTGGTCATGAAAAGGCCACCAACCCTTATGTATCAGGTCAGTGGGGTTAAATAATATTGTTTGCTAACCTCGAAGTTGATTACGAGGTTAGCAATGTAGTTACACATATCCACTTCTAGAAATGTTCACAGTAACCCTGCAATATGACACTGCCATGTCGTTCTACCACGTAACTCTGCAACGAAGAACATTATTGATATGCACCACTAGCATAGTGAAGTTCGTAGCTATGGCTGTAAATCTCTAGAATATTTCCAAATGGATCTTCCATATAAATCATGCGGTAAGGTTTTTCTCCAGGGTAGTAGTAACGAGGAGCTTTCATACGCTTCTTACCACCTGCTGCAACTATCTTTTCGGCTAATCCTTCAACGTCTGGATCTTGCACGCAGAAGTGAAAAATTCCGGTTTTCCAATACTCAAAATTATTCTCTGGGTTCTCCTGATTGCTAAATTCAAAAATTTCGACCCCTACTCTGTCACCTGTTGATAAGTGAGCTATGCGAAATTTACCCCACCCCGGTCCGAATACGTCGCTGCACATTTCACCAATTGCAGAGTCATCTTCGACAATCTCAGTGGGCTTCATAATTAAGTACCAGCCGAGTACTTCTGTATAAAACTTAACGGCAGCATCTAAGTCAGGAACTGAGATACCAATATGTGAAAATGTACGTGGATAAGGATTTACAGCTGTGTCTGTCATTATTTCTTCCTCGCTATTTAGCGTGTTTCAACAAGGTATATAAAGTAACTGGACACAAACAAAACATGAAATTATGATTTATTTTAAAAATGATAATATAAATTTATAGCATGCTAAATCCAACGTGGTTAGACACTTTTATAGGCCTTGTAGAAACAGGCAGTTTTACGCGAACGGCTGAGCAGCGTTTTATGACACAGCCAGGCGTGAGCCAACATTTAAAGAAGCTTGAAGATGCGTGTCATTGCACATTGGTGGTAAGACTGGGTAAGGGTATTCAATTAACAGAACAAGGGAAACGTGTTTACGATTACGCAAAATCTCAGCAAGACCGCGAACAAGATTTTATTACTAGTTTAAAGTTCGATAATCCCTTTGAAGGAGAATGTGTAGTAGCCTGTTCTGGTGCTTTAGCACAACGAATTTATCCTGCGTTAGTTGCTCTGCAGGTTAAACATAGTAAGTTAAACATTCACGTAGAAGTCGCACCAAGACAAACTATATTAACGGGTATTGCCAATAACGAAGTTAGCTTAGGTGTCGTTACAAACCAGCCCAATAATAACGACTTATACTGCTCCTATTTAGGCGAGGAAACGCTAGGCCTTATTTTACCTAAGAAACTAAGTGCAACACATCAAGACTATCGCGACAAAGGTCACATTGATATGCTCATTGACGAGCTTGGATTGATTGACCATCCAGATGCTATGTATTATCTAAAGCGCTATATCAAAGACTGTGGCGATGAAAGACTCAATACTATCAACCCAAATAAAGTAAAGCGCGTGGGGTATATAAACCAACTTTCTCAGATTTTGTTACCCGTAAGTGAGGGATTAGGCTTCACAGTACTACCCACGAGCACCTTAAAATCGACTCATTTAGACAACCAACTAGATGTACTTTCTTCTAACCGCGCAGTTACAGAGCCCTTGTATTGCGTGCAGCTGCAACACCACGCGCTTCCTGCTCGATACGGCGAAGTTCAAAAAGTAATCCATAAACTTTTCGCATAAGGCACGGGCTAAATACTTAACACTTTTCGATATGAAGAGCAGGGTCTGGCGAGGTCATTTCAGCCTCTTTTTTATGGTCAGGTACATCAACCATTCCCGACGCGATAATTTCGCCGTCTTGCCACAGCTTCCATTCACCGCGCTCGTAAATATCCCATTGCTCATCATTCGTCAGCGGTTCGGTGGCGATAATACTCACTACATCCTTAGGTGTAGTTTCAGCAGCAAAGTCTATTTCAACTTCCACATCGCTAAGACAAGCAGGTCCAAAAGGAGCCCGTCGAGTAATACTGGCCAATTTTGTACTGCAAAACGTGAACATCCATTCACCATTGCTTAGCAAACAGTTAAAAACGCCCTGCTGAGCGTAAGATTGTGATAACGATACAAGCGTTTCAGTCAACTGCTCTAGTGTTGCATCTCGCGATAGGTTTTGCCTCACATTGTTCATAATGTCACAGAACAGCGCTTCACTATCGGTATCGCCAACAGCTTCATAGATGCCTGTGCTACCAGTAAAACTAGGAAGTTGCCCATTGTGTGCAAACACCCAATATTGCCCCCACAGTTCCCGGGTAAAAGGGTGCGTGTTCGCTAGGTTAATATTGCCCACATTAGCTTGGCGAATATGACAAATGGCGTTTTTGCTTTTAATGGGTAGTTTTGCCACAAAATCAGCAATAGGCGATGTGGCGCAAGGCTCTGGGTCGTGAAACATACGCACGCCTTTCCCCTCATAGAATGCTACGCCCCACCCGTCTTTGTGCGGGCCGGTCTCACCGCCACGACGGGTTAACCCAGTAAAACTGAAACATAGGTCAGTAGGAGTATTCGCACTCATGCCTAATAGTTCACACACAGTGTTTTTTACCTTTCCAGTTGTTGGTATTTCAATATATGGAGAATACGCAAGCCAGTGTGTTGAATCAATTCGACATTCGTGCCATTTTTCTACTTTTTGTAAGTTACTGGTAGGATTAGGTAAAGCGCCCATCAGGTAAACATAAGTGGCTTAATTTGCGTTATTTGGCCTGAGTTTCCCAAAATAGCGATATTTTCTGATTTTTTAATATGTCTGTAATGGCATAACCGATTGCAGTAACACTTATTAGCATCATCTCCCAATTCAAAGGATCAATAAGCTGACCACTTCTGCTCAAAACGCTGAACTGTCATATTGAGATCGTTGGCTATCAGCCACTTTTGAGCGATTTCGACTCTTTGTTGACGCTGCGTGAAATCATTTGCCAACATCACAATTTGTGATGCGATTTTCTGACCTAACTGATCCCTAGGTGCAGTATTCCCCAGCGCTAAATCGTACAACCAACCAACATTGGTACCTACAGGACATAGTCCTCGTCGGCACGCTTCCATCATTGCCACCCCCTGGGATTCATAGCGGGAAGTTTGGATAATGAAATGCTTATTCTGCAACATAGCTTTAAGCTGTGTTTGAGTTTTAAAACCATGAAATTCTATAAAACCTTCCAGACCCTCTTGGGCAGCTTTTTGCTGAACGCGCCCTGCCAACGTGTCCTCTCCTACCCAGTGAAATTGAAAATTAAATGCAGCATTTTTGAGTGCCCGCAAAATGTCCAATAGCAACCAAGGATCTTTAACCTGGTTTATCGACGCGACTTGAATCAACTGCCATTTTTCTATTTTATCGGAAGCGATAGCTTTGAGTGGCCAAAAATCATCGTCAATCCCCAAAGGCACTAGCTGAGCATTAACCTTTCTTTTTCTGAGAATTTCTTGCAAATAAACAGAACCGCAACTGATTTCATCTGCCAATTTCAGTGACAACCAATTTAAGAAACGCGCAGAGTACGACCTGTGGCCGCCGTAGTTTATGTCTGCCAAGTTGATGAGCTCGCCACCAGCGACACTTGCAAACAAAGGCACCCGAAACCTTTTTGCCAATAATGCGCCGAGCACCACTGGTTTTCCCAGCCAAAAACCATGCACCACATCTGGCCGAAAATTATAGTGTTTCATACGCTTGAAGACAGTTGCCGCCGAACTAAACAGATTACTCGTTCTGACCATCGGCAAAGAGATAATCTGAGCACCAGAGAGCTTATATTCAGTGAGTTGCCAATGTTGATGCAAAGCAACAACAAATACCCGATGTCTACTCTCCAAAGCCTCTAACAAATTAAGTAACACAGGTATGACATCAGTCTCACCACTAGGATGCACACCTCCGGGTAGTACAAAAAGTAGATTCATTTACTGATTTTAAGCCAGGGAAAAGGCGAGTCGGTATTGCGCCTTTGTGATTTTTTTGCGGGCAAATATAACCACTCTACTTTATATCCATCAAACAAACTGCGACTATGGTGCTGATAAAATTCAATCATGTTGTCTGCATGCAGCTGCCGATAATAATCTAGACTTCGTTGTTTTGCCGCCGCTACCTCTTCGACAGAATAAATCGGCGTATCGAGAATGTGTATTTCACCATCGTCGGTCAATAGTGACAAGCACAAGTCAAGTAGTTCTATTGGTTGGTCAAAATATTGAAAGCTGCTGTTAAAACAGATAAGTTTCATCGGTTCAAGTAAGCGTTTATCGCGTAACAAATCCAGATAGGCAAAATAAAGATTGTCGCGCTTAAACACTCTGGCAGCCTGTTCAAGTTCGTTTTGATTAATATCAACCGCAAGTACATTAGCCCTTTGAGTTTGCGCCAATAAATTACTGAACCAGCCATTGCCGCACCCGATATCAAGTAGCCAATCGGAGTAGTCAAAACCCTTCCCCTGTAAATATCCTAATATTTGTTCACTTGAATGTTTTCGACAAAGCCATTCTTTGTAATGCAGGTCATCTTCTAACGCATTAGGCAATCGCTTGACTTGCTCATCATCAAGTAAACGTCCCTCTTTGCCTCTAACATCGAGATAGGCCCGTTCGAATGGGTCATAAACATTCGCAGACAACCGCGTAACCGCCTGCTCATTTTGACGCAACTCTTTTAGTAAGCTCATCCTTTATCCCTTATTATTAATTGCCAGCTCTACTCTTTAACTCTATAATTTTTGAGCATAACGACAAAGTTATGGAAAACGCCTATGGTTCGTAACACACTTGCTGTCAAGCTTCAACTACTTGGATATGCTGTTGAATTTGTAAGTACAGAACATCAACTTATCGAAACCGTCAGCCAATGTTATCCAATGGCGGATAGCAACTCACAGTTATGTCAAATTCGCATTAAGTTACAATCCAGTCGCGCCAAACAAAATTTAAATAGCATCCGATTCAGATTATCCAATGGAATGCTCGTAGGCAAAAATGGCGCAAGTTTTTGCTTTGCTGACCGCAGTACTATGAGCGGACATTTACGACTGTGCAATCAAATACAACAAAATCACTACCTGTTGCGCCATCAATTTATCAACGCAGTCTGCTACTTCCTATTGAGTTACCAATTTGTCACACCACTTCATTGTTGTGCTTTTACCATTAATAGTCATACGTTTGTATGTCTTGGCCAAAGCGGCGCTGGCAAGTCAAACCTAGCAATGGCTGCGGTAAAGCACGGATACGAACTCATCAGTGAAGATTTGGCCTTTATTGGTCAAAATCGCCTGTTTGCCGATTGCAGGGAGATACATTTACTCGCGGACAGCGCCAAACGCTTCTGCGAGTTAGAACAACTGAAAATATCCCTTAGTCACAATGGCAAAAGCAAATATATCGTGCCAGTGAACACCCGCACAAATGTCAAGCCTCACGAACGATTGTCTACTATGTTTATCAAACCAAACTTTGG
Organism: Alteromonas sp. KUL42; assembly: GCF_006538325.1. GTDB lineage: Bacteria > Pseudomonadota > Gammaproteobacteria > Enterobacterales > Alteromonadaceae > Alteromonas. The sequence continues at coordinate 34,200 of NZ_BJKK01000012.1, forward strand.
CTCAGACCAATCGAAGATTACCGAGCATCAAGATCCCGCTTGTTTTGACTCTCTGTTCACCCCCACTGAAGCAGGGTTTAACCTGCACTGTAAAACGCGACAGGACGATATTCAGTGGCTTAGTCATCAGCCATCTTACCTCGCCCAATTAGGACGCTCAGGACGGCACTTTTTTGATCAATTGGAAGCATTATCGTGAGCTTACAGGCCCCAAGTATCAATGATATTGCCGAATGTCTGTTTCGTTGGATGGCTATTTTCACTAGCGGTGACTGTAAATACGTGCCTAGCGAATTGTCTAAGTGGACACTACGTGAATGGCGTATAGCTAAATCAGTGTCGATAGTACACGGCATGGGTCCAGTTATCGGATATCTGTTATCTCGTCACGGAGATAGTCCAGCTATTCCAGTAGATATGAATCATTATTTACGTGAGCAGTTTGAAGAAAATCGTCGCCGCATCCACATGATTACCCAAAGCAGTCAACAAATTAGCCAACTACTTGAACAAAATGAGATTGATTTCTTTTACTTTAAGGGATTAACCACAAGTAAACAGCTTTATCCCGATGTCGGAATGCGCCCAATGGCCGATATTGATATTTATGTCGATGTGCAGGACAAAGATAAACTCAGCCAGCTACTGGGCAACCATGGCTTTACACCCCACGTGATAGACCGTGAAGGTATGACGCTATTTCCTGTACAAAATCATCCATCGGATGATACTCCGACGCAATGGCAAGGCACTAACGTCATAGGTGAAGAAAATAGTCTTTGGTATCAGGGTGAAAGTTGTAAACTGCCTTATTCCATCGACATCCACTTTACTATGGATCAGGGTATTCAAGAGTTTCGCTACAATCTGGACGCTATGTTTCGTCAAGCCCTAAAAACAGGTAATGGATTAAGTGCCGAGCAAAACTATGTTTATTTACTACTCCATGCCGCTAAGCATTTACGATGTCGCAGTGCTCGCTGGATCCAATTTTATGATCTACATTTATTTCAACGTCAGGTAACGCTCGATGACGCAAAGGTTTTGGCGATGGCGATAGAGCACGATTGCTGTCATCTGATGTGGTGGTCACTTCAGATGACCAGTAAGCTGTTTTCCACTGAACCGAGCCAACTTGAAAAGCAATTGCAACGGCAAACTAGCTGGCGTTTCCTCTATTTGATGGGGCGCCATAATTTGGTGGAACTGTCTCACTGTAACCCACAAGATATGGGACTGTGGTACGCCTTGCTTTGGACAAGAAAAACCGGTCATATCATTCAATGGCTGAAGCTGTCGGCAAAAGCTTCCAATGTCGATTTCAAACGAGATAACACGCAACTGCATCAGTCTCCGTCAATGGTAAAACGCATGTTCACTCGTATTATCCGACACTTTAGAGCAACCCCTAGAGCGCAATGGCGAATTTTTGCCCTGCAAGGGTTACATCCGCAAAAAGACTGGAACTAACCTTTGATGAACAAACAGACAAAACGCGTATTATTAGCCAATGCTTTTTTTCTCAATAACGACCCTAAGCAATTGGTAGAGAAGTTTAAACCCTACCCACCTTTGGCGGCACTTTATGCCGCAGGCAGTTTACGAGCACAAGAAATTGAAGTTAGCCTGTTCGACGCAACCTTAAGCGATGGGTTACCTGATTTCATAGGCGCTGTAGAAAAGTTTGACCCCGACCTTTTGTTGATCTGCGAAGACAGTTTTAATTTTTTAAGTAAAATGTGTCTTTCCCATGTGCGTGAAACCACCATTGACATGATTGCTTTGGCAAAAGCACGAGATATCCCGATAGCGATCAACAGTTCAGACGCGGCTGATTCGCCCAAACCCTATCTTGATGCCGGTGCCGAGTTCGTTATTTTAGGTGAAGTGGAAACCACCTTAGTCGAATTAGTCAATTGGCTCAATGAAGAACAGCAAGAAGCCGAACTACCCGCAGGGCTGATTTATAATCACAATGGCCAATGGGGCCGCTCAGTAAGACGCAACACCAACCGAGCTATCGACAATTTACCACAGCCGTATTGGGATTTGGTTGACATTGAAAAATACCGTAAAGCGTGGCATCAATACCACGGATATTACGGCGTTAATATAGTTACCACCCGAGGTTGTCCTTACCGCTGCAACTGGTGCGCCAAACCCATCTGGGGGCAACAATATGTTTGCCATAGCCCTGCTTATATAGTTGAACAAATCAAATTACTACAACAGTTTGCACAACCACAACACATCTGGTTTGCCGATGATATCTTTGGTCTGAAGCGCGGCTGGATTGAAGAGTTTGCACAATTAATGAGTGAAGCCAAGTTAAAAACCCCTTTTATGATCCAGACCCGTGCTGATCTCATGACGACATCCACGGTAAACGCCCTTAAAAGCGCCGGTTGCCAAGAGGTCTGGTTAGGCGTTGAAAGCGGCAGCCAGTTGATCCTCGATAGCATGGATAAAGACCTCACCCTTAAACAGGTATCAGAGGCAAGGACCTTATTGCGTGATTGCGACATAAGCTGTGGATTTTTTATTCAACTAGGCTATTTAAACGAAGATATTGAACAAATAAAGCAAACCCGAGAGATGATTGTCGACATGTTACCCGATGAAATAGGTGTCAGCGTCAGTTATCCACTGCCGGGCACCGGCTTTTATGACAAAGTAAAAGCTAGGATGTCAAACAAAACCCACTGGCAAGATAGCAATGATCTCGATGCCGTGTTCAATGCCACCTTTACATCGGATTTCTATCGCCGTATACGCAACCATCTGCACCAGGAATTAACCTCGCTATTACGTAATCCCGACTGTCAAAACACTCAAAAACACTGGCAAAATCAATGGCAGGATTTAATGAGTTCAGCCGAGTCCTACCGCAATCGGCTTTCCACCACATTCGCCGAGGCCTGATATGAGCGACATCATTTTAAGCCATGGTTTTTTTCCTCGCCGAGGATGAGAAGGAGCAAAGTGTGATGCGCCCTCACCCGCCACTCGGTTTGATGTACCTTAGTTCATATCTCAAACAAAGAGGCATGACTGTCGAACTGTTCGACAGTACCTTTGCATTGCGACAGCAGCTGTACGATTTGCTTGAACAAGCCTCAAGCAAAATACTGGGGCTTTATACCAACTTGATGACTCGTCCTTCAATACTCGATATCATCAAGCAAGCCAAGAAAAATGGCTTCACAGTGATACTTGGCGGACCTGAGTCGGCCAACTACATCAAAGAATATCTCGACCATGGCGCCGATTACATCATCTCAGGAGAAGGTGAGCACACTCTGTTTGAACTGCTCTACGCCTTACATAATGGTAAAAATATTTGTAATATTTCTGGGATCAGTTTCTATGACAAGTCTCATAAAATAATAAGCAACCCCACCGGTGCATTGCCCAAATCGTTAGATGATTATCCATGGCCAGACCGTGAAGCAGTCAATATTCAGCAATATCTTGATGCTTGGCAGAGCCATCATGGCGAATCCTGCGTCAGTATGATCACCGCAAGAGGATGCCCATTCAAGTGTACATGGTGTTCTCACTCAGTCTTTGGTTTCACTCACAGACGACGTGATCCCATCGATTGCGCCGACGAACTGCAACACATAGTCAAACGCTATAACCCTAGCCACGTTTGGTACGCCGACGACGTTTTTACCATCCATTACAAGTGGTTGTATAGCTATGCCGAAGCACTTCGTGAAAGAGAACTCAAGGTGCCTTTCGAAACTATCTCACGGGCAGATCGCATGACCAATGAAAAAGTGCTCGATACCTTGGCGGAAATGGGCTGTTACCGCATTTGGATTGGTGCCGAAAGTGGCAGCCAGCGGCTGCTTGACCACATGCAACGACGGGTAACTATAGAGCAAATATTCGAGGCCACTAAGCAAGCTCAAAAACGCGGTATTCAAGTTGGTATGTTCTTAATGTGGGGATATGGTGACGAGCAACTGGAAGACATCGACGAAACCGTACATCAAGTGGCTCGTATAAATCCCGATATTTTTCTCACCACTGTCGCTTACCCCATCAAAGGTACCCGGTTTTATCAGGACAACGAACAAGCTATCAATGTGGTGAACCAATGGCATGAAGGCAGCGATCGAGATCTAATCCTCAGTCAACGCCGCTCACCGCGTTATTATCGTTTTGCGAACCGCTACCTTAAGTCTCATGTAGAGGCTACTCGTCTTGGGCACCAAGCGGGTATAGAAGCAAAACGCAAAGCCAAAATGAAGGCAAAGCACGCTAAATGGTCGCGAGCCCTTTTGGCCGCAGCCGAAGATGAGAAACACCTCGATGACTAGTAGCGCCTTTAGCCGATTGGCCGCGTCTTATGACACCGAATTTTCAGGTACTGTGCTGGGGAGGTATTATCGTGCTCGGGTGCATGCTCGGTGTGAAAAGTACTGGCCTGGAGGCAAACATATTGTTGAGATAAACGCAGGTACCGGCGAAGACGCCCTGTTCTTAGCGTCGCTGGGAAACCGGGTTTTAGCTACTGACATCGCTCAGCCCATGGTTGATAAAATCGCCGAAAAAGCCAACAAACTAGGGCTAACTGATTCTATCGACTGTAAGCCGTTGGCCATCGAACAATTGTGTGATTTGCACGGACAACAATTTGATGGTCTATTATCCAATTTTGGCGGTCTCAATTGCATTGCCGACTTTGAGAGCTTTGTCGATAGTGCTAATAAACTATTGCGACCGGGCAGCTACATGATCTTAGTATTGATGGGCCGCTGGGTCCCCTGGGAATGGGGATATTTTGGCTGTCGCGGCCAGTTCAGCAAGGCAATCAGGAGAGTCGAAGGACGGACACTATGGCGTGAGATGGAAATCTATTATCCCCGTTTGAGTACTGTAAAACGCCAGCTTGGCAAACATTTTGAGCTTATGCATAGCGAAGGGCTAGGCATTGTGATGCCACCAAGTTACGTCAATGACGTAGTCAAACGCCATCCTCGCCTGTTCGCCAAACTTGCTGTTCTGGAAGAAAAGTTGGCCAATTGGTCACCTTTGGCTCACATCGCTGATCATTACCTGCTGATTTACCAAAGAAGGCCCCACCATGACTAAACCGCTGATCATTTTTTATAATCCCCAATGTGCCAAGCCCGGTTACCAACGCTTGCCAGCGGCGATTTTGCAGGTCGCCTCACTGGTTGAAGAGCGTTATCCCTACGAAATAGTCGACGCCAACTTAAGGCAATACCCCAATTACGCCGACTATATCATTGATAAAATCGACCAAGGCGCAAAATATCTGGCAATTAGCATTATGCCTGGCCCACAACTGAACTCCACAGTTGCCGATTTACGCAAGATTAAAGCGGCCTGTCCAGAGGTTACGGTTATTGTCGGCGGTTATTTCCCTCTCAATCATACCGAAGTATGCGTTTTCGACCCTGATATTGACTACGCTGTGGTTGGCCCAGGCGAACAGACTTTTATTGAGTTGATAGATACGCTGGAGCAAAAAGAAAACCTAGCTAACGTTAAAGGCATAGCCTTTTGTAGAGACGGCAAATTCATACAAATGCCGCGACGTGAACCTACTCACCCCAACCGTTTGCCACGCTATCCTTACCACAAGGTTAATGTGGAAGACTATGTTGTCAGCACCTTTCTCGGCTCACGTACTTTAAGTCACCACAGCAGTTTTGGCTGCCCGTTTTTTTGCAAGTTTTTGCGCGGTGGTGGCCTTATCCGAGGGAAAATGGTTCGGCGAAAAGGGCGAGCGACTTGGTGAACTGGCCCAATATATGGTTGATAATTGGCGCATCAACGCGCTGGAATTTCACGACAACAACTTTTTCACTTCAGAAAAACGCGTACAGGATTTTTGCCGCGCCTTAATTGAACGTAAACTCAAGCTCAGCTGGTGGGGTGAAGGCAGAGTCGATACCCTGCATAAATACAAAGACGAGACCTGGGCTCTGATGCGTGATTCCGGACTCAAGATGGTATTTCTCGGTGCAGAAAGCGGCGATGACGAGACATTGGCTCGAATGAATAAAGGTGGCAGCCAATCGGCGGAAAACACCCTTTCGTTGGCAGCGAAGATGAAACGTTTTGGAGTGATCCCTGAGTTCAGTTTTATACTGGGTAATCCACCCGAGCCGGAACGCGATGTAAAAAACACTATATCCTTTATTCGCAAAGTTAAAAGAGTCAATCCCAACGCCGAGATCATTATGTATCGTTATGATCCCGTACCCATTGGCGGTGAAATGTTCGATGCTGTCACCAAATTAGGTTTCGAATTTCCAACTACTCTTGAGCAATGGTGTGACCCCAAATGGCGGCAGATTCAACGCAGAACCACAGCGGACGTACCATGGCTGACTATAAAAGGTCAGCGCAGGGTTAGTGATTTTCAAACCGTACTTAACGCGTTTTATCCCACCGCGACTTCACGTCATATAAAACCCGGTTCATGGCGCTATTGGCTTTTGAAAATAGTTAGCGGTATTCGCTATCACTTACGTTTGTACGACCACCCGGTTGAATTAACTTGGCTTCAAAAGCGGCTGACCTATCAAAGACCGGAGATCTCCGGGTTTTGAGCGCATCTAAATCATTAAAGGCGTTGAATCGAAAGCTATGGCCGAAACATCTGTTTTATGCACCACAGTATTTGGTGCTTGGAGTAAACAACTTGTGCAACCTGCACTGCAAGATGTGCGACGTTGGTACACAGAACTTTGAGTCGATTTTTGCGGAAAACCTCACAGGCACTAGGCCAATGCATATGCCGTTAGAACTGTTTGAAACCATAGTGAAGCAAACCGCATTGAATTTTGCGCAAACAAAACTCGGTTATGCCTTTACCGAGCCACTGTTATACAAGCATCTGGAAGATTCTCTTGAACTCACTAACAAGTATTATTTGCACACTAGCATTACAACTAATGCTTTGAAGCTTGAGCAAAAAGCACAGGCACTCTGTGAGTTCGGTGTCAACGAGATTTTTATCTCACTTGATGGACTTGCCAATACACGCAATCATATTCGAGGTCACATTGACAGTTTTGAAAGAGCGATGGCAGGCATAGAAAAATTACTGAGTATGGCTAACTGTCCTGCAATCTCGGTATTTTGTGTCATTACCCCGTGGAACACCGGTGAGCTCAAAGCATTTGTCGACCATTTTGCCAATATGCCTCTGGCAGGAATAGGCTTTATGCACACAAACTTTACTCCTGAAGCAATAGCTCAGCAGCACAACCTGCTCTATGGCCGTAAATATTTTGCCACGGCTTCCAATGTATTCGATATCAATATTGAACAGATCAACCTACAGCAGTTATGGCAACAAATGAAAGAAATTAACAGTCACAGTTATCCTTTCCCAGTGAGCTTTTCACCTCTTTTGTCTGATCAAGCCGCTGTTGAGCGCTTTTATCAACGTCCACAGGAATTTATCGGTAAACAATGCCTCGACGTATTTAAGAATATGATGATAAAGTCAGACGGGTCTGTGATACCCGCTCATGGTAGATGCTATAACCTCAACGTCGGCAATCTTTATCAAGAAGACCTAAAGAGTATCTGGAACAGTTCTGTGTATGCTCAGTTGCGAGCAGATTTAAACAAAGCCGGAGGTCTATTACCGGCCTGCTCGCGCTGCTGCAGCAGCTTTACCTGAAGGATCTCATAATGAAGAACTGGTTGCGTTGGCTACTGTCTTTTACCTTAAAACCCTTTTTACAACATTATTATCTTAAATCAGCAAGACAGTATCGTTACAAACACTTGAAACTCAAAGTAGAACCTGGAGTGTTTCATCCGGGGTTGTTTTTCAGTTCGAAATTTATGGCCAGTTTTATTCATCGTTTGGAGCTTGCAAACAGTCGAATGTTGGATATGGGCTGTGGCAGTGGCATGTTGTCTTTTGTGGCAGCACAGAAGGGTGCTGAGGTGGTAAGTGTCGACCTCAGTGATGCCGCTTTGGCAAACACACTTAGCAATGCACTGGCTAACAATATTGACGTGACCGTGCTCAAATCCGATCTATTCGATCAAGTTGACGGCCATTTTGACCTTATTGTTGTCAACCCCCCTTACTACCCTCGCAATCCCAAGAACGAGCAGCAATTAGCTTGGTATTGCGGCGAGCAATTTCAATATTTTCAACGCTTCTTCGCCGCCCTTAGCCACCATACCAAAGAAAGTAGCCAAGTGTTTATGGTATTGTCGGAAGGCTGTGATCTGCAAAGCATAAAAGCGATAGCGGCCGAATACCAGTTCACTATGCATTGTATTTGTGAAAAAAACCTCTGGCTGGAACGAAACTATATATTTGCCATTCAAAGAAACCAGACCAATAACTGAGTTAAGTGTGGCTCAGTAGACAAAAAACAGGTTATGCATTAGATGGGCTCTTTAGCCCTGTAAGCGTAAAACAAATACCTCTCGGCCAGACAGATACTTTAGAATCATAGAATCAAGTCACCGCTCCTTGGAGCAAAAAAAGAAACATTTCAACGATTAGATTGGTGATTATTAGCAACTCGTGCTTAGTTTATGTTACGGCTTGACTATACTTTGACCTTTCAAAGGTTAAGCTGATATATTTTTCAAGCAACGCTGACGGATCATCTACACTAAGAAACAGGGCATCCATCGGTTCAATAAAGGTAGCTAGACCCGAATAGTATTGTTGACCTGAAATAAAAGTTAGTTTTACGTTCGCGCTGCCTCTTCCAAAATGGAATTGCTCTTTTATAGTTGATGGAGCCCACTTACCTGCTTCTATTTTTTGAACGTTTAGAAGTGGAATAACTGTCATTCCCCACCACGAATTATTTACCATCAGCTTGTCATTTATCAGATACACAGAATAGTGCTTACTAACTCTGTAATTAGCAATAAACATCACTATGAGGTAAAAAATCAAGGTTGCCACGACAATGGCAACCGTTTCACTCCAAAGTGCAATGGCGAGATAACTTGCATACGTCGCAACTACAAGCGCTACACAAACCAGTGACATATGCCACCATTGTGCGGACCATAAACGCAGATTGGCTATGGCGGGAACATGGTTTCTACTAAAACGAGGAATGGCGTAGTACCAACTGGCGGGCTCATGAGCAAACATAAGTGCCAACTCTAACTTCTTTGCTTCCTTTGATCCTTTTTCATAAATGTTATCGCCTGCATATTGTTCCAGCATATGAACTCGCGGATCGCCAGAGAGCTTTCGAGCCCCCCACAACGCTTTGACTATCGTTACCAGCAGGAGAATTTCAATCACCATCAATACGGCAATAATCGGATATTTAAGATAGGTAATGAATTCAAAGTAATAGGCTAACTTCTCTGGATAGTTATAGCGTGCGACCAAACTACTTAAAGAAAGAACTAACAATAATTTCCACAGAGCCTGATTGCCAATTTGAATGATCCAGAAATAGTAAAGTACAGGCAAAAAGACAAAATATGCCAACGTAACCAGCACGGTATTACGCCACTGTGTGTTAGCCCAAATACTTTTAAGGGAGAAGGTTATTTCAGGAAGGGTTTCAGGTAAAAATAACGTGCCCACATAAAAGCAGGCAGCAGCAACTATCAGAAAAGCTAATCGGTATTTAATGGGTTTGCGCATAATTCATCCCTGAAGTGTTAAACAAGCTGGCTGAATGCCGAACCAGCTTACTACCTACCATACTGAAAACGCGCCGAAACCAAAAGCGTAAATCGTAAAACTAATGGGGTCAGAGTACATTACTTAGAAATGTACTCCGCCCCCATTAATTTAATGTACTCTGACCCCATTTTTTAAGCGGCTTTCACTTTGGGAGAGTCTTCGTGCTCAGTAGCGCTGCTTTGAGTATCTCTTTTTGTGTTGCGTGACTCGTCTATAATTTGGCTATCGCGTACGTTCTTCTGCACCGTAATAGCTGCAAAGAGGCTTAGAGTGAAGGCCATGCCGAAGAAGCCTTTTTCACTTAATAAAAGCTCAGCATTTAATAAGCCAACCACTAACAATACGATGGCTGATGCAGTAGCTACAGCTGATGCAAGGAAATACGCTTTAGTAGTTGGCACACCTTCCATTTTATCGCGTACCGTTTTTTGTAAGCTCACAACAGAAAACAAGCCAAATAACATAATGGTGAAGTAATAACCTTTTTCATTAAGCGCCATTGGGGCATTGTAAAGGCCGATAAAATAAGCGCCTACACCCACAATTAGGGCTGCCAGTGATGCTATGCGAAATGCTTTCGTTGGTTTATTCTGAGTCTGCATTGTTAAATTCCTCTATAATAGTTGCCCCATTGTTACTTGCAAAAATAACTGCCTTTTCCGATAAATCGTATTTCTGCATGTAACGAGCAAGGCTTCCAAATGTAGTTGTTTCCACCTTACGACCGTGATCGGACAGCGTCACGCCGTCGCTGAACATACTCGCCAAGCCAAGTTTTGCGCGGCTCATGTTGACTTTTTGCGGTGTAAAATATGCTTTTGCATTAGCTTTTAGTTGAGCTATATCTGTGGTGGAGTACACCGCAGCATTCAGTACATCTAATGTGTACTCGGTACAGTTTTGTCGTTCACTGTTGAATGGGTTAGCAACGACTGAATAGCGTGGGTTATGCAACAATTTTGCTTTATCTTCGCTGTACATGCTTATAAGCGCTTGCTGTACAGGAACCGATGGGATAATGAGGCCTGCTTCGAGCGCATAAGCACTCCAGAAAAAATCTACAGGATAATCGGTAACTAGATGGCTCACGTCTTGTTCATCAGCATCTTGATACAAATTATGGATAGCATAGCCTTTGGCTGTCTCTCCATTATCAAGCTGTATGCTTGAGTAGATTGCAATAGCAGTGTGCGTGAAGCGAATGCCCTTTGGCATGTCTTCAATCGGTCTGCCTCGCCTTGCAATAATGAAAGCACGAGCTCCTTGGCTTGCCGCATACTTTTCTATTTCTTTAGAAAAAATGGCAATGGCTTCTGGTGAAAACGAAGGTTTTCCGTGCTGCTGACTACCTGCCAAAGCGTGATTAGCGTTGGCAGTAAGTAGTACCAAAGCCACAGCTATTGAATACAAAAATGGTTTCATACTCTTCCCTGCTTAAATTCTTTCGACTTGCACTGAATAAGAGCCACCTAAAGCGCTCGCTATTTATTATGAAGCGCTAGATGCACAACGCTTCGCTGTAGCAGTGTTTTACCAAACTATAGCCACTTTTATAGCGTCCAATCGCGCTTCAAAGTTCGAGCAATTAATTAACCGTTAGCGTTTAGTTGTGGTAGTAGTTGTTGTAGTCGTTGTTGTGTTAGTGGTCGCGACGACTTTGTTTGGCGCAGGGTCTGCAGTAATGATCGTTTCGGTAACCACTAACGGCTGGTTATTATTAACGGAGGACTGATGACTAGATCCGTGAATACTGTGACTACTCTCGTCAATCACACTTTCAGCAACTGCACTACCTGCCACTACAGCACTGCCGGTTAGTAACACCGGAACAGCGACTACGGCACTCGCTACTGACGCCGTCGTAGCTAAGCCTTCAGATGCAGCAAGCGCGCTATGTTTACTGGCTTTGCCACTGTGGTCGATGGAATCATCTGCCATTACAGAATGGGTAAGAAGCGCACTACTTAATAGTGCAGTTAACATCAATGTTGAACGCGAATTTTTCATATCACTTGCTCCTAGTATGTAAAGGCGAGATGTGCCTGAACATGTTCTACACTAGAACCAAGAATAAATTTCGTAAACCGCAATCGCTGATGTAGTATTAAATTACACCACAAGTATAAATATTTAATACCATGAGCCAAATTAACCTTGTTTACGACACGCTTAAACAATGTTTACGAGAGCAGCGATTTACCTACAAACAGATCGCACAGAAACTGAACGTAAGCGAGGCCAGCGTAAAACGAAATTTCTCTTTACAGGCTTTTAGCCTCGATAAACTGGAACAGATTTGTGAATGTCTAAATTTGTCATTAAGCGACCTTTTTAGCCTGTCGCAAAAGCAGCAGGAAAAAATATCACAGCTGTCTGAGAAGCAAGAAATGGAGCTACTTGCCAATCCCAAACTACTGCTCGCAGCAGTTTGCGTGCGCGATGGTTGGCGATTCTCGGAAATCATCAAGCACTACGATATTTCTGAGGTAGAGGGCATTAAGCTAATGACAACCTTAGATAAACTTAAGCTTATAGAGCTGTTACCGAACAACCGCTACAAGCTACTTATTGCGCAAAACTTTCGCTGGATCCCTGGCGGCCCGCTAGAGAAATTTATGGAACAGGAAGTAATGGTAAAGTTTATGGATCCAAAGAAAAACGAGCCATGGATGTTCCGTTTTTATTTGCGCGGCCGCTATTCTCAAACCTCGGTTTCGATTATTCAGCGCCGTCTTGAACAACTGCGACAAGAAGCCGCAAAACTCAGCAGCGAAGATAATGCCCTACCAATTGAAGAACGCCAGCACATTGGTCTTTTAATGGCGATGCGGCCCTGGGAGCCCTCACTTTTTGAAAACATGAAGCGAAAATAAAAGTACTCTGCCCCCATTATTGGGAGGCACTTTTTGCTTGCATGGCGACAGGTACTTTGTTAGAGAGGAGTAGGTAAACAACGCTGGCGATGATTAACCCTACAAACCATGCGTAGGCGTAAAGCGTATCGAAAATAGCCGGCACGCTTTCTACAAAACCAGCTGCGTGAAGAAAACCGGGGACATTGGGTAAAATGCCAATAATAAGCGCAGTCACACCTGCCATGTTCCAACCGTTGTTCGCGCCATATTCGCCAGAGTGTTGAAATAGCGCATCAATGTTTAACGTCGATTTTCTCAAGATAAAATAGTCGGCGATTAAAATACCCGCGATAGGACCAAGAAGCGCAGAATATCCCGTGAGCCATGTAAATAAATAGCCCCCCGCGGTTTCAAGCAGCTTCCAAGGGAAGATAGCAACGCCGATACCAGCGGTTATATAGCCGCCCATTTTGAAGCTTATTTTCGAAGGCGCTATATTCGAAAAGCCATAGGCTGGAGCTACCATATTGGCGGCTAAGTTTGTGGTTAACGTTGCAAGTGCTAACGCAGCAAGCGCCAACACTACCCCCATGCCGCCCATTCTACCGGCTAGTGCGACAGGGTCCCATATGGCCTCGCCATAAATGGTGACCGTTGCCGACGTTACCGCCACACCGATAAAGGCAAACAGCGCCATAGGTAACGGCAAGCCAAAAGCTTGGCCCAACATTTGGTCTTTTTGTGATTTTGCAAAGCGTGTGAAATCGGGAATGTTCAACGCCATGGTTGCCCAGAAACCCACCATGGAGGTTAAGCCCGCGAAGAAGGCTGTCCAAAACTGCCCTTCTTTGGCTCCACCTTCCACAAATTGAGATGGGGTTGACAACATTTCACCAAACCCACCTGCATTAACGTATGCCCAACCAAGAAGCGCTAAGCCCATTAAGATCAAAAATGGTGCAGCAAAAGTTTCAAGCCAACGAATAGATTCGGTGCCGTGTTTTATAAAAACCAAGTGCATCGCCCAGAAAGCGAAGAAGCACAGGGTTTGTGTGATATCGATACCTAAAAATGGTAGTGCCTGCCCCACAAATGCGTCGCCGCTCACGCTATTTAAAATAACGTAAATGGCACTGCCGCCTACCCATGTGTTAATTCCAAACCACCCACATGCGACAAGCCCACGGGCCAAAGCAGGAATTTTCGCGCCTTTGGTGCCAAATGCGCTGCGTAACAGTACAGGAAAAGGTAATCCGTATTTTGCCCCTGCGTGTCCAATTAGCATCATTGGTACTAGTACAATAACGTTACCGAGTAATACAGTAATAACAGCTTGATACCAGTTCATACCTTCCGAGACCAATCCTGCTGAGAGCATGTAAGTGGGTACACACACAACCATGGCAACCCACAGTGCTGCATAGTCTTTCCATCCCCATGTTCTTGCTTCTTGGCTCGTTGGCGCTAAGTCCTCATTCCACAAATCGCTGTCGTAATGGGCGGGCTTAATCATGGTGTGTTTATTCGAATTATCCACGATGTTTGTTCCTTTATGGGGTTGTATGTATTGCAGTGCATTTTTTTGTGCTTGAAGACGGGTTCTCGCTTTTGCACCTGTTCTTGCACTGGTATATCTATTTCTACCTTTAAAAAAGGCTTGTCTTAAATGCTTGTCTTAAACACTTGCTAAAAACGTTGCCTATTTGTCTATGCAGGCAAGTAGAGAAAGTCGAAGCCATAAGACCCCGATTTCCCCATCTATTCACTTACTTTAAAAAACCAATCATGTATTAACTAGAAGTTTCTTCTAATTGTTACACCATAGGTTCTTGGCTTCGCGTAAGATATTTGAGAAGTACCGTAAAACCCTGTCACATCGAAACCGATAAGTTCGTGATCCGAGTCGAACAAGTTATCGACATACGCTGCTACGTGCCATTTGTCTTCACCGTCATCCCACGTTAAACGGGCATCTGCAACACTGTATCCATCAATTTCATGGGCAGTATAGTTTCGAGCATTGTGAAATGTCTCTGTTTGATAGCTGGCAGAAAGCTGCGCTGCCATATTTCCTTCAAAGGCATCCCAGTTGTAGCGAAGCATCGCCGATGCTTGGTATTCAGGTGTGAATGGCGGTGTGGTGTCTGCAAAGTAGCCAGAGGCAACTTCAAGATCTTCCACTACGGCATCGGTATAAGACACATTGAAAAGCACATCTAAACTTTCACTTGGTGTTAAGAACAGCTCTAACTCTAGGCCTTTAAAACTGGCTTTTTCATTCGATACAACACCTGCATTATTTACCCAAGAAAAAGATTGGTAATCGCTGTAGTCATAGTAGAAAACGTTAGCATTAAATACCCCATTGCCTTGCATGAAGCTGTGCTTGAGTCCAGCCTCGTAAGCCGTTAGTTCTTCGGGTTTGTATTGGCTAAAGCCCCCCATCAACGGTGCGTTAAAACTGCCAGCTTTTACACCGCGGTTTACCCCAACGTAGTAGAGGCTATCACCTACGCTGTATTCCAACTGTAATTTTGCAGACCACAAGTTTTGATCATTGGTATCTTCTAATGTTTCAAGGGAGGTTGTGGTGGTATCAATTTCAATCATGCGATCATTGGTATTCGTATTTTGGTAAACATTACCAATGAAGTCTTTGTCTTCACGGGTATAACGCAAACCACCCACTAACACTAAACTGTCTGATAAGCTGTAATCAACCTGCCCAAAAACAGAGTAAGATTCCGTGTCTAGTGACACTAAAGTATTGTTCTCCTCGCCACCTAAAAAGAAGGTAGTTGGTGAGCCCGCTAAGCCCTGGCTATAGTCAGTGTCAATGGACAAGTAATACAAGCCAGTTACCCACTTCATGTCGCCCGTATCACCGGAAAGTCGAAACTCTTGGCTATATTGGTCAATGGTACTATTTGACTGGAAAATAAGTTCAGGCGAAGCAGTTTGGTCAGAGTCTAAACCTACTGTGCGCTTGAATTGTTTGTAATCCGACATGGCAAAGAAATCAAAAGCGTCAAAGGCGTATTCAAATGTCATCGCTAAACCATGCGACTTGATTTTGTTTTGATCATCAAACGCGAAGTCTTTATTGACTAAGCGACCTGAGCCATCTGGGTCGAAGTTTCCATTGAAGTCGCCCCCTTGAACTGGACGAAACGGGTCACCATTGAAGTTGCCGTCTACGCACACGCCAGCACGGATCGTGTCACAGCCCATAGGATCATCTGCCGCAAAAATTACATCAATAACGTTGCCGTTGGCATCTTGAACTTCAGTGGTATTGACCACCTGATAAGGGCCTTCACTTTTTGTTGTGTCAGACCAATTCCCGCTTAACAGTAAAGACCCATCTTCACCTACATCAAACATCAACTGTGCACGAAAGGCTTTGGTATCATCGTTATACCCGTCTTCACCACCGCCAACTGAGCCTAAGCGCGTATCCGGCGCTGCGCCGTCTTCATAGATGTTCTTAAGAATTTCACCTTGTTGATTGGTAAACCCAGAAAAGCGCCCGTAAATACCGTCAGCTAATTCACCAGATATAGCGCCTTCGAAGCGAAATTGGTCGAAACGTGCAGCGGTAAATTCAGCGTATCCCTCAGTTTCAGCGGTGGGCTTTGCCGTTACGGTGTTCACCAAGCCGCCAGTGGCATTACGTCCGAAAAGTGTTCCTTGTGGGCCTTTTAATATCTCAATTCGCGCCACGTCAAATAGACCAAATGTCTGTGCTTGTGTGCTAGCTAGGTAACCGCCATCTACGTACACAGCAACAGGTGCTTCGGCTAAATCTGCATAGTCGTTTTGAACTACACCGCGAATGTTGAAAATGGCACGTTGACCACCGATGTCACCAGCTAAAGAAACGCCCGGTGTAAACGCAATAAGCTCGGTACTACTTTCAAGCCCAAGGGCTTCCAACTGCTCTCCTGAAAATGCGGTAACCGCAATACCCACATCACTGATATTTTGATTACGCTTTTGTGCGGTAACCTCAATACTTTCCCATACATTTTGTGTAGCGCTCGCCACAGGTGTTAATAGTGCCATTGTCACTGACATTGCCAGCAAGCACTTCCGTGTTACCAAAGTTTGCATGTTCTACTCTCATTTATAGTTTTTTTAACAAGCCTTGCGGCGGTGTCGTCCTGATTTTTTTAAGAGTAACTCTGTCGATGTGAACAGCTTATCGAAGGCCACTGAGTTGCAAGCCAAAGGCAGGACTGGAGAGAAACTGCCAATGACTTGCGTTTTAAAATTGTTATAGATGTTTGATAGTGTGCTTAGCTAGGAAATGAAAAGCTCACCCCCTCTCTTACACCGCTGGAAGGCCAGCGTTGCGTGATAGTTTTGCGCTTCGTGTAAAAACGTACGCCATCGGGTCCGTATGCGTGTAAATCACCAAATAACGAGCGTTTCCAGCCACCAAAACTGTGGTAAGACACAGGCACTGGTAATGGCACATTAATGCCCACCATGCCCACTTGAATATTGTCAGAGAAAAATCGAGCTGCTTCGCCATCGCGGGTAAAGATACACGTACCATTACCATATTCATGATCATCAATAAGCTGCATGGCGTCTTGCATACTTTCTACTCTGATGACCTGTAAAACAGGGCCGAAAATTTCAGCTTGATAGCTGCTCATTTGTGGCAATACATGGTCAATTAAAGTTGCACCAACAAAGAAGCCATCTTCATAACCTGCTACGGATATCTGGCGTCCATCAACCACAATTTGCGCCCCCTGTTGTTCTGCGCTTGTGATATAGCCTTCTACTTTGTCTTTGTGCTGCGCGGTGATAACTGGCCCAAAGTCATTACTCGCCTCATCAAACGCCCCCACTTTTAAACCCAACATGGCAGTTTGAAGTTTATCAACTAGACGATCTGCAACTTCATTGCCAACCGCAACTACCACAGACAACGCCATACAACGCTCACCTGACGAACCAAACGCAGCACCAAGTAATTGATTAACTGCATTGTCTACATCGGCATCGGGCATCACTATCGCGTGATTTTTTGCTCCGCCCAATGCTTGGCAACGCTTTCCTGCTGCATTTGCGCGAGTATAGATATACTCAGCAATTGGCGTAGACCCCACAAAGCTAATTGCTTTCACACGTTCATTGTCCAACAGTGAATCTACCGCTTCCTTGTCGCCATTGACTACATTGAAAACACCATCGGGTAAACCAGCTTCTTTTAACAACTTGGCAAGGAATATGGCGCAGCTTGGGTCACGCTCTGATGGTTTAAGTACAAACGTGTTGCCGCAAACAAGAGCAAGTGGAAACATCCAAAGTGGTACCATGGCGGGAAAGTTAAATGGAGTGATCCCAGCCACAACGCCTAAAGGCTGAAACTCACTCCACGAGTCTATCCCCGGGCCAACGTTTTTACTGTGTTCACCTTTTAACAATTGTGGTGCAGCACAGGCAAACTCTACGTTCTCAATACCACGCTGTAACTCACCAGCAGCGTCATGACTTATTTTTCCGTGCTCTGCGCCAATAAGCGCAATAATTTCTTCACTGTGAGCTTCTAACAGATTTTTAAATGCAAACATAATGCGTGCCCGTTTACTCACGGGTGTATTTCGCCATTCGGGAAAGGCACTTTGCGCACTTATCACAGCGTCATTCACCGTTTGCGAAGACGCCAGTAAAACCAGCTTTTCCGCTTGTCCTGTGGCAGGGTTATGTACATCTTGCATACGCCCTTTTGGGGTGCATGTTTCACCATTAATGAAGTGTCCAACTACTTTCATGCTCGCTTCAATCCTTTTTATTTGCTGCAAGCCAAGTCGCGATAACCACGTTGGTAATACAATAGAGCATCGGCCTGTTCATCTTGCTTAATCCCCACAACCTGACAAAAGATAACATCGTGAGTTGCCACACTTTTTACTTCAGTAATGATGCAGTCAAAGCACACCGCGGCATCGACCAATACAGGAGCGCCTGTTACTAGTGTTTCCCATTCTCCACTTTCGAAGCGTTCATTCATTGGGGCTTTCCCACCAAACAAATTAGAAATGGGCTGTTGCGATGAGGTTAGCGTGTTGATAGCAATACTGGTGCTTTTTGCAAAAGCCTTGTGTACCGACGCGCCTCTATTTAGACATACCAGCAAAGTGGCCGGATTGTCGCTAACACTGCAAACCGCCGTTGCAGTAAACCCCGCTTTTCCATCTTCGGTTTGCGTAGTAACGACATTCACTGCCGCAGCCAAACTGGCCATGCCTTGACGATAATCTTCGGGCGATACGGCAGCCACGGTGTCCAATGTTTCTTCATTCAGTGCAAGTAATGACATGCGTAACTCCTTCTCTAATTAATTGGGGTTAGATGATTTGACACGCTTGTTCAAAGCTCAATCTAGGTAAACGCTTATGCACTTTTTCACCATCGCCATAGCCGATATTGAGTAGGAAGTTCACGCGCCATGTGCTGTCTGCAAAGAAGGTTTCATTGAGTAGCGTTGGGTTAAAACCCGACATTGCTCCGGCATCTAGCCCTAGCGCACGTGCAGCGCTTATCAAGTAAGCACCTTGTAGTGAGCTATTGCGCATAGCCGTTTCCAATGCTGCTTCGGGGCTTGAAGTAAACCAACTTTTGGCGTCGGCATACGGGAACAATGTAGGGAGCTGTTCATAGAATTCTTCGTCGTAAGCCACAATTACCGTACAAGGTGCTGTCATCGTCTGTTCAACATTGCCACTAGACAAACAGGGCTTGAGTTTCTCTTTTGCTTCCTCGGATGTGATAAAAACGAATCTGGCAGGACTACAATTTGCTGATGTAGAGCCCACTTTTACCAAGTCATATAGTTGCGTTAGTAACTCTTGTGGTATAGATTTTTCGAGCCACGAGGTATGGGTGTGTGCATCGGTAAAAAGTTGTGCCAGTGCAGTGTCGTGAAGTGGTGTGGTCATAATATTTCAATTCCAATTCTTGTTAACTTTTAAGCCAGTTGGCTCAAACGTTCACGTAATATGTTGTTAAATTCAGAAGTCGCTGTAATGGTTGATGCATGCCCGCCATATTCCATTAGAGCTAACTCAGCATTCGGCATGTGACTTACCAAGATTTTGGAGCGCTGCCACGGTACCAATACATCATCTTTGTTCGCTATGGCCAGTGTGGGGGTGTGGATGTCAGCAAGCTGCGCTTCAATATTAAATGCACTAAGTGCCCCAATCCTCATAAGCAAATTGTGCTCGTTGGGGAAGTGACGAAGTTGATGGGCTTCTTCTTGTGATAGGTGCTCCGCGTTAGCGGCAATCCAATCTGCTGGGTAAAGCAATAACGCCTGCATTTGCAAATAGATATCTTTGTTGCCCGCAGCCAATATGGCCTTTCGAATATTAAAGCAGCGTAGCGTATGCGGGTTAGGGCTGCTCCACGCGTTTATCAACACTAAGCTTTGCACTAATGCCGGATGTGTAGACGCCAAAGCAAGTCCTACAAGGCCACCTAGCGCGTGACCAACAATATGACATTGCTTGATATCAAGATGCACCAACAAGGTACGTAACTCTTTAGCCATATGCGTAATGGTGTAATCTTCTGGCAAGGTTGCAGGGCTTTTCCCTGTGCCAAGCTGGTCATACACAACAATGCGATACGTATCAGACAAATCACGTATTTGAGGTTGCCAAAAGTGCGCCGCGCCACCTAAACCAGAGCTAAAGACCAGTGTTGGCGCATTGGCGCCTTTTAGGCCATGCACTTCAAAATGCATAGGGCTCTGTTTATCATTTACCATATTAGTCGCTACATCTCTGAAAACTACAATACACACGCGTTACCGCTTCGGATAAAGCCAACATCATTGACTATGCGATGTGTGCCACGGAGGCAATCTCGATTAATGCTTCTGGTTTAACCAACCCCACTTTCACGCAGTAGCGCGCAGGTTTTTCACCGGGAAAGTACTCGGCGTAGACCTTATTAACTGCAGCATAGTTATCCCAATCGGTGACAAAAATTGAATTAAATGTGATGTCATCCATGGTGCCACCGGCTTCTTCCACCACTCCTTTGATAGTTTCAAGCACGTGACGGGTTTGTGCTTCAGCGTCTCCCACATGAACTACGTCATTGTTTTCGTCGAAAGGTAGGGTGCCTGACACATACAGAATGTTGTCAGCCATTGAACCTGGTACAAATGGCGCGATTGGTGCGGCGGTTCCCGCTGGAATAATTGCTTTTTTTGGCATCGGAAAATCCTTAAATAATTGGTGTTAGTTATTGGCTAAACAGTTCGCAGAATTGGTCTGTGCTAGATACCCAGCCAAAGAACGTTTGAATATTGAATAGTGCAGATTGTTGAATATCGGGAGCACCCGCCTGATGCGTTGCATCTGCGAGTACCACGCCAAAGTATTCAAGGTGAAACCCGTCTCTCAGCGTTGATTCAACGCACACATTGGTTGCTATACCAGTAAACACAATGTTGCGGATGCCTCTGGCTCGCAGCATACTGTCTAAGTTGGTATTGTAAAAACCACTGTACCGAGTTTTGGGAATAAGAATGTCGCCCTCTTGAACTTTCAGGGCATCAACTAATTGGTAATCCCACCCACCTTTTGCCAACAGACTTCCTTCAAGCGATGCATTTCTTCGCATGGTTTTAAGGGCGTTTGATTTGTACCAATTCGGTGAGCCTGGGCCACCCGCTTCCTTGTATTCTGGATCCCAGCCGTTTTGTAAAAACACCACTGGCATCTTTTGACGTCGCGCGGTTTCAATCACTTTAATTGTATTGGCAATAACGGGGCCGGTGCTTGACACATCAAACCCTGCTTTGTCTAAATACCCATCTTTGCTGGCATAGGCATTCTGCAAGTCCACAACAATAACGGCGGTTTCCGCTGGATTTAGCTTTATGGGTTCAGGCTTTGCCGCCAAAACAGGCTGATTAGCTTGCTGCGCTTGAAAATACCCAGCTACTTCAAACATCTCTCCTGACGACATTACGCAGCCCCTGAAGTATCAAGCAAGTGTTGACGTGATTTCATGAGCGGTTGAATTTTGGTACCGAAATCATCCATACCTTGTAGGAAGTCATCAAATGTAAGTAACACGCCTTCACACCCAGGTACTGTGGCAATCTCATCAAGCATGGCAGCTACGGCTTCATATGAGCCTACTAACGTTCCCATATTCAAGTTAACCGCTGATGTAGGGTTGGTCATGTCGCGAATATTCGTGTCTTTGCCTGAGGTCTTATCTGCCGCACCTTGGGTTGACATCCAATCGAGAGCCGCTTGGTCTTTGCCTTCTTTGTAGCTTTCCCATTTCGCCATGGCTTTTTCGTCGGTTTCATCGGCAATTACCATCATCAGAACGGCTGAGCCGACACTACGACCGTGTTTTTCTGCCGCTTCGGTAAGTCGTGCTGCGGTAGGAGCAAATGCAGTTGGCGTGTTTACCCCCTTGCCGAAACAGAAATTGTAATCTGCATGACGAGCGGAAAAGTCCATTCCAGCAGCACTTTGCCCCGCACAAATTAACGGAATTTTTCGTGATGGCTTCGGTAACATTTGGCAATCATCCATTTGAAAGTGATCACCTTTAAAGTCGCTTTTTCCCGTTTCCCATAACTCTTTCACCACTTGGATGTATTCGTCTAAATACTCATAGCGGTTACCAAAGAATTCATCGCCGGGCCACATGCCCATTTGAGAATATTCAGGGCGCTGCCAACCTGTGACAAGGTTTACGCCAAAGCGCCCATTTGAAATTGAATCGATGGTGGTTGCCATGCGCGCCATAATCGCAGGGGGCAACACTAAGGTGGCAGCGGTTGCATACAGTTGAATTTTTGATGTCACAGCAGCAAGGCCTGCCATTAACGTGAAAGATTCCAAGTTGTAATTCCAGAATTCGGTTTCACCACCAAAGCCACGCAGTTTGATCATCGACAGGGCAAAATCCATATCGTACTTTTCCGCTTTTAGAACAATCTCTTTGTTGAGATCAAAAGTGGGTTTGTACTGCGGAGAGTTTTTCGAAATTAGCCAGCCATTGTTACCAATGGGAATAAATACACCTATATCCATGTTTTTCTCTCTTGCTTGTATGCTTTGTGGGCTGTTTTCACAGCTTATTGTTAATTCGCCTTGCTCAACCACGTGAAACGACGGTACACATTGCATACAGCATTAACTGGGCCATTTTTAATTTCCCCTAACTTTCAACACCTTAACCGCAAACCCAAACCCAAATTAGACCAAATGGTTCAATTTGGAGCATGAAGTCCAATTAATTTGTGCTTTTGTGGTGCAATTTTGTTCAAAGCGGTTTAATGCAAACTCACCAAGGGGTAAAATGGCAACCAGAAGGATAAACAAGGGTTGAAGAAGTACACCATGTCAGACAAGGAACTCCATTTAAAAACGGGCCGAAGCTTTAGCCCTACTACGCAGAAAAGGCGTGCAGAAGCCCTACAAGCCAAGCGCAGTAGGATAATGCAAGCGGCATTGTCACTGTTTGCAAAAAATGGAGTAAGCGGTACCAGTGTGGAACAAATTTCTGAGCTGGCCGATGTGTCCAAAAGCAATTTGTTGTATTACTTTAAAAGTAAAGAACAACTCTATTTAGATGTGATTACCCATCTCCTTGATGTATGGCTAACGCCGCTACAAAGCTTTTCTGCTGAACAAGATCCTATCGAGACATTAAGTGAATACATTAAAGTGAAGCTTGAGATGTCTCGTGATAACCCTGCTGAATCAAAGTTATTTTGTATGGAAGTGGTACAGGGGGCACCGTTACTTATCAAAGAGCTAGAAACGCCATTGAAGGAGCTTCTCGATGCTAAAAGTGCAGTGATAAACGCATGGATAGACGCAGGAAAGTTAAAACCTGTAGAGCCCTACCATTTAATATTCAGCATTTGGGCGATAACCCAACATTACGCCGATTTCAGTGTTCAAATAAAAGCAGTAACTGGGAAGGATTTGAGTAACGCGGCATTTTTTAATAGCACATTAGACAACATAAAGCGTATTTTGCTGGATGGATTGAAGCCCTAGCTTTTCGAAATGACACTTTAATGTAATTGTGCCGTAATAGGTGACAGCGGTTCAATTACAGCGGTAATAACGACGTATTGTCAGATAAATACTCTGCCAATTTTTGTGTATTCACTATTTCTACACCACCATATTTCTTTTCTATCAAATTTAACGTCAATAACGTGTTCAATGCCTTATGTGCGGTTAGCACAGTAACCCCCAAGCGCTCAGCATAGTCACTTTGCCTTAGTTTTATGAGCCTCTGGTTAGACATCAGATAACCTTGATAAATAAGCTTTGCCAGTTGCACGTGAGTAGGCAGTCTTCGCATGTCGTCTAAACGCTCAAGTACAGTGTGTAATTTAATGGCCAATGAGCGCGTGATGAACGTAGATACTATGTCATGGGTTGAAATTAAGCGTTTATAAGCAGGCTCTGATATTTGTAAAATACGACAGTCATTAATGGCTTGAGCATGATGAGTACGCGCTAGTGAAGCATAAAGTGTAAATTCGCCAAAGGTTTCCCCACGCGTAAGTGTAGTTGTAATTTGATAACTTCCATCTAAACCATAGTTACCAATTTTGACCTCCCCCTCTACCACAATGGATAAACCGCTATTCTTACTTCCTCTGTTATGAATGGTTTGTGTCGCACAATAATGCTGGCACTTGCCAAAAGGCATACACAACGCAATAAGCTCTTCAGGCATTACGGTTTGCGCAACGGTTTGTACATAAGACATTTTATTCAAAATATATAGTTGTATATATTTTCAAACGTTAACCTAGTGTTAAATTTATTGCAATTAATTAACAGGAATGCAGGTATGTTTTATCAGTGGGTCATCCTTAGCGTGTTTGTTACCTTCGCGTTACTTGAAGCAAAAAATGGCAAACTGTTTAAGAAAGAAACGGAAGTAAGCGATGACGGAAAAGTAGAGGCCATCGGCACCCTTTTACTATTTGTGATCACACAGCCTTTGGTTTTATTTTGTGCTGGCGCACTGATGCTGGCGCTGTTTCCTCAATATAAAGGTGTTCTCGAACAGCGCTCTATATTCTTGCACATTGCACTACTGCTTATTTTCGACGATATGATGCAATACTGGTGGCACCGCTTGTCTCACTCAACACGCTTTCTTTATAACTTGCATCGGGCACATCACAATGCCAAATACATGAGTGTACGCATTATTTACCGGAACAATTTCTTCTACTACTTGTTTATGCCGTCACTGTGGTTCTCTGGTGTACTTATTTACCTGGGCCTTGGGTGGACATATGCGTTCTACTTAGTGGTGAAACTTACCGTAATTACCGGTGCTCATGCAGAGTGGAAGTGGGATAGAATTTTGTATCAAACAACATGGCTTCACCCTCTTGCTTGGTTAGTCGAGCGCACGATTTCCACACCATCAACACACAGCGCACACCACGGGTTACGTGCAGATGATGGCGTAACGAATTACAAAGGAAACTATGGAAATCTACTATTCTTTTGGGATGTGCTATTTGGTACGGCTAAAATAACGCGTCGATATCCAAAAGAATACGGCATAGAGGGTATGTTTTATGCGAACTGGAAAGAGCAACTATGTTGGCCACTGTATAAGACACCACGGAAAGCACAAAAGAGTAAAAATGTAGCAACACAAACGGTATCAAACCACTTGCAACAAGAAAGTGAAAGTAGATGATCAAGCCCTAACTGCCACAAGACGTGTTAAACTTGTGGCAGTTAAAGCCAAATAATTACCAAAGCTGATGAACAACCAACCGAATAACCCACTACACGGTTTAACTTTAGAAAATATACTAACCCAACTGCATGAGCGCTATGGATGGGATGGGTTGCATTACCGTATTAAAGTGAATTGCTTTAACAATGACCCTTCCATTAAGTCTTCACTGAAGTTTTTGCGAAAAACACCTTGGGCAAGGGAAAAAGTGGAACAGTTGTATATACAAACTTTTGTCCATTCCACTTAAATTAGCGCTTGCTAGGTATCAAACTAATTGACCTTAGTTTTACAACTCAACCAAAGCGCGTTATAACCAACACGCTCTAATCTTTTGACGACAAGTTTTCTTTTACCTGTCGCGCATCAAAGCTTGAACTTGAATCAGGGCGCGTACCACGTCCCAACTGAATATCCAGTGCGCTTTCAATGACACTTTTCTCCTGACCACCTACAAAGATGCCGGTAGATAACGTCGACTCAGGATAGGCGCGGGTACGGCAGGTCACAAGACCACAATCCGTCACTCGGGTATAACGCTTGGAAAACCCAGTTTCTGGCTCAACGGAGACCCTCTCGCGGTCGACCATGGTTTCACGATTTGCAACCACAAACCAATCATAACCTTCGTTAAGCGTCACTTCTGCTGCGCGTAACATGGCGTAATCCATTGCCTTGGTTTTGTCACTGCCCTTACCTTTAAAATACACGCGATATTGAGTGTCGGTCAGTTTGGTTTCCGAATAGCCGTATCCGCCATTTTCTGCCGCGCGATAGGCAGGCTGACTAGCACAAGCGGCCAATGTTAATCCCATAATCAGCGTTGCAAATTTCATTACTGTCTTCATCTTAACCTCCAACGGCAGTTATTGCTGCCAGTTCGTTTGAATCGCGTTTTGTTCTTGCTCCCGATTTAGCGGGGCACCCTGCATTATCTCGTCCAGCACGTTATCCAGCTCAGTCACTGAGGCTGCCGTTTGATATTCACCAAGTTGCCCTACAGGCTTATCCAGTGCTACTGCAGCGCGTTGCTGCCAACTGCCCTCTAGCTTACATGCAATCATGACGTCATAGCGCTCCGTGCCAGTAACGGTGAATTGTCTGCATAGTGCTCCGTCTTTATTCAGGAACGACAATTGCGGCATTACCGTTTGCGCGCCAGCCTGATATGGCTGCCCACTGGTTTGGCTATCCAGCACTGCCGCAACTTGTTGCCATTCGCTGTTGCCAGAAGACTGGCCATCCATTAGCTGCTGCCAACCCAGCAAACCGACGAGCGCGACACTGGCAGCCATCGCCATACCGCGTAACCAACGCACATTGCTTCCTTGAGCAAACATTTTCTGGTCGGCATTCTGAGTCTTGCACCTAACAAAGCTGGCTACGTTGCTCTCTTGTTCGGCGTCACACAACGCTTCTACATGAGCTGGTACCGGACTATTGGTTGCCTGTTCTGCGGCGGTTTTCACAACATGGTCCACCATACTCAATGCCGCCAAGCGGTCACACAATGTGTCATCCTGGGCTATGGCATCCCGCACCCGCGACATTTGCTGTTCATCCAGTTCGTTGTCTAAAAACGCGCTGAGTTGTTCATCGGTAATCTTCATGCCGTGACCTCATTGCTTTTATCCAAGTTCAGTATTTGTGCCAGCTTAGTTCTGGCCCTTGCCAATCGACTCATGACTGTACCCGACGGTACCGACAACACGGTCGCAGTATCCTGATAAGACATCCCCTGTACCGCCACCAAAGACAAGACCTCACGCTGGTCATCAGGCAGGGTCGCCATTGCGCTTTCCACCTGCTTTAGCGTGATATCGGCGGTGATTTGTGAAGTCGCATCAATGTCTGTCTGTTGCAGTTCTGGTTTGTGTACTGCGGCCTGTCGCACTTTGTTCGCTCTGTACTCATCAATCCATAAATTGCGGCATACCCGATAGGACCAGGCCAGTAATTCAACGTCTTCCGGGATCGGCTTACTCAGTAATTTTTCCACGGTGTTTTGTAATAAGTCGTCGGCGTCAGCCATGCTACCCGTCAGCGAATATGCAAATCGTCTTAGAACAGGCAGCATACTTTTGAGTTGTGCCGATTGTGTTGTTGTCATTGTATTTTCCTACACTGCAAGGAGGTGAAATGCCCCCTCAGGATTGCCTCTTTTATAGGGTTAACGAGGCAGCGTTTATTTTATTCCCTTTAATTGGAATTTTTTTTATTTATTTCGTTAACCCAACATATGTACCGGTTATCCGGCTGACGGAAATCGCTTTTCTAATACTGTCTTCATTGCTAGATGAATATAAAGCCGGTACCACCCTTTTCACTTTTGTATTAAGGTGTCGCTATGAAGTTTACTTATCCCAATACGTTTATGCGCAAGGTCATTCTTACCGCTGTTGCACTAACGAGTTATACACCTGTTACAGATGCACAAGTCCTGCCATCGGTAACGCGCACCGTCACTCAACCTATTGAGGACATATCCCGACGGGCGGCTAACGAACGTATTACAGACCGTATTAAACCACGTGTTGCACCGGCCTTACCCGATTTGCTGCCAGAACTCAAAACCACATTGACCACCGAATTATCACAGGCCTTATTACCCGTAAAGCAGGCACTTAATGTCGTCAATTCGATACAGCAAACGGTAATAAGGGAAGAAATTACCCCTCAAGGCGATCTGGCTATTGCCAGAGAGTGGGTGTTGTATGTCTCTGATGCTGACTTATCCTTGCTGGCAGAATCTTCATTCACTGTAGTTAAACAGCGCTACGTGTCATTACTGGACAACTGGCTTGTCAGTATCCGCGTGCCTGATGAATTAAATTCTGTTCAAGCGATGCAAGCGTCACTGCCAGCGCACCTGCAAACTCAGCTGGGCCGAAACCACATCTATCTTACTCAGGCGGGTTCAGCGTCAGGCACAATGAATAGCGAACAGAACAAATTAAATTCTGCAGCACAGTTGTGCAATCAGCCCTCTCGTATTGGTATGCTGGATTCAGCCATAGAGATGCATCATCCGCTGTTAACAAGCCTCAGCATTACGCAGCAACGTTTTTTAGATGAATCCCTTCCCATAAGCCAGGCTCATGGCACGGCGGTCGCAGGTATCCTTCAACAGCAGCTATCTCAGCGCAGTCAGGTTTTTAATGCGGCGGTCTTTTATTCCAGAACCCAGGTTTCCCAAGGTGCCAGCGTGTTCGATTTAATCAGTGGTATGGACTGGCTGTCGAAACAGCAGGTATCCGTTATTAATATGAGTTTTACCGGGCCACAAAACCCGTTGCTGGCGAAAGCCATTACACGGCTATCTAAAAGCGGTATTACGCTGGTTGCGGCGGTAGGTAACGCTGGCCCTGCTGCACCGCCTTTATATCCTGCGGCGTTCCCAGAGGTAATTGGCGTCTCCGCCGTGGATGCAAACGGTACAATATACCGCTGGGCAAATCAGGGCGAGCAGGTAGCGGTTTCTGCGTCAGGCGTCAGTGTTATCACTGCTCGAATAAACGGTGAAACAGGCCCTGAAACCGGAACGTCAATGGCCTCGCCTGTTATTGCGGGCTGGCTGAGCCACTGGTTAGCCTGTGAATCTTCTGAAGCAACCGGACTTGTTGAATTACCCCACCAACTACGCGATCAATTACAGGATAAGGGCGAGCCAGGATGGGATCCGGTGTATGGCGAAGGCGTCTGGCTACCCTAGATCAATTGCGGTTAAAAACTGGCAGTAAATCCCACATTGGCTTGATTTTCCTGATAGTCGGCAATCGCCAGATTCGACTGATAGTCTGCAAATTTTGCCCCCATATCCAGTGCAATATGCTCAGTAAGTTCATAACTGACTGTTAAGCCCAGGGTATGCTGACGATCGGTACGCTTAGTCACAGACAGAAACGCTTCTGCTTCGCTGTAGTCCCTGTACACAAACTGATACTGGGCTTTTAATGAAGTGGGCGCGCCCCATAATTGGGTGGGGTAAGTCCAGCTCAGCTGCCCGCTGTGTCCGGAAAAATCGAGTCTGTCAGTGTCCGCATCTTCGTATTGGTAGGTGTAACCGATGTTAATCATTTCGCAATCCAGGTTTGGCAAATAAAACCACTGCGTAGACAACTGCCCACCCTTAGCATCACGCTCAGGCAACGAATCAAAACGCTTTTGAAGGTAGTCAGCACTGACATGCAAATAGTTTTTTGCAGTAATGCTGTTTTGCCAGCTTACGCCCGATTGTTGGTATTGCATAAAGTCACTACCTGCTAATGTTGCTTCAGCCAGGTAGCTGTGCACACCCCATTTCCCCACGCTGGTTTGCCAGCCAGCCCCCACATTTAAAGTGGTAATAGCCAGATTAAAGTCTGTCGCATCCTGATAATGCGTGCGCTGATGGTTCACGCCAGCATTGAAAGACACTGCATCTGTAGCCTGCCATTCGGCGCTGAACTTACCTTTCAGATAACCGGCATAATCAGATTGATTGCTGGCGCGATCCAGTTCATTAACGGTCACGTTGGAATCGTACTGAGCACCTGCTTTCAACTCACCTTTATAGGTAACACTTGCCATCACAGGTACGCTGATTAAAACAAAGGTGGTAATTGATATTAATTTCTTCATCGTTAATGTCCTCAACAGCTTAAACATCGAATTAGAAGTGCAATAGCGTAAAAGCAAAGAGAGAGGCCTTCTGACCTCCCCCTTTTTACGAAGGACTAGTTACCCAGAATTGAGCTAATGTTTGCAGTTACTGCATCGTTAACGGTATTTGATACCGCACCTTCTACAGCAGTAGACACACTGTTGTTAACTGTGCTGTTTACTGTTGCATTAACCGAGTCACTGACTTGCGATACCGCTGAAGTAGATACCGACTGCGCAACACTTGTTGATACTGCTGAGGCGACCACTTGCTCAACAGAAGCTGTATCGGCTACCTGCATTACTGTGGCAGTATCATTGGTGTTTTGTAATGTGCCTTCAATTGAACCACCCGTATTCACCAGCGTATCAACTCCAGTTACCACCGTAGTGTCAACGCTGTTTCCAATACTACCCTGCAATGATTGTGACAATGCTTCCACGGGCAGGTTGCCGGCTATTTCAGTACCTTGTTCAACGGCCGAATCCATCAAGGCTTCAGCTTTCTGTTCTGTTTCGCCTACAGCATCCCCAGACTCTTCCGCGGTATCAGCAATCTCGGAGGCGGAATCTCCAGCCTGCTCCGCAGAGTTTTCTGTCATTTTCTCGCTGGAATCATTTGTTGCCTGTGCATCTGATTGATTTGACAACGATAAAGACAGCGATGAAGGTGCACCTTGCTCGATGTTAATCGACGCTTGAGAATCAACCGAGGTAGATTGGTTAATAGCAACATCTGTTTCAACAGACTGCGCCATTGCAGCACCATATGTAAGGCCCATCGCCAAAACCAGTATAGTAAAAGTGAACGTTTTCATAATCATCTCCTGTTATGTCACATTGACATTGAGTTAACGGAGACGCGTTAGGTTTTATTCCAATAAAACTGAAATTAATCGCAAATTGTGATTAAAGAAGCATGTGAATAACTTAATGAATATCTCATCACCTTTTTAAACCAGAAAACAAAACAAAGTTTTGTAGTTGGTATACATCACACCTAGAAAACCACCCTGTTATGTTATAACATTTACTAAATCTTCATTACTACTTTTAAGAATACCGTGAACAAGCAGTTTTTATTTTCATTATTCGTCATATCTAACAGCGCTTTAGCGCAAGATTTAGCACAAAATAGTACAACGCATACCTCAGGCTCTCCTGAAAATATCGAGCATATTGAAGTAAAAAGGTTATGGCAGCCTTATCGTGGAAACGTGCCACTGGTAGAAACACCACAAGCAGTTGATAGAATTAATGCCGACGCATTAGAGGTAGAGGGGATCACTCGCTTTATGGAAGCGTTGGAGTTATCGCCGAGTATTGTTAGACAAAATAACTCGGGCGGTATGTTTGACAGCTTTGCTATTCGTGGGTTTTCTGGTGATGAAAATAATCCTACAGGTTATTTAGTTAATGGTTTTAACTCTCGTGGTTATAACGGTAATCGTAGCACCGCAAATGTTGAAACCATTGAAGTGATGAAAGGGCCAGGTTCAGCGTTATATGGTCAAGGTGAACCTGGTGGCACCATTAATATCATCACGAAAAAACCGCAATTCGACAGACAAGGTTACCTTCAGGGAACCTTTGGAAATTTCAATAAGAAGCAATTTGAGTTTGATTATACGGATGGCTTAAATGATGAAATGGCGTATCGCTTAAATGGTTCGTATGAAGATTCTGATACCTATCGCGACCATGTTTTCATAGAAAGCTTCCATTTTAATCCATCGTTCTTATGGAATATTTCTGATAACACTAGCTTTAGCTATGAAATGGAAGTGCTTGATCAGAAAAAGCCTTTAGACCGTGGCGTATTTGTTTTAAATAACGATTTCGATTCCGTTGATGCTGAAGATTTTTACGGCGATGTTCGAGATGGCGCTCACGTTGTAGAGGCGTTGGGGCATCAGTTACTTTTCAACCATAAGTTAAACAATAATTGGCACGTATTGGCTGGCTTGGCCTATCGAGACTCATCATTTAAAGGTCAGTCATCAGATACTGAACTATCTAGTGGTCGTCAGCTTGTGTACACCAACCCAGACTTACTATCTCGCCAACGAAGAGAACGTGACTATCAAGCAGAGGATATATCTACTCGCTTCGAACTTAGTGGTGAACTAGCGCTTGGCGGTTTCAAGAATAATATTTTAATCGGCTTAGATTATTATCAATTTGAACTAGATACTGACTATCGTGTCTGGCGTACAGCATGGGGATCAGGTGATACTACTTATGCCATTGATCCAAATAATCCAGACTATACTC
Source organism: Alteromonas sp. KUL42 (assembly GCF_006538325.1). GTDB lineage: Bacteria > Pseudomonadota > Gammaproteobacteria > Enterobacterales > Alteromonadaceae > Alteromonas. The sequence goes on from NZ_BJKK01000012.1 coordinate 66,435, forward strand.
TAGAACAACCTGTAGCCTCTCCTAAAACACAAACAGCGGAGGAGCAAAAAGGTTTAGGCTTATATGCTCAAAACCTCATTGAGCTTACCGAAAACGCAAAGCTGTTACTTGGTTTCAGAGTTGATAACTTCGAGCAAAGTATCTTGAATATCGTAAATAATGAATCTCAAGAACAAGAGCAAACAGAAGTCACCCCTCGTATCGGTTTTGTCTATAAATTGAATGGCTCGGTCAATTTGTATTCAAGCTATGCGGAAGGCTTTAGACCAAACCCAGGCCTTGATGCTGACCGAAATGCTTTTGAGCCAGAAGAAACAACGTCTTTTGAGATAGGTGCAAAATGGGAAAATATTGCGAAAAGATTCTCAGGTAACCTTGCTTTATTTGATGCCGAAAAAACGAATATGTTAACGGCAGAGCCTGATACGGGGCTTTCTGCCACGTTGGGTAAAGTTGAAAGTCAAGGCGTTGAATTCAACTTAAACACGGTGCTAACCGACAATACGAGTATTGAATTTGCCTATGCGTATACTAATGCTAGAACAGCAAACGATGTGATCAACTCAGATTGGGGTGTCCCTATTCCAAAAGGGTCTCGTCTTATCAATATCGCCGACCATATCGGCCATATCTCATTGAAGCACCAAACCAGTTTAATGGGTAAAGAAACCTATTTAGCCACAACGATAAATTATATTGGAGATCGTTTAGGCGAAACTACCGACGCCAATTACATCTTACCGTCGTACACATTGGTAAATGTGTCAGCGGTCGTAGAACTCAACAACCAGTTGAGCTTAAGGTTAGACATCAATAACCTGCTTGATGAAGCGTATTTTGAGAACTCATACCACAAATTATGGACAATGCCTGGTTCGCCAATTAACTACAGTGCGAGTGTTAAATATCGATATTAACCCATTACTGTAATTGTCTAAAACAGCGAATGCCTGAACAGTCAGTTCAGGCTATTTTTTGTTTGTATAGCTTAATGTTTAACGATGAATAATTTAAAACCCCTTAAAAGTCGCATTCCATCAATCGATATTCTTCGAGGTATGGTGATTTTGCTTATGCTAGTAGATCACGTGCGAGAACGTTTTTTTCTGCATATGCAAGTTGCAGATCCAATGATTATTGATGAGACAAGCCACGCACTATTTTTTACCCGTTTTATGGCGCATTTTTGTGCACCTGTATTCATTTTTTTAACAGGACTAAGTGCTTGGTTATACGCCCACCCCACCAATAAACCACAACGCAATGTCAGATCGTTTTTACTTAAGCGAGGTCTTTTCATCATTTTGTTAGAAATAACCGTGGTGAACTTTTCTTGGTTTGGTAGCTACGACGCATTGTATTTGCAGGTTATGTGGGCCATTGGTTTAAGTATGATTGCGTTAGCACTTCTAACGTACTTACCACACCGCATTATCGGGCTTATCGGCATTGCCATTATCTTTGGCCACAATGCGTTAGATTTTATTACTTATACACCTAACGAATTTGGTTATTCTTTGTGGACAATCTTACATGACCGAGGCTATTTGTTTGCTGGCGAAGCGTTTAAAATAAAAGTGTCCTACCCAACATTGCCTTGGATTGGGGTTATTTGCTTCGGATACTTTATTGCACCTATTTTTTCTTCCAAATTTGATACGAATAGAAGACAGAATATTCTAATGCGCTTGGGCGCATTTAGCCTTGTTACACTACTTGTCGTTCGCTTAATGAATGTTTATATTGAGCCAGTTTTGTGGACTCACTTTGATGACTGGTTATTAACCGTGCAATCCTTCGTTAATTTTACGAAATATCCACCATCGTTAGGCTTTTTGCTGCTTACATTGGGTATGGCTTTTATCGTATTAGCACTGCTAGAAAAGCACAGTGGCGACAAGTTAAACTTCTTAAGACATTTTGGCTCGGCGCCTATGTTCTTCTACATCGTGCACTTATATGTTTTGTTGGTGTTATACCAGATACTCGTAACTACATTTGGTGCAAATAAAGGAATTTACTTTGGCGTAGATGATGTTTGGCAAGTTTGGGCAATTGCAGTTCTGCTAAGCTTAGCACTGTATTTACCTACAAAAAGGTTCGCTAGCTTTAAGAAAAATAGTCGACAAGCTTGGGTGAAATACATGTGACCTAGTGATGTTTTCTATACATCACTACGATAGCTATTGGTCGCAATAAACCTGATCGCGATTAATAGTAGGAAATCGCAGCGTTGACGTTCTACTTCTTGTTTACTTATTTTCTTTCTGTTCTGCCCATCAGTTTAATTAAAACGACGGGCAGACAGAATTAGATGCGCTATAGCTTAAGCATCGTTATACAGTGTTGTGATCCACTTTTCTTCGTTAATAAAGCTCCAACTCCAATCTGCCCATTTTTCATCAAGACCTGTTGCTTTCACTTCATCTAATGTTTTCCCCGCTTGTTTAAGTGCCTTTACATAGTTAAAGGTTTCGTCAATCATTGCCAAAAAGGCCGTGTACTCTGCTTTGTTACTTATTTTGCCGTGGCCGGGAATGATCACAGTGTCATCGTCAATTTTATTTAGCAGATGCTTTACCGACTCCATATATCCTTCTACATTACCACCAGCCCCTTGGTCGATGTATGGAAACATGCCGTTGAAAAACAAATCGCCAGTATGAAGTACATCAGGCTGCTCGAACCACACCACACTGTCGCCATCAGTATGACCTACTGGTAGGTGGATAACGTGTACCGTTTCGCCATTGAAATGAATTTTTATACCGTCTTCATAGGTAACCGCAGGTAGCGCTTCTGGCTTTATTTTTTCGTCGTTTGCCAAACGAATGCGCACATTCTCATGAGCAAAAATAGTGGCACCTGTATGGCTATGGAAAAACGCATTTGAACCCGTGTGATCACCATGATAGTGAGTATTGATGATGTACTTAGGTTTATCACTGCCCAGTTGCCCCAACGCCGTGGCTATTTTTTCTGCCAACGGAGCGAATTGATCATCAATAATTAACACACCATCTTCACCTGCCGACACCCCAATGTTACCTCCCATACCCGTAAGCATGTGCACTGAGCCTTTAATTGAAGTGGCAGTCACCTCCACATCAGCGAATCGGTCTTGAGAGAGTGCTTTGCTTAAAGGAAAGGCAGCGAGCAAAGCGGCAAAAAGCATTGAACGAGTGGGCATTTTCATGAGAATTCCTTGGTGTGTCTTTTTTCTGTTTTGATATCTGACTAAGCAACTTTGTCAGCCTTATGGCGTTATTAATAACACTATGTGATTTACACTACATTAGATCAATTTTTCACCTTCGGGAATATCTCCTACGTAGGCAAAACGTTGTAAAACTTTTCCGTCCTTCTCTACGCTTTCAGTAAACATATCGAGAGGTCTTACCCACAAAGCGCGCTCGCCATAGCAAGGGCGATAGACAACCAACTTGCTTTCATCTTCAGAGTGGGTGGCAACTTCATATACGTCGTAAAAGTTGCCTTTGTAATGTTGATAACGTCCTGGGGTAATTAACGTGGAATCGCTCATGGAATGCCTTCAATTGTGATGTAATTTATTTTTCGCCCATTAAATTTATACCTATTTTCTAAGGCTAAATTTAGGGCCATTCTTTTATGCCGAGCTTATCAGCCGATCTTTACAGCCTATACTTAGAAAAAGTCTTTTAAGATTTATAGTCGACTGCCTTAGTATAACTACTCGTCAAAGGGTAATATTAGTTGATGTGTAGATTGTTCCGCAGCAAGGCCAATATGTAACCCTACCAACCTAATACCTCTTCCATTGGCACGCTCAAAAGCTTCTTCCATTAGCTCGTGAAAATAACGTTCATCTAATTTACCTTGCCGATGTTCAACGGTTGTTAATTGAAAGTCGTTAAACTTTAACTTTACGCCCTGAGTACGAAGTCGCACAGGCTTTCCTGTACGTTTGCCATGATTGTCTATTCTAGACTGAAGCTTTTCAAGCAAATGGGGCAAAAAGGCTTTGCATTCATCAAGGGTATGAATGTCTTCACTTAAGGTCCGCTCCACACCAATAGACTTTCGCTCTCTCGATACCGACAAACTGCGTTCATCAATGCCATGAGCACGTTCCCATAAAACACTTCCGAATTTCCCCAGCTCTTTTTGAATGCGTTCAAACGGGTAACGTCGCACGTCCTCACAGGTATTCAGTCCTAAACGTTGTAGCTTTTGCATAGTGACTTTACCCACTCCCGGTATTTTTTTAAGGGGAAGTTGTCGAACAAACTCATCAAGCTTATCAGGTGTAATGACGCAAATACCGTCGGGTTTGTTTTCATCACTTGCCACTTTAGCCACGAATTTACAGGGCGCGACCCCCGCAGAAGCTGTTAACCCAATTTCGCTTTTGATACGCGCGCGTATTTCTTCAGCCATAAGAGTGGCACTGCCACCACAAAATTGACTATGAGTGACATCTAGGTAGGCTTCGTCTAACGAGAGAGGCTCTATTAAATCAGTGTAATCAGAAAATATACTGCGAATTTTCTGAGACTCGTTAACGTATACCTCCATCCGCCCTTTTACTAACGTGAGATTTGGGCATAGCTTCATTGCATAAGCCGTTGCCATGGCTGAGCGTACACCAAATTTGCGGGCAGGATAGTTACAAGTAGAAATAACCCCTCTTCTATCAGAGCTACCACCAATGGCTATGGGAATATCACGCAATGCAGGATTGTCGCGCATTTCTACTGCGGCATAAAAACAATCCATGTCTACGTGAATGATCTTTCGCATAAGTGTTAATCGCCTTGGGCAGGCACAACCCACAACTGTACAAAAGAACAGTATATTATTAAATGCGTGAAAATACACCACTTCGTTGTGATATCGCCTAAGGTTTCCTTACCTTACCCATACATGGTTTGTGCTTAATTCTTTCTGTCAGTGTGATATGGTTAAAATAACAACAAGAATCTGCCATCAAACTCAACACTTTAACTCAGTACTTTGACTCAGCGCATAAAGACAGCGGAAGCATATACAGGAGAACGGAATGACGTGGCTCGACTATTCCATTGTGAGTATTTATTTACTGGGACTATTGTATTTAGGGCTTAAGTTTAGACATCAACACTCCGGTAAGGAATACTTCCTCGGCGGGCGTTCATTAGCATGGCCAACTCTCACTCTGTCGGTTATGGCAACTCAGCTTTCTGCCATAAGCTTCATTTCTGCCCCAGCCTTTGTCGGGCTTAGAGAAGGCGGAGGCCTTATTTGGTTAAGCTACGAGCTGGCATTACCGATAGCAGTTATCATCATGTTATGGCGCCTTTTACCCACTTTGCACAATGCCCAAGTGGTCAGCGTTTACGACTATTTAGAGCAGCGCTTTTCTCGCTCTACCCGCGTACTTATCAGCCTTGTTTTTCAAATTAGTCGCTCGTTTGCTACTGCCATTATGATCTATGCCATTAGTTTGATCTTGCAAGGTACCATGGGGCTAAATCAGCTCAATGCTATTTTGGTCATAGGTGTTATCACCTTGGTTTATTCGGCAATGGGTGGCATGAAAGCGGTTGTTTACGGCGATGCTATACAAATGGTACTTATTATTGCCGGTGCTGCGCTGTGTCTATGGGCTGGTCTAGATATCATAGGTGGCTGGCAAAGAGTGTTTGATGTCATACCGTCAGAACGTCTTCAGGCTACCAATACTATTACCGCGGGATTAAATGGTAGTGACTTCGGTTTGTTACCCATGCTATTTGGCGGTGTTGTATTGTATGCCTCTTACTATGGATGCGATCAGTCTGAGGCGCAGCGGGCACTGTCCAGCCACAGTATAAAAGACCTGAAGAAAATGATGTTAGCCGTGGCCTTTTTGCGCTTTCCCATAACATTACTATACTGCCTAGTTGGCTTAGTAATTGGTGCCCTTGTCATATCAACGCCAGAGTTACGCGCGCAAATCCCTGTGGGTGAACCCGATTGGATGATGCCCATATTCATTATTAATTACCTTCCCGCCGGTGTAGTCGGCATTCTGGTAGTTGCTATTCTGGCGGCTGCTATGTCATCCCTCAGCTCTGCCATTAATAGCTTAGCAGCTGTTACAACCGAAGATATTTGCCGTATAACCGGCGCAAAACCCGATGAAGATACTTATCTGAAACGTGCGCGATTTGCCGGTATTGCATGGGGGTTAATTACGCTTCTACTTTCCCTTTATGCCGGAAATATCGCCCCTACGGTCATTGAAGCAATCAATAAAATTGGCTCTGTTTTCTATGGTCCGGTATTAGCTACCTTTCTGGTTGGCATTCACAGTCGAAAAGTATCACCCGCGGCAGCGAATATCGGGTTGCTCGCTGGGGTTGCAGCCAATGTATTTCTTTGGCTAAGTGACAATACCTTGTTTTGGTTCTGGTGGAACCTTATTGGCTTTGTTGTCACCTTGAGCTTCGCATTATTGCTATCGCAGATATGGCCTAACGATGCAGATCACAAACTGCCGTCGGTGAGAGGGATAAGCTACCGTGCAGCCACAGTGCTGACAGCATGGTCGGCTTTTTTAGTTGTCACGTTAATTTATTTACCCAGTTGGTTAGGGTAGCGTCAATCACCTAAAAGAAAAAAGCGCCATTGAGACAATTCAAACAGCGCTTTTTAACGTCTTAGAATTTCTGCTAAGTACTACAAAATTTGATTTTGTTTCCACTCATCTAGTTTTTTCTGACGAGCAGCTTCTTTCTCCATTCGTGATTTTTTGCGATCACAAGGCTCAGGACAATCACACGCTTTTTCGATACCCAAGGCACCTAAACCGCCACAACTTCCTGAAATGGACTTTCGCTGAACTAAGTAGCCCACTGCCATTGCTAAAACCATAGCAAGGAAAAAGCCAAATGCTAAAATGAACGTAGACATCGCTACCCCCTAATTATGAACTGTCACCAGTTTATCAAATTCTGGCGACGCATACTCTTCAAAACCATTAGCTGTGCGACGAATAAGGAAAACCGCAAGCTGTTCTTGCTCTGCAATTTCGATTGCTTTATCCCAACCCATTACATTAAACGCTGTTGCCAGGCCATCAGCCGTCATCGAAGAAGAGTGGATAACCGTTACTGATACCAAGTTGTGAGTTATAGGCGCCCCTGTAGTTGGGTCAATCAAATGAGAATAACGAACACCGTTATCTTCATAATAATTGCGATAATCGCCAGACGTCGCCACTGCATGAGTACCAATAGATACCACTTTTTGAACAGCGCGTTCTGTCGTTACCGGCTTTTCTATTGCGATTAGCCATTCACTTCCATCACCACGCTCTCCTCTTACTCGCATTTCACCGCCAATCTCGACAAGATAATCAACAATGCCTTGCTGTTCTAATATTGATGCGACTTCGTCCACACCATACCCTTTTGCAATTGTCGATAAATCGACATACAACATAGGGTGACTCTTCTTAAGACCGGTTGGCGTTGTAGAAAGTTTCGAGAAACCCACATATTCGCGAATAACATCAATGTCGGCTTGGCTAGGCACTATCTCTGGACGTTTAGTCGGCCCAAATCCCCACAAGTTGACCAACGGACCCACTGTGACATCAAGTACTCCACCACTGAGCTGCGCTAGGCGAAGCGCTTCATTCACAACAAACAAGGTGTCAGGAGATACATTAAAATTATCAGTAAATCGATATTGATTAAAACGCGATAACTCTGATGTTGGGTCGTAGGTCGACATCAACTTATTCACTTCAACCAAGCGTGCATCAATTTCACTTTGTAGTCTTTGCGCATCCACGCCATTGGTTTCAGCTTCATCCAGTAGATACTTAACATTATATGTTGTACCCATGGTTTGCCCTTGCAAATGCACTACAGGGCGTTGCTCATCGCTACAACTGGCAAGCAATAAAATGCCAATAGCAACCACGGCAAGAAAAATTCGAATGGCAAATCGAATCACGTTATCTTCCTTTCATTCATACGCTGCGTTGATGATTCATTCACAATCTAAAGTAACGTTACATCAAAACAAACAAAAAAGGGGCTAACGCCCCTTTTTTACAATACTAACTGCGTAGATTAACCACCGAAGTCATCTAGCATGATGTTTTCGTCCTCAACACCTAAATCTTTAAGCATGTTGATTACGGCCGCGTTCATCATAGGTGGTCCACACATGTAGAACTCACAATCTTCTGGCGCAGGGTGATCTTTCAGATAGTTCTCTAAAAGAACTTGGTGAATGAACCCAGTGTAACCTTCCCAGTTGTCCTCTGGTTGAGGATCTGAAAGCGCTACATGCCACTGGAAGTTCTCGTTTTCTGCTGCAAGCTCATCGAAGTCTTCAACATAGAACATTTCGCGAAGTGAACGAGCACCGTACCAGAAGCTGATCTTACGGTCAGACTTAAGACGACGAAGTTGGTCGAAGATATGTGAACGCATTGGCGCCATACCTGCACCACCGCCAACGAATACCATTTCTGCGTCTGTGTCTTTAGCGAAGAATTCACCGAACGGACCAGAGATAGTTGCTTTATCACCTTCTTTCAGGCTCCAGATGTAAGAAGACATCTTACCTGCAGGTAGGCTTAGGTTATTAGGCGGCGGCGTAGCGATACGCACGTTTAGCATAATAATGCCTTCTTCTTCTGGGTAGTTCGCCATTGAGTATGCACGAATAGTTTCTTCGTCCACTTTAGACTCAATATCGAAGAAGCCGAAACGTTCCCAATCGCCACGATATTCTTCTGGAATATCGAAGTCTTTGTATTTAACGTGGTGCGCAGGCGCTTCAATTTGAATGTAACCACCCGCACGGAATGGAACGCTCTCGCCATTTGGAATTTTAAGCTTAAGTTCTTTGATGAACGTTGCTTTGTTATCGTTAGAGATAACTTCACAATCCCATTTTTTAACACCAAATACAGACTCTTCAAGTTCGATGTCCATGTCTTGCTTAACCGCAACCTGACATGAAAGACGACAACCTTGACGGGCTTCACCCTTGGTGATGTGATCAAGCTCAGTAGGTAGAATTTCACCACCACCTGAGTGTACATCTACACGACACTGACCACATGAGCCACCGCCACCACATGCAGAAGATACGAAGAAACCCGCATCTGCTAGTGCACCTAGTAGCTTGCCACCCGGTGCAGTTTTAATTGCCTTGTCTGGGTCTCCGTTAATGGTAATAGTTACATCACCTGTCGGTACCAACTTAGACTTGGCAAACATAATTATAAATACTAGCGCCAATACAATGGCAATGAACATGCCGACGCCTAGATATATTTCTACATTATTCATTTAGTTGCTCCCGAGCTTTATTACAGCTGAATACCAGTGAAAGACTGGAAGCCAAGTGCCATAAGGCCCGCAATCATGAATACAGAACCCAGACCACGAATACCATCAGGCATATCAGCATACTTCAGCTTCTCACGTACTGCCGCTAGCAATACAATTGCTAGTGCCCAGCCCATACCACTACCAACGCCATACACGATGCTTTCAGTGAAGTTGTACTCACGCTGTACCGCGAAAGCCACACCACCGAAGATTGCACAGTTAACGGTAATTAGCGGAAGGAAGATACCTAATGCGTTATACAACGCTGGGAAGAACTTATCTAAGCTCATCTCTAGAATCTGAACCAATGCCGCAATAACACCGATAAACGTTAGGAAGTTAAGGAAGCTAAGGTCAGCTTCAGGAAAACCTGCCCACGCAAGTGCGCCTGGAGCAAGAATGTTTACGTAAATAACTTGGTTAACCGGTACAGAGATACCTAGTACTACGATAACCGCAACACCAAGGCCCATAGCCGTTTTAACTTTCTTAGATACCGCAAGGAAGGTACACATACCCAAGAAAAGTGATAACGCCATGTTCTCAACAAAGATTGAGCGAACAAATAACGACAAATAATGTTCCATGACTTACTCCTTAGGCTCTACTTGCTCTGGACGGATGGTACGGATAAACCAAATCATACCGCCAATTAAGAAGAACGAGCTGAATGGTAGGATTAACAAACCATTACCTTGATACCAACCACCATTTTGAATTAGTGGAAGAATTTCGAAACCTAAAATAGTACCGAAACCAAATAGCTCTTTAATTGTACCAATTACAATAAGAATAAATGAGTAACCCAAGCCGTTACCAATACCGTCTAGGAAGCTCATTAGAGGTGGGCTCTTCATCGCATACGCTTCCGCACGACCCATTACGATACAGTTAGTAATAATTAGACCAACGAATACCGAAAGCTGTTTCGAAACTTCATACGAATATGCTTTTAGAATTTGGTCAACAACAATTACCAACGACGCAATGATTGTCATTTGGATGATAATACGAACACTCGACGGAATTTGCTTACGAATGAGTGATATAAACAAGTTTGAGAACGCTACAACGCTTGTAAGCGCTAATGACATTACCAATGCTGTTTCCAGCTTAGTAGTAATTGCCAATGCTGAACAAATACCGAGTACCTGTAGGGCGATCGGGTTGTTGTCCATAATTGGCCCAAAGAGGGCCTTTTTCATTTCTTTAGTATCTGCCATGAGACTTCCCTTATGAACGCCATGCTTGGTTCTTCAGGAACTGGCCGAAGCCTTGCTCACCTACCCAGTAGCGTACTGTGTTTTCAACACCGTTACTGGTTAGGGTTGCACCTGAAAGCGCATCAATTGTGTGAGGATTGCTTGGGTTAGCATTTTTCACTACACGAATAGCAACGTCGCCATTTTCGAATAGTTCTTTACCATCCCATTTCGCCTGCCATGCAGGGTTTTGCACTTCACCACCTAGTCCTGGCGTTTCTTTTTGCTGATAGTAAATAAGCTCGCGAACCGTTTGGCCGTCTGCATCTACCGCTAAGAAACCGTACATAAGATCCCAAAGGCCGCTACCGTGAACAGGAAGAATGATACGAGATACATCACCTGCTTCGTTGCGCACTAAGTAAACACTTGCCACGTTAGGGCGACGCTGGAAGCCAACATTGCTGCCTTCTACTTTAGTGCTTAGCTCATTTACCTTTGCTGCTTTATACATGTCATAACCTTGGCTAGGCGCTTCAACGAAGGTACCTTGGTCAAGATTTACAAAGCGCTGCTCTACTCGCTCGCTATACGTGCTTTCAATTGCGCTATTGCTCATGCCCATTTCATACAGGCCTGCAGCAGTTAGAATGTTGCTCTTTTTATCAAGAGCTGCGTTTGTTTGTTGTAAAGAGCGAAGGCCAACTGCCGCGCCAGAAACAACAATTGAACAAACTAAACATACGGCTACAACTACACCAATAGTTTTGCCTAAAGATTCTTTCTTAGCCGACACGTGCTACCCTCCGCTTGATGTTGCTTTGCGCGACGAAATAGTCGAACAGTGGCGCCCACAAGTTAGCAAACAAGATTGCTAGCATTACACCTTCTGGGAAGGCTGGGTTTAGGACGCGGATTAGTACCGTCATGAAACCAATGAAGATACCGTAAGCCCACTTACCTTGGTTTGTAAACGACGCAGATACAGGGTCTGTCGCCATGAAGAACATACCAAAAGCAAGACCACCAACAACAAAGTGCCAATGTGCAGGCATTGCAAACATAGGGTTTGTATCACTGCCGATTAGGTTTAGTAGTGTTGCGAAGAACGCTACACCAATAGCCACACCTGCAACAATGCGCCAGCTAGCTATACGCATGTACATGATGAACAAGCCACCAAGGATAATGGCTAATGTAGATACTTCACCTGCTGAACCAGAAATAGTACCGATGAAGCTATTCATCCACTGGTCCATGTTGGTGTAGTCAAGGTTGCCTGAAGCCGCTTGGCTAAGAGACGTTGCACCAGAATAACCATCTGCTGCTACCCATACTTGGTCACCTGAAATCTGTGCAGGATACGCAAAGTAAAGGAATGCACGACCAGACAGTGCTGGGTTAAGGAAGTTACGACCTGTACCACCGAATACCTCTTTGGCAATAACAACACCAAAGGTAATACCTAGTGCAACTTGCCAAAGTGGAATAGTAGCTGGAAGTGTTAGTGCGAACAGTACTGATGTTACGAAGAAGCCTTCGTTAACTTCGTGCTTACGCACAGAAGCGAAAAGTACTTCCCAGAAACCACCTACCGCAAAGGTTACTGCGTAGATTGGAAGCCAGAAACATGCACCGTAGAAAAATAGGCCAAGTGTGCCCGCATTTGCCAAGTCGCCGCCAAGCGCTGCGAATAGGCCTGCTTGCCATGTATCAGGTAATGTACCTGCACCCATTGCAATTGCATCTTGCGCTTGCAAACCGATGTTGTACATACCGAAGAACATAGCTGGGAATGTTGCCATCCACACCATGATCATAATGCGCTTAAGATCAATGCTGTCACGCACGTGGGTGTTGGCTTTGTTTACCTTACCAGGAGTATAGAAAATAGTAGCTGCTGCTTCGTAAAGCGCGTACCACTTTTCGTGTTTACCGCCCGGCTCGAAGTTTGGTTCGATTTTTTCTAAATACGCTTTTAAACCCATGACTTAACCCTCTTTCTCAATGGTGGTCAAACAGTCGCGTAAAATTGGCGCATAGTTGTATTTGCCAGGGCATACATAAGTACACAATGCCAAATCTTCTTCATCCAATTCTAAGCAACCCAACGACTGAGCACCGTCAGTATCACCAGAAATCAGGTCCCTAAGCAGAAGCGTAGGAATGATATCTAGGGGCATAACGCGTTCGTAATTACCAATTGGAACCATTGAGCGTTCAGAACCATTGGTAGTTGTTGTCATATCAAATGTCTTGCTGCCACTTAGGTGACCTAAGTAAGCACGAGTCACTGAGTGCTGATTTGAGCCAGGTAAAATCCAGCCAAATAGCTTCTTCTCGCGACCTTCTTTTAGTAGTGAAACTTGCGTGTGGAAACGACCTAGGAAGCCGTGTACACCTACCGCAGTTGTACCGCTAAGTACTGAACCAGATATCACGCGTACTTCACCTTCAACCAACTCGTTAGTTGTTAGCTCAGTTAAGTCGGCACCAAGTACGGTGCGAACCAAGCGCGGGTTCTTCGCTGCAGGACCTGCCAGCGAAACAACACGACGGTTATCTAGTTCACCGGTTGTCAACAATGCACCAATCGCCATAACGTCTTGGTAGTTAACATGCCAAACGGTTTTATTCATGCCAGCAGAATCAAGGAAATGAATGTGTGTACCTGGTAAGCCCGCAGGGTGAGGACCACCAAACTCTTCCACATCTACCGCTGCATCACCAGTAGGTACAGAAGCACCTGCTGCTTTACAAACGTATGTCTTGCCACCGCTCAATTGTGTTAACGCTTTAAGACCATTTACAAAATCGTCTTGGCGCTCAGCAATAATGACCGCAGGATCTGCAGCCAATGGATTAGTATCCATTGCTGTTACAAAAATTGAGCTTGGAACAGAATCTAGCTTCGGCGACCTGCTGAATGGACGCGTACGTAACGCTGTCCACATGCCAGATTCCACAAGGATTGATTGAAGTTGCTCGCGTGAAGCACTCGCGATCTGGTCAGCTGCAATTTTATCGAAGCTAACGGCGTCATTGCCGCTTACTTTGATTACTACAGACTGAAGAACACGTTTTGCACCACGGTTAACCTCTACCACTTCACCCGCAGCAGGAGCAGTGAATTTAACGCCAGGGTTCTTTTTGTCTTCAAAAAGAACTTGGCCTTTCTTCACTACATCACCAACTTGGATGTGCATGGTAGGGCGCATACCCACATATTCTTCTCCCAGAACGGCAACGCGCGTTGCAGCAGATGCATCAGCAATCCCCTGCTTTGGCGCTCCCTCAATTGGGAGGTCGAGACCTTTCTTGATTTTTATCATATGTAATCGCACTACTCTAATAGAAATACCCTTTTGCATGACCGCAGTAATCCTGCCTGTCAGCATGCAAAAGCGCACTATTAACAGGTGTTAAACACCTTTTTGTTGTTGATTGATAGAACTAGACCTAATTTGCCACGGTCAGCCTGTTATGAAGCCGTAACCACTAGTTCATTTTTTGCGGACGTTCAAAACCGCCCTATAACTTTAGAGAACCAACAAAAACGCCACTTATTTTTATTCTTGTGACACTGTGTGTTTTGCTGCTGTTTTGGTAGGAGTAGAAAAGCCCCCTACTTAATTTCGGGATTTTAGCATTAACCCATGGGTTTGTGCCATGCTATTTCAAGATAAAGCTAAATTTTTCTACAATTTAATGTAAACCTTTAGTCGCACTAGAGCGTGTTGACCTATGAGGGAATAAAAAACGCCGCCTTAAAAGACGGCGCATTCTGTGCAGGAATCAATACATGCGAATAGATTTAGGTATTACCAATTAACCATTGGCTCTACATCTTGCTCATAGTCAACTGAGTCAATGTCAAAACCAAACAGCTTTAAAAACTCGTGATGATAGCCTTCATAATCACTCAAATCATGGAAATTCTCTTGTGTTACTTCATTCCATAATGCTTTGATTTTCGCTTGAGTTGCATCATTAGTTTCTTTGCCATCCATGCGATAACGGTTTGCTTCATCAAGCGTTGGTGTATTGCCAAACAAACACTCGGTAAACAGGCCGAAAATTTGTTCAATACAGCCTTCGTGTGTCCCTTCCTCTTTCATCACTTTGTAAATCAAAGAGATATAGAGCGGCATTACAGGAATGGCAGAACTAGCTTGAGTAACCAGCGCTTTCAATGAACTCACATTGGCTTGAACTAAAAGATTGCTGTTTTTACCAATGATGGCTGCCGCAGCGCGGTCGAGATCTTCTTTTGCTTTGCCGATGGTCGCTTGACCATAGATAGGCCATGTGAGTTCCTTACCAATATAGGTATAAGCCGTGGTTTTACATCCTTCGGCTAAAACATCAGCCTCGCGAAGGAAGTCCATCCAACGCTCCCAATCTTCACCACCCATCACTTTAATAGTATTGAGAATTTCATCGTCATTGGCTGGCTCGAGTGACACTTCATGTACTTTATCTTTGTCAGTGTCATAAGTCTTTGTAGTGTAAGCTTGGCCAACAGGCTTAAGGGTCGACTTGTACGTCACCCCTGTTTCTGGATCTGTTCTTCGTGGTGATGCAAGACTGTAAATTACAAGGTCAACTTTCCCCATTTCCGCTTTGATTTTATCAATAGTTTCCACTTTGATTTCATCAGAAAACGCATCGCCATTAATGGTGTCAGCGAAAAGACCTTTCGCTTTTGCTTGTTCGTGGAATGCTGCTGTGTTGTACCAGCCTGCTGTACCTGTTTTGCGCTCTGTCGGCGCTTTTTCGAAACAAACACCTAAAGTTTTCGCGCCGTAGCCAAAAGCAGAAGTAATGCGCGAGGCTAGACCGTAGCCTGTTGAACTACCTATAACCAGCACGTTTTTAGGACCTTCACCTAGGTCGCCTTTCGCTTCCACATAAGCAATTTGTTCTTCTACTGCTTTTGCACAACCTACAGGGTGCGCGTTTGTACAAATGAAGCCTCTCACTTTAGGCTTGATAACCATAATAATTTTCCTTATTTGAGCATGGCGCTATTGTAATGCCGACGCGATAGATAACAACTCGGAGCAGATGGAACTAGCATACCGCAAGTGTTGGGTATTAACAGTCATTTCATTTATTTTAGAAAAGTGTTGAGCGCTAGAGATGAAAGACTATTAGAGCGTGTTTAAGGTTAAAAAAAGAAAGTTGTGAGCTATCTTTGAATATGTGAGCAGAGTAGCGACAGGAGTGATGGCACACTCCTGTCAACAGGCATTAGCCTAAGATATCGAGTAATTCAACATCGAATACCAATGTGCTGTATGGACCAATTGCCGCACCCGCACCTTGCTCGCCGTATGCAAGATCATGTGGGATGTGTAAACGGTATTTAGCACCTACTTTCATAAGTTGAAGCGCTTCAGTCCAGCCTTTGATAACACCGCCTACAGGGAATTCTGCTGGCTGACCACGCTCGTACGAGCTGTCAAAGGTGTTTCCATTGATAAGTGTACCGTGGTAATGAACACGTACTGTGCTTGATGCTGATGGAACTTCACCGTCGCCTTCAGCAATGACTTCGTACTGAAGACCAGACTCAGTTACTGTAACTTCGTCACGCTTTGCGTTTTCTTCAAGATACTTAGTGCCTTCTTCAATAACCGCTTTGCTCGCTTCTTCTTTCGCAGCTTGCATGCGCTTATGAATTTCACCAAACGCGTCACGTAGTGTGTCGTTATCTACTTGAGGTGCTTGACCAGAAAAAGCATCTTTTAAGCCAGCAACAACTGCATCTATGGCAAGTCCTTCGAAAGGATTTGATTGCAATTGTTGACCCATTTGAAAGCCAATGCCGTAACTTGCTTGGGTTTCTACTGTATTGAATGTATCAGTCACAAAAACTCCTGAAATTAAATTACAAATGCAGTACAAATTTCAAACAACACGCTAAGTGCGAGAATGTTTCTGCATTTTCCGGTGCAAGAGTGTACCACACCAGAAATCATCTTGCTTTGAGCAATAGTCTGATAGGGGTGAAAGTAGCAAAATGTTGTAAATTATAACCGAAAGTGGTTAGACAAGACGCAAAGGACACAGTATTGTTAAGACCATATATTTAGGAGGATAGCATGCAAACACACTACGATGCTGAACTAAAAGACACGGTTCGATACCTTGGAAAGACCCTTGGTGAAACAATTAAAAACCAGTTGGGTCAAGAGTGGCTAGATCGTATAGAAAAGATACGTAAAGGCGGCCGAGCTTCTTATCAGGGCGACGCGACATGTAGCGAAGAACTGAAAGAAACTTTCAAAACAATGTCTGACAGTGATTTGTTGACAGTTGGCCGTGCATTCGCGCAGTTCTTGAACTTAGGCAATATTGCTGAACAAGAATACAACGCCGCAATGAACGTAGATGCATCCATAGATGCGCTATTTAAGCACCTAGATAAGGCAGAACTTACTGCTGAAAAAGTGCAAGAGGCTGTAGCAAAGCTCAATATTGATCTTGTGCTTACCGCACACCCCACAGAAGTTACCCGTCGTACGCTAATTCACAAGCACAAAGAATTAGCCAATTGTTTGCAAGCTATTCACCAAGAATCGCTTAATGACGTAGAGCGTGGCAAAGTAGAAACCCGTATTGCAGACCTGATAGCACAGGCTTGGCACACTGAAGAAATTCGCTCTGTTCGCCCAACGCCTGTTGATGAAGCGCGCTGGGGATTCTCGGTCATTGAAAACTCATTATGGGAAGCGGTTCCTGACTTTATGCGTGAACTTGATGGACGCTTAAACGAAGATTACCAAGTTTCTTTACCATTAGATTCATCACCGGTTCAATTCAGCTCTTGGATGGGCGGCGATAGAGATGGGAATCCATTTGTTACATCTAAAGTAACAGAACAAGTACTGCTACTTGCCCGTAAGCGCGCAGCTAAGCTTTTTGCCATCGATTTAGACCGCTTACAAGTTGAATTGTCGATGTATGACTGCAACGATGAGCTACGTGCCAAAGTTGGTGATGCTAACGAGCCTTATCGCGCACTGCTACGCCCTCTAGTTGATAAGTTCGTATCAACTCGTGATGGCATTAGTGATTACTTGGCTGACAAAAATCCAGATACGTCGAACTGGGTAGAAAGTGACGACGAGCTTATCGAGCCATTGATGCTTTGCTATCAGTCATTGCTTGATTGCGGTATGCAAGTGGTCGCAAACGGTCTGTTGCTAGACACGATCCGTCGTGCAAGAGTATTCGGTGTGCATTTACTGCGCCTTGACGTGCGTCAAGACTCTGAACGTCATGCGGATGTATTCAGTGAACTTACGCGTTACCTTGGGCTAGGTGATTATGCCCAATGGAGTGAAGCCGATAAGCAAGCATTCTTGCTCCGCGAATTGGGTTCTAAGCGCCCCCTATTCCCTGCTCAATGGGATGCGTCTGATGATGTAAAAGAAGTACTCGATACCTGTAAGGTTATTGCTAAGCACAGCAAACACGGGTTCGGTATTTACATTATCTCTATGGCCAGTGAGCCATCCGACGTGCTTGCCGTACAACTACTTCTACAAGAAAGTGGCGTAGATTGGCCAATGCCGGTAGCCCCATTATTCGAAACCCTTGACGACTTAAACAACTCACCTGATGTAATGCGTAAGCTATTGTCTATCGACTGGTATCGCGGTTATGTGAAAGGTCGCCAGTTTGTCATGATTGGCTATTCAGATTCAGCTAAAGATGCAGGTGCATTGGCAGCAGGTTGGGCACAATACCAGTCACAAGAAGCCTTGGTAGCTATAGCCGATGAGTTTGATGTTAGCCTTACCTTATTCCACGGTCGTGGGGGTACAATTGGTCGTGGCGGTTTACCAGCGCATGCAGCTATTTACTCTCAACCTCCTGGTTCCCTTGAGGGCGGTTTCCGTGTAACTGAACAGGGCGAAACTATTCGTTATAAGTTCGGTATGCCAAAATTGGCAAAACGCAGCTTAGGCATATATGCCAGTGCGATTATTGAAGCAATGCTATTCCCACCTCCGGCACCGAAGCAAGAATGGCGCGAACTTATTACAGCGATGGCTGCACAAGGCCGTGATAACTATCGCGCGACTGTACGTCACGACAAAGAGTTCGTTCCGTATTTCCGCGTTGCCACACCTGAGCAAGAACTTGGTAAATTGCCATTGGGCAGTCGACCCGCGAAGCGTAAGCCACAGGGTGGTATCGAGAGCTTACGTGCTATCCCTTGGATTTTTGCATGGGCACAAACCCGTTTAGTATTACCAAGCTGGTTAGGTGTAATGCGTGCAATTGATAGTGTTAAAACCCCTGAAAACGAGAAAGTGGTTAACGAGATGTTTAGCCAGTGGCCATTCTATCGTTCGCGCTTATCTATGCTGGACATGGTTTTCCACAAAGCTGATCCGCGTATTAGCGAAGCTTATGATGCCCGACTTGTTCCTGATGAATTGAAACACTTTGGTGAAGCGCTGCGTAGCGAACTTAAAGAGAGTATTTCCTCTTTATTGGCGATTACCGGTGACGATGACATTATGAAAAACGACCCGCAAGGGAAGGAATCGATGGAAATTCGCGCCGCGTATTTACAGCCCCTACATTATCTTCAGATAGAGTTGTTAGATCGTATCCGTAAAGCTGGAGACGGTGCGCAAAACTCTAGCTTAGAACGTGCTATGATGGTGACCATTGCAGGTATTGCGATTGGTATGCGCAATACTGGCTAACACTAATAAAGGTTGTTCTACATATCTATACCGGGCTTGCTGATAAGCCCGGTGTTTTTTATTCATCGAAAAACCAAGTTCCAAGATCAAAGCTACACTTTAAACTGGTTTACGACCTCCTCCAGGTCCTCTGTTTTTTGTTCATGCCATCAGCAGTTTGTGCGTTATTCTGTGCAATCTTACTTAGTCCATTGGTCTGCTCTGAAATTTCAACAACGCGCTTACTAATATCATCAACCACAATACTTTGCTCTTCTGCTGCTGCGGCTATTTGCGTATTCAAGTCATTCATCATTGTTACTTCGTTAGCAATATTGGTAAGTCCATCTGCGGTATCTTTAATGCTGTCCTCCACAAGAGTACTGCGTTTTATATTGTCGTCCATTACGTTTACCGCATTACGCGAACCGCTTTGCAGCTTACTGATCATCTCTTGAATCTCTTCCGTGCTGCCTTGGGTTTTACTGGCTAAGTTTCTTACTTCATCTGCAACCACAGCAAAGCCTCGCCCCTGCTCACCTGCCCTAGCCGCTTCAATAGCAGCATTAAGTGCAAGCAAGTTAGTTTGTTCAGCAATACTCTCAATGACTTGAAGTACCGCGCTGATGTTTTCAACATCTACACCAACTTGGTGCACAACTTGGCTCGCCCTCTCCATTTCCACTCGTAGCTGTGTCATTTCGTCTCGGCAGCCTTCTACTTTGCTCAGTGCATCCATTCCATTTGACTTAGCCTTTTGTGCTGAAACCGCAGCACTTGCCGCATTTGAAGCCACTTCTTGCGCGGTCTGTGACATTTCTGTAATAGCGGTTGCAACCTGTTCTACTTCACTTCGTTGCTTCACACTCACGTCTTCAATTTTTTCTACGTCAGTGAGCAATACAGAACTTTCTTCTTTTACACCTATTGATACTTCCCTCACTTTCAATATAAGCGAGTGAAGCGCTTCTAAAAAGGTATTAAGGCTTCCAGCTAAATCACCTAATTCAAATTTATCTCTAACGGCTAATCTTTGTGTTAAATCGCCATTGCCATCTGAAAGGGTCTTGATTGAACGAGTAACTTCTTTAAGTGGGGTGAGTATTGAACGTGCCATGGCGAAGCCAATTGCAGTAAGAATACCGGTGATAATAACCGCAATTACAATAACTGAAATGAACATTGCATTGCCTGATGCAATGGTTTGTTCTTTAAATACATCAACTTGCTTTTCTATCGTATCAATATAAATACCAGAGCCTATCATCAAGTCCCAACGGGGAAGGTATATTGAATAGGATAGCTTGGGAATGGGCTGTGTACCTCCTAATCGAGGGAAGTGATAAGTTACAAACTCGTTTCCCTGCCCTACGCCATTCTTTTTACTCGCCTTGATAAGTTCATTGATGAGATAGACACCATTAGCATCTTTGAAATCTTTAAAGCTATCACCTATGCGGTCTGAAGAAGATCCACTGAAAACGCGTATAGAATTACTGTCATAGCCAAATATATAGCCATCTTCACCAAATTCCATTCTTTTCAGTAGAGCAACAGCGTCTTCTAACGAACCTCCTTCATCATAAATTGGCTTGATGGTGTTATAGGCAACATCAATAATATTTTTGAGTTCGTCTTGACTTTCTTCCAGCAACGCCTCTTTCGTGTTAACAACTTGTAAATCGACTAACTCACCCACTTCGCCCTTAATAATAATTAGCATTGTCAATGCCATAATGAGCATTGGCAACAATGAAATAAGCATCAGACGTGCGCCGATTGAGAAACGATCAAACATAGATACCTCCAAGTAACTTAAAAGGTGAGCCTCAGAGCTAAAACAATAGCATCATGTAAAATTTTTAATGTGCATGAAAATATATTTAGAAATTTCTTATATAAAAATTTAAAGCCGATCAAAACATTTAGCAACATAAATACGTAAATTACCTTCAGATTTACTAATTTACTTTTATTAAATGACAGTTTTGCTGCTAACCCAAAAGTGGCGACTAAATTCACTAGTACTGAGTTTTGCTTTACCTGATAGTCATATTCGTGAAAGACAAAGCTAGAACCTTATAATTTAGTAAAACACCAAACACAATTAACATTATATTAACAGGCAACCTTAAGTCTAATGTAGTGCAGTTTTCAAGCAATCGCACGTGAAACGTCAAAGTAGATATAAAACAAAGAAAAACAAAAAGAAATGGGGTTACGTAAGGTCGCAATAGGCCGTTCTTTTTCTTAGAAACCTCGGGGATTGGTTTATTGAGGTGTTTGGAGTTGGCGAGGCTTTGATAAGTAGGCTCTCCACCGCATGAATGCGGTGGCGAAGCCTACAGGGAAGTATTCACGGCGTGCCTACGTTCAAAGGCCCGTCAATGATACTTGATACTCACGAATTAGCCGTTTACGAAGTCAACGCCTAGCTTGATGTCGCCACGTAGGCCTTCAAGCATGTCGTTTTTGGCTTTCTCTTCGAATGCGCTAAGCTCACCGTATGGCAAGATTTCTTCAACGCCGTTTGCGCCAAGGCGAACAGGGTGTGCGAAGAAAGCTGCGTCATCGCTGTCATCAGTTTGTACATAAGTGTACTCAACCACGTTCTCGCCCTGCATAGCAGCAACAAGAGATAGACAGAAACGCGCTGCTGCTTGACCCATAGAAAGGGTTGCAGAACCGCCGCCAGCTTTAGCTTCAACAACTTCAGTACCCGCGTTTTGGATACGCGTAGTAAGGCTAGCAACTTCTTCGTCAGTAAACTCTACGCCTTCAACTTGTGAAAGCAAAGGAAGAATAGTCGTACCAGAGTGACCACCAATTACCGGAACGTGCACAGACGCTACATCTACACCTTTAAGTTCAGCAACAAACGTTTCTGCACGGATAACGTCAAGCGTAGTTACACCGAAAAGTTTGTTCTTGTCGTAAACACCTTTTGCTTTAAGCGTTTCAGCAGCAATAGCAACAGTAGTGTTAACTGGGTTAGTGATGATACCAACACACGCATTCGGGCAGTTATCAGCTACACCTTCAATAAGGTTTTTAACAATGCCGGCGTTGATGTTGAATAGATCTGAACGATCCATACCTGGCTTACGTGGCATACCAGCTGGAATAAGAACTACGTCTGCTCCAGTAAGTGCACCAGCTAGGTCATCTTTACCGTGACCGGTTACTTTAACTGCAGTTGGGATGTGGCTCAAATCAACAGCAACACCTGGAACTACTGGCGCTACATCGTATAGCGCTAAATCTGAACCTGCTGGCAATTGCGTTTTCAACAACAAAGACAGCGCCTGACCAATACCACCGGCAGCACCTAACACGGCTACTTTCATACCATTTCTCCTATGGGATTACTTCACGTATTTAAACGGAACGTCACACTAATGCAACGCGGGGGAAAACTCAATCACCGGATGGTCTTAATAGCCTTATTTCAGGCTATTTTTATCCGATATTCATTATCATGAATGATTATGCAAACAAATTGCGCAAAGTCCACCTGTGGGGCACAATATAGGCATAATAAATTTTATATCTTATAACGACCGACAAAATAGAAAAGAGCGCTAATGGCAAACGCAAAACAAGAGCAATTGATTAAAGCTTTCAAAGAAATTCTCAAAGCTGAGAGCTACGGTTCACAAGGTGAAATTGTTGACGCTTTAAAGGCACAAGGCTTTGACAATATCAGTCAGTCAAAAATTTCCCGTATGCTGAGTAAGTTCGGTGCGGTACGTACACGCAACGCCCGTGGCGACATGGTGTATTGTTTGCCGCCTGAACTTGGCATGCCAACAGCGAAAAGCCCACTAAAGCAGCTTGTTTTGGATATCGTTCACAATAATGTGATGGTGATTATAAGAACCAGCCCCGGTGCAGCGCAACTTATTGCTCGCCTACTTGATTCTTTAAGCAAAAAAGACGGTGTACTTGGTACCATCGCTGGTGATGACACTATTTTTATTGCGCCCGCCGATGTATCTGAAATTGAAGAACTACGTCAGCGCGTCGAAGACTTATTCGAAAACGTATAATTATATCTCCTCATTTACGTACTCAATACAAATAAGGTGTTGGGTACGCTCCATAATAAACTTACCTTTTTAGAAAAAGTCACTGAATTGACTCTAGTGAATTTCTACGTGTAGGCGTATTCCCAATACATACTTTCACTGTTAAGTTTCTCTCAAAAGACATCAGCCCAATAAATCATGCCGATATAAACCCTGCGGCTTCGCAGTATTTATTCATTAACCTTGTTGTAAGTGGTGAATATAGAAAATCGATGGAATAAGAAGGGATAACTTGAAGGGATTACTTTTAGAAAAGCGAAATACATACGCAGCAATATATCAGGCATAAAAAAGTGCCACCCCCGAAAATGGAAAGTGGCACCTAACACTACAACTTTTATGTTGTTAACTACAGCTTATTAGAAGCGGTAGTTAACACCTACACGTAGTTCCCAAAGTGATGCATCACCTTGGCGACGCTCTGGGTTTGCAGTACCCACAACTGCTGTGTTGAATGAAGTTTCTTCAAGAATACCCCAGTCATCATTCAGCATGTTAGTGAAGTTATCAACAATGAAGAACACCTGTGCTGTGTGATCTTTGTTGAACGCTGGAATATCTTGTCTAACTGCGATATCCACTTTCGCCCACCAAGGACTTTCTTCATCGTTACGCTCTGCACCCATTGGTAGTACGTTGTTGCTATCCAAGTATGGAGTGAAGTTAAAGATACTATTAACTTCATCTTCAGAGATTGTGAAGCTGTAAGGCTTGCCAGATTGAGCCAACGCAAACATCGAGAAAGTTGTATCATAACCATCGAAGAATTGTGTTGTATAACGCAAGTCTAACGTTAAGCGATGCTTAATGTTCCAATCAGACAGTGAAGACACTTCTTCGTTCGGGTTAGTGAACGCACGGAATTGGAAGTTAGAGAACGCAACCGAGCTTGTCATTGGTTGTACGTCTTCTGCGTGGCTGTAGTTGTAGCCCGCAACTAGCGCAATGCCGTTATCCCACGCTTTATTCATGGTGGCAGTTAATGAGTAAGAGGTTGACTTCTCACCAGAGTTAGTTAGCTCAAGAGAACCTAGACCTGTGCGCTCGTATTGAACATAGCCTTCATCATTAAAGCCGACAGGCTCAATGCCTTTGTACTTAATCATTGCTTGGTCTTGCGTAATGCTTACCAAGGCGTCGAAGTTAAATACATAGTCGTCGTCTGTAATGTGCGTTAAACCAGCAGAAATTTTCCATTCACTTGGCATTTCGAAGTTTGGATCTAGGTTGTTTGGTTCGAAGTTACTACCCTCACCAGCATCCATTCTAGCATCAAGATCGCCTGGTACTGAGTAACCTGGCCCTGGTGTTACGCCATCTTCAGTGTTAACCCAAGTAATGCTGCCATCGAAAAGACTTGCGTAATCGCCTCTAACTTCGCCACCAGTAACGTTAGTGTTTTGGTAGTTGTTTGTCATCCATACGTTCGGGTTACCGCCTGAGAACAAGCCGAATCCACCGCGAACTTCAGTGCTGTCACTAACTGTGTAGTTGAAGCCAACACGTGGTTGTAGCAAATCAATACCATCTAGGTTAGCAGAGTTACTGTAGCCGTAAGATTCAGTAAAGTCTGTATTTTCTAAAGGACGGTCAGATGTTGTGATCCAGTCGTAACGAAGACCAGCAACAATTTTCAAGTCGTCAGTTAGGTAGAACTCATCCTGTGCGTAAGTTGAGTGTGAAGTGTAACCCCACTCAGCAGCACGGTCATTTAGGTCACCAGAGTATGCATAGCCATAGTCAATACGTGCGTTTGTGCCATTTGCAAAATCTTCAATGCTATTGAATGAAATTGTAGTCTCGGCGTGCTGAACGAACAAGTTGAAAATGTCTAGCTTGTCATTCTCATAACCGAAAGTCAGTGTGTGACCATTGTCGAAGTAGTAATTACCGCGGAACATGATGCTAGTTGCATCCCAGTCAAGATCGTTTGCTTGACGGCTGTCGTCTGAACCAAGATAAACAGATAAGTTATCAGAGTTATCATCTGGATCGTTCGCCATTCGGATAATGATTTCACCAAAATCATTTCCACCTGGAGTACCGTCACCATACAGTGAACGCTGCAGGTTATCTAGCTTAGTACGTGAAACACGGATTTCAGTTGAGAACTTGTCTGTCCAGTCAGAGTATAGTACACCGATGAAAGATTCTAGTTCTGCGCCGCGCTCGTATAAGTGACTGCTGAATTCGAATTCATTAGAGTCACCGTCTGATTGCGCAAAATTATTTCCGTCGTTGTAGTTATACGTCAATGCAAAACGGTGCTGATCGTTGATGTTCCAGTCTAACTTAACAAGTAACTTTTCATCTTCGTTAGCCATGCTTGAAGGCACACTACCGGCATCAAAACCATAAACACTTTGAGAAATTTGTTGGATTTGCGCTACTTGGTCTTGTGTAATGTTAACTTCGTTAATTGCACCAGAACCAATTGCACCACGGTCGAAGGTGTTCGCACCTTCTAGTTTCTCGTAGGCAGCAAAGATGAATAGCTTATCTTTAATAAGCGGTGCACCAACAGAGAAGCCGTAACGTTTTTCAGTATAACCGCCTAGGTTAATGTCATCACCTTCTAGTGAATCACCACGTAAGCTGTCACTACCGTAGTCGTAAAATGCAGTTCCGTGAACTTCGTTAGTACCTGTTTTACTTACCGCACTGATGTTACACGCAGAGAAACCACCGTAAATTACGTCGAATGGCGCGATTTCTACTGAAACACCTTCAATAGCGTCAAAAGAGAAAGGCATTCTTTCAGTTGGGTAACCGTTAGAGTTAAGACCGAAAAGGTCGTTCATGCGAACACCGTCAACAGTCAAGCTGTTGAAACGCGGGCTCTTACCCACACACTGGATACCGTTGCTGCCGCCTTCATCTACATAGATACGCGGGTCAATACGAACGATGTCTGTGATGTCACGGTTAATTGCAGGCGCTTCTTGTAACGTTTTCAAGTCGAAGCTAGCAACTGGACCAGTTTGACCAAAAGCAAGGCTGCTTACTTGAGAACCAGTAACAACGATGTTTTCATACTCTTGTGCTGGCTGAAGAACACGTTCGATTGTTGCTGAATCGCCAAGTTCAAGATAAACGTCGTTAATAGTTTGGTCAGCGAATTCATCTGAATCGATAACAACAGTGTAAGGACCACCTACGCGAAGACCGCGAAGACTAAATGTACCACCGCTGTTTACTGTTACAGTTTTAACCGCACCTGTAGGAACGTGAGTTACTGTAACTACAGTACCTGGAGCTGGGTTACCTTGCGGGCCCATAATCTTACCGTTCAGTTCTGACGAAGTAACTTGCGCCATTGCTGTCGAAGACAAACCGATTGACAGCGCAACCGCAGCCGCTATACGACTGAATTTAGCTGATGAACTCATGTGTGTGTTTCCCTTTTTGTTTGAATATCTTTTTGTAGGGTCGTTTTGTAGGGTAAGTCCCGTCGACGACCTCAATTAATGTCTACCACTAAAATTGTCATCAAAATACATGTCAATTTTATTACAGTTTTACATTTTTATTTAACAGCAATCCCCCGAGGCTTCTGACCTTGCTAAAAATTACTTGACCAGATGGTCAGGTTAATTTACTTATTATTATTATTGTCAATCATTGGTGATTAGCTGAACCTATTCTTGCCAGATATATGACTAATAACCAGCGTTTAATAAAAATCAGGTTAACCTGTAATATATCATTAAAATTCAATAATTTAACCAATTAAAATAAATTTACCTATTGCAATAAGTAACCTTAACTGATGAAATCCTCATATAAATCGTTAATTCACTTGGTCGTTTTTTTGGCTAATTTTAGAATTGTTGCTTCTGGAAAGTGGATCATATTTCTCCTCACTGCATGTATTTGCGGTGCGGTAAACTATTTTCAAAATTCCACCACTTATAGTGACATCGCACCACAAACTGGTCAATATTTAAACTGCAAGACCAAATTGCAGGGTAATGATGATGTATTTTTTGCCTATGTGACCGACGGAAGAATTGCCCAAATGGTCAGTGAGAGATTGTGTGCAAACACCACCATAGAGCGTCAATACAGTGAAGTGAAAGTAATTATTGGGCAAAGTGACTACGATACATTTAGATATATAAATCATGGCGTAGTCGATCTTGCCTTGGTCAAGCACAATGTTGTTGAAGCTTTTGGCGCTGACCAAATATATGGCTTAACTAAAATAGCCGCCCATCCTGACTATTCTGCGTTCTTTATTGCACTTAGAGAAAAACCACGCCTCAATAAAGAATACCTGCTTGGTAAAAAGATAGGTTTGTTGGATTACCCAAGTAGTCGCTCAGGGCACATTGTGCCTAAAACCGTTTTACAAGACTTAGGATTGAGTGATAACAACCTAGATATTGTTTACTTTAGTTCTCATCAAGAGCTACGACGTGCACTGCTAGCCGGCGACGTAGACATTATTTCTACTTATTGGGCGGAAGAAGATGGCAAGCGCTTTTCACGAAACTACGCTACCCCTTTACAAGAGAGTGTAAGTGGCATGCAGTGGTTTTTAAAAATGCAGACCCAGAATACCGATTTATATTGTGCAGTTCAGTCTGTTGTAGAAGATATTTCAAAAAATCATCCTCGACCCTACTATAAAGATATTACATTAGAAGCGGGGTGCAATTAGTGACTTCGTCCAATGTACAACTTCAATCTAAACCTGTAATAGCACTTAATTGGCTGTGTGTATTTCTCGCTTTTCACACAGTTGCATTTATTGCTCAATACATCGGAAATGAAACATCTATTCACAATGCAATAGATAAAGTTGAAAGACGTATTAGTTTAGATAGCGCATTTTTAGATGTGGGTAATAACACGTTAAATACACCCGTTAATGAATACGCCATATATCGTTACTTAGATAAACTAAATACCACATTAAAAGCGCAAGTTTCTCCAGTACTGGTAGGTGCTATTCAAGAAATAACCGTTAAGGATGAAACATTAAGCACTTTCCCCGAATTGCACCAAACGTCGTTTGTAAACGCAGAACAAGAAATTAGCATACTGCTACGCACCAAGTCGCCTTTGCAAGGGCTGTCATTCAGTTGGGTAGCACTTGTCGCCTCTTTATTGGTTGCACCGTTTTTTGCTTTTGCTAGTAGACGGGCAATAAGAAAGGCTATTGCAGAGGCAGAAGCGCCACCGCCTCAACCTAGACTGATTATAAATTTACAAGATAAAACCATATCAAATGGTATTAATGACAAAGTGGTTACGCTACAAAACAAGCCACTGTGTTTTTACACTGCCTTAGTGAAATACTGTATTGAAAACCCCAATGCGCCCTTGCCTCCTCATAAAGATGTGCCCCATGAATTGATGGCACTGGCAAATAAAAGCTTTGGGCGTTTAATAGAGTTAGGACACACAAAGCGGAAGCGCCCAGACTTCAATGCCAATTTAGATAAAACGTTAAGTGAGATACGCGCAGCGCTTGATGAAGTCTTTACTGGATTTATTGAAGAGAAAGAAACTTATTACCCACCAAGAGCACAAGGTGAAGGTTCTCGCTCTAAGCAACACTCCTATGCACTACCATCAATTAAAAAAGAGGATATTGAAATTATTGGAAATTAACGCAAGTTGCTCGCTGTTATTTACTGAGAAAAACTTGCAGTTATCAATAAAGTGAAATAAAAACTGACCATTTGGAAGACTTTTTGTTTTATTTCTAATTGCCTGCAATGCATTGAAAATACAATAAAGTTGAAGCAAAGACTGATCCATAAACGAAGATCTTGTGAATATTACATTGATTCGCGAGGCCTAAACGCGTATCTTTGCTTCAAGAAAATCAGCTTTATAGTACTATGCAATCGCCATTAATTATTGCCATTTCTGGAGCTTCAGGCTCTGGAAAGTCTCTTTTTACAAAAAATTTGTTTAACGGTTTTTGTGCTCAAGGCCGCCCTGTGCAAGTCTTGCGTGAAGATCATTACTATCGCGCTCAAGATCATTTACCGATGGAGCAGCGTGAGAAAAATAACTACGACCACCCAAATGCGTTTGAGCATGAGCTTTTAAAAGCACACCTTCAAGCACTGCGTGAAGGTCAACCTATAGACTACCCTCACTATTGCTATAAAACGCACACTCGCCTACCAGAAACAGAGCGACTAAATCCCGCACCTGTAATTATTCTGGAAGGCATTATGTTGTTAGCACGCACCGACCTTCTGCCGTTATACGATGTAAAAATATTCATTGATACACCATTAGATATCTGTCTTATGCGTCGAATGATGCGCGATTTGAAAGAACGCGGTCGAAGCATTGAATCAGTGGCAAAACAGTACGAAGAGACTGTAAAACCTATGTATCACCAGTTTATAGAACCAAGCCGCTTCACTGCCGACGTAGTGGTGACGCAAGGTGGAAAAAACCAAATTGCACTCGATGTGATCAAATCACACATTCAGCAAGCGCTTCTTTAAGGGAATAAATCTATGGTAAGTTTATTGGGCATCGCGCTCCTATTGGCTATTGCTTTTTCGCTATCTTCAGCGAGAAGCAGTATTAATTGGCGTACGGTGGGTGGCGCTTTTGCTATCCAGGCATCAGTTGGTGCATTCGTCCTTTATTCTGAACCAGGTAAAGAAGTGCTGTTGGCTGCAACCGAATTTGTAGCCAACATTATTGGTTATAGCCAAGAAGGTATCGATTTCTTATTTGGCCCAATTGGCAATAAGTCTATTGGGTTCATTTTTGCTTTTAACGTACTGCCTGTTATCGTTTTCTTCTCCGCCCTCATTGCCGTGCTTTATCACATAAAAGTGATGGGCGTTGTCATTAAGGTTATTGGCGGCTTTTTGCAAAAAGCACTCGGTACTAGCCAACCTGAATCTATGTCTTCTGCTGCAAACATTTTTGTAGGCCAAACCGAAGCACCCTTGGTGGTTCGTCCTTTTATTCCTCATATGACAAGCTCAGAGCTATTTGCTGTTATGGTAGGTGGTCTTGCTTCTATTGCGGGCTCTGTAATGGCGGGCTATGCGGGAATGGGGGTCGATCTAAAATACCTTTTAGCAGCCAGCTTCATGGCGGCACCAGGCGGACTATTGATGGCCAAGATCATCTTGCCAGAAACCAGTAAGCCCAATGAAAATTTAAAAGACGTAGAAGCGGAAGATACCGGCTACGCCAACGTATTCGATGCTGCTGCCAGCGGCGCAGCATCAGGCATGCAACTCGCGTTGAACGTGGGGGCCATGCTATTAGCTTTCATAGCACTTATCGCTTTAGTAAACGGCCTTGTTGGCTGGACAGCTGAGCTTTTTGGTTATGAAAACGTAACGTTTGAAGGGATCCTGGGTTATGTACTTCAACCTCTTGCATGGGCAATCGGCGTACCATGGGAGGAAGCACAACTTGCAGGTAGCTTTATTGGTCAGAAAATGGTGGTCAACGAGTTCGTTGCTTACCTCAATTTCTTAGAAAACCAAGCTCAGCTATCTGAAGCGTCTCAGGCCATTATCACCTTTGCACTTTGTGGTTTTGCAAACTTCTCTTCTATCGCTATTTTGATGGGTGGAATTGGTGCTATGGCACCAACACGCAGAAAAGAAATTGCGCGACTGGGGTTAAAAGCTGTTATTGCTGCAACGCTATCTAATTTAATGAGTGCCGCTCTAGCGGGCTTTTACCTCACTCTCGGTTAAAACATTCAAATTAGACCAATTGGTCAGTTTTTACTGGACTAATTGGTCAGGTTTATGTAAATTACGCGCAAATTCCTCGCGGGGTTGATTTGTATCAAATTCCGCGACTTTTTTCTGTAGCCCGTCTACCTTTATAATGCCGCAGTCAAAATATACGGGATAAAGTTATGCAATTAGTTGCTGTTGATTATCAAGCGGAAAACGCACAAGAAGAATTCGTAAAGTCGCTTCGTGAGACTGGTTTTGGGGTTTTAAAAAATCACCCTATCCAGCAGTCATTGGTACAAGGTATTTACGATAACTGGCAGGCTTTCTTCGATAGCGAAGAAAAAATAATTACTTGTACAACAAAGGTAAGCAAGACGGATTTTTTCCTCAGAGCGTTTCTGAGGTAGCGAAAGGGTTTACCAAAAAAGACATTAAAGAGTACTACCACTATTACCCATGGGGTCAGTGCCCTGAGTCATTGTTGCCACAGATTTCTCAGTATTATGGAGAAGCCAATACGCTTGCAAAAGAGTTACTTGGATGGATTGAAAAGCACTCTCCGGCTGAAGTGAGCGACAAATACAGTCAACCTTTAGGTGACATGATCAAAGACTCTGATCAAACATTGTTGCGTATTTTGCATTACCCACCATTAAAAGGTGATGAAGAAGTTGATGCTATTCGCGCTGCTGCTCATGAAGATATTAACTTAATTACTATCTTACCAGCGGCAAATGAACCGGGACTACAAGTTAAAGCAAAAGACGGAAGCTGGCTTGATGTTCCTTGTGATTTTGGGAACTTGATTGTAAATATTGGTGACATGCTTCAAGAAGCATCAGGCCATTACTTCCCGTCAACAACCCACAGGGTAGTGAACCCAGATGGCGCAGACATGACGAAATCGCGTATTTCTTTGCCATTGTTCTTACACCCTCGACCAGATGTTGTTCTTTCAGAACGTCATACTGCGGGGTCATACCTGCAAGAGCGCCTTCGCGAGCTGGGCGTAATTTAAATTAAGTTCCTTTTGTAGTGTTATTTTGCCACGGCTTGTCCGTGGCTTTTTTTGCCCAAATTTAGCTGCTTGCAATGGCGGCAAGCTTAGACATGTAGCGCGTTTTATCTTGGTCATTGTCTGCCTGCTTTAACGCTTGCTGCAGGTAGCGTTGTGACTGGTGAATATCGCCTAATTCATGAAGTACCTTCGCCATGCCAAACAGTATTTCGTGATGCCCATCATCTAACCTCAACGCTCGTTGATAATGGCTAAGGGCTTGTGCAAGTGCCCCTTCATCAAATGCTTGCTCTCCTAATATAAAATGATAAAAAGGGTTTGTTCTTCTTTTGGTCTTTACCATTTCTGTAATGGCCATGGCTTCATCACTACGCCCTTGGTGGACGTACAAAATGGACAAATTTTCCCACGCAGTAAGATTATCCTCATTTAAAGAAAGTGCGTGCTTGTAGGTTAGTTCCGCTTGGTCAAGCGCGCCTATCTTACGATAAAGCACGCCTAAGTTAACCCAGCTCTGTTGTAGCTGCGGAGACATTAACGCTGCAGCGCGAAAGTACCCATAGGCCCGTGTATATCGATTTGCCACCAGCGCATCTGCACCTTTGTTGTTATAAAACATCGACAGTACTTTTTGTTTTGAAATTACCTTGCGTGGAAATGGACTGCGCAACATCTGCGGGTCAAAATCTATTGTTACTGCCGACGCTCCTACAGAAACTAGCAGCGGGTTATCCGGCACAGAAACCTGCAGATTTATGTGTCCGTTGAGCAAGCTATAACCGTCCCTTCTCGTCCAGTATTCAGGTATATCAATTTCATAGAATTCAGCGTCTAACCCAGCATGCTCCGCAAGTGCATAAGCCATAATTGATAATGACAAACAGTTCGCAGAGCGATTGTTGAAGGTAGAATTTGCTACGGTATTCGCATTATTTCGATACACAACAGCACCATCATTTTGATCAGAGTGCTCAAACAGGGATTTTGCAAACCGCTTGGGGTTTTTCTCAGAAATACTAATTTCGTAAACCGCTCTTTCAGCAAATGCCTTGGCGTCATCATCGAGAAAAAAGATTTCCTCTGGAGTCTCAACTGCGAAAAGTTGATAGGTGGGGAAAAGCGCATCGTTAAGCAGCGTTGGAGAATTTGACGTAGTCTGTTTGTCTGTGGATTGGCACGCAAATAACAGACAACTTATGAATAAAATAAATGTGTTTCGAGCATACATAATAGGCACCTTCTCTTTACTCGATATAAAGAGTATAGCCCACATAGAGGATTTAACATTTTATTTAAATGTATCCCTACCTAATGTATATCGCCCTATCGCTTTAGTATGAAGAAGTACACTTAAATTATCCTGGCTATTTACACCTAGTTGCTGTAATTGCGCGAAAAACAATTGCAACGTGGCTAGGGCATCATCAAGGGCATTGTGTTCGGGAAAACTGGGTAAATCTAAGCGCTGTCGACACACGGTAAGTGTTGCACTGTTATTTGGTAAAACTTGGTGTTGTTTGTTCAGTTGATACAAAGCCAGTTGCAGTGTATCGATATAAACAACGTCTAAAGGTGGGAATTTGTAGTCGCGGAATACCTTATCTAACGCTTTTAAGTCTAAACTCGCATTGTGAAATACAAGCACCGAGCCTTGAATAGCTTCACAAAGTGATGACAATGCTTTATCCAGCATAATCCCCTGCTCTAGTACATCATGGGTAAGCCCGTGTATTACAGGGCTTTGCCCAAGGTCTGCCGTGGTATTGATGACATGGTAGCCACAAGAAGACAATTTCACCTTATTGTTTAAGCCACTTACGTAGCCAATAGACGTAATATCCGTTGTACTTGGGTCTAGGGAAGTAAGCTCAAGATCAACAGCCGTAAACACTGTGTCATTTAACATTACGTTTTTGAGGCGAGCTCTAAAAGGGCTTTTAAACACACCGCCCTCGTTAATGACTTTTTTCAACAGAATTAAGAACTGACTTAACATGGATATATCAGCCAACACCGCCTGAAAACTTCATTACCATCGCCTGATTAGTCCGTTCAATGGCTTTAAATGCAGCCTTAAGTTGATGTTTTTCAATAGATGATAAAGTCCCTACAGAAACACAATTGTCTGTGACTTTATTTTCCAACTGATGACGCCAGCGCAACCTATTCAGAAACAACCATATGTCTCGTAAATTCGCTGCATCTCGCTTTGAAAGCTGAGATTGCTCAGACAATGCTTCTAAACGGGCGAGAGTACTGGGCAACGGTATACCATCTGCCAAAGCATAAATACGAGCAATATTATTGATAAGTGCCACTGCACGGGTTTTCAAATCAATGCTATCTTTTTGCTTTCTTCCTTTTTCATAGGAAAACTTTTGAAACATAGACAAAGGCACCGCCACATCATTACTTTGGCGTACCAGTGCAGCAAGAAACATCTTCTGTTGAAGCAAGGGTGCACGTCGCTTTTGAAGTTCTTTGAATAAACTGGTATCACCCGCAGCGCATCGTACATCCAGATAAATATTGAAATGCATGATTGCTTCTTTGGTTGGTGACTTTACCCATTGCTGTGCTTCTCTCACTGCCTCATCAAGTGGGAGTCGCAATTTGGGATTGCTGGCCATAATGTTCCCGTCACAAAGCTTAATGCCACATTTTGCTAAGCCATTGCATACATAGCTCGCCATATCAGCAAAATATTGCGCTTGTTGTGTATTGGGTGTGTTGGCTAGAAGTAAACCATTGTCTTGATCAGAGCCCATAGTCTGGTCTTCTCTCGCCTGAGAGCCATATACTAGCCATGCAAACATCATCGGCGCCTTGCCGTGCTCCTGCTGAAAAAAGCCAATTAACTTTCGGGTCATAATATCAGTGGCTTGTGAAAGTATTTTACCTGCTATATCGAAGTCACCTGCACGCTTGGCATGTGCTGCAAAATAATGCGGTAGCTGCCACGATAAGCGTGTTAACTCGTATAGATTCTCTGCCTTTGACAATTCACCGATAATAAAAAGAACATTACCGCGTTGATGACGAATAATATCACTTGCCGTAATCATACCAAGTGGCTGAGTGCTTGAAGGGTCGATAACTGGTAGGTGATGAATATTTTTCTCTGTCATTAACGCCATAGCGTCAAACAACGTTCTATTGCCACCAATTTGCGCAGGGTTAAGGGTCATTATTTCGCGCACGGATAGTGCTGTGTCGACAGATTTTGCAACTACACGAGAGCGTAAATCTCTATCGGTGACGATCCCCACCACTTTAGTATCTTCGGTAATAAGTAAAGAAGATACTTTCTTTTTCGTCATTAACATTGCAGCATCAGCGATAGATGCAGAAGTTTCAATAGATACAGGAGCTTTATTGATGACGTCCGTTAGCCCCTTATAGAGCCACATGGAATTCGAGTCAGACATTGCATGATTTTGCAGCGCATTGTTCTGAAGTCCGGCAAAAAAACTCTTAACTGGCGCCAAATCAAGAAGCGCATACATGGCATCAGCATTAAAGCAATAAACCAAACCTGGGCTGTCTACGGTAACACTAAGTGGTAATGCTCGTTTTTCTAATATGGATGGGTAGCCAAAAAAGTCACCTTCGCTTAAGTGGCGTGTTGTGCCATCACCATCTTGCACAGAGAATTGACCACTCTGTATCAAGTAAAGTTTAGGCGCACTGCCGCTAAGCTCATTTGCATTGTCGGCAGTTAAATACAGTAAGTCTGTTTGACCAATTAACGTAGCGCGAATGTCGCTATCTAATGCATCAAAAGGCGCTGATGTAGAGAGAAAATCTTCAACTTGTTTTGCGATAACGGCCATAGTTTTTTACTCATAAAACGAAAAACCAACCTACTCGCTTTCACTAATAGGTTGGTTGTTTTACTTTTTAACAGTTCACTATCTTAGTGAGCAGACGCTTGACCTGCACCTTTTGGATAACGAATGCTTTCTACCAGTTCCTGAATTTCTTCTGGCGCTTCATCGGTAGCTTTGAACACTAGGAAAGCTACAACAAAGTTCACTATCATGCCCAGTGTACCGATCCCCTCAGGAGATACACCAAACCACCAGTTGCTTGGGTTATTCGCAGCAGGATTTACAAACTTGAAGTAGATGATGTAAGCCGCTGTGAATACTAGCCCTGAGAGCATACCAGCAATAGCACCTTTATCATTCATACGCTTGCTGAAAATACCCATGATAATTGCAGGGAAGAAGCTCGATGCCGCCAAACCAAAGGCAAAGGCCACCACCTGTGCAACGAAACCGGGCGGATTGATACCGAAGTATCCTGCGATAACAATGGCCACACCCGCAGCAAGTCGCGCATACATCAGCTCAGCTTTATCGGTAATATCAGGCATGAAGTTACGTTTGAGTAAGTCATGTGATACCGATGTTGAAATTACCAACAATAAGCCCGCAGAGGTAGACAATGCAGCGGCAACACCACCAGCAGCAACCAGTGCAATTACCCATGCTGGTAAGTTCGCTATTTCAGGGTTTGCCAATACCATGATGTCACGGTCAACTTTCATTTCGTTGCGCTCATCACCTGAATAGAACATCTTGCCGTCGCCGTTTTTATCTTCAAAACCAATTAGGCCAGTTTGTTCCCAGTTCTTGATCCAAGATGGAGCTTCTGCATAGCTAGTACCCGTCATTTCTGAGCCGTTTATGGTCTCAATCATGTTTACGCGAGCAAACGCAGCAAGTGAAGGTGCAGTGGTATACAAGATAGCGATGAAAGCCAACGCATAACCCGCAGATTTACGTGCATCGTGTACTTTTGGCACGGTGAAGAAACGAACGATAACGTGAGGTAGACCCGCAGTACCCACCATTAGAGCGAACGTAATAAAGAACACATCAATAGTACTTTTCGTGCCA
Source organism: Alteromonas sp. KUL42 (assembly GCF_006538325.1). GTDB lineage: Bacteria > Pseudomonadota > Gammaproteobacteria > Enterobacterales > Alteromonadaceae > Alteromonas. The sequence goes on from NZ_BJKK01000012.1 coordinate 103,402, forward strand.
GAGGTATATTCATTAAAGCCTAGTTCCACTGAGAGCATGTCGAGTTTCTGCAACATATACATTCCCGAACCATCTGCTAATGTAGCGCCAAAGCCAGTTTGAGGAAGAATATGGCCTGTTACCATGATAGAGATAAATACCGCAGGAACGATATAAGCAAAGATAAGTACGCAATACTGCGCTACTTGCGTATAGGTTATACCTTTCATGCCGCCAAGAACGGTGTAGAAGAAAACGATAACCATACCGATAACAACACCAGATACGATATCAACTTCTAAGAAACGGCTAAATACTACACCAACACCACGCATTTGGCCTGCCACATACGTAAAGCAAACGAAGATTGCGCAGAATACGGCAACGGTACGCGCCGTCTGTGAGTAGTAGCGATCACCGATGAAATCGGGTACAGTAAACTTACCGAATTTACGTAGGTAAGGCGCTAAACATAACGCAAGTAGTACGTAACCGCCGGTCCATCCCATGAGGTAAACCGCGCCGTCGTAACCCATGAACGAGATAAGACCCGCCATTGAAATGAACGAGGCCGCAGACATCCAATCAGCTGCTGTAGCCATACCATTCATAACAGGTGGAACACCGCCACCGGCGACGTAGAAATCGTTTGTTGAACCTGCTCTAGCCCAAATTGCAATTGCAATGTAAAGCGCAAATGAGCCGCCAACGATAATAAATGTAAGTGTTTGAACGTCCATGGTTTACTCCTCGTCTACACCGTAGCGTTTATCCATAGCGTTCATTTTTGCCATGTAGACAAAAATCAAAGCAACGAACACATAAATTGAGCCTTGCTGAGCGAACCAGAAGCCCAGTTTAAAGCCAAAGAATTGAATTTCGTTTAATGCATCGACAAATAATATGCCGGCACCAAATGATACGATGAACCATACGACCAAAAGCTTGGCAAGGAGTGAAAGGTTCTCCTTCCAATATGCTTTTTTATCGTCTTCGTTTCTAAATGCCATTGTTTCACCCTCATGTCAGGTTAACTAGTTGTTATGTTTTTACATTTTCCTAACGCCCGGCCTTGTTAACGTTATTGCTGCATATAGAACTTAGCCATAAGTCTAATCAAAGCAGCAAAGTCAAGCATTTAGGAGATCAGGTACTACTCTAGACCTGCCTTAAAAAATACAAAATGAGACCATGGTCGTAGGTTAGACCATGGTCGAAATGATTATAATAACGACAGATTTGTTAAAACTTAGTTAAAGGTAAGCTTATGGTATTTGGTTGGGTTACATTGGCAGTGTTGTACCTTTTTCTACTTTTTTCACTTGCCAGTTGGGGAGAGAAAAACTCCTCCAAGGCGCGAGCAATCACGTCACACCCAGCTATTTATTCTCTTGCACTTGCCATTTATTGTACGGCGTGGACCTTCTTCGGCATGGTAGGGCAAGCCAGTCGAGATACGTGGATTTATCTACCCATTATGCTAGGGCCAATTTTGGTTTATGCATTGGGATACAAATTCATTTACAAGATGACGTTGGTCAGTAAAAAACAACATATCACCACAATTTCTGATTTTATCGCCTCTCGTTATGGCAAACGTCAAACGGTAGCATTGGTGGTAACTCTTATTGCACTGTTAGCAACTATCCCCTATATCGCTTTGCAATTAAAAGCCGTGGGGGCAACTTTTCAACTGCTTACTCAACAATCCAATAGCGATGCCATTATTTTAGCGGCGACAACATTTATTGGGGTGTTCGCAATTTACTTTGGAACCCGTCAAGCCGATGTTACCGAATATCGAAGAGGGCTAATGCTTGCCATTGCGTTTGAGTCAACAATTAAGTTACTTGCTCTGGTTCTTGTTGCTTTTGTAGGCTACACAGCTTGGAAAAACATTGAATCTGGCCCCTTCTTTGAGAGCTTTGTCAACGAAGCTGCGCTCGCACAATTTGGATCATTTTCATTTATAGCGCAGACTGTAATGGCAGCAGCAGCGATTGTTTGCCTACCTCGCCAATTCCACGTTGCTATTATCGACAATTTGAGTTTGGACCACATTCGCACTGCCCGTTGGTTATTTCCCTTATATTTAGCGGTAATATCAGCTGTCATCCCTATTATTGCTATTGCGGGCAAAGCCATTTTTGTAGGACAAGGTATCGAGCCAGATTCGTATGTACTCTCTCTTGCCGTATTTTCCGAGTCAACCCTACTTCAAGTTATTGTTTTTGTTGGAGGCTTGTCCGCAGCAACGGCAATGATTATCGTTGCCACACTTACTTTAAGTACTATGCTGACCAATGATGTTATTTTGCCAAGGATCCTCGCCTTTAGTGGTCAAACAGACAACAAGCAAGATCTGTCTAACCAAATTAGACTCATTCGTAGAATTGTCATTGCCTGTATTTTGATGTTGGCGTTTCTCTACCACCAGCAGATGACTGGAAGCCGTTCTTTGCACTCTATAGGGCTAATTGCTTTCTCGTTAGTTATTCAATTAATGCCAGCTATTGTAGGTGGTCTATACTGGAAGAAAGCACATGCCCATGGAGTCTACGCTGGCCTTATGGTGGGGTTAGTTATTTGGGTTTTATGGTTAGTATTGCCCATTGTTAGCGAGCAAGTTTCACAGCTAGAACAAAATGAGCTTATTAGCCAAGGAGCGATGATAAGTTTGGCTGCTAACTCAATTATTTACGCTTTGTTCTCTTGGTTTGCCCCACAGCGATTAATTGATCGTATTCAGGCAGAAGCATTTGTCTCACCTACGGTTTCCTCAAGTAATACTGTTAAAACTCAGGCTACCGATGTAACGGTTTCCGATTTAATCACCTTGCTGTCAACTTTTATGGGGTCGGGACGATGTGAGCAGTTACTCGAACAATATCAACAGCTCAATCACTGTGAGTTAAAACACGATGCTACGCCAAACGATTCTTTTCTTTCATTTTGTGAAAGAGCATTAGGAGGCGTTATTGGTGCATCGAGTGCGAAGGTATTGTTAGATAGTGCCTTGCGCGGTAAAAAAATGGACTTTACCGAAATTATCAATTTCTTCGACGATACCACCCAGGCCATGCAGTTTAATATGACCGCCTTGCTAACATCGTTAGAGAATATGGACCAAGGGATCAGCGTTGTTGATAAGCACCTAAATTTGGTGGCGTGGAACAAGCGTTATGCCGATCTTTACCCCTATCCAGATAACCTATTGGCGGTGGGAAATTCAATTGAAAAACTCATTCGCTACAATGCATCACAAGGCGAGTTTGGCACTGATAATGTTGAAGCTGAAGTAGAGAAACGCTTAAGCCATTTGCGTTCAGGCATGCCCCATAGGTTTACGCGTCAACGCAAAGACGGCCGTGTTATTGAAATGGTGGGCAACCCACTACCGGGTGGCGGCTTTGTAACCAGCTTTAACGACATTACGGGTCACGTTGAAATTCAACAAGCTCTTGAAGAATCGAACATTGACCTAGAAGCGCGCATTAAAAAACGTACTGAAGAAGTACATTCAATTAACGCCGAATTACGACTTGAAATTGAACGGCGCTCGGAAGCTGAAAAAGAGCTAATTCGGGCGCGCAAGGCTGCAGAGGATGCCAATGCCAGTAAAACCCGCTTTTTGGCGTTGGCCAGTCACGATGTATTGCAGCCTCTTAATGCGGCAAAGCTATATGTCAGTGCATTGGAAGAACAAGAACTGCCCGATTCAGCCCATGCGATTATTCAAAAGCTCAATCACAGTGTTATCTCAAGTGAAAACCTTATTGGCACATTACTGGATATTGCCAGACTCGATCAGGGTGAAATGAAGCCAGAATTCGAGTCAGTGGACGTGAATACCTTACTCTCTCCATTAGTGGATGAAATGGCTATGCGCGCAAAGGAAAAAGGCCTTAAATTTAAGGCAATTATTCGCCCGTGCTGGGTTAGCGCGGACAAAACCTACTTGTACCGAATTGTGCAAAACTTACTTTCAAATGCGGTGAAATACACCGAAAAGGGCCGCGTATTATTCACTGTTAAACCCGTAGGGCAAACTGTTTATTTTAAAATAATGGATACGGGAATTGGTATTTCAAAAGACAAGAAAGACAGTATTTTCGGTGATTTTTTCCGTGCTAATGAAAGCAAAGAGCACGGGCTTGGCTTAGGCTTAGGCGTAGTAAAGAGATTAAGCCTGCAACTCAACAGTAACATTCAAGTGACATCCAACGTTGCCAAAGGAAGCTGTTTTGCCTTTTCTTTGATTAAAACCGAACCTAAAGCTATTGCGAGTGAAGCGGCCAAGCCACGGAATACCACATTTAGCGGTATGGATGTACTTTGCGTTGATGACCAACGTGAGAACCTAGATGCAATGCAAACATTACTGACTAAGTGGGGAATAAATGTTGCGCTTGCCAACAATTGGGATGACGCCCTCACGTTGTGTGAAACCATTCAGCCGCAAATATTGCTAATGGACTATCAACTAAGCCACGACGATGCGAAAAACGGTCTGGCATTAATTGAGGAAATACGAACGCGCTTGAATATTGTCGTCCCTGCAGCTTTGATCACTGCAACCCCTGATGAAACATTGGTTACACAGTGCAAAGCGCAGGGAGTAAATTTCTTGTCTAAGCCATTAAAACCAGCGAAATTGAGAGCGTTATTGCAAAGTATGACGCGCTACATTCGCGAAGCAAAAAATATCACAGAGGAATAGGAAAAATTAGGGCGTTTTGACCTTTGCAGTTCACTATTATACCTGCGGTAACACGCCGCGATTACGAACATTTTAACTCTCGCTGAGTGGGTAATTATCTGTGCGGACTGATATTATTTCACGCTAAGTGAGTTTTAGCACGCCAAGTGAGTTTCAAGCAGAAAGGTCAATGCGCTTTGGTATAAGCGACTGCTTCTAACGTTACCGCTCTTCAGGTGTTTTACCTTCGTCAACTTTAAGGTGAGTGCTTTCAGTGGTAGATTTAGAAACCACTTTACCCATTGAGCCCCATTTCACTTTAGGGTTAAGCAGTACCGGCCGCGTGAGTATCAGATTGTTGGGGTACATTAAGGTTTCGCGTTCGGCTGTAACCAAACGTGTACTGAATGGGCCTAAATCAGCAATAACGCCTTCAATAAAGTTATCGCCATCCAAAATACGCACATAATTTCCGCGCCTGTAAGCAACATTGGTTAATAAAATGAAGTAGGCGGTAATATTACTTATTAACGACCAGCTTGCAAACAGCGCTACACCGGTAACGGTAATAATAGATGTAGATAAAACCAGTAGCCCAGAAAAATCAATCCCCCACGCTAGAAGAAGCAACGAAACAGAAAGTGTTGCAACGAGCACTCTAGCTGCGAATAACCCCTTTATGGCGCTGCTCGATTTGAGCTTAGATTTCTCGATGTTATTTTCTAACTTTGGCAACAGCTTTCTTGAAGTAGCCAAGTACACCAATAACACGATACCACTCCACACAACGTTAGATTGATATTCTGTCAACCATATCAAAAACGCGTGCCACCAATCATTCATCTAAAGCTACCTTAACACTGTTAATTCAACACAACTTGGTATGCTAACGCGATTAGTAGTGAAGTTCATTCATTAAAAGCAATCGACACAACAAGAATTATTCGTAAGACACATATTGCCCCATCACCTATTATGCGCGCAAAAATACTTGTCTAAAACGTATTCACGTTCTACCGTGGTATATGACAGAAATCGAACACCTTCAAAAATAATACAAACTACAGGCTTTTTTAAAATGCGTATCGCTATACTTTCCAGAAATCCACGTCTTTATTCTACGTCACGTTTAGTGGAAGCCGGGCAAGCTCGGGGCCATGAAGTTGATGTCATCGACACAATGCATTGCTACATGGATATCACAAGTTCGCGACCGTCTGTGCGCTATCACGGTAAAAAGTTACCCTACTATGACGCCGTAATTCCGCGTATTGGCGCGTCAGTGAGCTTCTACGGCACGTCTGTTGTTCGTCAATTTGAGATGATGGGCACATACAGCCTAAACGAGTCGGTAGCGATAAGTCGTTCAAGAGACAAGTTGCGATCGTTGCAGTTACTGTCGCGCAAAGGCATCGGCATGCCTAGAACGGGTTTTGCTCACCACCCTGACAAAATTGATGACGTTATCAAGACCGTTGGTGGTGCACCAGTTGTGATTAAGTTACTTGAAGGCACCCAAGGTATTGGTGTTGTACTTGCAGACACCCAAAAGGCCGCAGAGTCGATTATTGAAGCCTTTATGGGACTCAATGCCAGCATCTTGGTTCAAGAATTTATTAAAGAAGCCGGCGGCGCTGACATTCGCTGCTTTGTAGTGGGTGGAAAAGTTGTCGCAGCAATGAAACGCCAAGCGGCACCGGGTGAATTCCGCTCAAACTTACACCGTGGTGGACAAGCAAGCTTAGTAAGACTAAGCCCAGCGGAAAGAAAAACTGCCGTAGATGCGGCAAAAACTATGGGATTGAATTGCTGTGGTGTAGATATTTTACGCTCAAACAATGGCCCTGTGGTAATGGAAGTGAACTCATCGCCAGGACTTGAAGGCATTGAAAAGGCCACACATAAAGACGTGGCATCAATGATTATTGAGTTCATCGAAAAAAGTGCTGAACCCCATAAAACCAAAACCCGTGGTAAAGGTTAAGCAGCGTAAATCGCTGCCCCGTTCACAATAGGAAGACCTTAGTGGTAAAAGACGTGTTGACCATTGGGGGTGAAACTATCGCCCCTGGTGAAACTAAGAAAATTGAACTAGAAATGCCGCCATTGTATACCGCAACCAGCATGAGTATTCCGGTATACGTCAAACGCGGAAAGCGCCCTGGGCCAACCATGTTTGTCAGCGCAGCGATTCACGGTGACGAACTCAATGGCATTGAAATTGTTGGAAGGCTTATTCGTTCTAAGGCCATTTCACGAATTCGAGGAACGCTTATTGCGGTTCCTATGGTGAACGTTTACGGGGTATTGAACCAATCTCGTTATCTGCCCGATAGACGGGACTTAAACCGCAGCTTTCCTGGAAGTAAAAAGGGCTCTTTGGCGGGACGCTTAGCAAACCTTTTTTTCAAAGAAGTCGTGTCTAAATGTGATGTGGGGATTGATTTACACACAGGCGCTATCCATCGCAGTAACTTGCCTCAGGTACGTGCAGATCTTGACGATGAAGACGTACTAGAAATGGCAAAGGCCTTTGGTGTTCCCGTTTTACTGAATGCTGAACTTCGCGATGGATCATTACGCGAAGCAGCAAGTGCCAGTGGTGTAAAAATATTGCTGTACGAAGCTGGGCAAGCATTGCGTTACGACGAGTTTTCGATTCGCGCCGGAGTCAGAGGTATTGTGAATACCATGAGACATTTAGGCATGCTAAATAAAAGCCGTTCAAAAGGTCACAATATAGAGCGGTTTATCGCACGTCAAAGTGGCTGGGTACGGGCATCTGAAAGCGGTTTCGTTAATCATATTGCGCAATTGGGCGATCATGTATCTAAAGGCGATAAGTTGGCAACCATTGCAGATCCATTTGGCAACTTTCTAGACAATATTATCAGCCCAGCTGAAGGCGTGGTAATAGGCAAGCAAAATATACCTCTCACTCAAGAAGGTGAAGCGGTCTATCACATTGCCTACTTTTCTGAGCCCGACTCTGTTGCAGAACACGTAGAACTTTTACAAGACAATTTATTACCGCCAGAACAAGGCACCATTGAATAATACTCGGTAGAAACCCTATGAAAAATAAAAAATAGTTGGTGCAGTAGAGCTATGCGATTTGCCTAAATTAGCTATCAGTGACTTAAATGTGCGCGTCGATACAGGTGCTGCTACATCATCACTGCATGTTGATAACATTGAAGAAATAGAAAAAGACGGAGAGCTTTGGATCACTTTTGACATTCACCCTGATATTCACAATGTAGAGCGCGTTGTGCGCCGTGAAGCAAGAGTAGAAGGACAAAAGCGCGTTAAAAGCTCTACCGCGACTTTAGAAAAGCGTTATGTAATAGTAACGCCTATAATTATGGACGGAGAGCAATGGGATATTCAACTAACGCTGACTGACCGCTCTGAAATGACCTACTTAATGCTACTAGGCAGAGAAGCAATGAGTGGTCACTTCATTGTAGACCCTGAGTTCGATTTTATACTTACAGGTAAAGATTAATGCGAAAAGCGGCGGTGTTGTAGAGCGCGGATATAACGAATAAACTGGTTTTAGTACTGCTGAATTGTTCTACAACACTGGTTGTTTATGAGGCTACCTATCAATTGGCTAAGGTATCGACTGGATTCACTTATTGCTTGGGCGGCTCAAGCTCAAGTTGTGAGGCAATTAATACCGCTTGAGTGCGGTTATTAATACCCAATTTTTTAAAGATTGCGGTTACGTGTGCTTTTACTGTGGCTTCAGCAATGTCTAAATTAAACCCAATCTGCTTATTAAGTAAGCCATCGCGCATGTAACACAGTACTTTGTACTGAGACGGCGTGAGAGATGCTACCTTGTCGGCAAGTTCAGAAAATGCCTCGTTCACTTCATCAACATTGTCACTTACATTCTCAGGTAACCACACATCACCATCTAAAATAGCTTCAACCGCATTGGCGATATCTTGCGCACTGGCTGTTTTGGGAATAAAGCCCAACGCACCAACACTGATGATTTTAGAGATAAGGGTGGTGTCTTCAGTACCTGAAACAACTGCAACGGGTAAATCGGGAAATAATTTGCGGATATGTAATAAGCCGAATAAGTCATTACTTCCCGGCATGTGTAAATCGAGTAACAACAAGTCGATATCCTCATTGTTGAGAATATCGACTGTGGTATTCAAATCACCCGCTTCTTTTAATGTCAAAGTGGGTGAGGACAACGACAGTGCGCCTCTTAATGCATCGCGATACAGCGGATGATCATCTGCGATTAAAAGCGTTATCATTGTGTTTGTCCTTTATTATTTGTTAAGACGCTCCTCTATCAGTGTATCAACAACCGACGGATCAGCCAACGTAGAAGTGTCACCTAACTGCTCGTGTTCATTTGCTGCAATCTTGCGAAGAATACGACGCATGATTTTACCTGAACGCGTTTTTGGTAGACCATTTGACCATTGGATCATATCTGGCGTAGCAATTGGGCTTAGCTCTTGTCTTACCCACGCTTTCAGTTCTTTAGTTAGGTCTTCATCAACCGCTACACCTTCATTTGGTGTGACGTAAACATAGATACCTTGCCCTTTAATATCATGAGGATAACCCACAACAGCCGCTTCTGCTACTTTAGGGTGAGCTACCAATGCACTTTCAATTTCTGCAGTACCTAAGCGGTGACCAGATACGTTTAATACGTCATCCACTCGACCGGTTATCCAATAAAAGCCATCTTCATCACGACGGGCACCATCACCGGTAAAGTACACCCCTTTATAAGCACTGAAATACGTGTTGATAAAGCGCTGATGGTCACCATAGACTGTTCTGGCTTGGCTCGGCCAGCTGTCTTTAATAACTAAGTTCCCTTCTGCTGCCCCTTCTAGTTCATTACCATCTGCATCGAAAAGTGCCGGTTGAACTCCGAAGAATGGACGTGTTGCAGAGCCAGGTTTCAACTCAGTCGCGCCAGGAAGCGGCAGGATCATATGACCGCCGGTTTCGGTTTGCCACCAGGTATCGATAATTGGGCAACGGCCTTGACCAATAACGCGGTGATACCATTCCCACGCTTCCGGGTTGATTGGCTCGCCTACCGTGCCTAATAGGCGCAAAGACGAAAGATCACACCCTTCTGCCGGTACATCGCCGTGTGCCATCAATGCGCGAATTGCAGTTGGTGCTGTGTACAAACTATTTACTTTGTACTTTTCAACCACCTGAGCAATACGTTTAACGTCAGGATATGTTGGTACGCCTTCAAAAAACACCTGAGAGGCCGCATTGATCATTGGGCCATATACCATGTAGCTGTGACCTGTGATCCAACCTACATCTGCCGTACACCAATAGATATCATCTTCTTTGTAATCAAAGGCGTATTTAAACGTCATTGCAGAGTACAGTAAGAATCCACCCGTTGTATGGACCACACCTTTAGGCGTACCCGTTGAACCTGAGGTATATAGAATGAAAAGCGGGTCTTCCGCGTTCATGACTTCTGGTTCACACTGTGAAGCACAGCTATCAATAGCGTCGTGCCACCACACATCGTATTGCTCATTCCATTCAACATCGCCACCCGTCAACTTGTGAACAATGACGTTTGTAATTGAAGGGCATGCCCCACCCGCTAGCGCTTTATCAACATTCGCTTTAAGTGGAATGCTTCTTCCTGCACGACGACCTTCGTCTGCCGTAATCACGACCTTGGCGCTGCTGTCGTTGATACGATCAGCAATAGCGTTAGGAGAGAAACCACCAAATATAACCGAGTGAACGGCACCAATTCTGGCACAAGCCAGCATTGCATAGGCCGCTTCAGGGATCATAGGCATGTAGATAGCAACGCGGTCGCCTTTTCCTACGCCCATGCCTTTTAGTGCATTAGCCAACTTGCACACTTCGTAGTGTACTTGCTGATAAGTAATATCTTGACTGTCTTGTGGAGAATCACCTTCCCAATGAAAGGCTACCTTTGTTGCATTTTTGGCAAGATGGCGGTCAATACAGTTATAGCTAGCATTAAGCTCACCATCTTCGAACCACTTTATGGACACATCATCTGCGCCAAAGTGTGTGTTCTTGATCTTAGACGGCTTTTGATACCACTCGAGCATAGATGCATGTTCAGCCCAGAATGCTTCAGGCTGCTCTACAGACTGCTTGTACATTGCATCGTATTGCTCAGCGTTTAAATGCGTAGACTGAAGGATATTTTCAGGTACTGGATATGTCTTATTGGCGGTCATAAAACTTGCCTCCACTATGAATAATGTAAAATTCTTGTTGTATGGTGCAACACTCTAGCCTGTCATCAATAAAGCAAAATGAGACTTTGGTCTTAACAATTATCCAAAATTAGTTCTGGGTCTTTAGTACTACGACTATGGTCTTATGCGACCATGGGCGTATTTAAATCTGGGATAATACGTTCACAATTAGCAATGTTAACGTTGAATTTACATTTAATTAACCACTTTTTTGGAAAACACGATGAAAGCTAAAATAAAAAACCACAGCAGCAGCCGTTGCACTTTGCTTAGCAGCATCAAGCGGTGCAGTAAATGCAGCCACGATTGGCGACACAAGTGTGAAATTCACGGGCTATATAAAAATGGACGCCATGGTAAGTGATTACTCTGACGGTACCATCGCATCAGGCAGCGTCGGTCGAGATTTTTATATCCCTTCACTAACTCCGGTTGGTGGCGTTGACGAGGATGCCCAATTTGATGCTCACATCAGAACATCACGCTTCCGCTTTTCAACATCTACGCCGACTGCTGAAGGTGACACCATTAATGGTGTGTTCGAACTAGACTTTGTAGTCACCAGCGGCGGTGATGAGCGTATTAGTAACTCTTATGTTCCTCGTGTTCGTCACGCTTACCTTACCTACAAAAACTGGTTAGTAGGTCAGACGTGGACAACATTCATGGACGTGGGTTCACTTCCAGAATCACTAGATTTTATTGGTATTACTGATGGCATTACCTTTGGTCGTCAAGTTATGGTTCGTTATACCAGCGGTGGTCTACAGCTGGCTCTTGAGAATCCCGAGTCGACCATTACGCCATTTGGCGGCGGTGGCCGAATTGTAAGTGACGACAACACAGTACCAGATTTTGTTGCTGCTTATACCTCAAAGTACGATTGGGGTTATGTGAAAGTGGCAGGTCTGTTACGACAGTTATCGTACGACAATGCCGGCGATATCGATGCAGATGAAACCAGTTTTGGCGTAGCGGTATCCGGTAAATACAAACTGTCGAATGGCGACGATATTCGCTTTATGTTTAACACAGGTTCTGGTTTAGGTCGCTACGCGGCACTTAATGCGGTAAATGGTGCAGTGCTTAATGCAAATGGTGACTTAGAGGCTATTGACACCACAGGCTATGCCATTTCTTACCGCCATGTATGGAATGAAAAAGCCCGCAGTAGCATTATGTTCTCGGCATTTGAAGCCGATAACGACACGGCGCTAACCGGGCTTGGTACTACGGAAAGCACATACAGTACACGTGTAAACTACCTTTACTCACCGACCAAAGCACTCACCGTTGGTGCTGAGTACGCTTTTGCTCATCGCGAAGTAGAATCGGGCCTAGAAGGTGACATGAACCGTCTTCAAGTATCGGTTAAATACGCTTTCTAAGGTAGAATAAATCCGACTAGAAGCGGTGCTCAAGCACCGCTTTTTTGTTTCATTTTCATGAACTACACGTCACAAGTAACTTGCCAGTTTACTGTCATCACGCAATTTAAAGCGTAGTAAATATGATCCCCAGCGGCATGAAGAAAAACAAGCCTGCAATGTATGCTGCGCCATACAGCTTTCGCTCAGCAGCAACAACGGATAGTTGATATGACAGGTTGAGCGGGATATTGCGCAACATGGGAATGCCGTAAATTACCGTCACTCCCAATACGTTATAGAGCAAATGAACCAATGCTATTTGCAGCGCGAAGCCACTATTTACTCCAGACACGCCTAATGCAGCAATAAGTGCCGTTATGCAGGTGCCAATATTCGCGCCAAGAGTAAAAGGGTAAATATCCTTTGCTTGTAATACGTTGCTTCCCACCAGCGGTACCATAAGTGATGTGGTGGTTGAAGATGATTGTACAAGCACAGTGGTAATTGCCCCTGACGCAATACCTGACAAAGGGCCCTTGCCAATACTTTTATGTAAAAGCTCCTTGGCTTTACCCACCATTAGGGATTTCATTATTTTTCCCATATAGGTAATCGATAGCATGATCAAACCGATACCCAAAATGATTTTTGCAACACCTGGATAAATAGACGGCAAGAATTGAAGATACTCAGTTACAAGATCTGTTATTGGTTGAGTGAGGGCTTTAATTGGGTTTACTCCACCCACCCCCATAGCTTGCCCCGTATGCAACAAAGTAACAAGCTGACCGCTGAGGTACTCAAGTACACCAAAAGCCATTTCGAGTGGCAGGAAAATAAAAACTGACAACACGTTAAAAAAATCATGAATAGTCGCAGCATTAAATGCTCGCTGGAACTCTTCCTTTTTTGCTACATGCCCAAGACTAACCAAGGTGTTGGTAATGCTTGTCCCTATATTGGCTCCCATCATCATTGGTACGGCAATAGTTATAGGCAGACCGCCTGCGACCATACCGACAATAATGGAAGTAACTGTACTGGATGATTGAATAAGTGCTGTAGACACCATGCCGATGATAAGCCCCATTATAGGGTTAGAGGCAAAATTAAATAGCGCTTTAGCGTGATCACCTGCGGCATACTCAAAACCGCTACCGATAAGACTTACAGCAAGTAGCATCACATAAACAAGCAAGGCAAGAAGTAACCAGCGTTGCCAATTATGATGATTATCAATACTAGGGGAGTCAGCAAATTGAGGGTTGATTAGAGACATAGTGTATTTAGAAGCAAAACATAAAAATGCATAGTATGACTTCTGTATTACACAAAAATGACGAGCTAAAGCGCGCTAGAAAGTCAATGGCTAGCGTGTGTTAACCGCTAGCCATAAATAATTAACCTGTCCTGTTTGCTAAAAACCAAGAGGGAATGTGCGAAGCACTGTGTTCACCTTATCTAAGGCTGATGGTGACAGAGAAATATCAAACGCCTCAATATTTTCAGCAAGCTGTGATACTGATGTCGCTCCTATTATCGTAGATGTCACCCCTGGTACTTGTTTACACCAAGCCAACGCCAGTTGCGATGGTGTCATCCCTTCTTGCTGCGCAATTTCTACATATTGCGCTGTCGCTTCATGTGCTAAAGGCTGATTGCGAAACAAGCCCATACGTTGCACTAGCGTCCATCGAGAACCTTTTGGTCGATTACCTTGTGCGTATTTCCCACTTAGAATACCAGTTGCAAGAGGAGACCAAGGTAAGTACGCAATATCTTCAAGTTCGCACATCTCAATTAAGTACGGCCAATCTTTAGCATGAAGCAGACTAAACTCATTCTGAATAGATACGGGGTTGGGAATGCTCATTTCTTTGCACAATGACAGAAACGTGTGGATACCCCAAGGGGTATCATCAGACAACCCCCAATGCTTGATTTTACCGCTGTCTAACGCGTTCTTTATTCCCACTAAGATGTCGCGCATTCCTTCCACTTCTTTTTCACGATCAACCTTTGTTGGGTTTGTCATGTCAGGCCAATGCTTTCCAAAATGCGGTGTTACGCGATTGGGCCAATGTAATTGATATACATCGATATAGTCGGTGTGAAGTCGTTGCAATGAATCATCAAGAGCCTCTGTAACCGCTTGTGAAGTAATTGGCCCACCGTCTCTAATGTAAGAAAGGCCGCTTCCCGCAATTTTAGTCATTAGTACCATATCTTTGCGCGATGCAGAATGTCGGCTAAGCCAATCTCCTATAATGCGCTCTGTATCACCGTAGGTTTCCGCATTGGGTGGGATGGGATACATTTCTGCGGTATCAATAAAGTTTATGCCTTTATCAAGCGCGTATTTTATTTGTTCATCGGCGTCTTGTTGGGTGTTTTGAATTCCCCATGTCATTGTGCCTAAACAAATTTCTGATACCTGTAAATCACTATTTCCTAAGCGGTTAAACTTCATTTTTGCTTCTACCTTGGCTTTTACCTTGTTTGTGCAACGATAAGTCACCTCTTGAGAAAAAAGCCCTCTGTGATCATGAGGTGTTCTTAGTGGCTGACCCAATTACTTAACGTACTGGTCGCGCCTTGGTATCTCCTTTAAGCTCGACCATTTCATACGCAAATTTTACGGGCGATTATCGTTCTGCAAGCGTAAATAAAACCGTAAATTTACCAAAAGCGCGGGGAATTGTCGCAGAACTCATGTTCAATAACAGAATTAACACGACAGACGTGAGGCAGAAATTTTAAACTGTAAATACGTACTTGCCCTAGAGCCCCTTCATTTTCTAATTAAAAAAATCACACAATTAGGGTGAAACCCCTATATTAGAACAAAATTCAAACGGCCATTATTAGAGCGTACTTTGCTGCGATGATGTGAATCAAAAAACGCGTGTTTTAGTTTTGTCCATAGGTACTAATGCCAAGGGTCTGAACAGTGAATTAATTACACAACGCAGCCTCAAGAATTTGGAGAAGAAAATGAAGAAGTTCGCCCTATCTACGTTGGCTACAGCTATGCTAGCAATCCCTTCAGCCCATACACTTGCTGATGCTTACATTGGCTCACAAATGGCTGAGAAGCTTGTGTCGCTTTCCCCTGCTGAATCGCTGATGGCTGTTGTTACGTACGATCAAATGTCACCACTTGCCGAGTCACAAATTACGCAACTATTAAACTTGGGTATTACAGAAGGCGTGCAATTTAAGAACCTTCCAATTATTGGTGTGGTGGCGACTAAGGCGCAAATTGAGGCTATTGCTCAATTCGACGGTGTACGCTCAGTTTTTGCGAACCGTGAAATGAAGCTATACAACGCTGATGCACGTGAGATCACAGGCGTTGCTGATTTGCAGGGCGAAGGATTTGCTTCAAGAAACAACGTTGAGTTCACTGGTAAAGGCTCAACTATTTTAGTGATTGATTCAGGTATTGACGCTTCTCACCAAGATCACTTCTTTGGCGATACTGTGGTTGATAACGTGCAAGCAATATTGAATCCGGGTGCGCTTTCTATCGTTGGCGTAACGGGTCCAACACTATCAAACCAAGTGAATACCGACCTAAACTCAGGACACGGCACACACGTTGCCGGTACTATCGCGGGTAGCGGTGTAATGTCTGATGGCAAACACCGTGGAGCAGCCCCAGATGCTGACATCATTGGCTATGGTTCAGGCGCAGCAGTACTGCTTTTAGACACCATCGGCGGCTTCGATTACGCAATTAGCAAGCAATACACATTCGACAACCCCATTAAAGTTATCAGCAACTCGTGGGGTTCTAGCGGCAAGTACGAACCACTCGGCCCTGTTTCATTGGCAAGTTACAAAGCGCACAACATGGGTATGATTAGCGTATTCGCAGCAGGTAACGATGGCCCGGGTGAAGACTCGCATAACCCATATGCACAAATCCCTTGGGGTATATCTGTAGGTGCGGGTGACAAGTTCGGAAAACTCGCTGGTTTCTCATCTCGCGGATTAAAAGGCGAGACTGGCGACTTTACTATGCCTGACGGCACGCAATGGACGTATAACAACGAAGTCTCTATTGTCGCTCCAGGTGTAGACATTATCTCGACACGTGCAGTATTAAACGCCGCCGCGAATGGTGGCGACGCAGACATAGATGCAATTGAACCTCAGAACCTTCCTTTCTACACCATGATTTCTGGCACATCTATGGCGACACCGCATGTTTCAGGCATTATCGCATTGATGCTGGAAGCGAACCCGAATCTTGATAACGCGACCATTAAGCGCTTACTTCAAGAGACAGCCACTAACATGCCTGGTTATGAGCGCTGGGAAGTCGGAGCGGGTTACGTTAATGCACGTTCAGCAGTTGCTGCTGCCCTACTTGAAGATATGGACCATAAAGTTACGGTTAATAACTTAGATGGTAAAAGCTTTAAGGCAAATGCACTTGTAACCACCAGCGATCGAGTAGAAAACTTCGATGTTTTTTATTCACCGGTAGGAGAGCCTGAAGTTATTCCGTTTGAAGTAGGTTCAGAAGAGGTACTTGTTAAAGCGTCTGCCGATAGTTTTGCAAACTTGACCAAGCTTGTTCTTGTAGCCCCTGACGGCACTGAATATCGCGGTAACTTAACTACGCCAGTACTTTCTACCACCATGCGTGTTGCTGCACCAGCCATGCCTGGTACGTGGGGCGTATATGTTTATGGTTTAACATCACTCTCTGGTGTAGAAGCAGACCCATTAGGTTTAACTAACGGCCCAGGTTTACCTGAAACATTTAACGTAACAGTGTCGTTCGAAAATAGCGGGGGCTTTGAAGGTATGGACGACGTAGAAGGTCACCCTCAACAAAACGCCATAGAGTTCGCGGTAAGTGAGCGCTTAATGGACGCCATCAATAGTCGAGGCTTCTCACCTGATGCTCGTCTTAAACGCAAGGACTTTGCGCGCTATGCGGTAATGGGTGGAGCCGTTAGACAGTACCGTGACCTCTTGAATGAAGAACGTCCTAACATAGGTTCAGTACCTGGTTTTGACAAAGCGTTCGTTGAATCAGTAATGGTTAAAGGTGGCGCACTTAAAGATAAGCTTCGTACACAGTCTCCTGTACTTCGCAGCGAAAATGGTAGTGCTGACCCATTCGCTAGTGTTACTAAGCTAGATATCGCTTACTCACTGGTACAGATGCTTGGCTTGGAAGAAGCAGCACTTAGTTTTGACCCTACCGCCGACATCGTTGTTGACTATAACGGTGAGCAAATTGTGCTAGAAGATCAAGACAGTATTCCAGCTGATATGAAAGGCTACGTTCAGTTAGCACTTACCTTGTCGTTGATTAACGCAGAGTTCGGTGTAGAGCAAAGTCCATTCAGCATCACGCCTACTATCACTGCGAGCTTCGCGCCAGATACGGTTATAACCAGAGCGCATTACGCTGTATTAGCTTCGCGCTTCTTTGCTCAGTATTTCGAATAAAATCGCAAACCACTGAAAACGGTGCCATTATATTAATTGATAATGGCACCATTTTAGGTTAA
The DNA here is from genome assembly GCF_006538325.1 of Alteromonas sp. KUL42. Taxonomy (GTDB): domain Bacteria; phylum Pseudomonadota; class Gammaproteobacteria; order Enterobacterales; family Alteromonadaceae; genus Alteromonas. Next base: position 121,250 of record NZ_BJKK01000012.1, read on the forward strand.
ATTTTAACCAATACTGAAAGAGGTCATCCTATGATGTTTACTGCGATGAAATTCAGACAACTTACCACCGTTGTTGCCACCACAGCTCTACTTTTGTTTTCCACTGCACAAGCACAGGTAGTTACACCTGCAACTCTCACTGTCGACGACAATAAGATTCAGGCCAAACTGACGCTAAGCAGCTTAATTGAAGTAGATTTAACTGTAGAGTTCGAAAACAGTATTGGCCTTAATGCTAACAACATTGACATTACCGCTGAGCTGCTTGACCCCACAGACTTGACCATTACAGACCGCCTGCCCTCAGCACTAACAAGCGCTGTTTCGGGTTTTCCGGTTCTTGTATCAATCTCTCCGAAAGCTGACGCCGGTTTTGGATTTGAAGGTTTGGCTATGGTTGAGCTTTACACTAAAGCTATTCACTACACGCCAACCATTCCATGGCGCTTGTTTACGTCTCACGACGGTGGCGAGTTTGAAGACATAACAACGTTAACGTCATCAGGCAGTTTTCGTGCACGTGGCAGCACAGGACAATTTTCAGATTTTATTATCTTATTAGACAATCGCCCATCAGCTTCTGTTATCAATGACAAAGTTGCTTCTTTAAGCACGATCGTAAATGGCAATCGCAATAAAATTGCTGCGCTATTAGAAGCAGCCATAGACAGTGGAATAAACGATGTCCAGTCGGCATTGGCGGTAAACGATGACGATGCGGCACTGGCTGCTGTAGATAGCCTTATATCGCTTATTGATAATGCGTCTGGCAATGAAATTGCAGATGTATGGCGCTCAAGTGGTGACGTTGTGAACGTGAAAGGTTTACTACTCACTCAGCTACAAACATTACGCTTTAGCTTAAGAACATTGTAAATCAAGCTAGAGACTGAAACGTTTAATTGCGTCGAAACCAGAGCAATTAAACCAGCGTTTGGCGTCACTGATAAGCAAGAATCTCTCTTATTTGTGTAATTTTACACAAACAGATGGGAGGAGATGGCACCAGTGACGCGACGAGGAATATGCCATGCCGTTACAAATAGCCTTTACAGAAGATAACGGAAGCGTAAGTGAGCACTTGCTTTTTGAAGGTCGCGAGTACCAGGTCGGCCGCTCTGAAAGCGCGGACATCGTTATTCCCCACCCCCAAGTTTCTCGCTCTCATATTGTACTACGAGCTAATAAACAAGCTGACAACGATCACGTTTGGCAGCTAAATGACATGAGCTCTACAGGGTGCTTCAATGCGGGAGTTCAGATAAAGCACCTGACGCTAGACAAGCCCCATGTATTACAGCTTGGTCCAGTACCCTGTGAATTTACTCCCCTTGCGCTCAATAATGTGGTCAAGCTTGATAGCCAACGGGAGTGGAGAAAGCAACAACTAAAGCAGTACCAAACGCAGCTTCAACAGTGTAATAGCAGTACTGCTCTTATTAACCTTGCCAGAGAATGTTTAACCCAATCATTAGGGTGTGAACGAGCTTCACTCATTTTGTTTGATAAGATAAATAACTATCAACTCGGGGTGGGCTACGAAAGCTGGATGCAAGGTGAGGACTTTACTGGTAGCCGCACCATTATCAATCAGTGTATGCAAGCCAATGTAATTCGAGCCATTGGCAATATTGTTTGCGACAACTCACTAAATAAGCAACATAGTATAATCAGTCACGGCATTCAGGCTGCCATCTGTGTACCTGTTTGTATTGATGAAAAGCCCGTTGGCGTATTGTACGCAGACTCGACGCTGGGACGCCGCTACTTCACCCAAACGGACATAGATTTTGCCACCTCTTTAGCGAATATGATTTCGATGCGTTTGTTATTCCACACAATTGAGCATAAACTTTCACTTATAAGCTAAAATAAAACAACAATTTTAGCGGTGCAAATGGTCAATCAATTGCGTCGTTGTAGTAATTAGTGGAGTGTGAGGAAGGCTTTGAACGGGCCCGATGTATTCTCGTCGCAAATCAATTCTCTTAAAACTGAGGCGCTAGCTTTAGGGACTTCTATTGCGCCAAATTCCCGTCTAGTTAACCGGTTTCGGATTGTTGAGCAACTTGGTTCAGGTGCTCAGGCCACCGTTTTCAGCGCCATCGATGAATTACTTGATGTTAAAGTTGCACTTAAGGTCATTGAAGGTGGCGCCAGCGACCCGGTTAAAATGCAAACCATCCGCAATGAAGTCAACATCGCTAGACAACTACAGCATCCTAATATCATCCGTGTTCATGACGTTTTCTCTGACGGAGATACCGCCTTCTTTACAATGGCGTTTATTGAAGGCGAACCTCTGTATACACGCATTCAAAAACCTATCAGTAAAGCTGATTTCGACAAGTGGCAGCAACAGCTCGTTGAGGCACTTTTGGCCTGTAAATCGATAGGCATTAAACATGGCGATATAAAGCCAGACAATATTCTTCTCGATCACAATGCAGACATTAAACTGATCGACTTTGGCATTGGTCAAAGCACGGCGTCTGGCGCTCAGACGAGTGGCCACCAAAGATACACCGCTCCTGAAGTCATCCAAACTGGAAAAGCGAGCGAATATTCTGACACCTATAGCTTAGGAAGAGTGTTAGAAGACATGCTGGGCTGTGTCAAAAAGGAAGGACTGGGCTTTTCTCATTACCTGTGGACGAAAAAACGCAAAGCTTGTATTGACCAGTTAACACACCATTTGCCTGCGAAGAGACTCTCTTTGGAGCAGGCGGCGAACATCAGCTCATCAGGCGATAATGGCAGTGCTAATATAACGTACAAAACGCTTGTCACCTTTTCCGCCATTGCCATATTGGTACTTGTAATTAGCGCCAGCATTTTTTCTTACTCTTGGTATAAAAAAGCGCAACCCAAACTGGTCTCTGATACCCCTATTCAGCTACTAGTATTAAATGACCCTCAATATCCACTTTTAGATACGATAAATACGTTGCTGCGCTATCCACTGTCTACTCACCCTCACATTGTGTTAGATGATAAAGCGCAAACCCGAAAATTGGTGTCTAACTTAGCGTTATCCCCATTTAATAACGACAATGACAGAGTAGACTTAGCAGCTTCAACGTCGGTAAACAGCGTATTGTTACTTGATGCTACGCCTACCAGTAGCGATAGTTACTTACTTCACGCCAGCGTACTTAGTATGCCTGCTAACGAAGCTATTTTTACCGTGTCGCACAATGTAAATGCAAACACCCTGTCCGATGATCTAAGTGTATTTGCCAACAAGCTTATTCAATCGTTATTTGACGCCATCGAAACGCCATCGCCCCAACCACTTCCTGACTTACGCTACCTTGATGCTTTGGATACCGCTTGGCAAAAAGGAGAAGCGTTAAATAGCGCAGACACCGTTGAGGCGATTATAGCAACTACACCGGACTATCCGGGTGGATGGGTGGCGAAGGCTCGAAACGCTTTAAATACGGGTGACTATGACGGTGCTAGGCAGGCGTTAGAGACCTTAAAACGACTTCCTGACTTGGAAGTGTATTGGCGTTTACAAGGCGAGCTATTAAGAGCAGAGCTAAACGAAGATCTGTCCCTTGCTCAACAATCAATAGATGCGCTTGTTTCTCAGTTCCCAGACAGACCAGACTTACTGTCGATGCGTGCAGACATTTATCAGTGGGCTGGCGAAGATGCCAAAGCAATGTCCGACTATAAAGCAGCTTTAGCCCTTCGTCCCAATAATGGACAATTGTGGTTTGAGCTTGCTCGTCTTCAAATTATTAATGGAGACATTGAAACTGCCACCAGCGACTCATTAACTCGCGCACTCGTGGCGTTCAGGCATTTGAAGGACACCCAAGGTGAGAGCTTAGTGCTAAACGCTTTTGGTATTGCTTACCTGCGTACAGCTGACAATACGGCTGCAGCGCAGTATTTTAAAGACGCACTAGCACTGCGTGATGCAAAAACGCAGCCCTCTCAACGAGCTAAAACCTTAGCCAACCTTGCCATTGCGACATCACTTACTAGCGACTATGCCACCGCAGAGGCGTCGTTAGAAGAAGCGGTAAAACTACTCCACGATTTAGGTGACTTGGCACAAGAAGCCCATGTAAACGATACATTAGGTTTTATGTTTGAAGAGCGAGGCCAGTTCGCAAGAGCGTTGGAGTACTACAAACGTGGCCTTGATATTCGTGTGCAAACCGATGACAAAGTGCTTCAGCCACAAAGCATGAGCAATGTTGCCTATATGCATTTTTTAATTGGGGATATCTCTCTTGCTGAGATTTACTGGCAGCAGGCGAAAATGCTATTTGAAAGAAACGGGGATGAGTCTCACTTACTTCGAACCCATCAAAATCTTGCACAGTTGAGTTTGGTTAAAGGGGACAATAATACCGCCACCACATACTTAACCACTGTCGAGCAACAACTCGGTACACAGCACAATCAAGAAAAGCTTTATAACCACCTGCTATTTAGCTACTTAAACTTTGCAAACGGAAACTTGACCGAAGCCACGCAGCACGCGGCTGACGCAAGGCGCTGGGCTCTGGCTTCTGAAGATACCAGAGCCCAAACCGAGGTATTACTCTGGCAGGGAGAGATGTGTCTACTTACCGCAAACTGGTTATGCCTAGAAAATATCCTTGAAACCGTGACGCCTACCATTAGCGAAGAGCGCCACGAGCAATTTGCCGTTTATCAATGGTTAACATTGGGATTGAAGCATCATAAAGGCACACTAAATAACGAACGAGACGAAATCTACACTACACTTGTCGATAACACCAACGTGCCGGTAATCACTGAAATTAAAATTCTGCTCGACATGCAACAGCGACTTTCTCTAAGTGAAAATAGCAGCGCCATGGAGAAGCTTGGCTTGCTCATTAAGCCAACCTACTACCAGCCGTACCTGCAGTGGCTATACGTGAAGGCGTTACTAAATGATGAAGAGTCCATCGAGAAATTAAAGCAAAAATTAGCGTTATACCCGACTTACTGGCGCAACCACCTTTACTATCGCGCCATACCAGGTAAAGAAGACACGGTGGATGACTTAACATCCAAGTGGCTATCTCAATTGCCTGAACAACAGGTTAGAGACTACAGGAACGCCTATTTTGACTGATTTGGCCGCCGAAATAGAAAATATTAAAGCGTTACAAGCGACACTTCAGGCTCGATTAGATGCCGACCAAGAGGTTTTGCAACAGCTCGCAAAACGATTGTGGGCTCAACAAGAATCAGAAAAAGCGAAGCTTTCTCGTGAATTACATGATGGGATTGGTCAGCTGCTCACAGGGCTGACACGAAGACTGCAAGCATTATCAACCTCATCGCCTGAGCTTGAGGCACTACACGGCATCGCTGAAATGGCGCTAAATGATGTCAGACAATTATCGCGGCTAATGAGCCCAACAATTCTTGATGACTTAGGTCTTAAACCAGCACTTAACTGGCTGTGTCGAAATTTGCTTAGTGATGAAGATATTGAATATCACACCGAGATAACCGTACCGCCTGATCTGCCCAAAGACATAAGCACATTATTATTTAGAATTGCGCAAGAAACGCTGGTTAATGCTATAAAACACAGTGAGGCCACCAACCTTACTTTATCAATTTCTTACCATCATCACGTTATTCGTTTGGATATTCTTGATAATGGTGTAGGGTTTGACAGTAAAGCCATAGAGCCCGGCATTGGCCTTTCTAGTATTCGCGACAGAGCAGAAGCGTTCAATGCGACACTGGAAATAGACTCTGCAGTAGGGCAAGGCACCAGAACAACAGTAACGGTACCCGTATGACAATTCGTGTAGTGCTAGCCGATGACCATGTGCTTATGCGTCAAGGCGTGTCTCAAATGCTAAATGCCAACCCAGATATCAGCGTAGTGGGAGAATGCGACGATGGTGTCGCTCTGATCGCCGCTGTGTTAAAGCTCTCGCCAGATGTTATTTTGATGGACATTTCGATGCCACGTATGAGCGGTCTGGTTGCTATCGATAAAATTCTATCTCAGCGCAGTGACGCGAAAATTCTTGTGCTATCTATGCACAACGAAGTGGAATACATTGAAGCCATGCGCGACGCAGGCGCAAAAGGCTACATATTAAAAGAATCTTCCGGTGAAAGCTTAGTTGCAGCCATCAAGAAAGTTGCCGTAAACAAAACCTGCTTTCCCGATGAACTAACCCAATCACCTAACGATCAATGCCAGAAGCACGTGTCGCCGCTAAGCGTACTAACTAGAAGAGAGCGAGAAGTTTTTTTCTTAGTTGCAGCAGGTAACACCAGTAAGAAGATTGCTGAGCTATTAGATATGAGCCTTAAAACTGCTGAGAATCATCGCAGTAATATCTATAAGAAGCTTAATTTAAGCAGTTCCGCAGAACTTATCAGAATGGCAGGAAAAGCAGGTTTACTAGAATAGTTGATACTTTGTTGTGGGCGTACAACTCTGTTCTTTTCCCCTTTTTACATAATCAGCGAATGCTGATTGCAGTATTTAAAGCCCTAAACAAAAAGAGGGGCCTTACTCCATCTGAAACTCCCTCCTCCCTAAAAATTGCGCAAGGGCCGGTTGTTGCATTCAAAACCCTCAGCAGCAGGGATGCTGCTGTGGAGCGCCCATGGATGGGTTTACCGCGTGTTTTGAATGTTACAACCAGCCCTCGCCTCAAAGGACTAAAGTTCTGCGTATTGCGTTAAGATAAACGCGGCTTCGCCTCTTGATACCCCATTTTGTGGGTTGAAGAAGGCTTTAAGCGTAGGCTGTAGGTCAAATGGACCTTGCTCCACTTTCACTTCCACCTGCATTAGCCCTGCAGCCAGTGCCTGTTGAACATAGCCGCGATACTCAGGTGCAATCGCGTCGGTATCTTCGACTTCCACCGCTTCACCAAGAACAATCGCAATAACCTTCTGTGAGTCAAAGCTTTGCGCTGCATCTTCAAGACCTAATGCTTGAACCATTGAGTACGCCATTTCTTCTTTGCTCACCTGCATGTTGCTACCAAAGAAGTCACCATCAACTTGCATTACGGGCTGCGTATCCATCTCTAAATCTCCCAACACCGCACCTGTCGCTGTCGCAGAGTTTACCGCTGCAGCATTCTCTGCACTCACATCGGTGTAGTTAACTGTGTTACCGTCGTTGGTTTGACGAAGGTTTGCACTAAGCGCTAGCGTATCAGCAAGCTCTATGCGAGTAAGTGGCGCGTTTGGCGCAAAGCCGCTTGCTTTTGCATCCATTAACTCATTAGCAACTACGTACTCAATGAATGGTTGTGCAGGATGGCCTACTACATCATCAATACCGGTATAACCTGATGTGACTAACAAGCGAATATTCACGTCGTTAGTGCCAGGAATACCTACACCGTTTGTAACTCCGAGTGGGTCAACTGACACACCACTAATACTACCAATACCACGGCTGTATAATTTCCATGTACCCGGCATACCTGGTGCAGCTGTACCTACAGAAGAACCTAAAACAGGAAGGCCTATACCAGAGCCATAACGGTTGCCCGCAGGGTCTTCCAGTACAAACGCTGTTGCCGTTTCAATTGACGCGCTCGCCACCACCATAGATACGTCAGACGTTACTTCAAACTCTTCTACAGGTGACTCACCAACGGGTAGGTAAGTCGTAGGTAGCGTAAAGCTATCACCTTCAGCAACGTTAGCAAATGCGTTAAATTCGCGATTCTTCTTCACGGTATCGCCAAATACTTCTTCTCCGTCAAGCACTGCAGTTACCGCAGCATAAGCGTTAACATAACCAGCGCCCACTTCCCACTCGTCCATGCCTGCCATTGGTGTTGCGGTTTCCTGAAGAATACGCTTCACATCTTCCCACTGAAGGTTTGGATTCGCTTCTAGCATTAGTGCAACAATACCAGACACGTGCGGCGCAGCCATTGAAGTACCGCTAGATACGGTATAAAACGGTAGGTGTTGTGGTTCAATCATTTCAGCGTCGTCAGCTGCACTTAAACCGCCTAAGCTAGACAGTGATGCACGAGCAGAAATAACGTCTACACCTGGCGCCGTTACGGTAGGACGGTCTTCCCATGTGAACACTTCACCATCGACAACCGCTTGTCCGCCTTTTCCGTCGACACCGCGAGAACTAAAGTCCGCTAGCTCACCCTGCTTGTTACCCGCAGCCACTGTAATTACCCACGGTGCCTTTTTGAAGTTACCGGTAATTGTCGATTCGCCTGGGCCTGAGTTACCTGCGGAGAACACGGTAATAATACCGTTGTCTGCCAGTGCTTTAGTCACAACGTTTGTTGGATCATCTGGGTTAAATTCTGTACCAACATCGCCAGTATTGCCAAATGAGTTAGAGATAACACGAATGTTATAGTCGAACTGATGTGTCAACGCGTAGTCGAAGCCACCGATAGTATCTAAAATGAATAGACCGGCGCCTGAGCCATAACCAATGATATCTGCACCCGGCGCTACACCTGCATGCAAACCACCACTCTTAGCACCGTTGCCACCTACTGTACCTGCCACGTGCGTTCCGTGACCACCCAAGATATCAGTGTTAGATACGTTTTCTTGGTAAGTGATCGGTAAAATGCCGCTATAGCTATTTAGGTTCACCTGCGCAAGAACATTTTGAACAACGTGATCAGGAAATGCTAAATCACCATGCGTGCCGTCAACACCAGAGTCGTTTACCACTACGCCAATGCCTTTACCCGATACCGGCATACCATTTATACGAATGTCACGGTCAGCCTGCAGCGCCTGTACACCCGTTATCTGGGTAGACTCATGATTTTCTAGTTCTAGTGGGTCATTGTTCCAAACCGACACCACGTCGTCACGTTGATAAAGCGCTTCAACTTGCTGTTTGTTAGCTAACACGCCAACAATAGGCACGTTACGTAGACTAACACCACCAGTGATGCCTAACGATTCCAGAGCTGTGACTTGTTCTGTTGTGACGGGTCCCTTTCCTTCAAATGTAACAATAACTTGTTGTAGTTCTAGTGGCGAAGCAGCAAGCGCATCGGCCAATGTTTGATCGAAAGTTTTCGCATTAACCATGCTCGCTGGTAGGGCACAAGCAATAGCTACTGATAATACTGTTTTTTTATTTAGGAACTTCATAATACACCTCTCTTTGAGTACCCCTAGAGTATTTAGTAACCAAAGAAGCAAAACTATGGGGAGTTCCCCCTATTCGATGTGATTTATAAATGCATCGGAAAAACAGAAATTTGAATAGAAAAAAGCCCTCACAAAAGGAGGGCTAAAAACACCAGCTATCGAGAAACATAGATAGGTTGGAGGGAACGAGGTATAGGAAACACATTAACTTAAAAAAGGGAACTGTTTGCGTTTCCGCATTGAAGCAAACACAAACAACATCAGCATAGCAGTGCCAAGGAAGGCTGGTTCACTCACTTGAGTAGAACCATTGTTTGCACCGCCGGTTTTAACCAATTGAAATAAACTACCAGAACAACGACCATCACCATTTAAATCGTAGACACACGAATCCTCCGCGTTTAATGCAGCGAATCCCGAATAGATAGAAAACTCATTGGTGCTGTTTGTATCAGTAATGAATAATTCAAAACCTTCATTTTCGTCATTGCCGTAAATACCGTCATTTAGATCTGATATTTCGAAGAATGCGATATCTTGCTCGAAGATATCGTAAGTGACGCCATCGAACTCTAACTGAAAGAAAAACGATAGCCATGTATTCATATTGAAATTGGTTTCGTCTTCGTCAAAGGTTATCTGCCCTGTAAGACTCGTTTGCTGTGAACCAGACCCAAGCACGAGCCTCGTAAAATCATACGTGATAACGCCAGCGAGCGAAGGTGTGCTTAGAAGAACAATTACAACCGCCATAAAATGTTTCATTTTGCATCTCGGGTCTAACATACTGTAAACACAGTATGTGCTTCCCCGATTGAAATACATATAGGGAGTTGCCCCTACATCTTATTTGCTTATGGCTAGAAAGCCGAGCGGGTACGCAGCGTCTCTGGTAACAAATTATCATGTACGACCGACGAAAAACGAACAAAAACGTCGGTCTTTTTACCTGCTGAGTGCGAGTTCAGGTCATCACCTACTGGCAGCTACGTCGCCCAAAACAAACTTGGTTAACGTTGATTTCATTAAATATCTTACAGCTGCACTCCTACATGACGATTAGTTCGAAGTTTAGGAGATTTAACTTCTACGCATACTTGGTCGCCATAATAGTTATCAGCGTAATTGCATTGCATTCGAATTGATTGACCAGTGGTAGGTGAAACACGGTGGCTATTCGACGTTGTTAATTTCTTTAATAGTGTGCTCATTTGGCTCTCCTTCTTAAGTTGAGAGCATTATCACTAATCGTCAAAAACCATTAAAGCCAGTTAAATCGATTCAATTAATCAATTAAAGAGATTATAATATTATTGTCTAATCGAAAAAAGGTATAAAAGTAGATCAGATGATTTTTAACTAAAGAAATGACAACAAAAATGTGCATTTAGAATTTTGAAGATAACGACGCCATTTAAAACTAATAAGAGTAAATGACGCCGATATTGAAGATAAAGTTTACCCTTTAAGCCACGGCCCGGTTATCGCTAAGGTTTTCGTTGGTGAGTAAATATTTACGAAAAGCGTATTGCCGTCAGGCGAGAAACACGCGCCAGCCAGTTCAGTTTGAGCATGTAATTTAGCAAAATTATACACTTCGCCATTTGGTGTCACGCCACGCAGATGATTGTCAACGATGTCGGTATACTGATCTTCGCAAACCAGTAAATGACCATTCGGGCACACCGTTAAGTTATCGCCGAAGTTGTACAAGCTCTTGTCTTCGCTTTCCAAAAACAGTTGAAGCTTGTCTTGTTTACCATCAGCGGACGGAACCAGTTTCATTACTTGACCGAGCTGCTTTTGGCCACCATTAGTACAACAAAAATACAGTTCATCTTCTCCCCAATGTATGCCTTCACCGCGAGCGAATAACGCAGCGCCTTTTTCATATCCTCTAGCGCGTAAGTCATCATTCGGGCTTTCTGGATTGTCCAACACTACCCACTCAACGTCGAACCACGTGGCTAGTGGCATGTTTGAAGCACTCCAGTTACGTGTATCAAACTGAGGTTTACCTTTCACCGCCAATGCCTCTAACTGACCGCCCGCTGCCAAGTTGCCGTACTCATTGGGGACAAAGCGATATAGCAAGCTATCGCCTTGATCTTCAGTCAAATAAACAATACCCGATTTAGGGTCCACACATGCAGCTTCATGATTAAATCGCCCCATAGCTTTAAGCGGCTTAGCCTCTATCATATCATCGGCGTTTGCGGGCACTTCAAATATGTAACCGTGCTCTTTATGAACCACATCACCATTAGGCCCGTTAGGACGATCCACCGATTCTTCGCAAGTCAGCCACGTACCCCATGGCGTTATGCCACCTGAACAATTTCTAACCGTGCCAGAGAGGCTAATGAACTCCTTTTCCACAGTCTGCGTTTTGGTGTTGTAAATAATGGTTGTAGTACCACCAGGTAACGACACACCACTCTGATAGCTATCGTAAGCCTTGTGCGATGTGTGACTTTGAATAGACTCTGGCTGCGCAGCAAGATGCTTCGGATGTAGTTCATGGTTGCGAATAAGTGCGACAGTATTGTTCGCGTTTGAATGCACTAAACACCCCATACCATCCGCTCTGTCAGGTACATGCATACCATCAGCCATGGCATTACCTAAAGAAGAAATAATCTTGTAGCTAAACCCCTGAGGAAGGTCTAAGAGACCTTGTTGGTCTACTACCAATGCACCATACCCCTTACTAAGGGGCATAGCTGTGGTACTAATTACTTTCCCAAAAGCGCTTGACGCCAACCCACCAAATGCCAAGGAGCCTACTATAAATTGACGTCTTGTAACCATGCGATGTTCACTTTATTCATTAAAAATACTAAGAGCGTGTTGTCCTTCACAGTACGTTTTTACAGCAAAGTACACTACAAAGGTCAATATGCTTAAGCATACACCACTTTTGTTATAATGTAACACCACTACGACGAATTGATGCTACCTGTACACGCCGTACTAGATATAAGCATGCTCTATGTAACAGCCTGTGAGAGACAATCCTTATTTTCAAGGTCGATTTGTTGCCAATGTGACACTGGTAGTGGCTTAGAGAAGTAATAACCTTGGAATCTATCGCAACCGCGCTGTGCAAGATACGATAGCTGAGATTCGGTTTCCACGCCCTCGGCCACACATGTTACGCCCAGCGCTTTGGACATCTCAATTATTGCATCAACAATTTGTGATGCTTTCCCACTATTTTCTTCACAGATATCATCTACAAAAAACTTGTCAATTTTTAGCTCTGCAATGGGAAGCTCTTTTAAATATGCCAAACTTGAGTAGCCCGTCCCAAAATCATCAACAGAAAAACGAAAACCAAATTTCGCGAGTTCTAACATAGTCTGTTTGACTAATTGAATATCCACCACTAAGGCAGTTTCAGTTAGCTCCAACACGAGCATTTGAGGAGGAATACCATGCTTTTTAACTCGTGCTAGCAAGCTTGATGCAAAATCTGGCAATATAATTTGTCTCGCACTAATATTGATGGCAATGCTTGCATCAATACCTTTTGCGATGAACTCTTTCAGTACCAGCAACGTTTTATCAAGTACAACTTCCCCAATATCACAAATAATATGGCTCTCTTCAGCAATAGGGATGAAGTCTCCGGGGCTCACCCACCCTAGCTCGGGTGATTGCCATCTTACTAGGGCCTCAAAAGAAGTTAGGTAACCCTCTTGGTCAACCTGTGGTTGCAAAGCCAATGACAACTCATCGCGTTGTATCGCTAGCTTTAATTTTTCCTTTATTGCGAGGTAGCGGTCAAATTCTTCAATACCGTCTCCAGATATGTGGCACAAGCCAAATGGCGCTGACTTTTTAGCAAGTTTAACTGCATGCTCAAGAACATTGATCACCGATTCCAATGTTTGTTCAGCCGGATTAAAGATGGCACTACCTAGTGAGGCACTGAGAGAGAAGTTATTTTTGTCTATTTTAACTTCGTAATGACGAGGGTTTAGTAATGCGTTTTCAATGAGACCTGGATCGAAGCGGTAAACATCCTTTTTCCCATAGGTTTTTTTGGACAACACGATGAAGCTGTCGCCGGAGTATTTATAGATATCGTAATCTTGGCCAATGATGAATAGTAATTTTTCTGCGATAACTTGAAGTGCCTTATTACCGTTTGAAAATCCAAGGCGTGTGTTAAATTGCGCCATGTTGTCCATGTTAAGCAATAGAACATGAACATAGTCATTGCGCGTGGCAGAACGAACCATGAGGTCTTGAAACTCTTTTTGGAACCACTGGCTATTACGTAAATGGGTGACTGGGTCTGTATAGGCTAGATTATAGATGGCGTCTTGTGCCTCAATGCGTTCGCTAATATCGCGGATAACCCCTACATAACGTTTCTCGCCTAAATCAGAACTTTCAGAAAGCGAGAGCTCCATTTGAAATATAGAGCCATTTTTGCGTTTCGCAGGTAGCTGTCGGCCTACACCAATGATTTTCGCGTTGCCCGTCTGTTCATAGTACTTCATGTATTTCTTATGATTTATAGCGTAGGGCTCAGGCATCAAAATTTCAACAGGCATAGAAACGAGTTCATCATAGTTATAACCAAACATTCTCTGTGCCACATCATTACAATGCTTTATGGTTCCATTTACATCAATACTTATTACTGCGTCGTTTATACTATTGAGGATATTTTGAATACGTCTGGCGCGCTCTTCACTGATTGAAACGGTTTTCTTGTATTCTGTAATATCTTCGAAAGCACCAAAATAGCGCTTTAGTTTTCCTTGGCTGTCATATTCGCCCTTCCCTGACGTTCTTACCCATTTCGTGGAACCACTTGAATCTACTATTTGAAACTCATCATCATAAGGTACGTTATTTTCTACTAACGCAGAGAAAGCCTTTTTGATTCTGTGATGTGAGTCCAGTGTGTAGAAGGCCATAGCCTTGTCTTTCGTCATTCGTTGGCCAACGGCAACATTATGGATACGATACACCTCGGGCGACCAATAAAGCACATCACCATCAGGGTAAAACTCCCACGCACCAGTGCTAGAGATTTTACTTACCTCATCTAGCAGTGCCATATTATGGTTTGTACGTATTTCTAAATAATCTTTTTGAATACGCATAGCGAAAAGTTTTGCTTGCACAGAGAAGGTATACTGAAATTTATGAATGTCTGGTTGAGCGTTTTTGTAGATGGCAACCAGGATACCAATGTCTTCGCCATGTTCATTGAATATTCCTGCTCCCAAATAAGCCTGGGCATTAAGCTCTACCAGAGCGGAATCGTGTGGAAAAGTATTGCAGACATCTGATGCATAGCTACACGCACCAGTTGTAAGTACTTGCTCACAAGGAGAGCCCACAAGTCCATACTCAGTACTTTCCAATTTGATGTTATTACTAACACCTACTAATACCTTTACCGTATTGCTATTGCGTGCACCCAAAAATAAGTAGTCGGCCATCAATTGATTGTTGAAAGCGATGAGTTCGTCGTAAAAATCCTTTTTGTGTTCTAGCACGATAGAAGTAAATTCTTCTTCGCCAAACACTGACTTAAATGAAAACATTGATTCCCTCGTTTACAAAAGCTTACTTGATTAGCCTAGGTGATAGTGTTGAAAGCGCGCAACATACACTGATATACATCGCGATTGTTTGCGGCATATCAAACTATAAGAGTAGTTGTTTGTTTCAAAGCTTCAAATTAAGATTAACTTAAGATTTGTCGCGATAAAATATGAGAACAATTTGAAGGTCATGAGCTTTTTTGTTCTTAAATTTGTGTAGTTTGCATCCGCTGCTTAGCAGTTATGATGGTGCTGCGAAGCCACTAACTCAAAAGCACAGGCGGGTTTACCGAGTGTTTTTTCCTTTCCCAATACGCTTTGCTATGCCTCAAGAAGGGAGTGAGAGTTGTGTCCTCTGAAACCCTACACCGAAGGGATGCGGTGTCAGAGCTCCGACATAAAAGCAGGGATGGCTTAACGGCGTGTTCCCCTTCCACTACAAGTTTTCGTTTTACGCAGAGTAAAGGGAGTGAGTGTTTTGCTCTCTGAAACCCTACACCGCAGGGATGCGGTGTAGGAGCCCCCATGGATGGGTTCACGGCGTGTTTCAGAGGGCACAACACTCACAAACCAAACCACAGGCATAAAAAAACGCGCACCTAAGTGCGCTTTTTTGGATACTTATGTTGCTAAGTCTAGATTAGTCTAGGATCTTAGATACAACACCAGCACCTACTGTACGACCACCTTCACGGATCGCGAAACGAAGACCTTCTTCCATCGCAATCGGAGCAATTAGCTCAACTTTGAATTTAAGGTTGTCACCAGGCATTACCATTTCTACGCCTTCTGGAAGCTCTACAGCACCAGTTACGTCAGTTGTACGGAAGTAGAACTGTGGACGGTAGCCTTTGAAGAATGGAGTATGACGACCACCTTCATCTTTAGATAGTACATAAACTTCTGCTTCGAAGTTTGTGTGTGGAGTGATTGAACCAGGCTTAGCTAGTACTTGACCACGCTCTACGTCATCACGCTTAGTACCACGTAGTAGTACACCAACGTTCTCACCAGCACGACCTTCGTCTAGAAGCTTACGGAACATTTCTACACCAGTACAAGTCGTCTTAGTTGTATCTTTGATACCAACGATTTCTACTTCTTCACCTACTTTAACGATACCTTGCTCAACACGACCAGTTACTACTGTACCACGGCCTGAGATTGAGAATACGTCTTCGATTGGAAGAATGAACGGCTTGTCGATTGCACGCTCTGGCTCTGGGATGTATGAATCAAGC
>NZ_BJKK01000013.1 GCF_006538325.1 Alteromonas sp. KUL42
CGGTATGTGACAAAAACGGAAATATTTATAATCAGAATTTCTTCGATACACTTAAAAACGTACACGACCAGTTATTTTTCATCAATGGTGTAAACCGTTCATTGGTCGTGTCTTTGTTTTCGCCTTCGACCCGTTTCACTGAAATAGTGGAAGGTGGCTTTGCTGGCGGCCCTGTTATTCCAGCCGACTTTAATTCAGCGAACCCGGAAGCGTTAGATTTAGTAGCTGCTAATGTAGAAAAAGCGAACATTGTAGGTCGTCAAGTAGCAAGTGATTACAGTTGTGCAATGGTGACGGCCCAGTTACTTGATATTGACCCGCAAACCGGTGAACCGCTTAATACACTTGCACTTGCTGCTGAGCTAGAGAGTCAGTTGCGCGGTCAGTATGAAAATGACCAAACATCTATACACATTATTGGTTTTGCCAAAATGATTGGTGATGTTGCAGATGGTGCAAAAGATGTGCTTCTGTTTTTTGCGATAGCCATCGCGATAACTGCAGTAATGGTGTACTTCTTCTCGCGTAGCATTATGTTAACGCTACTACCTTTGGTGTGCTCAATTATTGCGGTTATATGGCAACTAGGTTTATTGACGTCTATCGGCTTTGGTATGGACCCTATGTCTATCTTAGTACCGTTCTTGGTCTTCGCTATAGGCGTAAGCCATGGTGTTCAAATGATCAATGCGGTAGAAAAGCAAGCGGTAACCGGTGTTGGTGCTAAACGCGCGTCAATGGCAGCCTTTAGAAACCTTTTGGTACCAGGCGGTATTGCACTGTTATCTGATACCGTTGGGTTTATGACCTTACTCGTTATCGATATCGGTATTATTCGTGAGCTTGCCATCACAGCAAGTATGGGTGTTGCAGTTATTATTTTAACTAACCTGCTGTTATTACCAGTACTAATGAGCTTCTTGAAGCTTGATGAAAAGTACGTTGAAAAGTTCGCAGGTAAAGAAAACGCCAATTCCAAGTTTTGGGAAGTTATTTCATCATGTTCACATAAAAAACCTGCTGCCATTATTTTAATTGTTACAGCAGTATTATTTGTGTTCGGTCACTTCCAAGCACAAAACATGAAGATAGGGGACTTACATGCGGGAGCACCAGCACTTCACGAAACTTCACGCTACAACGAAGACACGTTTCTTATAACCGATAAGTATGAAGTTACTGTAGATTATATTTCTATCTTAGTTGAGACCACGCCAGAAGCTTGTACATCTCATAGTGTGATGAAGGCTATGGATGATTTTCAATGGAAGATGGAAAATGTACAAGGAGTACAGTCAGCAGTCTCGCTAGCTTCTGTCGCAAAAATAGTAAATGCAGGTTATAACGAAGGAAATGTGAAATGGCAGGTATTACCTCGTAACCAGCAAACCTTGGTTCAGGCCATCTCACGCGTACCAACATCATCAGGTTTGTTAAACGGTGATTGCTCAGTAATGCCAATCATTCTGTTTATGGAAGATCACAAAGCGGAAACCATATCGCGCGTTGTAGATGCGGTTAAAGAATATCGTAGTGAATATCAAACTGATGATATGACCTTTAGCTTAGCCTCTGGTCCTGTTGGTGTTATGGCTGCGACAAATGAAG
The DNA here is from genome assembly GCF_006538325.1 of Alteromonas sp. KUL42. Taxonomy (GTDB): domain Bacteria; phylum Pseudomonadota; class Gammaproteobacteria; order Enterobacterales; family Alteromonadaceae; genus Alteromonas. The sequence goes on from NZ_BJKK01000013.1 coordinate 1,609, forward strand.
CAGTAAGTGCCGCTCAAGATCCAATGATGATATACGTATTTGGTGCCGTAATTGCACTTTGCTTAATAAGTTTCCGCTCTTTACGCGCAACACTTGTAGTGGTTATTCCACTGTATGTTGTATCGGTATTAGCACAAGCCTTAATGACTTACTTGCAAATAGGATTGACCGTTTCTACATTGCCAGTTATCGCACTTGGTGTGGGTATTGGTGTAGATTATGGTATTTATATCTTATCGACTAAGAGTCTTATGCTAAAACAAGGTTGTACGGTTCAAGAAGCCTACTTTGCGGCGCTTAAAGAACGCGGAAGTGCAGTATTGTTTACGGGCATAACGTTAGCTATTGGTGTAAGTACCTGGGTGTTCTCATCGCTTAAATTCCAGATGGATATGGGTATTTTGCTTACGTTTATGTTTGTGGTAAACATGCTTGGTGCAATTATTGTACTACCAGCATTGGCAAGATTCCTTTGGTGGAACAAGAATGACCCTAATGCATAAAATATTTTTGCATAGCTAAGCATTAAAAAGGGCCTTTTGGCCCTTTTTTTTGGGTGTTTTTTGCATAGTTATCTATGCTGTTAATATAAGGTTAAAAATAGGCTTTCATTAGTGTCATTTATTAGAGAAAATAGTTAGGTACTCGGCACTTACGACATTCAAAAAAGGTTAACAAATGACAGTCACCTCACAGCGACACTCTGTACTGCTAGACAACGTATTTGCACTTATCGAAAAGAAAGTAGATACCAAGCAGAAGTCTCTTGTGCAGCAATTTGGACGTCTGTTGTATAAAAATATCTCAAGCGATGATTTAGAAAATCGCAACGACAGCGACCTCTATGGTGCAACATTGAGTTTATGGAACGGCTTGGCTAAGTTCGATAATACATCTCCCTACATTCGCGTCTTCAACCCTGAAATAGCAAAACACGGTTGGCACTCTAGTCATACTATTGTGGAAATCATCGTTTCTGACATGCCGTTTTTGGTAGATTCAGTACGCATGCTACTCAATAGACTAAATATCACTTCGCACTTATTTCTTCACAGTCCCATCGGCATAAAACGCGACGAAAGCAATAAAGTACAAGCGTTTGCAGAGCCTGGGCAGCCTATTGACGGTGCGAAAAAAGAAACAGTTATATTCATCGAAATAGACACGCAGACATCTAAGAAAGATATTGAAGGCCTTACTAAAGAGCTTCACTCTGTGGTGGACGAGGTGTCTCTTGCAGTAGCAGATTGGCAAGGTATGACAGACACCCTGCAAGCCGTTATCAAAGACAGTGCGTCTTATAACTGGCCGGTTTCAGGTGACGATCAAAGTCAAACGAAAGCTTACCTCGAGTGGTTGGGCGATCATAACTTCACCATGATGGGTTATCGTTATTACGAAGTGAAAGCCATTGAGGGGGATCACCGTTGGATCCCACAAAATGATACAAGTTTGGGGCTTTTAAAGAATTCAGTTAACGATAGAGAACGTTTATTGTCTAAACTTCCAGCATCTGCACGTGCGGAAGCGCTAAGTAAAAATCCGTTAATACTTACCAAAACAAACTCGCGCGCTCGAGTTCATCGTCCTGCATATATGGACTACGTTGGCGTCAAAGTATTCAATAAAGATGGGCAAGTTGTCGGTGAGCACCGTTTTCTGGGTTTATATTCCGCATCTTTCTACAATAATAGCGTCACGCAACTTCCAATTTTGCGTGAAAAGATTAAGCGCATTTGCGCATTATCTGGCTATGAGCCAGGCACACATGCGTTTAAAGCGTTCACCAATATTATTGAAACTTATCCACGCGACGAGCTTTTACAAACACCTGCTGAAGAATTGGCGCAAATCGTCATGGGCATTTTTCAAATGCAAGAGCGCGGTATTTCACGTTTGTTTATTCGCAAAGATGTTTTTGGACGTTTCTTCTCATGCATGGTGTTTGTGCCAAGAGAGCGCTACAACACCCAATTGCGTAAAGAGACCCAAGCGCTATTAAAGGCGTCTTTAGGTGCAACAGAAGAAGTAGAGTTTACTACTTTCTTCTCTGAGTCTGTGTATGCACGCACGCATTACATCGCCCGAGTCAACGACAACAACGCGGAATTTGACGTGAAGGAAATAGAACAAAATATTATTGAGTTGACCAAAACCTGGAATGACAGACTTGCTTCTGCTATTTCAGCTGCCCATGGTGAAGCTTCAGGAAAAGCACTAGAGCGCAAATATAACAACGCATTCTCGCGCAGTTATATGGAACACAACCTGCCATCTGCTGCATTGGTAGATATTGGTAAGTTGGAAACGCTTGATGATGATCACACCCTCGACATGTTGTTCTATCGTCCTCAAGAAGAAGATGCAGATAGCCAGATCGTTAAGTTAAAGCTTTTCCACCGCGCCGAGCCAATTCACTTATCTGATGTTCTTCCGATGTTAGAAAACTTCGGCTTGCGCGTGATTGACGAAAGTCCGTACAAAATTACCTGTGCAGAGGGCGAGCGCAATTGGGTAATGGATTTCACCATGTTGCATAAGAGTGGGCAACATTTTGACATGGAAAACGCCCAAGTGCTTTTCCAAGATGCCTTTGCCAAAGTGTGGTACAAAACACTAGAAGACGATGCATTTAACCGCCTTATCTTAGGTGCGAATATGACAGGGCGTAAAGTGACTATTTTACGCGCTTATGCCAAGTACATGCGTCAGACTGGTAGTTCATTTAGCCGCGATTACATCGCTAATACGCTAGCCAATTATCCAGACATTGCACGCCTATTAGTCGACTTCTTCGATCAGCGTTTTAACCCTAAGAAAAAGCGCAACGAGAAAAAAGAAGAAACTATTCTTGAGACGATTAAGGCGCAGTTAGATAACGTGAGTAACCTTGATGACGACCGTATTATTCGTCGTTACCTAGACATGATGTCAGCTACGTTGCGTACTAACTTCTACCAAGCTGATGACGCGGGTAATGAGAAGTCATACGTGTCATTTAAAATGATGCCCGAACTCATTCCTGAAATGCCACTTCCTCTGCCGAAGTTTGAAATTTTCGTATACAGCCCTCGCGTAGAAGGTGTGCATTTACGCGGTGGTAAAGTAGCGCGTGGTGGATTGCGTTGGTCTGACCGACAAGAAGACTTCCGCACAGAAGTACTTGGTCTAGTGAAAGCACAGCAGGTTAAAAATACCGTTATCGTTCCTGTGGGAGCAAAAGGTGGCTTCGTTTGTAAGAACCTGCCTGTTGGTCAAGGTCGCGACGCCATTCAAGCTGAAGGTCAAGCTTGTTACCGCATCTTTATAACCAGTTTGCTCGACATTACTGATAATATCGTAAACGGTGAAATCGTGCCGCCTAAAGACGTGGTACGCCTTGACGATGATGACCCTTACTTAGTGGTTGCAGCAGATAAAGGCACAGCGACCTTCTCTGACATTGCAAACGGTATTGCTGAGGAATTCGGTTTCTGGTTAGGCGACGCGTTTGCCTCTGGTGGCAGTATCGGTTACGACCACAAGAAAATGGGTATTACTGCCCGTGGTGGTTGGGAGTCAGTTAAACGCCATTTCCGTGAAATCGGTATTGATTGTCAAACCACAGACTTCACCTGTGTGGGTGTGGGCGATATGGCAGGTGATGTGTTTGGTAACGGTATGTTGCTGTCTAAACACACGCGCTTAATTGCTGCGTTTAACCATTTACATATATTTTTCGATCCAAACCCAGATGCGGCATCTAGCTATGAAGAACGCAAGCGTTTATTCGAAAACCCAAGCCTAAGTTGGGAAGATTACGACAGCAAGCTGATATCGAAAGGCGGTGGTATTTTCAATCGCTCGTCGAAGTCAATTAAGCTTACGCCTGAAATGAAAAAGTGGTTAGGTACCCGTCAGTTAACCATGACGCCTAATGAGCTTATTCACAATATATTGAAAATGCCGGTAGACCTATTATGGAACGGCGGTATAGGGACATATATTAAGAGCAAGAAAGAATCACACTCTGAAGTTGGCGATCGCGCCAATGACGATTTACGTGTGAATGGTCGCGATGTTCAAGCAAAAATTGTGGGCGAGGGTGGTAACTTAGGTTTAACGCAACTCGGTCGTATTGAATACGCGTCAAGCGGTGGCCGCGTTAATACTGACTTCATTGATAATGTAGGCGGCGTAGATTGTTCAGATAACGAAGTGAACATCAAGATCCTTCTAAACACGCTAGTGAATGACGGCGAACTGACGCTTAAACAGCGAAATAAATTGCTGTACGACATGACTGATGATGTTTCGCGCATTGTTATCAAAGATTGTTATCGCCAAACTCAGTCAATCTCAATTACTGAACTTGCGGGTGTTAAGCAATTAAAAGAGCAATTGCGTTTTATTCACGGCTTAGAGCGTGAAGGACAACTAAACCGCGAACTTGAATTTATCCCAAGTGACGATGAAATATCAGACCGTGTTGCTACCGATCAAGGTTTTACACGTCCTGAACTGAGCGTACTCATCGCTTATGGAAAAATGGTATTAAAGGATGCGTTAAACATTCCTGAAATTACCGATAATCCGTATCATGGTAAGTTACTTGTTGAAGCCTTCCCAGAGGTATTGCGTAAAAAGTTTGCAACACACATGCAGCAACATCCACTACGCAGTGAGATCATTGCCACTAAATTAACCAATAACATGGTTAATGACATGGGCCTTAACTTTGTATTTAGAATGCAAGAAGAGACAGGCGCGAGTGTTAGTGAAATAGCTGATGCGTATGCAATTGTGCATGGCATTTTCAATATGAAAACATTGTGGGAACGCATTGAAGAACTCGACAATGTCATTCCTGCAAAGCTACAGCTTAGAATGCTTGATGAAGCAAGACGTATTATGCGCCGCGCATCACGTTGGTATATTCGCCATGGTAATAAAACGCAGTCTATTGAAGAGGCTATCGCTAGTTATCGCGGTACGTTCGACATCTTGTCGAAGAACCTTCAACATTATCTTGTTGAAAGTGAATATGCACAACTTGAAAAAGCGACACAAAAATATATTTCTGAAGGCGTACCACAAGATATTGCTTATCAAGTGGCCAGTTTCTCAAATATGTTCTCAAGCTTCGATTTAGCGCAGGTTGTGGAAGCAGATAAACACGATACCGATGTTGTTGCTAAGCTTTATTATCAACTTGGTTCGAAACTAGAGCTTCACTGGTTCTTGGATCAAATTAATAATCAGACTGTGTCTAACCATTGGCAAGCGCTAGCACGCGCGTCATATCGCGAAGAGTTAGATTGGCAGCAACGCTCAATTGCCGCTAATTTGTTAGCTTCTCGTGAAGACGTAAACGATCCAGACCAAATTTTGAATGAATGGATTGAAAGTAATCAGGTGTTATTGAAGCGTTGGTACCACATGATGTCCGAATTTAAGACCAGCAATACACACGAATTTGCGAAGTTTTCTGTCGCTTTACGTGAATTGATGCTTTTAAGCGTGAAGTCTAACCATTAGAATACACGCACCTTAATGATTTAAGCCCTGTTAATCAGGGCTTTTTTATATTAGCGAGCGTTTAAACTACCCATGCAATCTCTAGTGCAAAAAATCTTGCTTCAGTGCGAACCTGAAAAAAGTCACGATTTCACCATCAACTGGTTAAATAAGACCCAACATACACCGCTGAAATGGATGTACAGCACTCCGACAATTAAAAAACCGGTAAAAGTTGCTGGTTTGACCTTTGATAACCCCGTGGGTTTAGCCGCAGGTTTAGATAAGAATGGCGATTGTATTGACGCGTTTGCAAGCATGGGCTTTGGTTTTGTAGAAATTGGTACCGTAACGCCTCGTCCTCAAGCCGGTAACCCAAAACCTCGCTTATTTAGGCTTCCAGAGAAACATGCCATTATTAACCGCATGGGTTTTAATAACAAAGGTGTTGATCATCTTGTTGAGCAAGTAAAGCAAGCGCAATTTAATGGGCCAATTGGTATCAACATTGGCAAGAACAAAGACACAGAAGAAGCAAACGCGTTAGACGACTATCTTATTTGTTTAAATAAGGTGTATCCCTATGCCAGTTACGTTACGATCAATATCTCTTCACCCAACACGCCGGGGTTGAGAAATTTACAGTACGGTGAAGCGCTAGATAGCCTTCTAGCGGGTTTGAAAGCGGCTCAAGAAACGCTCACGCAAACACATGGCAAATATGTACCCCTATTTATCAAAATTGCACCAGATTTGAGCGATGTTGAAATTGAAAGTATTGCAAAATCTCTGATCAATTCAAAAATGGATGGCGTTATTGCGACAAACACCACGCTATCAAGAGACGCAGTGCAAGGGCTTAACCATGCAGACGAGATGGGAGGCTTAAGCGGCTCTGTTATGACCGAAATGAGCTTAGAGGTTACGCGCAAACTCGCTAAAGCACTAGATAGATCAATACCAATAATTGGGGTTGGCGGTATAGACTCCCCCGAGGCTGCACAAGCTCGGTTAGATGCAGGCGCATCCTTGGTACAAGTTTACTCTGCTTTCATTTACCAAGGCCCATCTCTCGTAAAACGTATTGTTAAGGCTTTATAAGTTAGCGCAATTTTATTGATGTGTGCTCATGCATACACGCACACACAAACTACAGGTATATGAATGAATACAATTCTGGTTACGACCAGTCGCGGTCTCGACGAACTATTAAAACAAGAAGTGTTAAACCTTTGCCCACAAGCTCAAATAAAGCAGGGCCCAGGTACACTACAGTTTGAAGGTACAAAAGAAGATGCTTATAAAATCTGTCTTTGGTCGCGACTTGCAAACCGTGTTATCTGGGTTCTTGCGACAGGTAAAGCAAATGATGCAGATGCACTCTACAACACAGCAATGGGTATAGATTGGCAAATGCAAATGGACTCACGGCATACACTGTCAGTGCAGTTTATAGGAACTAACTTTGCCATTAAAAACACCCAATTTGGCGCCGTTCGTGTCAAAGATGCTATTGTTGATTCATTCGTTGAACAAGGCCTTGCGAGACCGTCTGTAGAGCGCAAAATACCTGACATTTCAGTTTATGCTCGGCTACATCGTGACAATGTCATTATAGGTATCGATTTAGCTGGTGCTAGTCTTCATCAACGCGCCTACCGCCAACAAACAGGGGACGCGCCACTTAAAGAGCACATTGCAAGTGCTATGCTAATGCGAAGTGGTTGGACGGAAAATACCGACGCGCCACTTGTTGATTTAATGTGTGGTTCAGGAACCATTGCTATTGAGGCTGCATACATTGCAAGGAATATTGCACCTGGTATTAAGCGTAGTTACTGGGGATTTAACAAATGGTTCGGTCATGAACCTAGCATTTGGGAAGAATTGCTCGATAATGCCATTGCGCAGCAAAAACCGTCTTGTGGCGGGATCTATGCCGGTGACTTCAGCCGTAAAATGGTAGCAATTGCAAAAGCTAACGCCGATTTCGCTGGTGTTTTCAATGACATCGCTTTTAGTCAGCAAGACGCAACAAAGTCTTCACCGCCTGTTGCAATACCGGGTTACGTTGTTTCGAATCCACCTTACGGGGAACGCTTAGGTGAATTGACTTCACTTATTCCTTTGTTTAGTGATTGGGGTAAGCGTTTTAAAGAAGCCTGGAAGGGATGGCATGTCTCATTGCTAAGCAGTAACCGCGACTTGCTTCGCGTACTAAAACTGCGTGCCACAAAAGACTACGCAATGAACAATGGTAAGTTGGAGTGTCGACTAGCAAACTACGTACTAGACGAACAAAATACCGTGCAGTTTAGCGAAGATGCAAGTAATCACGAATTTGCCAATCGCTTAAAGAAGAACCTAAAGCGCATGAAAGGCTGGATCAAAAGCGCAAATACCAACTGCTATAGAATTTACGATGCTGACTTACCTGATTACAACGTGGCGGTAGACCGTTACGGTGAGTGGTTAGTTGTACAGGAATACGCGCCACCTAAAACAGTTTCTGAAGAAAAGGCGCGTAAGCGACTACAAGAAGTGTTACTACATCTACCTGCAGTTACCGGTGTGTCACCGAAGCACATTGCACTTAAAGTGCGTAGCCAGCAAAAAGGGACAAAGCAGTACGAAAAGATTAATCAGTCTGGTGAAATGATGGAAGTGTTCGAAAACGGCGCTCGTTTCTTGGTCAACTTAACCGACTACCTCGATACAGGTTTGTTTTTAGATCATCGCAATACCCGTCAAAAGGTAATGCAGCTATCAAAAGATAAAGATGTGCTCAATTTATTTTCGTACACCGGAAGCGTTTCGGTGTTTGCGGCTAAAGGTGGCGCAAAGTCGGTAACAACCGTAGATATGTCCAATACCTATCTAGAATGGGCGAAGAAAAACGTAGCACTCAATAAATTAACCGGTCCACATGCATTCATTCAGGCAGACTGTACAACCTGGTTAAGTGAGCACAAAGGGCAGTATGATTTAATCTTTATTGATCCGCCTTCATTTTCAAACTCAAAGCGCATGCAGAATACGTGGGACGTACAACGTGACCACGTAAAAATGCTCACTGATGCCAGTAAATGCCTGAAACCAAACGGTATGATTGTATTTTCAAATAACAAACGCGGCTTTAAGCTTGATGAAGCCGCGGTCTCTGCATTAGGTTTCTCTATTGAAAATATTACTAAAGAGACCATTCCAGAAGATTTCGCCCGTAAAGGCAACATTCATCAATGTTGGGTTTTAACATCGTGAAAATTTTCTTTTATACCGGTCCTCAGTGCAGTTTGTGTGACCTTGCAGATGTAGAGCTCGGTAATACGTCGATGTTCGCATCGCTTGAGATTGAAAAAGTGAATATTAGAACGAGTACCGATTTATATCATCTTTATGGTGCTCGCATTCCCGTGCTTAAGCGCGAAGACAATAACAAAGAAATAGGTTGGCCATTTTCAACGGCCGACTTAGAGGAGTTTCTTCAGTGAGTATTTTGCAGTTAAAAAACATCACTGTTATCTACGGAAACCCACCATTGCTTGATGGCATTGAATTGGTGGTGCAACCCAAAGAGCGGGTTTGTTTAGTTGGTCGAAATGGCAGTGGTAAATCAACCCTTATGAAGGTGATTGCCGGTGACATAATTGCTGATGATGGTCAGCGCATTATAGAAAATAACACGGTAGTGGCGCGCCTAGAGCAAGATCCACCGCAAACTACTGATGTTTCATTATTTGATTACGTCGCCGAAGGTTTGTCGGATGTGGGTGAAACCCTGAAAGCATATTTCCATCAAACCCGATTAGTGGGTGAAGATCCGAGCGAAGCAAATTTGAATAAACTTCAGCGTTTACAAGAAACGTTAGAAGCGCGAGATGCGTGGCAGTTTGAGCAACAAATAGAACAAACGTTAACTATGCTTAAGCTCGACCCCGATATTTCACTTTCAACTCTTTCAGGTGGATGGCGTAGAAAAGCCGCATTGGCTAGAGCCCTTGTTCGTTCACCTGATTTGCTGCTTTTAGACGAACCCACTAACCACCTTGATATTGAGATGATCCGTTGGCTAGAGTCTAGTTTAAGTAATTACAAAGGCGCTATTGTGTTTGTAAGCCACGACAGGGCGTTTATTCGCTCTATGGCTACACGTATCGTTGACTTAGACAGAGGCACGGTAACCAGTTATCCAGGCAACTACGAAACTTATCTAGAGAAGAAACAACACGATTTAGAGGTTGAATCGTCTCAAAACGCTGAGTTTGATAAAAAGTTAGCGCAAGAAGAAGTATGGATACGACAAGGAATTAAGGCCCGTCGCACGCGTAACGAAGGTCGTGTTCGCGCCCTTAAGAAACTGCGGGAAGAGAGAAAAGCCCGTCGTGCTGTACAAGGCAGCGCTGTAGTAAACCAACACCAAGCTGCTCGTTCTGGCAAAATGGTGTTTGAAGTTAAAGATTTAAGTTACAGCATAGAAGGCAAACCTATCGTTAAAGGGTTAAACCTTAATGTACTTCGCGGTGATAAGCTTGCGCTAATTGGCCCCAATGGTAGCGGCAAGAGTACCTTGATTAAACTCCTCTTAGGCGAACTGCAACCCGACAGCGGTAACTGCAAACAAGGTACAAATTTAGAAGTCGCGTACTTTGATCAACACCGTCACGGCTTAGACCTTGAGAAGACCGTGATTGACGCGGTTGGCGACGGTAAGCGTGACCTTATGGTTAACGGTCATCCTCGCCATGTGATCAGCTATCTCCAAGATTATTTATTTACACCCGAACGTGTTAATGCGCCAGTGAAGTCATTGTCTGGAGGTGAGAAAAATCGCCTCATGCTGGCTAAACTTATGCTTAAACCAAGTAACGTATTGGTACTGGATGAACCCACAAACGACCTGGATGTTGAAACGCTAGAAATGCTTGAAACCCTGTTAAATGAATACACGGGCACAGTATTATTGGTGAGTCACGATAGGGAATTTGTCGACAACGTAGCAAATAGCAGTGTGGTTTTTGAAGGAAATGGACAATTACGGGAATTCATTGGGGGTTTCACTGACGTTGAAAGCTGGTATAAAGAGCAAGATGAAAAACGTCAGGTCATTGAAAAAGAAGAAAAGGCCAAGGTAAAGAATGAAACTAATTCAGCTTCTAATAGTCCTAGTGCTAAGTCTTCTCCCCGTAAGACGAAAAAGCTATCATACAAAGATCAGCGTGAGCTTGAATCTTTGCCTCAGGAGCTAGAGAAACTCGAAGAAGAGCTTGAGGCGATGCAAGAACAAGTCAACAGCCCTGACTTTTTCAAACAAGACAGTGATATAACGGCCAAAGCGCTATCCGATTTGGCCGAAAAAGAAGAATTACTATCCCAGAAATATGCGCGCTGGGACGAATTAGAAAGTATGCTGGAAGACAATCAGCAGTAAATAGGATTTTAAATGAAACGAACTCAGCTTGCCGCCGCCGTACTGTTAGCAACAAGTAGTGTGTCGGCTTTTGCCGCAACTTATTCAGTTACACCGCTGCCTTTACAAGAAACTGCTAGAAATAACTTTGGCCGCTCTATTGATGAAGCGGGTAAAATGCTATCTGTCGTGCAGTTAGAATACAATCCGCCTGTTGACGTAGAACAACTAGAAAACGACACCGTGTTTTTCGACGAATTTGGTGAAGATCTCGATAGTGAAGAAGACGCCAAACAGGGTATTTTCTCTGACAGTGATTACTCGACGATTGTGAACTTCTTGATAGAAACTTCAGGTGCTAGTCAGGGCCAGAAACTTGCACAATACCGCACCTACCTCACTGATACACAAGATATTAGTCTTGTACCAGGTCTTGATCAAATTACAGACAAGTTCAATGATTATACCCGCTCTGTTGTTTCTGTGGGTCGTGATAGCCTTAATGGCGACTTCATTGTTGGCGATTCTACAGGGTTAGTTGTTCTAGAACCATATGAAAACGAAGACGGCGATACCTTCAATTTCACCTATGCAGAATCGGCAGAACAGGCCTTTATTCAGGTATCAGGTCAAACCAAAATATTACCCCCCGTTGACGACACCATTGGCGGTTTCGGCTCAGCGCGTGCAATAAACACCAATTTAGAAGTTGCTGGGTTTAGCACGGTATCGTTTAACGAAACCGTTCACGAGGCTGTTGAAGCATGTGGGGACGATGAAGAGCGCGGTGATCTGCCAGAAGGGCGCTGCCTGCAATCTATATACGCTGGTAGCTTTTCTGTTCCACGTATTTCAAGTGTTTTCTTAAATACATCGTCTAGTTTCCTGTCGGCTTATTTGAGATTTTCTGAAATTAACGCAACCATTTGGCAAGTAGATGTTAATGGTGACGTGGTAAGTCAGGAAACCTATCCATTATTAGTAGAGCCTGAAGAAGATGATACTCAACATTTCTACACTCTCGCCTATGATATAAATGACCAAGGAATTGCAGTTGGTGAAGCTTTAACTGGTGAATATGTTCGATTTACGCGTCCTAATTCGTCTGGCCAAACTGAAAGTGAGCGCGTTGCGACCGTGTTTAGAGACGGTGAAACTATTGAATTACTCCCTCGTGATGAAAATATTTTGAGTCAGGCAGTTGGAATTAATGATAACAACTGGGTTACGGGGGCGGTTTTGCGCACTAGCAGTGATATAGCTCGTTCACGACTTTTTGTTTATAACCTCGATACGCAAGAGCAGCAGTATCCGTCGGGCTTTTTCACAAGTGCTGGTGTAACAGCTAACGCTATAAATAACAATAATATCGTTGTTGGTAGTACGGATGTATCAGCAACAAGTGACACCCTTCGAGAAACTGCTGCATTCATGTACAACATTGATACTGAAGAATTTACTAATTTAAATGATTTAGTGTCTTGTGAAAATACGTACGAGCTGATCGAAGCCGTTGACATTAACGACAATAACGAAATCATTGCCAACGCGCGCATTAAAACAACCTCTAAGTATGTTTCTGGTGTTGATATAATAACCTCCACTGGAGAGACCCTTGAGGTTGATTCAGTCGTCGCGGTAAAACTCTCTCCTATTGCCAATGGCAGTGTAGAGGAGTGTGAAGTTCCTGACGATGAAAAACCTTATGAACGAAAAGCTGCATCAAGCACTTGGTTCGGTCTGTTGGGGTTATTTACAGCATTAATGCTAAGAAGACGCATCAGAAAGTAGTACGAGAGAGTACATATTTTACTCACTTTTAAAAGCCACATTCACTGTGGCTTTTTTTATGCCTAAATATGATAAAAATTGAAATAAATATGAATAAAAAATTTCATAATTAATTCATTTAAAGTTCATTTATTTAATGTTTGTCAAGCAATTTTATTGATAAAAAACCTTGAACCAATTGGTCAATTGCACTATCTAATAGTTGTACGCAAAGCGTTTTCCAGCAGTTTCGGCATTATTGATATTGACCGCTAGAGAAAACGAATTGGTGTACATCCAAATAAACAAAAGAGGCTTATCAATGAAAAGACAAAAAAGAGATAAACTGACTCGCGCACATGCTAAAGGCTATCAAGCTGGTATCAGCGGTCGTTCGAAAGAAAATTGTCCATTTCAGCAATTCGATGCACGCTCACAGTGGCTAGGTGGCTGGCGTGAAGCAGTGGAAGACAGACACTTAGGGCTAGCTATTAAGTAGTTCTTTCTCTTTTATGAACTGATTAAGCAAAAGGAAAAGCCCCTGAAAAGGGGCTTTTTTCGTACTGGTAAATGTGAATGAGTGCCAATTAGAAATTTGACGTATCTTGGAATAAGCCAACTTTTAAGTCTTTAGCAGAGTAGATTTCGCGCCCATCTACTTCAACAACACCATCAGCCATGCCCATAAACAATTTACGCTTGATAACACGCTTCATTGTAATTTTATAGGTTACTTTCTTCGCGGTAGGCAATATTTGACCTGTGAATTTAACCTCACCAACACCCAATGCGCGACCTTTACCTGGTCCACCACTCCAACCTAAGAAAAAGCCCACTAGTTGCCACATGGCGTCTAAACCAAGGCAACCAGGCATAACTGGGTCGCCTGGGAAGTGGCAGTCAAAAAACCAAAGATCCGGCGTAATATCGAGCTCTGCAATTATTTCACCCTTACCATGCTCACCACCGTCTTCAGTGATAGATGCGATTCGATCCATCATTAGCATATTGGGCGCAGGGAGTTGACTATTTCCTTCACCGAACATTTCCCCACGGCTACATGCAAGTAAATCTTCTTTATTGAAGCTGTTTTTCTTATCTGACATTACTGACTCGTTGTTGTTTTCAAAAATTGAAGGTAATTTAGCGAACAGTTGTAAGCTAAACAACTCTGAACAGTGTTTTTTATGTGTAAAAACGCGTGTTAGACTAAATACAACTCAAATATGTGTAATTACTATGACAGATAAGACAAAAAATGAGCAAGTGAAAAAAGGCGCTGTAAATAAAGCAAAAGCGAATGCTGAAAAACAGCGGCGTTTCAGAGAAAGACAAAAAGATGCGGGAAAAAAGCTGGTCCGGGGTTACGTTACGCCTGAAGCTAAGCTTTGTTATGACGAAATTAGAGATAAAACAGGATGGACCGACAGTGAGGCCATGTCTAATGCCATGCGCCTTATGTATGCAGCGTATAAATGCGGACAAATCAAACTACTTAATGAATGGTTGCGCAAAAACGAGCGTTAATTCTTGTGCTGCTTTTGTTTTAGCCACTGTCGACTGGGGCTATTAGTCATAGTATGTCGCCGAATAATTCTTTTAGCTTCTTGCAACACATCACAGCGTTCTCGGTAGTCCCATAATCGCTTTGCAGTTTGTTTATTGTGCGCGTTAATGTCGATAATGGGGTGATAGTAATCACGCTCCACATCAAAATTAAGCATTTGTGACTCTAAGGGAGGCAGCAGATGTGGTGCATGTACAGCTTGGTTGGGTAGGTGCCGTACCTCAGGTACCCAGCGCTTAATAAACACACCGTTTGGGTCTAGTTTTGCTGACTGTGTCATAGGATTATACAGCCTTACAGTGTGAATTCCGGTAATACTGGCTTGCATCTGAATTTGTGGGTAATGAATACCGGGCTCAAAATCTAAAAATTGCGTAGCGAGATAATGTGCAGCCTTAAGCCAGTGCACATTTAAATGGTGACACAAAAAACTGGTAACCATCGCCCGCATGCGAAAATTCAAATACCCTGTTTCTTTTAAAGCTCGCATACAAGCATCCACCAATGGATAGCCGGTTTGACCGACACTCCAAAGGTAAAAACGCCGCTCTGCTTCTGGGCCGTCGATATAGGGAAAATCATTATACGCATGGTTCATTGGTTGCCATTCCATGCTGTGTTCACTTTCAAATTTTTGAATAAAGTGGCAATGCCAGTGAAGCCTCGACGTTAACGCTGACAATGCATTTCTCCAAAGCTTTCGTTGCGCTAAAGGTAGTTGTTTCTTTTCTTTGCGCTGGATATTCACATACGAATATACCTGCTTAATGGATAAGTTGCCCCATGCAAGATAAGGACTTAAGCGGCTGCATGCATGCCTTGCCGCATGAGGTTGGGAAATGTGTTTATGGTAATACATACCCCGTTGCTCAAAAAAATGTTTTAACACTTGCCAGCCACGGCGTTCGCCACCGGGCTGCATAGTCGAGCAGGGTGCTACACTTGGATTTATTTTAACGTAAGAGGTTGCTTGCCGTTCCATATCCTTTATGGCACCCCAATTCACCCAGTGAGTGCTATAGATATCAAAATCGAAGGTTGGTTCGGAAAAATGCGCCTCCCAATTAGCCTGCCAATGTTTGCGATGTGGCAGCCCCCGAATCACTGCACCGAACGAGGCTTCTTTAAAACTAATTCCATTATAAGTCAGCCACTTAAAAACAGAGGTGTCGCGGTTATGCGTAACCTTTAGCCCTACTTCTTGGTAACTCCTAACCTGTTTAATAGTAAAGAATTGCCCTATGAACCTAAACGCATCTATTATTTCCATATGTAGTTGCAATACATTTATATGTTCAGGAAGTTGGCTATTAATATCATCAAGGCTCTGTGCCACAAAATGCCAATGACGAGCACTCATGTGAGGGTCAGCTAATAAAGAAGGCTCCCAACAATAGAGCAACAGCACATTCTCACCGTTACCATACGCTTCAAACAATGGCTTATGGTCGCGAATTCGTAAATCACGTTTTAACCAAATAACAGTAATGTCTTGCTTTGTCATCAACTCGAAGCGCAATTTTAACTTACGGGAGCCACTTATTTCTAAATGTGCTGTCTGGGTCGTAGGTTTCGGTTTGTTTTTGAAGATTGAATTGGCGATGACCTCTTGGGTCGCTACCCACTCCAGCTAAATACAGCCAATTACCCCAGTTGCTACCCACGTCATAGTCGATAAGTTGTTGCTCGAACCACGCTGCACCATGTCGCCAATCTTGGCGAAGTTCATGTACAAAGCAACTTGCTACAAGCTGTCTTCCACGATTTGACATATATCCCGTTGATAATAATTGGCGCATGCAAGCATCGACAATGGGATACCCTGTATTACCGTTACACCAATCGTTAAATACATCAGAATTATGTGTAGTGTCAGGGCTAACGCCGTTTATTCCACTAAATCTAAACCAGTTCGACCCATGGCATTTTTGAAGCCAGTAAAAAAACTCACGCCACAAAAGTTCAAAATAGATCCAATAAGTCGACTCATTTTTCTCTATTGTTTCTTCATAGTGCCTCACTCGTTGCATAACGTATCTTGCAGACAAAGCGCCATTGGCAAGCCAAGCGCTTAATTTAGTACTATCAGGCCAAACATCTAATGTATTTCGGGTTTCTTTATAAGTAGACGCAGCGTTCCAATCGAACAAATAGGTCTCTAAATGCCGTAGGCCAGCTGATTCACCGCCAATAAATTCACCCTCAACATATTTCCCTTCAATAAATTCGCCTTCGTCACATTTTGGAGCGTAGCAACTAATGTCGAATAAGCTTATATGCGCGGGTAAGTTATCAAATTGGGGCAAAAAGGAGGTTGGTAGTGACTCAATTTTGGAGAGCGGTGGCCGAACGGTGAGCACCTTTTCAACCTTGCGTCTAAAAGGACTAAATACCTGAGGCATATCATTGACGGTAAACGGTAAATCACATTCGTTAAACAAACCAAATGATTCACGTTCTATCAATTCAACGTTGACAAAGCGCTTTTGAATATCATTCAGCGCCTTAATTTCATTAAATCCATTGTGTTGACTTACACCCAAGTGAGTGTAGCCGTTTTGCATAAGTAAAAGTTCTAAACAAGACAGCGTATTACCGTTAAGAACAATAAGTGAGTGCCCAAGCACACGAAGTTGATGGCTAAGATCGGCCAAAGTTTCTATCAAAAATCGATATCTATGCTTTCCTATATTCGGAAAATTGCTTTCTAATTGTGAAGCTTCACCTTTATTACTTCTATTTCCACTATCAACAGCGGCTTGGTGGTAATTAGATTGCCCAGAATCAGTGGGTAAAACCTTGACATGGTCGGTGTCAAAAATATAGACAAAGCTGATTTCATCAACCTGCTCAGTTAACGCATCTAGTGCAGGTTGGTCATGCAAACGTAAATCGTGTCGAAACCAAAATAGCCCTTTTTTTGGGGTTTCCACACTGTCGCTAGTAAGTCTTTGGTTTGGCATAATTAATTACACATCATTTTTATGTATAAAACGGATCCTGAATCCGTATTTTGTCGTAATCACGCTAATACGTTCTTAATTTAGAATAAGTGCAACTCAAAGGAAAAAAAGTGACAGTTCCAACTAGCATTATGTGGTTTCGCCAAGACTTGCGCGTTAAAGACAATCCTGCACTTAATGCTGCCTGCGATATGGGCAAGATTGTTCCCGTTTTTATATACGATGATACAGCCCCAAATGGTCGAGACTTAGGCGGTGCAAGTAAATGGTGGTTACATCATGCATTAGCGTCTTTAGATAAGTGCTTACAAAGCCACTTACAAATTTTCAAAGGCGATCCTCGTGAAATATTACCTGCATTAATGAAGCAATATGATGCTAAGGCCATTTTCTGGAATCGCTGCTACGAACCTTGGCAAATAAACCGCGACAAGGAAATTAAACGACACATTGTTGAAGCGGGTTACGAAGCTTACAGTACTAATGGAAGTTTATTGTGGGAGCCGATGAAAGTTCTGAAAAAGGATGGTACGCCATATCGCGTATTCACACCTTACTACCGCAAAGGGTGTTTGAACTTAGCACCGCCCCGTTACCCTAAGGCGCCGCCAGCGCGTATCACCTATAGTGATGTCAACAAAGAAGATGATGGTTTAGATGCGCTGAACCTGCTGCCCAACATACCATGGGATTCAACCATTACCTCAATGTGGAAGCCAGGAGAAGAGGGCGCTGCAGACAATCTGTCTCATTTTATTCAACACGCTGCGCGCAGCTATAAAGACGGCAGGGATATTCCGTCCCTAAATGGCACCTCTCGTTTGTCACCGTATTTGCATTTCGGCGAGATATCACCAAACCAAGTGTGGTATGCCGTAAAAGATCAATTTGGTGATACAGAAGATAAGAGTATCGATACGTATTTGAGTGAACTAGGATGGAGAGAGTTCAGCTACTATTTGCTGTATCACTTTCCTACGCTTCCAAATAAAAACTTTAATGAAAAATTCGACAAGTTCCCATGGCGTGACGACACCAAAGCGTTGAAAGCGTGGCAAACCGGGCAAACAGGAATCCCAATTGTTGATGCTGGTATGCGTGAATTATGGCAAACAGGTTACATGCACAATCGCGTTAGGATGATTGTAGGTTCGTTTCTGGTAAAAAATTTACTATTAAGTTGGCATGAAGGCGAACGCTGGTTTTGGGATACACTGCTTGACGCCGATTTAGCCAGTAACAGCGCAAGTTGGCAGTGGGTAGCGGGTTCAGGTGCAGATGCTGCACCTTACTTCAGAATATTTAATCCCATACTACAAGGAGAAAAGTTTGACAAAAAAGGGGTTTATGTCCGCAAATATTGCCCAGAACTTAAAAACTTGCCTGATAAATACATTCATAAGCCTTGGGAAGCACCCAGCATTATTGCTAAAGATGCAGATGTGGAACTTGGCAAGAGCTACCCAAAACCTATTGTCGATTTGAAAGCGTCTAGACAACGGGCACTTGATGCATTTCAACAAATTAAAGGGTAATTATGGCAGCTTTAATTCTTGTTTTAGGCGATCAATTAACCGAGTCTCTCTCTGCCATCCGTAATGCCAATAAAGGCGAAGATCTCATTTTAATGGCAGAGGTACAGGAAGAAGCGACTTACGTTAAACATCACAAGAAGAAAATTGCTTTTTTGTTTAGTGCTATGCGTCACTTCGCCGCCCATTTGTCAGCGCTAGATCACAATGTAAATTACATAAAACTAAATGATGAAAGCAATCAAGGTAGTCTTCTTGAGCAAGTCAAATATACATTAACACAACGCAGCTATGACAAAGTGATATGCACCATGCCAGGTGAGCATCGACTACTAAAAAGTATGCAGCAATGGGAAAACGTGCTTGGTGTGCCAGTAACAATTTTGCCTGATACACGGTTTCTTTCTACACCTGAAGAATTTAGCGAGTGGGCAGAGGGCAAGAAACAGCTGCGTATGGAGTTTTTCTACCGCGAGATGCGTCGTAAGCACAACGTACTAATGGATGGTCGCAACCCCATTGGAGGTAAGTGGAATTATGATGCTGAAAACCGTGAATCAATGCCAGCAACACATCAAGTACCTTCACATTCAGTATTTAAACCTGACGACATCACCAACGAAGTATTAACTTTGGTTGAAAATGAATTTTCTGACCATTTTGGTGAACTCGACAATTTTTATTTTGCCGTTACCCGAGAACAAGCATTATCTGTTCTTGAAACCTTTTTAGATGAGCGCCTAGAAAACTTCGGAAAATTCCAAGATGCAATGGTTGAGGGCAAACCTTGGATGTATCACTCACATATTGCGTTTTACTTAAATTGCGGCTTATTGCTTCCAAAGGAAGTGATTGGTGCGGCTGAACGTGCATACCATGCAGGGCAGGTACCGCTTAATTCCGCTGAAGGCTTCATTCGGCAGATACTTGGCTGGCGCGAGTATGTCAGAGGGTTCTACTGGCATTTCATGCCTAATTTAAAAACTGACAACTACTTTGATAACAAACGCTCACTGCCAACTTTCTACTGGAATGCACAAACCAATATGAATTGTATGCGCCAGTGCATTAAGGAAACACAACAAAACGCCTACGCACATCATATCCAGCGTCTTATGGTACTGGGTAACTTCAGTCTATTAACCGAGTTGAGTCCTGAAGAAGTACAAGCGTGGTATCTGTTAGTTTACGCCGATGCGTATGAATGGGTGGAGCTTCCTAATGTGGCTGGCATGATCTTATACAGCGATGGCGGAAACCTTGCGAGTAAGCCCTACGTAGCCAGTGGAAGTTACATTAATAAAATGTCCAACTACTGCAAAAATTGCGGGTATCAAGTATCTAAGAAAACCGGCCCCAAAGCGTGCCCATTTAACTATTTGTATTGGCATTTTATAGACAAACACAAAGAGACGCTTTCTAACAACCCTCGGATGGCCATGATATATAAAACCTATGGCCGCATGAAAAGTGAAAACATAGACGCAATGAAAGAGAGCGCGTTGATATTTCTTACCAAGCTAGAAAATAATGAAGAAGTCTGAATTACCCACCAAGGTGTGTGTTGTGTGCAATAGGCCTTTTACTTGGCGTAAAAAATGGGAGCGGGATTGGGAAAATGTTAAGTATTGCTCTAAGCGATGCGCTTCGAAAAAAGCCAATATTAGAGCCGTTAATTGACTGATAGTAGTAGGTTTCATACCTACTACCATTATTAATGGGTATCACTTGAACTAGATATAACTCCATCGAGTTATTATACCATCACCGATGTTGCTAAAGCACAAAAAATGCAAAACAGAAACACGCAAAGTATTGCACATCGTTTTGTTGCCACGCTTTATAGATGGCAATTCTAAATCCAACAAATCATGAGTAATATTCATGCAGTAATGAATTAATACCATTTTTATTCATATTTAATCATCGGTATAACGTAATCACCGAAGAGCAAATGCTCTTGGCTAGTTAAAAACCTTGGTACGTTAAAACCGACGCAAGAAACATGGAATTTTGGATTAGATATGAACGCTGACTTTACCTTCTCAATCAACAGCATTCGCTTTGATGAGAACTACCACCCTTCGGAAAATACTCGTATTACGACTAACTTTGCCAATTTAGCTCGCGGCGAAAAGCGTAAAGATAATTTGCGTAACGCGCTTAAGATGATTAACAACCGATTCAATGCATTAGCGCATTGGGATAACCCACAAGCAGATCGCTACACTGTTGATTTGGACATAGTTTCGGTAGATATTGAAGTTAATGGTGATGGAAAACGCTTTCCAACTATCGAGATACTACAAACTCATATATTCGATAATGTAACCCAAAACCATATACAAGGCATTGTTGGTAATAACTTTTCCTCTTATGTACGCGACTATGACTTCAGTGTACTGCTTCTAGAGCACAATAGAGATCAAGATGGATTCAGCGTACCAGATAACTTTGGCGCACTACACGGCAACTTGTTTAAACACTTTGTAAAATCAAGTGTTTATAGCGAAAAATTTCAAAAGCGCCCTGTGATATGTTTAAGTGTTTCAGACAACAAAGAATACCATCGCACGGAAAACCGACACCCTGTTTTGGGCGTGGAATATACACCAGATAGTACATCGCTTACAGAGCAGTATTTTAGAAAAATGGGCCTAGATGTGCGCTACTTCATGCCCCCAAACAGTGTTGCACCGCTTGCATTCTACTTCTTTGGTGACTTACTCAACGATTACACAAATCTTGAACTAGCTAGCACCATAAGCACAATGGAAACCTTCCAAAAGATTTATCGACCTGAAATCTATAATGCGAATTCAGTAGCTGGTACACGTTACAAGCCAAATTTAAAACACCTCGATCACTCACTTACTCAGATTGTGTATGACCGAGAAGAACGCAGCCAATTAGCGGTGAAGCAGGGTAGGTATGTGGAAGAGCATTTTATAAAGCCTTATCAAAACGTGTTGGCGCAACTCACTACTCAATTTGCCTAAGCTAAACAAAGAAGAATTCGTATTATGAAAACATTACTGCCCACATCTATTGCAGGAAGCTTACCTAAACCTGCATGGCTTGCCCAAACTGAAACACTTTGGTCTCCGTGGAAATTGCCGGACGATATATTGCAAGAAGGAAAGCACGATGCATTACTTGTATCACTGCACGCGCAAGAGCATGCAGGTATCAATATTGTTTGTGATGGAGAGCAATCACGCCAACATTTTGTAACGACCTTTATCGAGAACTTACGAGGTGTCGACTTTGAGAAACGAAAAACCGTAAGAATACGCAATCGCTACGACGCAGACGTGCCTGTTATTGTAAGTGAAGTATCAAGAGATAAACCTGTATTTGTTGAAGATGCTAAGTTTCTAAGAAAGCAAACAAAACAGCCTATTAAATGGGCACTGCCTGGCCCAATGACCATGATAGATACACTTTATGATGACTACTATAAGAGTAGAGAAGCATTGGCATGGGAATTTGCAAAAATTCTAAACGAAGAAGCTAAAGAATTAGAAGCAGCGGGCGTAGATATTATTCAGTTTGATGAGCCGGCATTCAATGTGTTTTTCGACGATGTAAACGACTGGGGCATTGCCGCGTTAGAGCGCGCAACACAAGGTCTTAAATGCGAAACTGCAGTACATATATGCTATGGCTATGGCATTAAAGCAAACACTGACTGGAAAAAATCGCTAGGCAGTGAATGGCGTCAATACGAAGCCATTTTCCCCAAACTGCAACAGTCATCAATTGATATCATTTCTCTTGAATGTCATAACTCTAGAGTTCCTATTGAGTTACTAGCATTGATAAAGGGTAAAAAAATAATGGTAGGTGCCATTGATGTCGCCACCCACGAAATAGAGACACCTCAAGAAGTCGCTGCAACGCTTAGAAACGCGTTGAAATATGTAGATGCTAATAAACTTATCCCATGTACTAATTGCGGAATGGCACCATTACCGAGAAGAGTCGCCAATGCCAAATTAGAAGCGCTAGTGGCTGGTACAGAAATTGTGAGAAAAGAGCTGACAGGTGGTTTAAATACTGAAGCGTATGCGAATCAACGTAGAACAACAGACAACGAAAGCTTATCTATTACCTGATACTTTACCGTAGTGGATTTTCTTAGCTACCGCTAAGATGCCAATTCAGCTGTCACCTTCACCCATTTGATGTCTCGCAACCCCATCTATGCGAGGCTTCAGGGCCATGACATACTTAATGTCGTGGCTTTTTTTTAATTGCTCTAATTCTAGAGCCTGAGGCAACTAATCGTTTATTCCCCTTCTAACGTATCTAAAATTATTGATCAAAAATAGTTAATATGCGCGTTGGCGCGTTTATAGTGTACAAATAACAACAAGGTGAGAAACGCGAATGGAATCTCCGATAACCGTTGATAAATTACGATTTGTTTTATATCGGTTCAAAGAAAAGCTATGGATAAAACCTGCTGGCTTTTGTGTGATTTCAATTTTAGCCGTGTTTATTGCCAAGTTAGCAGACACAACAGAATTGGCACCTCATTTACCTGAAGTAGATGCTGAATCTGTAAAAACACTTCTGTCTATTATGGCATCAAGCATGATGGTTATCGCTACGTTTTCGGCAGGCACCATGGTGAATGCATATGCGTCAGCCAGTCAATCATCTACACCTCGAAGTTTAAGTTTAATTATTTCTGACGACGTCTCTCAAAACGCACTTTCTGTTTTTATTGGCGCTTTTATATATAGTGCAGTGGCATTAACCGCTATGAGCAACGCATTTTTCGAGCAAGCCGGTGTATTTACATTGTTTGTTCTTACGTGCATTGCGTTCGTTATTGTTATATTAACCTTTATTCGATGGGTAGACAGTGTGGCTCGCTTAGGGCGCGTAGGCTCTACTGTGCTAAAGGTGGAAAAAGCGACACAACGAGCAATCGAAAACCGAATTAAAGCGCCTTGTTTAGGGGCAGTTCCTTCAAGAGCGATACTACAAAGTAAAATAAAAGAGCAGGGGACTCAGGCCGTTTTTAGCCAGCGAGTAGGGTATATACAACTCATTGATATAGCCCGAATCCAGCAGTGGGCCTGTGAAAACGACGCTTTTGTCGATGTAACTATGCTTCCAGGAGAATTTGTTACTCCCGACCAAGTACTCGCTTACGTAAATAAGAATGATGATTTAACAAAAATCGAACACGCATTCACTATATCTGAGGAACGTTCTTTTGAAGCAGACCCACGCTTTGGTTTTGTAGTATTAGCGGAAATTGCCTCGCGAGCACTTTCACCGGCTATCAATGACCACGGTACAGCCATTAGCATTATTAGTAGTGTGACTAGATTATTGTTGTTGTGGAAAACATCTGAATGTAGTTCAACGCTCAAACAAGAGCAAAACAGCGAGGATTATCAATATGATCGCGTGTCGGTGCCAGAATTGAATGTTCACGACTTGTTTGATGATGCCTACACCAGTATTAGTCGTGACGGTGCTAGCAATATAGAAGTTGCCATTCATATCCAAAAATCTCTCAAATCTATCAGTAATTGTTTTGGCAAAAATAGTGAGTTTAAAAATTCAGCTACAAACTTTGCAAAACAAAGTTTTAAAAGAAGTCAGCAGGCTTTAGAGTTTTCTGATGATGTTGAGAGGCTTAGAAAATGTTCTTCCGAAAACCAAGAATAATGAATGCTTACAAAGCGATGGTTGTGAGTTATGCGCACTGTTGGTATGTTTAAACGTTAATAAAACTCAAGGAGAGTCATATGCTTAAGCAATTTTTAGCCAGTGTAGGCATTGGTAAGGCAAAAGTCGATACGCTGTTGCTTGCTGATAAGTTACAGGCCGGACAAACATTTGATATCGAAGTTGTTATTCAAGGCGGAGACGTTGAGCAACAGCTGCAGGGATTAGAGTTTGCTATTATGGCGATCGCAAAAACTGAGGCTGACATAGGCGATAATGAGGTTGAATACAATAAGAGTGTTGTACTGCAAAGCTGGCAACAAGAGTTCAATTTATTGATACAACCAGGTGAAACTGTCACTAAACAGTTCACGTTAGATTTACATCCTGAGGTGCCCGCTACCTATTTATTTGGTCATCAAATTGGCAAGGTATGGTTGCAAACTGGGTTAGATATTAAGTCAGGATTAGATGCCAGCGATAAGGATAGTCTGACTATAGTACCGTCTGAAACACAATTAGCGGTTTTACAACTTATATCAGACAGTGGGTATCGATTGTTTAAATCGGACATTGAATCTGGGCGAGTTCGTGCACGTGAATTCGTATCACATCTACCTTGCTATCAAGAGTATGAGTTCAAACCTCAATCGCGTAGCTTATTTGGCGCCCGAGAACTAGAAGTGACATTTGTCGATAATGGCACAGAAACTGGTGTATTAATTGAAGTCGATCGTGCCTTTTTAGGCGATGGCTATAAGAGCACCTCTATACCCAATAGCTGTAATACAACAGAATCAGTTCGTCGTTATATCGAACCACTTCTAAATAATATCTCTTAAAGACCAGCTCATTAATTGTGAATTGTAAAAGCCGCGCCTTAATAATTTAGCTATGAGAAACCACATTATGATTAGCGCTACCACACCAAATACCGAAGGTTCTGAAACTTGAGCTAGGTTAAATCGGGCAAAAACTCGATTGTTAATGCTTTGAAGTGAATCAGTGGGACGAATGCGAACCAATCCAGTGTTATCAACGCTTGTACCGCTCAAATTATTTGCGAAGGCGGTATTGAGAAGTCCAGATTGAACAAGAAACGGAATTAAAACTTGGCATGATATAGTGCTATCACAGCCAAAGATATCATGCGGGTTTGTATCAAACAAATGCGAGGATGTATTCACTAACACTTGAGCTAGAAGTTCATTAGCAGCATATAAGGCGTCAGATTGCGTTTGAAACGAAAACTCGGCACCCGAGCAACTAGGGTAGTTCTGAGTGCACGGTGTATCTATGAACTCTACATCATATAGTTGACCTTTAATGTTGACACCTATTGCTCCAATTAATTTGTCGTTGTCGATAAGCAAAATAGGCGTAGAGCCAGCAAAATTAGAAAAAATCATTGAGTAGAAAAAGCTCATGCTAATAAGAATAGTTTTTGCTGTATTCATATTCATAAGTCGCCTGTTGCAGTAATTATTAAATTGCCACTAACCATGTAAAACCAATTATTGGACCCTGAATACCACTACAACAGAGGATCTATGAAACTAATTTAGCTTATGCAGAAAAAATTTTTCTGTTGGAACAATACTTACATGTGAGGTCAAGCAAAAATGATTCCTAATATATAAATCTACACAATATCAATGTGATAAGTTTTAGGCCAAGTAATACCCGAAAGATGATGTATAAATTACTGACAACAGTAGTTAATCATCCTTTACAATATGTTTATACCGTTGGGAAATAAAATACCAGCAGACTATCGAATTATCTATGCAAAGTATCTTTATGGTTATTAGCGCTCTACGCTAATTAAATTAGGAGCATGCCGTCTGTTTCAGGTGTCTTCTGTTCAAAGTAACGATTAGTTAGATGATTCAGTAATTGCGTAGCAAGGCTTCCTAATTCCTTATGCTTGTTGATGCAAATCATCAAGTCTCTTTTGGACCAGGTTTCATCAATTTCAATGATGCTAAGGTCTAATTCATTAAGTTGGCAAACTGAATCATACGGAACCATCGCAACACCAACATTAGAGCTAACCATTCTGCATACCGCATCAAAGCTTTTAACCTGAGCCCTGATATTAAGAGGTTTGTTGATAACGGCGGCTTTATTCATGGTAAAGGTGTGGATTGCGGAGCCTTCATTTAAAATCACAAAAGGAAAATCAACAACTTGAATAAATTTAATACTGGCTGAGCCAGCCAGAACGTGCTTTGATTGCACCACCAGAACCAAACGGTCTCGTTTATACGGGTACAGTATCACTTCACTATTGAGATCCTGTTCTGCGACGATCCCAATTTCAATATCGCCTTTTGCAACCGCCTCGGCAATTTCTTCACTACCGTGTTCTTCCAAAATCAGTTTAACGTGAGAGTGAAGCTCCAAGAATCGGCCAAGATCATCGGGAAGATAGGTGTGAATTGCATTGGTATTAGCCCACAATTTAACATGAGTCTGCATGCTATCAGTGAAGGGATAAAGTTCTGATTGCATTTGCTCAAGTGTCGCTAAGGCTCTCTTAGCGTGACGTAAAACAATTTCTCCGGCTTTCGTTAACGAGACGCCTCTGGGTTCCCTAACCAGAAGTTGTGTTTCCAAGTGGCTTTCAAGTTGTTTTATTCTGTGACTCGCTGATGAAGGTGCAAGAAACACGATTTCAGCACCTTTAGTCAGGTTTTTCTGCTCTGCAACGGCAACAAATAAACGTAAATCAATCAGGTTATAGTTCATCATCACTCTAGTGTTCGTTTTTTACGAACGCTTGTTAGTTAATTAGCAATTCTTTACGACTATCGATGTATGGCATTATAGCGATGTTTTCTAAAGTGAGGTAGCAATGTTACAGGTGCGTTTATGTCAGGACAAGGCAAGTATTGGAGTAGTGTTAGCCATTCTTGCTGCTACTGGTTTTTCTCTTAAAGCCATCTTTGTAAAGCAAGCGTATTTGATTGCAAATGTGGAACCTGTAACCCTTTTGAGTTTACGAATGCTTTTTTCATTGCCCTTTTTTATGCTGATTAGTTTTCCCGCGTTAAAACAAATACAAAAGTTAACATTTCGCGAGTCAGTGCTTCTGATTTGCTTAGGTCTGGCAGGGTATTATGGCGCATCAATATTAGACTTTATGGGACTTGAATACATATCGGCAGGTCTTGAAAGAATCATTTTGTTTTCATATCCGGTACTAACTATAGCTATAGGGATTTGTTGCCTTGGGGCTCGGTTTGATAAACGCTTAGTCGTGCCGGTAAGTATGTGTACTTTGGGTGTAATATGCGCCTGTTTGAGTGACCTACAAATACATGAAGGTGCAAAACATATTTGGCTAGGTATTTTATTGGTGGCAGGTTCTGCACTTTGTTATGCCTTTTATCAGGCTTTATCAGAACCCATGATTATCCGACTTGGGGCTAAAACCTTCTCTGTATTAGCGATGTTGGTGTCAATCATTGCGGTTGAATTACATTTTATTATTCAGTTACCTTTATCGGAATTAAAACAACCTAGAGATGTCTATTTTC
Source organism: Alteromonas sp. KUL42 (assembly GCF_006538325.1). Taxonomy (GTDB): domain Bacteria; phylum Pseudomonadota; class Gammaproteobacteria; order Enterobacterales; family Alteromonadaceae; genus Alteromonas. The sequence goes on from NZ_BJKK01000013.1 coordinate 29,577, forward strand.
TGTGTGCAATGATGGCCGTTTTCTCAACCGTGCTTCCAGTATTTTTTCAATCTGCTGCGACTAAATACATCGGGGCTGCAAGGTCCGTTCTAATCAGTACTATAGGGCCGGCCCTGACTCTGATATTCGGATGGCTGATTCTGGGTGAGGCCATTACAGGCTTGCAGATAATCGGAATGTTACTGGTATTAGTCGGTGTTTTAACCATGAAAGGTACGCGAGAGTAAGGAAAATTGATGAATTCGTTATTTGTATATGGCACCTTGCGTCAAGGGTATCCCAATGAGCATATCCTGAAAAAAATTGGAGGCACTTTTCAAAATGCCAGCGTCAGAGGGCATTACGTAAATGCAGGGTGGGGTATCGAAATGGGCTGTCCCGCTTTAATCCTCAACGCCACAGGAAAACAGATAACGGGCCAGGTATTTACTTCCACTAAATTAAACAATCACTTATCGCAGCTCGATGAATTTGAAGGTGACGAATATCGCCGAGTGATATCGCTGGTTAAACTTGAATGTGGCAAAGAAATTGAAGCATATATTTATGTCGCTTCATAAACGTAATACCGTTTTAGTTTACTTATTATGACATGAAAATGATACGTCAAAAATGGACCACTCAGCACTCATTTGAAATATTCAATTTCCTAAAATACGAAAAAATCTAGGGCTGTTAAAGCACAGCAATTATTTAATATTGATACCACTACATGTTCATAAAATAGCAATTACCAAAGTTGGCTTTATATAAACTTAATAAAGTAACTTTCGTCCTAAAGGATGATTAACAACTTCAGGGTAAAAACTATTAAAACAGGTAAATCACTGTTCGAGTGCTACGTAAATAAAAATTAAAAGTTACGACTATTATCCTACAGATTTTACGTAGCATCACGATACTTAGTTTTAGTAAAAACAAGCATCACGCATACATCTCATTTTAAAAATGCGCGTGCGGAAGCAGTAGACGCGCAGAAGCGCACCAGATTTTAATCTCGTTCACGTTACAGCAAAAACAACATTCCTTAGCCACGCATAAAAGTATGTAAGCCATCACAGTCAACAAACTAACCAACAGCACTGACATCAACCACCCCAAACGCCCGTATTATTAATTACGCATAATGTATATTATGTTAAATAAGATATAGAATTATGAAGGAGGAACACCGTTGAGTTACTTCAAACAAAGAACTAGGTGCACCATTACACTTTAAGGTCAAACAGATATGTCAGTAGACTAAAAAGTAGCTAAAATTTATATTTAGAATATCGTTATCCAAATTAATAAATTAAAATACGAGCGTTATTAAAATAATCAATTAACTAGCCTAAACTTATCGTCATATTTAAATAACTAGCCTTTGTAAAATTTGAATTTATGATTAGAAATCTTATTAAACAGTCTTTATCTTGTTATGTTTGTTTCTACCGAGTTTGGTTTTGCTAACGGTTAGAAAAATAGAAATTCTTCTATATATGTAAAGCATTTAAATACCAAATAGTATTTATACATAGCGCTTATTTAAAAAAATTCATTTAATTGTGTATGTGAAAATATTTACCTTAGGTGTTGTAAAATAGATACTAGAAACAAGTTTATTAGACTATGTATCTGAGGTTTCAGCTTTGCCTACATTGCTATCTCATGCTGTTTTTAAGCTGTGCTAATACCACACTACTCAATTAAGGAGCCGTTTAGATCAGTCCCAAAAAGCTAGAACGATGTGTATAAAAATCAGGCGTCGCTACGTAAAATCTGAGGCGAAATTAAGGGTGTTATCCTGTAGATTTTACGTAGCGCTCGCACATAAAGCGCTCAAAGAATACTCGTTTTTATAGTAAAAGGGATAAATCAGGCTTTTCATCGAAAATAACTGTTTATAAATACAGTTATTTGTTGAATGGAGTAACGATATTTGTTCTACTTAGCGCTCGTAAGTGTTAGAGCGTACAGTCAGTATGTCCACATAATGGAGTAATAGACTGTGTGTTTTTATTACTGTTTATAAGAATAAGTTCACGCATGATAACTGTAATTATCATGCGTGAAAGTGAAAAACGAAAGTAATGAATAACCGCCAGAAACCACCGCATTCAATACCTTCAAATGCTCAGTTAGCCGTATCGGCTTCAACAGATGCAAGCGTAACTCGTTATTATCGTGATATTTTCTCTCGTTTACCACATAACACACAAAGAGCCTATATCAGTGATTACAATGAATTTTCTGTGTTTTGTAGTCAGAAAAATTTGCCAGGTTTGTCTCAAAATTTCGACGAGAATGAAGTTTGTATTAAAGAGTATGTCTCAGAGTTATGCTTATCCCCACTCGCTTATAGAACCATAAAGCGTCGTCTATCTGCATTAAGTAAATTTTTAGGTATAGCAAATTTACCAAACCCAATTATTCGGTCTGCTTATTTAAGAGACTTTATTCGCCTTTCGTTAATAGAAAATAGAAAGCTGCGTTTGTCACAAAAACAAGCCGTGCCACTAACCATTGAAATGTTGGACCAAATAAACAATGCAATCATACCTGACTCATTGCTTGAACTTCGAGATTTAGCAATGATTAACCTCATGTTCGATGCGCTTTTACGTGCAGATGAGGTTGTACGTGTATGTCTTGAGGATTTATCACCTAAAAATAATACTTTACTTGTGGCTTCTTCTAAAAATGATCAAAGTGGTAATGGGCAATTTCGGTTTGTATCATCAAGTACTTTTAGTATGATTCAAGAGTACAAGCAAGAAGCTAATACCGATCCAAACACCAAGCTTTTACGAGAGCAAAATGATCCGCGAGCACTTACGCAAGGAATTTTGTTTCGCCGGCTTACAAGCCATAGAACTGCCCTACTCCCGCTTTATCAACGGCAAGGAGTCGGTTTATCTGGTGTGCTTAATTACTCAAGTGTATATCGTATTTGGAAACGTATAGCATTACGCGCAGGTATAACTGAAAATATTACTCCACATAGTGGGCGGGTTGGTGGCGCGGTTTCTTTGGTGGAAGACGGTGCCTCTCTGCCAGAACTTCAATTAGCTGGAGGCTGGAAATCACCCGATATGCCGGGTCACTATACACGACAAGCCAGTGTAAAAAGGGGTGGTATGGCGAAGCTTTCTTTGAAGCATAAACGCTGATCAGATTTCAACAGATAGAGTACCCTTAAAACATTAAATTTCACTACATAGCAACGTAATTGGAACTGTTATTCCTTTACTAATTCATTAAGATGCAAAACCATCCAACCATTAATATAAATATTTCGTGGCCGTCTGGCATCGTAAATAGCTCCTGATTTAACTAATTCATTTATTTTATTTCTGTTAAGAACGAGATTATCAACACGGTAGTAGTTGCGAAGTAAAAGTGCCTTATCAAACTTCGCATGCTGACTTGGTGATACGGGTGTTGTATGAGCGATATTCCCTACTTTAAATGTAAGCGTATTACTATCAGCACTGAGGACTTTCATAGGAACATATCGAAATCGCGCATCCGAAGTTGGATCAATAGCTCTATAATCAATATAGAAAAAATCATTCTTTTGAGGATTTGCCAATACTCGTTCTTTATCACTATTTTCTATTAAAGCGTTGCTAATAAAAAAGAGTGCAATAAAAAGAAAGCAAACAAGTTCGGCATGCTGCTTTAAAAGCACGCTGATTGCGTCAATCTGAAAATTGCCCCGCAAGTAAACGGGGCTATTATTAAATGGTAACGATGACATACTAACTTCCTGATTGTAGGTTCCACCAATACCTTAACGTTTATTTTGTAGCTTGTCGCCCAATCCTATAATTTCATATCAAAGAAGCATGTTTAATTTTTTAGAACTTAGCTCTATTTTTTTTACACCTTTACAGCTAATACGTCAGTTTTAACACCATGCAGTACAGCATTTGCTGTAGAGCCAAGTAGGAGTTTAAGACCACTTTGACCATGTGTACCAACCACAATGAGATCAGCGCCAATTTTTTCAGCCATATGATGAATTTCATCTGCAGGTGAACCAATTTCAACGTTAACATGCGAATAAGGAATATCATGCCGAGCAGCTACATTCTTAAGAAGTCTAAGTGCTTGTTCACGTACTTCTTCAGAAAAGTCTTTTTCTAAAAACAGGCCATAGGGCTCCATGTTCGTCTGTGGGTAAGCCACATAAAGAAGGTGAATTTTGTGGTGGTTACCTGATATCGCAACCGCTTTTTCAACCACTAACTCGTAATCTGAATAAACGTCTATAGGAACTAATATGGTTTCATAGCCTTGCATAGGTTATCTCCTAGGATTTAATTAATCACGCGTGCTTATTTATTTTTTTAAAACGGGACCGATGTTCCAGTTCATTTGTAGCAATACAATCATGACCTGCTTTATATAAATGTAGCGCATGTTCTTTAAAAATTTTTTGCGTTAAATCAATTGTTATAATCCATTCTAGTCCATACTTTGAATTGACCATCACTTTAGTAGGGACATGACTATGAAATATTTTTTCTTATGCTTAATGTTAATCTTACTTTTTGGCTGTGAATCAGATGCTCAATCTCCTCGAGGTTTCAGTCTTCCCGAAGGAAACGCCGAACGAGGACAAGTAGTTTTTGAAAAGTACCAATGTAATGATTGCCACAAAATCATTGGTGAAACTAAAAACGAGAATAGCCAGTATTTAGTAGTTAAACCTATTCCACTAGGAGGAAGCACTGGTCGTGTAAAAACCTATGCAGAGCTAGTAACAAGTATTATAAACCCTTCACACAAATTAACCCCTCGTCAGCCAGCTAGCTTTACTAGCGAAGACGGTGTTTCGTTTATGCGGGTAATCAATGATGAACTCACTGTTAGTGAACTTATTGATCTTGTTGCTTATTTGCAGCCGAAGTACAAAGTGTTACCCTACAGAACAAGTGACTACCGCCTTTACCAATTACGTATCCCTGGTGAAACTGAAGAAAGGAATAATTAAAAAGGAATATTTGAAATAAAAAGCGGTGGTCACACCGCTTTGGTTTCCTTTTCTATTTCGGCTAACTGGCTACATGGCATAAAGCTATTTGAGTTAGCCTCTTGAATATGGAGTTTGAAACGGTCAGGAATATCATCTGTCATGAAGCTTCCCGTTTTAACCAGTGGAAAAATTTCATCATAACGTGCAATACTGCACTGATTAATTCTTCTAAATATATGTGTTCTATTTAATTCACTGGTTTTAACGTGGCCCGTTGAGGAAAGAATGTCCATTAACGCTAGTACAGTTTTCTTGTGAAAGCGGTACACACGCTCGTATTTATCCTCAACATTAAGCCCTTTTGCTAACCTCTGATCTTGAGTTGCAACCCCAGTTGGGCACTTATTTGTGTTACAAGATAACGACTGAACACACCCCAGCGCAAGCATCATACCTCTCGCACTATTGCAAATATCTGCGCCTAAACTAATATTTTTAGCCAACTGAAACGCCGTGATAATTTTGCCTGAGGCGATAATCTTCACTTTATCCCTCAATGCGTACCCTGTAAGACAATCGTCTACAAAGGCCAACGCTTCACGCAAAGGAAAGCCTATCGAATTTGTATATTCTAACGGTGCCGCTCCCGTTCCGCCCTCGCCGCCATCAACTGTTATAAAGTCTGGCGTTATTTGCTTTTCTACCATCGCTTTACACATAGCAACAAATTCACTTTTGCGACCTAGTGCCAACTTTATTCCTACCGGCTTATAACCACTTAACTCTCTTAATTCCTGAATAAAGTCTAACATTTCAAGTGGTGTTGAAAACGCCTTATGCCTTGGCGGTGAATCTACTTGAGTACCTGCTTCAACACCTCGGATTGCTGCAATCTCAGGGGTGTTTTTATATGCTGGTAAAATACCACCATGGCCGGGTTTAGCCCCTTGGCTCAACTTAATTTCAATCATTTTAACGCTGTCTAACGTTGCTTTTTCCTGAAATTGCTTTTGGTCAAAACCACCGTCGTTACTTCTGCACCCAAAATAGCCCGTACCAATTTGCCAAACAATATCGCCACCGTTTTCCAAATGATAAGGTGTCAAACCGCCCTCTCCAGTGTTGTGGAAAAAGCCGCCTTTAGCGGCCCCCCTGTTTAAAGCAAGAATGGCATTTTTTGACAAGCTACCAAAACTCATCGCACTTATATTTAACACGCTTGCGCTGTAAGGCTTTTTACAATCTGGTCCCCCAATAACAACGCGAGGATCTTCATCCATATCGTCTACTTCACGCGCTGATAGCGAATGACCAATCCATTCGTAGCCATCTTTGTAGGTGTCGAGTTGTGTCCCAAAAGGTACAGTTTCTCTACTGTCTTTTGCGCGCTGATAAACGATGGCACGAAACATCCGCGATATGGGTGCTCCGCTGGTTTCCGTTTCAATAATGTATTGTTGAATATAAGGACGGAGTGATTCTATTGACCACCGCGCGCGCCCAATCAATGGAAAATTACGCAATATAGCATGCTTTGTTTGAAAGGCATCGTGCACCGCCAACCCCAGTAGCAACAAAGAAAGAACTAGTACCCACCAAACAGGTGACCACATCGATGCAACAGCCACATTGGTTAATGCAAACAAGCTAACACACAATAAAATAGTTGCTCTCATCAAATGTCCTTCTTGAAAGTGATAAAACGCGCTAATAATAATGCTTAATATCAATGTACCTTTACGTGCTAATAAAGTCATTAATACTGAGAGGTTCATCGATAATTGATAGATTTTCTGAGTTTGAATACGTCCGCGTTAAGCGCAATGGTTACGCATAACCAAAAGAGGTCAATGATTTAATCAAATAAATCAATGCTATAGACTTTTATCCGCCATTTGACGTCTAAGTTAAATATACGCTAAAAAAATATCATCATCGTATAATTCAATGTGGTATTCGATTATGATGATGGCAAATGGAGCTTATCCAAAAATAATATCGAAGGGTAATTCATGGAGTACGTATTTCTTCTTTTCGCATTCGCATGTGGTTTAACGGTTAAACTTATAGGTATTCCACCACTTGTTGGGTATCTGGTTGCCGGGTTTTTACTTAATTTCGCAGGGTATTCTCTTACCGATGAACTAACTCAAATTGCAAATTTGGGAATAACTATCATGTTGTTTACCATTGGTCTTAAATTAAATCTAAGAGACCTAAGCCGCAGAGAAGTTTGGGCTGGTAGTATTTCTCATACGCTCATTTGGGTTGGTGTTATAAGTGTCGTTGTTTATGGAATAAGTTCATTAGCTGCAAGCTATGTTGATGGGTTGTCTATGCAAAGTGCCATGTTAATTGCGTTTGCACTTAGCTTCAGCAGCACGGTATGCGTGGTTAAAGTATTAGAAGAAAGTGGTGAAAGTAAAACACGCCACGGTCGATTAGCCATTGGTATTCTTGTAATGCAAGATGTCTTTGCTGTTGTGTTCTTAGTTGCTGCAACAGGAAAGTTACCCTCTATTTGGGCTTTAGCTTTATTAGCCCTATTCCCTGCTATGCCGTTAATTAGAAAGATGATAAGTAAATCTGGCCATGGTGAGCTTCTGCCATTAACAGGCTTTATTTTAGCGCTAGGCGGTTATCACTTATTTGAGTTAGTTAATATTAAAGGTGACTTGGGTGCACTGGTCTTCGGAATTTTGATAGCTCAACATGAAAAAGCCTCTGAGCTGGCAAAGTCGTTATTGAGTTTTAAAGATCTCTTCTTAATTGGATTCTTTCTTTCAATAGGACTCACTGCCCTGCCCGACATAACCATGGTCATATTAGCTTTGGTATTTTGTTTATTTATACCACTAAAAGCGGCGCTATTTTTCAAACTCTTTACCTCGTTGCGACTTCGCGGTCGTACCTCATATTTAAGTAGTTTGGTGTTATCTAATTACAGCGAATTTGGCTTGATTGTGGGGGCACTTGCCGTATCACTAGGTTTATTAGGTAGTAGTTGGTTAGTTGTTATCGCACTCGCCGTTTCGCTTTCGTTTGTATTTACCAGCATTTTATATAAGAGCTCTCATTCTCAGTACAACCGTTATAAAAATAAAATAAAACGCTATGAAAAAAGTCGTCGATTGAAGGAAGATATCTACCCGACTTTACACAACGCTCAGTTTTTAGTGCTGGGTTTAGGTCGAGTCGGTCGTGGTGCGTTTAATGCATTAGCTAAGCTCACTGAAGTAAATGTTTGGGGTATGGATGCTGACAGCGTGAAAATTAAGGAATTGCAAAACGAAGGACTGAATGTAATTTGCGGTGACGGAGAAGATATCGATTTGTGGGACAACCTAGACATCCACGATGTTCAATTGGTGCTGCTTGCACTGCCTTCTATACAAGATGCTATCAATATCTCAAAACAGCTAAAGAATGCTGGTTACCTCGGCAAAATAGCGGCCATTGCACGGTATGAAGATGAAGTTGATTCTTTGTTGGAAAATGGCGTAGACAAGGTCTTTAACTTCTTCACTGAAGCTGGGCTTGGTTTCGCGGAAGAAAGTATGGCGTATGCACAATCACAGGCGTAATTCAGATCTAAATGCGAACAATGGCTGTATTGAGAAACGTTATCGTTTGTAAGTGCATGTTATATAAAGAATTTTTGACAAGTGCATGCTTTCAAACTACACTTATCTTAAATACGTAAATAGGGTTTTCACAATGCAAGGTGACAAACAAGTAGTAGCAAAGTTAAACGAAGTGCTTACAAGTGAACTTACTTCGATAAATCAATACTTTCTGCACGCTAGAATGTTCAAAAACTGGGGTTTTTCAGAGCTAAACGAGAAGAACTATAAAAAGTCTATCAAGGATATGAAGCAAGCTGATGCGCTTATTGAACGCATTTTGTTCCTTGAAGGCTTACCCAACTTACAAGCACTTGGCAAACTATATATCGGTGAAGATACTGTAGAAATGCTTTCTTGCGACAGTCGTTTTCAGAAAGAGCAGTTACCTGTTCTACGCGATGCAATCGCGCTTTGTGAAGAGAAACAAGATTATGTTTCCCGTGATCTTCTAGAAGATATTTTAGAGTATGAAGAAGAGCACTTAGATTGGATTGAAACACAAGAATATCAAATTGATGCAATGGGTATTGAGAACTACCTTCAAGCACAAGTAATGGGAGACGACTAATGAAAGGCAACCAAGCTATTATCGAAGGGCTAAACGAATTGCTCTCTTACGAGTTAGCCGCTATGGATCAGTACTTCATTCATTCCCAAATGTATTTGGATTGGGGTTTAAATAAACTATATGAACGCATTAATCACGAGTTTGATGATGAGCGCGGACACGCAACCAAGTTAATTGAGCGCATGCTGTTTTTAGAGGGCACGCCAGACATGACCAAGCGCACGGGCTTTATTGTTGGTAAAGATGTGCCAGAAATGCTGGAAAGTGATTTACGCGTAGAATATGAAGTTGACGCGAAATTGCGTGAAGTGATTGCACTTTGTGAAACTGAAAAAGACTACGTCACGCGCGATATGCTGATTGTGTTATTGGATGACACAGAAATGGATCACGCCCATTGGTTAGAGCAGCAGTTAGGTTTAATCAAACGTATCGGTTTGCAAAACTACTTACAATCTCAAATGTAGAACACGCTTTTGCAGTAGTTGATTTAAATGAAACGGCCGGTTTGTTTTTACCGGCCGTTTTTATATAACTTCTGCCTAGTTTTTTATTACTGTGTTACAAAATACAAATAATGAGGCTGTTCTACCCCTTCAATATTAAGGCGCAATTGCCAACGCATCACTGGCTCGCTGCAACTGCCAAGCATAAACCATCCCGACCACTTCCCATTGGCTTGCGCTTCTAGCAACACAGGGATTTTTCCCATATACATATTCATTCCCTCAATCCACGCACTTTCAATAACAATTCCCTGAGGTAAAGAAAGTGAAACGGTGATGGATTCTTCTGGAACTGGTGGTGTTGAAAAATGCGCAATAGCGATGTCTTCTCTTATTAAGAATTCACAGGTTTCATTGACAAATGTACAACTATTTCCTATTCCATTTACTACACTGTTTTGAGTAAACGCTGAGGATTGAAATTTGTGAGCGAAATAAACGCAACCCGCTACAACTAATATTGCAAGTAGAGGTAGGTTGTTATGTAAAATTTTTGTTTGTTTTTTGTTGACGTTTTTTAGCATTTCTTAAATTTTATGTATTTCTTCATTGACGGAGATCAAGCTTAGGTAGTTTATGGTATCTTTTTGTAATTAAAAACCTTATCATCCGCGTACCAACTGGCTTGGAGACAATAATTATTACTTTTTCCGAGCTCGGTGTGAAGCGTTATTCGTTAGCTGATACACGTCTCGACCGCACTATTCCGGCAGTTGGAAACCATAGTTCATTTGAAGTGGAAGATTCATTAAAATGAGTGAAATAAGCCAAGCACAACCTAATTACAACTATAAAGTAGTTAGGCAATTTACCATCATGACCATAGTCTGGGGTATCATTGGTATGGGCCTAGGGGTATTCATTGCAGCGCAATTGTTTGCACCTATGCTTAACTTTGACACACCATGGCTAACATTCTCACGTTTGCGTCCGTTGCACACTAATGCCGTTATTTTTGCCTTTGGCGGCTGTGCGCTATTTGCAACGTCGTACTACATCGTTCAGCGTACCTGCCAGGTAAGACTGTTCAGTGACAAACTTGCCGCATTTACCTTTTGGGGTTGGCAAGCTGTTATCGTTTTAGCTGTTATAACCCTTCCATTGGGTTTAACCAGTTCGAAGGAATACGCTGAACTAGAGTGGCCAATCGATATTCTTTTGACACTGGTCTGGGTCGCTTATATCATCAACTTCTTCGGAACCCTTGTAATCCGTAAAGTGTCGCACATTTACGTTGCAAACTGGTTCTTGGGAGCCTTTATGTTAACGGTTGCAGTTCTGCATATCGGTAACAGCATGGCAATTCCGGTGTCTTTCACTAAATCGTATTCATTGTACGCGGGCGCTGTAGACGCTATGATGCAATGGTGGTACGGCCACAACGCAGTAGGTTTCTTCCTTACTGCTGGCTTCCTAGGTATGATGTATTATTTTGTTCCTAAGCAAGCTGGTCGCCCGGTTTATTCGTACAGACTGTCAATTGTTCACTTTTGGGCATTGATTTCTTTGTACATCTGGGCTGGTCCTCACCACCTTCACTATACTGCCCTGCCTGACTGGACTCAGTCTTTGGGTATGGTGATGTCAGTTATCTTATTTGTTCCATCTTGGGGTGGTATGATTAACGGTATCATGACACTTTCAGGCGCGTGGCATAAACTACGCACAGACCCAGTATTGCGCTTCCTTATTGTTTCATTGTCTTTCTACGGAATGTCTACTTTTGAAGGTCCAATGATGGCAATTAAAACCGTTAACGCACTCTCTCACTACACAGACTGGACAATAGGTCACGTACACTCTGGTGCGCTAGGTTGGGTTGCGATGGTATCAATTGGTTCTATCTATCACTTAATCCCAGTGCTATTCGGTCAGCGCGCTATGTATAGTACAAAGCTGGTTAACGTACACTTCTGGTTCGCTACTATCGGTGTTGTTTTATACATTGTTGCAATGTGGATGTCAGGTGTACTTCAAGGTCTAATGTGGCGTGCAGTAAATGCTGACGGTACATTAACTTATAGCTTTGTAGAGTCACTTGAGGCTTCAAAACCTTTCTATGTGGTTCGCTTCATCGGTGGTGTTTTCGTGGTTGCGGGTATGCTGGTAATGGCATACAACACATGGAAAACTGTTCGTGCCCCTAAAGGTAGTATCGCTGCTGATCCAGCGACTCAACCGGCGTAATCAAGGAGACGAATTATGAAGAATCCACATGAGTTAATTGAAAAGAACGTTGGCCTGCTAACCGTTTTAATCTTAATAGCGATTAGTTTTGGTGCCATGGTGCAAATCACGCCGTTGATGTTTCAACAGCAAACTATGGAACCAGTAACGGGTTTGCGTCCATACACTGCGCTTGAACTTGAAGGCCGTGACATTTACATCCGTGAAGGGTGTGTAGGTTGTCACAGTCAGATGATTCGTCCATTCCGCGCTGAAACTGAACGTTATGGCCACTACAGTGTTGCTGGTGAATCAGTATGGGAACACCCTTTCCTTTGGGGTTCTAAGCGTACTGGTCCCGACCTAGCACGTGTTGGGGGTCGTTATAGTGACGAGTGGCATCGAGTTCACCTGCTTAATCCTCGTAACGTTGTGCCTGAGTCGAATATGCCAGGGTTCCCTTGGCTTGCGGAAAACACGCTTGATGGCGAGTTAACAGCTGAAAAAATGGAAGTATTCCGTGGATTTGGTGTTCCGTATACCGATGAAGATATTGCGGGTGCGAAAGCGGCAGTACAGGGTAAAACAGAAATGCAAGCCCTTATTGCTTATCTACAATCTCTTGGCACACATTTGAAATAATATGGACCAAGGTATTGTAGGCAGCATTTTTACTGTCATCGTCTTTGTATGCTTCATCGGTATTGTGTGGTGGGCGTTTAGCAGCCACAACAAGAAAAAATTCGATGAAGCTGCGAATCTAGTATTTGCAGACGAAGAAAAAGAAAAATCAAAAGAAGATTAGCAGGAGTCTCGAACTCATGAGTATGTTTTGGACAATTTGGATTTCAGTAATAACCCTTGGGTTAATTGCTGGTTGCTACTTCCTTCTACGCTGGTGTCTTGCTAACAAGACAGGCGTTCCTGAAGGCGAGTCAATGGGGCACGAATTTGACGGTATCATAGAACTTAACAACCAACTTCCGCGTTGGTGGACAATCATGTTCTATGTAACTATTGTTTGGGGCTTCCTATACCTTGCGCTTTTCCCAGGTCTTGGGGCGTATGAAGGGATTCTAGGTTGGAGAAGTTCAAACCAAGATATCCGTTCATTGGAAGAATCTGCTCAAGCGCGAATAGACGCTAAAGAGCAAGGTTATTTAGTTAAATATGACCGTGAATTGGACGTAGCTGCGGAGAAGTTTGACCCGATCTTCGAAGCGTACGCACAAATTCCCGTAGAAGAGCTTGCGAAAGATCCTGAAGCAAATAAAGTAGGTCAACGTCTGTTCCTGCAGAACTGCTCTCAGTGTCACGGCTCTGATGCTCGTGGTCAAAATGGTGGCTTCCCTAACCTAACGGATGACGATTGGTTATACGGTGGTTCTGGTGCGAAGATCGTTGAAACGCTTACACTTGGTCGTAAAGCAGCAATGCCTGCTTGGCTAGATGCAATGGGTGAAGACGGTATCGAAGAAGTGGTTAACTATGTACTTAGTCTAAGTGGTCGTGATGTTGAACCACAACTTGCAGAAGCCGGTAAAGCGCGCTTTGCAGTCTGTGCAGCATGTCACGGTATGGACGGTAAAGGTAACCAAATGCTTGGTGCACCTAACCTAACTGACAACATTTGGTTGTACGGCGGTAGCCACAGAGCAGTCACTGAAACGCTAACTTATGGTCGAAACGGTGTAATGCCTTCATTCAAGAAAACCTTGGGTGATGACAAAATACACGTAGTTGCGGCATACGTTTACAGCCTTTCAAATGATTAATGATTTAAATCATTAAATATCACCAAAAGCCTCGTTATCACGGGGCTTTTTTTATGAGAAAATACAGCCATATAGTTTTATAATACCAGTCCGCACAGATAATTACCCATTCAGCGAGAGTTAAAATGTTCGTAATCGCGGCGTGTTACCGCAGGTATAGTGGTTCTACATCAAGGTGACACAACAAAGAGTACGGACATTTTAAACTCGCCCTTCGGGAAGGTCTGGCAAGCTTCCCAGCTTCATTCTGGGAATTTGAAAGGGAACAGCCATTCCTGCATTCCCAAGCTTCGCTAGGAAACTTGCCAGCGCCTTCTGAGTGGGCAATTATCTATGCGGATTGGTATAAGACACAAAAATATTAGAGTTTATTCAAGGTTACTTTTGCTTAATTCAATTCGATATGTTCATTCACTTTAATGTGGAAATGAACGTCACCAAATCGTGTAGTTAAAAGTAATAAACCTAAAGTCACCTTGAATATGTTGTTTTATATTTACTATGAGAATACGCACCAATGAATAACCCTTGGTATAAAGAATTTTGGCCCTGGTTTCTTATCGCAGTCCCTATCATCACGTTTACAATGGGCGGGGTTCTACTCAAATTGGCAGTTTCAACGGAAGACAGCTTGGTAGTCGACGACTATTACAAAGAAGGCAAAGCCATTAATGCCCGTTTAGACAAAGAAGCTATAGCTAAGAAAATGAACATCACCACCGATCTCACTATTAATGATGGAAGCATTGCCCTTCAGTTTCATTCTGGTATTCCCAAAGAAGGTAACGCCGTAAAACTAAGCTTTTATCATGTTACCTTAGAAGATCGTGATGTCAGTGTTTTATTAAGCCGTGATGCCAATGGTATATATCGCGGTTTTGTTGAAGAGAGTTTAGACGGTAAATGGCGTGTTTCTTTAACACCGTTTGACGACAGCTGGAAAATTCAAAATACGCTTCATCTTCCCTATTCTGGCACCATCAAGTTTAACCCATAATGTCAGAAAATAATTGTTACCACTGCGGCTTGGAAATAGACAGTCGCGATAAGGACCAGTTCCACACCGTAATTTTAGGGCAACAGCGCGACATGTGCTGCCCTGGTTGCTTAGCGGTTGCCAATGCCATTGTTCAAAACGGCTTAGAGGACTACTACCAATTTCGTACAGAGCCAGCACAAAAATCTGATGACGGTATACTAAGCACATTAGATAAACTAAAAGTCTATGACGAGCCGTCATTACAAGAAGAGTTTGTTTTCGACGAAGGTAAGCACAAACAAATTCAATTAACCCTTGAAGGTATTACCTGTGCGGCATGTGGTTGGTTGATTGAAAAGCAACTATCGAAAGTTGAGGGAATTAGGCAGGTGGCGGTAAACGTACAAGAACGGCGTGCGTTAATCACATGGTCTCCTCTTGATATAAAACTAAGCCAAATTTTAGCTACATTAAAACGCATAGGTTATGTGGGTTCCCCTTTCCATCCTGACGAACACGAAGCAAGTTTTAAGCGTGAACAAAAGACGTTTTTAAAGAAGCTTGGACTAGCAGGTATAATGACAATGCAAGTCATGATGTTAATGACCGGTTTGTACTTTGACTGGTTTGGTGCAATCGAGCTTGAAACCAGACAATATTTCTATTGGGTGGCATTAACCCTTACCACACCTGTTGTACTGTACTCAGGAAGTACGTTTTATATCGGTGCGGCAAAGGCGTTGTCAGCAAAAACGGTCAACATGGATGTGCCAGTTACCATCGCGGTATTTGGTACCTATTTAGCCGGTATTCGCTCAACAGTACTCGAGCAAGGTGACGTCTATTTCGAGTCTATCTGCATGTTTATCTTCTTGCTTTTACTAAGTCGATTTTTAGAACATAGAAGCCGACACCGTGCAGCACAAATATCCGCAAATATGATGCAGTATGTGCCTGTATCTGCAACCAAACTAAATACCGACGGCACTATTAGTGATTGTCTCGCAAAGCAGCTTGAAGTAGATGATGTGGTGTTAGTTAAGCCAGGTGAAACCATTCCCATTGACGGTGTGGTACAAGAGGGAAATGCCTCAGTAGACGAATCTATGTTAACAGGCGAATTTAACCCTGTTGCGAAACACGCTAAAAGTGTGGTGTATGGCGGTACGGTATGTCAAGACGGTGCACTAACAATTACCGTTACCCAAACCCTTAAACACGCGTTGGTAAATCAAATTGTGCGCTTACAAGCAAGTGCCATGGCAACTAAACCCAAAGCGGCACAAGTTGCAGATAACTTCTCTCGTTACTTTGTTATCGCAGTACTGCTTATCGCTGGTTTTACTTATGGCTATTGGCGGTTGCAAGGCAGTGAAGAGGCGTTTTGGATCACAATCGCTGTATTAGTTGCAACCTGTCCGTGTGCATTGGGTTTAGCGACGCCATCTGCGCTTACCTGTGCCATGGCAAAATTAAATCGACAAGGCATTTTGTTAAAACGCGCCGATGCACTCGAGCAAATTACATCTATCAATACTATTGCTCTTGATAAAACAGGCACTTTAACCCAAGGTAAATTTTCACTTATTGAAAAGTGGTTTGAGCCAAGTGTAGAGCCCGACAGTGTTATGAGCATTGCTATTGCGCTTGAAGCACGTTCAGAGCACCCAATAGCACGCGCGTTTACAGATGATCAAGCACAAAAAGCTAATCATCAAGTAACGCATTACACAGTGACACCCGGCGGTGGTATTAGCGGTGAAATTAACGGCTCGCTATTCAAAATGGGTTCAGCGGCTTTTTGCGAGATTGAAGCCAACACAGCCACAATTAATGCAAATGTTTTCTTAGCAGTTAACGGAAAATTACTTGCCGCTTTTGAAGTCAGTGATAGTTTGCGTGAAGACACCAAAGAGACATTAAACAGGTTAGCTAAAGACTATGAACTGGCCGTTTTAAGTGGCGATACACAGCAAAATGTCGATAAAATTACGAATTCGTTACCCATAGAAACCGCTAAAGGTGGTTTAACACCCGATTTAAAGTATGCTGAAGTGCAAGCACTACAAAACGCAGGGCGAAAAGTAATGATGATGGGTGATGGCATAAACGATGCGCCTGTCCTCGCCAGTGCTGATGTTGCAATTGCTGTAGGAAATGCCACTGATGTGGCTAAAACGGCAGCTGATGTGATCCTACTAGGCGACCAACTTCTTGCCGTTCCGGCACTCATTGATACCGCACACCAGGTGAAAAGAAAGATTCGTCAGAACATAGGTTGGTCTATTGGCTATAACGTACTTATATTGCCTTTTGCCGTGTCTGGTGTGTTGTCACCTTGGATGGCTGTGGTAGGAATGTCACTGAGTAGTATTATTGTAGTGACCAATTCAACACGACTACTGAGCAAATAGTATGAGTATTATTTATGTACTGATTCCCATCGCCATCATTATTGTAGCAATAGCCATTGCTATCTTCTTTTGGGCGGTAAAATCAAATCAATTCGAAGATTTAGACCGTCAAGGCTACAGTATTTTGTTTGACGATGACTTACCACCGGAAGAGAAGAAGCTAGCAGAACAGCGCAAAGAAGTGCAAGAAAACCAAGAGAAAAGCCAGTTAGCCAGAAACGTCGCCTCGAAACAAAATGTCGATAACGCCCACAATACCCATGAACGGCATTGATTATTTTTCCGCCTTTTTAATTGGGCTTGCAGGCGGCGTACACTGCGTCGGTATGTGCGGTGGGATTGTGGCAGCCCTGCGCATGGCCTCACCAAAACATCAATCTGCTTTTCCTTATGCTTTATCGTATAACTTAGGGCGAATTGTGAGTTACACACTTGCTGGTATGCTTGCTGGTGCGTTAGGTGTATTCGCATCAGATATTTTACCCGTTGCAAAATACCTACTTTCCTTACTTAGCGGTGTAATGCTTCTTCTATTGGCCTGCTATCTGGGGAGATGGTGGACAGGATTAACGAATATAGAACGCCTTGGCTCTGAACTTTTTAAGTATGTGCAACCCTTGTCAAAGCGATTTATTCCGTTTAAGTCACCACTAAGTGCCCTACCTTATGGTTTTATTTGGGGTTGGCTTCCATGTGGTTTAGTCTATTCTACGTTAACCTGGTCGCTTGCATCCGGCTCAGCTACGAAAGGAGGCATGATCATGCTTTTCTTCGGATTAGGCACCTTGCCTACGCTATTAGCAGCCAGTGCAAGTGCTCAATGGTTAATTACAGGTTTTCAAAACCGTTATGTACGTCAGTTAATCGCAATAATAATGGCTATATACGCAATTAGTCTTATTTACCGCGCAATTATTTAGAACTTTCGTTACTATATGCACAGCCTATTTTATTTGTGAGTAGTGTAATGAGCAAAGGAAGCCAATTTTCAATACATTGTCAGAATTGCAGTTTTAGTCATTTGTGTTTGCCAGTGGCCCTTAATAAAACTGAAATTGAATCTCTTGACGACATAATCGAGCGTAAAAAGCCGCTTCACAAAGGTGATACGCTAATTCAAACTGGCGACACTTTTCGTTCGCTTTTTGCAGTACGTACAGGTTCATTTAAGTCGTTTGTAACAAATAAAGAAGGTGAAGAACAGATCACTGGGTTTCATTTCCCAGGTGATATTATTGGCTTTGATGCTTTACGAGAAAGCAAACACCAAAGTTATACGCAAGCGCTAGAAACAGCTATGGTTTGTGAGTTACCTTATGAAACGCTTGATGAAATGTCGGTGCAATTCCCCAAATTACGCCATCAAATCATGAGCTTTATGAGTGCTGAAATTAAGCAAGATCACGACATGATCATGCTGCTAAATAAACGCACGGCTGAAGAAAGATTGTTGTATTTTATTTCTCATCTGTCCCAACGTTTTGAAGAACGCGGCTTTTCACATCGTGAATTTCACCTAACGATGACGAGAAATGAAATAGGTAATTATCTTGGTCTAACAATTGAAACCATCAGCCGTTTGCTAAGCCGCTTCCAAAAAGAAGAGATCATTAAAGTAGACGGTAAGCTTATTACCGTTTTAGATTTTGACCGCTTAAACAGCAAGCTTGAAGCACTTAACGGGCCAAGCATCGTTTGCAATAGCTAATCAGCACACTCAATTCACGCTAAGAGGGCGTTTCTTCGCCCTCTTATCTTTAATATCTTCCGTCGATTTCCTCTTTCATAAATAAACGCTTAATTGACCTAGAACAACTTACGTTTTCGCTAATGTCTATTACACTTAGTACATAAGGTATCGCTTTTAAGGGAAACTATATGATTGAGTGTAAACATATTCTAGCCGTAGTAGACGCAGAGCGGGACAATCAACCAGCATTAAGTCGAGCCTATGAGCTTGCCGAAAAAACGGGTGCTTCTGTTACTGCTATGATGGTTGTTTATGACTTGTCTTATGATATGACCACCATGTTAAACCCTGATGAACGAGAAGCGATGCGCGATGTGGTAACCAACGATCATGCTCAGTGGCTCGCGGAAAGTTTAAGTAAACTCGGCTTCCCGAATACGGATATTGTGGTTGAGTGGAATAACCGTGCTTATGAAGCCATTATTCACTACGCCATTCACAATAAAATAGACATGCTAGTAAAGGCAACTAAAAAGCATGACGATTTATCTTCTGTGATATTTACCCCAACCGATTGGCATTTAATGCGGAAGTGCCCCTGTCCAGTTCTATTAGTTAAAGATCACGACTGGCCAGAAGATGGTGAAATTGTTGCTGCTGTCAATGTAGGAAGCGAAGACGATGAACACGCGGCATTGAACGACAAGATAACTACAATAGCCAATGACTATGCTAGTTTGTTAAAAGGCAGTGTTAACCTCGTCAATAGTTTTCCCTCTACACCTTTAAATATTGCGATTGAAGTCCCAGAATTTGACCCAGACACTTATTACAATGCGGTAAAAAATCATCACGAAAAAGAAATGAAAGCCCATGCACTGAAGTACGGTGTTCCTGACAATAAGTGTTTTGTTAAGGAAGGACTCCCCGAAAAGGTCATTCCCCAAGTCGCTAAAGACTTAGATGCAGAGCTTGTCATCATTGGTACGGTGGGCCGTGTGGGCATTTCGGCTGCGCTAATTGGTAACACTGCAGAACACGTGATTGACGAGCTTAATTGTGATGTACTTGCACTAAAACCAGAGGGGTTTGTGTCGCCAATAAATTAACCCCACAAGCATGGTTTAAAAAAGGGGCTTTATTGTATAATGTTGGTTTTAGAATAAACCAAGCAAGTTAATTATGAGTTTAAGCACAAACAGTGCTAATACCGCGCCATTGACCGCGTCGGAAAGTAAGCAAAAATACAACTTTAATAAGCTCCAAAAGCGCCTGCGCCGCAATGTTGGTAAAGCCATAGGCGATTTTGGGATGATCGAAAACAATGACAAAGTCATGGTGTGCTTGTCTGGCGGTAAAGACAGTTACACCATGCTTGATATTTTATTGTTTTTAAAAAAGATAGCCCCTATTCACTTTGATATCGTTGCTGTTAACTTAGACCAAAAACAGCCTGGTTTTCCAGAGCACATTTTGCCAGAGTACCTAGACAGCATTGGTGTCGATTATAAAATCGTCGAAGAAGATACCTACTCAATCGTAAAAGATAAAATCCCCGAAGGTAAAACCACGTGCTCTTTATGTTCACGCCTTCGTCGCGGGATTTTGTATCGTACAGCAAAAGAATTGGGTGCGACCAAAATTGCCCTTGGCCATCACAGAGACGATATGCTGGAAACCTTCTTTTTGAATATGTTTCACGGCGGTAAACTTAAATCGATGCCACCAAAACTGGTAAGTGACAACGGTGAACACATCGTCATTCGACCACTGGCTTACTGCACGGAAAAAGACATAGAAAAATACTCTCAGGCAGCTGAGTTCCCCATCATTCCTTGTAACCTTTGTGGTTCACAAGAGAACTTACAACGCCAAAACATTAAAGCCATGTTACAAGACTGGAACCGTCGATTTCCTGGTCGTATCGAGTCAATGTTTCGCGCGTTGCAAAACGTTGCACCATCACACCTTGTCGATAGTAATCTATATGATTTCAAATCAATTACCACCCATGATGGCCCAGTAGAAGACGGTGATATAGGGTTTGATCAACCTACCTTCTCAACTAATGTAGAAAACGCAATTGGTGCTGATGATACAATTGAAATAGTTAATATAATGGAACCCAAATAAATGAAGATAGGACTTGCGTTAGGTGCAGGAGCAGCGAGAGGCTGGACTCATATTGGTATTATTGAAGCGCTGGAAAAGCTTGGAATAAAAATTGATGTGGTTGCAGGTTGCTCCATTGGTGCATATGTTGGTGCTGCCTACGCAAGTGGAAAACTAGAAGGGTTAAAAGAGTGGGCTTGTTCATTAAGTGACTGGCAAGTACTTGCACTTATGGGTGTTGGATTACGCCGTGGCGGTATTGCCAGCGGTCAAAAGGTATTTGATAAACTGGCAAGCGAGTTTTGTGTGGAGCACTACGAAGACATGCTCAAGCCTTTTGCTTCTGTGGCTACCGATTTATATACCGGTCGTGAGGTCGTTTTCAATTCAGGCCCCATTGCAGATACTATTCAAGCTTCTTGCGCTATACCGGCGCTCTTCGCCCCTGTTGCTCATGGTGATAGATGGTTGGTGGATGGTGCTGTAGTTAACCCAGTTCCCGTTAATCTGTGTCGTCAATTAGGCGCCGACTTTGTTATTGCCGTCAACTTAAATGCCGATTTCAGACCGCTAAGATTAGAAAAACTTCGCCAAGATCACGAAGAAAATCAGCGTAAAACCGAAGACTTTTTCACGAAGAGCCAAAATGTGCTTCGCCAATGGTTTTCACCTGACAACAAGCAAGACGACGGTAAACAGGAAGAGAAAAAGTTAGAAGACAAAGACATTCAAAAAGAACAATCTTCGAGTACTGAAGATAATAACTCCGTTGCTTCCACACTTATTGAGACAGCCGAAGAACGAGTTACTGAAGTTCCCGCAAAGGTGAACAAGCGCAATCCGCCAGGCATTATGAGTGTGATGAGTAGTTCGCTTGAAATTCTACAGGCTCGCGTTACGCGTTCTAGATTGGCTGGTGATCCGCCAGATATTCTAATCGAGCCCCAGCTAACTGATGTGGGAATAATGGAATTTCACCGCGCTAAAGAATTGTGCGAGAAAGGTGAAGAAACTATCACCCGCCTCGCAGAACAAATACGCTATCAGTTATTAACTTGATGCAATAGCCGTGATACGCAATGGCGCTTTGGGAAGGGTAATGCCTTTAGAAGCGCTAATTGCATCTTGTTCAATTCGCAGAACACCATTAGTGATTTCATATCCCTGTGGAGTAATAAAGTCGAGCTCTTTATCATCGAAATGGATCATCAAGCCTGTAACCGTGGGCATTAAAAATGATAGGAAACTTCCCATTTCATTAAAGAAAGCTTCGTATTGTCCATACAAAAAATTAAGATCGTCCTTGCTGTAGTATTGCTTTAAATATTCGGATTTTGTTTCCAATTGTACTGACATATCACAGACATTAGCAGGCTCATCAAGCGCAATACTGACCAATGCATTGGCGAGTTTCAGCGCTTTTTCATTTGGCACAGCAAAACGTCCTTCGTCGCTAACGGTAAGAGGTAAGGTTTTTTTGTCTGTAACTATTGCAGCCTCTTTAATACCACACAGTCTACCCTCGCCTACGCGTATAAAACCAAATGCAAACTGAAGTGCTTGGGTATCTTCGTTATCAAGCTTCTTTACATGACTATAGAAGCGGCTGTATTCCACACCTATGGTTTCGGCGTAAGAAACTGCACTGGTAACAAGTAACGCCATAAATAAAGTGGCACGTATCATTCTGATAAAAACTCCTCGTTAAAACGGATCATATCTTGAAGCTCTTCAACATAAGCGGCTCCACGCTCTGAATAATTCATTAAACCTTCTGCCAACGCGACACCTGTAATTGGAATTTGATTAGCTCTTAGACGACTGCGTATTTCGCGTAAATCAGCATAGGCATCATGACGATTTAAGTTACGCATATAAGTATAAGTGGCGCGGGACAAACTATTAAATTTAGCCACTTCATGAGAAGCCCCATCATTGCGTTGACTGGGTACAAATCCACACCCTTTAGAAAAGCACCAAAGGCCAAAGAAATTATACCCCTGTCGAGCAAATCGACTGGTGCCCCATGCTGACTCATTGGCAGCCTGAACCAAAACCAGTTCTGCGGGTAGAATATCTATTTTTTGCAATAGTGCAAGTAAACGCCCCTGAAGTGATTTTGACTGTTTTACACGGTATTCTTCTTCTAACCAAGCAATGCGACTTAAGTCCTCTTCAGACAGTGACTCTTCAGCCAAAATCTTTCTATACAAGGTTTGAACGTAGTGACGTAGCGTCAGCAAATAAGCATTTTGCTTGTCAACTTCCGGTTTCAAATAAGCAAAAAAAGCAGCTTTCTTTTCTTTTACATCAGTATATTTAGAAAAATCAGGGACAGGCTTTTTAGCCTCTACAGTTTGAGGGACATCTAAAATGTCAGGCGCTTCTTCGGTAAAAATAATGGCATTAATAACAATAACGGCCAATACCGCTAATGTTATTAATACAATTTTTAACGTTTCGCGTTTATGCATCAAAACTCGACTCGTTTACACCGTTATTTAATGTTGAAACACCTTCACTGCTATCGCCTGCTAACTCTTGATAGAGCAACCCAGTAATACTAAAGTAAAACGGCAACACCCAGATAAGCGAGAAACCCAAAGTAAATGGTACGGTTATAAACAACAGAATAATAACCGCATAAATACTCACTAGTTGTTTCCAATAGGCGTTAAAAAGTCTGCATGAAAGTATAATAGCGCTAATAGGTGTTAGCTTTTTATCCGCGACAAGCATTAGCGAAAAAGTACTAGCCAGATAGAAATAAATACCTGGTATTAGCAGTAACATCATACCCAATTGAACAAGTATGCTATTGATAAGTTGCGTAAGCGCTAATAAAAAAATCAGTGGAAAATACTGAAAAGTCGAAAACACCGTTATTTTATGCCCTCTTGCTTGACTTACGCCCATCATATAAAGCCCAGAGAGCAGCGGTGCTACTACACAAATTGCTACTATTTCAATTATCGATTGATGTTCAAATGTATAGGTGCCATCGTCGTGAATGGTGATAAATGGCTGGACAATAATACCTAACACAACAAAGGTGAGAAAAAGTACAACACAGCCTTGCAATAATGAACCAAAATTCATTTTAGTAAGAGACGCGGCTTTTCTGAGCAATCCTTTAACATCAAATTGGTATTGTTTTGCAAGCGTCTGATTTATACGCCCAGTATTTACTTCTTTCACAAAACTCTCTTATTAATTCAATAAACCTTGAGGATTATATCAACTTACTTAAAAAACTTGCTGCGACACAGATGTAAACTATTGATTTGTTGACCTAACCAATAACTAGTTTTGCCGCGAGCCCAACTAAAAGTACTCCCATGGCTCTGTCTAACCAATATCCTTTTTTACCGATAAAATCTGCTACTTTACTAGTGCTTAACATATAAGATAGGAAGCAAAACCACAGACCCGTAGCAATGGCTAAGTAAATACCATACATCAGCTTTACCGTGAAGGGCGTTTCAATATTGATAATGGCGGTGAACAAAGACAAGAAAAACAACGTTGCCTTAGGGTTTAATCCATTTGTTAAAAAGCCCATCCAAAGTGCTTTTTTGGCTGATATTAATGGCTTCTTTTCGTTTTGGATAGTGGATTCTCCATCCTTAGGCGGTCCACTTCGTAGTGCTCCAAAAGCTAAAAACAGTAAATATGCTGCCGCCAAATAGCTAAAGGCTTGATACAACCATGGTGTAGTAGCAATGACCACACTCAAGCCAACTAACGAATAGGCTACGTGAAGCAATATGGCCAAACCAACGCCAATGCTTGTGTAAATAGCAATGCGTCGACCATAGGCCACACTGTTTCTGACAACCACCGCAAAGTCGGGGCCGGGACTCGCCACCGCAACAAGGTGTACCAAAGCGATAGTTAAAAATTCATTCATGTACTGCATGTAGTGCGCCTCCTAAAGCGCATAGTGAGAAATTAGCGAATCGACTAATTCAGGGATGACAACAGATGCAGCCCCCGTTAGTGACTCGTCGAACAACGCATTGGTTGCGCTGGGGGCTAGATTTGCTTCAATAGTATGAGCCCCCACTTCTTTAGCAACTTGTACAAAGCCGGCAGCAGGATAAACATTACCTGAAGTACCAATTGCTATAAAAATATCACATTGCGCAAGTGCATCGTAAATGGCATCCATGTGAATTGGCATTTCCCCAAACCACACAATATCGGGGCGTAATGTGGGGCGCGTACAACAAGGGCAACGGGTGGTGTGATCAAATGACGATGACCATGGAAAACACTTACCGGTTATTGCGCAGCGCGCAGATAACAACTCGCCATGCATATGAAAAACCGTTTTACTCCCCCCACGTTCATGCAAATTATCAACATTCTGAGTAACCAACATTAGGTTACCTTGAAAGGTTTCTTCTAGGCGAGCCAACGCGCTGTGTGCACTATTTGGCTTTACTGATTCCGCCTGCAGTTGGGCTCGTCTTGCATTGTAAAAGCGATAGACTAAACTGGGGTTGCGCTCAAATGCTTCAGGGGTGGCAACATCTTCTATGCGATGATCTTCCCACAAACCATCGTTATCTCTGAATGTTCTTATGCCTGACTCGGCTGAAATGCCAGCCCCCGTAAGTATTACAATACGAGGTAATTTATTCATTTTTTTCAATGCAATCACTCGTTTTAGTCAATAACTACAGGATATTGATTATTTGCCCCCCATTGTGACCAAGAACCATCGTAAACCGCCACGTCAGTTGCACCACACAGCAGTGCTGCATAGCCAATGATACAAGCAGTGATCCCTGAACCACAGGTACATATAATGGGTTTTGAGAGGTCTATATTTGCCTTATCAAACACGTCTTTTAATTCAGTAACAGGTAAAAAGTGGTTGTTCTTTAACAGTTCAGTAAATGGAATATTGAAAGCCCCGGGCATGTGCCCAGAACGCAAACCTTCTCTGGGCTCAGGAATTTCTCCGTGAAATCGAGGTTTGCTTCTGGCATCGATTATTTGAACATCACTATTTAATGACTCTACAACGGTGTTTGCATCAACAAACCAGTTCGATTGAGGATTTGCTTGGTATGTATTTTGACTTGCTTGGCTAGTCTCTGATACGGGCAGTCCTGCCGTCTTCCATGCGGGTTGACCACCGTCTAACAGGTAGGCTTCGTTATGTCCCACCGACTTTAGCATCCACCATACACGCGGTGCACTGTATATGCCGCGAGTGTCGTAGACGACAACCGGAGTATTTTGTGTGATCCCTTTTTTACCCAAATAGTCAGCAAAAGCAGTGGCTGATGGCATAGTATGGGGAAGTGCTATTGCATGATCACTTCCCTCTTTATCAAGATCTACATCAACCGAACTTGGTAACACAAACGCATCTCTAGCATCTGGCGCGCTTGTGACTGGGTCGTCCATAACGGCACGAACTAAGGTTATAGGCTTGTCTTGCATTAATGCAGCAAGTTCACCCACTTGCAACAACGACGACGTCATAATACTTACCTGTGTTAACTGCCTAGCTATTCGGGCTGAATGAAATTAAAAATGGGAACAAACAGCAATACTTACAGTACTGCTAATGCTGCCTCGTAATTCGGCTCTTCAGTGGTTTCTGCAACCTGTTCGGTATAAGTCACGTTACCATCACTGTTAATCACTACCACACTGCGTGACAGCAACCCAGTTAACGGTGCAGAAGTAAATGTTACACCATAATCACTGCCAAATGTTGAACGAAAGGTAGAGCCAGTAATGACATTCTCAATGCCTTCTGCACCACAAAAGCGGCCAGCAGCAAACGGCAAATCAGCAGACACACATATTACAATTGTGTTGTCTAAGTCAGCCGCTTTTTCATTAAACTTTCGTACTGATGTAGCGCAAGTACCTGTGTCAATAGATGGGAAAATATTAAGCACGACGTTTTTCCCTGCCAACGACGAAAGCGATACTTCGCTTAGGTCTGCTTTCACAAGCGCAAAATCTGGGGCCTTTTCACCAACTTTTGGTAATTCGCCAGTGGTAGAAACGGTATTTCCTTGAAATGTAACTGATGCCATGGATATTCTCCTTAGTTTTGACTTGTTGATAGTGGCTATAATTCCATAGTTTCGCAACTAAATGACTCAATTAATCGCACCACTGTTGCACTTATCTTTCATTCATCCTTCACTTGCTGTGAAGCAAACGCGAGTTTATGTTGTAAATGGGGCTTCCCTTTCAGATATTCTCGCCTAAAAATATTAAAATAATGTGCCAATGTTTGCGCCCCTTTCTGTTCATTGGCCAATTCCAGCACGCTAATACCCACTTCAGCCGTGCAATGTTGAAATGCATGGGTAGATTCACGCAACAAGTAGTCAGAGGCCACATCTTGCGTTACCCCGAGCACAGGTAAGTCTTTTAAATATGGGCTTTTTACAAACATTTTCTTTGCTTCACGCCATGTCCCATCAAGAAAAATAAACAACAATTTCTTATCCGTATCTAGTGGCGGTGTGGAAATACAACGGGATGGCTGGGCATATTCATGGGGGAATACAACGATAGGGAAATACGCATCATTTTTGAGCAAGGAAAGTAGCGCTGAGTCAGGCTCAGTTCTATTCCATAAAAACGCATGATTGTCTTTTACAACATCCGCAATAAGACGCCCTGTATTGGTTGGCTTGTAATACTCCCCCTTGTACATCAGGAATAAAACTGCGACGCTGGTTTGTGGTGTGGGGCAATAGCCGCATATACAATTGCGAGTAGGCAGTAAACACGCATCGCACCGTATAACCTTGCTGCCTCTTGCGTTAAATGGGCGCGCTGCCTTTGTAAGCTCTTCAGCACGAAGCGACATTACCGAATTCAAATTAATTAACTTTGTCACAAAAAATAAGGGCGAATCTAGCATAGTTTCAGGCCACACCCTAGCACAAGCCGGAACATTTTCTACAAATAATATCCTTACATATTCTCTAAGAAATTAATGATCATACAGGTATGATTTTGATATATTTTAATAAAATACCTACATGGAATAATAAAATTGAAAAAAGTTGTAAGCTTATTTGCATCTGTTTTAATCACTTCTCAGTGTTTACTGGCATATGCAGATGCACAACAAGGCGTATTTAAAGAAGGCGCGTCTCTCTTACCCTACCCACACGTAGAAGCCGGTGATCGCACGCCTTTTGATCTGTGGCTTTATCAAGGAAAAGGAGCTTCATCTTTCGGCTCGCCCACGCTTTCGATGTCCTGGGACGAGTGGGTCAAAAAAAATCAAACGCAAAAACCGCAGCTAATGAAGGACGTAGAATCTTACATGGCTAGCCGCTTTAATTTCAGCGGTGAAGTCATCGAGGGTGTCACCATGTCTGGTGGTCTAAAGCCAGTGATGAAAGGGCCTGTTGCAATTTTGCCAGAAGCGATAACAGAATTTGATGAGTATAATGCTCTTACCCCAAAGCAAATTAAAGAAAGAGACTTATTTCCCTACAAACCGCTTGCCCACCCAATTCAATCCACAGCGCATATGGTTTTCCCAGACTCTTGGATATCGCGTCACCCGGAACACAGTAGGATGGACGTAGATCATGATTTCCCTGATGCATACTTGCCAGAGTTCCCTGCACCGCTTTTCCTTACCACCCATTTAGAATTAGGTGATGTGACTAAGGGACAAGAGATCACTATAGATAACTACTATGACATCTTTAATGGTTTATTGACCCCAGAACAAATGGAAGGGTTAAAAGAGTTATTGAGACCAACACCGACGACCTGGTTTAATCATACGTCGCACCGCATTACGCTTAAACCTTCTAAAGGCGTAGCCTGTTTTGATTGTCACGTAAACGGGCACACTAATGGCGCGTTTGAGCTAGCACCTGACAGCCGCCCTAACCTTGCTAGACTGAGAACGGATACACCTACAATGCGGGGTAATTACAATTTAGCTCAATTGTCATCTAAGCGTTCAATTCGAAGTATGGACCACTTTGCAGAAATTGAAGAATACTTTGATGGCGACCCCGGCATGCAACAAGCAATTGGCGCTAGAGCAGCGAAAAAGGAAGTAACAAATAGAATGGGTGACTTCAACGCCATTATTGATTTTCCGCCTGCACCTAAACTCGATCCACTCATGCGTCTTTTACCAGATTTAGCAACACCTGGTGAGTTACGTGGAGAAGCCATATTTCATGGAAAAGGCCAGTGCGTAGCTTGTCATAGTGGCCCTGCTTTTGTTGACGACTATATGCACGATTTGAAAGTTGAGCGCTTTTATGTGGGAAGACCAGAAGGCCCAATAAAAACATTCCCCTTGCGCGGAATTAAAGATACGCCACCCTATCTGCACGACGGACGATTACCTACACTGCATGACACGGTTGAATTTTTTAATATCGTATTGCAGTTAAAACTAACCAAACAAGAAAAAGAAGATTTAGTTTCATACTTACTCGTCCTCTAAATTAATCTATATAGTGGTTTGCTAGAGCGTGACTTTAGCAAACCACGCAACTCGCTCATTGCCTGAAACTCACTTGAATGAACAATTTTGACAGCCAACACAAAAAAGTGAACAAAAATAAACAGGCTTTAGTATTCAAATACTAATAAATATTTGTGGATGAAAGCGCAAACATAGATATTTATTATACTTTTGTATATATTCAGATTCTATCAATAGCGTTAGTTGTTTAGATAGTTACTAAATTATTCAATACGCTGATGCTATTGCGTATATTCATTAGCGGCTCAAATTATGGCTATGTCATCTTTTTGAAGACATAATTGTGAAGGTAGTACGTTTTATTAGCTTTAACCTGTGTAGTACGACAAAACATGATTGAGACGCTAATTCAACATAAGCACCAGCTAAACGAAGGTAGCTTAAAAAATTGCAAAGTGTTAGTAGTAGATGATGACGAGATAAGTGCACAGATAATTACGCACATTATTTCTGACTTCGCTAACGCACAATATGTTTGCAATAGTGCTTCGGTTTTCACTAAGTGTTTAGAACTTCGCCCTGATCTCATCATTCTTGATGTGAATATGCCCATTAAAAGCGGCGTTGAACTGTGCAAAGAATTAAAGAGTTCGATAGAAACTGAAGACATTCCCGTCATGTTTGCTACGGCAAGCTTAGATCACGACACTCAAAAAGCATGCTGGGAAGCAGGTGGCGATGATTTTATTATCAAACCAATTCTTGCCATGACCCTTATGCATCGCGTCAAAAATATCTTGATGAATGAGATACGTATGACGGTGCTAAAAGATATTTCGTTTCGAGATTCACTAACGAGCTTATACAACAGACACTATTTATACTCTGAAGTAGTAAATTCGCTAAAAAGCGCAAAGAGAGACAATGAGTATTTCAGTATCATTGTTTTAGATCTCGACTATTTTAAGTCATACAATGATACATACGGGCACCTAGCAGGTGATGAATGCTTACGCGTTGTGGCCAATGCGTTGGCAAGAGTTATTCACCGCCCCCATGATACAGCCATTCGATTCGGTGGAGAAGAGTTTGTAATCGCGTTACCTAAAACAGACTCTAAGGGCTGTGAAAGCGTGGGTAAACGCATTTTAAAAACCATTGAAGCGTTATGTATCCCCCATGAACATAACCCTACAGGAGTGGTCACCGTAAGCGCTGGCTACATGACGATAAAACCAACAACCAGTACAACACTTGACGATATTATCAATCAAGCTGACCTTGCACTTTATGAAGCGAAAGAAGCCGGTAGAAATAGATTATGCGGGTTTTCAGATACATATCGCTAATTACCTTCTACTGTTAATTTAAACCTAACTTACTGAGATTAAGTAGGCCAAAAAGGTTCTGACACCTTGTTGTAAAGAAAAGCTCCCCCCCTACCGTGCTATTAAACTAATTGATTAAGTCCATTAATCAATCATCGACTAAACTTTCCCTTAATGACACTCTTCTTTCTTTTTAAGTGTACATTTTAACCGAAAAATGGAATAGCTATGAAAGTCATTAGCCTTGTGTTGATATTGTTTAGTTTTAGTGCTGTAGGCGAAATGCCTTGTTATTCAGCATTGAGATTTATTTCTGTTAATGAGGCACCTGCTAACTATGTAGATGAGCATGGTGAGTTCAGTGGTTTCACTACTGGTATAGTTAAACAGTTGCAAAACAAGCTAGATATCAATATTCCTCTTGAAGTCATGCCAGAAGCAAGGGCCATGATGACACTCAACAATAACGCGAATGTGGTGATGTTTAGTATCTCTCGTACTCTTCAGCGAGAAAGTAACTATCATTGGCTAGGACACGTTATCTCAAAGCGCTGGGTGCTCTACTCGCGCTACGACTCACAAGACGATGTTACCTCGTTACAACAAGTCATAGACACAAAGGTGATTGGCGTTATTCGCGGTGATATTAGAGAGAAATGGTTGAACGACAAACGCGCAAGCTATGTAATTAGTATTCCTAGTTATGAAAATGCCATTGAAATGCTAATGCGCGGCCGAATTGACTACCTTTTTTATGAATCGTTTGGTGTGTATTCAACATTAAAAAATCTTGGCTATACCAGTGATATGGTAAAAAGCCAGTTAGTGGTAACTGAGTCTGATGTGTACATTGCCATGTCTAAATCGTTGGGTTCTGATGACATGGCATTAGCACTGCAACAAGAACTAAAAGTACTGATGGCCTCTGATTGGTACAAAGCACACACAGAGAAATGGGTAAACAAATTAAATGCAGAAAAAGTTGCCGATGCGTGGTTCGCTAAGGGTGTTTTGCAGTATTGATATAAAAAAGGAAATGGTGCCCGGGGCCGGACTTGAACCGGCACGCTGTTACCAGCGAGGGATTTTAAATCATCATATAATTTATATTAAAATCAAAATCTTACATGTATTTTTCAAAATAAACAACACCTCTGAAAGCCTCATTACTACGTTAAAAATTGAGCGATATTATGAAGGTTTTTGAAGCTACTTCCATGTTAAACCTTGGTTTTCTAGCGCGCTTTTTTTGAAAAAAAGTGGAGACTAAATTAAATGTGGCACGTAAACAAGAGATTCAGAATTTAGTGACATCACAAGTAACCTAGCAAGTCTTAATGATGAGCATATAGTTCAGTATACTCATCATTTAATTGAACCCTTTTTAAGAAACTAATGTCCCGTTATTCACATTGATAGTACCTGTTCCTGCCTTCGCAGCTGCTGATCCATAGTCGTAGTGATTGTGTGCGTTTACCACTGAGTTTTCCGCAGCGTGAATACCAGCGACCGAACAACCAAATGATTTCGTATTAAAGAGGTTGAGACGGTGGCTACTAAAAGGACTCGCAACAGCAAAACCATGCTGGCAATCTCGAACAATAACATTGTGGCAATTTACAATGCAGCCGGTGCCATCGTCAGAAACAGCATTAACTACCGCAATGCCGCCTTGCTCTGGAACATCCCAACCACAAGATCTTACCTCTAGGTTATAGTATGATTCTTCAGCACCGCCAGCTGGTGCGCAGCCAGTTGAACCATTGAATTCCATCAGTCCACCGTCAACGCGTCCACGGCCTCGTTCGTGTAGTGAGCGGCCATCATCCCAAGCCCACGCTGAATAGGGTTCATAAGAAGAAGAGAAGTAATCGATTGACGCGAAACCATCTTGGCGCCCAGGTGTATCACCATAGGTTCCGTGACCGTTCCAGTTGTCATTTGATGAACCTACAACCGAGCAATATCTGTCTATCAAATTCACCTTATCAACGGATAAGCCATCGATGGGTGAGCCGATCACATTAACGCCTTCAATCTGAGATTTGCCCATGTTGTCAAACTTGAGCCCCATGAATTCGTAAGTAAGCCCCTCGATGCCAACATTGTTGCGTCTTGAGCCGTTACTTAAACCATAACCTTTGGGCACATATATGGTCATTGATAATGGGTCGACACCCGGTACAGAATTTACGTACAAGACTTTAGCGGTCGCATCGTAATACCATGATGGTTGCGTTGCACTTTCGAGCTCGTTCACTGTAGTAGGCCCAGCAAACAACGGGAAGTGAGGTAATCTATGTGATCTTCCATGGTGGGCTGGATGTCTATCGCCTAATTGTATTTCAGAGTAAGGCAGCCCAAAACAGAATACAAAGCCTTTTGGATTGTTTGCATCGTACATACCAGGTTGAGTTTGACAAGAGGCGCTGTATACGTTCGTCAGACCACCTACTGCATTAAAGCCAGTTATGGGATCACCGCCACGAACCTTTGGCATTGTGCCGGGCTTTGCAATGATATCAACCCCCATGAAATTATCACCATCAAGGGTAAGCTCTGCGGCCGTATAAACTCCATCATTAACAATGATTGTGGATGCACCCTCGCCTACTGCTTGGCTGGCAGTCATACCGCCAGGCGTAATTTCAATTCGCTTGCCCAGCTTTAATATAGTTGGTGCGTATGGCGTGAACTTTTTCGCGCTAGATGATATCCATGGACGTCCAACTTTCATATCACCAGAACTACCAGAAGCAACCCACATAGACATAGTTTTACATGTTGGCGCGATGGGTAAATCGAAAATATTCATTGTTTGTGGGTTAGCGCTTTCTACCGCTCCGGGTATATCCCATTCATATCGGTAATCACCGTTACCGTCAGAAAGATCACGGATTTCCGTGCCGCCTTCATCAAACTGCCGGAAAAGCACGCGACCAGAAACTATAGAAGTCGCATATAATGTAAATCCTCCATTGAATGAATTGCCTTTTATGAGACTTCTATCCCAACGCATAAAATCAGAAGCAGAAGCACTAGCACTACATACAAGCAATGGAGTTCCATCAGACGCAGTTTCAATTGTGTGCTGACTTCCTTTATCTGGAAATTCCCAAGGGTTTAAAATATTCGTATGCAGTGAGTCTATTTGAGTCACCGTATTGTTACTTATCTTGTCTCCTATTGTCTCAAGCTGTTCATCGCCAAGGCCTCCTTGAGGTTTATAGGCAGCATTTGGACCAGCACCTAAATATAACTCGCGGAAGTACACATCCCTCTGTTCACTTCCTTCTCCATTAATAAAGTCAAAGAATATTCGAATTTCATCACAGTTTTGGTTAAGAGGAATATTTGCGAACTTCAGCCTAAATTGCCTATCTATCCCTTCATTGCCCATAGAGTATTCTTGCCGAGCTGATGTTATCTCTGCGCCTTCGTTGATTTGCTGAAGAAGAATACGACTTCTATCGTTTCCATTTGCATATGTATAGAATAGAAAAAGGACCGACATTGAGATTCTTTCTGAAGAAAAAAGCTCAGGGTGGTTTGATTTATTTATAGCCAAATACTTCCCACCAACCTGACCGGCATTGATTGATAATTTGTAAGCATCAATGTTGTTATAGGAAGACTTAGATAAAGCCAAAGAGCCTGTGAATGATGAAGCACCTTCAATGGAGTTGATACTTCGAGATATAATATTTTTTTGTATTGATGAGGAAGCTAAAGCACTTTCAACATCTGATATTTTTTCCGACACAAAATGAGCGTTAGCTACCTGATTGAATGAGTTAGGTCCGGCAAGTTCGCATTCACTCTCACCAGTGAATTTACTATCATGAAGTACTTTTCTAGGGTTAACTCCTCTAAAAATAATTCGAAACTCTGAATTGTTCGTTACCCGTACAAAATAAAATCTGTTCTGTACAAAGTCACCTGGTAGCAACGGATCACCATCATAATCGGTAATTGGTAAATTTCCTAAATTGTTAATGTTTAGAGTTACTGGACCAGTATTAGTGGATTCTGCAGCAATCATGAACATATCACCCGTAGCGTAATTCGTGTACGGTGCAAAAGTTGTAGCTACTATTGAGTTTGTACCGGTTACATTTCTTAGTTGTGTAGTCGGTGTTTTTAACAATTCATGCACAAATTCAGTTGAGGCTGGAACCTGTGATTTTTCGTTCAAAGGTGTATTAGGTATTGTGTAACCACTAACAATTTGAAATCTGTCTGCCGAACCAGATACTCTTATCACATAAAATCGACCCGCCCGTAG
Organism: Alteromonas sp. KUL42; assembly: GCF_006538325.1. Taxonomy (GTDB): domain Bacteria; phylum Pseudomonadota; class Gammaproteobacteria; order Enterobacterales; family Alteromonadaceae; genus Alteromonas. The sequence continues at coordinate 64,441 of NZ_BJKK01000013.1, forward strand.
ATCTCCAGCTGAACACAAGGCCCCGTCGATGTGCCTAAAAGGTAATGGCGATAACCCCCCTATTGATAGAGTAGGGTTTGCCCCTGAATTTGTTTGAGTTGGGACAAATAAATATATCTGGTTATTTGCGTATTGGCTATGATAATTGGGAGCATCGCATGTATATGCGTTTGACCCCGAAATATTCATGAGCTGGATGATAGGTTGGTTTTTTGCCGCCAGAACTGCGGGTGCCCCAACATCACTGTTAGCTAAATCGTTGATCACCTTGTGAAGGGTTTTAATTGAGCCACCGAGGCGAGTATTTACAGAGCTCGAAGTTGAGTTAACAACATTTTCAATCGTTTCAAGATCTGTTTGTGCATTTTCCAATGCCTCTCTATTTATTAATATCATTTCTTATTCTCTAGTAACTATTAAAAACGATTTCAATTTCTTGGGGGGTTAGTGCACGGCTGTATATTTGTGGATCATAAATCTGGCCGTCGAACGTATTTGAGCCTGATCCACCAAAGGCACCGACTAGATAATCAAGTGTTAAGTCGCGTTGCTGAACGCCTACCAATGAAGCCAATTCAACGCCATTAAGAAAAATTTTTACAGTTCCTGTAGCCGCGTCGTACGTGGCGCAAACGAAGTTCCAAACATCAACGCCACCGTTGTAGGGTGTTCTCAAGAAGTTACCTTCGGTTGTGGGCCACCCATGGCTAACTTCAAGCCAGTTGCCAGCCAAACGAAACGCTTCAGCTGCACCACTGCCAGTATCAGAACAGATTATGCCCTGTGAACCAGTTACTTTTTGCGTATTTATCCATGCGGTTTTGGTGTAACTTGCTGGCAATCTGTTCGCGTCAACTTCCAGCCAGGCAGTTGATCCATTGAAGTTCAGGCAATGTCCAAAGGTTGCATCATTTATAATAACAAGTGGCCCAATGGGAGTAACTGGCTCGCTGGCACTACCGTTTGTGGCAAGTGAAGCTAAATTTGTGACGGGAATATCAAGAGAAAAATGTAGCGCATCATTAAGATAATATTTGTGTTCGTAGTTAATCGCGGTTAAGCGGCTAGTGAAATTATCGTTATTGCTTTTTTCAGTGAGTAAGAACGCTAGTTCGCGTGACGAATCATCGGCAACAATTTGATAAAGCGCGCTGGCGTAGTGGCTTCTATCAAGTGAAAGTGCCTGTTTGGGTGCGCGTGAAAGTAGCACATGATAGTTACTCGTGGTCGATTCACTGACAGGCATTGATTCAACGGTGCCATCTGTGTGCTGCAAAAATATCGTATAGCTTTTTTCCACCTCAAAAACTACCGATTGAGATAGCTCTAGCTCGAGTCCGTTTTGCGAATACACTTCACCGTCTTGCGTGCCTGTTCTAGTGTTGTCAGCAACAAGAATACGGTTACTCAAAACAAGAATGTCTGCTTCCTGCGTAGCTTCAAATTCGACAGCGATGTTTTGGTGCTGAATTTTATTCCACGCGCGCCATGCGTGGAAATAGGCTTGCTGATAGCTGCGAATGCCAGCGGTTTCAATTTTTTTAGGATTGATTACAGTCGCGCCCTTTGGCAGGCGGATTGTGTGTACCGCGTCATCGAGCGGATCAACATATTCTAGTTCTACTCCGTCATTCGTGCTCTGGTTGCCAAAGCGAACGGTACGGGTTTCTGAACCTGGTAATTTATTTCTATGATTGAAAAGCAGTAAAGAGTCTGTGGTAAGTCTCTCAAATGTAAGTTTTATGACGCTTCCTCGCCGATAAGCACGGCAAAAAATTGAGCTTGCCACCATCGCAATAGTTTCTTCGAAGCTAAGATTGTCACTATCAAAAGTATAGTTAAACTCTATTGCTTTCTCAGTGCCGAAGTAGTCTTCGACTTCTTTTACGGTGTTCTTGATGTTTTCAATGTCGATTTGATTTGTACTTATATTGCCAATGCGGTTGTCTAAACAAAGAGAAAGAATGATATCGTCCGCACGATTACTCGTTGACAGGACTGAGCTAGGTGCATTATTTATGATAGTTGTGATTTTGCGTGTAGCTAATAGGTTAAGCTTGCGCTCTTTAATAGCCAAGGCGCCGTTAGTTGCATAAGTAAGAGACTGTAACGTAGTTACATCACCGAAGTTATCATCTTGAATCCGTGCCATGGCATATACATCGCGCCATTTCACTTCATCTACGACATTACCCTCAAAGTCTAAGTCACTTGGTGTTCTACGCCATGCGCGGACGCGACAACGACCTGAGAAATTAGGTCGAACTTTAAGTGTTTTTGCTCTTGTTGATTTTGTTAAATCTGAACCATCGATGATTATATCGTGTATTTCTGCTATGCCAATCGCATTGCCGAACTCATCAACCTCCTGAACAGTTACTGCAACTTCTACATCAAATGGTATTTGCTTTTTACCATCGTCTTTATAAAGCCCATTAAGAGCAACAAAGTTAAAGTAAATATCCGTTATGTTGGGATCATTCAAAATGAACCATCCCACTATCTTATTTCCAGTTGTAACTATTTTGGGACTAATATATCCAGTTTCTTCATTATCGTAAGTGGTGAGATTATCCCAGTCGGGGTTTACCGCCGATGGGTTATCGAGAAAAATAGCACCCTCACTTACATTTACAACAATATAAGTTCCATCTAAATTTACGTTTTGCTGCTCAGGGTCAACAGTAATATCAACATTTTTAAAGGGGGTTTGGTTGCTCGGAAAATTTCCGTCAATAAGATTCCAATTTGAGTTTACTAATTCTGGGTTTTGAAGAAACATTCCCGTTTCATCGCTTCCTGTTACAGTATAAGTACCAGAAAGATCGATTATTTGAGGTTCCACTCCATCATTGTAAACAAAGATTGCACGGTCAATTCTAACTGTACTACCTGAATCGGCAATCGAACCAATTGTCTCATATGCAACAAACGAACTAAAAAACTAACCGACCGAGTAAACTGGCCCTCACTTGAACCTGTAGGAGGCGCATTGAAAATAGCATTACTAATTTGAATAGAGTCTCCAGCTTCAAACTTTGTTGTAAAGTCTATTTCACTTGAAGGGTTAGCAACAATTTGCCCAAGAGAGGTAAATTTAATATCGTTATTTCCGTTTAAGCTATTACTGTTAGGAGCACGCAGTACTTGCCCATTAACGGCATTATTTCTTTTTGCGGCGAAGATTGGTTCATTGATAGCATTTCCAACAATAAGCTGTGGAGAATGCCCAGAGTTTGGTGATGTGAACGGTTTATATATTTGTACAGATGCTCCAGGTATATCTAGTATTCTCGTTGTGTCGTCTTTTACTTCATTATCGGGTATCTCATACTCCCCTCTTCCTACAGACATATAAGCGTGTTCAACTTCCAGATGATTCTCAAACACTTTATATGCCGGTGCAATCATATCAGGGGTAGATCGAACCGTACCGAATATATCAGCTACACGTGCATTTATACGCTCGCGGTTTGAACGTGAAGATAGTTCATTGTTTGGACTAGTTTGCTGATTATTCTTTAGCGCTGGGTTTGGCACATCCATAGTGAACGCAACCACGGCTGATACCACGGCCACCACTGCAAAAATTACAGTAATTGGATCACCTGGATAGATAACGATATAGATATGACCGTCCAGCGTATTTAATCGAGCAATGTCTTTAACTGTTCGTGGCGTGATATCGTTATTTTCTGATATCTGCTCGTGATAAATTCGCCCCGTAGAAGGAAACTGACTAAACTTGCTTGCTAGAAAAGCATTCACATCATCAACTTTCTTCACCTCCCATGTCGCTTTGTCAAAAACGTTTTCAATAAATGTTATTTTTACAGACATTGGTAATACGTAACCTTTTCAAATCCACGCGCGGCAAGGCTTGGTTCAACGTTTTCGACGCCAAGCTCTGTGATATGTATGATTTTATTTTTGTAGTAAACGCCCAAATGAGGGCTAGTTTTTTGTCTTTGCATCAATGCTAGGCAGGGAGACTGCGGCGCTTCGAGTTTCTTGAATGAACGGCGTAAACTCATGCTTGCTTTGCGGTCATTTGATGGCCGCATGAAAAGCGTTAGCGCCTGTTCAATGTTATTACCCGTCAGTGCCTGCCAAACTTCAACTGTAAAATGCACACAGTTGTAGTTGGCCGGCGAATAGTTTCGGCCTAGAAATTTATCAAGCATTACAGGAACGCACGCAACATCGGGAACCTGTCTATTTGATAGGATTCACCTGTCTTATTGATGTTCAGCGAAGGGGCTTTTGCTTCAAAAGATGCACCATCACGATTAAAGTTAAAAGTGGTGATTTCCAACTGAATTGGACCAAATAACGGCTTGGTTAAATCGTCGCTACGATATGTACGATAAATTACTGTTGGCTTTGTAGCATAAGATTTTTCACTTGCTACCGCATCTAGCTCAATTGGTAACACTTCACCAAGGTCCCCCAAATCAACTCTTAAGCCATAGTCGAGGTTATCACGAGTACCAATACTGGTTATTTTAAGTGGGTAGTAATCAAACGTTTGGTTTTGGCTGTTCTCAAGCGTGACCGTTGTACCGTTTGTAGAGTTTCGTACTAAATAATACGTTTTTGTAAAGCTAGGATGAGCTATCTCAAGTGTTTCCAACTGAACAATGCTGGAAGGTGAATTAAGGTAAAAATCAGAATATTCAGACATTTTCAGAGAATTCTATCAACGTATTGTTAGCAAAATGCTCTATAATTGATATTGTACTACTAGTATCAGAACCAAACGCATTGAAGATCATTACAAGCGCTTCATCGATATCTTCTTCGGGTTTCTTTTGCTTAACTTCCAGTGTGGCACTGCACTTAAACATTCCCCCTTCAATTCCATCCAAACGTAACGATTCTGGCATAAAGAAAGCTTCGTACTCCGAGACGTCGGCATAGTTAATTATCAAGTCTACCAAAAAAGAAACTGAGCCTGATTTCGTTGTAGTTCGATAGAATGCACGTAAGTAAGCATATTCATTTGCATCCAGTAACCATGACGCTGTAACTTTGTTACTCGCACCAATGATGTCTTTACGATAACGGCCAAGACCACCGTCTAATTCAATGCGATGAGTCTCGTTTCCATCTTCAATGCTGTAAGCGCTTTGCAGTGGCGATAACACAAGCTTATCCATTGCGCTTCCTTTGTGTTAGCGTGTTTCTATTCAGCGAGCTGCTTACACGGCTATTTGGATTAGCGAGATCTCCAGCTATAACCTTTGGTGCATCTCTTCGAACTGTTTGCTGAGCAACTTCTAATGCAATGATTTTCACATCGGTAGCACTTAATCTCTCTACATGAAATTGTGCAGGCACTCTATTTTCTATGTGAACGTTAAGATTTGGCATAGCTGTTTTATAGTTTTGTTGAGCAGCGCTGTTTATCATGCCTTTAGACTCATGATGATTTGAAATCTTGCCGCTAACATTTGGCGTAAAAACCTCGTAACCTCTCTCACCAACAAGGTAACTTTGCCCAGCAACTACATTGCCGCCATGCTCCCGAGCTCCCGATAACCCCATCAGGTTGGAGGCACGAATTGCACCATAGGCGATGACTGCACCAGCTGCTGCAACACCTAAAGCTGGACCAACTACGGGAATTACAGAAAGTGAACGATAGGCAGACATTGCGGCCGCTTCGGTGTCGGCTTTGATTTGAAATAGTGCTTTACGTTTTTCTTCATCTACAAGCGCACCGCCTATGCTCATTACTGCCTGAGCATACTGGCCTTGCTTCCCTTCCATGCCATCGAAATAACTACTCATCTGGTTGAATAAACCTTGATAGCTTTCTTGCAGCGCATTGTTTTTGTTCGTTTCAATTTCTTGAATACGATCATTGTGCTGCTGCTCTGCTTGCTCTTTAGCGAGGCGATACTCAGCTTCAAGTTCGGCAGTTACCGCGTTCTTTTGTCGAAGCAGCTCAAACTCTGCTTCCATCGCTTGAACTTGGCGAGTGTAACGTCGGTTTTCTAACTCTCTATCGCGTTCCTCTGCGATTAACTTCTCTTCGTAAATTTGGTCATAGCGTTCGCGCGCGGCATCGATAAGTTGTTGTGTGGCTTTTTGGTCTTCGCTAGACTTTGCGCCTTCTTCAGAGTCAGACGTAACCAAGTCGTTTAGGTTGGTTTTAGAGCCCTTCTTAACTTGTTTTTGCGCTTCAATTTCAACTTTTTCAACAACATCATTCATCCATCTTTCAATGCGTTCAGATGGCATTTCTTGAAGAAGTAAGTTTTGCGTCTCTTCTCGCGCTTTGTCTGTCATCGCGCTAAATTCGTCAGAGAAGTTTTGCATTCTGGCAAGACCAGAACTGTCTATCCCCATCAAATCTAGCAGTGGCTTGGATGTTTGAGCAATCCAGTTAACGTTTTTAACCCACATGCTGCCGATTTCATAAAGCCCCTGCTTTATGAGTTTGAACACCGCGTGAAGCCCATGCGCCGTATCAGCAACGAAACCAAACCCTTTTGCAACTGACTTCAGTACTTTTTGTGCTACTACACCGAATCCGCCAGCTTCTTTTGCGTTGTTTACGAACATGTCACTGATGGCACCAATGAACGGTGCCGTTTCAGTCGCCAGTACTTGCCCAAAGCTCTGTGTGGTTTTCTTTGCTCGGTCAAACGCATCATTTGCCATTTCGACTTTTGCCGCGTCGAAAAGGCTGAATGTGATACCAAGCTGTTCAGCTTCAACCATGTAATCACGGATGCCTTTGGCACCTTGATCCATAAGGTTGATTAGTTCAGCACCCGACTTACCAAACAAAGACTGCGCGATATAAACCTTTTCTGATTGGTTTTCTACGTCTTTTAAACGATCAGAAATAAGCTTGAATTGTTCTTCAGGCGCTAAGTCTTTTATATCCTCAATAGCAAGACCAAGACCCTCAAGCGCATAACGCGCCTCGCCTGTTCCAGTTGATGCAACTTGACCAAGCCCTTGCTGCATGCGTTTTAGCGACTTATTGAGCGCTTCACTGCTCACGCCTGACTGATTGGCGCCGTGTTGCAGACCACTCAATGCTTCAGTGGTCATGCCTAGCGCTTTAGCCGTTTTCGCCTGCTGGTCGATAAACTCAGCGTTCTTAGCACTTATCCGTGCAAGCGCAGCCACAGCAACGAGACCAAACGCACCCATGGCCTTGGCAGCACCGCCTGCCATTTGGCGTGTCTTAACGGCCCATGACTTAGTATTTTTGTTGGCTTTTTTAAGCTCAGCGTTAAGCTTCGCGCTGCGGCCAACTAAGTCAATTGTTAATGTCGCTAATGTTGCCATGATTTACCTTTTCGCCACGGACACTCACGCAGAAAGCTTTCCACTTGCTGGCGCTCTTCTGCTCGCTTTATATCTTTATGTTTGGTTCTATCGAACGTGATATCCATCGAGATGCATTTATTAACAAATCGAAGTTCCAGTTCTGTAGGGGTTAAGTGATTGTCTAACTCTTGAAGGGTGCAACCAAAGCTATCTGCTAAGCTGCAGAGCGCTGCTAGCTCTGGTCGCTTCGTGAGTTTTTTTCAGTTTGTTCCAAGGTGTCAGTATCGAGCTGTGTGAAGAAGAGGCCCGTTGCGTGTAAATTGGTGATTTGTGTTTGATCAAGAAGCTCATATAATTTTTGAGATTCTTCATCGTTGTACTCACCAAACAGCATGAAGTAAGTATTGTTCAGGATGAGATTTTCTAACTTATCAATATCTACATCATTGGAAGCAATCATCTTCTGCGCTTCAATTTCACGATTGAGTGGCAAGCGGTGAAGTTCAATTTCACCTATGCCCGTTACATTAAAGGTTTTCTTGGTGCGCGGTAACGCACCAGCCATTATTTGTTCTGCAGTAATCATGCTTCAACCACGGTGTCAAAACTAATCGACTGAAGTTTTCCAATGCATGCAAACATGCTTTTCTCACCTGATGAGGCATAGTGATCGTGAGGTAAGAACAGCGCACTAACTACATCGCCTGACGAATACGTCAATTCAATATTGATAGGCGTTTTCGCTTTAACCATATCTGTGAAAGTCTTCTGATCTGCGACACCAGGTGTTGACCAAAGAACCAATTCAAAATCTTGGTCTTCAGGTAACGTTTTCTTACGATATTTTCGGTTGGATGTTTCATCCGCAGGAGTAACATCATCAAACTGATCGCCTGAATTTACTTGTGGAAACGAATCAGGTGGAATGTTAGGTAATAGTGTATCAACCGCCCCTGCACCTGCTGCGCAGAACCGAAGAGTATTACCGGCTGGGTCGATTGGAGCTGTTGCTTTAGTAATTGCGACCATTTTTAAACCTCATTGTATTTGATGTTGTAGTCAAGTGCTTCGCGATAAAGTACCGATGCACCTTTTTTCTCGGATGTAGGGACGCGGCTTTCACGCATACACACTTGAATATGTAAATTGTTAATGGAAAACGATTGCTGCTGTAAGGATGCGTCTATAGCTTTACGCATGTCGCGAACTATGGTTTTGTTTTTTGCATAGCAGTCTATTTGAATCCGCGCGCTGCTCTGGCCTTTTTTGTTGGATGAATCAAACTCGTCTTCATCGTCGACTACGCTGATCATCACGTATTTATCGTTATGATTGTTTACTTCGTCAGTATCGATGCGCGTGCTTGTAATTTTTTTAAGCTCAGAGTCAGCACGGAGCCGTGCTTTTACTGCATCTTCAATCATTTTTCGGCTCTCTTTTTCGCAATTCGTTTTTGCGCCAGCATGATCTTTTTCTTCAACTGGGCTTTTGCTCGCGCAACTGCTGCAGTAGTCTTTGACTTGAACGCGTTACGAATATCGGGGTTTGCCTGTTGGCGTGAAGTTCCGAACTCATACTGGACAATGTAGGGTACTTTAAATACACCAACCTTTACGCGCGCAACCTCGTTTTTCCCAAAGCGTTTGTTAGTGCCGCCTTTTCTATTAGTGCTAGCCTTGCGCTTGATTCGCGATTTTAAGAAGCCAGGGCGTATTTCTACGCGATTGCCAGACTTAGTTTTAACTGTTCGTGCGTACTTGGAAACATTAACATTTTCTTTTATATGCTCTTCGTACTCTTTTGCACCTTCGTTAAGTGCAGAGGTGAATATACCTGTTGCCTTTTTAGCACCTATTTCTTTCGCTAAATCAGTCAAAGCAGCTTCCATTTGCTTTAGACCTGAAATATCAATGCCTGCCGTGTCCATACTAAGAAGGTATTTGCACTTGAGTGAGTGCGTGGCCATACGTCATGAATACAGCCCTTGCATTTTCATCAGACGTGATTTCACGATGCTTAAACATGTGAGCAACTAACAACTTGGTTAGTCGTTTCACAATTCGGCCTTTATGAGGTGTTTCAAGTGAAATTGCATACTCAGGTGCGCTACCGTCCAAGATAGCAGCGTCCAGATCTGCTTGAGTCTCATATACTTGACGATTTATTTCTGATGCAACAATGGCCGTAGCATCTTCAATAAAATCATTCAGTTCGCCTGAATCAAACTCCTCGTCTGTATCGACATCAGAGGCGTCAACTCCAAGCTGTCGCTGCGCCTCTTCAAGAGTAATAAAATTAAAACTAGGCATGTGCGTTAGCTTTTCTTCTCAGCACTCTTATATTCGGAAGGTACTACTGCAATTTTATCCTTGATCAGCTTTTCAGCCTGCTCAGTAGGAAAGCCAGCAGTTTCACCAGTGTTGTAGCGGTCGAAGCGCTTAAGGAACGTAACCGCTTTCACGTCTTTTTTCGACTTAACTTGCTGTTTTTTATCGTCAGTAGCGTTGTTTTGGTCAGCCATTTTTTTGATCCTAATTCAAAGAAAAATTCTACGCCCCCATATGGAGGCGCTGGTTAAGAGCGAAGCATTAGTTGAGGCCGATGCCCCATTTAACCCCAGTGATAATTGCTGCAGCAGTGTCATGTCGCAATAACATGTCGTGCTCTGTGATGATTCTCAAGACGGTTTGATCGCGAGAGAAGGCCGACACTAATTCAGCACCGTCTTTGTACGTTGCATCAGTAGATACAGCGATGTTCACATTGTACGTATCACCGATGATGACCTGGCTAAAATCAACAAATGAAATTTCTGATTCGTCACCACCTACACCGAGGTTTTCTGGCAGCTGGTTAGTGAATTCAACCTTGTACATTTTAAGCATGCCGCGTTCCATTTCAGGGTATGCTTTGTTACCGTTTCCATCCCGTAGGCCAGCAATGTACGTAAATACGCTGGGAGACATGATCCAACCACAATCAAGCATTGGTGCATTCGATAACCGCAGCTTCAGAATTGCAGCATCAAGCTTACCGTCGACTTCTGCGAGAGTTGCGGAGCTCGTTATTGCAGATGAATCAATAATGTTTCCAGCAGCGGCCTGATGGCGAATACCAGTCGGAGAATCACCCGTACCGTCCGAACGGAGCAGGGCCAAGTCTTTTGTCAGACCAACCGTTTCAACAAGATCGTCACGCACAAAATTCACCGCAGACATAGATGACTGTCTAAGTAAGTCGTTTGAAATGGGAGTTAACGCGGTCAACTTTTTAGCGCTTAGCTTAGACTGCCCCACTGACGCGCCACTTGCATTTGTATCGGCACCTTCTGCACCGTACCCGGCATTTGCACGTCCGGTTTTTCGTGTCATCGTCATATTTCCACTTGGCATTGGAATATGGCGCGCACCCATTCTTTCGATTACGGTGCGTGGCTTTAACATTTCGATGAAGTCTGAGGAATGCTGCTCTTGAACAAGGTAACCTGCTTGCGCTGGCGTAGCAGTATCAAGAGAGGCAGCCATCTGAGGGTCTGCGAAATTGCTTTCAATGTACTCAGGTACACTAACTGCGGTATTGTGTGTGCTAGCTACAGCCATCGCTACCATAGCCATTTTCTGACCAGGCTTGTACTCTTTATCGTTGCCGTTTCCAGCATAGACATGCACTGCGCTCGACGATACCGGCTTTGCATGAGATGCAGCCATCGATTGTGCTTTTTCAGCTCGTTGAATTTGGGCCGTTAGGTTATTGAAATCAGTTTCTAATGCATCGAACTTTTCAATTTCCTCAGCGCTTAAGCTTTGACCTTCTTCAAGCTCAGCTTCTTTGTCTGCCAATGCTTGGATCTGGTCTTTCACCCCAGCACGCTTTGCTAGTAGCTCTTTAAGTTTCATACTATTGTTCTCCTACCTCGTGCGAGGTACTTTGGTTAGTGAGTTTTATTGCGGTGGCTCGTCTAGCGATTCGACGAGAATTAGTTGGTTTAGAAGGGCGGTTGCGTTCTAAAACAGTGCTCAAGGCGCTGTTTATTGAAGTAACATGATCAATTAATTTCAAAGATAATGCGCTTTCAGCGGTGTAAGTCTTGGCTTGTGTCTCGATTACTGCGTTAACACTTATGCCTCTATTACGGGCCACAGTGTTAACAAACAACGAATAAGAACTATCAATACGCTCTTGAATGTGCGCATGCGCGGCTTCGCTTAAAGGCTCATCTGGATTGCCATCAGCCTTGTGAGTACCAGCCTTGATATAGGTAACCTTTCTTCCTTGCTGTTCGTTATGAACTGAGTTGTCGACATGTGCGGTAATAACACCAATTGAACCAACGCCAGCAGTGCGAGGCGCAAATATTTCTGACGCTGAAGATGCTAATAAAAAGGCCGCTGAATAAGCGGCCTCGTTTACAAATGCTGTTATTGGTTTGATACTTCGACTTTCGTAAATCTTATCTGCGAGATCGAAGGCACCTGAAACCTGCCCCCCGTGACTGTCAATGTCCAATACAATCTCTGTGACCGAAGGATTGTTTAAAGCCTTATCTAACTGAGACTCAATTTCTTGATATGACGTTAAGCCAGACATCGCGTTCAAGCCGATGGATTTATGGGTGATAGAGCCATTAATTGGAATGACCGCAATAGCTCCATTTTGGCTTTCAATTTTACTGGGCGTTGACATCGAGCTTGCAGTACTAATTCCTTCTAACTCAATGTTAGCGCGATCGGCCATGGCAACTAATATCGCGTTTAATTTGGGCTGTGAAAGCATCAGTGGCTCATTGAGTAACATCGTTTCGATAAGGCTATTCTTCATTTTTGTCTCCACTTAAGCTCATATTTTTAGGCAACCTGTACTCACCACCTCGCCCATCGGGACGAATATTCATATTTTCCTTCTGCCTAACTTCATCGGGGCTCATGATTCCGCTATCAATAGCTTTTCCATATCCGTTCATTCTGGTTTCAAAATCTGTCTGAATCAGCGAATCAAAGTTAAATTCGAAGTAGAAGTCTTCTTTCTCATCTTCAAACAACAGTTTGTCTGCTAAACATTCAGCCCACATAACAGTATGTGGTTGGATACAATTACCAGCATGACTCTGCCCTTGGTGCTCAATGTTAGAGAACGTGGCTTTTTCCATCAGGCCAACGAGGTGCGGCGCCACTCTGAGTGCGCCACATATTTGATAAGCGGTAAAACTGCGGCTTTCCAGAAACTGTGACTCTACGTGATTCAGTTTCATCACTTCGGCTTTCATACCTTCAGCTAGTACTGCCACCGATTGGGTATTAGCAGCACCATTGTATTGCTCATCCCACTTTTTCTTTATTTCAGTTTTGGCTTCTGGTGAAAGCGTCTTCGGGTGCTCAAGGATAACGCCAGGGCGCGCACCATTGCCAAAATAGGCAGCGGCGTGCTCTGTGCTCGCAATATCTAACCCAAGAGTTTCTGCAATTTGGTAAACCAGATTTACCCCCATGATGCCGTCATAGGACATACCACGTAAATGCAAAACATTTTCTGCAGGGGCGATACCTTTTTCTTTTCCTAGGTCGTAAAACAACTCACCTTCACTGGTCTTGAGCACCGTAACCTTATCGGGATGCTGGGGAATAAGTGCTGTCGGGTTACCATTGTTATCGTGTTGAATCACTGCGTATGCATTACCTCGCATACAAACATGTAGCTGCATCATCAGCTTGAACTGGAAAGCGGTTTGGAATGGATTGGGTTTCCGTCGAAGCAACTTAAATAGACCGTGACTGCGCGCTTTAGACCTTGAACCATCTTCTAGTCGCTCAAACAAATCTAAAGGCAACTTTGCTAGGTCTTCTGAAATGACTTTCACGCACGAAAAGAAGGTAATACTGTTGAGCGCTTTATCTGGTGTAATTTTAATGCCGGCTCTTGAAGAGGAAGTACCACCAAAGATATTCGTAAACCAAGACTCAGGGTTATCAACTGAAGATCTTAAAGGGTGACCACTGCCAGACAGTACGTCAAAAATTGCCATTATTGCTCACCATTTTGGTTAATTCGTTTGGCGTTTAAGAAGGAGAACGCCATCAATAAAACCCCACCTGTAGCGAATGCCAACCATGGCGCTAGTGTATAGAGACCAAAACAAAGCAGGCCGGTGCCAGTCAAACCTATTAAATCATTCATAATATTAGAGGCCGAAATTCGAATCTTCATAAGCGCTTGGGGTCTCTCCACCATTGATTAATGCACGGTTCATGGCTGTGAATAACGCTGTCGCACCATCAATTTTATTGTGCTTTTTCTCGCCAGCTTTACGCGGAAAAATATTGTCGTTTCTGTCTGGTGCCACTTCGACGTTACCCATCATCCAATTCATAACCGGGTTACCATCGTGGGTTATCGCTTTGTCATGGATCATGGCTTCCAGCTTTTTCATAACGTCAGAAAAGTTTCGCACAGTCTGACCAATATGCATGACCTCTACGCCTTCCTCGTCAAGGTTCCCTGTCATTTCTCGGGTATTCCAAGGGTCCATGCAGAGCTCTTTGCAGTTTTCTTGCGCACCGTAATTCATTAGCACTGGCTGCAATATAGAGTTGCGCATTTGTGCGCCTGGCGTAATGTTGATAAAACCTTTATCACCCCATTGCTGAACCCGATTCTTTAGACGCTCAGGTAAGTAGCCAAGGCCAATTTCAGGGAAATAGAATTCAGTTTTGATATAGAGGTGTTTAGGCTCTTGAATGGTAACCATCTGGGTAGCCCCGTTTCGTTCCACGGGTACCTCGACCGTTTCAAACTCTACATACAGCCGAATGATTGCAGTTATATCTTGCTCTGGCGCATAGTCATAGCCTACCCACATGGGTAGGCTATCAATATTTTCAGGAAATTCACCAGCCAGCGCCTTCCATTCTTTCCCATCCAGCCAAGCGCCTGCTACGTCTGACCAAACATTTAAATGCTTAACGAGAAAATTCAGCTTTGCCAGCAATCCTATTTGCGCTTCTTTAGCCTGAGAACGCATATCTCTGATCTTTTTAGAGCGACCGAGATTGGGGTTTGCCTTTGGCCATGTCGACTCATCGAACGGGTCGTCATCCTCATCAAGCGTAAATATAATGCCAAAATACGTGTCGTCTTCGTATTCATCGTCAGGGTCTAAAATGCGGATTATTAACTGGCGCTGCTCAAAACAAATGCCGTCTTTGCTGAAGCCTGCTGTTGTGATGGCCAGCGTCAACGGATTAAGCCGTGCGCCAGTTCCTGTGATCAATACATCCCACAAATCTCTGAATTTATGAGCGTGTAATTCATCAACTATATTGCAATGGCTATTCAGACCATCGAGCGAGTCTGCATCGCGAGACAACGGCTTGAACACACTATTGGTTGACTCAATTTCCATGTGAGTCTTGTGCACTTTTATCTCAGAAAGCAAAGGCGACTTCTTCACCATCGCGGCCGCTGCGTCAAAGACTATCTTTGCTTGGTCTTTTTTAGTCGCAGCTGCGTAAACTTCTGCGCCACCTTCCCCGTCAGCACCGAGCATGTATAGACCAATACCAGAGCTTAATGTGGACTTGTTATTCTTACGGGCGACTTCATCGTATGCTCTGGTGAAGCGCCGAGTGTATCTGCTTTCGTCCTCATCCCATTTGTACCAACCGAAGATGTTGATAATGATGAATGCTTCATGTAGCGCTAAGACTATCGGCTGACCAGACAACTCCCCTTTAACATGCGTGCAAAAGCTTGGAAAGAACGCCAACGCTGTAGCTGCTTTCTCGGGTATAAAAAGCAAACCACGTTCTTTGCCATTCACCATGTCGTTATAAAAACGCATGCATGACCATTTGACATATTTGCAGGCTATTTCTGACCCATCAATTACATTCAGCGCCCAGTTAATGGCATCTTGAACAGTCGGGTTTAAATCAATAGCTCGCTCTAGCTGCTCTCGAAAAACCTTGTCCATGTTTAATTGATTGGTTTTTCAGGACTCGACGCAGCGTTCATAGGCATCGAGAGTAAGTCCAACTGGGCGCTTGACTCTATCTTCTTGCCAAAGATTTCTAGTAGCAATTCATTAGAGTCTGTTTGGGAATTAATATTAGCAATTGCTGCCCTAGCACGTGGGTTCGCACCAATCTTATCTAAGAGTGAATCATAGCGCGCTTCGCTCTTTTTCACCGCGTCAAATAATGGGTTAAGTTTACGCAGTGTCTGCCCATTAGTACCGACAGTTTTATAAGTGACACCCTGGGCCTTTAGGTCTTTACGCATCGTTTTTAGCGCTGCGAATTCGTCAGCAATTTCGCGCAACGTGAAAGAATCTTGTGCGCCTAGAATATTGAGATCAGCAAAAACCTCTCTCAACTTTTCGTAAAACTTGTTTGCTGTAGTGCAAGTCAACTCTTTGTAATCCAGCAGTTCGCCGGTTGCGTCGACTTCTTCAACTGCTCGGCTTTTTCTATGAGTGCCGAGCGCTTTTTTTTCTGACTCAGATTTTCTCGGACGTCCCATGATTTTGTTTCTCTATTGAATTTAACTTCTGAAAAAAAAGGTTTGGAGTTTTGGCATTTCTAAAAATTTACCTGGGGCGGCGGTACTTTGAAAAAAGGCTGTAGAGATTTAACCACCCCCTACCTACACCTTTCCGTGGCTGTTTTACTTTTGTGGTGCTCGTCGCATAGCGACTGAAGGTTACTCATGTCATCGGTACCGTTGCGTGACTTGGGAATGATATGGTCAACCGTAGTTGCTGGTACATCCATACCTTGCTGACTACACAAGCAACAGAGATAATCATCACGCACTAAGACTTTCTGTCTCAGTTCTTCCCAGTCAGAACCATAACCACGCTCGTGTCGATTACCATTGTCTCGTTCTACCCTGAACCAACCAGAAGATACTTTGTGCTTAGCACAGTAACCTTGATACTCCTTTCTTCCCTTGCCTTTACAGCCGGGGCTTCTACAAGGACTGAACATAACTTACTCAGTGTCCCTATCAGCTGACCAGTCTCTCAACTTCTGTTTATCAAAATTGCACGTGTTCAGTGACTGATAAAGCTTTCCGATTAACAACACCATGTCTTCGTTCGTTTGAACGTCTATTGTAGGCAGCAAACAATCCTGCATCAGCTGGCGAGGAGGTAATACTTTTTGAACCTTTATAACTGGTATTGTTCTGGTCTGTATCTCTGGCGTTGTTGAGCAACCCAATGACAGCAACAGGAACAGGCTCATTAGCCCAACGTTTAACTTGTTCATCGGCCTGCTCCAGCTTATCGAGATTAGTTTCAAAGTCGCTTAATTGCTCACGCAGTGTTGTAATAACCCTGAGTCGTTGAGCTGCCAGCTCTTCGCGTGTTTCGATTTCAGTTAGCGCTACTTGAGTGGCGTTATTTGCTTGGTGAATACCAATCTTGAGTGAGACTATCTCTGCGCGCTTATCAATCAGCTGCTGCTCCTTAGCATCAATATCTACCTGTTGAAGTTCGATTTGCTCGTTGAGCGATGATACATACCAGTACAAAGCACCAATGCTCAATACAACCAACACTAACTTAGTTACCCGTGCTGACCATAAGCCAGTGAAACCTTTTAATATGGTTAACATAATCAATTGTTTCCTTACTGTGGTAACCAGTGATAAGAGGTAAACAAACAACAATAGGCTCATAATAAACCGCACCGTTGCACCTCTTCTGTGATTTAAGAATATTGCCAAACCCAGCATTGTAGGACGCCAATGCAAGCTTGTACCGTTCTGGCTGAGGGCGTGGACTACTCCACCCTTTGTTTAACTGTGACATGTAAAGCGCTGCAGCTCGTATCGAATGAACCGCTAACCAAGGGCTTTCTAAATCAGGATATTTTGTTTTCATATCACGCCAGGTGTTAGGCATGAATTGACATAAGCCCTGTGCCCCAGCTGGTGAAACCGCTAATGGTTGTAGTCGACTCTCTTGATAGCACTGCGCTTTTAGCAATCGCCAATCAGTACCAAGCGGTAAATGAATGGCTGCGCTTCTGAATTCTTTGTCGTATTTATCAGGAAAGAGCGAGGCCGACCAACAGGCAAACGGCAACAAAACGCAAGCCGTAGTAAACAGCCTTAGGCATATCATCCGCATCGTTTATCCACTCACTGAAAGGGTGAACACCAATTATCTTATCAAACCACATGAGACCGAAGCGAACGCCAACCAAAGCAAAAAGCGCTACGGTTAACTTAAAGACTAGCTCGATCACTACTGCTTCGAATCCAAACATTTTTAACACCGTTTGTTATTTAGGCGTATCCAGCTTAGTTTCTAGCTTTGCCAACGCTTTAACTAAACTGGGTAACGAATGATTGAGACCAGCCATGACAGGCTGCAGTTGTTCTAATTGAGACTCGACACGGGCCATACGGTCGTTAATGCTATCGAGCCTTAAACTGATATGATCTTCTAAGTCGTCTTTGCGCATGTAGTGCGATTTGACATCTTCTCTGAAGTTAGAAGATTTTTCTTTTTCAGCATTGTGCTGATTCCACAAACTACTCAAACTGGTTCTGATACTGTTCAGAATGAAACCGCCTACGGTAGCAACCAGCAAGCAAAAAGAAATTAACACCGTAAGCCATTCTGCAGACATCGTTACCCTATCCATTCCATTGCAAACGAATTCAGGCTATTGGTACAAAGTTTCATAAGCCACCATTAAAAAAGCCCTTCCGATGGAAGGGCAAAGTTGGGATAGACAGTTACCGATTTACAGGCATAAAAAAACGGCGACCTTGCTGGTCGCCTTCACATTGATACAGTTTTACTAACATATCAATATGGGGCATATTACCCCCCGTAAAACTTAAAATCAAGCACTTTTTTTAAAAAAACGTTCAAATTGGTATTCGCATGCAATGAGCGAATCTCTGTCGAGCCTGTGGCATATACGCTTGAGGTGTTTAAAGCGTGAACTCCAATTATTTTCCCAATTCTTGATTGTTATGTTGTTCAATTTTGCAATGTCGACCTGTGTATATTCCCTAGCTACCCCTTTAATTTCAAGCATGGTATCGCCTATAGCATAGGGAATAATTTGCTTGATCTTACTCACCGTTCTTTCCTGTGTTTTCGTTGCTTGGCTTACGTACTGAGCAAGCAACCAAATATTGAGAAACGCCGCTGACGGCTGATGATTGACGCTAGCATAAACTAATTTTAACCAAATTTTATATTCGTGGACTGGTACTTGATTAACCGCGTCTTTGTATCGGCTACCGCCATCGGTTGGGGTAAAAACGTTAATTTCCTTATTTTTTCGGCTTCGTGTCTCAGTAGCGCTAACTACCCGTTTTTGCGTGCTAGACCAGTCGTATTGGTACTGTCCTTCACGCGCATTTTCACAAACCGCTGCTATGGTTGAAGGTATGATCAGCCTAGACTCATAACAGCTCATTAAGCGTTTCCTGATATTGCTTACATCCATGGTCACGCTACCTTATCGTCTGGTGTGCTTATGTGCGCTTGGCGTTTCTTCGAAAAAGCTATACCAAGCTCTCTAATTTTTTGACTAACTAAGTCATCACCAAGCATAGGCTTGCCGTTCTTAGCTACGTAACTGTCGATAACAGGCTTCTTCGGTGTAGAGTACTCAAGCGCTTTTTTCGCTTCAGGCAAGTCGCCTGTCATTGCTCTGCTCACCCAGTACTCATACTCGCCTTTGAACAGTTCCATGAAGTCAGCGTCTCGCATTTGATAAACACGATGACCAACACGTTCGTCTACCAGCTCTACCGCGCGATGGCTAAATTCAAAGTCTTTACCTTTGAATCTTCCGCGTCTGGCGATCACTTCATCGTAAGCTTCACGCAGTGAGGGTATCCCAAGTTCCTCAGGTGTAGGCTTACAAAGCTTCGCAAACTCTGTAGGCCGTGGGCGATATTGCTGCTTACACGCCTTTGCAATACCCGATTGAATTTGTCGACTACTAGAAACGCCCTCGTCAACCATCTGCTTAGCGTACTCACGAATGGCCCATTGCTGCATATCCAGTTCTGGGTACTTGTTCACGAATTCAGGCCAGTACTCCATCAACACTGGTTTCAGGTTTGTTAGGCAAAACTGATAGACAGTTTCAAGTCTGGTCGTTAGCGAAGTCGAATGCTTCGACCCCTTCGCCTCGTTGCGCTCGTTCGTAACAGTCTCGCCATGCGGTTGCGGTTGCATTGCGATACCCACTTTGTTGACTAGATTGCTGGTTGAGTGCATGACTGCCCCCTTTGACTTGGTTGTGCTTGATGGTTGCGCAATAACGCATCCAGTACTTTCGATGTGTGGCGATATGGCGATAGGTGTTTCCCGTATCGCTTAACTTCCACTTATTGAAAATCGCTTGTAGTTCATCCGCAGGAACTGAAAGACCAACCTGTTTGGCCAATCCTACCCAGTCGTTACAGAAGTTCAAATTCTCGCGCGCGCACGCGTTATCCTCTTCTTCTAGATCGGGTATAACGGGTATGTGTTGTTCCTCAGATTTTTGGAATTTTAAAATATTTCCGCTGTAGCGCTTGTGTGGTGTGGGTTGTGGCGTTTTTTTATTGCGTGTTGTTCCCGTGTTGCTCTCGTGTTGTTCCTCATTTGAACCTGATAAATCTGTTGAGGCTAAAGAGCAGTGATAACAGGCTGCTTTTTGTTCTTTTATGGAGCCTTTTTCAACCAATTCTATTAGGTTTGCTCGCTCTAATTGTCGAACTGCTGTTCGTATTTTCTCGGTGGTTGGCTTGGGCTCAATTGTATTCGAGCCACGAGGTGGTAAGTGCAGCATTTCCTCTTTCATTGAGCGTAATGAAACGTGCACTAGGCCATCACTATACCCCATATTCTTGCGGAAGCAACGTATGTAAAGCGTAACCGCGAACGGTGGCAAGCTGTTATCACTCAGCGCTTCAAATTCTCGTGTGTTCATTCTGTAAACCTCATACTCATAGCCAAGGCGTCTCGTCTGTGATTTCTAAGCCAGAGTTACATTCAAATTTGTAAAGAGCGACTGCGAGCAATTCGAGTAACCCGACCAAATCACACTCAGCAGTGAGTTTACCTGCGCTGGTTGGGGTGCGAGGTACTCGAATGCAGATATTCAGAAGGCCATTGCCACTGGTAGTAAGAGCCTTGATGATGAAATTGCGAGAAGGCTCAGAAAGTCTTTTAAAAGCATCTGATTCAATAAACGTTTCAACACTCTTAACCAAGCCGTCCACGCAAGAAAAATCAATGGCTAAAGCTAAACTAGCAATTTTGGGTGTTGATTGAGTGCTATTTTTGGACTTATTCACTGCATGCCCTCGCCCAGCTTGGTTATGGCTTCCAGCTGCAGCAGGTCGTCTGCTATTTCAACCAGCTTACTAGATATGGTTGGGTCCATGAATCTGGCTAACGCATTTAGTGTTTCTCGCTTAATACCAAGGTCTTGCGGTTTACGTCTAATTGCGATGAACAATGCTTCTAAGCTTTTAATGGATGTGTGTACCGGGTCTTCCTGCTTTTGATCTTTGTCTTTGGCGGTTCGTGCTGCGCTGATGTCTTTCACTTTGTCATTCAGTGAAGCGATGGTACCACCAACAGGTTCAAAGTATGAGGCAGCTTTACCCTTGGCAGTCAACGACCACGTTTTATCATCTGGGTCTTTCTGGATATAGCCCTGACCACTCAATCTGCCTAGTGCGGCCGATAATGGTGGTAATTCCACGACACCAATTGCTTCAGCAAGTGCGTCGCGGCTATAAGTGTTATTAGGCTTAAAACAATTCAGTAAATCAGTGTCAGTAAACATTACTGGTCCTCAGCGGCGGTGATCAGAATTAAGTCTTCAGGCGCCAAATGAATGCGCCCGTTCAAGTCGTCATCAACGTGAATGATGCGTTCAAAAACGATGGCTACTTTTCCGTAGCTTTTACCATCAAGAATGGTGGGTTCAGTTAATGTGCGCGCGCCTGGTATTGGCCGAACAGCATCGCCCACTTTAAAGACCTTCTTTCGGCTTGATGGTAATCCCATGTATTTCATCATGCGTCCCTGTTTGCTCATCGCATCACCACTAGATGCGCTGATGTAACTTTACTCACCGCGGTTACCTCTGGTAGATTGAGCAGAATTCGAACAAAACAAGGAAGTGACACAATGACAGTAAATTCGCAAACACTTAACCTTAAGCCAGGTGCAAAAGTTTGCATCAAGTCTGAAATCGCAGCTGGTACAGAGCCTTTCAGGATTACGCTCGACGAGAGTAATGTTGATAGATCCATTAGACTGGTCGACTAACAATTCAGTGTTCTTTGTATTGTTAATTATGGTTATTTCAGTCATCTCGATACCCTTCACTTATACACATCGTTAAGCGCTGCTATAACAGCTTTCATTGCCTTGGACTGCTCGTTCATGACATCACCAACGAATAAACGGCAAGCGCTAGCGGTAAAGCCACTGTAAAAACAGAAACAGTAATCAGCGTGGCTCTTACCACGCGTACAGAACGTGGTGGTTGGTGCCACATGTGGTGATTACTGCTTTTTCTTCTGTTCTTTGTGGACATTATATTTACCCTTCGGAAGTACAGTTATAGATATGCAGTGCTTCAGCTATGCTTGTGAGCGAAACACTGTTAAGAAGGTATTGTGATGAAACAACAAGAAAACGCTCAGGTGGCTTCTGTTCTGTTAGAAAAAGCTGTTGAAGAATTAAACGCGCTAACTCAAAGCGGGTGCCGCGACGAGATTGAAGAGTTATTTGTAAGGAGTCTGATTTGTGAGCTAACCCTTTACAAAGTGATGATTGAAGAGAGGAAATAGTCAGATTCATGCTGCTGACTCTTCTTCTATGTCAGACCTAGGGGGAAAAACCATGTCCAAGGTGCAGTAAACACCTTTTCTGTTAAGTGCAAAAACAATTTTTCGGCAATCGTCAAGACTAGGTATTCTTATCTCGTTTTCGTAATTGCTTACTCTTGTCCCTCTCTTCCAATTACAAAGAGCAGCGAGATGATTGCAAGTTAACTGGGCTTTCTCTCTGAATTCTTTTAGGTTGTTCATGCTGCCTCAACACATTAAACGCGACTACATATAAGGTACACGCTCTGTGTTTTTTTGACAACACGATATGATATTTATTTTATAAAATATTGAAATTACGTTATTTATTAATCTTTGCTGCGATTAATTTTGCGATTGATTCGATATTGAAGGGTTCTTTTATTACCAATGCCTCCATTGTTCTAAGATCAGCGACAGCTTCTTGGATGGATGCTAATAAATGATGATCAAAACCAGTCCTCGTTAGATTTACATTAGCATCCATTTCTCCTACTTTCATGCCAGTTTTTAATTCAATTCTGCGCGCAAAAGCATGGCCCAGTTTTTTTACCCGATGTTCCGTTTTTAATTGGCTAATATAGTTAGCATCTGTTTCCAAGATTTCGGCTAGTTTTTTTGCTGTGCCGTGTTGTTTAATCAATCTTATAAGGTTGGTTTGCCTAGCTTTCCAAACTTCCATACTAACGCCTTCGTTTACTTTATTACCGTTTCGGTAATATAGCTTATTATTTACAACCAGCATGATTTATTTAAAAAAATGTGAAAGCAGACCAGAGGAAACGTGACGAAGTGATACACATAACGTGTAATTATAATATTTTTTGATATACTGTTAGGCAACTTGAATAAAGGTTTGCATCATGGACACTAAAACTACTATAGGCAATAGAATTAGAATAGCTCGCGAGAAGGCAGGCTTAACAGTTCCTCAATTAGCTTTTAGATGTGATTGGAGCAAGTCACGTATTTCAAACTATGAAAATGGTATAAGAACAGCTGGCATCGAAGAGATCAATAAATTGTCTGATGCATTAGAGCCTTTTCTCGGAAAATACGTCAATTTTTACTTTGTCGAAGGCACATGGCCAAATGAACTTGGGTCAAGCTATAGAATCCCTGCATTAACTATTGAAAAGTCAGTGCAAGCTTTTAGAGAGGTAATTGGCGACGCAATAGATTTCGGAAGGATAAAGCTTGAACCAGGCTTAAATCCTTCTGAACTTGTCGAGAGTTATTCAAGAGAGCTAGTGAAGTTAACAGATTCTAATGCTACTGACTCTTCTTCGAGCGATGCTCAAAAACGTTAATTACATTATCGGGTAGCGCTTTTTTTGAAAACTCACATCTAATTTTGTAGTTTTTAAGCGCAGCTGCTTTCCATAAAGACATCTCAGCGCGCTGTACTCCGAAATCCTCTATTTTTTGAATGTTGTTGTACCAATCTATGAGTTCATCGGAATCTCTGTAGATTGCCGTTTCAGTTAACTTCTTATGTTTATCGTCTTTGATAAATTTGAAAAGTACTACGCCTGTAATGGTGCCGATAACTAAAAGAGCTAGAACATATTCTACAGTGCTTTCTAAAATCATGCTGTTAGCTCCGTTCCCTAATGCTTACCTTAAGTTCGGCAGTATGATTCCTTCTTATGTATTCAGCCGAATACATACAAACCCCTATTGTTGTCATCAAGTTCAATGTAAGTATCAGATACCTATAAAAATCTCCTGTCACATCGAAACCCAGTATATAGCGATCTGTATACCTAATAATCTGAACAAAGCCAATCACGAAAAAAGTAAAGAGGATGAAGTCGCTCAGAGTGTCACGCCTTAAAGCGAAACGTCTGCATGAAAAAATTGTTATTGCAACAAAAAGAAAGTCTGAGGCACTAAACCCTAGATACCAAATCAATGATCCAAGGGCGAGAGTATCTTCAGAGGCCCACATGCTACGAGAAATATATTCTATTCCTAAGTGTGAAATTGATGTCACACACATTAATAGAACAACTAGTGGGAAAGCCTCTCCTCTAATTCTATGATTTACTGAAATGAGGTTGGATGCTGTTATTGCGAATACAGCCGCCAGCTCTATAGCCAGCGACATCTTGTTTATCTGAAATAGAAATTCAATCATTCTTTAACTGGTGGTTCATCCCCTCCTCCATTACCGCTATTCGCATCGACACACACGAACGGAAGAAAAGAACAAATGCTCACCGTGCTCCTTGTTTTGGTTTTAGGCGGTTCCTCTCCGCCTCCATTACCACTCGCCAAAGCGAAAGACGTTGATAGTAATACAGCGGTAGAGAATAAAATGCAAGATGTAGTTCTATAAAGCTTTTTCATAAATAACCCTTAATTTTAATTGCTGAAAAAATGTTCAGCAAAAGCAATTCTATTGCTAAAAAGGTTATCGAACAAATCTGGCATGACTTGAATATTAGCGCATTGATTTAAAAAAGTACACGATACGTGTTGACTTATTCCACTATTAGTAAAATACTAAATCACGTAAAGGGGTTTTATTATTATCAATTAGTGTACCGAAGGGGTAAGACAATGCGACCAAAATCAATACTTAAAGAATCAATCGCAGCAGGACAAGATGAAATTCTACTTCTCACAAATGCAATTTCTGATGATGCGCGTTTCAACGTTCAGCGGCAAATATCAATAGATAGGGGTTATTTCTTTGTCGACATTTGGAAAGATGGTCTTCATCACTGCTATCTAAGTAACGCTAATTCATGGCCCGGTGAAAGTTACTTAATTGAAAAGATTCAAGAGACCGTTACCAAGCTTCGAGCGATTTGCAAAGAATTTGATATTCAAGTTGGAACAAAAAAGGCTAAAACGAATAATGTTGTACCTTTGACGAACTCACAACTGCCGGCGCGGGTGCAGTTGTATTCAGGAAAAGTGTTCGACTACGCCAATATCCAAAACATGCATTTTGACATAGAGGATATAGCTCATTCTCTTTCAATGATCTGCCGCTTTAATGGTCATACCAAGCATTTTTACTCTGTGGCACAACATTCTGTACTTGTTAGCGAGTTAGTTCCTGAAGAACACGCTTTAGCCGCCCTACTACATGACGCTGCTGAAGCATATTGTGGCGATATAGTTTCCCCTTTGAAGCAACTGCTTCCTGTATATCAAACCATTCACGACAACATTGAACAAAGCCTTTTTAAAAGTGTTGGTGTTCAGTGGCCAGCGCCAGCATGTGTGAAAGATGCTGATTTAAAGATGTTGGCTACAGAGGTGCGCGACCTTATGAACCCTCACCCTTCTTACTGGGCTTTCATTAATGATCAAGTGCCATGTGAAGAAATCATTCATCCGCTTCCACCAATGGGCGCCAAAGAGCTATTCCTAGACCGCTACTTCAGTTTGCAAGCTAAAGCTGCAGCGCTAGCTGCTAATGCTTAATGAAGCGCGAAGACGAGTTAAACATTGACCTTGGCTTGGCAGTGTTAAGTGTGCTTATCAAACCAGGGCAAATCATTACTCGTGAAGTTATTGCTGACGTATGCGGTTGCAATGTTTACCGCATCGACAAACTAGAAAAAACCGCGCTTGAGAAGTTCAAGCGTAGAGCTCAACAACGCGGTTTAGACGATTTTATTGACTAGCTGCTAGCAGCTTAACCAAAGGAAAAACAATGAGCGAACAAGGCCCATTAAATGAATTTCTCGCTGAAGTAGATAGCGGTGCGTTTGAGCGTCAGCTAACTGCCTTTCTTACAGAGGTGAGCAAATCAATCTTTCGTTTCAATAAGGGTGGCAAGTTAGACGTTACCTTCAAAATTGAACCGGCTGCAACGTCTGCCCAAAACGGCGCAGGCATTAAAGTGAAGGTGGTTTCTACTGCCAAATATTCACGTCCTACCCCAACGGGCAAGATTAACGAAGAGACCACCACTGAAACCCCAATGTGGGTGAACAAGGATGGTTCTATTAGTTTGCTTGCTAAAAGCCACGAAGACCTGTTCGCGGGTCAAGCCAATGTAACTAAGATGACTAAGGAATAATTATGTTCGATCGCGACACACTTTTAGAGCTTCAAAAGAGCGAGCTTAACAAGCAATTAAACACGCAGTTATTAGACACTGCAGAAGCAATCCAGCCAGAACAGCTGCCGGCATTGATGGTACCGGATAATTTCGCACTGCTTGACATCGAACACAAGCTTCAAAATAGAACACGTTTTCGTGGTTCCTTCACTACGGAAGATATCAAAAGCTTTGTTGCGTATGTGAGTGAGTACGTTGGCAATGAAACCCCGCTTTACCCTAATGCACAAGTGTTTATCGATGGTGAAGACATGATGGCCGCGGCCGTTTTAAATGTGGGTGATTTGGTCGTGCCTGGTCACTGTGATCACAAGGCTACACTAAGCATTCCAAAAACAGCTGCTTATAAGGCTTTAATTGCAGCGTGCAATAGACGCTCTGGGCAGCAAGACCTTAGCGACTTCATTGAAGACTGGAAAGACCGTATCACAGTAGATGGAATTTCAGGTGAGCAAATGAATCTAGCTGTGGCCATTAATGCAGTTAGAACGGTAACTGTTGAGCGAGTACGAGAAATTGAAAGCTCAATAGACCAGTTTGAGAACAGCGCCAGCGTAACAGAACGTGAAGCGGCAAAGAACAAAAAAGACCTTCCTGCTTATATTAATTTCACCTGCGTACCTTATGCAGGCCTATCAGAAGTTACGTTCAAGATTCGCGTATCAATGCTTACTGGTGATGCGCGCATTGCCTTCACACTTCGAATAGTTGGCGAAGAAGAGCATAACGAGCAAACCTCAGAAGAGTTCAAAGCAAAGATTTCAAACAGTTTGAAGAAGTTACCGGTTGAAGTGTTTATCGGCGGCTTTCGCGCTTAACCATCAATAAGGTGTGGGGCGCTGCCCCACTTACTAACTATGAAACACATATTTCAATTGAACGGTACCGGAGTAAGTGCGTTGGCCAAAGTGATTGGTTCGAACTTGCCAGTTCAGTTTAGCGTTGATGAGGTTCGCCAGTTAGAGAGCCTTGCCATCCAGTTAGAACGCGCAGAAGCGCTAGAAGAAACAAGCAAAAAGGATTAAGCAAATGAGACCGCATAACGATGTATTTCAACAATTCACAGATTCATGCTTTCGCGGCAAAGGAGCGATTGAAAAGCGCCGCACCAAGCAAGAATCACTCGAAGCCTGTCGCGTTCGTCGTCGCATAGAAGCGCTAGAAATGGCGAAAGAACTGGGCGTAACACTTGAAGATTTGGGGATGCAGTAATGATCAAACTTGATTTTAAGGTCTTAGGCCACTGCCCTGTTAATGGTGCCCTAATTTCAGCTAATGAGGTTAGAGAAGCATTTGCCCCAATCATTGAAGCTACCACACGTAATGAGCAACAGCTTGAAAATTTACTCGAGCATTGCGTTGGTAACAACTTGGTTAGTGACGGTGAATGTGCAGTTGATGCAATTATTCAGGAGCTGGCGCGCGTTAATGCAGAAAATGAGCGCTTAAAGCGTTTGGCTATGTCTGAACTGCAGCAGCATGCAGAAACCATTAATAACGGAAACATCGAATGCGGCCTATTACAAAAACAGTGTGAGCAGCTGCAGGAACAAATCAACCAGGTCACTCGTGAACGTGATCAATGGAAAGAGGTGGCCAGCGCATGAGTGACTCAGAAACAATGATTGAAGCGCTTCGCGTTCTATCGCAGGACATACAAAGTGGTGACGGTGTAGCTAACGCTTGTGTTGCTGATGCTGCGGATATGATTGAAAGTATGAGCGCAGAAATAATAAAGGCTAATGAACGTGTAAGAGAGCTAGAAAAGCGCAATAACAATCAGTCGAAAACGATTGAGGCTATGGAAGGTTGCATTGCAAGAGAGATAGCTAAGGCGTTTGAAAAAGCTGAAATCCCTCGACGTGCAAAGGCTGGTTGTATTGGTGAGTTTAAGTTCACCATAGAAAAAGCCAATTGCTGCCCTGAGTGTTATCACGATAAGAAGGATGACTGTGAGATTTGTGAAGGCGATACGGATGAGAACGGGTTGGCGGATTTAACAGCTACCGTACCTTGGGATTTGTGTAAGGACATTTGGCTTCGTATGAACCGTATTTATGCAGAAGAGTTACGAGAAGGTAAATACAAATGAGGTCGGTAACTAAGAACGCAATATGGTTTTATCATACATGCATAGTTGGAACAGTTTTGTATGAGTTACTTACCATAGAAACTACTGAGATAGTAATTGGAAATTGGGTATTAGTTTTTAGTGCTGTTGGTCTAGCTGTAACCCTGCTGTCCTCGATGTCCTTATCTTTTGAGCTCAGTAAGCGCATTACATTTTACGCTCTAAATTTCCTGCTTAAGAAAAGAGATAAGGAATAAGCGTAATGAAATCTCATAAATTTAGTAAATACAGTTTCAATTATCCAGAATACAACATTGTTCTATTTAATATAGTTGCTTTCCATGAGCACAGTTCAAACGGTAACTCAGGTACCGTCATTATATGTAATGAAGGACGTGAATTTTTAGTGGGTGAATCCGTCTACGAAGTTAGAGATATATTAGGGGAGCTTGAGGATGGTTAGTCTTAGCTTTGAAAAACAGCAAACTTTGCAACGTATGCTTGGGAAAAACAAGTCATCAGCTTCGATTGCAGAAGAGTTATGTATCCCAAGAAAAACTGCCCACAAAATACGCGTAAGTTATATTCAGCAGAATACGAAGTCTCTTTTTGTTGAACAGGAAATTCGACTTAATCAGCTTTCTGTAACGCAACTACAACGCCTAAAAACTTTGGTGTCATTAGACAGTGCTATTAGCACAATTTGTTCAGCATTAAGCATGGAAAAAATCAATGTTGAACGGCTACTACAGGAGCTTAAGCGGTGCGATTAAGACTTCCCAAGGCATGTATAGCCTGCAATCATTTTTCCGTCGAAGGGTACAAAGAAGATAGGCACTGCCCTTACGTTGAAAAGTATACTGGTCGAGCCAAAGACAGAACCCAGTTCGGTACCTGTGAAGCGCATAGTAAAAAGGTATTTTGCACTGAAATCTGCAGCAGCTTCGTTCATGACTCATCAATTGAAGTATTTGAAGTAACGAACAGGCCTGAACCGTTAGAGCCACACCAGGCCAAAATGTTTGAGGTATTATGAAATGCAAATAGTGATAGGCTCAGACATAACAACGATGACCGGCTATGCTAAAAGAAGTGCGCAAGTACGCTGGTTCGAAGAGAACGGTATTACCTACCGTGTAAATGCTAAAGGAGAAGTGTGGACAACCGACGACTGGCTAAATGGCCGCGATAAAGCAGTGGCCGCAGCAAATGATGACGGTTTCAACCCTAACTTTTTGAAATAGATTATGCCACGTAAACGTAAAGTAGAAGATCAATGGATGCCCCAAAGAGTATACAAGGGTCGAAGCGCTTATGAATTTCATCCGGTAGGGGGTGGTGCTGTTCGGTTATGTAGCTTAGATGCAAAACAATCGGAAGTTTGGGTTGCTTACGAAAAGTATATGGCTATAGCAAATAACAAGAACACAGTTCAACATCTAGTCGAAACGTTCTTTAATAGTGCTGACTTCAGGGAATTATCGTTACACACACGTAAAGATTATCAGAAGTACAGTAAAAAAATACTTAGCGCGTTTGGAAAAATGGAGCCAAATACAGTATCCCCTGTTCATGTAAGAAAGTTCATGGATATCCTTGGTCAAAAGTCTCCGGTCCAAGCGAATAGACACAAGGCGTTTTTATCTCGTGTGTTTCGTTGGGCGTACGAACGCGGCAAAGTGCAGCACAACCCTTGCCAAGGCGTTAAGCAATTCAAAGAGAAAGCGAGAGATCGTTATATTGAAGACTACGAGTATGACGCAGTTTATCAGAGAGCATGTCCAGTCGTTAAGGCCGCAATGGAAATTAGCTATTTGTGCATGGCTCGCAAGGCTGACGTAGTCAAATTGCATCAAAGCCAGCTTCTCAAAGACGGTATATTTATACAGCAAGGCAAAACTGGTAAGAAACAAATCAAAGAATGGGGTCCACGACTACGCCAGGCTATAAGCACAGCAAATGAAATAAACCCTGACGTATTCAGCATGTTCGTGCTTCACCAGAAGAACGGTCACCCCTTTGCGGTAGCAAGCTTTGATCAACGCTGGCGCAAAACTATTATTAAAGCGCGAGAAGAAACCCAATTACCGCTAGATTTCACCTTCCATGACATTAAAGCTAAAGGTATTAGTGACTTTGAAGGAACAGTTGGCGAGAAGCAGCTGGCCAGTGGTCACAAAACAGAAAGCCAAGTTCGAGTATATGACAGAAAAGTAACTGTGGTACCTACAGTGGAGAGTAAAAAAACGAAGTCGTTCGAATTAGTCTGAAAATTTTATTTCAGTGACCTTCGCGATAGCCTTACCCTCCGCCCATGCAGAAAGAGCAGTATCGAGTGTGTAGAATTTATCGCGCTCCATTTCTTTTATATAGCCCGGTTTCAAAGGCTTATCGTTACCGCTAAAGGAATATTTAGTGACAAATACTGGGTGAAAATCTTCCTCATAGATAGTGTTGCCATTTTTGTCTTGGAAATACACTGTGACCTTAACCTTATCCAGCGAACGGTCACCGTTGTTCTTGAGAGAAATTCTGACCGCTGGGATGTCTTTTTCTCGGTTTGTATCGATGCGTCTTGCTTGAAACTCAGTAATTTCAATTTTATCGATATAGGACATTTCGGCCGAGAGTTTTTCCATCGCTTTTGTTGTGGCTTCAATCCCTTGTTCCGCAGCATCCAAACCAGATGGTATTTCACTCAACGCACGATATTTAACTAGCGCCTCTTCAAAGGCGTCGCTTCTGAGTAGTTTCTCAGCTTCGGCTTTAAGAGCAGTTACTTTTTCTCGCTCAGCTTGTTTCTTAGCTCGCTCATCCTCTTGTTTTTTCCTCTCTTCTTCTTTTTTTCTTTTTGCTTTTCGCGACTAATTCGGTCTTCTTCCTGTCTGACGCGATACATCTCTAAAATCTGTTGACCTGTTAAACCATCAATGACTTTTAAATTATCAGTTAGTATAGCTTCTCTTGAGACATCATCAGACTTGCTAACAAATGCGGCCTTCATTAGGCTTTTAAATCCTAATTCCCCTCCCATCGAAAAATACAATAAAGCTTTTCCGAATTCCTCTTTTTCAGCTTCGGGGAGCGTATCAATTATTTTCGAGGCGGACTTCTTAGCCGAATCTTGGTTAGATGAATCAAACTTCGGAGGACCAAAACAGCCCGTTATTGCTAAGACGAGGCAGGCGATGATTATTTTCTTCAAAACTAAATTCCTTTTTCGGTTTTTTCGAGATGTGATGGTAACTATAACTCTAAAGCTGCAAACTGGTTTCGCTCTCTGCTGGCGTAATGCAATGAATTGCCAAGTATAGAAAATCCATCGTTTACAATTTTAAAATTTAAAACTAAACAACATTCCACGACTACTTCAAACGAACCTTAGCCGGCAACTTCAACAAGTGCAGCATCATCGTAAAGATTCCACGGAGTTTTAAACGGTGAAGGGTGTTTCAGGCAGACCTCGATTATTACGTGCCTTGTTTCCGTTCCATCCTCTTCGATTCGGTTATGGATGATACCTGAAGATGTGTTGCCAGGGTATTTCTCATCACGCCCATCTTCATACATTTTGTATCCAAAATGATAGTGGTGGATATTTTTTTCTTTCGCAAGATCTATAAACCCCTGAACCATTGGGGACGTTACGAATTTAGCTTCCCAGTCAGGCTTATATTTCCCGGGCAAAGCAGAAGGGTCGTGGCCAGCTTTAAAGTAATTTATAAAATTCTGAAATAGCTTCACCCGCACTTCGTTCGGGTAACCTTTAAGCTGTTTGATTGAGTGAATTGTAAAAGCGAATCCATGCTGCATAAATTTAAACTTCTATGTTATCAATCCAATTAGAAAAGTCCTCAGCAGAAGATATGGAAGGAGGCATAGATACAACGTTAGTCTCTTCCGCTGAATCCATAATCATAGCAAGCTCTTTGTCTTGAGCGTTTACTAGTTCACCTGTGAAGTAACAGCTGATCGAACTTTCCGCTATAAACCGGCCGTCTACTGTTTGCGTAGTGGAATCATAGTGGGCCAACCACGGAGATTCTTTATGTGTTTTCTGGCTCAAAGTCCATGCTCCCAAGCGACCAAATTCTTCAAGCACAAAGTTGATAATTCCAATGATAGTTTCAGAAATATTAGGTGGCATACGCCATTCAGTAGGTGCAGGGATTGCTGAATTTCCGAACTGCTTATATTGCTGGTATATATCAGGGTGAACAGGGCCATAAGGCCATGCCTGAAATTCTCCAGCAACTAGAGGCTCTCCAGTCACCGACAAATGATAACCATGGCAATAATATGCCAATTTTTGCAGCTTCATAGGGCAAACTTTAATGCCTTTCTGTGCTGCCTGAGCTACCAAAATTTCTGAGAAAATACCGCTTTCTATCATTCCTATCCTTTGTGATCCCTTACAAAGCCTATATATATGTATACCTGTTAATTGCGTTTTTTCAAGAAAAAGCGCAATAAAAAAACGGCGCGATGATGACAGAAAGAAAAGTAAATAGCAATTTTTGAGCAATAATATTAGGAAATAATATTAGGAAATATTAGGAATAGAGTTTTTTCTGAGGTTTGTGATGCGGGGTTAAATATCGTAAGTTATTGTATTAACTAGAATAATAATTGGTGCCCGGGGCCGGACTTGAACCGGCACGCTGTTACCAGCGAGGGATTTTAAATCCCTTGTGTCTACCAATTTCACCACCCGGGCATCGGGTTGCTTTTCAGCAAGGTGTCAGGTGTAGAACCTGATGCTGCGCTGTGCAGCTTTATGGAGGCGGAACCCGGAGTCGAACCGAGATAGACGGATTTGCAATCCGCTGCATAGCCATTCTGCCATTCCGCCAGATGCGTCTGGCGCTTGATTAAAACACTCTTCTAAGAAGATTGGAGCGGGAAACGAGATTCGAACTCGCGACCCCGACCTTGGCAAGGTCGTGCTCTACCAACTGAGCTATTCCCGCATGCCTTAATCACACATTTCGTTTCGGTGATGTCCTCTCGAAATGTGGGGTGCATTCTACCTACCCAATCAAAACTGTCAATACGAAAAAACGTTAAAATTGAGATAAATGCGTATTTTTATGATCGTTTGCTATTTTTTTATTCACTTTGATTAATGTACGATCAATTTCACTGTGCCACACTACCGCGCAAGTGTGGCCAAGCTGCTTTTGTATAAACAACCATTGACCAAATTGACAGCACTGCAGCGATATAAAGAAGTATATAACCCAAGGTTACCCAGTAAATTGGAAAGCCCATAAACGTTTCTAAGCCCGAAAGTAATCCAATTAAGGCTAACATTTGTGCAGTGGTTTTCGCTTTTCCTATAAAAGACACTTTTACCGCTTCGCGAACACCATTAGACCCCATCCATTCGCGTAGCGCTGAAACGTATATTTCTCTTATCAGAAGTGCAACAGATGGCAAAGTGATCCACAAGGTGGCGTAGCTATGTGTAATCATTAATAGTGCAGCGCCTACTATTAGCTTATCAGCTACAGGGTCTAGAAACGCCCCAAATGGCGTAGATTGCTGAAGCTTTCGCGCTAAATAGCCGTCGAACCAATCTGTAATGGCTGCTAACCAAAAAATAAACGCCCCCGCTTCGTGGGCCCACCGCCAATCAAGAAAATACACCACCACGAAAACGGGGATAAGAATTACTCTAAACAGAGTAATACAGTTTGGAATAGTCCACATAACACTTACATCTCAAATTTTTGCCCATTGGGGCGATTAGCGCAGCTTTACAGCTTTCATTTTCGTAACACATTACCCTAAATTTACATGCATTGCTTGCTACACACGTAATTTAAAGGTGAAGGTGATCGTATATCGTTTCAGCCAGCTCTTTACTTATCCCTGGCACACTGGCAATTTCGTCCTTGCTAGCCTTCTTAAGGCCTTGCAAACCGCCCATAAACTTTAACAACGCCTGACGTCGCTTAGCGCCTATTCCCGGTATACCTTCAAGGCTAGATGTTGTTTTTACTTTTTGGCGTCTTGCTCTGTGACCAGTAATTGCAAAGCGGTGTGACTCGTCTCTTATATGCTGCACCAAATGTAATCCGGGAGAATGGCTCTCCATCGAAACCACATCATGACTCCCTGCCAATATCAAGGTTTCTAACCCTGGCTTACGCGTAGTGCCTTTCGCCACACCTAAAAGCATAGGTTTTTTATCGTGCGGCCAGTCTTCAAAAAACGACTCTGCCTGAGCTAATTGCCCTTTCCCACCATCAATCAATAACAAGTCGGGTATTTTTTGCACCTCTTTTACTGACTTATATCGACGTTTAAGTGCTTGTGCCATCGCAGCATAATCATCGCCCGGTGTAATACCTTCTATGTTATAGCGGCGATAGTCACTTTTAAGTGGCCCTTCGCGATTGAATACCACACAAGATGCAACCGTTTGCTGGCCTGACGTATGACTAATATCAAAGCATTCCATTCGTTGAATAGGTTTATCAACCTCAAGTGCATCTTCTAGGTCTAAATATCGAGCGAACACCGACTTTTGTTGACTGTATTGAGCGTCCAACGCATTTTCTGCGTTTGATTGTGCCAATTGTAAGTACTGTCGCTTCTCCTCTCGCGCGCCTTTGAAAAAAGTAACTTTGTGGCCGGCTTCGCTGGTAAGTAAGGCATTTATTGCTTCATGATCGCTTAGTTCGTGCGCCATCACAATTTGCCGAGGAATAACTTTATTCCCAGCTAAATAAAACTGTAAAAAGAAAGACTCAAATACTTCTTGTTCGTCAGCAGTGCTAGGGACCTTTGGAAAGAATGCTTTGCTACCTAATAGTTGCCCTTCGCGTATAAACATAACTTGAATGCAGGCCATATTGCCTTTAAAAGCAAAACCAAATACATCCATTTCATCTTGGGTACCCGCAACCCACTGTCTTTCTTGCACCTTGCGCAGCGCATTGATTTGATCGCGATAACGAGCGGCAGACTCAAAGTTTAACGCTTCACTCGCCCTCTCCATTTTATCTACCAAACTACCAATAACTTGTTGGTTTTTACCTTTAAGAAATAATCGCGCGAAGTTTACTTGCTCTTTGTATTCTTCATCACTGACATGACCTTCCACACAAGGTGCACTACAACGCTTCATTTGGTATTGCAAACAGGGGCGACTTCTAGCGCGATAGTAACTGTCTTCACATTGTCTTACAGGAAATATTTTCTGCATTGACCGCAAACTTTCACGTACCGACCATGCACTGGGGTAAGGGCCAAAATACTCCCCTTTTTTCTTTTTTGGGCCGCGGTGAAAAGATAATCGAGGGTGTTCGTGGTCAGACAAAAAGATGAAGGGATAGGACTTATCATCACGCATCACCACGTTATATCGTGGCTTGTATTTCTTTATGAAATTATTTTCAAGCAGAAACGCTTCAGTTTCACTATTTACCACCGTCACATCCATGTTGGTGATTTGACTTACCAGTGAACGGGTTTTGCTGTTATCAAGA
Organism: Alteromonas sp. KUL42; assembly: GCF_006538325.1. Lineage (GTDB taxonomy): Bacteria > Pseudomonadota > Gammaproteobacteria > Enterobacterales > Alteromonadaceae > Alteromonas. Next base: position 100,226 of record NZ_BJKK01000013.1, read on the forward strand.
TTCAGGCGAAAATAACTGCTTACGCGCTTTTTAAGGTTTTTAGCCTTTCCAACATAAATGACCTCTTCCTGAGCATTGTACATGCGGTACACGCCAGGTTGAGAGGTTAAATTTTTGAGAAAAGCAGCAGAGTCGAAAGTGGTGGATTCTCGCTTTGACATAATGCGCTTCAATAACGCCTATAACAAGTTTGAGTCAATTAATTTGTGCCTAAGCGCAAGGTGCGTAAGTTCCACGTCAGAGGTTACGCCTAACTTTTCAAACATGCGATAGCGATAGGTATTTACCGTTTTCGCACTAATATTCAATTCACTTGCTATATCGGTAACCCGCTGTCCTTTGGTCAGACGTAATGCAATATCAAGCTCTCTGCTAGATAGTTCATCAAAAGGGTTTTCGGTGTGTGGGGTCAATTTACTAATAGCAATACTATTGGCAATTTCACCTTCAAGGTATTTCTGACCCGCCATGACTTTATGAATTGCTAAAATAACTTCTTTAGGTTCGGCGTCTTTAGTTAGAAAGCCAAATGCTCCCGCTTCCATTACTTGCAAAGGTATTGGATTTTCTTTGTGCATAGATAAACATATAACACGGGTATTTTCAGACATTCGGGCAATTTTACGAGTAGCCTCTAACCCACCGATACCAGGCATATTTACGTCCATCAGCACCACATCAGGCGCGTTTTTACGACATAACTGTACCGCATCTTCACCATTTTTCGCCTCGGCAACGATAGTGAAATCGTTAACGTCTTCCAAAATTCGGCGTATCCCTGTTCTGACCAAATCGTGATCATCTGCTAGGATTATTTTTATCACTTTACGTATCTCACTGACTTCAGTTAACAGCACAACTGAATTGAGAGAACATATTAGAAAAATATTGTATTGTCTCTCAATTTCAGCAGACCATAATAGCATGTGTGATGCGTTCGTGAAGCCAAGATACTCCATTTACCAATAAATTATTGATATAGCTTATCTAAGTGCGTTTTATTTAGGCAAATCAAACCATAATGCAACTAAATCGCTTTCGGCTTTGAGGTTAATTTCATCGTTTTCAAAAATACCAATCGCATCACCTGCGCGAAGTGTTACCGGCGAAGGCTCACTTTGAACAGATATTTGTACATTGCCACTAATAATATGTAGGTATCCTTTGCGAGCTCCTGTTTTTAACGAAATAAGCTCATCGTTTGCTAATTTAACACGACTGATTGCTGCGTCCTGCTTAATGTTAAGAGAGTTTTCTCTACCGTCAGCACTTACTAGTAGTTCTAAATGGCTTACAGATGCTTCATCTGTGGTTGCACTTCCAATTGTTTTTTGTGCATAACTGGGTTCTCCCCCTTTTTGGTTGGGAACAATCCATATTTGAAGGAAATTCACTAATTCATCTTGTGACGGATTGTATTCTGAATGCATTATTCCTTTCCCTGCGCTCATAACCTGTATATCGCCGGCAGGTACAATGTACTCATTCCCAGTACTGTCCTTATGTTTTAGTGCACCGCTAACAACATAAGAAATGATCTCCATATCTCGATGACCATGTGTTTCAAACCCACGTCCAGCTTGAACAATATCATCGTTAATTACCCGCAGTGCCGAGAACCCCATATGTTTGGGGTCATAATAGTGACCGAATGAAAAACTGTGTTGGCTTTCTAACCAGCCCAAGTTAACGTTCCCACGCTCGCCCGCTTTTCTTAAATACATCATAAAATTCGTTCCTATATTGCGACTAACCAACACTAAGTTTCAGCTCATACTTCTTTAAGAAGGAATAAAATGCCTATAGAACTCACAAAGGTTTTGTTGGTATTAAAATGATGGAAGTGATTATAAGAACTGTTTTCTAGGATTAAATTTCATTTATTAACGCTAAACGTTCTATTAAGCAGGATTTAAAAAGAAAAGGCGATTTAGTGCTCGCTCAATGACCGAAGGGTGACAAGCAAGATTAAGTCGAGCATAGCCAGGTGCGCCAAATTCACTGCCATCGTTGCCAATTACACCTCTTGCAATACACTCGTTATATGACGTTGCAGGGTTGAAGTGCTTTTGGTTCTGTTCACTCTGGTTCTGGACATTTGGGTTCTGGCCATTACAGCTGCTCGGGAAAACTAAATTGACCCACAAGAAAAAGCCCGCTTGCCCCATATCGACACTGGCCTTGATGCCATAATAACAAAGATATTCATTAACCAATTGTCGGTTAAAACCAATAGCCTTGCGAATGAGGGCTAACCAATGCTCACCGTCTTCGTATACAGCATTTAACGCCACTTTAGATAGTGATGTTGCGGCTAAGTGTCTGGCATTAATTGCATCTGAGAATAATCGCCTTTTTTTCCCATCTGCGATTACCGCAAAAGAAGCCCCAGGAATACCGGCCAAATTAAATGCTTTTACTGTGCTGTTGATGTGTATGACAGTGTCTGACATTGCTTTTCCTACTTCAGCACCAAACCACGATATTGAACTGGGAACTCCATTAACAAACCCAAACTCACTATGTACTTCATCTACAACTAACAAGATATCGTGCTTCTCACAATAGTCGATAATATCGGCTTGAGTTTGTGCAGAAAGCATTTCCCCATTAGGGTTATTAGGGTGACAAAGCACACAAGCAGAAATGTCAGGCGTCAATTTCTCAAGCGCTTTTTCAAATGGTGCAAATATGGCGTTCATACCATTTTGTGTAATGGCTTCAATTAAAGGCCCATAAGTAGGTGTAAGTACCAAAACCTGTGCTTCCCGCTCGCACAATGTACTCAATGCAATATTTACCGCTGCTATCGTGCTGGTAACATCCACAATATTGTCGGGTGGTAAACAACCCCCAATGTTTGCATGAACCTTGTTATACCAGCGGCTTACAGAACTTCTAATATCGGTATTCTGGTAGCCAAAACTCTTATTCATAGCTGCGTTAATGGCTTCAAAGGCACAGGCTGGCGGCACGACATCCATGTCGGCAATCCACATGGCAAGTGCATCCACAGGTGCTAATGGAAACCGCGTTGACAACGCAGAAAATTTAAGTCTACCGGAATGCCTCTTATCTAATGGTTGATGTTGCCATACAGACGTTAGGTGTTTTGCCTTCTCCCCAACCTTTTCTAACATCAGTGCTAGTACTGGTGATTCATCAAGATGCATAACAACCGTCACAATTTTTGAAATACATTGAATTCTGACAACGTATGTTGAAATTTTCGCTTTGTTTCTCTAATAACGAATTCAATATCGTTGGGGGAACCAATGCGTTTAAATTCTTTTCCTAATACTTGCTCTAGCGCTTGCGAAGAAGTTAGCGTTTCACCATTTTCATCTTTATAGCCGCCAAGCCATTCACTTTTTTCAGTATATTCTTCAAGCCAAGTAAACGGGCTTGCCAAAATTAATAGGCCACCCGCATTAAGGCGTTCAGCCATATCAGCCAACACTTTTCTTGGACTATATACGCGATCAATTAAGTTACCCATGAAAATCAAGTCATACCCAGTGAATTGAGGCTTTAAATTACAAGCATCACCTTGGGAAAAATGCACTTTTGCGGCGGTTTCGTGTAAATTTAACGCTGCTAGCTTTCTAGATCTAAACGATGTTAATTCACCTTCTTCTATTAAGTGATATCGAATTTCTCCTGCCTCCTGCATTTGCGTGGCCGTATTGATAAATCGGGCAGAAAAGTCCACCCCATCTACATGCGCAAAATATTTTGCCAACTCGAAAGAGGCTCTTCCTACCGCACAGCCTAAATCCAGAGCCTTACCAGTAGCAGATGAGTTATGTTCACGTACCACATCTATACAAAAATCAGCACTTGCTTTGGCAAAATTCTTAACACCGTAGTACTCATCACCATAGTGAAACTCACAGTATTGCGATATCTGCGTGTCGCTTTCATAATCAAAATCGTTAACCTGAATAGCAACGTCGCTTTCTACATAGCGAAAGCCGGCATGTTGAAAGAAATGACGTCTAAATGCGTAACGAGCATCTTTTGTTGCTTCATTGCCGGTGGAAATCCAACTGCCGCCTTTCATCAAATTGTGTTTATTGTCGAAGGTTGGCGTAGTGAAATCATCATACAGAGGATGTACCTTAAAGCCTTCAAACGGGTAAATAGGTGTTTCAGTCCACTGCCACACGTTCCCTACTACATCGTAAAACTCACCTGACTGATTACGCGTTACAGGTTCACTTGAAGCATACTTTTGAAGCCCTATATTAAACCCATCGCAATAAACAGACTGAGTAACACCTGCTTGTTGTCGAAGTGCAAACCATTCATTTTCAGTAGGCAGGCGAATCGATTTCCCAAGTTGTTCGCTTTTGAAATTACAAAATGCTTTCGCTTCGTGATAATTAACATCAACCGGCCAATCTAACGGCAAAACATGTTCAGACAGCATACTTCTGTAACGATAGCTAGTATCCGTTTTTATCCAAAAGGCAGGGTGTTGTGCATTGGTATACTCGCGCCATTGATTTCCTTCACTGTCCCAATAAGAAGCGTTGTTATAGCCACCATGTTCTACAAATGCCAAAAACTCACCATTAGATACTAGAAACTTTGAGGCGCGAAAACTAGCAACGGATTCACTGACGTTGCCATATTCATTATCCCATCCATAAATCTCACTGTCCCAGTCTTTGTCACCCGTAATCTCAGTTCTTGCAACCTCTATCAAGGCGTTGTTTGGTGTATTCTCTATGTCCATATCTTGGCATGAAGGCCATGCGTCATTCGGTTGAACATAAGCAATAGGTAACTGGCGAATAAGTACAGACGAAGTTTCTAAATGTATGCGTTCATGTTCAATTCCCATGATCACGGGCCACATAGCACTCTCCCAGTTAATGGGCATGGCAAAGTTCAATGTATCGATAAGATCACACACCAGCGTACGCACTTGCTTTCTATACTCACGTACAGCCGAGACTGTTGGCCAGGCATAATTTTCTTCATTCAGATCATCCCAGCTCATTTCATCTACACCAATTGCAAACAAAGCTTCAAATTCTGGGTTTATTCGCTCATTAATCGCTTTTGCTAACACCAACTTATTGATAAAGAATGTAGCCGTATGTCCAAAGTAGAATATTAGTGGATGTCTTAACTTTTCGGGTTGCATGTAAAATACGTCATCATTCGCTAAGCAAGAGAAAAGTGATTCATACGTATTAAACGAGTCAATAAAATAAGCTTTTATTTCCTTTCGCTTATCCGAAATACTGCCTGATTTTAAATTGAGCGTTGGTTTAGCGAACATATTGACTCCGTGAAAAAAAGATGAACGACAAGCAAAATGAGAAATTCGTTTTATTTACGAGAAACACATACGGCAAATGACCGAACTTCAAGGACGAAAATTTCAATGAAACCTCGTCATTTTTTTATTTTCTTAACTGAGCGTTTGTTACGTAAAAAAACATACTAGTAGTTCTCTATCAAGTTAAAAAAAGGAATGTCTGTTCTAAAGAAGGTTGCAGTAAATATCCACCAAACACTTTTTCGTGCTCTAAAACCCTTTTGAAATAAATATCTGAAACCCTTTGCCTATCAGATAGTTTGGTCTAAATTTAATAATGAATCCAAAGAAGCATTGTTTACCTTCGCTCCTTTGATCTACTACTGGATATCAATCTCTCCATTAGTGAGGGACTATACGAATTTGTAAATGAAAAATAATACATCGTTTCATTATGCCTTACTGGTGATTATTGTTGTTATCATTGCAGGACTTAGTTTTGTGTCCGGACAACAGATTAAAAACACCTTATTTGACGAAATTAGCACAGACATCCAAATAAATTCAGCGGAAGTTGAGAACTTACTTACCAGTGAATATCAGCAATATCGAAATGACATTGAATTTATCTATGAGCTGCCACAAATAAAGAGTTTGAACCGCATAGATACAAACACTGGAATAGACCCTGAAACGAACATCTCAGAAGCCAAATTAAAGGCTCAAACAATTGATACTTTCAAATCATTTATACGTAAACATCCTCAGTACTATCAGCTAAGGGTATTGAATGCCGAGGGGTTTGAATACATTCGAGTGGAAAGAAGCCAAGGTTTCGTTCGAACAGTACAGTCAAACGATCTGCAAGATAAAAGCGACCGCTACTACTTCACCCAAACTAAGACCATTCAAGAGGACGGTTTATTTGTTTCCTATATCGACCTTAATAGAGAAAATGGTCAGATAGCCTTTCCTTATCAACCCACGGTTAGAATGGCGAAGCCTCTCTACTCAAGTGAAAACGAATTTTTAGGTGAAATTGTTATCAATATCGATGTGTCATATTTACTGGAGGAAATGAGGAATATTGTTCACAAACACTACGACGTGATTTTACTAGACTATGAAAGACGTTTCATTCAACACCCAAATAAAGGCCTCGCATTTAGCCGAGATTTAGCTGTAGAGCAAACATTTGATACCGTTTACGAAACGGTAGATGCTAAACACGCTAACCAACTTAGTACGTACAAGAGCACGCTAACTAATAGTTTACTATATGGAGCTGGTGGCAAAATAACCGTTGCCCAATCAACCAATGGCGGCACCTTGTATTTTTATTTATTGGTTAGTGACAAGTATTTTCAAGCCGAATTTTCCAAGCGGTGGTGGGCTAACTTTAGTATTTTGGCTATTGTACTTATTGTAATGGTATCAGCCTTATTCTATTTAAATAAAAAGAACCATGAGTTAAATCGGCTTTTGTCTGAGTCAGAAGAAAGCAAAGCAGCCGTAGATGTAGCAGAGGAAGGTGTTGTTACTCTTGATAAAAACTGGAACATTAATACGGCCAATAGCGCTTTCGAGCATATGTTCTCGCTTTATAATGACAATGTTGTTGGTAAATCTTTTAAACAGACATTACTCAACATTGGCGCAGTATCAACAATTAAAAAACTTGAGGCAAATATTGACGGCAGAGGTAACTTTAGAGATCAATTCCATCTGAACATGGGTATAGAAGGCGGTCGCTGGTTCAATATTAAGGTAAGTACAATTCAAAACAGAGAGACAAATGCAAAATATGCCGTTGTATTTAATAATATTACAAGTGAAAAACTTGCCTCTTTAGCACTTACCAAGTCGCACCAAGAACTAGAAAGAAAAGTAGAAACACGCACAGCAGAACTTCAAAAAGCTCGTGACAAAGCACTGGAAGTGAGCCATTTAAAGTCTAAGTTTATTTCTACTATTAGTCATGAAATGCGCACTCCGCTCAACGGTATTGTGGGGGCAACTTCCTTAATGAAGAAAGAAGTGCTATCCCCCAAGTTAGTGCAATTAATTAAAATGGCGGACAATAGCGTAGCCTCACTTAGTGAATTGATAAACGATGTTTTAGATCTTTCAAAAATTGAAGCCGGTAAACTTGAGCTTAACTACTCAAACTTCAACCCTGAAGCGCTAATAGAAAAAATTTCAGAAACTATGTCGACCCAGAGCAAGAAAAAAGGGCTTGGGTTTTATATTGACACCAATAATTTGAATTTTAGCAGTATTTACTGCGACCCCCTTCGCTTAACCCAAATAATTAATAATTTACTTAGCAACGCAAGTAAATTTACCGATTTAGGCTTTATCAAGATTACTGCCTGGAGTGAAGTCATAGGCGATCAAGGGTTCATTCATTTCAAGGTGACCGATACCGGCATTGGAATATCACCAGCAAATCAACGTAAATTATTTAAAGCCTTTAGTCAGGCGGATGAGTCCATAGCAGAACGCTTCGGTGGCACCGGTTTAGGGCTATCTATATGTAAAGAACTAACATCGCTACTTAATGGTGAATTAACGTTAGAGTCTATTCAAGGTAAAGGCTCTGTATTCACAGTTAAACTGTCCCTTGAAAGTTGGGAAATGAAACGAGAAGAAGACAAGCATCAACTAAACGGAAAGTCTGTAGGTTTAATGCTCAGTTCACACCAATTGCAACAACATATCGAAAATACAATTGTTTCACATGGAGGACAGTGTAATCCAAGTATCAGCGAAACACAGCAAAGCGAATTGGGACTATATGACGCATTGCTTATTGATGCCATGCATCCTTTGAAAAGTAAGCTTAAAGTACTGTGGTCGCAGTGGGATAGCAATGCAGTCAAACGCCCTGTGCTTATCGAAGTTTGTACAAATCATTTGCCGCAAGACGAACGCATTGAAGAGAGCAAAGTGTTATTACTACCTACTTTCAGAAGCGAGTTAATCAAAAATATTCTAAATCAAGAGAGCGCAGAGTTTTCAGAAACGGTGTATGAAGGCTTGCCTGATAATTCAGCTACAGGCGACTCATCAACAATAGAAACATCGGTAACAGTTTCCATTCCTTCCAAACTCGCTACCTCACCAACCGAATTGTCACCCTCTGTTTCTGAATCAAAAAAACTAAACTTAAATGTACTCATTGTGGATGACAACGAAATAAATCGACAAGTAGCCATGTATATCACTGAGCCTTACTGTGACCATGTTGTATCGGTGGAAAATGGCCTACTAGCGATAGCGGCGTTAAAGGACAACACGATAACGTTTGACGCTATATTGATGGATTGCAATATGCCAAAGATGAATGGTTATCAAGCAACACACAATATACGTTTGGGCGAAGCCGGTGATTTTTATCGCAGTGTACCTATTATTGCAATGACCGCAAATGCACTAAAAGGTGAGCATGAAAAGTGTATTTCAGCGGGTATGAATGGTTACATAACCAAACCGGTAGACTCTGATGTTTTGATAAAAGAACTAAAAGATATTGCTAAAAGCAAACCTACTATGCTTCGCATAGCTAGTATAGATGAACAAGCAGCACAGGAAGAGGAAGTTGAAGATACGCCATTATGGGACAAAGATGGAATGGTCGACAGACTGGGCGGAAACAATGTGCTTATCAATAAATTACTTTCCCTTTTATTAACGACTACCCAGATAAGAAAGCTAAGCTACAGCAAGCACTTCATGATGGCAATAGAGAAGACATTCGCTTTTATGCACATACCATCAAGGGAAATTTAGGAGACATCGGTGCATCAAAGGGAAGACAATATTTTGAAGAAATTGAGAAGAATGCATTAAACACAGATGTAAAACACTTGTCAGCATTGTTTGTCAAAGCAGAGAATACCCTTCAACATACTATCGCGTTGTTTAATGACGAATTGGAACACAGCTAAATATTTAAGCCATAAAAAAACCCGCAACAATGTGCGGGTTTATCGAATATGGCGGAGAGTGAGGGATTCGAACCCCCGGTGGGTTTGACCCCACGTCTGATTTCAAGTCAGGTGCATTAAACCGGGCTCTGCCAACTCTCCTTAAGTGCTGCGTATAATAATGATTTTATTTGCTCTGTAAAGCACTAATTTGAATAAAATCAATCAAGTGCCGAATAGATGAACAAACTGATTAATTTTTAGATTTTACAGTCAAAATATAGACAATATAAAAGCGTTTAAGCTGTTTTAGCGCTGCCACAAAAACATACTTGCAGGCTTATCTAAAAGCGTTAGCGTATAACTTTTATCCGCTGCCGTTGAATTTATCCCGTAACATACGTGCAAAGGCAATAAATGTTCCTCGCGAGGGTGAGCAAACCTGGCTTGTGGTGCGCTCGACCAATTCTTCAGTTGAGATCCCCGCTTACTCTCTTCAATCGTGGAATCTCTAAGTATTATTTGAAGCCAGTCATCAAACATTTTTGATTTTCTATAGGTTTCAGGCGTATTTTGGAAAAACGCTTTCATGTTATGAAAAGACGATCCAGACCCTAAGACCAATATATGTTCAAACTCGTTGTCGGTAAGTAGCGCAGTTAATTTGTTTCCCAATACAATATGTTCTTGTGGATTCAAAGAGCGCTTCAGCGATATTTGTACCGTTGGAATGTATGCCTCGGGATACATAATACTAAGCGGTATAAACATTCCGTGGTCAAAGCCGCGTTTATCATCTAAAACTGCATCTACCCCTTGAGCTTCAAGCCCATTTCGAAGGTACGATGCAAAACCACTGTGGCCAGGTGCATTGTATTTCAACGTGTATGCCTCATCAGGAAAACCATAATAGTCGTAATACAAATCAGGCGCTGGATTTGACGTGATCGTTATATTGCTTTCTTCCCAGTGCGCACTAACCACCACAATTAGCTCTGGTTTACCTATGTCGTTAGCAAGTGTTTTAAGGGTTGAAATCATTTCGATGTGACGTTCATCACCAAGTAGTGGTAAAGGGCCTCCCCCATGGGATATATATGCAGTTGAAACGATAGTCATGTCGATACCTTTACATTCAAAGTAGATATTATTTTTTTAAGAACAAAGCAGGCGAGTTGGCTTTGCCCTCACCTGCTTGTTAAGAACTTTTAGCTTTTTATAGATTGCTTTTGTAGATCACAGTAGTAGTCTTCAAATTGCAGTAATTATTCAAACTTACTAGCAATGGCCTTATCTAATGAAAGTTTGCCACCGCCTTGTATGGCCAGTGCTGCAGTAATAGCTAATAGAGAAAGTGCAAATTCATAACCGTTATTGCTCATAAACAAGCCATTTGAGAAATGCACACTGAAGATAGCAATTACCATGGTAAATGCACTCAATGCGGCAGCTGGTCGTGTAAGCAAACCTAAAATAAGCGCAATACCGCCAAAAAATTCTGCACTACCGGCTAATAGCGCCATCAAAAAGCCTGGTGCAAGACCAATACTTTCCATCCACTGCCCTGTTCCTTCTAAACCATAACCACCAAACCATGCAAAAAGCTTTTGTGAACCATGAGCAGCTAAAATAATGCCGGTTGGCACGCGCAGTACCAAGTTGGCGAAGCTGTCATTTGTAGTAAGGATATTTTTAATAAGTGAATTGTTCATTGTTCGTTCCTCTATATTTCGATGTCGTTTTCTTGCTAGCCGCTATTGGCTAACGTTGTGGGTATAGAATAGTCTCCACTTTATGTTGAATAAAGACGCGAAATATTGAATTATTACCAACACAATGTTGTTAATTGGGTGTTCATTGATAAATCATGGATAAATTAGAACTGCTTAAAACCTTTGTGGTAGTGGCAACCGAAGGTAGCTTTACTAATGCTGCTGCACGCTTGAACACTTCGAACCAACTTGTGAGTAAATACATTGCACAGTTGGAAAAACAATTAGATGTTCGCCTATTCAATAGAACAACACGCAAGATCCGCTTGACTGAAGCTGGTCACCAGTGTTTGCAACACGCGCGTCACATTTTAGAAAGTGTAAATGACATGGAAGGCCAATTGGGTTTACTCAATACCCAAGCCAAGGGAGTGCTGCACGTTAGTGCTCCTGTTTCATTTTCAACGTTGCATCTTTCATCCTGTCTTGGAGAATTTCAAAATAAACATCCTCAAGTTTCCGTCAATTTACAGTTAAATGACCGCAAAGTTGATGTGGTAGACGAAGGTTTTGATGTGGCGTTGCGTGCGGGTCAATTAGCCAGTTCATCGCTTGTCGCAATTAAAATAACAACGATCAAATTGGCACTATGCGCCTCGCCTTCATACTTGGCTAAGTTCGGCACACCTAAGCACCCAAACGAATTACATCCTGAGCACTATTTGGAATATGCGTATGTAAATTACGACAATGAAAAGTCGCAACTAATTCAAGCGCTAAAATCTAATTCACAGAAAGTGACGCCACGGCTAACGGCAAACAATGGCGAGGTATTAGCCGATGTCGCGAAGCACGGCGAAGGCTATGTGTTGCAACCCACATTTATTGCGTCACAAGCACTAAAAAGTGGAGAGTTGATTTCAATTTTAGAAGACTATATACCTGAGCCTATTGCATTGTATGCGGTGTATCCACATCGAAAACTCGTCTCGAACAAACTGCGGGTGTTTATTGAATTTCTAAAAGAGTACTTTGACGACCCACCCTATTGGGATAAATAGTTGTCTTCAGGCACATCTATAGATTGTGATGTGCCTGAATTGCTCGTTATTAATTAACGTTGAAGGTATCAATAATTGCAGGGATGCCAGGGAACATACCAATTAACGCCATTACCGTACATAAAATGATAAAGGTAATACCCGGAATTAACCAGCGGCCCGTTTTACCAAGCTCACCTGCTCGCTCTTTACAGCCAACTAGCCCCAAATTATCTAACAACATAGTGAAAGACCAACCAAATACAGGGTTCACCAGCACCGAGGAAATGACTACTAGGGCTGCAGATTGGGTTGTTTTACCTTCACGGGTCATTTGCATACCCGCCTCCATAAGCGGTAGGAAAACCCCGACTATAAGAGCTACACATAAAACCGGCGGCCAAATAGCCAAGTCCATCGGATACCCCCAAATAGCCGCAACAATACATAGCAAGCCAGTAACAATTGCTCCACCCGGAATTGGGCGCTTTGCAATAGACGCTGGAATAATATACGTGCCCCAAGAAGAAGCCAGATTTCCGCCACCAAGCAAACTGCCCACCGCCTGACGGCTAGATGCAGCTATCATGGTGTCATCGATATTCATGTGTGCTTTCTCACTTTTCTTAGGGTAACTCAGTTTTTGAAACACTTGGTGACCTAAGAAGTCAGGAGACCACATTGCTACTGCTAATACCGCGAATGGAAGAACAGCTATAAAGTGAGACCAATCAGGTAAACCTAATTGCCAACCTGTATTATCACCCCACCAATACCCAGGGTTAAGATTAGGCATGCCCGGCGCTGTGGAAAATTCAAATGGTGCACCCAATGCCATGGCAATGACAGCAGCCATTACCGCTCCAAGTGGAATGGCCAACCAACGTTTCTGAATATGTTCAAGCCACGAATACATCAAAATAGTAGCAATGAGTACAATAAACGCAATATAGGCCATATCGAAGCTTTCAGCCCAAGCAAAGAGCTTTTTAACCTGACCGGTAATACCAATAAAACCTAAATATAATAAAAGGCCGCCGCACACCCCGTTACTGGTGAGCTTTGCAAGCGCGCTACCGCCTTTTGTAATACCAAGTAAGAAGCCAAATAAGCCTATTAGTAACCCCAAAGCCATTGGATGACCACCTGAAGCTACAATTAGCGGTACAAGTGGAAGTAATGGCCCATGTGTACCTGCAAGATTTGCCGCGGGGTTTAAGAAACCAGATATAAAGATAACAAAAAGGACAGCTGCAATAAGTAATTCAAAACGAACGTTTTCAACTACAAACTCTGGTGATAGACCAAGAGGCGCAGCAAACGCACCGACAACCGCGGCTACCATTACAATTTTGCCAATTGTGGCTGCCATACCGGGAACGCAGTCTTCCCACTCAATTTTGTAATCTTTAAAGGGAATATTGGGCCGCCACCGTTTTGGTGACAAAATTTGAAGTTCGTGGTTTAGGTAGTCTTCGCGAGTTTGAAACTGACTACTGGGTTTATGACGCTCGAGATAACGCGTTTCGTCTTGAGACACAATTCACCTTTAGGTTGCCCGAAAAAACGCACAGCCTAATGGGGTAAACCTTAAGTCACAATGCGACTGTGGTCTTAGATGAATATTCCAAAAAGTTGAAAACTCGACACTTTTATTGAGACATAAAAAAAACCGCAACAGTGTGCGGGTTTCTTGAATGTGGCGGAGAGTGAGGGATTCACTCGCGCCGTCCATGGCGCTCGCCCTTCGGGCAGCCTACGGCTCTGCAAAACGGCAATCCTGCCGTTTTGTCGAACAACGGGAGTTCTCACCCTCACTCATTCGTAATTTTCTTTGAGCATAAAAAAACCCGCAACAGTGTGCGGGTTTCTTGAATGTGGCGGAGAGTGAGGGATTCGAACCCCCGGTGGGTTTGACCCCACGTCTGATTTCAAGTCAGGTGCATTAAACCGGGCTCTGCCAACTCTCCTGAAGTGCTGCGTATCTTAATGAAATTTTTGTGACTGTAAAGTGATTATTTAAAAAAAATATTTAAGTGCTTGCTTTTCAATCAAATGCGTTAATTTTTAGCCGCTTTCGCTGTTTTTCTACTCACCTAACACTAAATTCATCTGAAAGCACTTGAAAATGGGAACTAAAAGCCATACAACATACACTAAATATTTGTACCATTTCGGTCATTTAAGTCCTATTGGAGGAAACAATGGATCAACGTTCGATGTATTCAAGTGCATCTCAACCATCGGTATTGCAGACGAACAAGGTTCTACGCAACACCTATATGCTGCTTGCGATGACACTGGCGTTTAGTGCGGTTTGTGCTGGTATAGCTATGGCAGTAGGCATTTCTCCTATGATGTCTCTTGGTATGACTATCGGCGCATTTATTACTCTTTTTGTAGTGCAGAAGAAAGCTGAGTCAGCAACAGGTATATACTGGGTATTCTTGTTCACTGGTTTGATGGGTGCATCACTGGGTTATACACTTAACTTCTACTTAGGTGTTGCAGGTCCAGGCCTCATCATGGAAGCATTAGGTGCAACAGCATTGGTTTTCTTTGCATTGTCTGGCTATGCCCTGACCACTAAGAAAGACTTCTCATTTATGGGAGGCTTTTTAGTAGTAGGTCTAGTGGTTGTTTTAGTCGCCGCCATTGCGAACATTTTCTTCGCAGTGCCTGCGGTAAGCTTAGCAATCAGTGCAGCAATTGTTTTCATTATGTCTGGTTTTATCCTGTTTGATACTAGCCGTATCATTCACGGTGGTGAAACAAACTACATTCGTGCAACAGTTTCGCTATACTTGAACATCTATAACTTGTTCACGTCAATCCTTCACCTTCTTGGTGCATTTGGTGGCGACGATTAATAGCGCGTTTAAGGTTTAAGAATAAACACCCCTTAATCGGGGTGTTTTTGTTTGTATGAAAACATATTCAATACTAATTACTACACCCCCTTTTCACGGCGACACTGCCAAACGCGCGTTCGCGTTTATTAAGGGCGTGTTAGGCAATGGCGATACAGTTTCCAACGTAGTTTTTTTATAGCGATGGCGTATTACACGCCAACAGTTTGATGTTGCAAACAAGCGACGAGCTGTATGCGTATAACGAATGGAAGGCACTTGCTGAAAATCACAAAATAACGCTATTAGTGTGTATTACCGCTGCTGTAAAGCGTGGGGTTGTGAGCGAGCAAGAAGCGATAGAAAATGGGCTTTCTATAGCAAACCTAGTTTCCCCTTTTGAGCAAGCCGGTTTAGGTGAATTCTTTAGTGAGCTTCACAACTGCGATAGGTTGGTACAGTTTTAATGGCAACGTTACTCATTCGATTCACACAAAGCCCCTACGGTAATTCAACAAGTAATGATGGCCTCGATTTTGCCCTTGCAGCCACTAATTACGGACACGATGTTAAAGTACTGTTTGAAAATGACGCCGTATTACAACTTGTTAAAACCGAGGCAATTGCAGGCGTTAAAACACATAGCAAACGTTTAAGTGCCATGCCCTTTTTTGATATAGAAGACTGCTATGTGTGTGAAGAAAGTGCAAAGGCGCTGCATCTTACTCGTGTACTTAAAAACTGTGACGTTGTTGATGAAATAGACGCACAATGGATAAACTCAGAGGCGCGCTTAGCCCTTATCAACAGCGTAGATCATGTGGTGATATTCTAATGCTTATTGTTATAACCACACCTCATTTATCTTTATCAGATCTTGCACTTTTAGAAGCCGCTGTTCTTAAAGATGCTGAGCAAGAAGACGTTACAGCAGAAAATGTGCAACCAAAAAAACTCAAAACAAAAATAATACTCTGTGGCGATGGCGTTTATGCGCCCGGGCTTCACTCTAATGAGTTTGATGCCTTGCTAGCACCATCTGGTACTCCTGTTGTTGCTATACGCGACGACGTGCTCTCTAGAGGCGTAAAAACGCACAGTGCCATTCAATTAATCGACAACAAGATATTCGCAGCATTATCAACACACCATCAACAATGGGTAACATTTTAATGTCACAAGACACCTACAGCTTTGTATTCAATGGTGAAACAATAAAAACCGATAAAGCAGGCTACCTTCTGGACTATACCCAATGGGAAGAAGGTATGGTTGAACTCTTAGCTAAAGATGAAAATATAACGCTTACCGAAGCGCATTGGGAAGTGGTTCGCTTTGTACGTGCATTCTACGAAGAATATGAAACAAGCCCCGCCATACGAGCATTAGTTAAAGCGATGGCGAATAAATTTGGCCCAGAAAAGGGAAACAGCCGTTATTTACAGCGCCTATTCAAAAAAGGGCCAGCCAAACAGGCAACGAAACTAGCAGGATTACCCAAACCCGCAAAATGCCTTTAAGCGCTTTTTTACCGCCCTTGTGTAGCTCTTGTGTAGCCCTTGTGTAGTAGCGCTTTAAATCGTTTTTAGAACAGTGCTTATTACACCCTTATGACTTTTTAAGTATGGTGGAGCTTCCTAAGGCTTCACCACCCTTAAAGCTTTTTACTCTAGTCACTTCCAAATTGGTATACAGCTTAGGCTTCGCTAAAATTTCATCAACTTCAACACTTCGACCTTGGTGCAACCAGGCCTCTATCGCACTTTTATCATGAGGTAAAAAACACGGTATAGACTTTTCATGGTACTGACTAAAATCTTCGCGAGGCGGCCTGGTAACAACCGCACATGAAAATTGACCATTACTGAATACACGGTAAACCGCCCCTAATAATAAAGCCCCCTCTTGTGGTTTCATCAAGTAATGCGCCTTGCCTTTTCCTTCCGGGTTAGACTCGCCAATAGCCGTAGCAGCAACCACTCCGCGCCTTTTGGTAATCGCCTTTTGCCAATATGGGCTATCTAGATTACGTGCATTGAAGGTAGTGCGCTCGCCCACTGCTAAGGTGTCACCCATTGGCTTGGCATCAAACCACCACGTTGCATTTATGGTAGTTGAAGAGCCAACAATTAAGTTACTAATTTGCTTTTCTGGTACTCGACCAAAGGCAGGGTAAAAGTTGACGACATTACTGAGCATTGCTTCTTCTTTAAAAAGGGGAAGCGTTTGCCCTAGCCCTACTTCTTCAAGTAAGGCAATAACATGTGGAGAATCGGTTACACGCTGAATAAAACCGCACATATCACTTTATAAACAAATTCCTAGATAAGCCAATCACAAGCCAAGTTTACGTTGGTAGTCGTCCATACCTTTTAACGCACTGTAAAGACCTGCAGAAAACGTTAATCCGTGGGAATCATTAGGGTACTGCTCTGACTGTAAAACAAGCTCACTGGTTCGGTTACGCTGTAGCGTGTTCACCAGTGAGTCATAGTGTTCTCGCATCATACCGGCCTCATTACCAATATTTGTGTAAAGGTAGCTGCCAATATCATCACTTGAGTAGACATACTTTTTCACAGCAATCATTGTTTCTTGCTCTCCCCACCAAACCGCAGGGCTAAATGCCATATGCCCATTAAATAATGATGGCCTCGAATAAAAAGCGTGATAAACCAGCAAACCGCCTACTGAATGTCCCATAATTGCTGAAAAATCAGAAGCTTGATACTGGTTACGCATAACCACCTTCAGCTCTTTTTCGATAAAATCTAGAAACTTGTCACCACCGCCACCTTCGCCATACGGCCCTCTTCTGTCCATATTCACGGTTGGTGCAAAGTCATACAATCTATTTTGACTTTCTAGTGAAACGATAATGTATTCTTGCGCGCCATTCGATAACGCCATACGTTCAAGCATACTGTTGACCAGCGCGTAATTAACTTCGCCGTCTAGCAAGTAGATAACTGGGTAACGCTTATTAGTTTTACCAGAACTGGTTTGCGACGTAGTTAATGTTTCTGCTTTTTTGCTTTGCGGTTCAGTAATGTATGAAGGAGGCAAAATCACCTTCACTTCTGGCATGTTTTTTACATACTGAGAGGTAATAGAAAGTTCAACAACCCGCTGAGTGGGTTCAGCAACACCAGTTAAACTATAAAAGAAAGAGATTAAAACGAAGACTTTGATCCTGTAATTCAATGTATACGTCCTTATTATTTTTATTATTAAGATGGCAGTAAAATAAGTTACCAACCATACGACATTTTTACTCTAATTTAAAATTACGCCCGATAGTTAAATTTTCGCCCTGTAACGCGATAGTAGAGCGCATTTAATGCATCTTTACCTGTCAGGCCGTAACTTAGAATCAAACAACCAACTAACACCCCACATACGGCGATAAAACCATAAACAACACTGTCAAAATGGGAATAAAAAGTGTTCGCTGATACCCAAATGAACAACAGCCCCATTATTAAGCCAACTACACGGAGAAAAGACATCTTTTACACCTCGCTGTTTTATTTTTATACAAGTGGTTTATTCAAATCTCTGTGTGGCTAATTATTAATTCCGCTTCTTATCCGACGGCATTTCATTTAGTGGTAAATCGTTACAAAGTTCGCAAGCAATATTCTTACGAAAATTGTAGAAACGTCTTGCAGCAAATATTGATATGGAAATAACTGACCAAATAACACCAAATTCAATAGCGTACGAAAGTGACTGCCCCTTCAGGTACTGCACACCAGCGAGCAATACAAAAACCACAGGTAAAGCAATACTGTATTGAAAAATCCATGTTTTAATCGGCATATAGGCCCCTAGTTACTATGGTAACAGTCTAACACTTAAGCTATTTCCTTGAAGTAAAGCTAGACATGTTTGGCTTCTAAAGCGGGCTTGTTTTTCTTTAATATTAAGAACAGCACAAAAAGTATGGCGAATGGAGGAATAAAGCCGGTAAAAAAAGCGATAACAGAAACCAATATTGGCGAATTTGTTTTCTTTTTACCTAAGTAATAGCCAATAAACGGCATGATAATAATGAAAACAACAGCAATTTGCCCTACTACGGTTGCGTTTATGTTCATTGTTAAAAATCCTTTTGTACATCCAGCTTATCATCAGTTTACCGTAAATTGCTTACTTGTAAATGTCGACTATCACGAACTACCACCGTTCCAATTTAACACTGTTTTAATGAACACGATTATACTAGTTATTGAAAGTCTATATACTTTTCAACTGCTTTTAAGTCGCCTAGATATCAAAAGTGAAATAAAGCCCAAGACCAACAAACTGTAACCATTGGGAGAAGGCACAGTAGCTTTGGGTTTCACATCTACCAGAATAGATGCGCGATCAAATCCGGCATCTATGTATGAACCACTGAGCAATTCAGCGGTGGCAAAAAAGCTAATAAACCGCGTACCACTCACAAACGAAAAAGACTGAGAAAATGGTGCTGAATTAGGAGCTGTTCCTCCTGCACCTGTAAACACTAATTCAGAATGCAGAGGCTGCGCATCAAAATCAAAAAGTTGGTACCCCAACGAAATTCTATCCTCAGCATAGATAGCTTCCGCGCTAAATGTAAAAGTGCCAATCAACTCATCAGTGAGTGTAGTCAAATCGAATACTTGGATAAGTGTAGTAGCCAAAGGATTGGGCCCCTCTATCCATGGAGAAGCAAAATGACTATTGTCGGAGGATACTAGGGAATACGCTCCTATCGCGGCGCCAGTTGTTACACCCCATTCAATTGGTGGTAAGACAGGTGTCGCCTGTGTCCATCCTGTTAAATCACCCGTTTCAAAATCACCATTTAATAAGATTTCAATAGGTGTTGCTAACGCTGTATTTAAGAACGTTATAAAACTCAGGCCAACCAGTAATTTTCTCGTGAGCATACAGAAACATCCCTGTAATCTACAAACAATGTTGTAGTATTTTTAGTTTAATAGAATGCCTGCAAGCAAAAAATTAGCCATACTTTTTTGCAACTAAATTTCAATAAGATAGCTAAATAAGCACATTGTTAGTGGCTAAATTTGTATAAAAAACTGACAAATCATGAGATCATTGTTAACAATCACCGCCGCCATCGCTACCGCAGTCATTACTAGAAGATGAACCGCCGACGAAAAAACCACTTGAGTCGTTATTTGATCCTGTTTTACTGTGCTTCGATTTAGCGATTAAAGTACCAACGAAAATAGCGGCAAAAACGCCACCCAATACTGGGCTTAAAACCTTATTAAACAGTGATGCAGAAGAGACATCCGTAAGGTAGAAAAATACAAATAATCCTATAAAAGATACAAGTAACTTCATCATTTAAGTTTCCTTTTGAGTTCCTTTTAATTATTTAGCCCTTTTTACTTGAATGTGCGCTAATTTCATTAAATTGCCAAAGTATATTGAGAATTTTCCATTGACCCTCTTCATTTTTGTACAAATGCATGTAATCAATCCAATCATCGGCAGATAGCTTTACAGAGGCTACCCGTTTATCAATGTCAAAAATTTCAATGTCAATTCTGGGCGTACTTGGAAATTTATCGCCGTTCTCGTTGTAAAAACCAGCTAAATTCACCATATCTTCATAAGAAGATTCTAATATAAATTCCTTTCCTTCTTTCGATAACCAGTACGTTCGCTTAGCAAGGGCTGGATCTAAGCCTCTCGCCATCATACCTGGTAACACTTTGTGTTGAGATTCAATATAGTCTTTAACAGCACGCTCAATGGAAGTTTTGTCGTTGTTGCCAGCAATGGCATATAGCGATAACGATACAAGTACCAAAGCGAGCCCTAAAATTTTCATGTTTACATTTTCCTGAATTACGAAATTTGAGGGCACTTGTATTGGTACCTCTCAAAAGCAACCTAGCTAGCCTACACTAAACAGTAATATGTCTTCGGGTGTTTCTACTTTTTAAAAACACATTGAATATAAAAACTTCACTACATTTAGGCTTTACCACTCTATAACTAAAATACTGCGTAAAGATGCGCATTGTTTGTAACTAATTGTAAATATTTATGTTTCTATATTATGTTTGTAATCTTGCTACTGCTTTTCAGTGAACACACTGTGAAGCCCCACTAGTACATTCACAGAATGTCTGCTACAACGTTTGAATAGTGCCAGTACCAGCTCAACCGATGAAAGTCTACTGACCCAATAGTCGAAATGGATTACAAAGCAACAGACTGCGATGAAATCGCACTATGCGAACCGGTGTTCAGCACGGCTTTATTTGGTGTTGCTGCGTTTATTAACCAACCTATCAAACCTCTAGTGACGCATTCCATGTGTTAGCGCTCCAACAAGAAAAGCAAGCTTTGAGTGGTTTGTCATATTGCGTGCTATAGAGGAAAGCGAAGAAAATCCACTGGCTGTACGTCTTAGTTTTTAATTCTCTCCAAAAGAGCATTCGCTTCCTGAACAACCATATTTGGTTCATCGTTCTGTGTGTAGCGAACGTTTAGCCCAAAAATCGAGATATGGCTACACCACCTATGGGCGGCATAATATTTAGTTGTAGCCATCTTTTGACTCGATACACTTTTTAAAATTAGTAATTAAGTTCTTAAGCTGTTGAACTGTCACGTAACTTCCTAAAAAACCAGCACTACTAAAGTAAAGAAATCCGAGAATGTAAGCTTTAACCTTATAACCTTTTTCTTCATCAAATTTTTTAAAACTTAACCTAACAGACATAAATCTATTAACTTTTATTTTTATATTTGCTCGAGGCTTGTCGGGACTTAGCTGGCATAATTTATGTAGGATGACTTTCAGTTGGTCAAGACTACTAGGGTCGAACTGCTCTACCGAATAAGAGCTTTCTCCAGCGCAAAAGATCCTGAAGCAAAATGCATTTGGTAAATCCTTAGGAACGCCAAATGTGAATATAGCCGAATCGATGTTAATTCGTGAATGAATCTGCTCAAATTTCAAAAACTAAAAACTCCATGGCGTAAAACGCACACAACTGCGCAGTGCAAAGCGAATCCTCTTTCTGCGCTAGATAATGTTTAATCCTCCCCAAAGATTCACTCCTTGAGTAACCATCAAGGCTTGTACCTAATGGTTTTCTAATTTGTTCTTCAAATTCTTGGGACGATTGCTCAAACCCGTTGAATTATCGCAAGATAAGCAAACCGAAAACAGGTATTAAAAGTAACAAAAGTCTCAATTTTTACTGGCATAATGCCCTAATATGATAATAGAGCTTCTCTTGCACCTTACGAATTGGAGTAAGATTTTTGTTGCCACATTTAAATTGTATTTTGATTTGTAAGGAGTTCATACTTGTCGTAACAATCAATTTCATCTATTTGAACTAGAACTTGACGTTTTCAAGCTCACCTATCACAAGAACTGCACTAAACAAGAATAGTTGGAACTGAAAATCTATGAAGACACCTGTTCCTATTTGTTTTATTCCCTTCGAAATTTCTGTTTCTATAAATATTGGTACTCAAGATTTATAAACTTCCATCGTTGAGTAATGTAATTCGATTAGTTTACTTGTTTGTGGGTCCATTCCTTTACGTTTACTTTCTTTGCCGTCAGGTAATCGCAAGTCATCCGAATCGTAGGACAAGTGTTGGTGGGCGACATCGTCCTAAAGAAAAGAACGGTAGTGCTCTAAGTGTTTTTCAGTAGCTCTGGGAGACTAAGTTGCTATCCATGTTGAAGAGTAGTTATCGCGAAGTTCGGATAAGTCTGTGTCTGCTATTGCGTTAAGGGAACAGATTAAAGTGACAAAAGAAAGAGTCCATCTTTTCATAAAAACCTTCACTATTTAAAATTAGGTATAACGCCCTGATTTGGTGGCACAAATTCGAGGGCTATACTGCGAAGCAGAGCCTGCGTGTTTGTGTTCCCAATATTTATCAGCTTTTAAGGCTGCTAATGTTTGTGCCCCTTTTACATATTTTGCTCGATAGCCTCAATATAGCAAAAGAAAAAGAGCTAGTGAAAACAGCAGCTACAACAGCATTTGATATTTCAGGTAAGTACTCTTTTAGTACAAAAAGAGCAAATAAAGCACTGCATATAGCAATAGCTATGTATTTCAAAGCAAGTAAATTCGCCTGATTCATCCTTATAACCTCATTGAGTATATGAATTACCCGACCAACTTTTAAACCTTCTAGCCCCCACATTGACAATATAGTGGTGGGCGCAGGTGATGCCTGACGATAACCATGACAGTTGAGGCTAAGAAATTTAGCTCCATCTTGTACCTAACACTTACAGCAGCGGAGAACGAAGTGAACCCGCTGACTGCACTAGTTACTGTTTAATTCTCTCCAACAAGTCGATGATTTCCTGAGCGACCATATCTGGCTCATCTTCCTGTGGGAAATGGTAACTCTTGTCGGTTAATACAGCCTTTCCTTGTGGAAACGCATTTGCCCACTCAGAGTGTAATTCTCCCCACATTTCCCGAGCTTCATCTGTAAAAAAGAGTACAGGAGGGTTTTCATATTTTTTTATTGACGCAATGACTGTTACCGGAATATCCGGTATCTCAGGATAATCGGGCAATGGTCGTTTAGCCCAGAAATCTAGGTATTGGTTAGACATTCCGTTTTTCAAATCGTCCAGTTTCACTTGAGCAATTTCTTTTTCTGCTTTTATAAGGTCAATTCTTCTCATAATATCAACATCATGTTCTGATGCTGGCTCAATTAGCATTAACCCGGAAACCCATTCAGGATAGGTAGCAGCAAAGCGTCTAGCGATGTAAGCGCCGTAAGAATGGGCCACATAAACTACTGGTTTTTTAATGTTAAGAGCTTCAAGAACTAAGCGAGCCTCTTCTGCATATTCCTCAGAGCTATAATTCTTCACAAGGTGCGCCGATCCCCCGTTTCCAATCCGAGAGTAACGAATAACACGAGTGTTCTTGGCAAGACTTTCGAAAATAGGCTCCCAATCAGATAAACCTGCTGACCCTCCAGCCTCTAAGAATACGGTATGTTTGCCAGTACCAGCCATCTCGTATTCGACATCATAGCCGTTTACCGTGATGAAACTAGACTTGGCAAAAACAACCACTGGGATAAAAAGACTAAAAAGCAGCCACGCAGATTTCATTCATTTTCCTTAAAAATTAATGCCCAATTAAGTAGTGATTAGCCAGACCACTACTCCCAAGCCATTGGGCCGTAAACACTAAAACCGATTCAAACCAAAAATGCCAAGCGTTGTGAATCTGCTTAAAATACTTGTTATGTGTGTACTGAAAGGTACACATTGTTGTCTATTTTAGTCCCCGCAAATTCGAAGCTATAAAGCCCAACCTGCTTGAAACCAAGATGCGCATAGAAACCGTTGGATTCATTTTCAACCCAGGTGTAAAGCCAATACTTCTTGCCAAACTGTCTCTCCACCTCGGTTAAAAGCTTCCGACCTAAACCACGGCCCCTGAAAGTACTATCCACATACAATTTTTCAATCTCAAAGCCGCTTTGTGGTGTCTCATAATAAGATTCTAAATTTAACAATACATAACCTTGAAGAGCTTGATTTTCTTCACTTACTAACAACCGGAATTTGGGGCTGTTTAGTAACTCGACAAAATGAGATTGAGTAAATGTAGACAAAACAAATTGAGCATATTCATCTTTGATTCCGTCTGTTGCATATGTGTCCAACCAGACTTTTATAGATAATACAGCTAGTTGTATGCAATCGTCCTTCGTTGCTTCCCGAATCATATTTCCTCCCGAAGATATATCTTTAAGCTTTGGGACAAAAACACAATGCCACAATATGCGCAGCATGGCATTGCGTTTTTGTCCCAGTGAACGTGTTTAGCGCATTGATATGCCAATTGACTAAGGCTGTAACATCCACATTTTCCATGATGCTCCCTCCCCCCAATAATACTCTCTAGTATGAACACGGTTGACCTTAAATTTAAGTATTTCTATTGAATGGGGCGTAACCGAATAACCACCCCATGAACTCGGGCGCGAAATTGATGCCTCTGAAGCTGCAATTGCAGAAGAGAAATGATTTTCCATAGACCCCTCTGAATCCCAAACTTCGCTTTGTTTGAAACAAGTGGTGGCAACTTGCGCTTCTTTAGAACGTGTAAGCCAAAATTTATCCGCTAGATCCTCTGAAATACGTTTAGCTGTTCCAACTACACGAATTTGATAGCCAATATGATCCCACCAAGCAAGCAAGGAAATTTTTGGACTGTGTGAAAGATGATTTCCTTTTTCTGAGTTGTAGGACGTACAAAAAATAAAACCAGACGGAGAGATTTCCTTGAGGTCTACGAAGCGCGAATGAGGAAACTCCGCCAATGTTTCTTGGAGCTCCAAAACTGAGAGTTTTTGCATATTTAAATAACTAAATTTGTTATCAATTTCCATTTGAGTACCTAACGCCGTTGTAACCGGCTAAAAATAGTTGGCTAAAATTTGTGAGGTACGAACATAGCCAACTGTTTTTTGTCCGAGTTAACAACCTTGTTAGCAATCTTTACATCGTTCTCTGAAATTCTCTTTCATCCCTACCCAAAGAGAGCATTTTCAATGCAATGACTTGCTTATCTTTATATATTGCTTGTAGCCTTGCCTCGGTAAACGCTTTAAAAACGATAGTTTCTTTATCAAGAAGTTCAATTTCAAAGGCCGGCTCATCTGAATGTTGATAAAAGAGTTTACCACCTTCTTGAAATACCTTGTGCTCTCCAAACGTACCTACTATCTGATTGAAATCACTCTGACTTGGCTGGTATTGGCTCGATTTCGCTTTAACCAATGGATAGACCCATTTGTGCAAGCTGAGATTACTACTCTTACTTTTTATTAAAGTATTTAGTACCTCTGCATAAGCTACATTAAGTGCATTGTCGCTGCTCGTTTCAATATTTGGTTTTACACCTTTTCTTTCCCAATTATCGTTTGTTCTGGGGTCAACAGGTCGTGCAGTTGGTAAAGTGAGAATAAAATCGTCATTTACTATTTCTGCTCTTCTGGCATGAGCGGCGCCAGCAGTAACCTCTCCTACAATGGTTGCTCTCGTCAAACTTTGCATAGCATAGCTAAAGCCTTCTGCAGCGGATGCAGAATTACTGCTGGTGAGAATATAAAGAGGAGCATCTTTAAACCTAGGACCCGGAACATAAGGCGACGTCCAATCTTGCGTTTGAGTTAACACACCATTCTCTCGACTTTCAAAAGTCGATAAATGAACAATATCTAAGTCAAAAAAGTAACTGGCCAATGAAGTTACCATAAAAGGACTGCCACCAAAGTTGTTCCTTAAATCAATAATAATACCATCGGCATGCTGTAAAAATTTCATCGCATTTTCAAGCGTTTCACCACCTAAATGACTATCCGAGAACATTCTTATGTCAAGGTAACCAATGTTGCCATCAAGCATTTCAACCTTTTTAAAACCATAGTTGTCTGTAGGAGCCTCCATGGCTCGACTATCCGAAAACGCTTTAGTTTGTGCTGATGAACGATATGTTTTCAGTTCATTTACCCATTGAGGGTCATAAACGACAGAGAGGTGTTTATCATTTGCAATTTTGTTTAATTCCAAAGTCATAAATTTAGCAATATCTTCAGATGACTTTTGATGATCGCAACCAGATAAAAATGTTTGCGAACGCATTAACTGAGCTAACGTTGTTGCTGTATTTTCAATTACGTAGTTATCTTCAAGTTGTTTGGCAATAATTTGTGACACATCATGACAATCTGCGGCGCTAACATAATTGCATAGAACGAATGAGCTAAAGATGAGGGATTTAAAAACTTTAATTTTCATATTCTTCCTGAAATTTCAATTATTGTTTTCTAATAACGCTCAACCACACCAAAAGGGGTTAAAAGATATTCCACATGCTAAATTAAATTGCTAGACCCGCCTAAGGGGCTGGCAACGCATTACACTAAACGCGAACACAACAACCGCAACCACTGCGACTCAATGGGACTGGAAACGCCGCGCGTTGACAGTCCCTCTTGAGGCGTTTGTTATGTAACTATTTAATAGCGATAGAGATTTCGACTTCACTTGCACTTTTATAATATTCAAAGTCTGTTGTGTAAGCTCGTTTGTAAGGACAGCTTTCAGAGCCGAAGTAGCGCCACACATCACCCCAAAGTTCGATAATTACTTGTGGCATTTCACCGGTCGCAGAAAAAGTCACGTACTTACCTGAAGCAACGGTAACTTGTACTGAGTCTGGTAATATTTCTGGTGACAATGCATCCGAGCAAGCGATAACGTCAAAAGCCCCCGTAAAATCAGACTCGTAGTTTGTGTACAAACCAAAAACTTTTGATTTTTCATTTAGCTTTGGAGCCGCATTTGCGTAAAACTTAGCCCAAAGTTCTCCGATTTTTGCAGTAGATGGTGATACCTCATCCGCATTATTAGTTCGGATAACAAAGCCTGTAACATCGAAGCTATCCATTTCACTGATGTTCATATTTCCTCCTAGTTACATAAAACGCCCCGCTTAAGGGCACAAACATGTGGGCTATAATTCTGGACGCTTGCGACCGGGAGTCCACATTTTTGTGTCCCAGTGCGCCCCGCGCACGTTTACAGCGGTTTGTTATGCGCTTTTACTACACTTGGCGAAACTACGATGCCATAAATGTATAGAAAAATGGTATAAAGCATTGCACCCACTCCTGCAACAGCTATCGTAATTCCAAGAGGGTTCATGCCTTGTTCTTGTAAAAGATTTGGATTCACGAATATGACTGCGTAAGCAAATATAGCAACAACGATTCGAGGAATTAGCGCATAACCATAAATATTCATGAGCTTTTTGATTGTCAGTTTTTTACCAAAAATCCTTATTAGCAGTTTAACAATTAAAGCACTCAGCGGGATCATGACTAGAGCAAAAATTGAACCCAATATAAACAATAAGTATTCGTTACCAACTGCACTCAAAGCCTTTTCATAGGTACCCGGTCGATAAATCCTAGCAATACCAAAGTAAAACGGTGCGAGCCAAGCAAGAAGAAATAACTTATCGCTTGGAAGCGCCTTGAAGGTTTCTTTCGGTGAAATAAATACATTTTTAACTAATTCTAACTGCACGTATTACTCTTCCTTAAAACATCAACGCATAACTTTTAAATAACGGGCGCAGACATGTGGGGCATAATGGCGAAGCCGCCCTGCGTGTATGCATCCCAACGAACGCAGTGAGTGTGTTGATTGGGTTGTTATGTTCGTTGCTAAAACTGCCTTTCACATGGTATTCCGTCATTGTCGCCATCCATTTTTGTATTTGGGCAGTTTTCTAAGAAAAATTTTGCTTCTTCATAAGATGTCATTTGACTGCAATGTTGTCTACCATCACAACGAAATGAAAAACGGTCTGCCTGAATTAGAGTTTCTTGTGTAGGTAAGGCCGGTTGTGGCAATACTTCCACGTTTTGATCGTTCTTAGAATAAATAAAGACTCCAATTAGAACGGCTAAAAGTAGTAATAATTTCTTTGACATCTAAATTTCTTCCCTGAGTACATAGACACAATGACTCCCTGTGAAATGCTAGCCTCCGCATTTTCGTGCGTTAGCTGAAAGCCACCGGAGCGCCGGCCGGAGTCCATTATTAGTTTGCTTAAGACTAAATCATTTGGAGGCTAGCATGAACAAACATAACATGATTTTTATCGGGTTGGATACGCATAAAGAGTTTCATGAGGTTGCTTATGAAGCTGGACCGTGTGGTTATTGGATTTATCGTCTGATAACGAGCTTGGGACATTGTTGTTATGTCGTGGCGCCATCTCTTATCCCTAAAAAGCCTGGAGAGCGAATTAAAACCGATCGCCGAGACGCGCTTAAACTCGTTAAATCATTAAAGTCCGAAGATCTCACGCCTATCTATGTGCCTGAGCCAGAAGATGAAGCGGTTCGTGATTTATCACGTGCTCGTGAAGCGGCAATGAAGGATTTAAAAGAAGCAAAGTATCAACTCAAAGCCTTATTACTTCGTAATAACATACGTTATGAAGGCACTGCCAACTGGTCGAAGAAACACCTTCGCTGGCTCACCGAACTGATATTGCCTCACCCAGCCCAGCAAATTGTCTTGCAGGAACAACTGCAAACCATTGAGGAACGTATCCGGCGACTGGAAAGGCTCGACAATGAATTAACCCACCATGTACACCAATGGCGTTATTATCCGGTAGTGAAAGCCGTTCAGGCGATGCGAGGCGTTCGATTGCTCGTTGCTGTTGGTTTGGTGGCAGAGCTCGGTGATTTGCATCGTTTCGACCATCCAAGAAAACTCATGGCGTATTTAGGTTTAGTCCCTAGCGAACAATCATCAGGCGGAAAGCGGCACTTAGGCGCTATCACTAAAGCGGGAAATGGCCGAGCAAGGCGTTTACTGATTGAAGGTGCGCACAGCTATCGTTATCCAGCAAATGTTTCTACCGAATTACAGTTAAGACAGGAAGGTTTACCCAAAGACATCGTCGATATTGCTTGGAAAGCACAATTGCGTCTTTGCAAACGCTATCAGCGTATGAGTAAAAAAGGTAAACACTACAATTTAATCATTACGGCGATTGCCAGGGAAATGGCGGCTTACATATGGGCCATTGCAAAGGAAGTGGTACTCACGCCGGTTAATCCAAAACTAAGACTGAGCCGAGTACCTGCATGAAAAACGAGTTTGAGCTAACGCATTCGGATCAGGCCGCGGAATGTGGCACAACCTACGAGGGCGTTATGATGGCAATCACTTAACCGTGATTGATCCACGAGCATAGACTGATGAGAAGGTGACCACGGCGGAGTGAGTAAGGTAGGCGCTGTTCATTATAATTAATGAATAATCCACGAATACCAGCATGATAACCGACGACATTACTGCCTCATCCGGTGCGTTAGTTCATTTATTATGAGCGAGAAATATAACTAATTATGGGCTGGAAGAATGTCAGGAAAGCACTCGTTCAGGGTTGACAAAGGGAGTCATACCAACGCCCGCATAAGGGGCAGCAAAACTTAAGCGGCGATTGGTTAAACTTGGGCAAAGCACCAAACTAATCGCCGCGTAGTTTTGATGTCCCAGCGCCCCGCTTTTCAGGGGCGCGACTTGATGCGATTGTTATAACCCATTTTGCACAATTTCTTGCGCCTCATGGCTATAGCAAATACCTCCCATTGCTCCACATAAGTAGTTAATAAGCTTCTTTAACAATTTGGCATCGTCTCCGGCTGACTCTCGTTTGTACTTTGTGAAAACTGTTCCTAGAGGACTGCCAACTTTTAACAGGTCATTGTTACTAACACTTGCATCCAAATCGTGAGCAAACTTATTTCTTAGTTTGTTCAAAGCTCTTAGTGACGATACAAGCCCATCATCAAGCAATTCCATAGCTTCAACAAGGGCTAGTTTTTGGCTAAATGTAAAACTAGCTTTTTCAAGTAATTTGTCACCCCTCGATATTTTAAGGACTATCAGGTTTTCAAAAATGTTTTCAGCAAATAAGTGACCCTTCAAGACCAAAATAGCTTGATCTGACTCATTTAAAATTGTGGCTGAAAATTTTTTGAAAGCATGGTGATCTTTGTATTCCATGATGAATCCTTTCTGATGGGTTATAACACCCACATAAGGGGCAGTAACACATGGGCTAAAATCCGAGCGAAGCGACAGAGCCCATGTGTTACT